>CAJXQJ010000007.1 GCA_913058245.1 uncultured Colwellia sp.
TGAAGTAGTTGAAGAAGCTAGCGCAGAAGCATAATTTAGTACTTGTACTAAGTTTATTCTGAAGTATTGAAAGCGGAGCTTAGGCTCCGCTTTTTTATGGCTGAGTTTTGGCAACAAAGCCTAAAAGCTTGACCAACAAAGTAATTCCTCGTATAACAATTATCCATGCTCTTTTAGGCCAATTAATTTATGTCATCACGTAATCCAATTATCGCTGTTACTGGTTCCTCTGGGGCTGGTACCTCTACGACTACAGAGCCGTTCGAACATATATTTCGTTCGTTGGGTATTTCATCAGCGACTGTTGAAGGTGACAGCTTTCATCGCTTTTCTAGACAAGAAATGGACTTAGAAAAACGTAAAGCACGTGAAGAACAACGTAATGTTAGTTATTTTGGTGACGCGGCTAATGACTTTGACGCGCTTGAGAAGCTATTTAAAGATTACTCTGAGACTGGCAAGGGCAAAATGCGTCGTTACCTGCATACCTTTGATGAAGCGGTTCCTTACAATCAAATGCCAGGCACATTTACCCCATGGGAAGAATTGGGTGAGGGTACAGATTTATTGTTTTATGAAGGACTGCATGGTGGTGTAGTTACTGAAAAAAATGATGTTGCTAAGCATGTTGATCTATTAATTGGCATGGTGCCAATTGTAAACCTAGAGTGGATCCAAAAGATTATTCGAGATACCAGTCAGCGAGGGCATAGTCGGGAAGCTGTCACCGGCAGTATCGTTCGCAGTATGGAAGACTATATTTCGTTTATTACCCCACAGTTTTCCCGCACACATATAAACTTTCAGCGGGTACCAACCGTTGATACTTCTAATCCATTTAGTGCAAAAGCAATTCCAACCTTAGATGAAAGTTTTGTTGTTATAAGGTGTCGTGAATCAAGCCATTTAGACTTCCCCTATTATTTAAGCATGATAGAAGGGGCTTTTATGTCGCGAATGAACACCTTAGTTGTACCTGGCGGGAAAATGGGCTTAGCGATGGAGCTAATTTTAACACCACTAATAAAAGATTTAATGCATAAGAAAAACGAAGCGAACAAGCAATTAGATTGGATGAGTGATCTATAGTTATGCTGCGTATTTTCGTGTTTAAGTTGGTTACTGCTGTAATACTTTACGGTAGTTCTATATTCGAAGCACACGCAGCAAATATTTTATATACCGAAATCGAAAAGCTTTCTGCAAAGCACTGGCAAGTAAGTTACCAAAGCCAAACGCCGATAAAGGCAATTATGTTTGCAAATTCTCCTGATGATAGTCGAATAGCGAGGTGGCAGCCATTGTCGGACGCGTTTAAAATCTCTTATATCAACGGCAGAGAAATTGTAGCTCGCAAAGACGCTACTACCTTTACCTCAGTTACCTTTAAACTTACACCAACCTATATTCACTTACCCAAGAATTATGCGCCATTCTCACCTTTTTCAAATAACGCCATGCTATTACATAGTGGCCGATTTTTTGCCTGTCCAAATATTTGTTCAGGGAATGAAAACCTCTGGGCTATGGCGGTAAAAGCACCCGCGGAGGATAATATTTTTGTTGACGGGATAAGTTATAAAATAAAAACGTCTTGGTGGGATAAAAATGATGGCCAGAAATTATACATTGGCCAACAGCTTTCACATGACAATGGCAGCTACATTGGAATTGTAGATCCTGAACTATCAAGCGAAATTGCAAAACAAATGGAACTTATGCTCCCAAAGATGATGTCTATTCTTGAAGAGTCATACGGTGTATTGCCCAAAAAGCCTATGTTATTCGCTTCATATAGTGAAACTAATGATGGGCGCTTTGGTCATCAAGGAGGCACATTACCTAACCAAGTTTTTATGCATTGGTACGGGCACAACGTTTATAAAGAACAAGATGCTGCAGCAACGTTGTGGTTCTTCGCACATGAGGCAGCACATATGTACCAGCACATGTCAGGTAGTGCAGTAGACCCGGTCGATAATTGGATGCATGAAGGCCACGCTGAAATGATGGCGAAAAAGATAATGTTAAGCTTGTCACCACAATATGAAGGGTTCGTTCGTGCAAAGGTCAGCGAAGCAAAAAGTCATTGTTTAGCATCAGTAAATCAATCAACTTTAGTGGAACAGGTAGCGTTAGGAAATTATCGTGCTTTATACCAGTGTGGGTTTTATATTTTTAATACCATTGAAAATGGTGATGCAAGAATTAATACTACAGAAACATTATGGCTTGATTATATGAAAGAAATAACTGGCAATAAAAAAGTGAGCAGTGACTCTCTGTTAAGCTTAGCTGAGCTATCGTATGGTTTATCAAAAGAAAATAATAATAAATTTAGAAACCTAATAGGGAATGAATAGTAGTTCCCTATTAGTAATACGAGCAACAGAAATTACGCAGACTTGATTTCAAAATCGTGAGTAATACTCACAGACTTGTTTAACATTAATGCCACCGAGCAGTATTTATCAGCAGAAAGGTTAACGGCACGTTCAACATGTTTTTCGGCTACATCACTACCTTCAATAACGAAGTGTAAATGAATATCAGAAAACAGTTTTGGTACTGAATCAACACGTTTTGCCTCAATTATAACGGAACAGCCTGTGATATTTTGGCGTGCTTTTTCTAATATGCTAACAACATCAACAGATGAACAACCACCTAGAGAAATTAAAACGTTCTCTAATGGGCTAGGAGCAAGAGCACCGGCATTAGCATCTAATACAATTGTATGACCACTTTCTGATGTGCCCATAAATAGTTCTTCACCCACCCATTTTACTTCAGCTTTCATGATAATTTTCCTAAATTCTGTATGTAGGAATATTGTAGAGAATTACTTTTATATTAGCTAGTGCTGATATAAGGCTAAGGGAGTAAAACTAATATAGGTGTAAAATGTTAATAATGGCGCACCCAGCAGGAGTCGAACCTGCGACCTCTGCCTCCGGAGGGCAGCGCTCTATCCAGCTGAGCTATAGGTGCGTATTGAAAAGGTTTAAGCGCGCAAATAGTATAGATTATCTTAGATTATGTCTAGGTCGAATGGATAATTTAATTCAATTTAACCATTTGAGATAAGGTTTTATTTGGGAATGAACCGATAATCGAATAAAACTAATTGTATTAATTTAATGTTAAAACAAAATCTGAAAAAGATGTACATTCATTGGGAAGATGCCTAAAGTAAAGGCTATAATAAAATCATTAATCTCAACACTCTATAAGTAAACATTTCACCATGAAACAATTATTTACTGCCTTTATTTTGTTACTTATCTTTAAGCCTGTTCTGGTATTCTCGCAGTCATTTGATACTGAAGTTGTCGTTGCCGAACTTTACAGCGATACCATCAATAGAACCGGTAAGCTTGATTATAAACGTACTCTTAATCTTTCTTTTAAAAGTGCAGGCTATTTAGCATTGTTAAATATTGATGAAGGTGAGAAATTCACTGAAGGTCAGTTGCTAGCATCTTTGGATGTTACTGAATTAAAAGAAGAGAAAAATGCTAACTATGCAAAATTATTGCAAGCTAAGCGTGATGTGAAGCGTATCAGTCGTTTGATGGATGAAAAAATGGCTTCAGAGCGCGATTTAGATGATGCCATCACATTAGTTGAAACTACCCGAGCTGCATATCAAGTATCCTACTATAACTTAGAAAAAGCGCGTATTTATGCACCATTTTCAGGCGTTGTTCTCGCTCGAAGTACAGAGCTAGGTGAACTACAAAGCCCAGGCCAAGAAGCTTTAAAGGTGGCTAAACTTGATTGGGTCGTCAAAGTCGCACTAACTGGCATGGAAGTTAGCCAGGTTAAATTAGCGCAGAAAGTTAAAGTATCAATGAATAATATTGGTATTGTTGATGGGATTATAAGTAAAGTGCCAGCCATTGCTAATGGCGACAGCAACCTATTCGTTATTGAAATATTGCTGCCGAACTTAAGTGATAGGTCTGGGATGATAGCTGGGCAGTTAGCGGGGGTTATGATCGCCTTTGAAAGTGACAAGTTTGTTTATAGGTTGCCTATTGCTGCACTGGTTTCTGTTGATGAGCAGGGGAAGGCGATTGTCGTTGCTAAATCTGTAGATAGTAAAGGGTTTACTCAACAACGTTTTGATATTTCTCAACTAGATAATGACTATGTTTATTTAAAAGCAAACCGTCATGATGCTGATTTAAAAATAATCACTAAAGGTTGGCAAAACTTTTCTGAAGCTGAGCAATAACAATTATGCATCTTCCTCGCGCCGCAATTAAAAATGCACAGTTTACCTTAACTATTGTTGTTCTACTGGTTTTAATAGGTATCGTTTCTTATTTTCAGATGCCTAGATCTGAAGACCCCCAGTTTGATATTCCTATTACCTTACTTGAGATTATCTACCCAGGTGCTTCACCTACTGATATTGAAACCTTAGTGGTTGACCCACTAGAGGAAGAGTTTGCAGATATTGAAGGCATTAAAAAAGTAGAGTCACAAATTAAAAATGGTGGTGCTCGCATTGAGGTTACTTTTTTGTATGGCAGCGACCCCAATGCAGCATACAACGAAGTAAAACAAGCGGTTTCTACTGTTAAACCTACATTGCCTGAAGGTGTACAAGACGTACTCGTTTTAAAAGCGACCCCAACCAGTGTCGCCATTATTCAGTTGGCGTTGTGGAGTGAGGTAACTGATTATAAAAGTATGGAGTTTCATGCCAAGCAACTGGAAAAAAGGCTAGAAGCAATTGAGGCGGTAAAAAAAGCTGATATTTGGGGCTATCCAACCCAAGTTGTTGCCGTTGATTTAAACCTTGCGATGCTTAAGCATCATAATATTAGTATTACCACGATTAATAATTTACTAAAAGGCAGAGCGGTCAATATCACGCCAGGTTTTGTTGATGCAAACACTCGGCGCTTTAATGTAAAAGCCAGTGGCAATTTTCAGCAAATCGATGAATTAAATGACACGGTAATATATTCCAATGATACGTCAATTATACGCTTGAAAGACGTTGCACGAGTGAGTTTTTCAGATCGAGATCCAAATTATCTTGCTTATTATGACGGCAAGCCGGTGATCTTTCTCACCGCTGAACAACGAGCAAATACGAATATTTTCGCATTAACAAAGGCAATTGATAACGAGATTTTAGCCTTTCAGAAAACATTACCTGATAGTGTTAAAATAGCGACGCTTTTTAAACAGTCCGACGGTGTTGAGAATCGTGTTAACGGCTTTTTTGATAACTTGTGGCAAGGCTTAGTGCTTGTTGGCATTATGTCATTGATCTTTCTCGGTGTTCGAGAGGCGCTTGTTGTTATTGTTGCGATTCCGCTATCTTTTTTAGTTGCCATTGGTTGGCTTGATTTTGCAGGCTTTGGTTTACAGCAAATGTCGATAGTCGGTCTTATTATTGCGCTTGGCTTATTGGTAGACAATGCAATTGTGGTTACTGAAAGCATTCATCGAGAAAAGGCAAAGAGTCAATCATTAATTGAAGCTGCAGCTTCTGGTACTAGTCGGGTTGGTTGGGCTATTAGTAGTGGCACTTTAACCACTATGTTAGCGTTTCTCCCAATGTTGATGCTGGCTAGTGATACTGGAGACTTTATTCGCTCAATGCCGGTTACTGTTGTTTTGGTGTTGTTAGCATCACTACTGATTGCTTTAACCTTAACCCCATTGCTGGCAAGCAAGTTCTTTACTAAGAAACCGTCGAAAATAAAAACGCTACAATTTTATGCCAACGCATTCGCCGAACGTTTTTACGTAAATTGGTTAAGTAAATTAATGAATGCCAAGATAATTATGCTTATTGTTGCCTTTATAGCGTTATTTGCTATGGCATCATTATTTGGCCAAGTCGGGTTAAGTTTATTCCCAAAAGCAGAAAAGTCTATGCTGCTTATTGATGTTGAAACACCAGCAAATTCATCGTTGGACTACACCAACAGCGTTATGCATTCAATGACGGATTTCATTGAACAGCAACCTTATGTCGAAAAAATAGCCTTGAATGTCGGGAACTCGAATCCAAGAATTTATTACAATGAAATTCCAAAACGAGGTGTTGTTACCTATGGGCAAGTGCTTGTTGTTTTAGGCAAGTATGATGAAGAAAAAATAAATGCACTAGTTGCTAAATTACGTACAGAGTTTTCTGCTTGGCATCAAGCTAAAATTACCATTAAAGAGTTTACCCAAGGCCCAGTTACTGATCAGCCTATAACGGTAAGGTTGATCAGTGAATCATTGAGTGACCTTGAACACGTTGCAGCAGACTTGCAAAAACAAATGGCGTCAATTCCGGGCATTATTAATTTAGATAACCCGATTGGTGTTGCTAATACAGAATTAGCCTTAACGATTGACTATGATAAAGCGGCGCTGTCAGGAGTAGATATTAATAATCTAGATAATACTATTCAAACGGCTCTTGCTGGTACGTTTATTGGTCAATTTAACGACAGTAACGGTGAAAATTATCCCATTTTGGTTCGCCGTCCTAAAAGTGATTTAGGAGGCTTAGCTGACATTAGTATTGTTAATCAACAGGGCCAAAGTATACCGTTAGGGCAATTTGTCGAAACGAAATTGCAAAAAGGCCGCACTGATTTCTTTCATTATCAGAAACTTCGTATGGCTCGGGTATCTGCAGATGCCGCGCAAGGACATTCTGTGCAAGACTTAACAGCTAAAGTTGTTAATTACCTTGAAAGTGTTCAACTACCTGCAGGTATGTATTACATCTTAGGTGGTGAAGAAGAGTCTCGACAAGAATCTTTCGCGGGGTTGTCGCAAATTATGTTGATAACAGCTATCGGCATATTCGCTATTTTAGTCTTGCAGTTTAAATCATTCCTACAACCTTTAGTTATTTTTACTTCAATTCCATTTGCGATGGCAGGCTCAGTGTTAGGTTTGTATTTAACGGGATTATCATTTTCTATGATGGCATTTATTGGCCTGATTAGTTTATTTGGGATTGTGGTTAATAATGCCATTATTTTAATTGATACTACCAACCGTAATTTAGCTACTGGCAATGATAAGAAACAAGCGATTTTATCGGCAAGTGCTACCCGATTTACGCCAATATTATTAACAACAATTACGACGATTGGAGGCCTATTACCGCTGACATTGTTCGGTGGTAGTTTATGGCAGCCTCTAGGTGTAGTGATTATTTCTGGCTTATGTATATCCGCACTCGCTAGTTTTGTTATTGTGCCAATACTAACGGAATTGTTTACTAAAACAGCCATTAACGAAGAATAAAACATGGACTTTATTGGAACTATTGGTTTTTCGCTAGCAAGTATTGCTTATGCATTATTTTCGCTTCTCATTATTGCTGCGCGCAATAACAGCTTATTAGCCCGTTGGGTGCTGCTCTGTACACTGGTAACTTGTGCCAGTAGTATTATTGCGACCTTACAAATCAAGTTAGGTTTCAGCTTGCAATGGGCAATGCTTGCAGATTGCTTAAAAATTGCTTGTTGGTCACTGTTAATCATTTTATTTAATACCGAAGATAGAAATATTAAAGCGCTAATTAAAAATTACTATGTTCGCCAATATGTTGGAATTTGGCTGGCCTTGGTATTGGGCAGTTGGTTGGCTAGCTACTGGCTAAATTATGCATATGAATACATTTTTCTACTCTTTATTGTACTTAATTTATGGATGTTAGTGCTGCTAGAACAGTTATATCGAAATGCCAATTTGCAAGTTCGTTGGGCTATTTGGCCATTAGTGATTGCGCTAGCAAGTATGGCGGTATTTGATTTTGTTCTATACGCTCAAGCAACCATGGTCGGCGGTATTGATTTTGACTTTTGGTTTAGTCGCGGTTTTTTAGCATTGTTCATTGTGCCTTTATTACTTATAAGCACTCGCAGGGTCAAGAATGGTGAAGTACGAATTTTTGTCTCACGCAACGTGGTTTTTTATAGCTCAATGCTGATGATAGCGGGTGTTTACTTACTTCTGATGGCTTTAGCTGGCTATGTTATCAACTATGTAGGTGGTGAGTGGGGTAGTCTAGTTAGTATCGGCTTTTTAATGTTAAGTGGCATAGTACTGATTGCACTCCTGATAACTGAGTCGTTACGACGCAAAGTGAAAGTTTTTATTGCGAAAAACTTTTTTGCTAATAAATATGAATACCGTGACGAATGGCTGAATTTGATTGAAAAAATTGAAACAACCAGTGGTGAAAACCACTACCAAATGGCAACACAAATTATGATGTCTAAGGTTAATGTTTTACGTGGGGCCATTATAAAAAAAGTTACCGATCAGCATTATCAACAGCAGTATAGTCATGGTTTACATATTGATGAAAATACTGAAGAGCAATTAATTGAAGTGGGTATATTTTGTCAGGCACAAGGATGGATTGTCGATGTTAATGAATATGAACAATCTCCAGCGATATATCCTGATTTGTCGTTAAACTTAGAGTGTTGTCGTCAACAAAATATCCAAATTATTGTGCCTATTTTTATTGGTAAGGCGTTTTATGGCTTATTTGTGCTTGCTGATGAAAATAAAACTAAGCAACTGAATTGGGAAGATAGAGATTTACTTTTTGCGGTGTCGAAACAACTCGGTAACTTTATCTCATTATATGAAGCAACAGACAAGCTAAGTGAATCTAAGCAGTTTGATGCTTTTAATCGCATGTCAGCGTTCCTGGTTCATGACTTGAAAAATGTTCAAGCGCAGTTAGCGTTAATTACCACCAATGCTGAAAAGCATCGTACTAACCCTGAATTTATTGATGATGTCTTTGAAACTGTTGAATCGGCTACCGAAAGATTAGCGAAAGTATTATCGCAATTGCGTAAAAAACAGGTAGAGCAGTCAATAAACCGCGATACCGGCCTTGCCAGTATTATTGAAAAAGTGGTTGCGCAATGTAATGTTCTGCAGCCAAAGGTTGAGTTTCAACATATAGGTAATTGTTCTACCTTGATTGATGCGGAGTCATTCCACTCGGTTATGCATCACTTAATTCAGAATGCGCAAGAAGCAAGTAAAAATGATGGCTGGGTTAAGGTGACCTTAGCTGAAAAAAAACGTACCATTAGAATTATAATAGAAGATAATGGCTGTGGCATGACTGAAGAGTTTATGGATACCCGTTTATTTCGCCCATTTGATACCACTAAAGGTAACGCAGGAATGGGAATAGGTGTTTTTGAAGCTAAGCAGTTTTTTGAAAGTATGGCTGGCGTTATTAAAGTTGAAAGTGTTGTAGATAAAGGCTCGATATTTACTATCGATTTGCCCATAGATTCAAGAGCTTAGTAATTTACTGAACTCTATAATAAGGATTTCCCAATATGGAAAAGTTGTTAATTGTAGACGACGATAAAGGTATTCAAAAGCAACTCAAATGGAGTTTATCTGATTACGAAGCTATTTTAGCGGGTGATAGAGAAAGTGCTGTTGCGGCTGTACGTAGACATGAGCCAAAAGTTGTCACATTAGATTTAGGTTTGCCGCCGGATGAAACTAATGCCTCTGAAGGATTAGCAGCGTTACAAGAAATTCTGACTATCGCCCCTCATACTAAAGTGATTGTTATTACTGGTAATGATGATCGTACAAATGCTTTAACTGCAATAGCAGCTGGTGCTTATGATTTTTATCAAAAGCCGGTTGACACTGAGGTTATTAACGTCATTGTTTCGCGAGCGTTTAGTGTTGCCGCTATTGAAGAAGAAAACCGGAAAATGCGAGCAGTTGCCGGTAGTGACATTGGTATTATTGGTAATAGCGAGAGCATTGATAGATTACGAATGATGGTTAAACGTATCGCGCCAACTGAAATTACTGCCTTGTTGTTAGGCGAAAGTGGAACGGGTAAGGAAGTAACCGCTAATGCTGTCCATTTAGCAAGTGATCGAAAAAAGAAGCCATTTATTGCCATTAATTGTGCGTCTATTCCAGAAACTTTACTTGAAAGTGAATTATTTGGTTTTGAAAAAGGCGCTTTCACTGGCGCACATCGCACAACCAAAGGCAAAATTGAGTGTGCGGAAGGCGGTACATTATTTCTTGATGAAATAGGCGATATGCCATACAACCTGCAAGCAAAACTGTTACGTTTTCTCCAAGAGAAACGTATTGAGAGATTGGGTGGTAGGCAAGAAATTGCGGTTGATGTTAGGGTTGTTTGTGCGACAAATCAAAACTTAGAAGAAATGGTGGCAGAGAAAACTTTCCGGGAAGACTTATTTTACCGAGTTAGTGAAATTACTTTGAATATTCCGCCATTACGAGATCGTGATGAAGATGTCATAATATTAGCACAGTATTTTTTGCAGCTTTATGCAACCGAGTATAAACGTAATGTAAAAAGTTTCTCGGAAGATGCGCTAAGCGCTATTAAATCGCATCAATGGCCTGGCAATATACGAGAGTTGCAAAATAAAGTGAAAAGCTCTGTTATTATGACGACAGGGCGTCAGGTAACAGCATTTGACCTTGGTTTCTTTGATCATAAAGATACTAACTTTGAATTATCATTGAACTTGCGTACTGTTAGGGAGAAGGCTGAGTCTATTGCTATTCAAAAAGCCTATGCATTGGCTGATGGTAATATGTCAAAAACATCTGAGTTGCTCGGTGTCACGCGTCCAACCTTGTATTCTTTAATTGAGAAATACGAATTAGCAATTAATGCTTAATTTCATTATGTTGTAATTAATGTAACGCTAATTACCAGAACTAAAAAAACCGCACTTATGCGGTTTTTTAATGAGTTCAATAATAGTTATTTTTCAGCGTCACTTGCGGTATCGGTATATACTCGGCTTTTATGTTTTAGCATTTTATCGACATAGCGCGCCATTTTAATTTTTTCTTTAATGCTGGTTTCTAATATGTCTTCAACTTCACGAAGAACGTCTTTAATACTTTCAACTTTCTCCGCGGAATTAACAACTACTTGGTTTGGTTCGCTACTTTGCAATTGCTCTGAGTTTAATGAACCTGTTAGTTCAACTTCCATTTCTTGAGCAACTTCATTGATAGCATCAGTATTGATATTTTCTAACTCTTCTAAAAAGCCGAACAGCAATAGTCGATCAACGAAAATGTTAATTTTTCTAGGTACACCTAAGGTTTTTTCATGAATTAGTTCAAATGCAGCTGTCGAGAATACTTCCTCTTTATTGCATCCAGCTTGATGCAAGCGATGGTTTATATACTCTTTAACTTCTTCTTTCGATAAAGGTTTTAAATGTGCTGAAGCAATAATACGTTGGCGAAATTGCTCCATATTCGGCGCTTGAATAATGCCTTTAAGCTCTTCTTGGCCAAGTAAAAAGCTTTGAATAAGCGGCTTGTTATCTAACTGAAAGTTAGACAGCATACGCAGCTCTTCAACGGTTTCGCTAGGCAAGTTTTGTGCTTCATCAACAATTAACAAAGCACGCTTACCTTGCTGATGCAGCTGAACAAGAAACGTCTCAATGCCTTGCAGTAAATCGGCTTTACTATCCCCAGTGACGGTAATATTAAACTCTGACACTACCAGTTCAAGCAATTCTTGCGGGTTAAGTTTTGTTGTTACTAGTTGCGCCGCTACTATGCTGGCGTCACCTAAGTTGTTTAACAAATTTCGAGCAATAGTTGTTTTACCTGTGCCAATTGGACCGGTAACGACAATGAAGCCTTCACCTTGATCTAAACCATACTGTAAATAGGATAAAGCACGTTGGTGATGGCTTGAAGCAAAGAAGAACCTTGGGTCAGGGCTTAACTGAAATGGTCTTTCTTTAAAGCCATAATAATTTTCATACATACTACTAGAAACCTTTGGTAATTTTGGCGCTTATGCGACCTTCTTTATAATTAAGTGAGAAATCGCTAGAGCTCCTATTCAGATAACTCAGATCAAAGTTGAAAGAGAAAGTACTGTTTAATGATTTTTCATAGCCTATTTGATAACGACGATATCTATCTAATCTTTCTTGCTCGGTATTTAGTTGCAAATTGGTGTCTGTGTACGATAACTCAAGATTTATATTAGAGCGGCCGCTTACTTTACGTTTAATGCTAAAGCGCAAATGGCTATTTTCATCTTCAATACGTGTGTCTAAGTTTTCTCTATTTTGTCTCCGTGCTACTACAGTGAATGTAGTTCTGGGCAAGGTAAGTGTTGAATTCCAATTAAGGGTTTTGTTAATCGAAAAGAAGGTATCTTCTGCTAATTCAAAATCGGACACAGTTGTCAGTTGAAAACCATCGGGTGCTATTGTGCTACCGTCTTGAACAATACATTCGGTAATATCTTCAATCACACCAGAAGATGGACACCAAAATTGACCTATTACAATAGGAATAAAGTTATTACGAGTTAAGGTTTGCACATCTTCCACGTAACTGAGCGTATTGGCTAAGCGCTTATTTCTGTGCTGGAAATCTAAACCATAGCTATCGCCATAAAAACGTTCAGAGTAGTTTGCTTCTAGCTGTGTGCGCTCTGAAGGTTCCCATCTTATTTTTGCGTTGATATATTCTTCTTGGGTTTTGCCATCAATATCAAGTTTATTGCCTATTGGCTTATTATAAGAGGCGTCTATATATAAACGGTTTGATATTAACCAGCGAGCACCAGCACCATAGGAGTTAGATTTAATTGAGCGATTACCGCTGTTAACATTGCCACTATTGTCTTCATCATAGTAGCGAATAAATGGGTTAATTTTAAAATCCGTGATTAAGCCAATTATAGCTTCTGTTTTTAACAGCTCACCTTCATTACCATTGTTTTTAAGTTTGCTGTAACTGTGCTGAATATCCCAAAACGCATTACGTGCTGCACGACCGTTTCGGGTTCTTAATTCACTACTTAAACCATTACGATCACCAATATTATCTTCAGCATTGGTTTCGCGATATGTCGCTAATGCATTGACTATAAAGTCACTGTTGTTTATCGTATATTCAATACCGCCATTATAAGTTTCTACACGTACAGTATCTGCTGAAACTATATCAGCTAAGGCATTTTTACTGCCATTTCTCGCTTGATTACTAACATTTACGTTACCAATTAAGGTAATGCCGTTAGGCCATAGCTGGTAACGTATATCGCTCGCTAAAGTATGGTAATCATTATCTAGATCGTGATCATGACTATATAGTGCGTAGGTACTTTCAGAAACAAGATTAAAATCAAGTTGCTGTGCCTGATAAGTTGTGTCTATTAAAATACCGGCTTGGCTGACCAAGCTACTTTTTTCATTGCTGCGTACTAAATTAATATTATCGGTATAGGTTTCATCAAGCTTAATGCTTGGATCAAATTGCCAATCTCCAGCAAAAGCCAATTTAGAGCAGAATAGTGTTAGACAGAATACGCTAACGCTAATCTGCTGCGCCGTATCCGTAGCCATAATAGCCATACAAATCCTTATGAGATCTAATTGCTTTGTTAAGTACTAGCCCAATTGCCAAGTCTTCGTTTAAATGTTCCGTTGCCGATTTTATATCTGCGATTGCTGTTTTTGATTCTTCGACAACAATCAATGCTTGCCCCATTAAGTTTGCTAGTACTAGTGTTTCGGTGACACCAATCAAAGGTGGACAATCAAAAATAACTATCCGATCAGGGTAACGATTTGCGAGTTCGTTGGCTAATGCAGCCATTTTTTCACTTGCTAGTAGCTCATTAGATAAGTGATGCGGCTTTCCTGCTGGAATCAGCTTTAGCTTATCAATATCGGTATTGTAAATAATATCAGCGACACTTTCGGATTTGCCTAATAAATATTCAATAATACCAGGAGAATCTTCAACGCCGAGTTCTCTGATAACACTGGGGCGTAACACATCGGCATCTATTAGAAGAACTGTTTTATCTTGCTCTAAGGCAATACTTAGTGCCAAATTGATCGCGACAAAAGTTTTACCTTCATTCGGTTTGGCACTACTGACCATAATAAGGTTACTATTGTCTAGCGTTTTAGCGCCGCTGCCGAAAGCATTTTTGAGCAACTTTCGTTTTATTTGACGAAATTCATCTTTAATACTTTTACGAGTACCGTTGTCAATTAAGTATCCTCTTTCTGCTAAACTTTCTTTATCTAACGTTAGAGCTATTTTTTCATTAACAATAACGCTCTCAGGTGCAGTAGGTTTATTTTCAGTAACAGCTTTCGGCTCCTCCGTTGTGGTTTTGGCTTCCTTAGCTTGTTGTTTTGCTAGCGCTTTCTCAATAATGCTCATGATCTATAATACTCCTCTGATCGGCGCTTTAATTAATTCTGGCGCTACGGCGTAGACAACGAAAAGTGCCAATAGCATTAGCAAGAAAATGTTGGAAGCGATAAATATCAATGTTTTTCTTTTATGCCATTGCTGTAACCCTAAGTTTTCTGATGCTGAGACGATGCCAAATACAGGGATACCAGTACTTTTTGATACTTGACTACTTGAAGTAACTACAGGATTAATCTGGCTAAAAAGTAAAGACAAGCCAATACCAACACCAAAACCAACAACGGTCACGGCAAATAAAAACAAAATGCGTTTAGGCCCAGCTGGCTCTGTCGGTGCGCGAGGAGGGTCAATGACTCGAAATTGGATCGGGTTCGTTGATTCATCAGCTTGCTGAGCCAATTGTGCTGTTTCTTTGCGGTTAAGTAGTTCTTCGTACTTATCTTTAGTGATTTCATAGCCGCGGTTAAGGGATGTTAACTCTGCTTCGATTTCAGGCAGAATATGAATTTTACTTTCAAGTTCCTTCACTTGTCCGCGGTAATCTTCAGCGCGAACTGTTGTCGAGGCTACCTGATTTTCCAATTGGTTAATTTGAATTTGCAACTGTTGAATAACAGGGTTTTGACTGGTTGCTAAATTGCTACTGTCACCACCTTTAGCTGAATGCAAATATTCATCAATTTCCTTAGCTCTTTGCTCATTTAAGTGGGTTAGTCGACGATTTACTTCTTTAACATCTGGATGCTTTTCAGTATATCTAAGTTGCAGTGAATCCAGTGTAGCCTCTAATTCTGAAATACGTTCATCATAGGTAGTTTGAATACTATTTGAGTTTTTAATTTTATTTTGTGGATTGCTGATATTACTTGGTGCAGCATCTAACTGTGTCTTTGCTGACGCTAATTGTGTTTCTTGTTCTCGAAGGCTCAAGTCAACAATTTTAAGCTGTTCTTTAACAACGTTTAACTTTTGATAGTAGCCGCCATATTGATCTGGTAACACATCACTATATTTTTGCTTAAAGTCGGTTAAACGTGATTCCGCTGCCAGTAAGCGGTTCTCGTAGTCTTTAATTTGTGTATCTAAAAACTTTTGTGCAGAGTCTGAATCACTACGGTTTTCCCCTAAGGTATTTTCGATAAATACAGTTAATGCCGAGTTAACAACGTTTTTAGCTGTTTCTGGATCTTTATTTCGGTAAGTAATGGTAAAGATATTCTCTTTACGTCCACCAGTTTTACGGATAATTATGTCTGTTCTTAAATCTTCTATGAGTTCTTCGTATGCTTCTGGTGTGGCCGCTTGAACATCTAGATCGGTCATGCGAGTAATCCGCTCTAAATTAGGACGGCTTAGTAACGTCTTAATCATCAAACGAATTTGTACTTCTGGGTTTGTTTCAACTGTTAAGCCTTTTAATAGTGGCCCAAGAATAGACTGTGTATCTGCATATACACGGGCTTCTGATTCATAAACATTATCTAATTGCGAAACAAATACCCACGCTAAAGGACAAATTAGCCATGTTGATACCATGATAAAGCGACGCTTTAACCAAATGCCCTTAAGGTAGTCTAAAATATCTTCAATAATTTCTTGCATTCCCGACCTCTAAAACAGGTAAATATACTTAATCGAACTTAAAACCATGTTTCAGGTATTACAATAATATCGCCGGGTAGTACGTCGACATTGGCATTAATTTGACCATTTTTGATTAAATCTTCAATAAAAATGTCATACTGCTTTTGTTGACCATTTTCTACTCGCACTAATACAGCACCGTTGCCGTTGGCAAATTCTGTTAAACCGCCAACACGTATCATCACATCGAGTAATGTCATATGTTGAGTATAATTTATTGCTTGTGGTTCGGCGGCTTCACCAATAACACGAATTTGCTCGCTAAATGGGCCAACAAAACTATTAACGGTTACAGTAACAACAGGATCTCGAAGATAGGTACCTAGTATCTCTTCAATAGAACGTGCTAACTCTGTTGGTGTTTTGCCTGATACTGGAATATCTTCCACAAGAGATGTTGTGATCATGCCATCAGGGCGAACAATAAATGTGCCTGAAACTTCAGGGTTACGCCAAACAAATATGTTAACTACATCGCCAGCACCAATAAGATATTTATATGATGCAACATCAACAGTATTTGATTGATGTAATGTAGCAGGGGGCAATGTTGGTGAACTACACCCTGAGATAATGTAACCAAGCATTAGAAATATTATTGCTTTTATTGTATTAGTCATACGTTTTTCCATGGTATCAACCTTCTTATTTACAACTGTTTTTTGTATAAGCTATCAGATTGTATTTTATTTTTACTCATGATGCACATTATTTAATTTCTGTAAATATTTTGTAATTGAACGAATTTAAATAACCTCTTGTTTACATTTCTTGATGGATCAATTCTAATATACAACTTAAAATAAAAACTAAATGTCGCTGGTTTGTTTTCTCTGTGAAAGGAATTTCTTGACCTTATGTCTAGCCCTAAATTTCGTGACTTGTCTGCTGGCAGTAAATCTCTAGTATTGATTGAGTTTGTTTGCTTTGCAGGTGCGTTGCTGCTCAGCATATATTTGAACAATGTATTTCAATTTATCTCACATACGGTGCAAGATGTTGCGATAAACATTCTATTTATTCACGCGATTGTATTTGCATTGGTTGTGCAACTATCCTCGTTGGCAATGGGTTTATATAATTCTAAATTACGAGAAAATTTTCGTGGTGTTGTTAGGCGGTTATTAGTATCCGTCGCGATAGGCTTTTTTATCGCATCTTTAATTAACCCGTTTTACGGGCAGGGTGCGCTGGCGATTGAATTACTAGCCATTTCTTCTTTAATGAGTTTGATCTTTGCTTGTGCTGTCAGATACTTAACGTTACAAATTGACTTCTTTGGCTTTAATAAACGTAATGTTCTGGTGCTAGGTTCGGGTGAAAGAGCTTCAATAATTGAAAAACGCATGCGTCGAGATGTTGATAGACAGGGCTTCTTCATGCACGGTTTTGTTATTATGAACGGCGATGCTGAAAATGGTATTGTTAATGAAAATCGCATTGTGCTCGATGGTTCATTGGTAAATTATGCTCTCGAACATCAAATAGATGAAATTGTTGTCGCCAATGATGAACGAAGAGATAATTTGCCGGTTGATGAACTTTTTGCTTGTAAAATTCGAGGGGTGGAAGTTACAGAAATTCTCGATTTTATAGAACGTGAAACTGGGCAAATAGCTGTTAATCTCATTTACCCGAGTTGGGTGATCTATTCTAATGGTTTTGCATCAGCAAACCACCTTCGAAATACTTTAGACTGGGTATTTAATGCTAGCATGGGTTTTGTTTTGCTTTTATTAACGTGGCCTGTAATGTTAATCACCACTATTTTAATAAAACTTGACGAAGGCTTGAAGGCACCGATATTTTATTTTCAGGAACGTGTTGGGTTAGATGGGCAGGCATTTAATATTGTCAAATTTAGAAGTATGCGTGTAGATGCTGAAAAGAACGGCGCACAAATGGCTTCTGAAAATGATGATAGAACGACAAAGATTGGTAAATTTATTCGTAAATATAGAATTGATGAATTACCTCAAATATACAATGTGATGCGTGGGGATATGGGCTTTGTGGGACCTCGCCCTGAGCGCCCGGAGTTTGTCCAGCAACTGATTAAAAATATTCCGTATTACAATGAACGCCATAATGTTAAGCCAGGTTTAACTGGTTGGGCTCAACTTAAGTACCCATACGGCGCTACGGAAGAAGATTCACTTGAAAAATTAAAATACGACTTATATTACATTAAGCATCGTAGTTTTATGTTAGATCTGCTTATTTTAATTCGTACTGTTGAAATAGTACTGTTTGGCAAGGGTAGGTAGTTGTTACAACCTTCATCAAGCAAGAAAAGGGAAATGCTTTGAAAGTTTTACATGTATTAGAATACTCAAGACCGAATATCAGTGGTTATTCGCTGAGATCAGATGCCATTATTCGCCATCAAAGAGAAATAGGGATTATTACGAATCAACTCACCAGCCAACGTTATCAAGATTTTGAAACTTTGGAAGAAGATGTTGATGGTGTTCGTTATCAGCGTACTGAAAAGTCATCATCATGGCTAAGTAAAATCCCTGTTATTAATTACTTTGAACACATCAACCATCTCGCTAAACGTATAGAACAAGCGGTATTAGCGGATCGTCCTAATATAATACAAACGCATTCTCCAATGTTTAATGCGCTTGCTGCGGTTAAAGTCGGGAAAAAATATAATATTCCTGTTTGCTATGAAGTCAGGGCATTATGGGAAGATGCCGCAGTTGATACAGGGAAGACAAAAGAAGGCAGTGTTAAATATCGATTAATTAAAGCTATTGAACAAAGCGCATTTGAAAAAGCGGATGCTGTCAGTTGCATTTGCCAAGGTCTAAAAGATGACTTGATTAAAAGAGGCATACCTGAAGAAAAACTTTATGTTACGCCTAATGCAGTTGATATTACTAACTTTCAACCTTCGACTGAACGAGACCAAGCCCTTGAACAATCATTAAACTTGTCAGGAAAAAAGGTGCTAGCTTTTGTTGGAACTTTTTTTAAGTACGAAGGGTTAGCATACGCAATATCTGCAATGCAGAAAATTGTTCAGCAACGTAATGATATTCATTTGTTGTTGGTTGGTGCTGGCAACGAGCTAGAAAATTTGAAGCAACAAGTTGCACAAGCAGGTTTAGAAAATGCAGTAACTTTTGTTGGTAGAGTACCGTTTGAAGAGGTTAGCCGTTATTATAGCTTAGCGGACTTAATGGTATTTCCTCGCGAAAGTATTCGTTTAACTGAGCTGGTTACACCGTTGAAACCGTTAGAGTCGATGGCACAATTTAAACCTGTACTTGCTTCTGGTATTGGCGGCCATCGGGAATTGATTGAAGATGGAAAAACCGGCTTTTTGTTTACCGCAGATAACGCTGAAGCTATGGCAGATAAAATTTTAGCTGTGATAGATGATCGAGCCTTACTTCAGCAAATAAGTGAAGCTGGGCTGAACTTTGTACGTGAACAGCGAAACTGGTTAAATACAGCAAAACAATATTTACCAGTTTATCAGCGTTTATGTGAGTAGTTAATGGCTGCTAATTCTAAAAAGAGCTTGTTGGTCATTACTAACCTTTATCCAGTACCATGGGCGCCTAATAGAGCAAGCTTTAACAAACAGCAGTTTGATCTGATAGCGAAAGAATACGCAGTCAATATTATTATCTTATTGGGCTGGAAGGAGTGGCTTTCCCATCGACACTTGTGCCACTCAAGTGAGAGCATCAAATATTGCCCTTATTTTTATATACCTAAGTTTGGCCGTCGATTAGTGCCATTATTTCAATGGCTTTCGCTGCTTTTTTGTTTGCCATGGATAAAAAGAAAACAGCCAAGTGCTTTGTTAGCGTCTTGGGGGTTTCCTGATGCAGTCGCAGCTTCGATGTTGAATTCGCAATTAAAATTACCATTTTTTATTAAAGTACATGGTACAGATGTAAATGAAAATACCGCATTTACGGCCCGAAGTTCATTAATGAAGAAGTGGTTAAATCGAGCCAGAACTATTTTTTGTGCAAGCCATGCATTAGCAGAACGCTTGCAGATAATCGGCATCGAAAGCGCGCGTTTGAAGGTAAATTATAATGGTGTTAACCCAGATATATTTTATCCGTTAAAGCAAAAAGCTAGCAGTCAGCACTTTATTTTTGTTGGTAGTTTAATTGAGACTAAAGGTTGTAATGAATTGCTATCTGCTTTTGTTGAGGTGCAGAAGATATACTCAAATGCAACCTTAGATATTATTGGTGAAGGCCCTTTGAAAGGCGCACTTAATGAAAAAGTCATCCAATATGAACTCAACGATCAGGTACGATTACTAGGCTCTTTACCGTTGAATGAAGTTGCTGAAGCTGTTAGAGCGGCGAATGTGTTAGTGTTACCAAGTTACCGTGAAGGCGTACCTAATGTTCTACTGGAGTCATTTGCAAGTGCAACCCCGGTAATTGCAACAGACGTTGGTGGTATTCCTGAAGTGCTAAATAGCGATGTTGGCATAATGGTTCCGGCTAAAAATGAAAAAAAATTGGCTCAAGCTATGATTAAATTTATAGAAACGAGATGGTCAGTAGATAAAATAATTAACCACGCTAGTCAATTTAATTGGCAACATAATGTGAACGTAGTTCTTAAGCAGTTGGATGATTGATGAAGTTTTTTATAAGCGATATTAAGCAAAAACAGCAAATTTTCACTTTAGAGGGATACCATGTCTCTATGTTGCGTACCTTACTAAGTGACGGTACGTCGGCGAATGCTCTATACAGAATAACCTGCTGGTTTATGTGTTATAAACTAGCACCTATAGCGATTATAACGCTATGGTTAAATAAATTAATAAATGGGTGTGTTATTGGCGCCGGGGTTAAGTTTAAAGAAGGCTTTGTTATTATGCACCCTGTTGGAGTGGTTATTAACTCAAAAGTAACCGGCGGTTGCAATGTGGTTGTTGAAAGCGGTGTAGTAATAGGTGATGAAAAAGGCCAAGCCCCGGTATTAGGAAATAATATTTTTATCGGTGCCGGTGCTAAAGTTATCGGTGGGATTAGCATTGGTGATAATGTTAAAATCGGCGCAAATGCTGTGGTCGTAAAAAATGTTCCAAGTAATGTTACTGTCGTTGGCATTCCTGCCAAAATTATAGAAAGAGGTGAGCATTGATGCTTATGGTATTTTGGCTGTCTTTAGCTCTGTTAGTGTACTCTTACTTTATTTTTCCTCTAATATTGAGAATGTTTGTAACACCTAAAGCTGTGCGCCGCACTAAACCTGACATAGCTCCAAGTGTTGATATCATTATTGCTGCATACAACGAAGAGTCTTGCATAAAAGAGCGCATTGAAAATGCTTTACAGCAAGATTATGTCGGCGACTTCCAAATTCTAGTTGCATCTGATGGCAGCCACGACAATACAGGTGCAATCATAGAATCGTTTGAAGACGATCGTGTACAAGCGTTTAATTTTGAAGTTAATCGAGGAAAAATATCTGTTTTAAATGATTTGGTTGGCAAGTCTTCAGCAGATATTTTGGTTTTTACAGATGCTAATACTGATTTTAACTCTGATGCAGTAACAATATTGATAGAAAGTTTTAATGACAATGTAGGTGCTGTTTCAGGCGAATTGATTTTGGAGACAGAAGATGGCAATCAGAATTTAGATGGTCTCTATTGGCGCTATGAGCAGTTTTTAAAAAAGTGCGAGTCGGAACTTGGAAGCTTATTAGGTGCTAATGGTGCTATTTACGCGTTAAAGCGAGAGTTATATATACCATTGCCAACTGATACTATTGTTGACGATTTTTGTATCGTTATGAATGTTAAAAAGCAAGGTTTTGATGTGCTTTATAATGACCAAGCAATTGCAAAAGAAGAAGTCGCACCTTCCCTTGAGGATGAGGTTGGTCGTAGAGTTCGCATTGGCGTTGGCAATTATAAAGCATTTTTTGCCAATTTATGGGCGTTATCTCCGAGCCAAGGGCTGCTAAGCTGGTGTTTTTGGTCACACAAAGTATTACGCTGGTTCGCGCCACATTTCATGCTTTTGGCTTTAATAAGTAATGCAATGTTATTAGAGTCAACATTATTCAGATTGACTTTTATTGGCCAAATTTTATTTTATGCCGTGGCTTTTCATGGTCAGAAAAGAATTCATAAAGGTCAGAAGGTTCGAGGCATAGTTGCTATTGTTAGTTTTTTTGTGTCAATGAATGTTGCTTTAGGGCAAGGGTTTATTCGCTTTTGTAAAGGTCAAAAAAGCGGTGGATGGAAACGTACAGCTCGCGGAGGAGAAGCGAAGTAATGATGATATTTTTTGTATTATTAACCATTGTTTTTGTAGGCTTGTTTTGGCAAATACTAAAATTTAAAAATATGGATGTGTGGTTTTTTTCATATATTAAACAAATTTTTAGCCGTCCTCAAGTAGATGGTCCTGTTCATGTGATGTTTTGCTTTGTTGACCATTATGAGCCTCAATGGCGAAATGACGATATTGAAGTGGAACGTGCACGAGTAGACCGCTGGTGTAAAGATTACCCTTTAATGGCGAATCAACATAGGGATGCTGATGGCCATATGCCGAAACATTGTTTTTTTTATCCTGAAGAAGAGTATCGTCATGAACATTTAGCGAAGTTATCTGATATGTGTTATCACGGTTATGGTGAAATTGAAATTCATTTACATCATGACAATGACACCGCCGAAAATTTTTGTACAGTAATGACTGACTTCGCGCATAAATTACATTACGAGCATGGTGCGTTGCCACGTCACCCGGAAACAGGGCAAATAATGTATGCGTTTATTCATGGTAATTGGGCACTCGATAATTCACTACCAAATGGCCACATGTGTGGGATCGATAATGAGTTGACGTTATTGAAAAAAACAGGCTGTTATGTTGATATGACCTTACCGTCAGCTCCAAGCCCTGCTCAAACTTGCAAGGTAAACGCTATCTATTACGCTACAGGTGTTGATGGTAAATGTAAAAGTCATAACACTGGTACAGACGTAGAAGTTGGAAAAACTGAGTCAGGTGACTTAATGTTAATACAAGGGCCGTTAGGTATTAATTTAAAGTGGAGAACAGCTAAAGGACTGCCGCATATTGAGAATTCTGATGTGAGGAAGGCTATGCCGCCAACAAAAACTCGAATAGATCAGTGGGTTAACTCACATATTCATGTAAAAGGCAAGCCGGAATGGATATTCATAAAAATCCATACTCATGGCACACAAGAAGGTGATATGGACACGTTGTTGGGGCAGCCAAGACATGAGATGCATAACTACTTAGAAACCAAATATAATGATGGTGAAAATTATATTTTGCATTATGTTTCAGCTCGTGAAATGTATAATATTGTCAAAGCAGCTGAAAATAATGAAGTTGGCAACCCGAATCAATATCGCGATTATATGCTTGCTAAGCCAAAGTTTATGAGATTGTAAGTCTATGTATCATCGCTTCCAAGAGATGTTAAGTAAGGTGCTTTTATATACCAAAGCAACAGACTTTTTTTGGAAGCGACTGCCTTCGGGGTTATATGTTTTTAACTATCATCGAATAGGTGTTGCGGAAGCAAGTGGTTATGATCATGCAATTTTTTCATGCTCAAGTGAAGCATTTGATGAACACGTATTAAAGTTAAAGGAAAACTTTACAATTATAAATTGTGCCCAGTTAGCTGAGATATTAGAACAAGAGGTCTTAACTGATAAGCGATATGCAATAATTACATTTGATGATGGTTATGTAGACAACTATACGCATGCATTTCCTATTTTAAAAAAACATAATGTGTCAGGCAGTTTTTATATAGCAACAGATTTTGTCGACTCAAACCATATTCCTTGGTGGGATGAAATTGCTTTTATATTAAGAAATTCGTGTGGCGAAGCATATCAGCTCCCCTCGTCGAATTATTCTTTTGTGCTTGATAGTGCAAATATAAATCAAACGATACGGCAAATAATGAATGCTGCGAAATTATTACGCAATTATAGCATTTTAGAAGTATTAGATGATGTCAGAGCTAAGTTTCCTACGGCAGTAAAAAAGCTGAAATTAACAGAGCCTAAGTTATTTATGAATTGGTCACAAATTAACGAAATGGCTAATTCCGGAATGGAAATTGGCTCGCATACTCTTAGTCATCGTATTTTATCTCAGCTAAGTAGAGAAGAACAAAAGCAAGAAGTTTCCAATTCAAAAAAACTAATTGAGGCCAAGCTTTCTTGCCAAATTACCTCTATTGCATACCCTGTTGGCCGATACCATTGTTATAATCAAACATCTTTTGAGGAAGTCAAAGAAGCGAATTATTTAATTGCTTTTAACAACGAACCAGGCTCTCATCGCTCTATCAGTAACCAATTTGATATTAATCGTTATTGTGTCGCTAGAGATGATATCAATTATCTTAGATTTGAGTGCTGTTTTAAATGATAGAGTCTACTTCATTAGTTATTGTACTTTCGGCAGGGCCTAATGGTTTAGGCGCAGTAAGAAGTTTATATAAAGAGAATGTTAGCGTATCAATTATTACTGCTAATCAATTAGAACCAGTAATGAGCTCTCGATTGCCTTGTCAAAAAGTGGTGCTAAAGAAAGGATTAGATGCAGAAGAGTTGTTAGCAGTGTTGTTAGCATGGCCAAGTTCTGGACAAGTGCTGATACCGACATCTGATTGGTATGTTGATTTCTTAGTAGCACATCAAGATAAACTCTGTGAAAAATTTAAGTTCGTGCTGCCCAAAGGTGAACTTTCAAGTAAGTTTATAGATAAACGAGCTGAGGTTGAGCTTGTGAAAGGTTTTGTTGAAGTCCCAAAGTCGATTTTAAATTTGCCTAGTAGCGTAGAAGGGTTACTTGACGTTATCTCGCTTCCAATCATTATTAAACCTCGGTCTAATGAACTTAACCGAATTGGTCAAAAAAATATTCAGATCCATAATAATGAGCAATTACAGGGATTTTATAAGAAGTACTCGGGAGTTTTGGATTACTGTATAGCTCAGGAAATTGTTGTTGGCGATGATGCTAATTTATGGGTATGTAATTGCGTTTTTAACCTTAAAGGTGAGCTAGTTAATGCATTTACTTTTCAGCGCTTACAATTAACACCGCCACATTTCGGTGTGACGTGTTATGCAAAAAGCAAAGTTAATGAAGAAGTGCTTGCACAAGTAAAGAATCTAGGAAAAGGGCTTGGTTATATCGGTCCCGCGATGGTGGAGTTTAAAGTTGACGATCGTGATGGAAAATATAAATATATTGAAGTAAACCCTAGATTAGGTTTGTGTAATTATTTTGACACCAGTTGCGGTAAAAATAATGTTTTTGCTACGTACTGCATTGCAGTAGGTCAATCATTTACTGAACAAGCTCAAAAGGATAATAGGATGTTTTTGAGTTTTTATGAAGATCTCTATTCTCGTTATCGCGATAATCAAAATACGTTAAGCATTGTATCAACTTATTTTAGCAATATCTTTAAGTCACATACTTTTATGTATTTTGCTTGGAGCGATCCTTGGCCGGCTTTTGCCGTTGGTTATCGCCAATGGAAACGTACTGTTCTGTCAGTTGTTAATAAATTTACTAAGAAGCCAAAATAATATGAATGGTTTTGTCGTTACTCAGAGCAAAAATGAGCCGGTGATCACAAGCACAAATGAAGAAGCTGTTAGATTAGGCCAATATAATTACCACATTAAAGCTGGTGGTTGTTATTTAGAAACACTTGATGATGGCAGCATATTTATTGTTGATGGCTATATTTTTCCTGATAGCTTTAACGTATTGTCTGCGGCATTATCATTGGGAAACACCGAAATACTTTCTGAGCTAGAAGGGCACTTTTCCGGATTATATATTAGCAAAGACAAGGTACTCGCGTTTAACGATCGCTTTGGCGGTAAAACGATATTTTGGCAGCAACACCAAGCGTCTGTTGTTTTTTGTTCTCGTAGTCATCTAATGCCCATTTATGACCTTAAACCATGCAAAGAAAGTGAGGCTGAACTTGTTAATTATCGATGGACATCCGGAAGCAACACGCTGCTAAGTAGTATTCAGCAATTAGAAATACATCATCTCGGTGAATTCCTTGCAAATGGTTTAATAGAGCGAACAAACTATTGGCAGTTACCAGCACTAAAGATTAATGATTTACCTGATAGTAAAAAAATATTAGCGACAAAGAAGGCATTAGTTGACTGTTTGAAAAAGGCTAGACAACGATACAGCAAGGTTGCAGTTTTTTTGAGTGGTGGCGTTGATTCCTCTATTTTGGCTGCTTTAAGTAAAGAAATATTTGATAATTGTTATCTACTTACGCCAATTTTCAAAGGTGAAGAAAACCCGGAACTTGAAAATGCTAAAAAATTTGCTCAAACCCTAAACCTGCCTCTGCATTTAGTTGAAGTAGATCCTGATAAACTTTGTCATGACCTAACCACATTGCTGGCACTTAAGCGAGAACCGCTAAGACATTATAGTTCGTTAGCTATGATGGCCATGATGGCTTCAATACCTGAAGAGTATAAAGCGGTTGTTTATGGTGAAGCCGCAGATACACTATTTGGTTCAAATGCCATTAGGCGTGTAGTAACGCATGCAAAATGGAAGGAACAGTCAGCTTTTTTGCCTTCATTTGCTCTGAAAATCTTGAGAAAGGTGGTCCCGGGTAGAGCCAATGTCTTGTTGAAATTAAAAGATCTTACGCTGGAAGATATAATGGCTTCCGCAATGAAAATTAGCTACTCCGAAAAAGAAAAGTACTTCTTAGCACAGTTATCGGATGCTGAAGAGGTTTATGTTAATGCGTTTGAAAAAAATGAAAAGGTTGACCTAAGGCAAGCAACGCAAGAACGTGTGTTAGCAAATGATGCAGGAACACATTTTTTAGAGGCTGAATTAATTGCCCAACTTTATGACAAGCATATTATATCTCCTTTTGTGACACCTGAAGCGGTTGCCGTTTCAAGTTCGTTAACCGAGCAGCAATATTTTGGTGACGAGTATGTCAAGCCAATATTGCGTGAACTTGCGTGTGAGTTCTACTCTAGAGATTTGATTTACCAACGGAAGTTAGGCTTTCCTGTGCCTTTTGTTTCATGGTTACAAGGGCCACTGGCCGAACTTGTTGAAGATATTAAAGTAGAGCGTGAGATGTTCGATGGAAGTTTCTTTGATGATCTTGCAGTTGAAAAACATTACGAATTATTTTGGCTAGCAATAAACTGGCAACTAGTTAAGAATAACTTTATTAAGCAATCGGCTAAAACTTGAAGTGTATGTACTTGAAGGTTAGCTTACTCGACACAGTTGTCAGCAATATTTATTGTTATATTTTTTTGGGTTGCCGCCAAGTAAGTATAAGTAAAGCCGAAATTTCATGAAGAGTATATGTGTCAATGTTTTAACAGGAATTGAACAGCTTGAAGGGTATGCTGAGCAGTGGGACTATTTCCGCCTACAATATAGCGCTGATAATATTTGCTCAAGCCATATTTGGTTATTAACTTGGTGCCAGATATTTTTACAGCCAGATGATGAACTCGCCATTCATTGCTATTTTCATAATGAGCAATTAATTGGCATTTTTCCTGTTTATAAGAAAAAAATCACTGCAGGGTATCAGTTGCGCTTTATTGGTACCGGCGAAAAGGAAGTCGAGGAAGTCTGTAGTGAATTTCAGGATTTTATTATAAGCCCTGCTTATAAAAGTGAACTGCTTACTTTATTTAGTCGAGCAATAGAAGGGATGTCTGGCGTAGTCTCTTTAGCGTTCGATAATGTCCTAACAAATAGCATAGTCGCAGGTTGGATATCAAATAAGGATATGCAAGCTTGGTGTCAAATGAAAGCTCTACCTGGTAATCGTTATATCATTCCAGTAGCCGAAGATGATGGTAAGCAACTTAAGAGCTTAACGAGTAAAAGTAGTCAACGGCAAGCAAAAAAATATATTCAACACAGTGATTGTCGTGTTGTTTATGCAACTAATGATGAGCAAGTACAACAATTTTTTTCTGAGCTGAGCACCTTACATAATGCCAGTTGGAAATCTCGTGGAAAAGTGGGGGTCTTTGAAAATAAGAATTTCTGCGTTTTTCACCAAAAATTAATAGGAAAGCTTAATCATCTAAGTCAGTTAGTATTATTTAAGGTTATTTACAAAGAACAAACTATTGCTGTTTTTTATGGCATAAAATGTGGTTCTAATTTGCAGTATTATCAAAGCGGTCTAGTAAAAATTAAAAGTATTCCTTCAACGGGTATGGCAATGCATGTTGAGGCACTTCGATATGCAAGAATGCAAGGGTTACAGACTTATGACCTTATGAAAGGTGCTGCCGATAGTTATAAAAACCGTTTAACCGAGTCTGGAAGTCAAGTTAGTAGTATTACAGCATTTAAGAAATACTATTTTTGGTTGCCATATTATTGGCGTATTCAAGACAAATTGAGCATATTATTTAGGTAATTAGCATTATAAAGTTAGCTACAACTTAGGTACAATGTTACGACAAAATCAAAGGATTCGATCAGTTTAGAATGAAAGAAAAATTAGCGAAGATAAAACAAATTTGGCAGATGATTCGCACAATGCCGAGAGTTGAAATTAATTTAATGAGAGAAGCCTGTAAGGGCAATGAGCCATTCTATGCACGAATCACAGATGAATTATATAATGAAGTGAATGGTCGTCATCCAAAGCTGCCACTCATTAGAAAAAAAGTCTATGGTGTCGCTTTATATCAATTAGGTGAAGAAACTGATAATTATTTAAAAGCTGTAGAGAGTTCGGCGAGACGAAATTTCAAGAAGGCGATACGTAATGGCTATATATTTAAGCGTATAGATTTTAACGAACATTTGGATGATATTTGGGACATAAGACGCTCGGCAAAAGTACGCCAAGGAGAAATGCCAGAAGACTTTGTAACTAAACGACCTGTTGAAGTTTATGTTCCTAAAAGTAATTCTAAAACTCATGATTACCCTTATTTTGGCATCTTTAATAATGAAGATAAATTAGTTGCTTATGCTGGATGTATTGTTGCAGGCGAGTTAATCGAAGTTGAGCATATTTATGGCCATAGTGAATTTCAAACTGATGGCATTGTACCTATGCTATATATTTCTATTGCCAGTTATGCTGTCACTGAGTTTCCTCAAACTAGGTGTTATGGCTATGGGACATTTTTAGGGGCAAGCGACACCATGAAGCGCTTTAAGAAGAAGTTTAAATTCTTGCCTCATAAAGTTACCTGGAAACTAGGCAACAAATAATAGGGAAACCATGTGCGAGTATTACATGTTGTTAGTAGCTTAAATGTTGGAGGGGCTGAACGCTTTGTTATTGATTTAGCAACTCAACAAAAAAATGCATTGTCAGTAGATGTTGGTGTTTTATCGATGGGAAAAGCTGGCGAGCCCTTAGAAGAAGAGATAAATATCGCTAATATTTCGCTATATTTTGCAACTGCAATACGTGATATTCGTCAAGTAGTTAAGCACTACGATGTAATCCATATTCAAAGTAGTCATTGTTTACTTAGAGTTATGCTCGCATCACTAGGTTTGTCTGTGAAGCTTATTTATACTCGTCATAATGAAGTGGTGCATCAGGGTCTAAAATGGCAAGGTGTGTACTTTTTCGCTAATTTAATGCTTCATAAAATGCTCTTTGTAGCTGAAAAAGCCAAAGATAACTATTTGCGTAAATATCCCCAATACACAGCTAAAGCTCAAACTATCTTAAATGGCGTTTTGCCTATTGATAAGGTGACGGAGCGAAGATCTATATTTCGGCTCGGCCATGTAGGTCGTTTTGTACCATTAAAATCACAGCATGTGCTTATTGAAGCAATTGCGGAGCTTCCAAAAGATATTCAACCTATGATTGAAGTTTCTTTTTTTGGTACAGGGGAATTAATGGAGAAAAACCAATTATTGGCAAAAACATTAATTCCGAAGACAACTACTCGGTTTCATGGTTTTGAAACGAATCGAGAGATTATTTATAAATCATTCGATGTTCTAGTTGTTACGTCAGAAACTGAAGGTTTGTCATTAGCCATTTTAGAGGCATTTGCAAGTGGGACTCCTGTTATTGCGTCAAATGTTGGTGGTAACCCTGAATTAGTTAAAGATAAAGTTAACGGCTTTTTGTATGAGTATGCTGATGCAAAAGCGCTTGCACTAGCCATAGAAGAACTAATGGATGCTCAAACCTACAAGATTTTTTCCGATAAATCACGCCAGCGCTACTTAGATGAATTTTCTATGGAAATATGCGCACTAGAATACTTAAAGAGTTACCAGTAATTTTATGAGAACAATATTTCAAGCATCTTTAGCCGCTATTAATCTATATAGTGAGTATTTTCTCGGCTTATTAGTTTCTATTATTATCGCCAGAAACTTATCAACGGAAGAATATGGCATCTATTCTAGCGCTATTTGGTTAGCAGGTTTAGTAACAATAGCAATTAATGCGGGTCTATCGATAACTGTGACGAAATTTGTTGCTGAATTTAAAAAGAACAACCAGCAGCAGCTTAGTAGTTTACTTTCCTTTATTCGCAAGGTTTTAATTAAACGTATTATTTTTGTGGTAGCTGTTTTCCTTCTCCTCATACTTTTCGATGTTAGTGCGGTTACTGTTCCTGTTTGGCTTATTTGTACGCTATTGGTTTGTGCGGTATTTAAAGCAACGTATATCTATCAAATTTCGATTTTTAAAGGTTTACAGCGTTTTGACGTGCTAGCTAAAACAAGCATGATAGCGAATCCAATTAACCTATTGAGCGTTGCAATATTTGCTTATTTCTCGCCTTCGATTGAAGGCTTTTTAGTTGCTTATTGTATTGCATGTTTAGCATTTGCATTGAGCATTTTATCCTTTAAAAAACAAATGCCACAGGGTAATACTGGTGTTCTATTAATTGGAGAAGATAAGCAGCGCATAATAGGGCAAATTTATGCAGCTTCTGTCATTATTTTCTTCGGGGCTTTAGTTTTTAGGCAAAGCCAAATTTTAGTTTTGGAAGGAAGTGGCCTGTTCTCTGAAGCAGGGTACTTTAATATAGCTTACATTTTAGCGACCTCAGCCGTTACTTTAATTCCTGGTATTTATCAGGAAGTTTTATTACCTAAGATAACTCAAGCAGTGGGTAATAACGGGCTAAAAAGCAATGTATTACAAGCTCAACGTTACTTAACTATTTTATGTTTATTGGTGTTAGTGCCAGTGTTAATGTATGCCGATGTTGTTATTGATATATTTTATGGTGAAAGATACCAAGACGCTGTATTCGCTTTGCAGGTATTAGTTGTGCTCAGAGTTATTGTTGTTATTAATGATGGGGCCAATTTAACTTTAATTAGTCATGACCGTCAAAGAATTATGGCGAAGGTAAACTTTTTTCTTTTCTTAATTGCCGCTGTATTGAGTTATTTAGTTACACCGCAATATGGCGTTGAAGGTGCATTAGTAGTTTATGGCATTTTAATCTTCTTGTTAGTCATATTTTATAATCGGATTGCTAAAGGTGACGGTTACTGTTTGATGCCTATGAAAGTGTTCTTTTCGATAATTGGTGCCGCCGCGTTAGCGTCATTGCCAAGTCTGCTTCTAAACCATTACCTTTCTGGCATATTATCAGCTATTTTGGGCAGCATGCTCTTTGTTTTAATATACGTAAATCTATTGTTTGTTGTAAAAGGCTTTGATCGCTCTGTTACTTTTTTATTAGGGCAATTAGCGCCTAAAATGCCCAAGCCAATAGGAGTTTATATGTCTTGGGCTATTAATCGATTAAATTAGGCATTAGCTTAACAATAGGGTTGCTAAGCGATTAAAGAAGTACAAGAAAATAATAAAACCAAAACTAATCCCAGCAAGCTTAATAAACGGGATTGCATTTATATGTTTAGCGTGCAATTCCGGACAATACACTCGAATATAAGTCATCATAATTGCGATATATAAATAGGGTAATAAAGCATAAGTTCTTGAAATAAAGAATATAGAGATAAGTATTCCTAACATACCACTCACTAAAGCAATAATTTCTGTACTTCTTTTGGCATCGGTTACAGAGTATGCAACTTTAACCATAGTGTAAACTGATAGTGCGACTAAGCCAAAATAGCCTATAAAGCCGACAATACCGTTTTCAACCATTGCTAATACATAGCTATTATGGGTTGTTAAGTAGTGAAAATCTAAGAAATGATTAGCACCTATACCAAAAACAGGGTTCATTGCTAAAAGTTCAAGAGCTAAGATCCAAGCGTATACACGACCCATTGCACTATGATCACCAGAGCCTAATTCGGCCATACGAGAGGGGGCAACAGCTAATAACGCCAGTGCGATTAGTCCAGCCGTAACATAACCTGTCATTGAGCGTTTTTTAATAATATAAAAGCATGCCAAGCCACCAATTAGGGAAAGCATAGACCCGCGTGAATTAGTTAAGATTATTGTGTAACCAATGACTAACATCGCAACTGCCCAAAAAAGCTTACGAGGCAAGTTTAGGCCTTGGTAAAAAATGCGATTCATAATATAAGGCATAAATGCGATAAGCAGCATACCCAAATCATTGGGATCTTGTAATATACCGTACCAAATTACCTGTAATTCTCTTTGAGTTTCACCTGTGTCAGGATCTGCACTGGATATTATACCGCGCGAATACGGCTCTAATCCCCCCCAGTTTGCCCCAACCGTGACCTGTAAATGGCATTGATAACAAATAAATAAAATTAACCCTATAATGACCAATATAAAATTATCAATTTGTTTTTCTTTTGTGATTGCTGTTTGCGTCAATACAAATACAACAATTGTAGATACAAGTTGAGAAACGTAACTAGAAATTGTGTTGAATTGACCATTAAAAATGTTTGAAAGGAGCATTGATGTAAAGAACCAAAGTAAAAATATAGTACTTCGATCATAAGTAAACTTTCTATTCTGGTTTATTGCAAAGCCTGCCATTACGAGCAAGCCAAGTAAATTCAAAACCATATTCCAATTAAAGTAAAGGGCGGGTATCCACTCTGCAGGTCTAATTAAGTACACAATAATAGTTAGTATAAGTACAAAATATCCCATGAATTAGTTTTTCCTTCTAAGCATTATTGAGCTAATAGTGTTTGGGAAAATAAAGCGCTCTAAAAACAGCATTTTGTGCATTATGTGAGAGATTAACAAACTAAAAGTTATTGTCCAAAAAAATGAAAGAAATGGGTTGCTAACGAGCGGGACAACTTGAGTAATTCCTATATATATAAGTGGATGAAATATATATACCTTTAAGCTGTGCTTACCGATAAATGCGGAACCCTGAGCGATAAACTTGGGGAGGCAATAGAAAAAATTGTAGATGCCTGGAATTGCTACGAGCATGAAAACTGAATAGTAAAGTAACAATAATGGCTCTTTAAAAGAAGGTATAATTCCTCCGGCTAAAAAAAGCTTCCAACCTACACTGTAACTTAAAAAGCAACCTGTTATGAAAAGGGTAATAGTGGCTCCCCGTATTATAGGAGACGGTGCCATTAGTTTTTTATGTACCTTCTGATAACAAAGACCAATGATTAAGATAAAAGCAATAACATGTAAGGAAAACGGAGTTTTAACGAGTAAGTCACTATCGAGTTCCCCTATAAGTAGCCAAGCGACAAGCCCGAGCAAGAGCGCGATGTAACCTAAATTATCGAGTAATCTTCGTATTAAATATAAAAAGCATAAGCAGGGTAAAAACCAAAAATACATAAACCCCGAAGATGCTTTAATTTGCTCTGGTGACGAAAGAATTATTGCTTGAATATAATGTGTTATTGTTTCTGTGACTGCGTATGGGCGGTATATAAACCAATTTAATATCGTCGTCAAGCTTACAAAAATAACAAATGGCCACCAGTAGGAAAAATTCTTATCTACAAATTTACTCAAAGCTTCTTGCTTTAACGGCCATGTAAACGTCAGAATTAAAAAGCAACCCGCTGCAAAAGCGTCGGAAAATGGTCGAATCCAGTCAAATTGTGCTGTCAATAGGTGGTTATGTTCTAGCACAATACATAAAATTAGGAAGCCTTTAACAGCATCTAAGTATATGTCCCTAGTTTTTTTCTTATTCGTTGACACTTTGTTCGTCATTTAATGCTAGCCTGTTTATATCATTAATAAGTATAGATAATCTTCTATGCTGCAACGCCTATAAACTCTGCTGAGCCATAATACATAGCTGGTTTTGTTGCATAACTTTTATTGAGTGTTGTTTATCGTTCATAACTCGATTTAACTTCGCCGAACCCTGACTTTTTTATCACTTTTTGCATAGCAAAGTTATCTTCTCTAGTATCTATATATACTTTTGAGTATGTAGATTTTTGTTTGAGGTAAGATAAACAGCTGACCAAGCCGAAAGTGGCTAAGCCTTTACCTGCATATGTATCATTGGTATTGACAGGGCCTATAATACAATCATTTTTATTTACGGCGTAATGCGAACATAGACCAAATGAAATCAGTCCATCAGATGCGATTACATCATTGTATTTTACAAAATATAGGCTATTTCGTTTTGTGATCAACTTAATAAATATTTTTATAAAATCACTAGTTAAACCATAGCGTTTGAACAAACTAAAAAGATTCTTACATGCGCCTGAAAAAGAATTAATAACCTCAAACTTAGCATTGTCAGCTCTATCTAGTTTTATTTCTGGAGAATATAAGGAAACATCGAGATGGTATATATACTGCTTCATTACTGCTTTCCCTGCTTTGAAAGTTATTAGAATAAGTCGATAATATAGTAACAATTTAGTGTTTTTGAATATAGTGATAAATCGAATAATGAATACAAACCTTAATGCTATGTGCGAATAAAAACTTGTAAGTGCTTAACGACCCAATATTTTTTATCAAATATCGCATAAACAGCCAGCATAAAGTGTTATTTTGTTGAAAAAGCACCTAGTGAATGTGGTGGTGTTCTTTGCTGATTAAGTATATTTTTTTGTGGGAATAATTTTAGCTTGCCTTGTTTGTTGATAATGAGTTTAGATTGTTCTGGAATCGCATAAAAGTAGACCAGTTTTTTAAAGGCTTCGCGTACACTAAGCGAACCATCTGTAAATGCTTTTTTATTGATATCCCAAGTCGGTACTTTTAGTGTTTCGTAACCGTTGAAAAGTGGGTTTATGATACGCATATTGGGATCATTCTGGTAATTAATTTTATCAAAAATAGAGCTAGGAATTTCCTTACCGCCATTCCAATATAAATTATTATTTAGCGTAAATTGGTTAAGGTTATAAATTAGAGTATCTGAGAAATCTGCATTGACCTCGAATTCACCTTGCCCCATAGTTCCAGTATGATCAGACCAAATATTATTATATAAATTAATATTTGTAGGCTTTAGGTTTTGTCTTTCCTTGGTAACCCGAATTGTATATGCATTGCTTGGCAAATCCCCAGTGATAGTATTGTTATAAAAGTTAATATCCTTCGCTCCTTTGACCATCAATGGAGCACGCATAGATAAAGGGCTATTACCTAGCATTAGGTTATTGTAGATATTAATATTTTGCGCTTCAAAATAGGGTTTTCCATCCTCACCAATGAGGATAAAGCCTTGCCCATGCGACCCTTGCCAGTTAAGAAATATATTCCTATGTATATTAACGTTGAATGAACCAATTAAATTGTCTTCATGGGCATTGCTATCCTTGACCACGATAAAACTAGAGGACTTTTTAGTAATCGCTCGATCACTTGCCAGAAAATCATTAAGAAAAATATTGTCAGAAATCGATATATCTTTAACGCTGTTAACATCAATATGCTCATCAGAATCTCCTTGGTTATAAAAGATATTGCATTGAATCTTAATACCTTTTGCACCATTATTAATTTTGAGTAAATCGTTGTTGTAACTATCGTGAATGATGTTATTTCTTAATGTGATATTAGAAACTGTTTTTTCCGTACCATAACTTCCATAGCCATCTATATGCACTAAAACAGGGCTAACTTTCTTAGCGTTATGAGTAATTTCAAAACCTTCAATAGTAATGTTTTTTGCACTACCTACAATAGCCAGTACTCTTGAGCTATGAGTCAGTTTCGCTAAATATGGAAACTGAGATTTAATGAGAAGTTTTTTATTAAATTCTTTTTTGACTCTTGTCGAGCCAGTATATGTTCCAGGTTTGACAATAATTGTGCTGGATTCTTTCGCTTGTGAGATAGCAAATTCTATATTTTTCCATGGCTTCAAGCGACTGCCGGTTCCACCATAGTCCTGTCCAGTTGTTGAAACATAATAAACATTCTCTGTATTATTACTGGTGGCGCACATTTCTGTTTTGATGCTTGAGGAGTTTGCTGATGAACACAATACAAGAAAAAAGTAAGCTGTGATCCGCGTCTTTAAATATTTCATATTTTGATGTTAACCCAAATCCGAGGTTTTTTCCCTTAAAATTAGAACTAATAATTAGTCATGGTCATTATTTATATTCATGAGACTTGCTATTGATATGAGTCAAATTACCTATTATTCGATGATATTACCGAGCATTTAATTGCTCACTTTATTCTTCAAAAATTTGAGTAAAAAAAATCCGGCTTAATAGCCGGATTTTTTTAGATATTATTATGGTTTATGCGTTACGCTTCTTGCGACCTGCAAAACCTGTAGCAAGTAGACCTAGGCCAAATAATGCAATAGTTGTTGGCTCTGGAACCGTACTAACTCTAAATTGTGCGTCAAGTACGTTTGTTCTCTCTTCAACAGTTACAAAACCAAAACATGCAGGTTGACCATTTGAACATACGTAGTCAGCAGGCAATGTAGTTAAACCAGATAAACGTGTAGTTACGAAGTACTCAACATCGTTCCAACCAGGGATTGGGCCATTAATATCTTGTAATACAAATGGAACTGTGAATTGAATGAAATCAGGACCAACTACAGGTACTAAAGGTAAATTCTCTAAACCAGTAATTTCAAAAATATCGCCACAACCATTCGCGTTATCACCTTGGAAGTTGGCTTCGCCATTTGGACAATTTACGCCGCCATTAGGAGTTTCGAAAAAGTTAATACCAAACTCTAGTTGTGGTGCGAAGTATGGTTGGCTGTCAGTCAATAATGCATCATATGCAGCATCATCGCCTTTACCTTCCCAATCAGTAGGGATTAGTGCTAAGCCATCTAATACTGATGCACTCGTAAGAGAATCACCTACAATTACCCAGTTTTCATGTGTGATTGCTGTACCTTGTGCCCAGGCACCATCTGTTACCATAGTATCGTTAATTGGGCTATCAATACTTAAAGAGCTTTGCGGATTTCCTGCACCAGCCGCTGGTGTACCCCATGTTAGGGCAGTAGACAAAGCATTATCGCCAGCAACACCATTTGCTAAGTTACCATCAGTATTTAAAATATTACCTGCATTATCAGAAAGGTCATTAGCATCACCACCAGCTGAGTTACCAGTTGCAACAACATTGTCGCTAGTAATTGCTGTGTTTGATGTATCAGTATACCCAGCTTCAAAACCTGCTTGGTTTGTATATGACCAGTTTGTAATAAGGTTTGCATTTGCTGTATTTGCTAAACCAGCGATAAGCAAACCTGATAGTAATTTCAATTTAGTGTTCATGCTTCGTCTTCCTTAGAATTAATACAGATTTATTCGTAATTTATTATTTCAATGCAGATGGTATGCCATTATTGAAAAAATGTTTTGTATCAATGGTTTGTTGGTGCTGTGTTGATGAGTAGGAAACTGATTGTAAAATTGTTTGACAGCAATGTATTGCAATTTGCAATCATGTAAGGTTATTAAGTTTTACTAAAAATCAAAGTGGTATTGCCTGCCATATTAACCGTGTTTCGTTAGAGCCAAAAAGGGAGTTCACGAGTTTTGACTTTTTCAATGTTGTTAGGTTATTGGTCATCTTTCCGTTACTGGAAAACGAGTAAATAACTTTGAATTTTTGACTATTTCTTGAAATTAGTAACACATTTGATTCATTGCCGCTATATGCTTTATCTATTTTCCAACCAAATGGTGTAAAACTGTTTAGGTAATTATCTACAGAGCCGTCTATGTTTTTACCGCTATAAACATAATCGACCTTAAGTAATGTTTCATTGTTTGAAGCTACAATACAACTTGTTGCAGGGGCAATAAGCTGTGGAACCGGTAATGTTGACAAGATGACATTGCAATCATTGTGATTAGCAGCCGGTGCAATAAATAGGTTACGTAATGGTGCAGAGATAAGTGTTATTAGTAACATAGCGGTAAAAGTACTGCTAATGTTAACTTTTGTAGCAGAAGGTTTAAGCTTTTCGCCACCTATTGGCGCAACAAAACGCTGACCAAAATAAAATAACCAGATCATAAACGGCATATATATATACCAACCAAAGCTATTATGATCTTGCATAAGGTCACTTTGCATTTCTGTAAAATGACCAATCATAATAAGGGCGGTAATTCTAAGCCAATTGGTTATCAAGGCACCAACAACTGCAACAAATAAGAATGTGAGAGCGTGGCTGTATTTACGAATATTGAGAAAAGTAAATAGGCTAGATATGGCTAAAGATACAATTAAATAACGTAATCCGCTGCAGCCACCGGCAATTTCAAAAATACCAGATGGGATTGAAATTGTATTACCTTCAACAAAAATTGGAATACCACTAATACTCATTAAGTACGTTGCAGCGTATGTTGAAATACTTTGTAAAATGGTTGTTGCTGCCCCCCAAATAGGAACAAGAAAAAATAAAAATAATGCAGGAAAGACTAGTTTGATCGATGGTTTAAATATTACTGTTGTAACTGCAGTAATAAATAATATAAAACTGATACGATAACCAGTAGGAAACTGAGCATTTATTGAAACCCATAACATATACGCAGTGATAATCGCAGCAAATAGAGTTATTTTCTGAATACTTTGATTGAAAACTAATTCACCTGATTTAAATAACAACCAGTACAAGTACATGCTAATAAATGGAATTAAAAAAGCGTGTGAATATGTACCGTCGTCAAAGCTATAAAGCCATAAGTTTTCAAGTATGGGTAATTGAGTAATAGCAATAGCCATATAGACTATTGCCAATACAATTAATGAATTAAAACGTTTCAAAGAATCCAAATATCACCAAGTATTAGTTAAGCGCTTTGTAACTTTTTCCATAACAACAAGCAACGTATTATTGGATTGTTTTTTGTCTAGATTTGGCAGTATGCGCTTGGGCTAAATGTTCTTTAATCGACTCATCATTTTTATCTAACGATTGAGCTAATTCAAGCACTTCAATAGCTTGTTCTATTTTGTTTTTCTTAATCAAAATAATGCCATAGGTGTCTAGTACTTGAGGATGCTTAGGTGCCAATTTTATTGCTCTTGACGCATAGGTTAATGCATTGTCAAACTGAGCTTGTTCATAATATGTCCAAGCAAGATTATTGAGTGTTACAACATCATTCGGTGATGTTTTAAGTACTTGTAAATATCCTGAGATAGCTTTTTGTGGTTCATCACTAATGTAGAGCTCAGCTAGTAATTTAGTAAAAACAGTGCTCTCGCCAAACGTACCCTGCTCTGCTTGTAAGAATTGTATTGCGTTTGAAGTTTGCTTGTTGGCCTTATAAGCGGAAACTAGCATGCCACCGACTGCTTCTTTTTTGTTTGCCTGATACGAATCCGTAAAAAACTTGATTGCATTGCTGTATTCTGACTTTACCATCGCTAATTGTCCTTTAATACGCAAAAGTAAAGGGTTATTAGCATTTTTATTCGATAGTAAATTCACTTTTTGGCTAGCAAGTTCAAATTGCTGGGTTGCCAATAAGTAATAGGCTTCAAGCGATTGAAGCTTAAAATTATTTCTAAGTTGGTCCTTTAACAGACCAGATCTTATCGACTCCAAAGCTCCCGAGTAATTTTTCATTTGATCTCTAAACGCCGCCTGATGTAAGTAAGCTGTTTCATTATTAGGCTGTGCTAGTTGCCAGTCTAGATAGAGCTTTTCTAATTGCTCGTTTTGCTTACTTGCCAGTAATACTGATGATAACGCACGGAAGTAAACGTTGGGCAGTTCAGCATAATTAGCATTCTTTTCTAAAATATTAATAGCTTTTTGGTATTTTTTCTCAACAGCTAATTTTCGCGCAAGAATAATTTTAGGCCAGATGGCTGTTGGTGTTTGTTCAATAAAGGAGGATAACTTATTTTTTAATTCTGCTTCATTTTTTAACTGTAAAGCGTTACTAATCGCTAATCGGTATGCGAATGGATACTCTAAGTCTAGCGCAAATAATTTATCTAAATATTGGTTTGATTTATCAAATGCTAGCTGCTCTGCCGCGATTACCGCAAGGTTAAATAAAGGAACAACATCTTTCGGAGAGTTTTGGTGAGCTTGAGTAAAGTAGCTTACAGCTTCTGCTTGGTTATTTGTTTTCAGTGCAATATTGCCTCGAAGAATAATTGCAGCATTATTGCTTGGATCTTCAGCAATCCAGTTGTCGGCAATCATTATTGCTTTTTCTACATCACCATTTCTTATATGTGTCATCGCCAAAGCGATATTAGCAGCTTTAAAACTGGGATCTATTTTTAAAGCATCGGTAAGCTCATTGATACCGTCATTATCGGTGCTTTGTAATTTCAACATGCCAAGTTGTGATTTTATTTTCACATCGTTTGGAGCAAGTTTGCTAGCTTTCTCAAACATTTCAATGGCTGAAGTTTTATTACCTTGTTGCAGAAATTCCATACCTATATTGGCATATACACCTGAATCATCGGAATTATTGGCAAAACCTGCTAATGAATCTGCTAACTCGTCATTGTATCCCAGTTTAACTTGTAATATTGCAAGCACTTGGTGCACTTTGTGATCTTTAGGTAAGTTATTGCTTATAGAGTTAAGCGAAGAGTAAGCTTGTTCGTCATTTTTTAATTGATAGTGGCTCAAGCCTGCTATCATTTGTGCTAGGCCATTATTGGTAGAATTTACAACACTTTCAGCAAGTGTTTTCGATGTTTCATAATTTCCTTCAGCGTATTCAATTTGGGCCGCTAAAGTATTAACTGTTGGATGATTTTCATTAACTTTACGTAGTTCATTAATGTGTACTTTAGCTTCTTCAAATGCACCAGCCCGAACCAAGTTATGGGCAATAATTGTTTTGATACCAACATTTTGAGGTTTCAATTTATAATATTCATTATAGGCATCGGCGGCGGCTTTAAATTTACCCGTATTACTTAAAATACTACCTTTTAATAGCCAAGCTTCTTGAAATTTCGCATCTTGTTCTAATAAACCGTTAACAAGTATTAGTGCTTCATTATTGCTATTTTCATATACAGCAACAAAGGCTCTACCTAATACGCTGTGTTGCGAGCTGCTACTTAAGTCATTTGCGTCTTGAATATTCTCTTTTGCTTTGATTATGTTATCTAGGCTTAAGTTTGCTTGCCCTTGAAGGAGCAGTGAATAAATTTGATCGTCAACATTTGAAAATTGTAATTCAGCTAAAGTATTCTCAACTTTATCAAACTGGCTAAGTAAGAGCTGAGTCTTAGCGAGTAATAAAGCCGCTTGCTCATTTAGGGGATTTGATTTTAATGCTCGAATGAATTCTTTCTCTGCACCAGCAAAATTATCGGCTTCTAGATATATTTTACCTAACAGATATCTCGCATCTTCATGGTTTGGATCATTTTGTAAAATGTTTTTTAAATTAATAGCGGCTTCACCGCTATTGCCATTTTGTATTGATGCTTGAGCTTGTGTTAGTAACGTTGCATTATCCTTTGGTGCTGAACATGCCGCTAAAGCAAAAATAAAAGCGGATGGAAGCAACTTACTAAAATATCTGTTCATTATAAATCCCTTTAACTGAAGGCATAATATTAGTTTGAAAGTATACTGAGCTTTTATTTGAATACAACCATTGTATTTGATATCACTTGCAGACTATTTTTTTAGCAATATGAAACATAATACGTGGGAAAATTCCAGCATTGCCAAATGGTCGCCAGGTTTTGGTAAATTTATTACGGTAAGCGTCAAAATGCAGGCCATATGGAGCTGCTAGTATTTTTCCACGATTAAGTAATATTTTTAATGCATAGGTACCGGCAATTCCAGAACATAGATTTACCGCCATAGGGGTTGATGGTCCTCGCTTTTCTATAAAGCTAACGCGAGTTTTATCGACTAAATAAGGACGTTGTAACATTGCAGGGGATAAGCCGATTAGAAATTGAATAAGTTGATCTTGTTCAGACTTTCCTGCAAAACGAAAATATTCTTCATAAGACATTTGTCCAGGCATAAAACAGAGGAAAGCACAGCCCATTCCTAAAGGTGCAGCAGTTATTACGGGAATATTCTTTTCATAGCATTTTTGAAATACGGTTTTACGAGCTTCTAATGCAAAGAAATCCAGAGCATCAACATATATATCAACGCCCTCAAGAAATTCATCTACATTGTGGGCGTATATTCCTTCTGGATATGATTTTATATTCGCATCAGGGTTTATATCGAGAGCGATATTTTCCATTACATCAACTTTTTGCTGTTCAAGCGTTGACATAAAAGCGCCAGATTGACGGTTAAAGTTATGTACTTCAAAATCATCAAAATCTGAAATATTAAAGTTTTCGATACCTAGGCGTGCAAGGTTTACTAAATGTGCTCCGCCAACACCGCCCATTCCAGCAATTGCCACTTTTTTGTTTTTTAATTGTTGCTGCTCGTCTTCGGTGACCCAGCCGATATTTCTGGAAAATGCCTTTTGGTAATTAAACATAGATTTCCTTAGCATTTAGAAAGGTGTCTTTTACATTGATCGCCATATACTTAATGTAATGGCGATCAAATAAAGCTACCTTGTTTTATGCTTGCTTTACTTTAAAAGTCCACATGCATCATATAGAGCAGGAGAAGCTTCTAAGGTTTTGTATTCGTCGTGAGCTGAAACTAATACTTGAATTTCGGCCCATTGTTGCATATCGCTTAATGACTCTACACGAGCACATTGCCAGCTTTTCACATGTGGATCATGGTATTTAACTTCATAGCCCATTTCTACAAGTGATGCCAAAATAGCTTCTGCTGGAGATTCTCTACAATCATCAACATTTGGTTTATAGGCTACACCAAGAATACCTATTTTTTTAGCTTGGCTTACTTTTGCTAAAGAATTGATTTTATCTGCAATTAACTTAGGGCGTTGATCGTTAATTTTTCTAGATAAACGGACTAATTCACCTGACGAAGTTGTTTCGACTAAAAACCATGGATCAATAGGAATACAGTGGCCACCTACTCCTGGCCCAGGTGTTAATACATTAACACGTGGATGACGATTTGCTAGTTTGATCACTTCATATACGTCAACATTCAATTCGTTACAGATTTCTGAAAGTTCATTCGCAAATGCAATGCCAACATCACGGGAAGTATTTTCAACTAACTTAATACACTCCGCAGTGGTTAAGTCAGTTAAAAAGACTTCACCGTTAACAAAGTTCTGATAGATTTCTTTTACTTTATTTTGAGCGGAAGTACTTGATGCACCAATGATACGATCATTATTGACTAGTTCATGTAGGGTTTGTCCGGGAATTGCTCGCTCAGGACAATGGACAACGTCAATTTTGAGCTCTGCTTTATTGAACATTTCCTCTACAGCAAGGCTTGTTTGCGGCGAAATTGTTGATTCGATAATAACTATTTGGTCGTCTTTTGCCACTTTAATAATATCTTCAACGGCTGCAAATACATAGCTACGATCACATCGACTATCCTTATGAGGAGTAGGTACAGCAACTAAGTATGTATCGCTTGACGGAATTGTTGTTGATGCCTTTAAATAATTTTGAGAAACAACCTTACGAATGAGCTCGGGTAGCCCAACTTCATCAAAAGGACATAAGGCTTGATTTATGTTGTTAACTTTTTCTTCATTTAGGTCGACACCTGTAACCTTGTATCCTGCTTGTGCTAAAAGGCTTGCAATTGGTAGCCCCATGTAACCCATGCCAACTACCGCTATTGTTTCATTCTTTGCGATAATTTCTGTTTGGTCAACTTGAGTTAGATCTTTGGCAATAATATCTAAAATGTATTCGGCAACGTGGCCATCGCCAAATGGGTTTGTCCAATTATACTCTTCTTTTTCAAGCCATTGTTTCGCGGCTGTAACTGCTTTTTCTGCATTGCGACCAACGAGTTCACTAGCCCCGACTTCAACGGCCTCAGGTCGCTCGGTATTTTCTCTTAGCGTTAAACTAGGCACCCCTAATAGACAAGCTTCTTCTTGAATCCCACCAGAATCGGTTAAAATCAATTTTGCATGTTTTTGTAACTGTATAAAGTCCAGGTAGCCGACTGGCGGAATGAGCTTTAAGTAGCTAGGTACTTCAATACTAAACTCTTTAAGTTTTGATTGGGTACGAGGGTGAATTGGCCAGACAATTGTTCCTGTGTAGTTACGATGCATTTGCTCAAATAGATACAGTAACTCTTGTAAGTTTGATGAGATATCAACATTAGAAGCTCTATGAGCCGTCACTAAGAAGTATTGCCCTTTTGTCAATTCTAGATCTGATAATATCGTACTAGTTTTTTCCGATATTTCTAGATTTTGAAAAAGAGAATCAGAAACTGTATTACCTATCGTGTGTATTTTCTCTGCAGAAATACCTTCTGATTTTAATATCTTTTCTTGATTGGCACCCACAGCAAAAAGATACTCACTGATATGATCCGTCATTATGCGGTTAGTTTCTTCCGGCATAGTCTTATCATAACTGCGCAAGCCCGCTTCAATATGGCCAACCTTAATATTTAATTTAGATGCTGTTAACGCACCAGCAAGTACAGTATTGGTATCACCTTGCACTAATACCACATCAGGTTTCTCTTCTAATAAAATGGGTTCCATTTTAATGAGAATATTGCCTGTTTGATTACTATGCAAACCAGATCCTACACCTAAGTTGTAGTGCGGTTTTGGTAGGTTTAATTCATCAAAAAAAATACTATCCATTTCTTTTGAATAATGCTGGTTTGAATGAATGATGAAAAATGATATTTTCCGGTTTATACATTCCCTGATCACAGGTGCCATTTTAATTATTTCAGGCCGCGTTCCGACAATAATGCCAATTTTCATTCGTAATCCTTTGAGCAGTTTTAAAAATTTTGTGTGTTAATTAATCTTATTTGGGTAATGATAATGAATTTGGACGTTTTCACCAACTCTATTTGTTGTTATCTTTTGCATTAATTAAATGCTTACTAATATCTTTTGCAATCGCATTATATAAGCACCTAAAACCAGGCGTTAAGTTTTCCATAAAAATTGTCGGGTTAATGTAATATGGTGCCCGTAATCCATGGTAATCAATAGCTTCGCCTAGCTGGACAAAGTTAATACCAACAAACTTCATGCTGCGTGCAAGTCGTGGTTCCATCATCACATAAACATGCTTAACACCGGTTTCTATACTCATAGTTGCTGCAGCCATATACAGGCCAATTGCAATAAATGGAAAACAGCGTAGCTCTGTTTCTGAGTAGCTTGATTCGCTAATAGCACCAACAGCAGAACCTTTAAATTTATCCGTTTTACGTCGCCTAAAATCGGCTTTTACTGCTAATCGAGAGATTTCAGCTATTTCGCTTCGGGCAAAATTTTTGGGGTGCAACTCATCATTTTGAATAGCTTCAATGCAATACTTTTCTATTGGTAGTAATTCAGATTCATCAGCTGATTTTACTACTCGAACACAGCTGGTGTATGTATCTGTTGGTTTGTGTTTGATCATTGAAAAAATTGATTGGGCGTCAAATTCGTCTTGTTCTTTACCTTCATCTTTTACTTTCTCGAAGGCAAGTTCTTCACAATATACGTTATGGCGAATTCGAAAAACTTCATCGCGTAGAGCAGTGTTAATGGCAACTTCTGGCTTTAAAAATTGAGTGAAATGCTCAGCAATATTCATTGCATCATGATTAACTTTCATTGATGCAATACGCTTAGTGATGTTCCCTATGACAGGCGCATTTAGCAATTTCTTGCTCCAGCTCATTATTCCCTCAGCTTATTAAAGGCTTAACATTAAGTGCGATGACTATTATTACTTTATTTAAACGTAGTTGTATAATTAATTTAGTGTTTTATGAGTTGATTATAGAATAAATTAGTTAATTATTGATTAAATAGTTGTAAATTTAATCAATTTGTAACTTGTAGCTAATGTTTCGTTTTCATCGGGACGATATCGATAGCCGTTTGGTAACCTATATCAAATAGCCCAAGCTTCTTTTCTTCACACATACCAAAGTCTACCGCCGATGATAAACCAGTATTGATTATTATGGTGTTATGCCAAAATGCATCGTTGATATATTCACGAGAAATTGTGGTCATAAAAGTTCTGATTAGTAAGGTGACATAATTTACAATTGGGAATAAGCCGTTAGTTTTTAATTCATCATATTCATGCTCACCACGCAGGCGAAAACACAATACTGGCGTGCCGTCGTTTGCCCAATCCCGATGCAAAGCATCTTCTGACAAGATGCTGCCGTCTACCATTAGGTGTTTACCAAAATTTTTAAAGCTAAACACCAATGGAATTGACATCGAAAACCTGACAGCTTGAGAAATTCTCATACCTGGCGTTCGGTCACGATTAAAAATTACTGGCCGACCTGTTTTTACGTCGGTGGCAACAATATGTAAGTGGGTATTTAGCTCGGCAAAAGTTTTGCCATTTAAATGTTTGTCTACCCATTGCTCAAACACATCACCAGAACTTAAACCGCCGTTGCGAATGAGACTGAGCAAAGAAAAGCCTCTAAATTGATTGTAATCAGTGGTTACTGCGATATTTTTGATAGCCTCAATGGAAAGCCCTGAAGCATATAGGCTCGCAATGATGCTGCCTCCAGATACACCTACTAAGTGCGAAAATTCGATATTTAAATCTTTAAGCGCCTGCAAAACGCCAATATGGGCAGGAAGGCGGGTGCCTCCTCCGGCCAAAATGGGGACTATTTTTGCCACGTATCTTCCTCCGTACCTAAGGTTCTTTAATTATGGGCAAAAATTTCCAATTCGCTAACTTAATGTATGCTAAGTTGAGGTAAAATGTGAATTTATTAGAAAATGAGTGATTTTATGAGGGCAATAGTTCAACTTACGTTAATAACGCTTTTAATGCTGAGTAGTACAGTGCGTGCCGATTTAGTAAACACTATAAATGCAATTAAACCCGCTGTTGTCGGTATTGGCGTTTACACGCCGACTGGTCGGCCGAAAAATCAACTTTTTGGCAGTGGTTTTGTTATTGGTGATGGGAGTTATGTCGTTACTAATAGCCATGTTGTAGATCAAGAGCTAGATGATAGCCTGTTACAAAAACTTGCGGTGTTTAGCGGTAAAGGGTCAGCAGCAAAGGTGATTCTAGCTGATTTAATTGCTCGTGATGAAGAACATGATATTGCGCTATTGAAAATAATAGGTAAGCCCTTGCCAAGTATGAAGCTGGCCGATAGTAGTTTTATTGCTGAAGGCACCAGTATTGCTTTTACTGGGTTTCCTATTGGCGCAGTATTGGGGCTTTATCCTGTTACGCATCAGGGGATTATTGCGGCGGTAACGCCAACTATTACACCTGTTGATGACTCCCGACAAATTAGTATTGCAATGTTAAAGCGGCTGCGTGACCCGTATTTAGTGTATCAATTGGATGCAACAGCTTATCCTGGAAATAGCGGTAGTGCTATGTATGACGTGAAAACAGGAGTCGTTGTTGGCATAATTAACAAGGTTTTTGTTCAGCAAAGTAAAGAGACGGTGATTAGCAAACCCAGTGGCATAACATATGCTATTCCCGTTAAATATTTGCACCAATTATTGCAGAAAAATAATATTAAACTAGCTGAGAACAACTAATTTTTATTTACTCTTCTGCCTGAATTTGAGGTGAAATAGCATGAGCTTGATTTGATAATATGCTTGATATCGCAACAAGTTCAATATTGTTTTCTTGTAATAAAGGTATCAACTTAGTTAATGACGCAACGGTTTCTGGATGAGGGTGAGCAATAGCAACGACCGTTTGATGCTTTTTTGCTGCGAGAATTAATTTCTTAAACTGAGCGCTGATATACGAGTGCTCTAATTGATTATCAAGAAATATACGGCGATGGGTACTTGGCACGCCAAAGTTTTTTGCCACTTGTTCTGCTTGGCTATTACCACTGGTTTTACTATCAATAAAAATTAAATTTCGCTCTTTAAGGAACTGCATCGTCCAAGCCATTGGTTGGTACAGTTCAGTAAGTTTACTGCCCATATGATTATTTATACCCAAAGCAAACGGTACTTCGGCAAATGCATCAGATAATTTGCCTCGAATACTTAGTTCACTCATTTCGCTCGTTAAGGCTCCAGGGCCTAACTTTTTACCATTTTTTGCTTCCATTGGGATATGCAAGATAACGTCATTTTTTTTTGCCTTCGCTTGTAATGCTAAAGAGCGGCCATAAGGTGTATGCGGTAAAATTGCATAGCTAATGTTGCCAGGTAAATACAACGCCTGAACATCACTTTTACGGTAACCAATATCATCAATGATAATGGCAACTTGTGCTGTTTTAGCTAAGGAAATAGAGGAGCTGAGTATACTGATAAGCAAACAAAGCGCAAAAAGTATTCGCTGCACGTAAAGTCTTTTTTATAATAATTTATAGCTGTTAAGCGTAACAGTTAACTGTGATGAAATCGACGATAATCATAGAAATGAACTTATCGACACCAAAGTTTTGGGTTTTTGGCGATGCCAGCATGACGAATTTCAAAATAGAGTCCTGATTGCGATTGACCGCCACTTTGCCCTGTTAATGCAATAGGTTCTCCGGCTTCCACGCGATCACCGACTGATTTAAGTAATGCTTGATTATGACCATATAAACTCATATAGCCGTCGCCATGATCAACTACAGTGACTAAACCATAACCTTTCAGCCAATCAGAAAATAAAATGGTACCGCTATGTATGGTTTTTACTTGACGACCAATAGGGGTCGATAAAAACACCCCTTTCCACTTTAAGTAGCCTTGCTTACGTGTACCAAAACTATGCTGAATCTTTCCTTTTACTGGCCAAGTAAGTTTGCGCTTAAGCTTACTTAACCCTTTTAAGTTCTCTGCAGCACGAGCTTCTGCTGCCATACGTTTTAATAAAGCAACTATTGATGCTTCTTCTTGTTCAAGCTTGGCTAACTTATCTTGTTCCGTGAGTCTTTTATTATTCAGTGCTTTAAGTGTCTGCTTTTGTTTTACTTTCGATAATTCTAGTATTTGCTTTTGTTGATGTTGTTCTTGAGTTAACTGGGTTAATTGCAGCGTTTGCTGTTGTTGCTGACGAGTGACTTCTTCTAACTTAGTAATTGTAACCTTAAAAGTTTCAATTTCATTAATGCGCGCTTTGTTTAAGTATTGGTAATGAGTAATGGTGCGTTGCACACTGGCTGGATTTTCTTGATTAAGTATAAGTTTTAGATAGTCATGATGGCCGGTTGAGTATGCTGCTCTTAATTGTTTTGCTAATATTTGTTCTTGCTGTTTTTTATCCGTTTCAAGTTGTTGTTTTTCAACCGCCAGTTGCGCTAGCTTCTTCTTGCTTACATTGAGTTCTGTGGTGGTTTTTTGCAGTGACTTTGCAATTTTACCTATGGCGATATCATCGGTTTTTAATTGTTGCTCTAAATCCGATATTTTAATATTGGTTGTTGTTAGTGCTTGTTTTTGTTGGCTAATGGCTTGTTGGATTTCATTAAGTTTTTGATTGGTTTTGTCTGAGTTTTTAGTGTTGGCGTTTTGGCTAAAAGCACTAAGTGAGTAGATAGAAAGGCATAAACCAACAAGGCCAAAGGCCTTGAAGATTTTAGCTACTTTCAATTCTGTGTAACGTACTAAAAACACTTTAATACCTAAACAAGCTTCATTAGGTTGCTACCCGTCATTTCTTCAGGTTGTGGTAGGTCCATTAAGTTTAAAATTGTTGGTGCAATATCGCTTAGCGCACCCGTTTCTGTCGCTTGCGCATTTCTGCCAACATATATTAGAGGTACAGGTTCACAAGTGTGCGCGGTATGAGCTTGCCCTGAAACGTTATCCAGCATTTGTTCGGCATTACCATGGTCAGCAGTAATTAAGCATTCACTACCTGTTGTTTCAAGCGCTTTTAATACTCGAGCAATACTTGCATCAACAGCTTCGCAGGCTTTAACTGCTGCATCAAAGTCACCGGTATGGCCTACCATATCGCCATTGGGGTAATTACACACAATAAAGTCATGTTCACCACTTTCTATTGCAGCAACTAGCTTATCGGTTAACAAAGTCGAATTCATTTCTGGTTGTAAATCATAGGTAGCAACTTGTGGTGACGGGATCAGCACGCGTTCTTCACCGTTAAAGGTATCTTCTTTGCCGCCACTAAAGAAAAATGTTACATGCGCATATTTCTCTGTTTCTGAAATGCGTAATTGTGTTTTGTTGTGCTTTTCTAGCCATTCACCTAATACGTTGTTGTGAGTGACAGTAGGGAAGGCACATGATGCCTGAATATCTGCCGCGTATTCAGTTAACATGACAAAATCACTAATTTTAGGCTGGTGTTTCTTTGTAAAGCCAGAAAAGTTAGCTTCGGTAAAGCTACGACTAAATTGACGTGCTCGGTCAGCACGGAAATTCATAAATATTAAGGCATCGCCATCGTCTACCTTAATGGTTTCACCTTCGCTATTAGTAATAGCAGAGGCTCTAACAAATTCGTCATTTTCATCACGAGCATAGGCAGCACTTAACGCTTGTGTGGCTGAAGAAAATTCATAGTCGGCTTGGCCTGAAACCATCAAATTATATGCTGCCTCGACTCGCTCCCAACGTTGATCTCTATCCATGGCGTAGTAACGACCAATAACCGACGCTATTTGGCCACAGCCAAGTTCAGAAAACTTTTCTTGTGCTTTAATTAATGATGCTTCTGCACTACGTGGTGGTGTATCCCGACCATCTAAAAAGGCGTGTAAGTAAACTTTTGTCGCACCTTTTTTAGCCGCCATTTCTAGCATGGCAAAGATATGGTCTTCATGGCTATGAACACCGCCTGGAGATAATAAACCAAAAACATGTATTGCTTTATCGTTTGCTACTGCAGTGTCGACAGCTTTAGAAAGCGCAGGGTTTACTTGAAACTCATTATCAGCAATGGCTTTGGTAATGCGAGTAAAGTCTTGATAGACAATACGTCCAGCACCAAGATTAACATGACCTACTTCAGAGTTACCCATTTGACCATCGGGGAGGCCAACGGCCATACCTGAGGTTTGTATTAGCATATTTGGTTTATTGGCCATTAAGTCATCGAGTACCGGCGTGTTTGCATGATAAATTGCATTGGATTCAGTACTTTCTCTGTATCCCCAGCCATCTAAAATAATAAGAACAGTCGACTTCTTGTTAGGCATTATGGTTTCCTTTAAGCTCTCAAAGTGCAGTAAAACGTTGGTTAACGGATAAAATGTAAATTTTCGACGTCAGTATATCAAGAGATGGCCGGAATATCTTCTGTCGCTAATGAGAAAATGTTTCGAAAGAATAGCCATATTTGTGGCAAAAACTGTCAATAATGCGATCAAATTCGCTATGCTGATGTTAAATATTGCATGCAATGAAAAGTTCAGTTTGGGTTTATTTTATTAGCCTGTATACTGTGGCCAATTTTTAGTTTATTAGAATATAGAATTTATGGACCAACTAATTACGTTTGCAATGAGCCAACCATTATTAAGCACAGCTTGGCTTGCCCTAGTGGTAATGATTATCGTGTTGACGATTAAAATTCAAATGTCGCCAATTAAGCAACTTAGCACTCAACAAATGACCTTTTTAGTTAACAGAGAGTCAGGTGTAGTTGTTGATACGCGCAGCGAAAAAGACTTCAAAACAGGCCATATTGTCGATGCAATTCACCTAAATAGTGAAAAAGTGAGTAAAAATGATTTCGCTAGTCTTGAAAAGCATAAAGATGATCCCATCATTATTGTATGTACAGCAGGTATTAGTGCCAGTAAAGTTGCTAGTCAAATGGCTAAAGCCGGTTTTAAGCGAGTAAATTTACTTAAAGGTGGTATGAATGCTTGGCAAAATGCTGGCTTACCACTCGCTAAAAAATAACTAACACGACGAGATACCCGAATGGCAGTTGATATATATACGAAAGTAACCTGTTTTTATTGTATGCGAGCGAAAGCTCTGCTTGCTGATTTAGATGTAACCTTCAATGAAATAAAAATCGATGGAGATGCTGCATTACGTGAAAAAATGATCGCACGCAGTAACGGCGCATCCACAGTACCTCAAATATTTATTAACGACCAACATATCGGTGGTTGTGATGACTTGTTTGCATTACATGCGCAGGGAAAACTAACCTCGCTTATTGCCAGTTAATCGATAGCACAGGCAATAAGTAACAAAAATTGAAATTACATTCGTCTAATAAGGCGAAAAATATAGGAAGTAAGAAAATGGCTGATGAAATTCAAAACGGCGCGGAAGCGACAAACGAACAACAAGCACCACAATTCGCTATTCAACGCGTATATACCAAAGACATTTCTTTTGAAACGCCAAATTCTCCGGCTATTTTTCAAAAAGATTGGAAGCCAGAAATTCAATTAGACATTGATACTAAATCAACTAAATTAGCTGATGATACTTTTGAGGTAACTTTATCACTAACCGTTACTGCAAAAGTTGAAGAACAAACAGCATTTTTAGCTGAAGTACAACAAGCCGGTATTTTTACTATTGGTAACTTACCTGAAGCGCAATTGGCGCACACGATTGGTGCATTTTGCCCAACCACTTTATTTCCATATGCTCGTGAATCAGTAGCGAATTTAGTTAGTCGTGGTTCATTCCCGCAAATTAACTTAGCACCTGTTAATTTCGAAGCATTATTTGCTAATTACGTGCAACAACGTGCTGCGCAAGCAAACGCTGAACAAACACCAGCAAGCACTGAAACACACTAATTTATGAGTAATAACTCTGCTGCTATTGCGGTAGTTGGTGCAGGGTCGTACGGCACTGCACTTGCTATTTGTTTAGCACGTAATGGTCACCAAACATTACTTTGGGGACGCGATGCGACTCATGTTGCTGAAATGGCAACTACACGTGCAAATGAAAAATACTTGCCGGGTAGTAAGTTTCCGGAAGCATTAACAGTAAGTGCTGATTTAGCCGCTGTGGCTGCCAGTAGTGATAACATTTTATTAGTGGTGCCAAGCCATGCTTTTGGTGAAGTGTTACATCAAATTAAACCTTATTTGCGTAAAACTGCACGATTGGTTTGGGCGACAAAAGGTTTAGAGCATGAATCTGGCCGGTTGTTACAAGATGTCGCTAGGGAAGTACTCGGAGATGATATTTCTCTAGCGGTACTTTCAGGGCCAACTTTCGCTAAAGAAATGGCTGCTGGTCTGCCTACGGCTATTTCGTTATCGTCTACCGACGAAAGCTTTGTGAGCGACATTTCTAATTTATTGCACTGTGAACGCACCTTTAGAGTTTATAGTAATAACGATTTTATTGGTGTACAACTTGGCGGGGCGGTGAAAAACGTTGTTGCAATTGGTGCTGGCATGGCCGATGGTATCGGCTTTGGTGCTAATGCGCGTACAGCCTTGATCACAAGAGGTTTGGCAGAAATGACTCGCCTAGGCTGTGCCTTAAATGCGGAACCTTCTACCTTTATGGGAATGGCAGGTTTAGGTGACTTAGTTTTAACCTGTACCGATAACCAATCACGTAATCGACGTTTTGGTTTAGCCTTAGGTCATGGTGATTCAGTAGAAAAAGCAATGGCAGGTATTGGTCAAGTTGTGGAAGGGTATCGAAATACTAAAGAAGTGTATTTACTTGCACAGCGAATGGGTGTTGAAATGCCAATTGTTGAACAGGTTTACCAAGTCTTATATTGCGGTAAAGATGCACGATTAGCAGCGGCTGATTTGTTATCCCGTGAACGTAAATTTGAATAGCGCTCCTGATAATTTATTAGCTCATCAAATTGAGAAAAACGGCGTATTATGAAAATAATACGCCGTTTTTGTTTGTTAACTTTAATTTTAAACTGAGTTTACAAAGCCCAGTTGACGCCACGCTTCATAAATGATCACTGCCGTTGCGTTCGATAAGTTCATGCTACGGCTGTCTTTTAGCATAGGGATCCTGATCTTATCTTGATCCGGTATTTGTTGTCTAACATCTTCAGGAAGGCCGCCTGTTTCTGAGCCAAATAGTAAATAATCACCTGCTTGAAAATTGACATCGCCATAATAACCGGTTGACTTAGTTGTTACTGCTAAGACGCGCTTTGGCTGTTCGCTTTCAATAAAGCTTTGGTAATTTTCGTGGCGCTTCAGTGCGGCAAACTCATGATAATCTAATCCTGCTCTTCTGAGCTTTTTATCTTCTAGATCAAAGCCTAATGGCTCAATAAGATGTAACCTAAAGCCAGTATTAGCGCATAAACGAATAATATTACCGGTATTCGGTGGAATTTGAGGTTGAAATAAAACGACGTCGAGCATATTGAGCGCTTAATAAATTCTATAATGAATAATATTATACCCTGCTTACTGTCTAGCTTAATAGCCGTACTGGCAAAAATTATGCTTAGAGGTAGGTTAACTAGCAATATAAAGCTGGGTATTAATACTGATTTAATCACGCTTGCGGGAGCAAAGATGGAACAAAATCAATCACAGTCGCAACGTTATAATTACCTCGTTAAGCTGGCTGCTTTTGCTGCGACAACCACGGCATTATTGCTAGTTGTATTGAAACTTTATGCTTGGTTTGTCACCGATGCAAGTGCGATGTTAGCGTCAGCAACAGATTCGATTCTCGACTTGTTCGCCTCAGTTATGAATGTTGTTATTTTGCGTTTTGCCCTTGCGCCAGCAGATGAAGAGCATAAATTTGGCCATGGTAAAGCGGAAAGCCTGGCTGGTTTAGTTCAGGCTGCCTTTGTTTTAGGCTCTGCATTACTACTCGTTTTTAATGGCGTTGAGCGAGTGATTAACCCGCAAGAAGTGGTAAGAACGGAAGTTGGCATCTGGGTCTCTGTCATTGCGATAGTCATGACTTTATTACTGGTGGTTATTCAAAAATATGTTATTGCTAAAACTCGGTCTGTGGCAATTAGTGCTGATGCTCTGCATTACCAGTCAGATTTATTACTTAACTTAGGGGTGCTATTGGCGTTATTTTTAAGCCAAGGTTATTGGTTACAAGCTGATGGCGTTTTTACCGTTGCTGTTGGTATCTTTTTATTGGTTGGTGCCAGTAAAATTATTTGGTTGAGTGTGCACCAATTAATGGATCATGAATTAACCGAACAAGAACTTGATGTAATTAAGCAAATTGTAAGTAGTCATGAAGGAGCCTTGGGGTTGCATGAGCTTAGAACGCGGCAAGCAGGGCAGGATAGATTTATTCAGTTTCATTTAGAGCTAGATGACAATCTATCATTACTCGAAGCACACGATATTGGTGAGGCTATTGAAATTGATATTGTGAAGGCGCTGGCGCCGTGTGAAGTTTTTATTCACCATGACCCATCGTCTGTAGTTGGCAGTGAACTCGCTCATAATGAAAAAGCCGTAGAGTAGTGAAAGAGTCATTTAAAAAGCTTTAATGACTCTAACTGCTTAAATGCGCAAGTTTTCTTTGTCGCAATAAATCGACTTTTCTATTAACTATTGGTGTTTTTCAAACCAGTTAAGTGTACTCTCTAAAGCTATATTTCGGTATTCGTCCAATTCAAAAAATAGTTCATGGTAAGCGCCATGAATAACTTGTGGTTTTCCATCGATACATGAATCTTGTTTGACTATATTTAATTGTTGGCAAAAGCTATTTTGGGCAGCATTATCAACAATGTCTTCTTCACTCGCTTGCAACATTAATATAGGCGGGGATATTTTTTCTATCTGCTGAAAAATATCTTGATTTGCTTTTAATGCTTGGGCAAGCCAATTAAAGGTTACGCCGCCAAGTTTAAGTTCTGAGTGTTGCTGATATAATGCTTGAAAGCGTTGATATCTTTCTTTTGAATGCATCAGTTTGTTGTCAGCAAAAGTACTGCTATTATCATCCGTTTGGCCTAAGAAATACCAAGGCGAATTTGATAGCCAAGAGTTTAATTTACTCCCAGAAAGTACAATGGACTCTGCTAGCCAATTTGGTATGCCACCACTAGAGATAGCTATCATAGGTGAACTTAGCACTACTGCTTGGACGTTATTTTGATAGCGCTGTAAGTACCTTAAAGCAATAGCGCCACCCATCGAGTGCGCTAATAAGAATTGTTTATGTTGTTTTTCTGGATATAAGCGGGGTAATTCTCGATTAAGTAATTGAGCTAAATCTTGCGCGTAATCGTCAAAACTTTTTACATAGCCTTTTAAGCGATTTTTCGTTAAACGTTGCGATAGGCCTTGACCACGATGATCGATGATAACACTATCATATCCCGCTACATCAAGATCATAAGCTAGCTCTTGGTACTTTAAATAGCCTTCTGAGCGCCCTGATACAATAACCACGTAAGGTTTGTTTTCTCGCTTGAAATTTGTCACATAAGCAAGCGTGATATTGTCATCACTGGTAAAGCTTTTTTCATTAACGTTTTGCCAAAACATATTAATAGCAGTAACTTTTTCAGGGGTTAGTGCGCGACTCTCTGTCACAGTTGCACTGTCAGCCATGAATGGGATCCCTATAAATGTCAGAAGAATTAAACTTATCAGTTTTAACTTAATTAATACCATGACCGTTATTTTTATCCATTACGATTGGTAATTCAATACTGACGGTTAGACCTTTTTGGTCGTTGTTGGTGGCAGTAATATTTCCCTTATGCGCCTTAACAGCCTGTTTGGCTATTGCCATGCCTAACCCTGTTCCGCCTGTTGCTCGATCGCGAGCTTGGGCAACTCGGTAAAAAGGCTCGAATAACTTGCTTAAATCCGCTGCAGGAACGCCAGTGCCATTATCAATGATATCAATGACAAAGTGCTTGTCATTGTTGAATAGTCTTACCGTGAGTTCATCCTTGTCATTACTATATTTAACGGCGTTTATTAAGATATTATTAAATGCGCTGGCGAGTAAGTTCGGGTCGGCTTGCGTTAAACACTCCCCTGAGTTTTCGAAGCTAATATTAATCGACTTTTCATTGGCGATATATTGAGCATCTTCAATACAAAGCTCTAGTAATTGCTTTAAGTCGACAGACATTAGCTCCATTTGGCTAATGGTATTTTCCATACGTGATAGTGATAATACGTTGGAAATCATCTCATCAAGCCGAGAAACTTCCAATTCACAACGCTGTAGATGTTTTTGCAATACCTCAGTACTAATATTTTCTTGCTGAGCTAAGCCTAGAGCAATTTGCAGCCTAGTCATGGGTGAACGTAACTCATGGGAAACATCAGCCATAAGGCGCTGATGTGAACCTATATTTTGTTCAAGTTTTTCAGCCATTAAATTGAAACTTGCCGCACAGGCGCCTATTTCATCATTGCGTTGAGCAGCTAATGGTACGCGCGCCGTAAATTCTCCATCACCGAAGCTGGCGGCAGTTTTTTGCATAGCGATAAGCGGTTTGGTAAGCGAGCGTGCTAATAGCCATAAAAAAATCGAGCTGATGATCACTGGTATACCAATGCGTATCCAGGTGGGTAAACGCAACATAAAACTGCCGAATCGAAATTTCCTATCTCGACTTGCCAAAAATACTTGGTAAGGAATATTGTTAATTTCGACGGCGATAGGCCCTGTCATACGAAAAAACTCAAATTTAACCGTTGTTAAATTATTTAAATTATTTTCACGTAAAAAATTACTTAAGTTAGCAATATGCCATGTTTTTGAAGACAGTACTTCATTAGTAAGCATGTTCTTAACAAGTAATTCGCGGTCGGGACGTTTTAGTTGTAAATCTACTATTTGTTGGGGATTTGATGGAGAGCGACGAAATATCGTTCTTTTAATCCGATCTAATTTTGCGATATCACTATGGTGGCTTGGCGCAATAAAACTCTTAGGTTGAAATTGTTCTGACACTAAACGAGTAATGCCGATAGTTAGGATAATAATTAACCAAAAGCATAAAAATAGCTTAGCACCAATAGAGGAGAATCGATTAGGCAGTTTTAGCATCAGTTAAGTTCACCTGCCAAAAATATGTAACCAGCACCGCGAATAGTTTTTAATTTATCTGTTTGACTAAAGGGTAATAGTTTTCGTCTTATATTACTAACGTGCATATCAATACTTCGGTCAAACGCACTTAACTTGCGGTTAAGCACCTGTTCAGAAATTTCATTTTTACTGACAATCTCTCCAGGTTTTGACATTAAATACTCAGTAATCTGATATTCAGTACCAGTTAGTTCGATAAATTCGTTATGACAACTTACTTGGCGAGTTGCATGGTTGAGGGTAACGCCATTAACCTCAAGTACGTTACTTTGTTCTTTACTGGTTTGAACTATATCAATACGTCTAAGAATGGCATTAATGCGAGCGAGTAATTCTCGGTGTTGGAAGGGTTTTGGCAAATAATCATCGGCGCCTAATTCTAACCCCAAAATTCGGTCAGCGTTATCACCTTTTGCAGTTAGCATTAATATAGGTGTTTTATGATTCCCACCTAAAGCTTTCAATACTTCAAAGCCCGTTAAGCCAGGCATCATAACATCTAATAATATCATTGAAATGCTGTCGTCAAACGCGTTTTCGAGGCCAGAAATACCATCGTAGCAACAAACTAATTCAAATCCTTCAGTTGCCAGATAATCAGACAATAGCTCTGCGAGTTCTTTATCATCATCTATCAATAATAGTTTATGTTTCTTCATTTTTACTGCACTTACTGCCCTTAACTAATCACTATAATAGCGTATAAATTTTATTGCGCTTAGGATATTTACATAACATTTACGTTGGTTTGCGTTTCTTTTCGTTGCAAGTTTTATACTAAAGTTGAATTTAATCAGGAGTACAACTTATGAACACACAAAAACTATATTTAACAATGAAAACCTACTTCGCCGTAGGCTTGACTACTTTATGTTTAACATCTTTTACTGCTAGTGCTGCAGGTCATAATCATCAAGCAGATGAACGAGGGCATAATAAAGCTCATTATGGACAAGCGCACAAGCAAATGAAAAAGCGCTTTCATATGATGGCAAAAAAATTAGATTTATCTAAAGAGCAGCGCCAGGAAATTAAGGGCATTTTTCTGGCAATGAAGTCAGAGAAAAAAATACAGCGCGATAATATGTCTGGATTTAAAGAGCAAGTTAAAACATTAATACTCGCAGATGAGTTTGATGAAGCACAATTTAATATTGCGTATGCTAGTTATCAAGATAACTTTCAATATATGGCGATGGAAAAAGCGAAAATGCGTCATGCTGTAATGCAAATATTAACCGCTGAGCAGAAAGAAAAGTTTTTATCTATGCGTGAGCAGCGTAGAACTTTATTTTAATAGGCTAAACGAGAATATCTTTGACATGTTGCTTTCTACTGCAACTCCATTTTTTTCTGCAGGTAGAAAGCGCCATTTTTCCATGGCATTGCGAATAGCATTACGAAAATAGCTAACTTTACTTTTTGATTCAAATTGGATGTCTTTAACTAAGCCATTTTTATCGATACTAAATTCAACCATAATTTCAATTTCGATCCCTTTTCTTTTCGCCGAAGAAGGGTATCTAGGTTCAATGGATGTTATTAATTTAGCGAGTGTATTTTTCGGTGGAATAACAATATTTTGATTTAAGTTGTTCGCGTAATTGCTACTGAGATTTTCGTTAACTTGGCGTATATTTTCGCTATAAATATCGTTATTTAGGCGAGCTGGATCAACTAGATTTTCTTGAACAGTATTAGTCGTACCTAATGGGTTGCTGCGTGGTTCATCGAATAGAGACGCAACTTGCTCGGAATAAGGATTATCAAGTGCAGAGTTATTGCTATTATTTGAATCTGTGCGTTCAAAGGCTAAGTCTGATATTGATTTACTTGCTGTGACTGTTTTTTCATTAGCTATCGTTGGTATTTTCGTTAATTTTTCATTCTGAACCGTCACGTTTTTCTCATCAGTGGAATTTAGCACTATTGGCAATTCATCATAACTAATCGTTTGTTTGATGTTTGTTGTAGGCGCTGAGGAAACTGTACTAGCTCCTCGTTGCTTGGTTTCTGCTTGCGTGATCAAGTCATTTTTAACTGCAGTTGCCTGCTCATTAGCCAATGGTTCTTGGGCTGTACCAGGACTATTAATCGCAATAAGTTGGCGGGCAAGTGAAGAGTTAGTATTTGCTTGCTCTAGTGCTAATGGGGCATAAGCCACAGAACTTTTATTAAGCTCTATTGGTGAATGATTGAGAGAAATACTGCCTGATTGTAAGTCAATAATAGGTAAATTTAACGAGTATTTCGAAAAGCCAAATATTATTGTTAGTAAAATGGTAAAAGAAGCTAACCATTTACCCGAATCGGTTGTTTGGGTGCAGTGTGGTTGATTATCAAGTAATCGAACAACCCGTTGTTTAAGATCGCCACCAGAAGCTGCCATAGCCATATTTGGAATGGCGTGATGTCGATGTTTCTGACATAAAGAAGCTGTGTCGGCTAAGGTATGTGCATAAGCTAACGCATTACCGCCATGTTGCACCGCGATGTCGTCACTGCAATACTCTCGCTCATTACGCATTTGTTTTGAAACCCAGCGCACCGCAGGATGAAAAAATAACAAAGTTTCGACTAAGGTTTGTAAAAAGTTTACAAAGTAGTCATGTCGACGAATATGAGCTAATTCATGCAGCAGTAACATGTCTAACTGTTGCGGGGTTAATCCAGAAACCATGCTTATCGGAATTAATACCACAGGCCTCAACCAACCTATGGCCATAGGTACATTAGTTTTCGATGACAGCAGTAGCGCGACTTTTTTTGTAATGCCAACTTTGTTAATTAAGCCCTCAAAACGAGTTTGTAACGCATGATTAGCGTTAATGGTGCCTTGAAGAGGGAGTTTATTAACATTGTAAAGCTCGATTAAAACCTTAGCCGATAACAAAATTACTATGCTTAGCCAAGCAATTGATAAACTTGGTAAGTACTCAAACCATTCAAGATACCAAACGTTAGTTTGACGCTGTTCTAAATAAAAATTTTGATCAAGCAATGGTAGTGCATTTACAAAACTGGTCGCTTGACGATATTCAATATCGTAAACAATAAAGAAAGTAATGAAAGGTAATAGTAAGTTTGCGAGCATGGCAACAGAAGCTAAGCCATAACGAATTTGTGACTTTTGGTAGGAAATTAATGACAGCAATAACTTTAATGCTAACGCAACTAAAACCCCTTGCCATAAAAAATGGATAAGAGTTATTGCTATACCCGCTAACAATGGGCTATTAATTAAGCTTTCCTGCATCATTAAATATTTTATATACCGTTAACTATTTCGTTAATTATGTGTTCGCTACGACTGTTGTTCTAATTCATTGAGTAACTGGCGAATATCTTCTATTTCTTCTTTACTGGTTGAGTTATCTAAAGCACGCATTACTAACTTTGATGTCGAACCACCAAACGCTTTTGATACTAAATCTTTAAGTAAAGAAGACTGTGTTACCACTTCACTGTTGGCGGCAGCGTATACATGAGCACGGTTACTTTCATCTCGAATAACCAATGCTTTTTCATGCATGATCTGTAATATCTTTAATACCGTAGTATAGCCAGTTTTTTGTGTTTGGCTGACAGTTTCATGGATCTGTCGAACCGTTGCTGGACCCATTTTCCAGAGGATATTAAGCAACGTCAGTTCAGCTTCAGTTGGCTTGATATCTGATTTATCTCGTAACATTGAGATTCCTTAAGGCAAATTATTTACAAGTGTTTGCGTTATTTTTATACGAACGTACTCGTATCTTATTACTCCTATCCTAGCTTGAGATGAATAAATGAGCAATAGTATTTAAATAATTGTTGCGATTTTAGCATTTTGTAAGTGAAAAATGGCTAGTGTTTTTAAGAAAAAAGAAAATGATTACAGTGCTAATAGGTGCGAGCGTGAGCGTTCAGGGTAGTTAGTAAAAATACCGTCAACACCGAATGCCAGACATTGCTTAATGTCGTCTAGATTATCAACGGTATAAACCCAAACCTCCAGTCCACGCTGCTTTGCGTCAGTTATTAGCTCTTGGTTAAGGCAGTCAATCGCAAGGTTTAAACCTGAAACTTTTAATGGTAAGCAAAACTGTGCGTAATTTAACGGACAACAAGCAATAAGTGCAGCTGTTTTCACTTTAGGTAAAAGTTCTTTAATGCAGGTTAAGGCATGATGATTAAAAGATGACAAGGTAAGCTGATCAGTCGCCACTATGTTATTGGTTATTGCATTATCGAGTAGTTGTTTTAATTGTATAATTTCTTGACGTAATTGTTGGCCTTGCACAGCTGATTTTAATTCAATATTAATGGTGCATTGTTTAGCAATAGTAGCGAGAGCTTGTTGGAGGGTACAAAGGCCTTGCTTTTTAGGTGTGTTGCTGAGTAATTCAGTAATAGACAGCTGATTAATATGTGTTCGCTGGTTATTAAAAAGCAGGTATTGATCGTGCAAAATAATAAACTCACCGCTGGCTTGATGATATTGTACGTCGAGTTCAATACCATCACATCCTTGCTCTATTGCTTGCTCAAAAGCTAGTAATGAGTTTTCAGGAAACTCACCACTAGCGCCACGGTGGGCAATTATTTTCACTTTCTTGTCCCGTTAAATGCACCAAGCATTACGGTTAAACTTCGTCACTCTTAGCTTCTTCACTCGCTTCTTTTGAATCAAAGGCAATTAAATCAGCATAGTGTTCACCTAAACGTGTAACGGTTTCAGGTCCTGCTTGTTCGTTAAATCTGACCATATTTGGCGCAAATGTACTGACAACTGTTGAACCAAGTTTAAAACGTCCCATCTCAGCACCTTTTTCAAGTGTGATGGCATCAACGCCGGTTGCTGGGTACTTCCAGCGAAATACATCTTTTCCTGCTGGCGGCGTAACTGTACCTGCCCAAACCGTTTCAATACTAGCAACAATTGTTGCCCCCACTAATACCATTGCCATTGCCCCTTGTGCGGTGTCGAAAATGGCGACAACACGTTCATTGCGGGCAAATAAATTTGGTACATTGTTGGCAGTTAATGGATTAACTGAAAATAGATCGCCAGGAACATAAATCATTTCACGTAAAGTGCCGGTAATTGGCATATGAATACGGTGGTAGTCTTTTGGCGCTAAGTAAATACAAGAAAACTCACCACCTTGAAATGGTGCGGCGGTAGCTTCATCACCACCAAGCAAAGTTTCTAAACTATAATCGAAACCTTTTGCTTGGATAAGTTGCCCGTTATTAATCGGTCCTTGTTGGCTAATTGCGCCATCAACAGGGTAACAAATAGCTGCTGGATCACTGTCAATGTTACGAGCGCCGTCTTCTAATTCACGTGTGAAAAAATCATTGAAGGTTTTAAAATCACTAGCATTTTTTAATTTCGCTTCCGCCATATTGATATCATAAGCTTTAATGAAGTAGCCTATTGCTTTGGTCGTAAGCCAGCCGGCCTCTGCCGCCGCAAATTTGCCAACCAAGCGTGAAATTGCATGTTTAGGCATTAAATACTGCAAGGCGATTTTAATTTTGTTGATTAACACTGTTTTTCCTTAATATTCTATTATTTTTAATCGTTAAAGCGCGTTGTTAAGGTATTGTCACCTAAACTTGCTAATATACGTTGAAAGCTTGCTAGTCGTTCTGGAAATATCTGACCAGCGTCCTTAGCTGCAACTAAGGCACAACCAGGGTCTGTTTGGTGCTTACAGTCTCTAAATTTACAGGTACCAAGATAGTCATCAAATTCTATAAAACCGTTACTGACTTGCTCAGGTGATAAGTGCCATAAGCCAAACTCTCGAATTCCAGGAGAGTCAATTAAGTCACCACCATCTTCGAAGTGATATAATCTAGCCACCGTTGTGGTGTGTTGCCCCAAACCTGAGTTCTCAGAAACCATTTGTGTAACAACACCTAATTCAGGCATTAATGTATTGGTTAAAGTAGACTTTCCCACACCTGATTGACCAACAAAAACACTAGTATGTTGACTAAGTTGGGCTTTTAACTCAGCGATACCTTCGTCGGTTTCATTGCTGACATAAGTTACTTGATATCCAATAGCACGATAAATGCTGAGTTGGTGTTCAATTTCATCACGATTAGTGCTGTCGAGTAAATCAACTTTGTTGAGTAAAATTACCGGAGTTATACCGGTTTCTTCTGCTGCTACTAAATAGCGATCAATAATGTCAGCGTTAAAGGCGGGTAAAACCGAAGAAACAATTAATATCTGACTAATGTTTGCGGCGATTGGTTTCACGCCGTCATAAACATCTGGCCGACTAAGCACTGAGTTTCGTTCGTGTACAGCTTCAATAACACCAGAAATACTATGTTGTGTTTCCTTGCTTTTTCGCCAAAGCACTTTGTCACCACATACAAGCGAGTCAATACTGCGGCGCATATTACAACGGTAAATTTCGCCATTATTGTCTTCGACATCTGCATGTTGACCAAAGCGGCTAATAACTGTACCGACTTCCGCATTGCCTAACTGATCATCTTGCCATTGCACTTTTTCAGTAGATTTACGTAACTTTTTACTTTGGTTCGCTTTGATCCGACGAGCTTGACCTTTAGTTAATTTTTTGGCTTTAGCCACAAGTAATTCTCATTTTATGTTAACTCAGTGTTTGTTTTTAAATCTAGGTAAGTAAACGACAAAAAAATTTAATCACGCACTATTCTAACGTATTATATACTTAAGCACGGCTTAAATGCATGTGCAATCGCGCCTTTTGCTTTCATACCTGTGCCGGGAATGGATAGTGAGATAAGGTAATATAGAAAACTAATGATATGGGAAAGACCATGAGCGCCAATGATAGCAATTTAATTTGGTTAGATTTAGAAATGACCGGCCTTGAGCCAAGTACTGATGTTATCTTAGAGATCGCGACAATAGTCACTGATAGTCAATTAAATATTCTTGCGGAAGGTCCTGTTTTTGCTATTCAGCAAAGTGATGATGTACTAGATAATATGAGTGAGTGGTGTATTGAGCATCATGGCAAATCAGGTCTCACGCAACGATGTCGTGAAAGTAACACGACATTAGCGCAAGCAAGTGCAGCTTCGTTAGCCTTTTTTGAGCAGTATGTAACTAAAGGGAAATCTCCTATGTGCGGCAACAGCATAGGTCAAGATCGCCGCTTTATTAATAAATATATGCCAGAATTTGAAGATTATTTTCATTATCGGAATCTAGATGTTAGTACAGTTAAGGAACTAGCACGTCGCTGGAAACCAGAGGTACTTGATAAAGTTGTGAAAACCGGAGCACATTTGGCTCTAGATGATATTCGTGAGTCAATTGCTGAACTAAAAGTTTATCAACAGTATTTCTTTAAACTATAGCTGAGTTCAACATGTTGACCAAAAGGCGCTTTAGCGTCTTTTTTTTACTTTTACCTTGCAGGTCAGACCAGTTTGTTGCACTCTAGTAATACATGCAACGAATACTATCAAGGATATTTATGGCAAACCGCTTTAGTCGTGCCGTGGCGTTAATTAAAAAGTTCCCGAAGGCAACTCATTCATATTTAATGACCAAATTATTTTGTTCACAAGTTAAGTTTGCGAATACTTCTAAAGTGACTTTGGTTGAAATTTCTCCCGAACAAGTCACCTTAACGCTAGCGAACCGGAAAAGAGTACAAAACCATATTGGTGGGATTCATGCCGTTGCGGCAGCGTTATTAGCAGAGTCAGCTACCGGTATTGTGTTTGGTATGAACTTACCTGATAGCCGTTTACCTTTGTTGAAGTCTATGACGATACATTATCAACGCCGAATGCAGGGCTCGTTAACCGCAGTTGCAAAAATAACCGATGAGCAAGTAGCACTGTTAACACAAGAAAAAGGTAATATGGAAATTCCTGTTTCAATAACTGATGAATCAGGGCAACAGCCAATAGAGTGCATTATGACGTGGGCTTGGATAACCAAAAAAGCAAAAACTAAATAAAACACTGCCATCATTAATCGTTGCTAATTATCGCTAAATCCATAAACTACTAATAGTTTAAGTGCTGTTAGGATGCTGCCTCGTTCATGGATTTAACTTTACCTCTTTATCGACAATTATTTGGTCGATTTTCTCTGCTTGTCATTTGTTTTTTACTCACTAGTGTTGCTGGCGTTTCGCTTTACTTTTATCATTCAAAGCAATTGCTTGTAGTAAATGAAGAGTATTTACCAGCTATAGAACAGCACAACAAACAGCAAAAATTATTGATACGCCAAGAGCAGCTAATAAATGAAATAACCGCTAGTAAAAATGCCATTGAATTTAGCCGTTATTATCAAGTACTAAATAATAACCTCGAGCAATTATCAACATTATCGAGAAAAAATAGGCAACTACTCGAACAGCTAATGCAGCGATTACAGCAACAAGCGGAAAATGTTATTCGCTTAACTGAAAGTTCACGTCGAAATATACAGCTAAAAGACAGCGTTATTATTCAGTTAACATTAGTTGCCGATAGTTTATCTGTTCTTATCGCAGACCAAGCTAGTCAACAAAATAACCTATACCAGCAAGTAAATTCTGACCGATTAACAGATCGAGTCACAGCAATTCGAGCCAAAGCACTGAGTAAATTGGCCATTAATCTAAATCGTAATCGTGAATTGCATAGATTACTTGTTGATAGCTTGGTTATGTTTAGCAAATTAGATCTTCGCTATGACTTGATTGAATTTGATTACCTACAGCAACAATCCAATATTGGCTTGCAAAAATGGTTAGCGAACATGGTGGATCAATTTGATAGTAAAAGCACTGATGAAAACGCATTAGTAGAACAAGTTGTTGTGCTAAATGATTTACTATTTGTTGAGCAAAACACCTTTGCCAAATGGCGTGGTCAATTACGAAGAGTACAAGATTTTCGAATAGAGCTGCAAACGCAACACGCAGATTTAGCACCGTTGGTCGCATCAGCATTAAACATCAAGTTACCAAATGCAGGCGCGATTAATCAAAGTATTAAATTACAGTTCGCTGAATTTTCTCTCGAAATTTCTGAACAACATTATATTTGGCTAGTTATCGCCGTGTTTATTAGCTTTTTAGTGTTGTTTCTAGTTATTTTATATAGCACTCGTAAGGTTTTAAAACGCTTTAACCAAAACCATAAAGCAGTGATTAATGAATACCTGAATTCTGGCAGTTGTACTGGGGAGTTTTTTTCGGCGGAAGCAAAGCAGGTGGTTAGTGGCTTTGAGCAACTGTCACAACCTAAGCATAGTGAAGTTGATTATCTTAATCTTAAACAGCAACAACAGTTATTCACGACACAAGTTCATCAGCACAGTGGTTACGCATTTTGGCAATTGTCACAGTCAAAACCGACTTATGACAATACTTTAAAAACTATATTAGGAATTGAGTCGTTTCCTAAACATTGGCGGCATTTATTTAGCCGAAATGACGTTAGTAAAATTATTGCAGTAGCTCGTGAAGCAAAAACGCATAACAACATTCAACGCCTGTTATTAGTCACAGAGCGAGAGAAAGCTGTTTCATTAACAATTGAATATATTAATAGCCATTGGCGAGGCAGTGTCAGCTCGGCAGAAACACTACAACAGTTACATAGTCAAAATAATCAGTTACAAGCACAATTGCAGCAACAAACCCAAAATGAAAAACTTAATATTATCCGAAATAGTGACTATGTAATTGGCATCATTCAACGGTTGATTACGCAAAAGTGGCGTGGCGATGGCCCTAGTAATGAACAAGAAAACGACGAGCTTTTGCAACAATTATTAAACGGAAGTCAGCAACAGAAAATAAGCGCTCAATTACGCCGAGATGATTACCTTTTAACTCTATCAACCGTCAATCTTATTGATGAAGTACATAGCGCAACAATTAACTGTGCCATGGCTGAAATTGACTGTAACAATAGCGTATACGTAAGTATTGACGAAAAAGTGAATCCGTATGTCACCATGGAAAGTGAGCTTTTCCATAACATGATACGAGAGTTTTCTGCATTTTTATTGGCTCAGCAACACAATGCGAATTTAGATATTACGCTTAAATTAGCCGACGTAAATAGTGCGCAACAAATAGTGAGCTTTAGCTTTGTTGTACAAACATTTTCAGATCAAGATGCATTCTCTCAGGCAATGGCGCTTATTACGCAAATAATCGATATGAATGCAGAGTTAACATGTACTAAATTAGTTTATTTACGTGATTTAATGTTGGTATTCAATGCCAGTGATAGTGAAAGCGTTGTGCTCGACAATAGCGGCAAGTTTACTTTTAATCTGCCATTAGCTAAAGCTGACTGTCCTAGTGATGGAGTAATGCCTAATCAGCAGATTAGCAAAGCTGATATTAGATTAGGAAAAGGCAGTGTTTTAGTTATTGCTACAGAGCCTGAAAGTCGTCAACGACTTTGCAATGTGCTTGCAGGTAGCAAGCTACATGTTGAAACCATGCGAGACTTAACATTATTTCAACGACAATTAAGCATTAAACATTTAAAAGATAATAAGGTCGATGTTTTACTTATTTCTGAAGAAGTTTATCGATCAGATTATGATTTAATTATTCAACATATCGAGAGCCTACCAAGTAAGTTGCAGCCTAAAATTTTGATCAGTCAACCTTTAGCGAATAAGAGTCTAGCGAGAACAGGAATGTTTTCTCATTGCATGATGCCGTGGTATGCCAACGATTTAAAATATAAGCTCAACCAACTGCTAGCAAGTAAAGAAAAAAGTAATTTATTAATAGCGAGTGAAGTTTTTGGTCAACAGCAAACTTTCGCCAACCAGCATAAATTGTTGTTAGCTGTTAAAAAACCGAGTAGTCAGCAATATTTAATACAATTACTGCATTGGCTAGGTTTTGATTTAACCGTAGTTACTCAATTATCACAGTTAGAACAGCATTGGCAAAGCGGTCAATATCAGGTTGCTATTAGCGAATTCTTGCCGTTTAAACTAGCTCTAGCCAATACGATTGACTATCCTCGTGGAGTTTATGCTTTTGAATGTGAGCCGAATGTAGTTGCCGACTTTTTTGTGGCGCAAAATATCGATGAATCTTGGCACACGGGTATTATGCCACCTGTTTTGGATATTCAAGCAATAATTGCGTTGTTATCACCGTGGCTAAGTGTGCAAATAGCGCAGCAGGTTGAGCAAAATAACTTAGAGCAAAAAGTTGCTAAAGATAATCAAGAACAGGCAGCTCAAGCAACGGATGATGTTCAAAGTACGAGTAAAACTAACGATGAAACTTCAGCTGAAAATATTGATAAGTTATTAGATTTGAATTTTGATAATACACAACAAGATATTCAAGCTCCCGCAGCTTTTGACCTAAATCGTTATGCACAAAATCAGGGTTCTGCAGAAATAGCAGCAATTATGCTTGATGATTATTTAGCTGATATCGAGTCGTTATTGATTAAGCTTGAGCAAGCTATTATTGCTAACAATATTGCTGACTCTCAACGACATTTAAAAAGCATTATACATCTGAGTCGAGTTATCGCGGCAGAGCCGCTTTTACAGCAATGTCAAGCGTGTCATAAATTATTATTACAAGTAGATGGTAGTTTATCATCGCAGCAAAGTAAGCAACTTAAACAGCAGATAGTGCAACTGACATCATGTCTTAGTCAGCTAGTTGAATTTGCGGAATCAATATGAGCCTAGAACCTATTATTAAAACGACACCAGAAATTGAAAGTCCTTGTGTGTGTAATTGTTGTTTAGATGAGCAAGACATTTGTTTAGGCTGTTTTCGTCATATTGACGAGATAGTGTCGTGGCGAAAGCTCAATAACACAGAAAAAAATACAGTCATACAACAATGCCATAAACGAGCACAACAAAGAGCAAAATAGATGTATAAATGTAAAATCGTTAAGGCAAAAAATGTCTAAAGTTGAAAAAAATACCTTAACTCAGCTAGACAAGCTTAATGTCTTAATTATTGATGACAACTTATTGGTTCACAATACTTTAAAAGAAAGTTTGTATGCGTTAGGTATCAAAGAAGTTCGTTGCGCTGAAAATGCCTATTATGGTTTAAGGCTATGCGATGAAATGCATTTTCATGTGGTGATTTGTGCCTTTAATGTTAAAAGTGATAAGGACGGCTTTCATTTATTGGAAGAGCTTAAATTTAAAGGGCACGTTACTAAAACAACGGTACTCATTTTTCTTAGTTCAGAAACCGACGAGTCGCTGGTGAATTCGATCATTGAATTACAACCTGACGACTTTTGGACAAAACCGTTAGCTATTAAAAAAGTGCAAACTCGTTTAAAAGCCACCTTAAAAGTTAAACAAGCGCTGTTTAATATTTATCAGGCTATTGATAGAAAGGCTTATGCGAAAGCAATCTATTTTGCTGATCGGCATTTGTTAAATGAATCATTAGCGCAATTTCATCCGAATATTAACCGTATTAAGGGTGATGCGCTGCTACATCTATTAGAGTTTCAAGAAGCGGAGGCTTTTTATAAGCAATTGCTGAAACAATATCAGTATTCATGGGTTTATTTAGGTTATGCCAAAGCATTATTAAAACAAGGGCGAATAGAGGAAATTCGCGACATGTTAAAAACCTTAACAGATAAGCCTGAAACTCGCTTTGGTGCCCACGACATGATGGCGCAATATTACATCGAGCAAGAGGAGTATCAGCAGGCGTACGATGAAATAAAAATGGCGACAGCATTAGCACCTAGAAATATTGAACGTAATAAAAAGTCATGGGATCTAGCTCGTTTAACACACGATCATAAAGGTCAATATCTAGCGACACGAAATATTGCTCAACAAGCAAAAAACTCAATTCATGACTCACCAGAGCTAATTCTAAATGTGGTTAGAGCAGGGATCGATTTAGCGTGTGCGACGCCAGATGACAGCGCGCAAACGGTGTTAAAGCAAATGGATCGCTACCTTGAACAGTTTGAAAATGACTATGAAGATATTCAAATGTTTAAGCAGCAGTTACTTGTAGTTAAAGCTCGTTTGCACAATGTTCGTAACGAAGCAGAAAAAGCAACTAAGTTAGTTGAAAATCATATGTCGTTAAAGCCAACGGCAGTGGTTGAAGATAATTTAGATAAAGTGAAAGTGCTGCATGAACTTGGTATGCGTGAAGATGCAATTCATTTATTAAAAGCAATTAATAATCAAATTTCAGATGAGTCACTCAATTGCCAAGTAGTTAAGTGTTATATTGAGCAAGAAACGGAAGAGCGAGAAGAAATACATTTTACCGCAAAACAGTTAAACAGTATGGCGGTGGAGCACTTTCAAAGAAACCGTTTATTGCCGGCGCTAGATGCTATTACCCAAGCACTGCAATTAAGCCCTGATAATGTAAAGCTAATGATCAGCCAGTTAAAAATTCTGATCACCATTAAACAGCATAATGAAGCAAATACTGAACATGTTACTTTGGCCGAACAATTATTTAGTCAACTCGCAGAGAAAGTTCAGCAAGGGAAAAGTGCAAGTGTGCTAGAAGAATTAACAGTGAAATGGCAGAAGCTTAACCACTAAGCATCACGTGGCATGCCTTTTTCAACTGAGCGAATAAGGCGTGCGGTTAAACGTAAGTTTTTATCTTGAGACATTTTTTGTAGCTTTAATGCTTGCTGCTCTAGTGCCCAGTGAATATGTTCGGTGACCATTTCATCTGCACTATTAAGCTTTTCTGTCAGTGCTGCTACGTTTTCTGCTGAATAGTCAGCGTTACCTATTGCGACAGCAATATTACGTTGCCAGCAGGAAAAACCAATACGGCGAATAGGTGAACCTTCGGTTTTATTTAGAAAGCTTGCTTCGTCCCAGGAAAATAATGTCAGTAGGGCAATATTGTCTAAGTTTTGTCTTGGTTTAAAATCATCTTCACTGCCAAGCTTGGCAAATTTATTCCATGGACAAATTAATTGGCAATCGTCACAACCATAAATTCGATTACCAATTAGCGCTCGATACTCAATTGGAATGGCTTCTCTTAACTCGATGGTGAGATAAGAAATACAGCGCCTTGCATCAACAACATAAGGCTCCACAATAGCTTGAGTTGGGCAAATTTTAATGCAAGCAATACAACTGCCACAGTCGTTTTCAGGTTTTTTATCCGCAATTAAGGGCAAATCAACTAATAGCTCCCCCAAGAAGAACCAAGAGCCTGCCTGCTTGTTTATCAATAGTGAGTGCTTGCCAACCCATCCTAGTCCTGCTTTTTCTGCCAAAGGTCTTTCTAGAATAGGGGCAGAATCGACAAACGGACGGTAGTTAAATGTTTGACAATGTTCTTTAATTTTTTCACCTAACTGCTTTAAGCGCTTACGCATCAACTTGTGGTAATCTCGACCTAATGCATAACGGCTAATATAAGCATGGTCACGATTTTTCAAAATACGAGCGAATTTTGCATCTGTAGGTAAATAATCCATGCGAACACTAATGACATTGAGTGTGCCTTCAACAAGCTCTTTTGCGCGAGCACGCATAAGACCATGACGGGCCATATAATCCATATTGCCATGGTAATTATTTTCCAACCAGCGGCTCAGTGCTGCTTCGTGTGCTGACAAGTCGACATCAGATATTCCTACTTGTGAAAAACCAAGTTCTTGGCCCCAAAGCTTGATTTTTTCTGTTAATTCTTGATAGTTAATAGCAGGAGTTGTCATATTTGCAGATACTAGCGCAATAAGGTGATAAAACAATGCCAGCGAGTTTACCACATCAGGCTTATAAGGTTAATCAACTACAACAATACGAAGCTGATGCGGCGCAAGCTATTGGTCTTAATTTATATCAATTGATGGAACGTGCAGGTACGGCAGTATTTAATAATATTCGTCAATATTATCCATCAGCGCACCGGATATTAGTTATTGCTGGCAAAGGAAATAATGGAGGTGACGGTTATATAGTTGCTCGGCTTGCACACCAAGCAGGTATCAATGTCAAAGTGGTTGTTGATGCTAAGCGAGAACAAATCCAAGGGGATGCTCTACAAGCCTTGAAGTTTTTAGAGCAATGCTCAGTTGCTATCTACTTTGATTTGTCGACTGCGAAAAAAGTCGACTTTATAGCTGATTATCAAGGAGAGTTGATTGTTGATTGCCTATTCGGTATTGGTTTTCGTGGTGAGCTTTCACCAGCGTTAATTACCTTAATTGAGGCGATTAATAATAAGAATTGTCTTCGTGTGGCCGTTGATGTGCCGTCAGGATTAAATGCAGACTTAGGTGTTGTAACCCCAACTGCGGTCAAAGCAGATTTAACCATTACCCTTATTGCTTATAAACAAGGTTTGTTAACAGGGCAAGCGGCAAACTATGTTGGCGAGTTAGTCTTAGAAACTTTGGCAATAAATACTGCTTTTGCACAATTGCAATCAGCTGAGTGCTTTCGTCAAAATACTGATTCTCTACCTCTTTTGCGTAAGCGATTGCCAGCCAGTCATAAGGGCAGTATTGGTATGATGTTAGCTGTCGGCGGTGATAGCACTTTCACCGGCGCGATCTGTTTAACATGTGAAGTGGCTTTGCGTGCGGGGGCGGCATTAGTGAGTGTTTGTTGCCATGAATACTCGCGTAATATCTTATTGTCACGCCAGCCAGAGCTTATGGTTGTTGCAAATTGCTCACAAACATTAGCATCCACAAGTGTACTGGCAAAAGTTAAATCTGTGGTGTTAGGGCCTGGCTTAGGACGAGGAGCTTGGTCTGAACAGCTTTTTAATACTGTGATTAATTTGTCTCAGGCTAAAGTTATTGATGCTGATGCATTGTATTTTCTTGCTCAACAGCCGATTTTTTCTAATAACTGGGTTTTAACTCCTCACCCGGGGGAAGCCGCTGCTTTGCTTAATTGCAGCGTAGCGGAAGTTGAACTTGATCGTTTTTTTGCCGTCAGAGAAATAGCAAAGCGTTATGGCGGTATATGCGTGTTAAAAGGTGCCGGAACACTCATTTCAGATGGCACAACTATTTGGGTTAACACCACTGGGAATGCCGGTATGACCAGTGGCGGCATGGGGGATGTTTTAAGTGGTATTATTGGTGCGTTAATTTTGCAAACCACGGATTTATTCCAAGCGGCTCGTCTTGGTGTCTATATTCATGGCCGTGCAGCTGATATTATTGCCAAAAAGCATGGGCAAATTGGTATACTTGCTAGTGATCTTTACCCTGAAGTGCAGCGCTTGATTAATAATGAGAGTAGCCTCAGAGGATGAAAATATCAGAATGGCAGTAATAAACAAAAAGTAACAATGACTAATGAATAATTTTGTAACAAAGCAAAGTTTTATTTTGGTGGATGAAACAGCCACTATCGCAATGGGCAAACGTATCGCTGATATTGTAAAATCAGATTTAAATCAGGGTATAGTTGTTTATCTTAACGGTGATTTAGGGGCCGGGAAAACAACATTGACTCGTGGGTTTGTTCAAGGCATGGGGCATAATGGTAATGTTAAAAGTCCAACTTACACATTAGTAGAACCCTACGAACTGCAAGATTGGCAAGTGTATCATTTTGATTTGTATCGACTCGCTGATCCGGAAGAATTAGAGTATATGGGAATTAGAGATTATTTTAATAGCCGTAGTTGTAGTTTCATTGAATGGCCGGAAAAAGGTCAAGGAATGATAGCTGCTGCAGATTTGGTCATTGATCTTGCTTATCATGATGAGCAGCGTTCTATTACTATAAAGTCAGCAACTGCGATTGGGCAAAAACTAGTACAAGCAATTTGATCGGCATGTTTGGTACGGTGTGCTAAGCAGTTGCCATTGCCATAGTTTAGAAAAATAATAAGAATAAAGCCCAAAAAGGGTTAAGTTAAGGGGAATGAATTAAAATGCGTTTTAATAAGCTCGCGCTATATTTAGTGACCATTTCCATGCTTTGGCTTGGAATGACCACGTACGCTAGCGCCGCTAATACAATTAAAAATGTCAGGGTTTGGCCGGCACCAGAAAATACTCGTGTCGTTTTTGATCTAAGCCAGAAGCCAGACTTTAAATATTTTTCATTAACATCCCCCAATCGATTAGTGATTGATTTTAAAAACAGTAAGAATATTGCCGCATTGAAATCTGCATTAAAAAAAGATAAACGGGTAACTAAAATCCGCTCAAGTGGCTCCAAGAAAAAAGGCACTACACGTCTAGTCTTAGAACTCGCTGAAAGTTACCGAGTTTCAGTATTTCCACTTGCACCAGCAGGGCAATATGGTGACCGTTTAGTTATTGATCTATACGATAAAAAAAGTAAAGTAATTGCTAAACATGACAATAGTAAAGGTAAGCGCGACATTGTCGTGGCGATCGTTGCTGGTCACGGTGGTGACGATCCAGGTTCTATTGGTGCAGCCGGCACTTATGAAAAAAAAGTTACGCTAAATATTGCCAAAAAACTGGCAAAACTAATCAATCGTAAAAAAGGCTTAAAAGCGGTCATGATACGCAGTGGTGATTACTACGTTAGCCATGACCGCAAGCCCAGGTTAGCACGTAAAAATAAAGCGGATTTATTAATCTCTATTCATGCTGATGCTTTTACTTCCCCTAAGCCTAGCGGTGCCTCGGTACTTGTGCAATCAACTCGTCGAGCCGATTCAGAGTTCGCCCGTTGGATTCAAAATAGAGAGAAAAACTCCGAGTTATTAGGTGGTGCGGGCGAAACCATTAAAAAAACCAAAGATGATAATTTAGCAATTGCGCTGGCTGATATGAAAAAAGAGTACACTATGGCCAGCAGTTATAATTTTGCTGAGCATGTTGTCAAACAGCTGAAAAAAGTGACTAAACTGCATAAGAAAAAGCCGGAGCGTTTAAGCTTAGCGGTATTAAAATCATCAGATATTCCATCGGTATTAATTGAAACGGGTTTTATTTCCAATCCGCAAGAAGAGAAACGCTTAAACAATCCTGCTCATCAACAAAAATTGGCGAAAGCGATTTATACAGCAGTAAATAATTATTTCTCTCGCAACCCACCTGATGGTAGTTTGTTTGCTGCTAATCGCACTCGCGAACATAAAGTTAGCCGTGGAGAGTCGCTTTCTGTTGTTGCACAACGTTATAAAATAAGTGTTCGTCAGTTAAAATCAGCAAATAATTTAAAATCTAATGTGGTTAGAATAGGCCAAACATTAAAGATTCCACAGGCAGATTAATTCACTTATGACTATTGCAATATTACCCGCACGCCTTGCCAATCAAATTGCTGCTGGTGAGGTGGTTGAGCGTCCAGCGTCAGTTGTGAAGGAATTAATCGAAAATAGTTTAGATGCCGGCGCGACAAATATTCGAATTGATATCGAAAAAGGTGGCGCTAAACGTATTCGCATTGTTGATAACGGTAAGGGCATTGCTAAAGATGAGTTAGGCTTAGCACTGAGCCGCCATGCTACCAGTAAAATCAAAGATCTTAATGATCTTGAAGCGATTAGTAGCCTAGGGTTTCGTGGTGAAGCGTTAGCTAGTATCAGCTCTGTAGCACGTTTAACACTTACCTCTAAGCCCCAACACCAAGAAGCAGCATGGCAAGCTAATGCCGAAGGTCGAGATATGGCGGTTACGGTAAATCCAGCTGCACATCCTGACGGCACTACTATTGATGTTTGTGATTTATTTTTTAATACTCCTGCTAGGCGAAAATTTCTGCGCACAGAAAAAACCGAGTTTGGGCATATTGAGGAAGTCATCAAGCGTATTGCGTTAGCACGATTTGATGTCAGTTTTGTGCTAACTCACAATCAAAAGATTATTAAACAATTTCGATTGGCAAATTCAGCTGCACAGCGTAGTAAACGCGTAGCCCAAATTTGTGGACAGAAATTTATTGATAATGCTCTTGAAGTTGATTGTCAGCATGATGCTTTTCATCTATTTGGTTGGATAGCACAGCCGAGCTTTTATCGCAGTCAAAATGACCTTTGCTATAGTTATGTTAATGGTCGTATGATGCGCGATAAACTTATTAATCATGCTATTCGTCAGGCTTATGCAGATTTATTACCAAATGATAGCTACCCAGCGTTTGTCTTGTTTCTTGAGCTAGACTTTCAAGAAGTTGATGTTAATGTGCACCCGGCAAAGCATGAGGTAAGATTTCATCAGGGCCGTTATGTTCATGATTTTATTTACTCCGTTTGCCAGCAGGCGTTAATGGCGGCGCATGAGCCAGAATTAATGGTTGATAACAGCACTGGTGAAGTATTTGCCAGTGATGAAAATAATGCAAATACCCAAAGTAATATTGACACTTCTTTTGTAACACCTTTAAAACCCACTTCGGTATGCACAAGTGTTTCAGAGCCCTCATCTTTGTATCATGAGCAAGGTGGAACTGTGCATGCAATAGCTCGTACGGAAAATACGAGTCGTGATTTTGAAAAACAAGCGCCTACATCATATGGAGCAAACCCCGCTTCGTCATATAGTAGTAAAGTTAATCCAAATGCCAGTAAAGCCTATAGCGACCTAATGACGCCATTGGTGGGTAATGAAGTAGTTGAACAGGCTCAACACCAGCCAAAAGTAAGCTCAACAAATAGTGAATTAATAACTAACGACACTGAAGCTAAAATTTTATTTTGGCAAGCACCACATTATGTAGTATTTGTGCAGCAGCAACAGTTAAGACTGCTATCAGTAGAAAAATTAGAATTATTCACAAAATTACAGGTTGTGAAACAGCGTTGGCATGAGAAGTTTGTTTCTCAGCCATTGTTATTGCCCATAAAAATTGTAGTTAGTGAAAAAGTTGCCGAATTTGTTTCGTTAAACCAAACGCAATTTCAATTTATAGGTATGGAAATACAGCTGTTAAATAAAACAACAATTCAAATTCGCCAATTTCCGGCATTATTAAGAAATCAAAATGTTGCAAGTAGTTTTGATAGCTTAATTAATCACTTACAAGTTGATAGCGACCATGAAGTGCATTCTGAAATTGATTGGCAAATGGCATTGTCGCACTTGATGTTGACCGAAAGCTCGACTCAAGAACAAGCATTACAAGTATGGCGTAATGCCGAAAGTCAGTTTAAATGTCAATTTGAACAGCAACTACGCTTGAATTCTGTTGCTATCGACCTTACATCGTCTATAAGCCAATTAGTAAATAAACATAATTAAATGACCGACGTTGTAAATCTTAAGAATGTTGAATTTTCAGAGCCTCCTGTTATTTGTTTAATGGGTCCAACAGCATCTGGAAAAACAGCATTAGCTATGGCGCTATACGATACGTTGCCATGCGATATTATCAGCGTAGATTCGGCGTTAGTATTTAAAGGTATGGATATTGGCACAGCCAAGCCAACGGCTGAAGAATTAGAAAAGTACCCGCATCAATTAATTGATATTCGTGATCCTGCAGAAAGTTATTCTGCGGCTGACTTTTGTCATGACGCCTTAAAAGCGATAGCAAAGAGTCGTGCTAATGGTCGAATTCCGCTGTTAGTAGGCGGTACCATGATGTATTTCAAAAGCTTGATTGATGGAATTTCACCATTGCCTGAAGCTGATGCTGAAATTAGAAAAAATATTGAAGCAGAAGCCCAACAAAACGGTTGGGCAGCAATGCATGAGCAGTTAGCCGGTTTTGACCCTATTTCAGCAGCACGTATTCATCAGAATGACCCGCAGCGGATAGCGCGTGCGATAGAGGTGTATCGAAAAACAGGTCAAACTTTGACACAATTGACCGAAATAAAAGGTGATAAAGTCAGCGGAAATGTTTTACAGTTTGCTATAGCACCAAAAGAACGTAGTGATTTGCATGCGAGAATAGAGTTACGCTTTGAGCAAATGATAGCGCAAAACTTCAAACAAGAAGTTATGGCTTTAAAAGCAAGAGATGATTTACATCATGATTTACCCGCAATTCGTTGTGTAGGATATCGTCAGATGTGGCAACATTTACAAGGTGAATGTGACCATGACGAAATGGTTTTCAAAGGCATTTGTGCCACACGGCAATTGGCAAAGCGGCAATTGACCTGGTTACGTAGTTGGCAAGATTTGCACTGGTTGCATATGGAAGATGAAAATAATTTACAAGTTATTTTATCTGCAGTAAGCAAACTTTAAACATTGATGTATAATTAATTTAGTTGTGCATTAACCAGCTAGTTTTATTGAATAAATTCAGCAAAACATTTGAAAAGAAAATTTAACTTTTTACTAAAAATAACAAAAGGGGCCAAATAATGGCAAAGGGGCAATCTTTACAAGACCCATTTTTGAATGCGTTACGTCGTGATCGTATTCCTGTAGCAATTTACTTAGTTAATGGCATTAAACTACAAGGGCAAGTAGAGTCATTTGATCAGTTTGTAATTTTACTTAAAAATACCGTGAGTCAAATGGTATATAAACATGCTATTTCTACGGTAGTGCCTGCACGTGCAGTGTCTACTATGCCTACTCCTCAAGCCAACCAGTCTGGCTTTAATCAGGATCAAGAGAATTAATGAATCTAGCTCGTATTGTGTGGAGTCGCTCATTTGTTTGATAGGTATCAAGCAGGTGAGCAGGCGATACTTGTTCATTTAGATTTCCCAGATGATAACACCCGTGAAGATCTACAAGAATTTGAAATGCTTGTTAGTTCAGCGGGAGTGACTGCGTTAAATACGGTTACCGGTAAACGTAATACACCACATCCAAAATATTTTGTTGGTACAGGTAAAGCACAAGAAGTTGCTGACGCTGTACGTACGTACAACGCTAATGTGGTGTTGTTCAATCACAGTTTATCGCCGTCACAAGAAAAAAACGTGGAAGCATTATGTGAGTGTCGAGTGGTTGATCGTACAACCTTGATACTTGATATTTTTGCTCAACGTGCGCGTACTCATGAAGGTAAATTACAAGTTGAACTTGCGCAACTGCGCCATATTAGTACACGGTTAATTCGTGGTTGGACGCATTTAGAACGTCAAAAAGGTGGTATAGGTTTACGAGGGCCTGGTGAAACACAGCTCGAAACCGATAGACGTTTACTACATGAGCGCATGGTAAATATTCGCCGACGTTTAGAAAAAGTGGAAAAACAAAGGCAGCAGGGGCGAAGAGCGAGAAACCGTGCCGAAATTCCTACTGTGTCTTTAGTGGGGTATACCAACGCCGGCAAGTCAACATTATTCAATCATATAACACGTGCAGATGTTTATGCTGCTGACCAGTTATTTGCTACTTTAGATCCAACATTGCGTAAAATTGATGTTGAGGATGTTGGCCGCGTTATTCTAGCTGACACCGTAGGTTTTATTCGTCATTTACCACATGACTTAGTTGCCGCATTTAAAGCAACGTTAACGGAAACCCGCGAAGCAGAGTTGTTATTGCACGTTATCGATATTTCTGATGAACGTCGCAGTGAAAATATTGAACAAGTTGAAGAAGTTTTACAAGAAATTGAAGCGGGTGATGTACCTCAATTATTAATTTGTAACAAAATAGATTGTTTAGATGATGTTGAGCCTAGAATCGACCGTGATGAGCATGGCTTGCCAATTCGCGTGTGGTTATCGGCACAACAGGGCATCGGCATTGAGTTATTATTTGAAGCTTTAGCGGAACGCTTAGGCAAGCAAGTAGTCAAACACCTACTGTGTCTGCCGCCAAGTGCCGGAAAACTTCGAGGTCAACTTTATCAATTAAATTGTATTGCCCAAGAGCATTATGACGAACAAGGCAATTGCTTGGTAGATGTAAAATTACCACTGAGAGAGTGGAATCGATTAGTAAAACAAGACGAAGCTGAAATAGAGCACTTTATTCAAACTTAACAGACTGATATATTAGCCCAAACCTAATGTTTTATGCGTATATAGCAGTTTAGGCATTAATTTTTTATAGCGGAGAGTACCATGGCTTGGAATGAACCGGGGAATAACGATAAAGATCCCTGGAAAAATAAAGGTGGCAAAAATCAAGGTCCACCAGATTTAGACGATTTGTTAAAAGATATCGGCAACAAGTTTGGCGGTGTTTTTGGTGGTAATAAATCAGGTGGCGGTTCTGGAAAAAGCCTTTCTAGTGTCGGTATTATGGTGCTATTAATTGCGGCTATTTTGGTTTACGCCTTCACTGGCTTCTACACCATTAAAGAAGCTGAGAAAGGTATTGTATTACGCTTTGGTCAGTACGCAGGCACAGTAGAACCTGGTTTACGTTGGAAGTGGACATTTGTTGAACGCATTATTCCAGTTGATATGCAAACCACTCGTGATTTGCCTTCTGCTGGTTTTATGCTGACACAAGATGAAAACGTTGTTCGTGTAGAAATGCAGATCCAGTATCGTGTTGTCGATGCACGTAACTATGTATTTAGTGTTACTGATGCTGATGACAGTTTAAGTCAATCACTTGATAGTGCGTTACGTTACGTTATTGGTCATTCGTCAATGGATGATATTTTAACAAGTGGACGTGAAGAAGTTCGTCAAGCGGTACGTGTACAGTTAGAAAAAATAATTGAACCATACAACTTAGGTTTGATTATTGTTGATGTTAACTTTAAAGATGCTCGTCCTCCTGAAGAAGTAAAAGACGCTTTTGATGATGCTATTGCTGCACAAGAAGATGAAGTAAGGTTTTTACGTGAAGCTGAAGCATATGCTAGAGGAATTGAGCCGCGTGCTCGTGGTCGTGTTAAGCGTTTAGAGCAAGAAGCATTAGCGTATAAATCGCAAACAGTGTTAGATGCGGAAGGTGAAGTGGCACGCTTTAATAAACTTTTACCGGAATACCAAGCGGCTCCGGAAGTAACGCGCCAACGTATGTATTTAACAGCAATGGAAAAAGTTTACAGTAATACCAGTAAAGTGATGGTAGATGTTGATGGCGGTAATAACATGATGTATTTGCCACTGGATAAAATTATGCAGCAACAATCAACTGGGCAGCGCGTAATTCAACAATCGCTACCAAGTGTAAACCAATTGCCAGCGTCAACGAACAGTGCGCCAGCATTGTCGGGTCGAAGCGATCGATTCAATAGTGGGAGAAATTAAGCCATGAAAAATTTCCTATTGGCCATAGTTGCCCTACTATTTGTCTTAACAGTTTCATCAGTTTTTATTGTTTTTGAAGGCCAACGCGGTATCGTGTTCCAGTTCTCAAAAATTAAACGTGATGGTGATAGTGGTGATATGAAAGTGTACGAGCCTGGCCTACATTTTAAATTTCCATTTATTAACACGGTACGTAAACTTGATGCCCGAATCCAAACCTTAGATGAAGCGCCTGATCGTTTTGTAACATCTGAGAAGAAAGATTTAATGGTTGACTCATTTGTTAAATGGCGAATCGTTAACTTCTCAACATATTACTTACGTACCTCAGGTTCTATCGATAATGCCCGCGCATTATTAAAACAAAAAGTAAATAATGGCTTACGTACTGAATTTGGTACCCGCACCATTAAAGAGATTGTTTCTGGTGACCGTGATGCAATTATGGCGAAAGCGCTTGAAAGCGCTGCAAGTAGCCGTGAAGATCTTGGTATTGAAGTAATTGATGTACGTATTAAAGCGATTAATTTACCTACGGAAGTAAGTAATTCAATTTATGATCGTATGCGTGCTGAGCGTACTGCTGTTGCTAAAGAGCATCGCTCTCAAGGTCAAGAACAAGCAGAAATTATTCGTGCAACTATTGATGCAAAAGTAACAGTAATGTTAGCAGAAGCACAAAAGAGTGCGCGAGAAATACGTGGTGAAGGTGATGCATTAGCTGCGAAAGTTTATGCTGATTCATACGGACAAGATGCCGAGTTTTTTAACTTTTTCCGTAGTTTAGAAGCTTATGAGAAAAGCTTTAGCTCTAAGAATGATATCTTAGTGGTTAAGCCTGATAGCGACTTCTTCAGCTACTTAAAAGACGGTAAAAAAGACAAGTAAACTTTTTTGAGTTTATTTTGAAAGCCATGACACTTGTCATGGCTTTTTTATGTACAGGATGCACGGTATAACGCGGTCACATGGATGTGAAAGAGTGTATATGTATAGAATATACGGTTAGTTTTTGTGTTCCAGACAAAAACTAAGTACCTGCATTCATGCAGGCAATAACGTGGGTACAGGTCGTTCCTTGCCATCCATGGCATCACGACATTAATATATCCATATTTGTCGATGTGAAAGAGTGTGTATGTATCGGTCTCTCTCATACATTCTGTATTTCGAGGCACGAAAGCATATAACTACAAAATAAATTGACGTAATTTGATGGTATAACAAACAGGTATCATCCGATAAGGAGCGTTTATGACCACTACATTGTTGATGGCCATTGCCATTGCACTCATTATTGAAGGTTTGATTCCTGCGCTGTTTCCTAATAAGTGGCGTGCTTATGTATTGAAGTTAGCCAACGAACCAGTTGCTGCAATACGACAAATTGGCATTTTTTTAGTCTTGATAGGTTTTGTCATGTTGTGGCTGATAAATTAATTTTTCGCTAAGCTACCTTGATAACTAACTTTTTTATAATCGAGTTAAAAATCGACAATTATTGCTTGGACTCAATATTTATATTTGATAGAATCCCCGCCTAATTTTCTTACCAATATGTGAACATGGGTAAAAACGTCGTAGTTCTAGGCACCCAATGGGGTGACGAAGGTAAAGGTAAAGTCGTCGACTTACTTACTGATAAAGCCAAATATGTAGTGCGCTATCAAGGTGGCCACAACGCAGGTCATACACTAGTCATTAACGGTGAAAAAACCGTATTACATCTTATTCCATCTGGCGTATTACGTGATAACGTAAAATGCTTAATTGGCAATGGTGTAGTTCTTTGTCCTAAAGCACTAATGACAGAAATGTCAATGTTAGAAGAGCGTGGCGTCCCTGTACGTGAACGTCTTTTAATTAGCGATGCATGTCCGTTAATTCTTCCTTACCATAATGCCTTAGATGCAGCGCGTGAAAAAGCACGTGGTAGCAAGGCTATTGGTACTACGGGTCGTGGTATCGGTCCAGCCTACGAAGATAAAGCTGCTCGTCGTGGTTTACGTGTTGGTGATTTATTTTGCGCAGAGTCATTTGCTGCAAAATTAAAAGAAATTATGGAATACCATAACTTCGTATTAACCACATACTACAAAGCTGAGCCAGTAAGCTATGAAGAAGTTTTAGCTGATGCAATGGCTGTTGCTGAAACGATTAAGAGCATGGTTGCTGATATCTCTGAAATGTTAGATCAGGCGCGTAAAGCGGGTGAATCTATCATGTTTGAAGGTGCCCAAGGTACTTTACTTGATATCGACCATGGTACATACCCGTATGTAACATCTTCTAATACTACTGTTGGTGGTGTTGCGACAGGTAGTGGTTTTGGCCCTCGTTACTTAGATTATGTTTTAGGTATTACGAAAGCTTATACCACACGTGTTGGTTCTGGTCCTTTCCCTACGGAATTAGATGACGAAATAGGCCACCATTTAGGTACTGTTGGTCATGAATTTGGCGCAACTACTGGTCGTGAACGTCGTTGTGGTTGGTTTGATGCTGTAGCTATGCACCGTGCTGTGCAAGTAAACAGTATCAGTGGTTTCTGTTTGACTAAGCTTGATGTTTTAGATGGTTTAGAAACATTAAAAATCTGTGTTGGTTATAAAACTGCCGAAGGTGATGTGATCACTGTGCCGCCGACAGCTGCAGAAGGTTACGAGAAAATCACACCAGTTTACGAAGAAATGCCAGGCTGGAGTGAAACTACTGTTGGTGCAACATCGCGTGATGCTTTGCCAGCAAATGCAATTGCTTACATTAAGCGCATCGAAGAAGTAACGGGTGTACCAGTAGATATTATCTCTACTGGCCCTGACCGTAACGAAACCATGATTTTAGTTAATCCTTTTGATGAGTAACTAAAAAATAATTGAACATTAAAAACCACCTAAAAGGTGGTTTTTTTGTATCAGTAATTGCTTAAATATCCAATTTTGCTTTCCATCACTTATTTTTAATTTCAACTGAAATACTTTGCTAGCAATGATAATAGACCCAGCTCAGAGGTAGACCAGTTTTTATCTAAATTTATCAAATTGTCCTTAATTTCTGTTATCTGGCATGAAATGATACAAAATACCGTCATCTTCCATATAAAACGCTTGTTTTAAACCTAAGTTTTATATTTAACTCTTTTACCGCTTAATAAAGTGTTCTAATCGTTATTTATCCATGAATAGTTACTTTTATATGCTGAATATTCAGCTAATTAATGTGAATTACGAAGTTGCTCAAGCTATATTATTTATAGCTTGTAGCGAATTAATATATATAAAAGAGCTTGAAATTAGCAAGTGCAATGCAATACTATAGAAAGTGTAAATATTGAATATAGATTTCATGAATCATTGTTTTAAAAAATATAACTCGCAAAACTGAACTAAATACGCGCATTAGCTTCACATATTAGGAATTGACATGACAGACCTTCGCCAACAAGCACTTGATTATCACGCATATCCAACTCCAGGAAAAATTAGCGTTGAATTAACAACTCCTGCTGAAACCAGCCAAGATCTCTCGTTGGCATATAGTCCTGGTGTTGCGGAGCCTGTTCGTGCCATTGCTGAAAACCCTGACGATGTTTATAAATATACTGGCAAAGGTAATACTGTAGCGGTTATTACAAATGGCACTGCTATATTAGGATTAGGAAACTTAGGGCCAATGGCATCTAAGCCAGTAATGGAAGGTAAAGCTCTACTATTTAAACGTTTTGCAGGTATTAACTCATTTGATATTGAGGTAAAGCACAAAACAGTCGAAGATTTTGTTAATACGGTTGCCAACATTGCAGACAGTTTCGGTGGAATTAATCTTGAAGATATCAAGGCACCTGAATGTTTCGCTATCGAAAAAGCCCTTATCGAACGTTGTAAAGTGCCAGTATTTCATGATGATCAACACGGCACGGCGATCGTTACCGCCGCGGGTATGATCAACGCCTTAGAGATTCAAGGTAAAGAGCTACGTCATGCTAACATCGTTTGTATGGGCGCTGGCGCTGCAGCCATAGCTTGTATGGAGCTTCTTATTAAGTGTGGTGCACAACGCGAAAAGGTTTACATGCTAGATACCAAAGGTGTTATCCATACCCGTCGCGATGATTTAAATGAATATAAAAAGCTATTTGCTAATAATACTGATAAACGCACATTAGAAGAAGCTATTGATGGTGCAGATGTGTTTGTTGGTGTATCTGGCCCTGACGTACTATCACCTGAGCATGTTAAATTAATGGCGAACAATCCTGTTATTTTTGCTTGTTCGAATCCAGACCCAGAAATTAAGCCAGAGTTAGCGATGGCAACCCGTGATGATTTGATTATGGCAACTGGCCGATCAGATTACCCAAACCAAGTTAATAATGTTCTTTGTTTCCCATTCATCTTCCGTGGTGCACTTGATGTGCGAGCAAGAACCATTAATGATGAAATGAAAATTGCTGCAGTACACGCAATTCGCGCCTTAGCAAAAGAAGAAGTGCCAGCTGAAGTGCTTGCTGCCAGCGGTAGTAAAAGTTTAACGTTTGGTAAGGATTATATTATTCCAAAACCTATGGATTCTCGATTACGCTCAGCAGTTGCAAAAGCTGTTGCGCGAGCTGCTGTTGACTCAGGTGTCGCAGGATTGGATATGCCGGAAAATTATAACGGTTAATCGTTATAAACTAGGTTGTTAAATATCAAAAAGGGAAGCGAATAGCTTCCCTTTTTTGCACCCTTTATTAATTGAGAGTTTTAGTGAATAATACCCACGCTATATCGTGGGGATGTTGTTTGCTATATGTAACTATTAGTGACTCCCACTTTGATGAGCAAGCCGTTGTATATAAGTTGATAATTTTAGTTAATTTGGAATGACATGAATAAAGAAATTAAAGCCTATCTTGCTGACTCGGAGTTACTACTGAATGCGGTAGGTGAGGGCATTTATGGATTAGATGCTCAAGGTCTTGCTATTTTCATTAATCCGGCGGCAGAGGCAATGACTGGCTGGTCTTCGGAGGAGTTATTAGGAAAAAATATTCATCAATTTCATCATCATAGTTACAGTGATGGAGAACCATACCCTGCTTGCGATTGTAAAATATTTAATACCGCACTAGATGGCATTTCACGACAAGTTAGTGGTGAAGTTTTTTGGCGTAAAGATGGTAGTAGTTTTCCAGTTGAATATACCACGCAAGCTGTATACAAAAATAACAAAATTATCGGGGCTGTTGCAGTTTTCCGTGATGTCAGCCAACAACAAAAAATTGAATTAGCACTGCGTAGTGCCTTAGAGAACGTGCAGTCACTTACTGAGCAATTGCAGGCTGAAAACACTTACCTGCAAAACGAGCTAGCCCAAGAATGGTCATCCGCAGGCTTAGTGGGCAAGAGCTCAGTTGTAACTAAAATGCTTTCGCAAGTAGAGCTTGTCGCGCAAACTGATAGCACGGTTTTAATTTTAGGAGAGAACGGTACGGGTAAAGAGCTCGTAGCACGTAACATTCATGCTTTAAGTCAACGTAATGGCTTAACTATGGTAAAAGTAAACTGTGCTGCATTTACGCCAAGTTTGCTTGAATCTGAATTGTTTGGCCATGAAAAAGGTGCATTTACTGGTGCAACAGAGCGTCGAAAAGGTCGATTTGAATTAGCCAATGGCGGTACATTATTTCTTGATGAAATTGGTGAGCTCACCATGGAAGCGCAAGGAAAGTTGCTACGCGTACTGCAAGAGCAAGAGTTCGAACGTGTTGGCGGCAGTGAAACAGTCTCGGTTAATATTCGTATTATTGCGGCAACAAATAAAGACCTATCGGCGATGGTCGCCAGTGGCGAATTTAGAATAGATTTATTCTATCGACTTAACGTATTTCCAGTAACTGTACCGCCATTGCGAGACCGACGAGAAGACATTCCTCTGCTATCGCAAGCCATTATTGCCAAGTTAAATAAAAAACTTGGTAAAAGTATTACAGCCATTAGTAACAAAAGCTTAACCAAGTTAATGCAGTACCAATGGCCGGGCAATATTCGTGAATTGCAAAATGTACTTGAGCGCGAAATGATTCTGACTAAATCAAAAATTTTGAGCTTCAACTTTAAAAGTTCAGCAAAGCCGCTAGAGTCCACTGAATATGAAACTTTAGCACAAGCCGAATACAAACATATTAGCAGCGTACTTAAAGCCTGTAAGTGGCGTATTGGTGGCAATTTAGGGGCTGCAAAGCAATTAGATTTACCTGAAAGTACCCTACGTTCTCGAATGAAGAAGCTCGGAATTATTAGGCCAAGCTAGTTTTTCTTTCTCATATGAATAAGCATTAATCCGCGATATATCGTGATAACGTGATATATCGTGCTTATGATTGTTGTTTATATTTCTTGTTGTTTGATATTTTCAATATAAAACAAATGCTTACTGTTTTTATTATACTTGGAACATATATTGCTCTTAGCGGGTATCCTGTTGTTCGTATTAGTAGTAAACCATGAAGTTTGATTATAAAGCAGAAGACTTGATTATTAAGCCCTATAAGTCTGAATCCCCCGTTTATGTCCGTAAACAAAAAGGGCGTTACCAAAAAATTAGAAAGCTAACTGGCTTTGTATTTGTCATGATATTTGTTTTGTTACCTTGGATTAATTATCAAGGTAATCAAGCAGTATTGCTTGATATTGGTAAGCAACAATTTCATATTTTTTCGCAAACCTTTTTCCCACAAGATTTCACTATATTAGCTGGTTTATTGATAGTGAGTTGTTACTTACTCTTTTTTGTTACTACCTGGTTAGGGCGAATTTGGTGTGGTTACGTATGCCCGCAAACTGTATGGACATTTAGTTTTATTTGGGTTGAAGAGTGGTTAGAAGGTAGCAGAAATCAGCGTATCAAACGTGATAAACAGCCAAAAACACTAGATACCATTGCACGTAAGTCTGCCAAACACCTAGTTTGGGGACTAATGGCATTTTTAACTGCAACTACATTCATGAGTTACTTTTTACCAACGCGTGAACTATATATTGATTTAGTTCAGCTTAATTGGACTGGTTTAACAACTTTTTGGGTAATGTTTTTTGCTATTTGTACCTATAGCAATGCTGGTTGGTTGCGCGAAAAAATGTGTATTTACATGTGCCCGTATTCACGCTTTCAATCTGCGATGTTTGATAAAAATACATTGTTGGTGGCTTACGATAAATTGCGTGGTGAAAATCGTGGCCGTCGAAAACGCAAGGAAGATCCTAAAGAGTTAGGCTTAGGTGATTGTGTTGACTGTAATCTTTGTGTTGAAGTTTGTCCTGTTGGCATAGATATTCGTAATGGTTTGCAATATGAATGTATTAATTGTGGCGCGTGTGCTGATGCTTGTGATCAGACTATGACGCAGTTTAATTACGCTAAAGGGCTGATTAGTTATACCAGTGAAAATGCATTACTCGGTAAAAAAGCAAAACTATTACGCTCTAAAATTGTGGGTTATGGCGTGTTATCTATATTAGCAATGGTTTTTATGGCGTATACCATTCAGGTGCGAGTACCGATTGAGTTCTCGGTATTGCGTGATCGTGGTACGTTATTTCAAGTTGATTTTCACGATAATGTAACCAACAGCTATTTACTAAAAATTACTAATAAATCTCAGCTAAATCGTCACTTTAACGTTAGTGTTCTTAACAATAATGTCAGCTTAAGTGCTGAGAGCAACATACTTATTAAAGCTGGAGAAATTGCCAGTGTGCCAGTGCATTTGACTATGACACCAGAAGAAATCAAAGAGCGTGTCAGCGAAGTTTCTCTACAAGTAAGTGTCAGTGATATGCCGGAGGTTAAAGCGATTACAGAGACGAAGTTTTTTTCAAATTAATTTGGTGTGTAGGTTAGGTTATTTAACCAAGGCGTCGATGGGACGCCTTTTTTTTGCTTAAAAATTACATAAAGCCTGACTTATTGTTTAGATAAAAATACAGTAAAATAATGATATTATCTAGCCATGACGTAACAGTAAAATTAGCATGACAAACTCTATTAAACAGAATATTTCAAATATTGCTTTAGTTGTTGAAAATTATGATGACGCTATTAAATTTTATACCGAGAAACTAAACTTCCAACTTATTGAAGATACCGACTTAGGTGCTGGTAAACGTTGGGTACAAATTGCCCCACCGAATTCAAATGGTACAAATTTGTTATTGGCGCAAGCAAGTAACGATGAACAAAATAACGCTATTGGTAACCAAGCCGGTGGAAGGGTATTCCTTTTTCTACAAACCAATGACTTTTGGCGTGACTATGAGCATATGAAAAGCCAAGGTGTAGAATTCACTGAGGAACCGCGTGTGGAAGAATATGGCACTGTGGTGGTTTTTAAAGACTTATATGGTACTAAATGGGATTTATTACAGCTTAATAATCCAAGCTGCTAAATAGGAAGTTAATTAACAAAAAAGGCGCTTAAAGCGCCTTTTTTAATATTGAGCTATGAGCTCTATCTAATCTTCTACTTCTGTTTCGTATTCACTAAAGTCAGTCACACCTTGTGCTTCTAACGCTTTACGAACACTCGCGGGTAGTTTTTGTGTATTGTCTTTAGCTAGATCACCATCATCTGGTAAGGGTTGGCCAGTAAAAGCATGTAAAAATGCTTCACATAATAGTTCGCTATTCGTTGCATGACGCAAGTTATTAACCTGACGACGTGTTCTTTCATCAGTTAACACTTTTAATACACGTAAAGGGATAGACACGGTGATCTTTTTAACTTGCTCACTTTTTTTCCCGTGCTCGGCGTAAGGGTTAATATACTCGCCATTCCACTCTGCCATGAATATTCCTCTATGCTTAAATAATTATGAAAAACCTATAATTAACTTATCTGGTATACCAGTAAGTTATAAGTTTATTCTTGACCGCTAATTTTACTGGTTGTGAGGCGTGAGTCAATAACGAATGTGTAGAGGGTTAGATGTCTAAAGTTCTTGACCATCTCTTATAAACCGTTTAGATTTATAGACGTCCAAACATCTACATAGAAAAGCGTCTATACAGGAGCACACATGAGTGATAAAAAAATTGCCACTACAGCGGTTCGCGCAGGTATCAATAGCGACCAACATCATGGTGCTGTCATTCCTGCAATTCACCTTTCCAGTACGTATGCATTAAAGGGTTTCAATGAGAAGCGTCAGTTTGATTATTCTCGTACGGGCAACCCAACTCGTGCTACTTTTGCTCAAGCTATTGCAGATTTAGAGCAAGGTGCGTTAGGTATTGTCACTAGCACAGGTATGTCAGCGGTGCATTTGATTTGTCAGCTGTTAAATTCTGAAGATACTGTAGTGATCCCGCACGACTGTTATGGTGGTAGTTTTCGATTATTTACACATTTAGCTAAACGTGGACAATTTAAGTTGGTTGTAGTTGACCAAAATGATCAGCAGGCGCTAGCAGAGGCCTTAGCAAGCAAACCAAAATTAGTTTTAATTGAAACGCCAAGCAACCCATTACTGCGCTTAGTTGATATTGAAGATATTACTAAGCAGGCTCATCAAGCAGGTGCGTTAGTGGCTGTTGATAATACTTTTTTATCGCCGGCTTTGCAGCAACCTTTATTATTAGGCGCTGATATTGTATTTCATTCCACTACTAAATATATCAATGGCCATAGTGATGTAGTTGGCGGTGTTTTGGTTACCAAAGAGCAAGCATTAGGTGAAGAGTTAGCATGGTGGGCAAATTGTATCGGCATTACTGGCTCGGCATTTGACAGTTTTCTTGCACTACGTGGTCTAAAAACATTGCCGATACGGATGAAGCAACATCAAATTAATGCCAATGCGGTTGCTGAGTTTTTACAACAACATCCAGCGGTCGAAAAAGTGTACTTCCCTGGACTAGCGGATCATCCACATCATGAATTAGCAAAGAAACAGCAACATGACTTTGGCGCCATGATGAGTTTTGAACTTAAAGGCGGTGTTGAAGCAGTAAAGGTACTGTTTGATAAACTAGAATTTTTTACCTTAGCGCAATCATTGGGTGGCGTTGAAAGTTTGATCAGTCATCCTTCAACTATGACACACGCCGGCATGGAAATTGAAGCTCAGCTTGCTGCCGGTATTACGCAGTCATTAGTACGATTGTCAGTAGGCATAGAAGATATCGATGATATTTTAGCTGACTTAGCAAAAGCACTTGCTGCTAGCCAAGTTTAATCAACGTAGTAGCTAAAGAATTAGCAATCAGATAAATATTTATAAGTGTTTGGAAATAAAATGACAGACGTAAATTCAGCGGTAGAGCTTTCTTCCACAAAAAACCAGCTGGCTAAGGCCGCTTGTAATGTTCATAAGTTTGGCGGCAGCAGTTTAGCAACGTCAGCTTGTATCGAGCGCGTAGTTGATATTATTCGTCAACACTGCCAGCTCAATGATGTCATTGTTGTTTCTGCAAATGGCAGTACCACAGATTCATTGTTTGCAATTTACCAATTGGCACAAGAGCACTATGAACATAAGCAAGCAGAACCTGTCGGTAATCATACGGGCTTAGCGGTAGATGTGCTGCCTGAATCGCTGGCCGAGGCTATTTTTGAGTTAAGTGCTTCGCAAGCTAAGCTAATTGATGAACTACTCAATGCCAGCAGTACTGCGAGGTTAAAGGCACTATTGGCTGATGATATTGCCAATATTTCAACGCACTTGTTGAATAATCCGGGCCGTTATCAAAATGATTTATTAGCCTTGGGTGAGGTTTGGTCAGCAAGATTATTATCAGCGGTACTAAATGAACAAGTTTGTCCAAGCTATATGCTAGATGCGAGAGACTTTTTGTTATTAAGTAATGAAAAAACTTGTGCTATTGACTACTCAGTAAGTCAGAATAAGCTTTTACCACTACAGCAACAAAACCAGCTCGTAATTGTAACTGGCTATATTGCACGCAATCAGCAGCAACAAGCTTGTACGTTAGGGCGTAATGGTAGTGACTACTCGGCAACTATTATGGCTGCTTTATCGGGTGCTCGTAATGTCACTCTTTGGACCGATGTTGATGGTATTTATAGTGCCGATCCAAGAGTCGTGCCTCTGGCAAGAAAATTACATCGCTTGCCCAACGCCGTAGCAAATGAACTGGGCCGATTAGGCAATCCGGTGCTACATGCAAAAACTCTACAACCATTAACAAGTCATAATACCCATTTACATGTTGCTAGTAGCTTTGCACCCGAAATAAGTGGCAGCGAAATTGGTAAATTTGGCCAAATAGCCAAACAAGAACTTTCAGTGACCTATTTAAATGACCTTATTCTTGCTACTTCTGTAAGTTTTCTTGGTGAATCAGGTGCGCGTGCAGTCAAAGAGTTCGCACCTGTATGTTACAACTTAGATGAAGGTTATTTGGTGGTGACGCAAGAGCAACAAAAGTCATTAAGCCAGTGGCTAGCAAGTCATGATACTGAAGTCTCTTTCAAACCCGTAGCTATTGTGGCAACGGTTGGTTATCAAGTTGCACAACAAGGCGGTATGCGGGCAAGGTTTAAAAGGGCATTAAAGCACCAACAAACACTACATTTTGTTCATGCTGAAAATCAGCATAGCTACATTGCGGTGCTACCAGAAGCCTGTACTGGAGAGTTGCTTAATAACATTCATGGGGATATGACTAAAGATGCGAGAAATATTGCTTTAGTTATTGCGGGATTGGGTAATATCGGGCAACGTTTTTTAGAAATATTACCAAATCAATTGGCACGCTTACCAGTATTGGAAAACCTTCATTTGGTTGGTTTAGTTGGCTCTACAAAGGCCTTAATTAATACCGATGGCATTGAGGTTAATAACGCATTGGTTCATTACCAGCAACAAGCTAAAGCCTATGAGAATGAGCAATTAATGGATTGGCTAACCAATCACCCCTATGATGAATTGGTTGTTGTTGATATCACCCCAAGTGAATTATTTAGCAAATTATATCAGCAATTTTTCGCTCAAGGTATTCATGTTATTGGCGCAAATAAATGGGCCGCCTCTTCGCCGACAGAAAATTATCAGCAATTGTTGAACAGTGCAAAAGAGCATAATAGTTACTGGTTAGGTAATACTACTGTTGGAGCGGGCTTACCGATTAATTCCACTATTGAAGAGTTAATCAACAGTGGTGATAGTATTATTGAAATTTCTGGTATTTTCTCTGGTACGTTATCTTGGCTGTTTCAATATTATGATGGTATAACGCCATTTTCTGAATTGCTTAAAAATGCTTTGGCGCAGGGAATTACCGAGCCGGATCCGCGAGAAGATTTGTCGGGCAGAGATGTCCAACGTAAATTATTAATATTGGCACGAGCCGCTGGCTTTGAGCTTTCTTTAGAAGATATTGATTGCCAGAGTTTAGTACCAGATTCGTTAAGGGATGTTTCGTTACATGAGTTTCTTGAGCGAACCGAAGAACTAAATGATTTATTTTTACTACGTTTAAGTCAAGCTAAGGAAAAGTCATGTGGTATTCGCTATGTGGCTAAATTCTCGAAAAAAAATGGTCGCTTAAGCGCAAAAGTAAGTTTAGAAGAGCTAAGCTATCAGCATGCATTTACCCAGTTAACGCCATGTGACAATGTCTTTCAAATTAAAAGTGAGTGGTATCAGGAAAACCCGCTGATTATTCGGGGTCCTGGTGCGGGTCGAGATGTCACCGCAGGTGGTATTCATGCTGATTTAGTTACTGTTTGCCAGCAACTTAGCCATCGCCAGCAGCAAGTAAAAATTAAAGGGTTAAACTAGCCTAGTATTCGTTAGTTTCAAATTGGTAACAGCCATAAAATGGTGCTTAGCAAAGTAAAAATGCGCGTGTAATTTCTAAAAGTTACACGCGCATTTATGATGATTACTTCTTACAAGTCTAGATCTACGCTGTAACTAACAACAAAATTAACGTCGCCGTCAGCGCCATCAATATCGGTATCAGAAATAGCGAAAGTAAAGCCATTTTTACTTAAGCTAATACCGTAATCAACGTAATCGCCACCTGCGTCAAAGTCATAACTACCAACATGAAGGCCGAGCTCTAAACCTTCAGAAACTTCGAAGGCAGCGTCAGCAGATATATAGGTGTCATCTCCAAAGTCACCATCGGCATCTGAATCAACTAGGGTATTATAGGTAATTGAAAAAGCGTCGTATGAAAGTGAAAAGTTTACTTCACTAAAGTCGGCATCAGCATCACTATCGTACGCGTAATAAATATAGCCAATACTGTAACCTAAGCCATTATCCAATTCATTTGAATAGGCGGCATAAACGTCGAGTTCATAGGTCATATTTTCGGCCCAATCAGCGTTTGATGCCCAAGTACCTACTGAGAACCCTGAAGCATTTTCATAATCTATACCGCCAGAAACTGCCGCGGAATTGGTGGTTTGTGTTACCCCACGCCATAGATAATTACTTGACGCTGAAGCATTTGCTGATAAACCTTCAATAGTGTGTGCTGATGCAGCGATAAGCATTGATGATGTGAATATGGCTGAAATAGATAAAGCTGTAATTGTTTTTTTCATGTTGGTTCCACTAAGTTTTATAATTACCGTGAACATTGCAAAGACAATGCCTGTGTAGAATAAATTTTATAAAAATATTTGTTATCAAATGGTTAAGTGGGAATCCTGAACGGCTTTTCTTTGTCCTTAATACCTTGCATGAACTGTCTTGGTGCAAGGAATATTCACTTATGTGCAAAAAAAGGGCATAAGCTTAAATATAATCATATGCAAAATTTTAGAAATTGCTGAATTTTATTACTTTTACTATTCTTTTTATCTCGATTTTTATCCTTGTTCTTGGTCGCAAAATTACGACAATTAAGTTAAAGTAGCGCAGAATTTATCGAGGGGATCACTATGTCTGATTTTTTAATTGCTCCATCAATTTTATCTGCTGATTTTGCGCGCTTAGGCGACGATGTAGCAAATGTACTTAAATCTGGCGCGGATGTTGTTCATTTTGATGTAATGGATAATCATTTTGTACCTAACCTTACCTTTGGCTCTATGGTATGTAAGTCATTAAGAGATTATGGAATTACAGCACCAATTGATGTGCACTTGATGGTGAAACCGGTTGATAGTTTGATCCCTGATTTTGCCAAAGCGGGTGCCGATATTATTACCTTTCATCCAGAAGCTAGTGATCATGTAGATAGAACTTTGCAGTTGATTAAAGATAACGGCTGTAAAGCTGGGCTAGTATTAAACCCAGCGACACCACTACATATTTTAGATTTTGTTATGGATAAATTAGACGTTATTTTATTAATGTCAGTTAATCCAGGTTTTGGCGGTCAATCATTTATTCCAACGACATTGGATAAGCTGCGCTTAGTACGTGAAAAGATTGATGCTAGTGGTTACGATATTCGTTTAGAGGTTGATGGCGGCGTGAAAGCCGACAACATTGCCGAAATTGCTGAAGCGGGCGCCGATATGTTTGTTGCTGGCTCGGCCATTTTTTCAAAACCTGATTACAAAGTCGCTATTGATGAAATGCGTGCTGAATTAGCAAAAGTAAAATAATTAGTTAGAAAACACTGAAATAAGCATAATTGAAGGATAACAAATGAGTAAACCTATTGTATTAAGTGGCTGCCAGCCGTCAGGCGAGTTAACTATTGGTAATTATCTTGGCGCGTTAAAGCAATGGGTGAGCATGCAAGATAGCCATGAGTGTTATTACATGTTGGTTGACCAGCATGCGATTACCGTGCGCCCAGATCCAGAAGCCTTACGTAAAGCAACTCTTGATGGATTAGCTTTATACTTAGCATGTGGTGTTGATCCTGAAAAAAGCACTATTTTTATTCAGTCACACGTGCCCGAACATGCACAGTTAAGTTGGGTGCTTAATTGTTATACTCAAATGGGTGAACTAAACCGAATGACGCAATACAAGGATAAGTCGTCAAAATCGGAAGCTAATATGAACTCTGGACTATTTACCTATCCGGTATTAATGGCGGCTGACATATTATTATATGGTGCTAACCAAGTTCCTGTAGGTGATGACCAAAAGCAACACTTGGAATTAGCTCGCGACATAGCAACGCGCTTTAATAATCTGCACGGTGAAACTTTTAAAGTACCAGAGCCTTATATTCCAGAATTTGGTGCTCGAGTAATGAGTTTATTAGAGCCAACGAAGAAAATGTCAAAGTCCGATACTAACCCTGGCAACTTTATTGGTTTATTAGAAGATACTAAGAAAATTACTAAGAAAATTAAACGTGCTGTGACTGATTCAGATGAGCAGGCGAATATTTATTTTGATATTGCTGAAAAGCCGGGTGTTTCTAACTTATTATCACTTTTATCATGTACTACAGGTAAGACAGTTGCTGAGCTTGTACCTGAATATGAAGATAAAATGTATGGACACTTAAAAGGTGACGTCGCAGAAGCTGTTGTTGCTTTGTTAGCGCCAATTCAAGAGCGTTATCATGAAATTCGTAATAACCAAGCATACTTGGATGAAGTCATGCGTAAAGGTGCAGAAAAAGCATCTGCTAGAGCAAGCAAGTTACTTGCTGAGGTTTACCAAGCGATAGGTTTTATCGCGAAACCTTAAGCTTATTTAAAGTTAGATAAACAAAAAAGCCTGAGTTTACTCAGGCTTTTTTTATGATAAGTAATATTATTACTTATCTTTTTTGTCTTTCTCAGCCATTTCTGTGGCTTTCTCAAACAATATTGTGCTATCACTAACAAACGACTTAACGTCATTACTTGGCGTAAACAAAAATGTTGGTGACATTATTGTGGTGTTAAATTGTGGACGTGGATTAAAGTTCGGTTTTTTGCTCATTTGCACTATAAAACTGCCGCCAAATAATAATATTACCAAGCCAGCCGCAACCACATTTCTACGCCTAGTTGTCATATGAAAACCAACATAGCAGTTCAGCCAAAACAGGCCGTATGCTAAAACCAGCGGAATAATAGTGATTAACCAAATCATCGAGAAGTTACTTGAGGTATTAAACTGAATAATATTTTCGAAAATATCGCTTAACCACATGAGATTGAAAAATATAAAACTAATGCCAATTTGTGTCCAAAAACGAGCATCATGCTTAGTTAAATGTGAAACAAGGGCAATACAGCCTGGCCATAATGCAAAGCCAAGAGTTAAGCCAATTGTTGGCACCAACATCTGTGTTAGTGATACTTCTTTAGCGTTATTTAAATCAATAATCCAGCAGGCGATACAGGCGAATAACGTCACGCTTAGTGCAAGTACTGCCGGATGTTTCGCTAAATTAATTAGACTTTCAAATGGACTTATTGCAATGCTTGGCGTGACAGGGTGGCTTGGAAAAACAAAGCGAACTTGGCTTTTACCAATAGTGACAATATCACCAGACTGTATTTTGTGGTGAATAATATTTTCTTTGCTGTGTTCAAGAAAACTACCATTTACTGAGCCTTGATCGTTTACAAACCAATACTCACCATCAAAATGGAGTTGTAGGTGATCAGCACATACATGTGGATCGCTTATGATCAGGTCGTTGTCGTACCCTCGCCCAATAGTAATATTATTTGATGAAAATTTATGACGACCTAATAATTTATGACCATATGTGATTTCTTCAATGATTAGTTCCATTTGACCGACTCCATAAACTTAGTCAAAAAGGCAAGTGACGTTTCTTCTGCGACACCTGAAATAGTGAAGTGACTAAGCAAAGCATATTGCTCGTGGTCAATAGAAATACCTATATATAAGACATCAAATAACTCTGGAAATGCTTTATATGCGCGGGTGCAAAACACCGCTTTACTATTAATGTTGCTCTGCTCTGGCATAACTATATCGTGATGACATTGATATTCAGTCACATCATCTTTGCCAGCTTTATTGCCCGGTGCAACTTGGTTTAATTGGCGTTCAAATATATGATAAAACTTAGTGCTACCTATTTTGTTTGACTCCATGTAGCGATATTCCATTTCCAATGAGCCCGTAAAGAAGTCAGACGAGATATAGGTGTTTTCATCGAGATCGCAGTTTGCTACAGCGGCCATAATTTGGGCATCGGCTTTGTCAGAATTTGACTCCCCCCAACAACGTATAAAAGGCACATCTATAGTTGGAATTAAGCCGCGACCTAATTTTTTTAGCTGCCAATCACTGGCTAATACTGTATTGATAAGCTTTTCTTGATTGCGCATTAATTGCGCTGTCATTTGCAGTTCTATACTTTTGGGTGCACCTTGTTTGTATTCTTGAAATAGTGCTTGTAGCTTATCGTGTGGTACTAAAAAGCCAATTTGGTTACCTGAAGTTGCGACATTAATACCAACAACTTGGGTTTCTTTGTTGACCACCGGGCCACCACTCATGCCAGAGTTTACTGAGCCAGTGAAGTGAATTCGATCATTGAAAGATTCATTCTTTAAGCCGTTGTAGGTACCTGGCACTACTATCATGCCTAAGTCATGTGGGTTACCTAATGAATAGAGTTCTTCCCCTTTAGTAGGAGCCACTTTAGCGATATCAAAAAATGGCATTTCCTCATTAACTTCACGTTGCACTATTGCTAGGTCATTAATAACATCAACACTCTTTAAGGTGAGTGCTGCTTTATTACCTTTGTTGTCTAGATACTCAATGTTGTATTTATGCGGGTGACGGGCAAAGCCTGAGATAACATGATAATTGGTGGCAATTAGACCGTCGCTGCTGATTTGAAAACCTGAGCCGATTGATGATTTTTCACCACTGGCTTTGTCTATTAAGCGAATTTGATAAAGTGAGGGTGCCAATTTTTTAAAAATTTCTTCGGCCTGCTCAACTGCATAACTTATCGAACTAACACTGATAAGTAGCAGAGCAAAAATTACTTTCATTGAATATCCTTTTTAATTATTACTTAGCTATTGTGCCATTGAATTCAATTTTGTCATCATTTATCCGACCATATGCTGTTTTTATTCGATGCTTTACTGAGCATATTGAACAATATTACAAATAACTAAGCTGACTGTTAACTATGAGTACATGCATAGTTAATTGTTCAAACTAATTTGTTGGAAAAAAATTGCTTATTACTGTGTTAGATCAATAGCTGTAAATTTATTATGTTGTCGCAGCGTGCGAGTTTTAGTATTATCAAATGATAATTATTCTCGTTTGTTAGTGGCGTTATGACCTTATCCGAATTATCTGTTAATCAGCAAGCTCGTATTTGTATTTTACCTGAAAACTTTGATTTAAGTGCGCAGCTTATCGAACAAGGCTTTGCGTTAAAAACAGAAATATCTTTAGCACATAAAGCACCTTTTAATGGCCCGCTTGCTTTCAATTTACATGGCACAAAAATGTCGATACCACGTGCTATTGCCAAACAAATAAAAATTGAGTTGTTAAATAAATGATAAAACAAAATGTTGTCTTGGTTGGATTTGCAAATTCAGGCAAAAGTACCTTATTTAATGCTTTAACTGGTGCTAAACAAAAAACAGGTAATTGGACAGGTGTAACAGTTGCCTCAAAACAGCAACAATGCACCCTTAATAATATTAGTACAATGTTAACCGATCTACCTGGCATTAGCTCATTGGCTAAGCGAAGCCAGCAAGGGAAAGATCTATCAATAACGCAAGATTTTCTTAAGCAGCAATCAATTGATTATTTAATTAACGTTATTGATGCAACGCAGCTTAAACGTCAGCTTTATTTAACGACACAATTATTGGAACTAGGCATACCTATGGTGGTAGTGCTTAATAAAAGTGATCGTAAGGAAGCCGAGAAAATTGATGAAAAGCAACTTGCAATAGCGCTTGGTTGCTCTGTGGTAAGTGAAAATAGTATCGGAAAAGCTGCCGGACAAGCTCTTAGTGAAGCACTTAAAAATGCACCGAGAAGTAGAGAAGAAAAGCATCTATTGAATTTACCTGATACTTTGAGTGATTTTCAGGGGATGCCAGTATCTATAGAAACTCAAGCTTGTGCTAATGGCTCGTCGTGCCAATCGACCGACAAAAATGCTATGGCAGTTATGCAAGCAAGGTATAGTTTTATACAACATGTAATGGATGAGGTAACAGTATCACCAACAGAGCATCAAAACTTTAGTCATAAGCTAGACCGTTGGATGTTACACCCAATTTTAGGCATTCCAATTTTTCTTGGCATGATGTACCTATTATTTATGTTCGCCATTAATGTTGGTAGTGCATTTATCGACTTTTTCGATATCCTAGCTGGTGCAATATTTGTTGATTATCCGCTCCATTTTTTAACTAGCTTTAATTTATCTGCGTGGTTAACCACCATCATTAGTGGTATTGGACTGGGGATTCAAACGGTTGCCACTTTTATTCCTGTAATTGCCTGTTTATTTATTGGTTTGTCTTTACTTGAAAGTAGTGGTTATTTGGCTAGAGCAGCGTTTGTGGTTGACACCGCCATGCAGAAAATAGGCTTGCCTGGTAAGGCCTTTGTGCCACTAATTGTTGGCTTTGGCTGTACCGTACCTGCGGTAATGTCAGCGCGAATTTTAGATAATGAGCGAGAGCGAATAACGACGGTTATGATGTCGCCATTTATGTCTTGTGGTGCACGTTTACCTGTATATGCGTTATTTGCGGCAGCATTCTTTCCTGATTCAGGACAAAATATTGTATTTTTACTTTATCTTATTGGTATTGCGGCAGCACTTTTTACCGGTTTAATGCTCAAGAAAACCATTTTAATGGGCGGTAATTCAATTAACATTATGGAATTACCTTTGTATGAATGGCCAACATTGTCATTTTTATTAAAGCGTGTTTGGCAAAGAACTCGTTCATTTGTTTTAGGTGCAGGGAAAACCATTGTGGTGGTGGTATGTATTCTTAACTTCTTTAATTCATTAGGAACAGATGGTGAATTTGGTCATCACGATAGTGAAGACTCATTACTGAGTAAAAGCGCACAAGTTGTTACTCCTTTATTAGCGCCTATGGGAGTAAAAGAAGATAACTGGCAGGCAAGCGTTGGTATTATTACCGGCTTATTTGCTAAAGAGGCGTTAGTTGCAACCTTTAATAGCTTATACTCACCGGCATCAGAAGAAGCAAGTGAGCCCGACTCATTAGCTGATTTATGGCAACAAGCGCTAACAAGTATATCTGACAACCTTCAGGGCATAGAGGCTGACGACCCACTAGGAACCGATATCGGTGATGTATCAAGCATCGAAATTGCCGCGCAAGAGCAGGGTGTTGAAGAAACCACAATTACCATAATGCAGGCAGCATTTGTTGGTAAAATAGGAGCTTTTAGTTACTTACTCTTTATTTTACTTTATACGCCTTGCGCAGCGGCAATGGGAGCAATAAAAAATGAGGTTGGCACACGTTGGGCTGTTTTCGCTGCGCTGTGGAGCTTTAGCTTAGCGTATTTAGCGGCTACAGCTAGCTACCAAGTTGCAGTTTTTACCACTGAACCTTTATCAGCTTCTATTACTTTAGCGATAATTTTGTTAGTTTTTTTAAGCATATACATTGGTTTGAAGCGCTTTGGCAAAAATATTTTAACGATTCCAACATTGGTCAGTTATCGTTAGTAAGATGGATTAAGTTAGTTGATGTAAAGATTGGTTGATAAATAAACAATGTTTGTCGGCTAACTTTACATTTAGCTAAAAATCAATAGGAACAAACACTAAAAGTCATAATTAACAATGGTTTATTTTGTTGGTGTGCTTTTTGCTTTTTTTTGCTTTTGAGTATCTTTTTAAGCTGCTAGTTAGCTTTATTAATTTATTTTAGCGTATAACGAGAGAATCCATGTTAACCAGGTTTACCAAGTTTATTAGTGTTTTATTACTGATATCATCAATGTCATCATCTGCCAATATTATTAACGTTATCGACTTTGATGGCACCAATGAAGGTGTCGCTGAACAGTTTGTCTTTACAGAGAATGACGTTACATTAACTATCAGTGCTTGGACAACCAATGTTAATAGCACTCAAGACGTATTAACAGATTGGCAGCTATTATCAGGGCCATATGGCGTATATAAAGGCAGTTCGGGTTTAGGTGTTAAGTCTAGTGATCAAGATGGCCATCATCTTGATGGTGGGCAATCTAGTGACTTGAATGATCTTGATGAAGGCTTATTATTTTCGTTTTCAGAAGAAATTAATATATTGGGTTTTTATGCTGATTACCTTAACGACAATGACGATTTAAACTTCTCGCTTGTTACCTATTTAACGCAAACTAGTATTGAAACAACGGATATATTTTTTGATCAACAAGCTTCATTGATTTTTGATGATGAAGGTGTGTTTTTTGCTCCTGATAATTTAATCGGCTCAGCATTTATGATCTGGGCTGATGGCAATGATGATGCAGTTCGTATAGTTGATACTGCTTTTACTAAAGTGCCGGAGCCAAATAGTTTGTTACTTTTTTCACTTTTCCTTATAGGCTTTGCGTTTAAGCGAAGAAGCTAAAATACCTTTCCCCATTTCAAATAAAACCTAGTTTGCTAGGTTTTTTTATGTGCATTTTTTGAGTAAAGTAATATTTAATTAATCGCGAGTTTAGGGCAATAAATGGATCATAAACAAGCTGAAAGCTATTTACTCAGTAAAGTTGAAACCTCAATGTACTACCCTTTTGGCGATGAGGTAAAAGTATTTCGTGTGAAAAGTAAGATGTTTGCCACCTTGTCATTGGGCAAGGGTAGCGAGAAGGATACTGACGGTAAAATGGCTGGGCATTATTGTATCAATCTTAAGTGTGACCCTGACGAAGCTATTATGCTTCGTGATATTTTTTCATCTGTTATACCCGGTTATCATATGAATAAGAGAATATGCTATATTAACCCTATAAATTAATAATGATTAAATTGAAATGAACCAAGAAAAACCAACTAGACCTGACAAGTTACAAAATAGAAAGTACGCAATTAGCTACATTCGTTTTTCAACTAAAAAACAAGAGCTTGGTGATTCATTTGATCGGCAATTAGATGCGACTAATAAGTATTGTGAAGATTATGAATTAGTACTGAGTGAAGATAATTATAATGATTTAGGTACTTCTGCATATAAGTCGTTCAATTTACTTCCTGAAGCTGGTCTGGGTTTCTTTCTTCACAAACTGGAGCGTGGTGAAATAAACAAACCAAAGGAAACCTGTTTAATTATTGAATCTTTAGATCGATTATCTAGAGCTGAGCTAAGTGAGAGTATGCCAATTTTTCTTAATATAATTAAAAAAGGCATAGCTATTGTGACGTTATCAGATTCACAGATTTATATAAGTGATACGAAACATGCAGATCAGACGAGTCAGTTATTAATTAGTCTAATGATGCTTTCTAAAGCACATGCTGAAAGTTTAGATAAATCATATCGTATTGGAAAAGCATGGCAAAAGAAAAAAGAAAAGGCGAGAAAAGAAGCTAAGGCAAAAATGGAAGCCTTAGCTAGGAATGACACTAAAGTATGCGTAGTTAATGCTTTAACAACTATGTGTCCATCTTGGCTTATTGTTAATGATGATAATGAATATGAAAAAAAATCTGATTATGTAGAAATAATACAGAGAATTTTTGATTTAACTACAGGTGATTACACTAAAGACGATGAACCTAAAATTTATAAGCAACGACAAGATGATTATTTGTTACAGAAAGAAAAGGGTATAAGTAAAACTAAAGATAGTAATAAAATTGAAGTCGATCACCTTTCTCTTAGCTCAATTGAGATAGTCAAACTTTTTAACGCAGAGCTTGTTCCTATACTCAAAAGTGGAGGACGAAAAAAGACAGAATATTGGAACAGTTCTAATATAAATAAAATCTTAGGTAACAAAGTTCTTACAGGGGTTTATCAGCCGAAAAAGTTAGTTCAAGTTGAAAAAGAAAGAACGAACCCTCTGGATGGGAAAAAAATATTGGTTAAAACTCAAGCTTATGAAAAGGATGGTAAGCCGATAAAAGGTTTTTATCCAGAAATCATTTCTACTAACCAATTTTTAAAAGCCAATTTATATAAAAGAGCTAAGTTGAAAGGAAAAAGAGGTAGAAAAGGCAATAAATTTGGAAACTTATTAACAAACATTGCTAAATGCAGAGCATGCGGTTCTAACATGATTCATAATTTCAAAGGTATAAGTAAAAAAGGAAAAAAATGGGTTTATTTACAATGCTCACTCGCTAAGAGTGGTGGTAATTGCAAGTATGCAAGTGTTAATTATGAAGCTGTAGAATATAATTTATTAAGATTCATGTGTAGCTCTGAATTTTCTCCTGTTATTGGTGATAAAAAATCAGAACAAAATGAAATAGATAAATTAAGTAAAAATATTAAAGAGATTGATGGTCGACTTGAAGAAATAAAAGACCTATACAATGTTCATATGAAATATGCTGTAAAAGGGATGGAGGACTTTTCCAAAGAAACTATGGATGAGCTGAGTGTTGAAAAAGGATCTCTCGAAAAATTAAAGCTTGGTTATAGTGATAGTTTAGAGTTTCTTGTAAGGAATCAACTATCAGAAACATTTGATAGCAAACATTTTAAAAAACTAATAGAAAGCATATCAGTTGATAATTTAAACCTATCAGATGAACAAATATATTTTAATAGACTTCGTGTAAATGGAATTATTGAAAATTTGACTAAATCAGTACGAATTGAAACAGAAAAAAAGAAATTATTAATTCTTTATAAAGATGGTTCAGGGCAGGTGATCAGTATAGATAAAGCCTTTGAAAATAATTCAGATGCTGAACTTTGCATCAACATCCCACGATTTATTTTTCCTGAAGGGATTCCTTCACATCCTAAACAATTACTCACTGAAGTAACTAACAATGCCTGTATGGAAGTTTTGAATCAATGCTTCAAATTAAAAAATGAAGGGAAGTATAGTTCGCTTTCTAGAAGGAAGATTCTAGATGAAAAAATTAATCACATAAAAAAATATCTTTTCGATACGGCTAAATCATACGGCTACGACTTTAGATTTGAAAAGAAAGAATATACTTTTTACATAGAATAGGCATGGAAAATACTACTAAATAATATAGCTAACTCCATTAAACGGAGCAAATGTACTCCGTTTATATTAATTCATTAAAGTGAGACTCAAAATCTCAATATTTTTTAACATTAACAAAAATAGTAATATTTTGTTCTTGTTGGCAAATACAAATATTTTATATATTTTCTCGCTCGATTAATTAAGAAGCTTTGATTTTATCCTGTATATTTTCATTTTCAGTCTCCTGAAAACCCGCCCTATCGAAGATAGGCTTTAGTGGGTTAAAAGCTTTATCTTAAATCTCAGATCTAAAATAATTTTCTTTATTGCAAAAAAATAAATTTATGTTTTATTGTAAGTAAGCAATAAAAAAGAAGAGCATGAAAAAAAACTTTGTAGCAGTCAGATCTGCTTACTATAAACATCAGAAAATTACTAAGCAGGTTAAATATAATAATAAGATTGCTGAAAAAAAGAGTAATGGTACTACTAACACCGTTGTTAAAACAGAAATTAGGGATAGAAGCTATAAATCTGCTTTAGCAGAATTTGAACATGTTCTTAGAACGGATAAAACAAACTCAGTTAATGTATTTTCTCAATACTCAAATCAAAATGTAACTGTAAGTCCTAAACATTCAGAATCCCCCCTTGATGCTTATTATAAGTGTCTAGATAGATATAAAAAAGTAACAGGTAAAAAATGTCGCTCTGATATGAACACTCTCTTTGAGCATGTTGTAGTGCTCTCAGAATCACATTGCCTGAATTTAGAAAAAAAGCTTGGGAATAAGCGAGCTAAACAAGCCATTGTTAAATGTTTAAAAGATTATGCCAACACTTATGCAGAAAAATATGGTTTTACCAATTTAGGTTTTTCACTTCACTACGCTGATGAAGGACATTTTGATGAGAATAATAAATTTATACGAAATGTTCATGCTCATGTCATGTTTTTTAATTATGACTTTAAAAACAAAAAATCAAATTTAAGAAACCTATTCAAAAAAGGTATAGATCCTGCAACTGGAAAAACCCATGAGTTAAATGAAAATTTTTGTGACATGCAAAATATTGCCGCAAAAGCCTTTAAAAGTCTCAAATTTAGGCGTGGCGTATCCAAACTGATCACGATGGATAAATACCTCCCTAAAAATAAATACCTGCTCAAACAGCTAAAAATGAAGCGTGAACAATATAAAAATCTAGTTGAAGATGTTGATGATAAAAAAGATCAATTCTTGAATTACTTTAAAAAATGGTTAACAGCGATATTTAATAAAAGTAAAGCTGATATTTACGCCAACTTAACTGCTGAAATGGTAATGGATATCAATGATACAGAAATTAAACAATCAATATCTCAAGCGATATCAAATACAGAAAATGAATTTGAAAGAGCTAATGGTGAAAGGTTAACTGATGAAAATTCGATCACTGGCATTATGAAAAATAATAATAAAAAAGGAGTAAGAAGATGAACGACATCACGTTAGCAACATTAATTGAAGAGAAATTTAGAGGTGAAGCCCTCTCAGGTAATGATAAACGAAAATACATAGAAAATGATTGGCTTATTGATGAAATACTTAAATTATTAAAAAAACATCCTGCACTAAAAGAGCTGATCAGTATTGATGAAATGAGTATAAGTCAAATATCAAATATCTTTGAAATATACTTTCAAAAAATAAATAGCAGAAGAAAACTCAACAAACGAGTAATAATTAATTTTGTAAAGCAACATTCTGAATTTAGAAAAATGGAATCACTGATTTTACTATTAGTACTGGGGATATCGTTTTTCAATATGTTTATGCGTATGTCAAATAATCAGAAGAAAACAGGTGATGTGTTAGATATAGAAGCTAACTTTGAAGGTGTAACTTGTAATATTAATTACAACGAACCTATGCCTAAACAATCCATGGATTGTAATGCTAGTGAATTATATGAGCTAATAGAAAATATTAAAGTACCGAATGACGTTATTGAATCTAGTATTGATGATTTTGAGCATAATGAAGAAATTAAAAAATTATTCAAAAAAGATACAACAATAAAACCAGCAGATAAGAAACTAAAATAATTACACTAAACATTTATTATAAATAGTTAATACAACCAATATTTATTGATGCAAAGCATTATTACAGAAAAGCATGTTTAATGTTTAATTGGTTTATTATTGTTAATAATATAGATAAAGTTACTGATAGAGGACACCTAACCCCTTACTTAATAATACCTACAGGCTAGGTGTGTGTAGTTAAAAACTCATTGAGTGTAGTTGAAAACATTATTTTGTGTATCATAAAACATAACTACGTGTAGTTGAAAACCTTAATTCGTGTGGTGTGAAACATCATCAAGATTGGCTTCAGTTTTTATATTTTTCCAGATAGCTATTGACCTTTAAGTTATTAGATGTATTTTTAGTAAATATTAAAGGGAATATTCATGGTAACAACAGAAAGTAAAAAACTATACGTTAATAAATTAACTGACTCAATTCAATTAACAAGCCTGCTATTTGCTCCTATTTTTTCAGCTAGACCTCCAAAATATGATGAAGAAAAGGAAGTCGAGATCAACCTTAGACGTACTAAAAATGAAACTATTTATTACAAGGGGCGTTTACTGGATACTATAAAAGATTTTCCTCTTTTTTCTTTATTGGTGAGTAAACTTCAAAAAACAAATCAAAATCTTCCTGACAATGCTCCTAAAGTAATGGAATTTGAAATGACCGAAATTGAGATCTTTAAAACGTTGGGAGTTCAAATCAGAAAATCCAATATAGATCTTTTTGAAAAAAGACTTGATAAGTTTAAGGCTAGTGATATTTGCATAAAAATATTTAGTGATGATCAAGTGTGTATTAGAAAAATAAAAACAAGCTTAGTTTTAAAGTACGATTGGAAAAAAGAAAGTAAAATCATCCATTTTACAATGGATTACGATTTTCTGCCTAAAGGTGAAAACTCAACGGACATTGACAGAGAATTCATTGATCTAAGAGCGTATGGATTAATTAGTACGGGATATGCTAAATCTCTATTCTTATATCTTGAAACTAAAAAATTTGGCAATCAAGAGTATGTTATGCATGTCAAAGAAAGTTTAATTAATCGTATGTCAATGAATCTAAAAACGAATAGAGAAAGAAATCGAGCATTAAAAGCATCACTAAAAGAATTAGAAAGAGTTGGTTATATAAAAAAACATTACCCTGACAAATCAAAACAGACTCATGAACCACTTATTATGATAGCGAGAAACCCAAATTTTATGGCTGAGGTTAGAGCTGACTTTAAAAAAATCGAGGAAAAGGAAGCAAAGGAAAAAGAACTTGAACATTTCTTCAAATAAAATGAATTATCACTATTGACAATAAATTTTCATATGTAATTTTTATAGTAAGGTTATGATTTCATAAATTTATTTTAATTACTGATACACCATGGCTGAAATTAATCAGTTGTGGTGTTTATGAAGAAAGAAAATGTAACAAGTATTTTAATTGAAGATATTAAAGCTAAATATATAGTAAACAATGCCAGTGTAAAATCAGTAAAACAATTAAATTTTTATCTATCAAGGGCTAAAACTACTCAAGATAAGAAAACGATTAAAGATTTTAATTCATTTTTATCAAATAATTCATTACTCGATTTTTATCAACAAATTATCAAGTCTAAAAATTCCTCCACTTTCACTACTAAACAATTAACCGACATAAAAAATAAAATATCAACAATCTCTTCACCACAGCAACCTCAAAGTAAAAATGACGTTATTTTAGATCAAGTGATTAGTATTTATAGAAAATATATAGAAAGGTTTGAAAATGGTGAAAAAGTTATCTTCAAAAAGTCATGGTTCAATGATTTAGTACTTGGCATACCAAAGAATGCTAATACTGGTAAAGAATATCAAAACGGAAATTCGTACTTACTTGGTATGCTTCAAGAAGATAAAGGCTTAGATTTACCATTCTTTTTGAACAATGGAGATATCAAAGAACTTGGAATTATTGAAAATGATAAGCCAAAGTTTCCAATAGCTATTTGTGCCAAATTAATTGAATTATATCTAAACGATAACTTGCCAAATTTAGACAAAAAAAAGTGGATCTCAGCAAAAAAATATAATTTACTTACAGAAGCTCAACAAGATAAATATCAAGCTAAGAAAATAGTTAAGCATTTCCCTCTCTACCATCATTCCCAGTTTGAAGACTCTTTAAAAAGTAATACAGTATACCAAAAATGGATCAGTGGATTTTCAGAAACAACATTATTAGAAAAATTGAAATTATGTAATTCTGATGATGAAAGAAGAGCACTTTTTGATCCGAAAATAAATGCAGCAAGAAATTATATTGAAGCAGCAAGAAGTCAGATGGATGTAGATTTAATACATCATAATTCTAGTTGTCATTATTCCCCAGCTCATGACGAAATATCATTAGTCAGTGAAGATAATTTTGTTGGTGATGCCCCTGAACTTTCATATTTAGGTGTATTGGCACATGAGTTATCTCATGCAACAGGGCATGAATTTAGATTAAAAAGAAAGTTAACAGGTAAATTTGGCTCTCAAAACTATGGCTTTGAAGAGCTTGTAGCGGAATCTTCAAGTCTTCAACTTTTAAAACAGTTTAACTTACCTTCGGTATTAGATGAGCAAAGTGCTAGTTACATTTATGGTTGGCTTCAGACCCAAAAAAATAAAAATGGTAAAGACTTTTTAAAAATAGCATGCCAGCAAGGTAGTCAGGCTAAAAGCTTTATAAATGATGCATATAATGATTTTGTAGTGGAAGCTAAGCTAAGTTTTGATATAAAAACTGTAGTACGAACAGCGAACAATTTGATTGAAATGTCTAACGAATCTCTTTATCAATGTCATCTGTTAATACAGCAAGTAAATCAGTTACATCAAACCCATTTATTATCAACTCCGCAAGAAGAGTTAGCTTCACAAAAGTGTGTAAATAAATTCGATGAATATCTTAAATTGAAAATTGGCTATGGTATTCAAGATATTCAGTTAGTGAAAAATAAAATTGAGCAATCCGTCTTTCCTGAGTTTTTAAATGAGCAATACTTTGATCATAATAAAACCCACTCAAGCCCACTAAAAATCAACCATTTAGATGTGAATGAGCAAAATAGTCCTGTAGATCTACTATCAAGTAAATCTAAGAGCAGGAAGTATGTTTAACCATTTGAACCATAGAAGTTAATACAATTTCAAAGGTTGTCCAAGTTGACAAATTTACGAATAAGTTATACTAAGTTGATGAAAACGTTAAAGAAATTAAAATAAAGATCTTTACAGAGGGATTTTTTTTTGTTACTATTAGGCCAACTTGAGATAGACACTTGTCTGCAATTGATATGTAAAGCGTAAGCTTTGTATTGATTATTACAAAGAATGGAAATTGAAATGTTAAATAAAATCTCAGTGAGATTTACCCTTAATGGGAGGTGTTGCAAAAAATAATTTTTGTGCCGTATAGCCTCCCATTGCTCAAAAAAAGTGGAGACTACTATGAATTTACAAACTATTAATACCCCCCCTTTATTATCAGATATTGAAGTTGAAATAATACAAATGTCTGAAATGCTTCGCCAAGGCTGGTTTGCCGTTGGCACAAAACTGCTACTTGTTGAAAAACACGAATTGTATAAACAAAGCAAGCAAAAAAGTTTTACATCATGGCTTAATACATTAAGTCAAACGCTTGATTTAAAACCATCAACGCTTTGGAAGTATCTAAAAATCGTCAGAATGATTGATGATATTAATCTTCCGACTGAGAACGTGAATTTAAAAAATGTCACTGGCTTAGAGCAAATAGCACGAATTTATGATGTTAACCAAAATGCTAATGAAGCTATAGCTTTAACAAAGCTACTAGAAGAAAAAATTATTAATGTTGCCCTCATTACGAAATTAGCCAAAGTTAGTTCTACCACATCTGTTCTTGAAGAACGTCCAGAGAAAGATATTTCTGAACCCTTAGAGAATAAAAAAGGCTTTTGGACAAACTCAAGTAAAAGTTTTCTAGCTGTAGTTACACCTAAGACAACAATAAGCTTGTCATTTATTTTGTTAGTCGTTTTTTACATCAAAGATATGTATTAAAAAATAATAATCTAACTGTTAAAAAATCAATAATTAAAACAAGAATGAAGGTGAATAAAATGAATATTAAAGGTTATAACTCTACAAAAATTAACGGTAGTACATTTGTATATAAAGGTGAAGGTATTATTCTTCTGGGTAAAATTGAGGATATTTTAACTAATGCGATGATATTTCCTAAGAAAAAGCATTTAGTTATTTTAGACCTGTTGAAAACAACTGAAAGACACGTATTACATGAAGGGTATGCGCTTTATTATGATCATTTAAACAGTCCTAACCCTAGCATTACGGATCGGGAGAGAACTGCTACTGAAAAAGCTATGCATCTTATATTATTAGCTTTAGATGGCTCTTATGTGTAGAAAAAATCAAATATCAAAAAAAAGACTGGAGGTGAAATTGATAAAAATTAGATTGTATTGAAACAAATTACAATCGTCATATAGATCGGATGTGATGGGCTTGAAATTTATAAAATAGCCTTGAAAAATTATTTAAATTTAAAGCATAAGCTTTGTATTGATTATTCCAACTAATGGAAATTGAAATGTTAAACAAAATCTTAGTGAAATTAATCACGAGTAGGAGGTGTTACAAAAAATAATTTTTGTGCCGTATAGCCTCCTTTTATCTAAAATCTGGAGCGTAAAATGAATATAAACGAAGTAAAATTACTAAAAAAAATGATTGAATGGCACATCAATGAAAGTAAAAGTCATTTAAATAAAATTAAAACTTTTAAAGTTAATAAAAAATACAATGAATTTTTTCAATTCATTCACACCGAACTAAACCCACTTCATGCCACACCTTGGCTGGTAATAAGACAAAAACTTTACATAAATAAATCTGTAAGAAAAGTAAAAGAAATATTTATGTCAGGTCGAGTTACTTTTCCTGAGCATTACATTCTAGGCTCTAAAGTTATGGAATTAAAACAACAGGTTTCTGATTTAGCTAGAGATTTAGAAGAGCAGATATTAACCGAACAAATGAGCCAGTCGTTTAACGTTAAACCTGATGTTATATATAGAGAGCGTGACTGAAGCCGTTTTTTAGTCAGATAAAACGGAGTTAATCACTCCGTTTTTTACCTATATTCTTTTATTTTTAATAAAAGCTATTTATTAAAAACCAATAGTTGTTTTTGTAACGATATTTGATATCGTATCAATATTAATTATTAAATAATGGGTTTATTGTGATTTCAGGAATGAATGGCGGTAATTGTATCTTAAGCTCTATGGCTAAAATTAGAGTTGAAAGCAAAGTGATTGATAAAGCTCAAGTTGTTGGAAGTAAGGGCGAGTATCAGGTTGTTTTTTATGGTTCTGCTGCTGAATGGGATGGTAAGCCCATTGTACTGAGTAGCTCAAGGCAGCCATACGAAGCACGAATTTTCAAAAGTTTAGATGGTGCTATAGCTGAATTAACTAGAATCGGCTTAACTGAAGCATCGGTAAAAATTGTCGAAAGAAATGAAAACTAATCAGTAATTAAGTCAATTTCTCCATTTACCTGTAACTGATTATTAATATAAAAATAAATTTAGGTCTTAACATCATGACAATACAAGAAGAAACTCTACACTCAAATACCGAAACCGTAAACAGTAAACAAATTGCCACCCTAAAAAAATATTTTCCACAATGTTTTGATAAAGAGGGTAACTTCATCCAAGAGAAAATGCTTGAAGTGGTAAATGCAAATGAAACCGAGCTTTCAAAAGAATCTTATACATTAAACTGGCTTGGTAAATCATATGCTCGACTACTTGCTAACCTTCCTCCCAAAACACTGATAAATGCTGATAATGAGCATAACCAACTAGAGCAAAACAAAGATAGCCAAAATCTGCTTATCAAGGGAGATAACCTTGAAGTATTAAAGCATATGGTTAATGCCTATAGTGAAAAGATAAAGATGATCTATATCGATCCACCTTACAATACTGGTTCTGATGGTTTTGTATATAATGATGACCGTAAATTTACTAAAGAACAACTTAGTGAGCTTGCTGGGATTGAGCTGGATGAAGCTGAACGTATCTTAGAGTTTACTGATAAGGGGTCTAGCAGTCACAGTGCTTGGTTAACCTTTATTTACCCACGCCTTTATATAGCAAGAGAATTACTAGCAGATAATGGAGTGATTTATATTTCAATTGATGATAACGAATTAAATCAATTGAAATTACTTTGTGACGAAATATTTGGGGAACAGAATTTTGCTGGGAATATTGTTAGATCAACGGGTCAAACTACAGGACAAGATAGTGGTGGTTTAGGTACTTCGTTTGATTACATTCTTGTATATACCAAAGTACTTGATGTTGACTTAAGTGGCTTACCTTTAACAGAACACGATTTAAAAAGGTTTCAAAATAAAGACTCTAAAGGAAATTATGCATTTGACCAAATGCGAAAAACAGGAAGTAATGATAAAAGAACAGACCGCCCTAATATGTATTATGCAGTAATAGATCCAGATGGCGATGAAGTGTTTCCTATTGCATCTGCTGGCTATGAAAGTTGCTGGCGTTTCGGAAAACCAACGTATGAACAATTAGTCAAAGATGACATGGTTCTTTGGAAAAAAACGAAACGAGATGGTGGTGAAATATGGTGGCCTTATATTAAATACTATCTAGAAGGAAGAACCAAAAGACCATCTCCTCTATGGACAGATCTTGAAGGTAATAAAAAAGCTTCTCGTGATTTAAGAACGTTATTTAATGGTAAAAAATTATTTAGTTTCCCTAAACCGATTCAGGTTCTTAAAAACCTAATTCATATAGCCCCAGAATCCTCAAAAAGCGATATTATATTAGATTTTTTTGCTGGTTCAGGATCTACTGCCCATGCTGTTTTAGAGGCTAACTCAGAAGATAATGGCAATAGACAATTTATATCTATTCAAATTCCTGAAGAGATTGAGCCAGCTTCAGAGGCCTACAAAGAAGGTTATAAAACTATTTTTGATATAACCAAAGCCCGAATCATCAAAGCAGCACAAAAAATTAAAGAAGAAAAACCCGAATATAAAGGTAATTTTGGTTTTAAAATTTATAACTCTGTAGACGATTTTCGTGTAACTACAGATGACGAATTATCTTTATCACAACCTACGATGTTCGATGATGCGATGCTCACTGATGCTCAATATAATACCCTTCTAACTAGCTGGTCATTACATGATGGTAGCTTATTAACAACATCTATCAAGATAATTGACCTTGTTGACTATCAAGCCCATTACTGTGATGGTCGCTTATACTTAATAGCACCAAATTTTTCTACTGATGCACTTAAAGAACTCCTAATAAAGCTTGACGAAGATAAAACATTTGCCCCGCATAAAATCGTGTTTTATGGCAATAATTTTGAAAGTGCAAAACAAATGGAACTTAACGAAGCTCTTAAAAGTTACGCGAATAAAAAATCTTTAGAGCTTGAAGTTGTGGTGAGATATTAAAATGGCAGGTTTTACTTTTGAAAAAAAACTACCTCATCAAGAGGCGGGTATCAATGCTGTAATGAGCTTGTTTATGGGAGCAGATCCCGTATCAGCTAACGATATGACAACTAGGTTACTGGCTAATCCAGAATTGCAAATTTCAAATTATCATTATTCAGCAAACATTAAAGCTGTTCAAGATTTTAATGGTATTGAGCATACCAAAGCTCATTACGACTGTAGTAACATCATTGATATATCAATGGAAACAGGTACAGGTAAAACCTACACCTATGCCAAAACGATGTACGACTTAAATAAAGCCTTTGGCTTAAACAAATTTATCGTGATTGTACCTACTCTATCAATCAAAGCAGGTACAGTAAACTTTCTTAAAAGTGATGCATTAAAGGAACATTTTCGTGATGATTATGAACGAGAAATAAAAACGTATGTGGTTGAAAGTAAAAAAGGTTCTAAGAAGAATACTAAAGCTTACATGCCGCAATCAATCCAAGATTTTGTTAATGCTAACAGTGTAAGCAAAAAATATATTCACGTTCTTATCATCAACTCAGGTATGATCAATTCGCCTTCACTGCAAGAAGATAAATATGATACTGGTTTATTTAATAATCAGTTTGACTGTCCTGTAGATGCACTTAAAGCTGTTAAACCTATTATTATCGTTGATGAGCCTCATAAATTCCCTACAGCTAAAAAAACATGGGAAAACATTGAACGAATACAAGCTCAGTATATTATTCGTTATGGTGCTACTTTTAATGATGATTATAAAAATCTTGTCTATCGGTTAACTGCTGTTGATGCATTTAATGATGATTTGGTAAAAGGTATCAATGCATACATTGAAGATGTTGTAGGTGATGATACTGCTAACCTAAAATTAAAAAACGTTGATGGTAAGGAAGCTATTTTTGAACTTAATGAAAGTGGGAACAAAACATTATATTCTCTAGCTAAGGGAGACTCTTTGGCAAAATCACATTCAGCTATTGAAGATCTTTTTATTGATGGTATGAATAAATCAACTGTGCTTTTAAGTAACGGTATTCAGCTTAAAAAAGATGAGTCTATTAATCCATATTCATACGCTCAAACACTTGAAGATAATATGATGCGTAAAGCTATCAAGGAACACTTTAAGCTTGAACGTGATTTCTTGACACAAAAACCTCGCATTAAACCATTATCACTTTTCTTTATTGATGATATTAAAGGCTACCGTGATGGTAATGACCTTTCAGGTAGTCTAAAAACTAAGTTTGAAGAATGGGTTGTAGCAGAAGCCAAACAATACCTAAAGGTAGAAACAGACCCTTTCTATAAAGATTATTTAGAGAAAACGATTAAAGATGTTTCGGTGGTTCATGGTGGTTACTTTTCAAAAGATAATAGTGATAAAGACGATAAGATAGAAAAAGAAATCATTGAAATTTTACACGATAAAGAACTACTACTTTCATTAGATAATCCAAGACGTTTCATCTTTTCAAAGTGGACTTTACGTGAGGGGTGGGATAATCCTAATGTGTTCCAAATTTGTAAATTACGCTCTAGTGGTAGCACTACATCTAAACTTCAAGAAGTTGGACGTGGTTTACGCCTCCCCGTTAATGAATATATGGCTCGTGTTAAAGACCGTACATTTAGTCTAAATTACTATGTCGATTTTACAGAGAAAAATTTCGTTGATGATTTAATTAAAGACGTTAACGAATCTTCATTTAAAGAGACTATCCCCGCTAAGCTTACACAGGAGATATTAGATAAAATAAAATCTAACTACCCTGATCAAGATGAGCTAGACATAATGATAGATTTGCGGACTAATGGTGTTATTGATGGCAACAAGAATTTCATCAATGAAGGATATTCTCGCCTTAAAGATACTTACCCTAAAGCTTTTCCTGCTGGCGTTAGGCCAGGAAAAATTAAAAAAGCTGATGGGGCTAAAAAACGTACTTCTATGCGTGTAGGAAAGTATCAAGAGCTTAAAGAGCTATGGGAACTTATCAATCATAAAGCTGTTCTTGAATACAAAATCAAAGATGAAGAGAAATTTTTTGATCTGTTTAAAGAATACTTAGATGGTGAAGCAGGTAGTTTTAAGAAAACAGGTGTAAGAACAAGAGTAGAGCAACTTTATATTCATAATGAAATAGCGATGTCTCGCAATATTTATAAAGAAGATGATGATTTTGCCAAATTTAGCACAATGAGTTATCGAGAATTTTTAGAGCGTTTATCACAACTTGCGTTTATTAAAATCTCAACTTTACACAGAGCATTTATTGAAATAAAAGATGTTGTTGATATTACGGATTACTTGAACATACAAACTATCCGTAAGATTAAATCAGGTTTTAGTTCATTCCTACTAAACAACGCCTTCACTCAGTTCCAACTTGGGTATAACGTTATTTCTAATACCATACACCCAAGTAAGTTTACCAATACTAAAGGTGAAGCTTTACCTGATGTTTTATCAAGTGATCTAGGTGTTCATAGCGATGAAACTGTACCGCCACACGATTCATACCTTTTTGAAGATGTTTTCTATGATTCTGAATTAGAAAAAGATAACATCATTGAAGAAATTGAATCAGTTACGGTTTTTACGAAGATCCCAAAAAACTCCATTAAAATCCCTGTAGCTGGCGGTTTCACTTACTCACCAGACTTTGCTTATGTGGTTAAAACAAAGGATAACCAGATATTAAACTTTGTTGTTGAAACTAAAAATGTTGATCGCAAGGATAGCTTACGTGAAGAAGAAAAACGTAAGATCAAACACGCAGAAGTCTTGTTTAATAAAATTAGTGAAAAAGTGAAAGTGAACTTTAAAACCCAATTTGCCGATGATCTCGTTTATGATTTAATCAAGCAACATATATAGTAATAATTACTGCCTCTCATCTGGGGTATTCAAATCTTTATGGATAAGGAATAAGACAAGTGCAAATTGATGTTAAGGGTAAAGTTAATAATCTCATATTATCACCGAGTGATCGTCTTGTTCCTGTTTTTGAGGCAATAGTAAACTCTATTCAAGCCACAAGTAAAAAAGCAAAAGCAGAGTTGACAGTAAAAGCTATTAGGCAAAATACTCAAAACGTTTTAAACGTGGAAGATAATAGCTATCAACAGATAGAATCTTTTGAAATAATTGATTCGGGTGAAGGCTTTAATAATGCAAATTACCAGTCATTCAAAACCGCTGAATCAACCTTTAAATCGAGCTTGGGTTGTAAGGGGGTTGGTCGTTTTACATGGTTAAAAGCCTTTGAAACGGTTCTTGTCGAAAGTGTTTACAACGAAGGTAACTCAAAGAAAAAATTAACTTTTGGTTTTTCCGTTGACGATGTAGATTTCAATAGTGAAGATATAATTGACGCTAAATCTTCTGATAAATTAATAACGAAGGTTAGCTTAAAAACTGTTCAAGAACCTTATCGTAGTCGTTTACCTAAAACGTTGGATGCTATTGCATCTGAAATTATTGAACATTGTCTAATTTACTTTCTTGAAGGGCAGATTAAAAGTTTTAAACTACAAGATGATTGTGGTGAAGAAGTTGATTTGTTGATTCTTTTCAATACCACTTACTCTCATGATATTGAGAAAAAAGAATTTAGTATTGGATCTAACTTGTTCAAAGCTCATTTCTTCAAGAACGTAAAAGTCAGTAAACAAAAAAACCATAAAGTGTTTTTGTGTGCTGATTCGCGCTCTGTAAAAGGTTGCACTTTAAAAGAGTATCAAGAAAATATTCCACCAATGTTTGAAGATACTGATGGGACTAAGTTTAATTATTCGATCTATGTTACATCCCCATACCTCGATACATATGTAAACCAAGAACGAACAGCTTTTAGGATTGCAGATAAAACAGATTTATGTGATGAAGATGAAAATTCCCCAGCAATAAATACTATTATTATAGAGTTGATGGTTTTTGGTAATGAGGTATTTGAACCATTCTTAGAACCGATGTTTATAAAACATCGTGAAATGATTGAAAGATATGTAAATCATAATGGTTATGAATATCGACATATAATAAAAAATCGTCCTTGTTGGCTTAAAAAAATACCTTTCGACTTATCGGATGAAAAACTTGATATTGAGCTGCACAAATTAACCCGTAATTATGAAATGGAGTTAAAAAATGAAGCTCATCGTATAAAAGATGAACTCAAGCATAGTAAGGTTAAAGATTACTCTGCTTACAAAGAAGCTTTGCAAAGATATGCTGGTGATCTTAACGAAATAGGTAAGTCAAACCTTGCAAAGTATATAGTCCATCGCAAAGCTGTAATTGACGCTTTAGAATTTAGTTTGGAATTTCAAGAGAATGATAAATACGCTCTTGAAGATACTGTTCACGACATTATTATGCCTATTCGCTCTACCAGTGATGATGTGCAAGAAAACAATTTATGGCTGATTGATGAGCGTATGGCTTACCATAAGCACTTAGTATCAGATAAGTCATTCAAATCGGTTACTGATATTGACTCTAAAGAACGTCCAGATTTATTAGTTTTCAATAATCCTGTGGTATATGGAGATAATAGGCGTGAAACGTCTACAGCTATTATTATAGAGTTTAAACGCCCTATGCGAGATAACTATAAGGGTAACGACAATCCAATAGATCAAGTTACTGGTTATATTTTGAAGTTGCGTAAGCGTGATCTGATTAAAGATGATAGAGGTAGAGAGATCTATCTTGATAAGAGAATCCCTGTCTACTGCTATGTGATTTGTGATTTAACATCTTCAATTCGAGAAATTTTGGAAATTAGAAACTATAAGCCACTTTTAGATAATCAAGGCTATATATTCTATAACGATAACCTTAATGCTGTTATTGAGGTTATTTCATTTGATAAACTTTTAAGTGATGCAAAAAAGCGGAACAAAATTTTATTTAAAAAACTAAATCTAGAATAGTTTTAATAATAAATACTACAGATAGGAACAAGGAGAGTTAATACCCCCTTTTTTTTATTAACTTTGACTGATAATTTTAAGCACTATTCTATGCAAAATACAGCACTAAAATCAAAGAAAGTTTCTAAATCAGATATAGCAACTCCCTTAGAATTAGTGAAATTTATATCTGAAATTGTTAGCTCTGTTATCCCAAAAGATAAAATTAGAACTATTTTAGATCCATGTTCTGGCTTAGAAAACCGTCTAACTCATTATTTTCCTGATACTAATGTGATCAGTTATGAAAAGAAGTTAGGTAAAGATTTTTTTGATGCTAAAAAAGAAGATTGTACTGACGTTGATCTTGTTCTGGTTAACCCACCATTTAATAATGAAGTTAAGCATAAAAAAACGTTTTTACCTGAAGAATTTTTAAGAAAAATAATAGAAGTTGTTCCTGCTAATACCCCTATTGTAATGATCGTTCCTTCTGGCTTTAGACAAAATGTTAGAAAACGATCCAAAAGACTATTATTTTTGTCGACACTTGAAATAAGTAGTATCGTTTCGCTAGGTTTAGATGTTTTTGAAGATGATGGAATATTATTTCACACAGAAATATTATTTATTGGAACGGGGTATTTTTCAAAGTTAAAACCCCATTACACTTATCATCAAAACACAGTAATAAAAAAACCACCTGAAAACTTACAAGATTTTCAATGCAAACTTTTAAAGTTTATAGGGATTGATTCAGGTTTATTATCAGTGATGAGAAATATTGTTTTTTCATTATCATTACAAGAAAGGGCAGGACAATTATTAGCAGCATTAATTTATAAGTTAGATTCAAATAACAAATTTATAATTAATTCAGATTCAAGATCTGAACTAGCAATGTTAATTGATACATCACCACAAGTTATCACTAATCAAATTAAAGCTCTTGTTGATAGCCACTTAATAACAAAAGTTGCCAGAGGCACATATTATTATAATTTATTATCACCAGAAAATATTCGAAAAATAATTACACAAGATTTTGATTCAATATCTGTGGAACTGAAATTTTATAAAAATGATGTTAATCCTAAATCTTTAATTATTATTGATTAAAGGCTTTGGGCATAAAAAAAGATATTGAGATTAAGGGATTAATAATGTCAAAAGTGAAAACAGATATAGAATTAGCTAAATTATTTAGTGAAGAAATATATGAAAACTACAAGACAGCATTGGAGTTTTTACGAGAAAACCCAGATTATTCATTGTTAAAATTCAGAAAAATTATTGAAAGTTTATGCGCTTTGATAGCGGATAAGTTCGTAGTTGAATTTAGTAGTGATAGCTTATTTGAGCTGATTAATACCCTTGAAAGGTCAGAAGTCATAAATAGAAATACAAAAAATCTTTTTCATGATTTACGTATTCTCTGTAATAACGGTGTACATGGTAATAATGTTAGTTCAACGAATGACGATATCACTTTCATTGAAGAAGTTAAAAGTCTTTGTATAAAAAAAGCTGAGTCTGCAAGAAAGTTAATTGTTAAGCTATATGAAGATATCTATCTATTACTAGGTTATGGGAAATCAATTTCGCAAGTTGAGTTGGTAGACTACAGCTTATATGAATTCAAACAATTAATCTTTGATGCAACCGTCAGTCTCACTTACCAAGCTAAGCTTAAAGCAGGAATTGCATATGAAACGATTGCTCAACAAGCAACAATCGGAATGCCCTTAGTTGTAGAAAATTCCTTTCAGTTGCATCATCACGGCTTATTAAAATTAGCCGCTAGTCATTATTACACAGCTTTGAGGTTAAGTTTTGAAGAGTCACTCTATCGTTCAGACACTTCAAAAGCATATCTATATTGTGATGTTGAATCATTATTTCGTTATGCGGTGATCGCTACTAGTGGTGTATTAGGCGAAGACAAATTTGATGAAGGTTTTAAGCTTGTTAAAATAGCAGCAGATAGGGGGTATAACGAAGCTATTGCTTTTTATGGTGCTTACTTATTCGATGAAGAACGTTTTGAAGAATCTAAAGACTATTTAACCAGAGCTATTAAAGTAGACTCCGCAATGGCTAACCGTTATTTATTTTATTTTTATACTGAAATCAAATTAGATAAAAATTTAGCAAAGAAACATCTTCAAAAAGCGATTGAACTGGGATGTTGTGATTCTATTGGTGAGCTTGGTATTCTGTATCATAAAGGCTTTATTGTAGATAAAGATATTGATAAAGCAGAAGTTTTATTACTTGAGGCTATTGGAAAAGGAAGTTACGTAGCGAAACGGTATCATATTGTAGAGTTTAATGACCTTGTTGGTCAGATGCAGAAAGGAGCACAAGATTTTCTTGCTGAGTTTGATAAGGCTTTTGAACAAGTTCAAAACGAAATTGCTGAAGCAAAGCCTAAACCAATAAAAGCTGAAAAAATTAATAGAAATTCGTCTTGTCCTTGTGGTTCAAAAAAGAAGTACAAAAAATGCTGTGGTGGTAATATCGTTGAACTCAAGAAAGAAAATATAAAGCTAAATATATTTAGTCAATAAATTACAAGGAATAAGTAATGGTTAACAGATGTTCAATGACAGGTAGAGTGATAGAAGGCTCTGCTGATGCGGTATGGGATGATGGTGAATGGATTTCCTGGGAATGGATAAATGGTCAATTGCATGAACAGGAGTTAAAAGAACGTTACCCTGAAGCTGATATTGATCTGATACACATATTTGAAACTCTTGTTGATGACGCTTTTAACTACAAACAAATTACGGGTAGATACTTACCTATTTTTGGTGAGTTAGGTGAGCTTTTTGCTGAAATTACTTTTGGTATAAAACGGCACAAGCCTAGAACCCAAGGATCTGATGGTAGATTGGGTAACGACTTTATTGAAATAAAGACAATTACACCAGAGAAAAGCAAAGAGAAAGTTAGCGTGAAAAGACAGGGTAATTTTAATAAGCTGTTGGTTGTTAAGATTAATGATGATTTCGAGTTTGAAGCTAGGATGTTGGATCGCAAAGATATGTCAAAAGGGGAAGGTAAATTAGCGACTGTTTCATGGTCATCAATGAAAAAATAGTAGAGTACACAAAATGGAATATTAATCATATGAATTCATACAATGAAATAAAAGAGTTTATTTTATCAAAGCCAGAGGCCACTCTTGATTTTCCGTTTGGTGAAGATGTATCTGTTTTTAAAGTTAAGAATAAGATGTTCGCATTAATTGGTGAAAGAAATGACCTGATGATGTTAAACCTAAAGTGCGATCCTGATGAAGGAGCAGCTTTAAGGGATATCTATTCCTCCATCACAGAAGGTTATCACATGGATAAAAAACATTGGATTAGCGTCTATTTTGATAACAGCGTCCCTGAAAATGAAGTGAGAAGACTAATTGATAATTCTTATTTATTAGTAGTTAAAAAACTCCCTAAAAAAGCTCAAACATCAATTTTAATAAAAATTTAGCCTAATTATAGTTTTATGATATTTCTCTGATTATCTATGGCCATATTGACAGTGATGAAAGTATCAATATGGTAATTAGTAACTTATTGAAGTAAATGTATTAACAAGCTATGGTTGTTTCCATCAATATTTTGGAGGCCAGTTGTCTTTTTTAGATGAAATCGGGCATTCTTCTTATAAAAGCTGTTAGGCATTCAGTCGTATATTTTAACAATGGAGTATTTATGAAAGACTTACAAAAAATGATTCAAGACGCTGTAAAGAACTCAGGAGCTGATGAATCTATCAGCACTGAGCTGGCAAGTAAGCTTGAAAGGGAATTGAATGAATTTGTAACTTTAAATAGCTTAAAAGCTAAACTTTCAGTTTTATTTGAATATGAAAAGAATTATTTAGAGTTAGTTAAAGAGTTCAAAGAAGAAATTAAATTTGCGAGTGGCATTCAAGAAGACTTAAGAAAAGAGCGTGCAAAGTTTTTCTCTGAAACACTAAAAGAGGTATCTTCAACTTTGACAGAATCTCAAGTTGAAAATAAAGTTGCTTCACAGTGGTTAAAGGAGCTTGTAGATAGCTATACAAAAAGCCTAGATTTAAGTGGCGGCCTTATAGAAGAGCACACTCTCGACATGATTGGTACTATTCGAGATAAAGCTAAAGACCAAAAGAATAATGTAGAAATTGCAAGCCAAAAGACGGATGCTTAATAAGCAAGATTTACTGGGGGTTCTAGACTTGATGCGAAAAGCAAGGGGTGACTTAGTTTTACGTACAGCTCACGAATCTCCAGACTTATTTAGAAATTTTTTTGAATTTGAAAATGATTTTGATATGTTAAATTTGGCTTTTGAAAGAGAATTTAACTTATGGATAGATAAACATTTTGAAATGTTTGACAGTCATTTTAATCCTTCTGATTCACACAGCTCAATAACCCGTTTTAAAAGAGTTATGGTGGAGCTTGTAGAAAATAGAGTTATTAGGACATCAACAACAAATGATTTAGCTAGTAAAGATTTTTGCATATCACTGCTATCAGAAAAAATTTCAATTCTTAATAATTTAATTGAAATATCTAAAAAAAATGAAAAGCAGTATCAACGGCTTTTATATTCCTATCAAAAAGATAAAACTCTTTTCGATAGGGAGTTTAAGAAACTAATGGAGGAATAATATGAGTTGGCTAACTAAATTTGGCGGTGCTTTAGTTGATTGTATAAGTAAACCAATAGATGCTCTTTGTGAATGGGCAACAGAACCCTTAGAGGGGCGCAGACATGAAAGGAGTGAGAGTTCTAAATCTTCATCACATAGTCGTGATGTTGAGTTACAAGAATCCAGAATAAAAGCTGAGTCAGAAGCAAAAATCAATGAAAAAGAGGCTGAGGTTGATTTAGAAATAAAGCGAGTTAAGGGTATTGAGGTTGCTATTGCTGAAATTGCTGAATGGAAGAAAGATAAAGAATTTGAGCGAATGAAAAAAACAACAGAAGCAATAATGAATTATCAAGAGCAATTAACAAAGCTGAATGTGAATGCAATTAATGCCATAGGTCACATGCAATTAGAATTAAGAGAAAGAGCACAAAAATTAGTTTATGAAAAAACCATTCAGTATAAAGAACTCCAAGATATGGCTATGGTAGATGCTATATCTGACTTACAAAAAATTGAAGATCAATTTTCAGATAATGATCGTGCTAAAGATATTCTCACTAATGCTGTTGATAAGAAACTTGCGAACATTATTGATACAGCTAATAACTTTCTTTTGGAGTTAAATCGAGACATACGCTCATTAAATGAGGGAATAAGTTTACTTGCAGATAAAGGACAGACCTTTATTGAAAATCATTTAGATCGGTTTTCTATTCCAGCGGAAAGACTTGTTGAACATACTCAGGATGAAAAAGAAATCCAACACATTGATGTAAAAAACTCCTAAAAATCAAGTAGCTTAAGCGAGAAATAACAGTCTTCTAAATTAATACAGCACGAACAAAAACAATTGTTCTTTGTTCGTGCTTCATTAATCTCCTATACAATACTAGCTGCTGCGTAAAACTTTACTGCATAAGCTCTTTTTATATTGTCACTTTCATTGTTTATTCTTGTTATCAGAAATATTAACTGTCTTTTTATCATTAGTGACATTTAGGCCTAATTTATTTCATTGAAGCTCTGTATTATAAATTTTAATCCCCCTTGTCTATTACATCTTTTCTTTTATTGAACTCCTAACCAGTACTTTATTTACGCATATACTAATTACATGAAAGAGAAATTAACTGATAAATGTGGGGTTATATGCTGTACACGATTAAGGCCCAATGGAACACTGTGATATTAGACGGCTCAGTTCCTCAAGGTGAGGTTGAGCGGATGATGGATAATTCGTATATGTTGGTAGTGAGCAAAATGACCAAGAAAGATCAGCAATCAATACAACTTCATTTATAGCTTATGTTAGATTACTTAGCATGAGTTTGTCACCTTAAGAATAATCATTATATGTCGTTAGAAAACCAACTTTTACTGATGTTTAGTGCATTTGGCGCTTTAAATGGTTTTGTCGTGTCAGCTTATGTTTATATTTCAAGCAAACAACAAATTGCTCGTCAGTTTTTAGCTTTTATGCTTTTGATGATTAGCATTCGTATTTTTAAATCAGTGTTGTTCTATTTTAATGCCGATATGGATAAAGTGATTTTACAGATAGGCTTATCTGCTTGTTTTCTTATTGGGCCATTACTTTATTTTTATGCAATGGCGACACTTTCTCGGGCAACGGGCCAAGCATTTAGTTGGCGAGCACATTTAGCGACAATGCTTACACTCGTTGTATGTATTGGCTTGGCCTTTCCTTATTCAGCTAATGCTGAGTTGTGGGGGAACAGTTTTTATAAAATTATTAACTTTGCTTGGTTCTTTTATATTGCATTAAGTCTGTTTCGATTAAGGCTCTATTTGCTAGCGTTGTTTGATAAAAAGAAAGAAAAACTGGCGGAAGATGAAATATTATTAGTTTGTGTGTTGCTTGGTAATATTTTGATATGGCTAGCTTATTTCACTGCATCTTACACCTCATATATTGTTGGAGCATTTTCATTTAGCTTTATATTTTTATTAAGCTCTTTGCTGATTTTTTTCAAATTTAAAACGGCAAAATATGGTGCACATAAAATTGATAATGCCGAGGCTCAACAGAAATTAGCAAAACTGGAATTGCTAATGTTGGAACAAATGCTGTTTAAAAATGCCAATATTACGATGCCGCAAGTTGCAAAGCGATTGAGTATGTCTTCCCCAAGATTTTCTCAACTCTTAAATGAAAAATTAAATAAGTCGTTCTCTGTTTATATCAATGAGCTTCGAATTACTCACGCAAGAAAGCTCTTAATTGAACAGCCAAGCAAAAAGATTGATGAACTTGCCGAGCAATGTGGTTTTAATTCTTCATCTACCTTTTATAGTGTATTTAAAAAGCATACAGGGTTAACACCTGTGAAATATAAAGAAGAACAGGCAACTAAATGATAATTCAAGACTCCTATTTTATCATTTTAGAGTGTTTTTAGTCATAGAAAGGCTTAGTTTTACTCCACTAGTATTAATCATTTTATTGGAGAGACTATGTCCTTTTATTTTAAACAACTTAGTTTTGTTTTAACCTTTTTACTGTTATCGGTTCATGCGCAAGCAGGTATAGAAAAAGATAAGATAGCTCAAGTATTACAACTTTATATCAATGGTACGGCGAATACACAGCCAAATGATATTGCAAAAGCATTTTATTCTGAGGCCGATTTATTACTGACAAAAACTGACCAACCTGTTTGGCGGGTATCCGCTAAAGAGTATATTAACTGGTATCAAAAAAGTGCTTTGGGCACGGTAACAGGCAGAATTGGCGAAGTTGTAAATATTGACGTTTCTGGAGATATTGCCACTGCTAAAGTAGATATACTTAACCCCGAAAGGAATAGCTTTTACACCGATTTACTATTGTTAAGAAAAATAGATAGTCACTGGAAAATCATTAGTAAAACGGCATCTAAGCAAAATACTGACAGAAACGGTAAGCGGATTCTGTTTATCGTATCCAATGCTCATTTTCACGGGAATTCTAAATTGCCCACAGGTGTGAGCTATTCAGAAATTGTTAACGCTTATCACGTTTTCAAGCAAGCGGGCTATACCGTTGATTTTGTTAGCCCAAAAGGCGGCGCTATCCCTTTATCTTATATCAATACTTCTAATGAGTTAGCAAAATCATATTTGTATGATTCTGATTTTATGTATGCGATTAAACATACAAAATCACCCGAACAAATAACGGCAAGCCATTATAAAGCAGTGCATTATGTTGGTGGTGGAAATGCTATGTACGGTGTGGCTAATAATCAGGAAATTCAAAATATCTCAATGGAAATTTATGAAGAGCATAATGGTATTGTTTCATCAGTTTGCCATGGTACTGCAGGTATTGCATTTTTGAAATTGAAAAGTGGCCAGTACTTAGTTTCAGGTAAAAAAGTCAGTGGCTACCCCGATGAATATGAAAATTTTAGCAAAGCATATGCAAAACAATTTCCCTTTAAAATTACAGAAACAATTGAGAAGCACGGTGGGGAATTCAATTACAGCTCTCGAAATATTGCCCATATAGAGGTTGATGGCAGAGTTATTACTGGACAAAACTATTTATCTTCTGCAGCTGTTGCCCAAGAAATGATCGCGCTTATTGAACAGAGAGTATCTGAATAATAACAATTAACTACATGTAAATGTCAACAAAATTTGGTGCTAACATTTACATGTCTAAATCATAATGCATTATTTATGTTGTCAGGTAATGTTTGCTCATCAATTAATTTAATAAAAGCATCTAGTTGTATTGGACGACTAAATAAGTAGCCTTGTACAGAGTTACATGAATTTGTTATCAGGAACTTCAATTGCTCTTCTGTTTCAACGCCTTCGGTAGTTACTGATAGGTTAAGGTTGTGCGCCATGGCAATGACCGCCTTTACGATTGCTTTATCATTTTCATCGTTAACAATGTCTTTAATAAATGAGCGATCAATTTTTAGAAAATCTAATGGTAGTTTTTTCAGGTAAGCTAATGAGCTGTAACCAGTGCCAAAATCATCAACAGATACAGTCATGCCAATTGTTCTGGCATTACTAAGTAACTTTCTTGCTGTTGAATAATCATCTACTAGTACGCCTTCAGTAACTTCAAGTTCCAAAAGCGCTGGCTCAATTTGAAAGTCGATTATACATTTACGTAAATATGAAAATAGATTGGCATCAATAACTTGTGAAGGGGATAAGTTTACCGAGATTTTGATATTAAAACCTTGGTGATTGATTTCTTTTACCAGTTGGCATGCTCGATGAATTACCCATTCCCCAATGGCAATAATTAAATCGCTTTTTTCTGCAATTTCGATAAATTGATCAGGGCTGACCAAACCTTTTTCTGGGTGATTCCAGCGAATCAAAGCTTCGGCTTTGGTAATGGTTCGTGTTTTTAAATCAATAATTGGCTGTAAATATAATTCAAACTCTTCATTTCTAATTGCATGTCTTAATTCTTGTTCAATTTTAATTATTTGATGTGACGCATCTTTAATGGATTGAGAATAAAACTGTAAAGAATTTCTTTTGTTTTTCTTACCATTGTATGCACTTAAATCGACGAATTTCATTAACTCTTCAACGCTTCTAGCATCGTTAGGGAAGCTTGCTGCACCTATACTAACACTGACATGAAAGCTTTCTGATTTATTGGTTTTAAAAGTTTTGTTTATGGTGTCAAAAATACGAAGTATTGCTTGTTCACATGAACTTTGATCGGCAACATTACTGAGAATAATGGCAAATTCATCACCGCCAACTCGTGCGATAAAGTCAGATTCCTTGATGGTGTTTTTAATGCGTTGACCAAACTCTATAAGTAGTTTGTCACCTTCTAGGTGCCCATAGAATTCGTTATGGCGGCGAAATTCATTGATGTCTACATATACCAAATAAAAACATCTGTTAGCGGCAATTTGCTGCTCTAAGGTTTGCCAAAATGAAAAGCGATTAGGTAATTTCGTCAACATATCTTCTAACGCAAGCTTTTCATTACGCTGAACTAGATGTTTGATTGTGCTGATATCGTTGACGAAAATTATCCAGCTCTCTGGTTCATTGAGTTTATTTTTGACCGGGTATAAACCTACTTTTAGCCATTTTAAGGTTGAAGGTGGTGATATCCAGCATAACTCACCTTCCCAGCTAGATTTCGTTGCAACTATGCGTTCAAATTCAGGTAGTTGATTTTTCATTAACTTAGTAATGATATCGACGGGTCTAATGGGCAGTGAGCTAGTGTAAGAACATTGTTCAAATAGGCTTAGAGCTGCCGAATTTTCGATAATAGGTGCGAAATTACCTTTGGTAATAATTACCGCAAACTCTGCATTTTCGATAACTTTCGTTAAGGTTAAAACTATATTGTCTTGCTCGGGCGGTCGTTTTAGTATTGACTGCAAGCGAGTTTGTAAGTATTCATTTTGCAGAAATAAACGATCGTTTGAGAGTAGTATTTCGCGCGCTAATTGCTTGGTTTTTTGTTGAAACCTATAATCTTCTAACTGATTGGTTATCAGCAATAAGTTTTTTTGTTGCTGTTTAATTGCCGTAGCTTCTAAATGTAATTCGCTATTATTTTCAGTGATTTCTGTCCAGAGCCCAGAACGAATTTTATCATCTTTTTGTTCTTGCCATACTAGTCTGGCATCGACTAAAAAATCGAATAAAAAAGCTGTATTTTCATTAATGATAAAGCTTTGCTGATTTTTAGATGCGGGAAAAAGTTCAGTGATCCATTTACCTTCACCTGCTACTAATTTAACTTCACCAGATGTGGCATCAATCACTTCTAAAACAGCTTGTTCTAGTGCGTTAATTACATTATTTAGTAGTGACATCATTTCTCTTGTCCTTAAGCAATAGCTCCGCTAACGCTAAAAACATATTTTCTACTTGCGCGCCAGTTTTTGCACTTGTGTTAAATTGTAGGCTGAAAAGGTCGTTGTAGGCTTCTTGTTCTTGCGAAGATAAATGCCAGGTAGATGGCAAATCACTTTTATTTATCGCGAGTATGGCTGGGCAGGAGGTGACTTGTTTAGCCAAGGTGTGAATATCTAGGCCTTCAATTAGTGACGAGGCACGTGTTTGGTCAACAACGATAATTAAGCCAGCAGCACCACGTAAGTACCTTTCTTCAAAAACATTGTATCGGTCATTACCCTCAATGTCCCATAGCATGAAGTTGATTTTTTCGTCATCAACAATAAGTGCTTTCTTGTCGACTTTAACCCCAATTGTTGTTTGATATTTTTCACTAAAAATACCTTCAACAAACTGTTTGACCAAGCTTGTTTTTCCGACGCTTGATGCACCTAAAAGGCAAATCTTTTTTTGAATCATAGCGTCATCTCCATTTTCGGCTAAGCTTTCTTATTTGATTTACATTGCAAACCACAACAAATATTAAAGTTAGTTTCTACTTCACTTCGTTGAATAATTACCACAATTTTACTGAGTGGATTGTTCAATATTGTCTATATCTGGTTTATTTATATATATCACATTGAACATGACTTTTCTTGCGGTATTTTTAATCGCCTTAATATCTATTTGTCCGAGTCCGGCGGTAAAAATTTTATCCTTACTTAAGCCTTTGTTAATTAATGCTTGTGCGGTATTACTTGCTCTTTTTACACTTAATGCTTTATTCGCAGTTTTGCTACCCGTGTTGTCGCTACAACCGATAACTAGCAAACCAATATCTATTTCAAGCTCGTCAGCTAATAGCTCTAGCTGATGAATGTATTGAAAAACATGAGCTAATGATACTTGCATTTTTGTGGTGATTTTTTCACCTGCGACGGGGAAGTTAAGCTGAGTAGAGGAAACTCTACTGATTAGGTCTTCGAAAATTTGCTGCTTAATTTGCTTACTTGTAGTTATTGCTTGGCTGGAAATTAGCTGCAGATTCTCGGTATTTAAGTTTAGTTCTTCACTAAAACCAGCGACCGCTAATTTACTTAATAATTGCTCTGAATTTATAGCGCTTAATTTACCGGCTAAAGACAAAGTGTTGCCTTGCCATGTTGACGATACTTTTGGGAAAGTGCTGAGAATTTTTTCTGCTCGTAGTGACAGTATTTGTGGCGATAATGAATGGTAATTTCGCTCAAGAATGCTGATATTTTCTATGTTGAAATCGTGATTTTCTAGCCACTGTGTAATAACTATTGCACTAGGATCGCGTAGAACATCAATCTCAATTTCGTCTATGTTGTTGACGGTTAGTTTACGTATGATAATGCCAGGCTCATTTTCCAACTGTATTAACTCGTCATGGAGTTGTTGGCTTCTTGACCAGTTGAATATTTGAAAACCTGCATAAATAAAGACAATAAATAATACTCCAATGGCTAGCCAAGGTTTTCTTTCATTGTCATTTTCTTCTTTATGTTCTGATAATAAACAGTCTCGCAGCAAGTTTTCTGCATTGGTAAAATGTTGGTCGTCACCGTCAAAGTTATTAAGTTCATCAACATAGAGGTGGTGAATGTTTTCCAGCGTTACTTGTAATTGGTTACTAAGCTGTTGAGGAGGGTTTCCTATTACTGCGGCAACAACTAAGGCACTTGGCCCTGGCTTGATAAGTAAGTTGAAATTGTCTGTTCTGACATTTTGCAATTGCTCTTTTTGGCCTTCATCATTGGCTAAAAAGGAATCGCCAACGAAATCGTTAATCGCTGATAGCATAGATGACACCATATCTGCGTCGCTTTTTCCATGCTCAGTTAATGCAATTTCGTTTAGTAGTAGCCCAGTTTCTCGATGAATAAGAAAAACATGTTCAACGCGATAAACAAAAGTTTGTGACGCAGCATATTGAGCAAAACTTACTCCAGATTGCCAAGCCTTTAAGCGCCACTTTAGCCCTGTTATGGTTAGGCTATTTTCGAGTAATTGGTTTGTTTTTTCGATAAAGTCACTAAGAAAAGCAGCAACAGATTTTCTTACTAAGCTACCAACAAGTGGGTACAGTGAAGTAATTAAGCGCTCACTATTATGAGTTACTGAGTCTTGAACAGAATCTTCAATTAGCGGCTGTAATATTCTATTAACTGAACTGTCTTGCTTTTGTCGATCATGTAGCGCCTCAGTGACGACGTCGGTAACGATAGTTCGAGCTTCTTTTTTAATACTTTCAGTAACTAAGTGGTTTTGTTCACCGAGTATTATGTTTCTTACTTGCTTTATTTGTTGGCTAGGCTCAGATTGTTCTTTAGTTGTGTCTGTAGCCATTATAGCTGGTCATCTTCTAAATTAGTTGCCATAGTTGATAGCAACTTAGCGAGTGTTTTTCGGTCTGTTTTTGATGAGCTTAGTTCTTTCGAAACCTCATCGAGGTGCGATTTTAATTGCTCTATTTGCTCATTAAAATTATTACTAAGTGCATTGCTCTCATTATCTAATGACTGCTCAATATTTTTAAAGTCCTGTAAAGTTGAGGTTGCAAACATTTCTTGCTCGGATGCTAAATTTGCTAAATCATTTTGGATGCTTGTGTCGTTATCGTCATGAGTTTTGTCAGAAAGAGAAAGTCGTTGCTCTAGCGCCTCAAAGCGCTGATCAATAGTTTGCTGAAAACTATTGAAACGTTGATTGATATTATCGTTCTGTACGTTGAGTGCTTTTTCTAAATCTGAGCGGGTTGATGATATTCGATTATTTAATTGTTGCTCTGCTTTACCAAAAACAATTTGTCTAAGTTGATTAAGTTCATCCCTAGCAGGGTCACCCTGCGGATCTTCCTTCTTAACATTCTTATTATTAGGCATCACTAATATTCCATTTTAAATAGATGAGTCTATTCAATTTAGTGTAACCTATAATTTTTAAACTGCCTGTTTTATAAAACTTTAATTGTTATAAACCAAGCTCTTGCCGCAAAGCTCTCTTTTAAATTGCTAAAAGACTATCGCTAAATCTGACAATTAAAATTAACTTGAGTTAAATAAACGTTAAGTTTTTAAATAACTTTCTATTAGGTTTTTCACTAATAGTTGGCTTTTACTTTTAAAAGTAGCTCGATTCTCACAGAGATATATCGCTTCACTGATTGGTGTATTTAGGTAATGTATTTTGATGGATGTTTGTGCTGAAAATGCTTTTACGGCATTTATTGGTAGTACAGTAAAACCAATTCCCCGAGATACAGGTTCAAGTATCAAGCTAATTTGATTGGAAAAGCCAACCTGTTTAAATTGTTCAATATCTTGAAATTCATGAAAGTTTTCGCTTAATAATATATTGGCATGATGGGCAGCATCAGGGTGGGAGACAAAGCCTAAGCTTGTTAGTTGTTGCCAATTACAAACGTCTATATTACTGGCGGTAACGAGTGCTAAATTTTCTGTGGCAATATGTTGAGCGCGAATATGACTTTGCTGGGGGGCTATTGTCATTAAACCGATATCGCATTGATGATTAATAACGGCATTTTCAATACTGTGGTTAGGAGCGAATTGATAATTAAAAATTAACTCGGGGTGCTGGCGTTGAAAGTCGAGCAAGTAAGGGTAAAGTTTTAAGCCGATACTTCCCGGTGACATAATATTTATGGTGCCTTCGTATTGGTTATTTTCAATAAGCGACTGCTCTAATGTTGCAAAGTTTTGCAGTAATAGTTTGCCTTGTTTATATAAGCGTGTTCCTTCCGGTGTTAAAGAAAAACTTTTACCTTCTCTGATCAATAAATCAACTTGTAAGTGCTGCTCCAATTTCTTTATCTGTTGGCTAACCCCCGATTGTGTCATAAACAATTTTTCAGCGGTTTGAGTAAAATGACCTACTTCTACTAGTGTGCAAAAGGTTTGTAACCACATTTGATTTATCATAATTTTTTGTACTTATTTATATAATAAATGATAATTTTTGATACTTTATCACTTGCTCTATAATTTTCCTATCGAGATTAAAGAGGAAAATAATATGAGCAATGCTTATCCAAGAAGTTTTTCACATATCGGTATTTCAGTACCTAATGTGGAAGCAGCTGTAAAATTTTATACTGAAGTTTTAGGTTGGTATCTAATTATGGAGCCAACCATTATTACCGAAGATGATAGTGCCATTGGTGAAATGTGTACCGATGTTTTTGGCGCAAATTGGGAGAAATTCAAAATAGCCCATATGTCGACCGGCGACCGCATTGGTGTTGAGTTATTTGAATTTAAGAATCAGCAAAATCCTGAAAATAATTTTGAGTACTGGAAAACGGGTGTTTTTCACTTTTGTGTGCAAGACCCTAACCTTGAAGAGTTAGTTGAAAGAATTGTGGCCGCAGGTGGTAAAAAACGTATGGCAGAGCCTCGCTATTATTATCCGGGCGAAAAGCCATATCGTATGATTTATATGGAAGACCCATTCGGTAATATTCTTGAAGTCTATAGTCACAGCTATGAGTTAACTTATTCCGCAGGAGCATATCAAGCATAAGTAAACTAATAGTACTAAGGTTAAACTGGCGATCCTGTAAAAAGCCGTGATATTCAATTTCTAAAAGAGTTAAACCTATTTTACTTGGCCTGTTAAGTACAAATAGTCCATTACGAGACTATTTGTACTAGCTAACAATTAACAATTTCATTGAACCAAAATCCTCGTTGCTTCGTATTCATAACAATATATTTAGGAGGTTTTATGCATCTTCATACTAATAAGTTTTTACTGCCCACCATAATAGGTATTGCTGATTCGAGTCACTATTTAGTTGGTGTGATAGATTCACGAGATAATTTGATCGGCCTTGAAGAAAACACAAGTGCGGAAATGTTTAATTCAATAACGGATGCGAAAGCGTATTTGCGTCGTAATAATATTTCTTCTGCATTGTTGGAGTTTCAAAATGCATACGATGAAATGTGTGGTCAATCAAGTAGTGGCTGTTACCGCGAGTTAATATCATTCTAATGAAAAACAGTCATATTGCTCAAGTTGACCTATTACATGCTTTTAATCTTATTACCATGAAAGGCAACAAAGCTAATGGACATTATGAATATCAAGGTATAAAAGCTTGGCATGATGTTGATGGCTATACTTGCTTTCTTGGCTATAACGACTTAACACTAACTTTACTTTTTCATGGCCGCTACACCTTTGATTTTAAAGAAAAAGAAACCTTTGATGCTTTTATTTCTAAGCTAAACAAATTATTAGTGCACAAAGTATGAATAATGTCAGCCCCAAATCATTGCTTAATAGTAAATGGACAAAAGTAAGTGTTGAGAATAAACAAAAGCACTTTGTCATTACCAAGGTTGAATTTGACGATAAGTACAATGTTATTGATTGTGTTATTACCGCTGTAATGAGCAAAAATGATTATTTAATCAATTGGCGTGATTTGAAAAATCCAACACTATGGTGTTTTGGCTGGAAGTAACGTTTACCACGCTATTGTTTTTCCTTGCCAGTCAAGAAAACTAGCTTTCTGATCAAAAGGTTGCTCTTCGATTATTTTTCCAAGTTGTTGCGCAACATACTTTGCTTTAAACAATTTTCCTTCAGGAACATTTTTTTGAAATGGCTTAGATAATGGTGAGTCGGTTGTACCGGGGTGAAATAAAATTACCTTGGTATTTTTTGAGCGCCTTGATAGCTCCACTGCAAGGTTTTTAACCATCATATTTAACGCCGACTTTGATGCTCGGTAACTGTACCAACCACCTAGTCTGTTATCTTCAGTGCTACCAACTCGTGCACTAAATACGACTAATGTGCAGTCATTTTTAGTCGTAAGCACTGGTATAAGTGCTTTTAGCCACAGTATTGGTGTTAGGGTATTAGCCTCAATGATGGACAAAAATGCTTCTGAGCAAAAATCTTCAATACGTTTTTCTGGAGTTATAATTTCGCTGTGTAGTAAGCCGTTGCAAATATATATCTGTGTTGTTGGTAAGTCGGTAGTCTTGTGCAAATTTGTTATGGTTTGCTGAATAGTCTCAGGTTGATAATCAGCAATAGAAATTTTAATTAAAGCGTTTGATTGGGTATTGTCATAAATGTCTATATTCCGACTAATTACAATAATATCGGCTTCAGGCTTTGATATTAAAGTTTCTGCAACGATAGCTTGAGCAATTGTACTGCTTGCTCCGATAATAAGTATTTGTTCAGTTGCCATAAAATATTCCTATTAAAGGTATGGGGCGCGAGGTAAATAAAGCAGAACGTTGGATATCAATCAACCGCCTATAGTTCTTTATCAAGTTTCCCATAAAATAAATGCACTGATTTGTAGCAAAATAACGATTATGGTTAGGTATTTTCTCATTTCAAGATAATCATTATGACCCGCCACATAACCAAAGTAATGCTGTTCACAGAGCAAAAGCATACTATAAGTTAATGCTAGTACGACAAAGGCAACAGCAGATGGGATTAACAGAGCAAAAAATGCTAAAAGACAGAAGATATTGCTAAGTATTTGTAACTTAATACTTAGCATATCATTTGATTTACGCCATAAAGTACCTGAAACAAAACTAAGTATAATGGCGCTATAGAATATAAATACTTGTTCTGCAGTTGTAGTGAATAATTCCTCAACTACCTGTTCGAATATGAGAGGTAGTGTAAATGGCACAAGGCCAAGGTAGCCTAGGTATTGTTTTGTTTGCATATTGAATCTAAATTGTTATTCATAATGATGATACGGTGCGATTCAGAATTTTGATCATAATGATGATTTATTCATTTTCGAACTCATAGCTGGGCGAAAATACTCATCAAATTAGATAAGGAAAAGGCAGGTTCGTGGTAAAGATACTGCCTTTTTATATGCTGGCGATAGCTGTGCTTTAAGCTGCTTTATCTACAGGTAAATCTTTCTTTGTTGCTAACAGGTAAATCTGTTGTTGGTTTGTTTGTTTACGGCGAGATTGCCAAATGGCACCGCAAGCTATTAGTAACAATATACCGAATAAACTGTAGTAAATAACCTCGTTTGGCGCAATCGTTTGCGATGTTTGCTTTTCAAGTTTTTGCCCTTCAACTTGCTGGTCTGCATTTTTTGACTGCTGCTCTGCTAACTGTTGATTGTTCTTGGCCTTTTGCATATCGGCTGCAGCGGCCATCGCTTCCATCGTTTTTGCTACTAATGGCGCTAAACCATAACCTTCTGCAAGTTCGTTAACATGCTCCTTAACCGCGTCATTTAAGATAACTAAGTCATTATTGTTAACTAGGTCAATATACTGCTCAACCAATTGCTTTAGACGCTCAGGGTCAGCTTGCCAATAGTCCTTACGCTCAGCTTCTAGCATACGCTCCATCATACGGGCAAAAGCTGCTGGGTTGATTTCTTTAAACCAATCATCAAGCTCAAGGTTTAATTTATCATTGACGTAGATGTCTAAGTACTGATCCCATTGATCATTTCGAATCAAATTAGGATCAACAACTTGCCAACCAAAAAAGTTATCCATTTTTGAGGCTAAAGACACTGCACCCGAATAACCTTCTTTTTGTAGCTCTTTGATCCAACGTGGGTGAAACATGCGGGTACGTAGTTCTTTGGCAAGAAATAGCCCGGCATCTTCTGCTTTTGCATTTTTGGCATCACGTAAGTTTGCGACCACCATATCAGGGCTTTTACCGTCAATATTTCTGACGGCTAAGCTTAATGAACCAAAGTATTCAAATGGATCATCTGTGCTTAACATGCCAAATAAGTTTGAAGAGCGAGCAAACATGGCAATGTCTGTGCCTGATAATTGTTTGGCATATAATTGAATATCTTTACCTTGGCTATTTTCGCCTTTTTCGCCCCAACGGCTATTGTCAGCACCGAAGAAGTAACCCATTTTAGCTAAGTAATTATCTGATATTTTCTTATCAGTTTCCCAAGTATCACTGGCCCAAGCAGCATCATCTACCCCTGTACCATAATCGCCTGACTGATTTGAAAAAATACGTATGGTTGATAAGTATTGTGCTTCTTTTTCGTTAACGCCTTCAGCTAATAAATCAGCTTTAACTTTTTGACTATTTTGCCAGATTGAATTGTTGTCTTCTTTTAAAGCGGCCACTTGGTTAACTGCTTTGGCTAACATCTGCATCACGTTAGGAAAAGCATCGCGATATAAGCCGGTTGCTGAGAGCACAACATCAATACGTGGTCGTTTTAATTCACTGTAAGGAATAACTTCGGTGCCAATAACTCGACCACTTTTACTCCACTTTGGTTTAACGCCCATGGCATATAATACTTGAGATTCCAGCACGCCATAATGACGCATGGTTTCAATTGACCACAGTGAGAATGCCATTTTGTCAGGATAGGCTTTATGCTTGTCGTAGTAATTGGCAATCACCTGTTCAACCAATTCTTTACCTTGCTCGAAAGCTGCCTGTGTTGGTACGCGCGAGGGATTAAAACCAAATAAATTATAGCCTGTTGCTAATGACTCTGGATGGCGTATCGGGTCACCGCCAGATTTTACTGGGATATATTTGGCGCTTAAAAAGTCGACCATAGCATCGAGTTCGTGGATACTCGCCATACTTTGATAGAGCTTTTTACCACGAGCTATATCCGTTTGTAATTCTTCACTAAGTTCAGTTAAAGGAATAGGGCGTTGCGCTGATTTTTCATTGGCTGCAACAATATAGTTTTTAACCATTAAATAGCCTGATAATCGCGTAATATCATTTGCATTTTTAGGTGCTATTGACTCTTTATCCGCATTTGTTTGGTCATTATTTTCTTCGCCTTTGGAGTGATAAGTATGGCTGTGGGCAACACCTTCATCTTCGTCATCATCATGATGTTCTCCAACTAAATTTTCTGTGTAGTGTTGATGTTCAAACTCGCTGGCATTGGTGGTGAAGTCAGTCCCCAACATTTGCACTAAGGTAGAAATGGTAAGCGCTTGCTCTGGAATATAGCCATAGGTATGTAACCCCAATGGCTGATTGGCTGTCGCTAAATCTTCTAAATGAATATGTAGTGCATCGATGAATTCATCAAAGGCTTCAGTGATTTGTTCTCGCTGCCAAGCTAAGTCTTTACAAATGTTGGTATCGAAACATAGCTTGGTTAATTGCGTGGCCGTTTTTTGTTTAACGCCACCTTGGTCAAGCTGTTTATATTGGTGCATTAACTCGTGTAAGTGACGAATTTCACCTTCCAAGCCGGCGGCAGCAAAAGGTGGTGTCATATGGGATATAACAGTTGCGCGACCACGACGTTTGGTTTGCATCGCTTCGCCGACATCATCGACAATAAATGGATAAACAACAGGCGTATCCCATACTGCTAAATTACCTTGATCGTAGATTGATAAACCACGTTCTTTACCGCCTAAATATTCCTGTGAACCGTGAGTACCTAAGTGCACAATAGCGTCTGACTGCCAATATTCCCGAGCATAAAAATAGGCGGCAAGGTAGAAGTGGTTAATGGGTACGAGGCCTTGATGATAAATCATGTTTTCATCATTTTTGCTATCAGAGCGCGGCGGCTGACGCATGATCAACATATTACCATTACGGATACGTGGCAAAATAAAGTAGTGTTTACCTGCTTTTTCTACAGCCATGAAGTTATCTTGAGGTTGGCCCCAATGGTCATTAATTTTTTGTGTTAGCTCTGTTGGTAGGGCGTTGAACCAGTTTAAATATTCATCAATTGGCATTAATTCAGCTAAATCATTATCTAGCAATTCAGTTAATTGATAATCTCGATAAAAAGGATCAAGAATTTTCTTCGCATTTTCAACAAAGTATTTTGCGTCACGCTCTGCGGTTTGATATCCCTCACTCGCTAAGCGTTGACTGATAGCTTCAATACTGTCAGGAATATTCATAAATGAAGCACCAACATCTTTATCGCCCCAAACAAAAAACGTGATTTTTTTGTCTTGGTTAGCTTTGTATTTCAGCTTTGTAACGTTGATGGCTTTGCTTACTAAGTGCTCCAATTGGTAGTCAATAATTTCAACATTTTGCTCGCTCATGTTCATTGCTGCTACTATCATGGGGTCAACGACACCAGCATTTTCAGGCAGCACTAAAGTGAATGACATCATGTTAGCGCTAACGCCTTGCATGTCTTTTTCCCAGGTCTCTTTATCACCGGAGTAGTAGGTCATCGCGTGCATTACCGGCACTTGGAACTTTTCAAATTCTACTTTACGTTTATTAGCCCAGTGAATATTTCGAAAGCTGATTATCAAATCAACATCGGTTTTCATTGACTCTGCTTGGTTGCTAGTGTTTTGCTCTGAATTTGGTACTTGTAGTAATTGACTATAGTCACCGCTGACTGGGCTGAGTTCAAAAAAGAATGGCACCACATAAGCACCCTTGGCTTCTAATTGCTTAATAGTGGCATCAATTAATTGTGTTTGTTCTGACTCGATTAATGCCCGCTGCAACAGTACTGCAATTTTAGGTTGTTGTGGTTTGACTGGGCGAAGGTTTTTGTATTCCACTAAGTCGTTAATGATTAAGTTAGGTAACTCTGGATGATAAATTCCTTGCTGTGGAAAAATAATTGGTGCGGGTACATTGGCTATTGTTGATGGTTCGGTTTTTTTTGAGACAATGTTTGCTGAAATAAAAGAAAGCATATTGTCGAGGTTACGACGTCCGGCATTCATCCAATAGTCTTGTAAAGTACTCGCTCGCTCAGCTAGTAAACCTTTATTAAGACTTTTGTTTTGTAAGTAGCTAAAAGCAACAATGGTAGTATCCGCAGTGGCTACTTCACTGGCATAATTGTCAAATGCAGCACTGGCTTCTCGCACTGATACTGCGTCAAGAATGACTAAGTCATATTGATTAAACAATGATGTTAAAGCACCTGTTTTATTGGCCGTTTTGGCTAATGATTTTGCTGATTTTTTTGCGATTTTCCAGGTGGATTTGTTTTTCTCTTCCGCGACTTTTTTTAACAAAGTGATTTTTGCGGTATTGGTATGCGCCGTGCTAACAAAGAGTATACTTTGTGTATGGGGTGCTGGTTGTTTACTTGTTTCTGCAAATGCATTACCGATAAAGGCAATAGCGCTGAAAAATAGTATGGAAATTTTAATTAAAAAGTTGTTCATTAGTTGTTATCACTATTCTTTTACGTAAATCATGCTGCCGTCTGCCATTTCATAAGCAGTACCGGCTTTTTTACCTGTACCAGAGCCGGTTTTACCATCACTTTTAAAGCTTTCGATGGTGTTACCTTTTTTAACGATAATTTCCATATTATCTTTACCTTCGTTTTTAATGACCGTGACGTCTTCAGCAAGGAAGGGGTTTAATGGGTTTTGTGCGATGGCAATTAACAACGCGGCAACTAACACTAAAAACACATCAACCAAATTCACCACAGATAATGCCGGATTAATGCCTTCGTCTTCATCAAGCAGCCTCATAATCTTTCTCCACGGCTTGCACAGGTAAGGTTGCTTCCTGGCTACTTTGTTCTAGTGGCATTTTTTCTAATAATGGTGATAATGCAACCAGTTCTTCAACCATCCAACGCTTTTTAACTGAGGCTATCCAAAAGGTAATTGAGGCGATAACTAAACCGAAAATTACCGCTGAGAAAGCGACAATTAAGTTTTCACTAATGCCTTGAATGTTGCCATCTGCCAAGCTTTTTAGTGCTGGCCCCATTGGGATCATGGTAGCTATTAAACCTAGCATAGGCGCTAATCGGCTGACATTACGCACACCTTCTAGTTCTTTTAATGTTGCAACATCTAATTGATCTTGGCTGATTTCTGGCATTTCATTTGCCAAGCTTGCCATAGGGTAGCCGTTCAATATGAGTTGACGGTTGCTGCCAAGTTTGCCGTTGAGTAATTGTATAAACGATTTGTAATGGCGGCGGCGTTGCATGCTTTGACTAAAGAACTGTCCGGTGGCAAATAATGAATAAATAAACAATAATGCGATCAGGCAGAGTACCGGTGCCATAAAAAAGTCTGATAACTGGTACATGATTTGTTCGATCTGGGCGATCATAGTAATTTCCTAATGTTGTTGCCAATATGAAAGAAATATCAAAACCCAAGATGTGGGAGAGTTTACACCTTGGGTTTGATATTTTAGCAATGGTTGTTATGCACCGGCTTCGCCAGCAAGCTCGTCAACTTCATCAGCTCTAAAGCTGATATTGCCTGAAACACCATCTGCATCGTAATAGCTGGTGATTTGCACTTTATGAGTTTTTGTTGGTGTTTTAATTAAGTAAACATCAAATTGTGACCATAATAAGTGACCACCATTTAAGCCGTATTGATACCAAGGTGTACTATCAAAGGCTTTTACGCTGTAAACATTGTCTTTAAAGCCATAATAAGCAACGGCAGTTGGATCAACGGCATCATAACTGTTATCAAAGTCATGCATGGCTTGGGCGTCATCGGCAATATTAATAGTGAAATCAGCTCCTGTTTTATCAGCCGCACATGGAAAGTTAATATCCCAAGCATCGGCTGCAGTCACTTCTTGGTTGGTATCAAAATCAACATAAACGTGTGTAACTTCACCAGAACAGGCTAATGCAGCATCAATAGTAAGCTCTTGCTCTGCAGCAAAGGCTGCGTCGCTGCTACTTTGATATGCTGTTTGCAATGTTATTTGGCCAATACCACGGCCAGCAGTGGTAATGTCAGTTGCACGAAACTTAGTAAAAGCATTATCAGAATTAGCAATAAAGTAATTGCTATCTGCGGCAGTTACTACATGAGTTGTCATGTCGTAGTTATAAAAACCTTCAATGATGTTTGAAGTTTTGTCAGCAATAAATTTAGTTTCATCGGTTGGGATATCACTGGTTTTTACCGCTAGATAATCAGCTAATTCAGTTTCAGCTGTTGCCGCAATAAAACTTGCGGCAATAGCTTTACCATCGGCATCAAAGAAGTCACTGTTATTCCCAGTTGCAAACGCGGTTATTGTATTGTCGCTGTGCTGGTTTAAGTATATTCCACTACGCTTGAACGCGATGTCCCAAACCGTATTTGTTGCTGCTTGCTCAGCGGTTAATTCAATAACGGCTTTGTTATCTAAGTCGTAATAAACGAATACAGGTTCACTTACACTTCCAGTGGTGTGCGGGCCACTTACTGCGCCCTGAGTCGGTGCTGTTGGCGTTGGTGTCGGCTCTGGCGTAGGAGTTGTATCCTTGCTTGAGCTGCTTCCACCGCCACATGCAGTTAAAAATACACACAGTGCTAGGCTACTTAATTTAAATGGTGTTGCCAATGTTGATTTCATGTTTTTCTCCGAGATTCTCTTAAAATTGATAGCTTATGCCGGCACTAATAGTGCGGCTGCTAACAGGTCTTGCATCAAATAAATTCTGGCCGTTTGCTGATGGGCTCTTATGCTCATCAAAAATATTGTCGACACTTAATCGCCACGATAGGTTTGAAGTAATGGTTTGGTTCATCACGGCATTGAAAGTGGTGTATTCATTATTTTCTACACCTAGATAACTATCAGGCACCGCTTCACTCGCCTGGTATACGGCGTAAGCAATAAATTCGATGTCATAGGCATCAATGTCATAGTTGATATTGAATTTCACTTGGTGGCGAGGGCGTGACAATAAGCGCTCTTTGTTCTGATCTTCACTAGTTAGGTAGCTATAATTTAGTTGCATTTGCCATTGACTAAAGGTGAATTCAGTACTGACATCAAAACCGTGAATTTTTGCTTGGCTAATATTCTGGTATTGGTAAATAGACAAGCCCGTTTCTTCTGATTGTTCAGGGTCAATAACTGAGTCGATTAGATCATCTGTTTCCGAGTAGTGAATGCTAATATTGCTATTGAAGTCGATACTGCCGTCAGCAAAACTAGTGTTAATGGTCAGGCTAGAATTAAAAGAATCAGCGGTTTCTGGTTTAAGGTTTTCATTACCTAAAACCATATAGCCTAAAGCACTGTGATCAAAAACATAAAAGCGCTCTTTTAAATTGGGCACACGGTAACTTTGCCCTAAACCAGCGCGCCATTGCAGTGTTATATCGCTTAAGCTAATGTTTTTCATGGTGCTCAGGCGGACAGCGTTATGCCAGCCAAAATCAGAGTCGTATTGGCTACGCATGCCAGCCAATATTTGAGTGTTTTTCTTTACCCAATTGCCTTGTGCGAATACTTCTGCACTTTCGCGGCTTTTATTGTCAATTTCGATGGCACCATCGGTTGGTTTATCTTGATTCAATCTGTCGGCGTGAATAACACCACCTGTAACCAGTTCAATGTCATCTAATTGGAAAACTGTTTGGCCATTAATTTCAGACATTACGATATGAGTGTCGCGTAAGCTATTCGATTGACCACTCGTCTCTTGATGGTCAATGTATCTGAGGTTAATTTGCCATGGTTCCTTTTTTGCTTTAGTGCCTTTTAGACCAAGGTCTAATTGATGTTTAGTTAAATCAGTTTGGTAAAAAATGATCTCACTTTGACCGGGTATGGCAGAACTGTCCCGTAATTTTTTTTCATCTAACCATTGATATTTTACATCTGTTGCAATGTCGCCATGATCTTTGCTTGTGGCTAAGGTGATAAATGTTTTGTCAACACTGGCAGCGTCTTGGCTAACAGTGTCGCTATCGTAGTCATAGCCTTGATCGTTAATCATTAAAGCATTTAGCTGTGTTTGCCAACCGACGAAGTTTTCATTGGCATTAACTTTAATGGTGTGATTTAAGTCGCTATCCTCGATAGTATTACCTTGGTATTGACTAAGGTCATAATCGATTTTTAGCCCTGACTCATCTGTCTTTCTGGTAATAATATTTATTACACCGCCCATTGCTGAGCTACCATACATCACGGAGGCTGCGCCGCGAATGACTTCGATTTGTTCAATATTATCAGCAGGGATTTGATCTAAATCTGCTGATGAGCCAGTTGGGCTAATAATAGGTTGGCCATCAATTAAAACAAGTACGTGATCTCCACCAAAGCCTTGCATTTGGATGTTATAACCATCTTTAACACTACGTTTTACTACTACACCGGGTAAGTAGTTTAGCGCTTGTGCCAGGGTACCGTGACTGACTTTAGCAATGATGTCACCGTCTATAACATCCACTAAAACAGGTGAGTTACTTAATAGTTTTGCTGTACGGGTTCCTGTGACAACAATATGTTCTTCTTGATCAGAGTTTGGCGTCGTTTGCGCTATTGAAATAATAGGCAGGACCAAAGCCAAGACCGATAGGCTAGCTTTTATATACATTATTTTATTACAACACTAATGGAAATCTAAATACGAATAGTTATCAGTTGCGATCGTAAAGATAAATTTGAATAATTGCAAGTAAATTTACTTAATGCCTATTAAGTCTAATTATTAAGTTGATGTTGCTCTCTATGTTTAAAAAATTTAAAGATAGGTATTTAAGTTAAATCAAATAGAGTCAAATAGTTGTAGCGTTACTATGGAAAAAGCGCTTACGAGTTTTGGTTTATTAAACTACTTTGTAGTAAAAATAAATTGCACAATTATTTTAATTATCTACAATGTAGTTAATTAAGTGGAGATGTAGCAATGGCAGATAAAGAAAAATTTCTTGGTGAATTTGAGCAAATGACTATGTTGGCGTTAATGCGATTGGGTAGTGATGCTTACGGCGCAAAAATCAGGCAGTTATTAGATAGCGAAATTAGCCGCAATGTTGCCATTGGAGCAATTTATTCGACCTTAGAGCGTTTAGAAAAAAAAGGAATGGTGGTAAGTAAATTAGGAGCGGCGACTGCCGAGCGAGGTGGTCGAGCGAAACGTTTTTTTACCGTTACAGCCGAAGGAAAAGCTGCACTAACACGGGCAAAAAGTGCGATGGACACCTTGTGGCAAGATATTGTGTTTAATAACATACACAATATAAAAAAACTGAATATAAATGGAGGATATTAATATGCCGGCTGATATTAAAATTACAGTTAAGCATGAACTATTTTCTCCGCCTAGTTTCGCGCTAATGTTACTTGCTTGGATATTATCGCCTTATCTTGTTGACGCCATTTTAGGTGATTTAATAGAAGAGTTTAATCATCGATCGAAAGCTGATAGTCAAGCAGCGAAGCGCTGGTTTTGGCAGCAAACTATCCATACTACTTTGATATATTTAAAAAAATCATTTAACTCACCCAGTTTTATTCGCAAGTTAAATATCGTACTACCTCTTGCTTTGTTTATTTTAGCGTTTGCATTGATTGCTTGGTTATCATACGCCGATAATCTTTCGGACTATGCTCCTGGATTTTGGCAAACCTTGTTAACAGGCCAGGCACACATGGCTTTCTTTGACGGTGCCTTTTGGGCAAATTTGGGCGACTACATCGCGCAAGTCGATAGTGTTTGGTTTTTGCTCGATAGTGCGTCACTCATTCTGGCGCTTTTTACTATCTTATTACTAATTCATCTCGATAAAAGGTCTTCATTTACGCCTCTTAAAATGGCATGTTGGGGCTATAGCTTAGTTGTACTGCCATATCTTTGGTCGCTTATCCATATTAATAGCAATCATTTTATTGCAACAGAAATAGGCCCAATTATTGCCATTGGCCTGATCACGTTTTTATATACAATATTGCCAGTAAGTTATTTAGTGCATAGAAAATTAAAGCAACAAATACAAGGTACAAGCCGTGATAAAAAGTAGTTATGTTGATTAAAGTTAATGCTAAAAGTGAAAGGTTGTAGATGTTAAATATTAATGAACAAAAAAAGCCAAATAATACAATGTTTTATGGAGTTTTTTACCGACAAGTTTGTACCTTACTTTTTATATTGATTGGCATAAGCGCATGCTCACCAAGCAATGTACAAAGTTCAGTAGCAAGTAAAACACATCGCTTTGGAGAAACAACTATTGAAGCTGCGGCAATTTCTACTGATGGCCAATACTCTTTGATTGCTGACTCTCAGCAAGTTTGTTTGTGGGAAAACCTACAGTACCAAAAACTAGCCCCATGTATTGCTGGAAAAGAGGCTGAAAATATTGAATTAGTAGGGATTTCTGAATCTAAAGAGTACTTTTATACATCAAACCAAATGACGGTTTATTTATATCGATTGAATAGCAAGAGAGAATTGCGAACAGTAAATGTTTGGTATGCCGACAATAACATTATTAATGATATTGCGATTTCAGCTAACGGTAGTACTTTATTATTGGGTTATAGAAATGGCCAAGCTAGTATTATTAATACTTTAACAGGAAATAAAAGTGCTTTTCAACAGCATAGATTAGATATTAATGCCGTCGCGCTTTCTAACGATGGCGCTATAGCTTTTACTGGTTCAAGCGATAAAACTGCAGTGCTTTGGCATACTAAAAGTGGCGAAAAGCTGAAAACATTTCAGCACCGCACTCGCGTTAATCATGTTGATATCAGCCCTGATGGAAAGTTAGGTTTTACCATTGACTCGATTAACGATAGGGCGTTTTGGTTACTTGACAGTATTGAAGAAGCTCAAGTGAGTGAATTGCAAACCAACCTGAAGTTTTTAGAAATTAATCACTCAGCATTTTCTACTGATAAGCAATACTTTTTAACCGGCTCTCCTAAACAAAAAATTATGCTTTGGCGAGTAAGCGATGGTGAACTAATTGGTGAATGGCAGTCAGCGAAAGTTGGGCGCTCATCAGTTTTACAAGTTACCTTTTTATCAAACAAACAAATTGCAATTATTACTAGTGATGGTAATTATCAACAATTTCCATTGAGCCTTGTCGAATAATCGACTAGTACTGCGCCGATTTAAGCTTATATAGTCATATAGTCGGTGCTTTTGACATTACTTAATCTACATCGTTGTTTTCTTTTATGTGACATATGCACGATGAAATATGTAATCAGACGTAGTACTTGTACATAAATGTAAGTTAATATTTGTTTTTGAGAGTTATACGCTCCATAGAAACGTTTTTGCAACGTTGCTGAGAGGAAAATCAGTATATAATTTACTCTCTTACAAATTTTGTTATTTGCTTACCTCGTTGTTTTCAAGGTCACTGGTTGTATGAAAAGTAGTAAATTTAGAAAGTTAGCACTCCCCCTGTCATTTTTCTTAGCTAATTTACCGTTATTTGTCGTTGCTAATACCCCATCAGAAATGGCTGATTTAAGCCTGCAAGAATTGTTTGCGTTATCTACTGATGATATGGATATGCGCACGTATGAACCATGGAAATTCAATTTTTTGTATAAACGCTCGAAACTCGACGGTTATAAGAAAGGAAGTGATAACATCAGTAACGATGAAGTGTATTTTGATGGTGAAGAGTCGAGAACGGACGAAAATTACCCAATATTACCAACAGTGATCACTCAAGAGTCATATATAGCTAACGTTAGCTATTTTCTGACTGAAGAACAAAGTATCAGTATAAGCTTGCCTTATATAGAGCAAAGTACTGATCACATTAGCTTAGTGCCAGGGTACGATGAGTTTAATATTAGCTCGAATGGTATTGGGGATATAACTGTTAATTTTACTAGCGTGATAAGAAACTGGGATAAGCAAAAATTGTCACTTTCTGTTGGAGTTTCACTGCCAACAGGCTCGATTGATGAAAAAGGTGACACGCCAAGAGCAAATGGCGACCAACAACTACCTTATACTATGCAGCTTGGCTCAGGCACTTGGGATTTACCGATTGGTTTAAGCTATGTGAACGACCAGAAGTCTTATCTGTGGGGATTCAATTTATTTGCTAAGTTCCGCACCGGAAAGAGCGATAGGGATTATCGCTTAGGCAATCGATTTGCAGCATCTATGTGGGGAAAATGGCAATTAAGCAACACTTTTCAGCCAACTATAAAAGTGGTTTTTCAAGACTGGAGGCAAATTATTGGCAGAGATGATGAAATAACTGCTCCTAATCCTAACTTTCCTTACCCTGCAGGTATAACGGACCCTAAAAATTACGGTGGTCAAAAAATCAACTTGGTTGTAGGTGGTGATATTCAAGTGTCTTCACAAGTTGTTTCTGTTGAAATTGGAAAGCCTGTTTATCAGAATTTAAATGGTGTGCAGAATAAAGAAGCCTTAAATTTTAGTCTTAATTGGCAAAGTAACTTTTAAGTTGTCGCCACGTGATTGAATTAATTACTAAAACAAAAAAATATCACAAGCAGTGTAGAACTCTCATTGCTTGCTTGTGTTTTTTTGTTGCTGTACCGAGCGCCTATTCTTTACCTAATGTATCGAAACATCATCAAATAATGGCCGGATTGCTATTACATTTAACATCTTTTACTCAGTGGCAAAAGCAAGATAAAGACCAAGTAATCTTATGTATTTTAGGAGATGATCCGTTCAAGCAATATATAAATGACATGGTAAAGAGTCGTCCTAAAAATCGTTTAGGGCAATTAATTGTTGTTAAGCGACCTGAAACAATGCGCAATGCTCATATTCGTACGTGTAATATTATTTATATTGATCCTGAACAAATCGATTCGCTTTGGTCGGAATTACCAAAGCAACACAATATATTATTGGTAAGTCATGATGAAAGTTTTATTAGTCAAGGCGGTATGATTAATTTTGTACGTGATAATAATAAAGTCAAATTAGAAGTGAATTTACCAGCAGTGTTAGCCGCTAATCTTAAATTAAGTTCTGCACTTTTAAAGCACGCTAAGGTTATTCCTGGTACACCTCATCATTTCACGAGCGAGGAGGAATAAAGTGAACAGCAATAAATTTTTTTCAATTCGCTATAAAATGATTGTGTTAATGGTTTTAGTAAGTGTGATTGTTGTATGCGTTGCAGCGCTACTTTTTTATAATAACAATGAAACTATTTTGGAAAATTCGGTTATTGAAAGTGGTCAGCTGCAAGCGGAGATTGTGGGATCTTCGTTAGTGTCAGCGATTATTTTTGATGATGATATTTCTGCATCGAATACTTTATCGTTATTGTCTAAAAATGAATATGTTGAATATGCCGCGGTATATTTAGCAAACGGCAATAAATTTTCTCAATACCATCGTACTCATCAAAAGCAACACCGAAGTTCTGTGCCATATTATATTGATGAACAGCAAGCTATATTAGCTACAACTTTGCGCCACAAAGTGGCGTTTTTAAGGGATTTACACTTAGAGAATGTTGATATTATTCGTGATAATGGCCATATTCTTGGTTATCTCTATATTCGAACATCTCTTGAAAAGCTAAACCAACAGCGTATTTATTATCGAGATATTTTATCTTACGTTATTGTCTTTAGTATCTTTTTAGCAGTCTTGTTATCTGCAGCAACACAAAGAATTATCACTCGACCGCTTAATTTAATGGTAGGTCACGTACGAGAATTAAGTTTAAGTAAAGATTATAAAAAGCGTTTAAATTTAACCTTAAATGATGAGCTCGGTACATTGGCTCATGGCTTTAATCATATGATTAATGTGGTTGAGGAGCGTGAAAAAGCATTGCAAAACCAAAGTAATAACTTGCAAACCATTGTTAATGAAAGAACTGAGCAATTATATCAAAAGGCTCATTTTGACTCATTAACACACTTACCTAATCGTTATTTATTATCTGACCGCCTAGAGCATGCGATATATGGTGCAAAAAGAAAACAAGATGGCTTAGCAGTGTTATTCATGGATCTAGATAGATTTAAAATTATCAACGATAGCTTAGGACATGATGTTGGTGATGAATTGTTAAAGGCGGTTGCTAAACGCTTGCAAACAATAGGTCGAGATATTGATACAGTTGCTCGTTTAGGTGGTGATGAATTTATTTATCTCGCTGAGAATATTTCTAAGCCAGAAGGGGCTGGTAGAATTGCTCAGAAAATTCACCAAGCATTTGAAGCACCATTTATTCTTCATCAACATGTATTGCATGTGTCAGCGAGTATTGGCATTAGTATTTATCCTAGTGACGGTGTGGAAAGTAGCCAGTTATTGAAAAATGCTGATGTGTCTATGTATGAAGCCAAATCACAAGGACCTGGACATTACAGCTTTTATCACCATGATATGGATGCAACTATTCATCAACGCTTAAACATTGAAAACCATTTGAGAAAGGCTGTTGAGCAAAAAGAGCTTTATTTGGTTTATCAGCCACAAGTTAATATAGACACTGGTGAAATAGAAAAAGTAGAAGCTTTACTACGATGGAATAATCATGAGCTTGGTAATGTTTCACCGGCTCAATTTATCCCGGTAGCAGAAGAAATTGGGATTATAAACCAGTTGGGCAAATGGGTGATTCATGAAGTTTGTCGACAGAAAAAAGCATGGGGCACGCAAGATATTCGAGTTGCTATAAATATTTCGTCAAGTCAGTTACTTGATGTTGATTTACTTGCCTATATAGAAGACATATCTCAATTTTATGGTATGGAACTAAAATATTTAGAGTTAGAAATTACTGAAGAAGTATTCTTAGAGTACTCGAAACACACTATTAACGTATTAACTGAGCTGCAAAAATTAGGTATCAAGATAGCGATTGATGACTTTGGTACTGGTTATTCTTCGTTGCGTTATTTGAAAGAGTTGCCAGTTGATACTTTAAAACTTGATGGCATGTTTGTGATGGACTTAGCAGAAAACAGTGCCAGTAAAGGGATTGTTTCATCAACGATAATTTTAGCACACAGTTTAAACATGAAAATTGTTGCAGAATGCGTTGAAACCAAAGAGCAATTGGCATTTTTAAAGCAACAAAATTGTGATTATGCGCAAGGCTTTCACTTATATAAACCTTTGTCTGCAGATGCAATGTTAGAGTTTTTATAGCAACTTTATAATGAGCAGGGGAACAAGTATTCTTACTTATTCCCCTATGATTTTATTCTGTGTTATTTAGTAAGTTTTTTTCTAAAAACTCTTCAAACGACGTCAGCGTTTTTATCCTATTCTGCTCTATTTCTAAATGATGATTACCATTTTTCAATTCAACGTACTCAACGTTCTTATCGTAATCTTGCAATTCATCACGCATCATTTGGCTGTGTTTGATATCAACAATACGATCTTTATCTCCGTGAATAAGTAATACTGGAATATTTACCTGTTTAGCAAAATTAACCGGTGATTGTTGTTCTAACTTGTCATAATCATCACCTATTTGCTTTTTCACAACTTGATAGTTAGTAAACCTTCTCGACTTTTTAACAAGATACTCAAGATCAGATACGCCGGCGAAACTGCCCGCGCAACGAAATATTTCTTGTTGTTTTACCGCTGCCATTAATGCAGCGTATCCACCATAACTTGCACCGATAATACAAACATTGTCAGTACTAATATCGTAATTTGTTGTTAACCAAGTTGCTGCGTCAGCGAGGTCGTTTTGCATGGCACCTCCCCAACTTTGAATAGCAGCCATCTCAAATTTAAAGCCATATCCTGAGGAGCCACGAAAATTTGGCTCTAGTATGGTGTAGCCACGGCTTGCAAAAAATTCGGTAAACCAGTCAAAACCACCATAATTTCTTGCCATTGGTCCGCCGTGAGGAATGACTAACGCCTTTTTGTGTTGAGGTGCATTTTCGTGTGGTAGGGTAACATAGGCTTCTATCGTGGTTTTATCCCGCGCCTGATAGCTAACCTTTTCTTTACCTGAGAGCTTTCTCTTGGTCAGCAAAGGGTATTGCTCTAATACAAAACTTAATGAGCCAGCTTTGCGATCACCTAAGAAATAGGCACCAGGTGTTGTTGGGTTACTTGAGAATAGAATGTATCTTTGCTCGTCAGCGCTAAAACTGGAAATGTTATTGTAAGCCTCTGGAATTGCCTTATCTATTGCTTTTTGAAATTGCGCATATTCATCGGCAAAGTAAATTTTCGCATTATTAGCTTCGCCATGATAAACGCCAATTACGTCATTACTTTTTTTCGAGTAAATAAGCGAGCCTTCAATATCATAGTTTTCATCGGCATAAACTAATTCTCGTGGTAAGTCTTTTTTACTCACGTCAACTTTAAAAATAGCGTAGCGGCCATTATGATCAGCTCGAATATAGAGTTCATTCGGGTTTAAGCCGAATCCAAGCGGTGAGATATCAGGAGCATCGAAGATTTCATATTCCCAAATATTACGCCACTTTTCAGTTTTTAAATCGTATAAGCGGTAGAATATTTTTGTTTCGTCACGGCCAAAACCTAAGCGTAGTCGATGTTGTCGGTCTGTCATCCAGTCATAAATGTTACTTTTACCACGATATTCCAAATGTCTGATACGTTCACTTTCTAAGTTAATTTTATAAACATCAGGTTGATTAGCGACTTTTAAGTCGATGGCCATCAAAATGTGATTCGGCTCATCAGGCAATATATCGATAATGTTGTTTTGAAATTGTGCAAAGCGTTCTTTGCTTTTAGGTTTTATCACAGAAACAGCTGAGTCGCTGCCATCAGCTTTTACTTTTAATAATCTTGTTTCTGTATATTTATTGCCATAGCGTGAAACTGGATAATCAGCACTTATCAGCAATGTTTCGTTATTCGCCCAGAGGAACCAGCCAAGTTTAAATTTTTGGTTATCAGTTCCAACGATGTACTGGGTTTTTGATTTTACTAAATTGGTAGTGCCAATGTATGTGCTACCTTTAATAATACGAATAAAGGCAATTTGATTGCCGTCTGGTGATAGCTTAACTTGGCTAACTTCGGGTAAGTTACCAAAAGCTTGAACAGGTAGTTGCTCAGTCACTGCTGTTGTGTAGCTGGCGAATAAAAGTGTAAATAATAGACTGGTAATTATAAGGGGGTTGAAACGGCTCATCCTTGCCTCGTATTGATTATGATATTAATAAATAAAAGCTTATGTTAGCGCTATTTATTGCTAAGTAAATGATTTTCATCGTATCGAGCTGAGAAAACCTCTATCTTAGATGTTGGTTGTGAATACTTGTAATGTAAAGATGCGTAAAGTGCTGAACTTATTTTGTAATTATTGACTCTATAGAGTTATTACTACATTAGATGATAGTTGGAATTATTTATGCGTCATGACACTGAAATTACTACCGTAAAACCAATACAGCAGCAATTACATTTTTTTAGTGTGTTGTTGTTATTTATTATCATGGCACTGGTGGCGTAACGACGACGAACGCACTTCGCGGATTCAAGTTGTTTTTCTACGATAGCTTAATCTGGTAATGCCATAATATTTAATTTTTTGTGTACACCTTAATGTTTTACTGGTTATTTATATTTTTTACTAATGCTCTGTAATGTCTTTGTTATAAAGCTTTCATTTTCCCGTCATGTTTCTTTTATCTTACTGTCACTTTAACTGACTAGTCTGCTGGTGGTGCTGATGCCTTTGCGTTAGCAAATACATTCATTTAATTAAAAATAACACCAAAGGAAGCATTATGAACTCGAAATGGGTTTCACTTTCAGCTTTGTCATCATTTTTGCTCTCCAGCGTTGCTGTCGCTGGCGTTTTGCCAAATGTACAAAAAGAGAATTCGTGGTTTGTTGATGGTGAGCAAGCAATTACTGCGAAAAAGTCACTGGTTACACGCAATAAAGCCAAAAATGTCATCCTATTTGTTGGCGATGGTATGGGAATATCTACCTTAACAGCAGCACGCATCCTTGATGGTCAAACACAGGGCAAGTCTGGTGAAGAAGGTTATTTAAGCTTTGAGGAATTTCCTTATTCTGCACAAGTCAAAACCTATAATGTTGATGCGCAAACTCCAGATTCAGCCGGCACTATGACCGCTATGATTTCAGGGGTTAAAACGGATGTTGGCGTTATTGGTGTTGATGAAGATATAGCTCGCGGTGATTGTACAACGGTTGCTGGTAATGAACTGGTTACAGCAATTGAAGCTGCGGAAATAAAAGGTTTGTCAACAGGGATTATTTCAACTGCACGAATAACCCATGCAACGCCAGCTGCAGCCTATGCTAAATCTGCTGACAGAAACTGGGAAGATATATCTGATATGCCAGAAAATGCAGTTACCGCTGGTTGTGTTGATATTGCCAGTCAACTTGTACATTTTGAAAAGAATTTAGAACAGCGTTTTCCTGGAGTTGATGTTGACGGCATTGAAGTGACTTTTGGTGGCGGCCGTCGTCATTTCTTGCCTAAAGATGTAAGTTTTAATACTGCCGATGCAGCAAGTGAAATTGAAGGTGATCGCACAGACGGTGTTGATTTAACCGCAAAATGGCAAGAGCAATACGAAAATGGCCAATATGTTATCGATCAAGCAGGTTTTGATGCTATCGATGCCAGTTCAACTGAACGAGTTTTTGGTTTATTTAATGAATCACATATGCAGTATGAGGCTGACCGTGAAAATGATATAGCGGGCGAACCGTCATTAACTGAGCTAACCAGTAAAGCGATCGATATTCTAGATAATAACGAAAAAGGCTTTTTATTAGTTGTCGAGTCCGGCCGTATTGATCACGGGCATCATGCTGGTTCTGCTTACAATGCGCTAACCGATACTATTGAATTTGCTAAAGCCGTAAAAGCGGCTGTGGCAAATACTAACCCGGAAGAAACATTGATTTTGGTGACGGCAGATCACAGCCATGTATTTACCATTGCTGGCTACCCTAAACGTGGTAATCCAATTTTAGGAAAAGTGGTTAACGTTGGTGACACTGAGCCGACACTGGCTGCTGATGGTTTGCCATACACCACTGTGGGCTATACCAATGGTCGAGGCTTTAGAAACCTTGCCAATGAAACGAATGCTGATGCAACTTATGGTGAAGAGTCAGTTGCAGGCAGACAAGACCTAACTATTGTTGATACCACTGCAACCGGATTTCACCAAGAAGCGACAGTGCCATTAAGTTCAGAAACGCATGCCGGTGAAGATATTAGCTTACATGCAACAGGCCCAGGAGCACACTTAGCTCAAGGTGTTATTGAGCAAAGTGTGGTCTTTCATATTATTAATCAGTCTCTTGGCTTAATAGCCAATTAATCTTGTCACTTTCTAGGAATTAACAATGAAAACTTTAAAAATTTTATCCTTGTCGGTATTGGCAGCATTAGCTGGTTGTGATGGTGATGATGGCAAGAATGGTAGTAATGGCACAAATGGCGTAAACGGTTTAAATAGTTTGATTAATCAAACCGTGTTAGCCGTTGGTCATGAACAATGCTTAAATGGCGGCATCCAAGTAGATTCAGGTATTGATGATAACAATTCAGGAATACTTGATAGTGGCGAAATTGATGCAACTGAATACGTTTGTTCGGCGGCGGTTACGCAAGTGCAAGGCTCTGCTTTAGATGCAACAACTAATAATGCTTGGTATGAGCAAGGACAACAAGTTTTAGCGCAAGCAAAAGTAAACCTTCAGAAAGTCAGTAACACTCAGGGTAAGGCGAAAAATGTTATTTTATTTGTTGGTGACGGTATGGGTCTATCGACCGTAACTGCAGCTAGAATTCTTGCTGGTCAGCAGTTAGGTAAATTGGGTGAGGAACACCAATTAAGTTTTGATAAATTTCCTTTCTCTGGTTTTGCTAAAACATATAATGTTGATGCGCAAACACCTGATTCTGCAGGAACCATGACGGCGATGATGTCTGGTGTGAAAACTGATGTTGGTGTTATTGGTGTTACACAAGCCATCGAGCGTGGTGACTGTAGTACTGTTTCAGGCAACGAGCTAGTTACGGCACTTGAATTAGCGGAAATAGCGGGTAAATCAACTGGAGTTATCTCTACAGCAAGAATTACTCATGCAACACCAGCTGCTACTTATGCTAAATCGGCGGATCGTAATTGGGAAGATATTTCAGATATGCCTAGCGATGCGGTAGCCAATGGCTGTGTTGATATAGCGTCGCAATTGATCAGTTTTGAAAGTGACTTAGAGAGTCGTTATAGCGGATTGGATGTTGATGGTATTGAAGTGGTGTTTGGCGGTGGTCGTCGTCATTTTCTACCAAAAGATGCGGCTTATAATACCGCAGATGCAGTAAGTACAGTTGAAGGTGATCGTACCGATGGCCGAGACTTAACGGCCGAGTGGAAAGCGCAATACCCTGCTGGTAATTATGTTATTGATCAAGCAGGGTTTGACGCAATTGATGCTGATGCCACTGAGCGAGTATTTGGTTTATTTAATGAATCGCATATGCAATATGAAGCCGATCGCGAAAATGACATGCTAGGAGAGCCGTCATTGAGTGAAATGACCAGCAAAGCAATTGATGTACTCGATAACAATGAAGAAGGTTTTTTCTTGATGGTAGAAGCTGGTCGTATTGACCACGGACATCATGCTGGCAGTGCGCATGGCGCATTAACTGACGCGATAGCTTTTGCTGATGCTGTGCAGGCAGCAGTAAATTCAACTAACCCAGAAGATACGCTAATTATAGTAACAGCGGATCATAGTCATGTCTTTACTATGGCTGGTTATCCTAAACGTGGTAATCCAATTTTGGGTAAAGTCGTCAGTGTTGGCAGCACTGAGCCAAGTTTAGCGAGTGATGGTATGCCTTACACCACACTAGGTTATACCAATGGCAAAGGTTTCCGTGATTTGGGGACTGAAACCAATGCTGATGAAAGCTATAACGGTGGTGCTGTTACGGGACGCGTAGATTTAACCAGCGTTGATACTACTACGGCAGGTTTTCATCAAGAGGCTTTAGTACCAAGAAGCTCTGAAACTCACGCAGGTGAAGATGTTGGTATTCATGCCATAGGGCCTGGCTCTCATTTAATCACAGGCACTAATGAACAAAGCATTATATTCCATGTAATGAATTATGGTGCTGACCTCGTTAGTCTTGCAGAAACAGCACTAGAGTAGTGTGCTAGTAGTGAAATGTCGCAATAATAATTGCGACATTTATATTTGTGAAAATTATGACATCGCGTTTGATGTTGCAATATTAACGAGAACAATGGTTAGGTTAGTAATTATGAAAGTTGTTATATTTTGCATCTCACTTTTTTCCTTTAATAGTTTTGCGCAAGAGTGCCAACTCGCAGTTGACTCGATCAGTGCTCAGTATCAGGTAATTGAAAAGACTGAATTGCTTGAAACTGCGCTAAAGCAAAGTAATTCGCCAGTAGTGATTGAACTTCATCGCAACGGAAGTCGCGTACTGCAGCGTTTTGCTAATAAAGGTATTAGCAATATTTGGTCAAAAATGGCAAATAAGCGTATTTCGCTAGTGCGAGTATTTGAACAATATCAGCACGCTATTGAATATCAGCCAAATGAATTGGGCCGAAAGCCAAATTGGCAAAGTATCAATCAATTATTACCAGTGCCTGATATCAAGAAAATGACATTAACTTCGAAAGTTGGTGATGGTTGTCAGTTAGTTGAGCACTATCAGTTAAATGTTGGTGTGGATGAATATCAACTGACTTGGATGCCAGCACTTGCGCTGGTTAGCGATTTTAAAGTTAAAACTAATAAGCTAACCAAACAATGGAAATTAACATCCTTTGAAGTGAATAGTGCTCGCTCAGCTGATTTGTTTATACAGTATATGAATTATAACAGTACCGATTATGCAGATATTGGTGACAATGAATCGAATCCATTTCTAGCAAAAATGATCCATCAAGGATTCATAGCGGAAAGTCATGTCATTGATGATGTACATCGACATTAGTATTTGAAATTTATTGGCCAATTAAATGAGAAAACCACAGTAGAGTGCTGTGGTTTTTATTTTTAAGTGTATTGAGCTTTAACAACCGCTATAAATGTGCTTTTTGATAATTTTGCTCTGGCTAAGCATGGCATTGTTTGGAATTTCAATGTCACCGGCAAGTAGGTAGATAACTTTTTCACCTTGCTCGGCTAATTCTATAGCGTGTTGACTATTGATCAAAATGCTTGACGAAATATCTTGGGGGTATTTATTGGCGTCGCGGCGAGCATACTCTATTAAGTCGGTATTAACTTCTTGATCGTAAAATACGGCGTCGGCAAATTGCATCTCTCGGTGCGCTTTTAGTGTTAAGTTGTCAGGGTTGCCATCTAAGCTATGAATAAAAACAAGTTCTCCACTTGGCGGTGGTGTTTGTTCTTTCAAACTACTTATTAATTGCTGTTCAGCATGAGTGGTATTTCCATCTAAAATTGCTTGGCCAATACTGCCACGTAAAGTACGTTCCCAAAAGGTACGGCGGTCACGAATACTTTTTACTCTCGCTTTTACATGATCGCGAAATTTAAATGAAAAATCGGCTAGTTTACCGTAGCCATTAGGTAAACTTTTCTCTATTTGCTCACGTAACATGCGTAGTAAAATTGGTGCACTGCCAGAGCTAGACATGGCAATTATCATTGGGCTGCGATCAATAATTGCTGGCGTAATGTATGTACAAAGCTCGGGTTGATCAACAACGTTGGTTAGTAGCTTCAGTTTTGCACTTTCTTTTGCAACTGCACTGTTGACTTCACTGTTGTCGGTTGCAGCTATCACAAGGTTAATTTGTGTTAAATGACCAGGTTGATAGTTATGTTTAAGCCACGTTAATTGATGCAAGTTCACCAGTCGTTCAACACTGCTGCCTAGTGTTTCAGACATTACGGTAATATTTGTGGTCGACTTTAATAGTAAATCTATTTTTCGAGCCGCTACTTCACCACCACCCACTATCATGGCGTTAATGTGCTCAGCATCTAGGTATACAGGAAAATACTTCATGGCTATTATTCTCTAACTATTCTAGTACTTAGTTTCTTCGCACATTGGCGACACTAAGATGATATCTGTTAAAAAGATAATAGTGCTTTACTAATCGCTAAGCCATTACTATCACCATAAATATATTGACCTGGATTAAAACTTAGCTCTGCAAAGCTAATCGTGGCATTAATTTCACCTTGGCCACGCTTTTCTGTTTTAATTGGACAACAGCCTAAAGCCTTCACTGCAATAGGCAGTGTTGCTATTGTTCCAGCATCACGAATACAGCCGTTAATCACAATGCCTTGCCAGCCGTTTTCTAACGCTTGTTCCGCGAGCATATCGCCAAGTAAGGCTCTAGTTGTACTGGCTTTGCCATCAACTACCATTATTTTACCTATGCCGTTTTGGGCAACCAGTGCTTTGACTTTTGAATTATCATTAAAGCATCTAACGGTGACAATTTCGCCATGAAAAATTTTGTTGCCACCATAATCATTAAAAATAGGGGCAGCCAAGCTTAATTGCTGTTCATATTCGTCGAATAAATCGGGTAGTAAATCTAACATTGGCATCCTCGTAAATAGGTTTATTTTTAGCCTATTTACTGTACCAAATCTGGCAGTGTGCTTTTGTTGTTCATGATGATAACGATTATAACCGCTAGCTATAATTATAAGCAGCTAATATTACTTAGTTACATTTGCCATTTAGTTAGTATTTTTTGATAGCTACCATCAGCTTTCATCTTATGTAAGGCAGTCGACAGTGCAGAAACAATTTTCTTGTCGGTTGTTAGGCTTGCTGCAATATATAAATCACTAGCGAAATTAGGTACTTTATAATTAAGTTGTAATAGCTTAGGGTCTAGCCCTATTGCTTCAAGTTCATACTGCCATAATATGCTATTGGTAAACGCTGCATCGATTCGACCGCTGTATAGTAGCTCCCATAAGACATCATATTTACTGCTAATGAATAAATTTTCATTAAGAGTAAAGTTATTTTCAAGTAAATAGCTTTCTGCAAGGTCACCTCTAATGGTGCCAACTGAGTATGTTTTTGCGGTTGCTAAACTATCTATTTTTATTTCCGGGCGTGATTTTAAGGTCGCTAAGTAGGAGTTTAGAGTATATAGCTTGCCAATCCATTGGAATTTTTTTTCTCGTTTTTTATCTCTAAATAGTGAGAATATCAGTGTATTTTTTTCATTTAAGGCGAGTTGGTAACTACGAGCCCAAGGGTAAAATTTAATTTCAGCCTTAAGTTGTGCTTTTCTCAACATGCCTTTTACAATTTCCACCATGGCGCCGCTAGCATTTTTTTTCTCATCTAACATCTGCAGCGGTGGTATTTCTTCACTAACTATATGTAATCGCTGTGCAAACGTTAATGTTGAAAAGCAACTTAATATAAACAAGGTTATTTTTAGCATATTATTTGAACCTTATTGAATTATTAGTATGAATTTTTACGATTATTATTGTTTAATCACCCAGAGTTAAGCGATAAGTTTTATTTTAGTATATGACCAACAGGGTAGGTTGTCGCGCCGTTGAGTGATAAACTATGCGAAAAATTTGTAACGAGAAAAGTCATGCCTTGGATACAGCTTAGATTAAGCGCAGATGAAGAAACAGCAGAAAAATATAGTGATTGGTTAAGTGCTTGTGGTGCTCAAGCTGTCACTTTTATTGACGCTCAAGATACGCCAATTTATGAGCCACTACCTGGCGATGAAGTCATTTATTGGAATAACACTGTCGTTATGGGCTTGTATGATGCTAGTCATGATATGGACAAGGTACTTAGTTATTTAAAAAGTATTCATCCAGATAAAGAGAACATGGCTTACAAGCTTGAACAACTTGAAGATAAAGATTGGGAACGAGAATGGATGGATAACTTTCATCCAATGAAGTTTGGTCAGCGATTATGGATTTGTCCAAGCTGGCGAGAAGTACCAGAGCCTAACGCCGTAAATGTTATGTTAGATCCAGGTTTAGCTTTTGGTACCGGAACACATCCAACAACAGCACTTTGTTTGACTTGGCTTGATGGTTTGGACTTAACGGGTAAAACTGTGGTCGATTTTGGTTGTGGTTCTGGTATTTTATCTCTTGCGGCATTAAAACTAGGCGCAAAAAAAGTGATTGGTATTGATATTGATCCTCAGGCGTTGCAAGCGAGTTTAGAAAACGCAAAGCGTAACCAGTGTGAAGATCGTTTAGAATTATTTCTCCCAAAAGACCAACCTGAATTTAAGGCTGATATTGTTGTTGCGAATATTCTAGCTGGGCCATTACGTGAGCTTGCTCCGGTGATTCTTGAGTATGTAGGTGATAAAGGCGTGTTAGCGCTTTCTGGTGTTCTAGAAGAACAAGCACAGCAATTACAAGAAATTTATGGCCAGTTTTGTACTATGGACCCAGTAACCGTAAAAGATGAATGGGTACGCTTATCAGGTATTCGTCACTAAATAACCAAAAAATGAGCAGGTTTTGTTACTAGATTGTACGAAATCTGCTCACATTAATCATTTATAAAATGTCAATATAAAAAACGTGAAAAAAAGCGCTTTTTGTTCAATTTATATCCTTTTCAATCTCAAAAAAAACACGTAAACTGTGCGCCCTTTTGACAGGTAGCTCAAAAAAACACCAGTGTGAAAATAGGTCCATATACATTAGCAAGTAATACTATGCTTGCGCCCATGGCGGGAATTACCGATCAACCATTTAGACAATTATGTTGTCAAATGGGGGCAGGGTTAGCGGTATCAGAAATGATGTCTTCAAATCCAAAAGTATGGAATACCGGAAAGTCTCAACGACGAATGGTGCATAGCGAAGAAGCAGGAATACGATCAGTACAAATTGCTGGTTCTGATCCTGAAGAATTAGCTTTTGCTGCTCAGTTTAATGCAGATAATGGTGCTCAAATTATTGATATTAATATGGGCTGCCCTGCAAAAAAGGTAAATAAAAAATTAGCAGGTTCAGCGTTATTAAAAGAGCCGGCATTAGTTGAACAGATTGTTAAGTCTGTTGTTGAAGCCGTAAATATTCCGGTAACGCTGAAAATTCGAACTGGCTGGTGTGAAAACACTCGCAACGGTATCGAAATTGCTCAAATAGCACAACATAACGGTATTCAATCGTTGGCTGTACATGGGCGTACTCGTAATGACTTTTATAAAGGTGATGCGGAGTACGATACCATTAAAGCAATTAAACAAACGGTGGATATTCCAGTTGTTGCAAATGGTGATGTTACTTGTGCAGAAAAAGCTGAACAAGTATTAAATTACACTGGGGCTGATGCCATTATGGTTGGTCGTGGTGCTCAAGGGAAACCTTGGATTTTTCGAGAAATTAATCACTTCTTGAAAACAGGTAGGCATATGCCTGCGCCTTCAATGGATGAAGTGCGTTCAATTTTAATTGATCATGTAAAGGATTTACACAATTTTTACGGTGACTTTATGGGTGTACGTTTTGCCCGTAAACATGTTTCTTGGTATATGCAAACGCATGAACAAGGAAAATCGTTTCGTTCTATTTTTAATGCGCTTGAGTCTGTAACAGAGCAGCTTGATGCATTAACTATGTATTTTGATAATTTAACTTTAGAAAGAGTCTGAACTTTATGTTTGAACAAAATATTTCCTCTCCATTTATTACTGGTGATCTACAAACTCAGACAAAGGCATCGCCTTTACGCACACAAGCAAAAGTAGCTATTAAAAACTACTTGTCTCAGTTAAACGGTAATGACGTTGATGATATGTATGACCTTGTGCTTTCAGAAATTGAAGCGCCAATGCTTGAAGAAGTAATGCAATATACTCGTGGTAATCAAACCCGCGCAGCAAACTTGTTAGGCATCAACCGTGGTACTTTACGTAAGAAGTTAAAAAAATACGGTATGAACTAAGATTTACGACAGGTTATCCTGTCAGATAAAAGCACCCTCGGGTGCTTTTTTGTTTTTAGGGAAGTAAAAGTTATCCATTTAGTCAACTTTCTTTCTGAATAGGAATTATCGCTAAGCGATATTGAGCAAGAGCTCACTGCCACGGATATGTGTCATAGGCCAGACAATCATTTTAATTTATAGGTAATTAGAAAAACCATGAATACTCCACGCCCAATCAAACGTGCACTACTAAGTGTTTCAGATAAAACTGGTATTGTAGAATTTGCTCAATGTTTAGCTGAGAAAAATGTCGAAATTTTATCAACTGGTGGTACTGCAAAGTTGCTTGCTGAAAATGGTATTAACGTTATTGAAGCGTCGCAGTACACAGGTCACCCTGAAATTATGGATGGTCGTGTAAAAACGCTTCACCCTAAAATTCATGGCGGTATTTTAGCACGTCGTGAAATGGATGAAGCGGTAATGAGTGAAAATAACATTAGTGCAATTGATATGGTCGTTGTAAACCTATACCCATTTGCTAATACAGTAGCAAAAGAAGGTTGTAGTTTAGAAGATGCTGTTGAGAATATCGATATCGGTGGTCCAACTATGGTGCGCGCTGCAGCAAAAAACCATAAAGACGTTACCATTATTGTAAATGCTAATGATTATGGCCGTGTTTTAGCTGAAATGGATGCAAACAATGATTCATTAACGTTCAATACCCGTTTTGACTTAGCCATTGCAGCCTATGAGCATACGGCAAGTTACGATGGTATGATTGCTAACTACTTCGGTAAGATGTTGTCAGCGCATAGTAATGAAGCAAGCGAAGTAAACTTCGAAGAAACACATAAATTCCCACGCACTTTTAATAGCCAGTTTATTAAAACACAAGACTTACGCTACGGTGAGAATTCACACCAAGATGCAGCATTCTATGTTGAAGCTAACCCTGAGGAAGCGTCTGTTTCGACAGCTAAACAAATTCAAGGTAAAGCGTTATCTTACAACAATATTGCTGACACAGATTCGGCATTAGAATGTGTGAAAGAGTTTGATGAAGCTGCCTGTGTTATTGTAAAGCATGCAAACCCGTGTGGTGTTGCTATTGGTGACAATATTTTAGCAGCATATGAGCAAGCATATAAGACAGATCCAACATCAGCATTTGGTGGCATTATTGCTTTTAACCGTGAATTAGATGCAGATACTGCTGAGGCTATTGTATCTCGTCAATTTGTTGAAGTTATTATTGCACCTAGTATTTCTGATGCGGCAGCACAAATTGTTGCGGCTAAGCCTAATGTTCGTTTATTAGAGTGTGGTAAATGGTCAACAACAACTACTGGTTTAGACTACAAACGCGTTAACGGTGGCTTATTAGTGCAAGATCGTGACCAAGGTAAAGTTACAGCTAACGATTTGAAAGTTGTTACGAAGCGTCAGCCTACTGAAGATGAAATGCGTGATTTACAATTTTGCTGGAAGGTAGCGAAATATGTTAAATCAAACGCCATTGTTTATGTAAAAAATAGTATGACAATTGGTGTTGGTGCAGGTCAAATGAGCCGTGTATATTCTGCTAAAGTTGCTGGTATTAAAGCCGCAGATGAAAACTTAGAAGTTGCAGGGTCAGTTATGGCATCTGATGCATTCTTCCCATTCCGTGATGGTTTAGATGCAGCAGCTGAAGCAGGTATTACTGCTGTTATTCAGCCTGGTGGTTCAATGCGTGATGCAGAAGTTATTGCAGCGGCAGATGAGCACAACATAGCTATGGTGTTTACTGGCATGCGTCACTTCCGCCATTAATTTGCTATCGAAAAATAGTAATGTTCAGTTTCTAGGCTGAACATTACTATGATAAGCAATGCGTTAAATAGCGCTGATAAATGTTTGAGTAACATTTAGAAATACTCGATTAAGTTCAACGGTTGTTTTTTCTCGATAAGTTAGTCGAAACGGCACTGAATATCTTGAAAAAATCTGCTATAACTAGCGTTTAAAAATAACTAGTTAATGGAAGATAACAATGCATACAACAGCTCAAACGATTAAAAAAGTTTTTACTGCGTCACTAATCTCTGCGACGTTATTATGCTCAGGCATGGCAACCGCACATGTTCATGGCCAGCTTGATCAAGCAATTGCCGGTGAGCATCGTTCTGACAAAAATAAAGCACGTGACCAATACCGTCATCCCAAAGAAACGCTAGAATTTTTCGGTTTTGAGCCATCAATGACCGTTGTTGAAATTACACCGGGTGGTGGTTGGTATACTGAAATATTAGCACCAGCGGTTAAAGGTAAAGGTAAATTATATGGTGCCCATTACCCAGATACGAATGAAGATAATTACTTTAGTAAATCACGTAAGCAATTAGTTAAAAAAATGGCGAGTAATGCGGTTTTCAGTGAAGTTGAGTTAACTAACTTTGTACCACGTAAAGCCAGCGAATTAGCTCCAGCAGGTAGTGCTGATTTAGTACTAACCTTTCGTAACTTGCATAACTGGCGTGATGCAGGTGTAGAGCAAGCGTTCAAAGATGCTTACAAAGCCTTGAAAAAAGGTGGAGTATTAGGTGTTGTCGAACATAGATTACCTGAAGGTGTCGATGCAGAAAAAGCTAAAGGTTATGTTTCTCAAAGTAAAACTATCGAGCAAGCAAAAGCTGCAGGCTTTACATTAGCAGCAAGTAGTGAAATCAATGCTAACTCGAAAGACATGGCTGTTTACCCTAAAGGTGTTTGGACATTACCGCCGGTATTGCGTTTAGGTGAGAAAGATAAAGCAAAATATATGGCGATTGGCGAGAGTGATCGCATGACCTTAAAGTTTGTAAAATAATATAATTAAGCTGCTATATAAAATTTCTATATAGCAGCATTTGTAAATTAGGAAATTAAGTTAATGAATGTTTTGGTAATTGGTAGTGGTGGTCGTGAGCATGCGCTTGCATGGAAAGCAGCACAATCAGATGCAGTAACAAAGGTTTTTGTTGCCCCGGGTAATGCAGGTACAGCAACAGAAGCTAAGTTGGAAAATGTAGCTATTTCAGTAGGAGATATTCCAGCATTAGTTGAATTTGCGAAAAACAACAATATTGCATTAACTATAGTTGGTCCAGAACAGCCCCTAGTTGATGGTGTTGTTGATGCTTTCCAAGCTGAAGGCTTGATGATTTTTGGGCCAAGTGCAAAAGCTGCGCAACTTGAAGGCTCAAAATCTTTTACCAAAGACTTCTTAGCTCGTAATGATATTCCTACTGGCGCATATCAAAACTTTACTGAAATAGAACCAGCCATTGCTTATGTTCATGAACAAGGAGCACCCATTGTTGTTAAAGCTGATGGCCTAGCGGCAGGTAAAGGTGTGATTGTTGCTATGACATTGGAAGAAGCAGAAGATGCTATCAAAGATATGCTAGCAGGAAATGCTTTCGGTGATGCCGGTCACCGTGTTGTAATTGAAGAATTCTTAGAGGGTGAAGAAGCAAGCTTCATTGTTATGGTTGACGGCAAAAATGTATTGGCGTTCGCTACTAGTCAAGATCACAAACGTGCTTACAATGGTGATCAAGGTCCAAATACAGGTGGCATGGGGGCATATTCTCCAGCGCCAGTAGTTACGCCTGAAATTCATCAACGTGCTATGAATGAAGTTATTATGCCGACCGTTGAGGGGATGGCTAAAGAGGGGGCACCATACACAGGCTTTCTATACGCTGGTTTAATGATTGACGCAGACGGTACACCAAAAGTGATTGAATACAATTGTCGTTTTGGTGATCCAGAAACTCAACCTATTATGATGCGTTTGAACTCTGATCTTGTGGAGTTATGTTTACTGGCCTGTCGCGGTGAATTAGATCAAGCGAGCATTGATTTTGATCCACGTCCAGCTGTAGGTGTTGTGTTAGCAGCAGCTGGTTACCCATCTTGTTACCCAAAAGGTGATGTAATTTCAGGTTTAGATACTAATAAGTATTCAGAACGTAAAACTTTTCATGCTGGCACTGCAGAAAAGAATGGCGACATTGTTACTGCTGGTGGCCGAGTGTTATGTGCTACAGCTATGGGAGAAAATGTTACGCAAGCACAAAAATCAGCTTATGAATTACTTGCAGAAATTTCATGGCAAGGTGTTGAATATCGAACTGATATTGCGTACCGGGCAATTGAACGAGAACAACAGTAATTAGCCACATACTTTGCTAATGATAAAATTAAAAAGCCCAGTATTAATGCTGGGCTTTTTAATTTACTTATAATTGTTATGTTAGTTATTGAGCTTAGCTAAAGTTTCTTTTTTTGCACCACCAGCTATAGCAGCTGCTATTGCTGAGTCTTTATCAAAACCAGAATCAATAGCTGCGTTAACAATGCCTTTGTTATGGTCATCAGTACTTTCAGTAACTGCAGTAGTCACCACTGTTTCAGCTTCTTGTGGAAATAACGCTAATATTTCTTTTACGATATTAGTTGCTTGTTCGGGTATCGCGGTAATTGCCGCAGTTAAAATATCTAAAACCTTAGAAGGGTAGCTTGTAGCCGTATTATTAACGATATTGTTCATATCATATGGTTCTGTTCTTATGGCAACACGCACAATGTTTTCTAATTCGCTGGGGCTATACTGCACAGCGGTATTAACAATTTCTTGAGCATATGCAGGTTCTGCTTTAATCGCAATTTTTACCAATTCGCTACTAGGAGCAACATCTGCTTTTATAACATTTTCTATTACATCGCACGCTAGAACAGGCTCTGCTGATAATGCACCTAACATAATTTGGCGATATTTTTCAGGGTATCTTTCCAAAGCAACTGACATAACGACATCAACTTTCTCTGGATAGCGAGAAAGAATTGAATGAACGCTACTTTTTATACTTCTGTGTTTTTTAACTTGTTGGTTTAATATTTTGGCAATTAAACGTTCCTGTTTATACTCAGCATAATCCTTTGCGATAACTGAACTACTAATTCCAGCAAGCATCAACAAGATGATTAGTTTTTTCATTTGTTATGCTCTCTTGGTAAATTTATTTCATTTACGCTTTATTATTTTTATGTGCAAAATAATATAGTGTATAAAATAATTATTATCTCCTGTGTTTTTATACATGATAAATTCGTAATTATGCAGATAACCGATTTTTAACCTACCTTATTAGTCTGTTAAATAGTCATATGGTTCAATAAAAAAGCAAACAAACAATTTTCTGCAAATTAAATGCATTTAGCGGTTGACGGCGAGCCAAAAATCTCTAAAATGCGCTCCACTTCTTCGGGGCAACCCA
>CAJXQJ010000008.1 GCA_913058245.1 uncultured Colwellia sp.
TACCTGCATGTATCAAATTAAGTTGTCTAAAAATACTTTTAGCACTATCTCATACTATTGTAATTTAAAATAATGTCGGATTATTACTTTACTCGGGAGACATATCTTTTAGTAGTTTTGCAGGGTTACCAGCATATAATTTATACTTTGGCATATTTTTGGTCAAAACGCCGCCCATACCTAACATCGAACCTTTATGCATCGTCAGCCCTTGTCTGATCATAGCACCTGTTCCAATCTCAACTAAACTTTCTATCGTAACATTACCTGACATAGCTACAATTGGAGCAACGGTGACATAATCTTCAATAACAACTTCATGACCTACGGTACTATTAAGGTTGAAAATACAGTGCTGACCGATACTGATATCTACTGTCAAGATACAACCGGCACAAATCATGGTGCCTGTACCGACACTGACTGTGCTAGACATTTTCACACTTGGATGAATTAGAGTGGCGTAATCCGGTTTCCCTTGCTCTTCTAACTCACTGACAATCAGCTTTCTAATAGCAGGAGAACCAACACCAACAATAAATTCACAATCTGGATAATCGGTCCATGTACTTTGTATGCCTAGCACTGGCTTACCGAAAAATTCAGTGCTAACATCATCAACACTCTCGCAAAGCAAACCAATCACGTTTCTATTACACTCTTCTGCCAGCCAAATAATCTCTTTTGCGAAGCCACCTAAACCAATAATAATTATATCTTTCATCGTATAATCCTTTGTTGCTCTTTAATCTTCAATGCCATCCAATTCATTGACTAGCGGTTCATCATGGGCATAATCACGATGAGATTTACGACCTAACAATGCCCAATAATCCGTCGGCGTAATCATTCCTACACCTCTTTTAATACTAAGGTTCTCTTTGGTAAATACTTCACCCTTTTTGATGTTTTGATTTGCTAAGATCACCTTACGCACTAAGGCCAAGTTCCCTAATTCAGATACAGAAGGGCGCTTAAATGCACCGCCAATCGCTGATTGCCCTTGCCTGATGCCGCTAATCATATCATTGAGTTCTCGTGGATCTAATGAGGCAATGTGATCTGGCCCTTCCATTGCTTTATCTAAAGTAAAGTGCTTCTCAATCATGGTCACACCAAAAGCCACGGCCATAATTGGCACTGTAATGCCTTGGCTGTGGTCTGAATAACCTATTTTTGTTCCGAAAGCCCTTTGAATTGTATTAATAGCTTTTAGGTTAATCTCATCAAAAGGAGCAGGATATTCAGTGGTGCAATGCAGAATAGTTACCCGTTCTTTAATCAATGCCTGCCCTTCATCACTAAAATATGCTTGTGTGAATGCCGTGTCTGACGGCGTAATACTAGTATCACCAATAAAGCCAAAAGCTAGTACACCAAGTGCTTTTTCAATATCACCAAGTGTACACATGCCTGTTGATAGAATAATATCACAACCAGTCTGAGCATGAGCTAGAACCAAGGGTGCATTAGTTACTTCTCCAGATGCAATTTTCAGGGTCTTTAAATTTAACTCGCCCACTAAAAATGCCAAACTATCAAAATCAAAAGCAGTTGACATGTAATCTATATCTTGCTCGTCACAATAAGCTTTTAATTGATTATGCTCTTTAAAAGAAAGTTCTAATTCTTTGACCATATCAAACTGGGTGCCGCTGCCAGTGTTAGTGACCTGATAGCTGGCTTTAGAAATACTTTTACTCAAACAGTTTTCTGTAACAAAGGTTTGAAACTTGACCGCGTTGGCACCAGCATTTTTAGCTTCATCAATCAGTTGTTTAGCTAGTTCAAATGAACCGTTATGATTTACGCCTACCTCAGCGATAACATAAACGTCTTGCATATTACTCCCCTCTCATATCGATGTCATAAAATGTTTTCACTGTATTTAGTTTACATTTTTTTAACAGTTTGATAATTTTTTCTGACGTATTACCATCGCCAAACATTCTTTCTGATTGTGTACATTGACTGCGAAATTCCTCACTAAGTGCCAAAGTGATGGCATCTTTAATACTAGTCATGACAGGTTCACAGTGAATAACAGAGGCAGGGCACAAACGCCCTTGCTGCCGAGAACCAATATTAATAGTTCCATTGTTGAAGTATGGCGCTTCAGCAATGCCGCTTGATGAGTTACCTATAACCGCAGCACAATGCTTCAATGCACTCAAGTAGCGAATCTGCCCTAAGGAAGCAAAAGCTCTTGCTTTATCTTTGTTTTTACTGACGTAGTCATCAATTATAGAAATGATTTTTCGCCCTCCGTGATCAGCATTAGGGTAAGATATCACCACCTGATGTTCAGTAAACTGATCTATAGCATCAAACATTGCAACTACTGCATCATCTGCACACTCAGAAGCGAGCGTCACTGGGTGATAGGTCACCATAAAAAAAGGTTTTTTGGGATTGAGGCCAATATTATTAATAAAGTCGTGACGTGACATCAACTCTGAGCGACGAATATGTTCAAGACCGATAGCACCAAAATTGAATACCCTATCTGGCGACTCACCCAACTGAATAACACGCTTCCTGTATGCATCAGTACAAGTACAGTGATAAAGGCTAAGTTTACTAATCGAATGGCGAATGGCATCATCATAGGCCCCTTCCGTCACCTCTCCACCATGAAGGTGAACAATCGGTAAATTCATCACCATAGCAACCTGAGCGATAGCAAGGGCTTCAAATCGGTCTCCGAGAATCACCAGGACATCAGACTGTAGCCGAGCCAGTGCATCAGTAAAACTAATAATGCCTACGCCCATGCTTTTTGCCACACCGGCCGCCGTATCAGATGAGAGCAGCATTTCCACTTTTTCATCAATACTAAAGCCATCTTTTTCGATTTGTTGGTAGGTATTACCAAATTCTGGAGATAAATGTGTACCTGAAACAATGAGATTTAGCTCTAGGTCTGAATCAGTCTGAATGTCTTTCATCAACCAGTATAGCAACCCATACTCGGCTCTTGTTCCAGTAAAAACTGCGATTTTACGCATTATTAACCTTTTATAGTATTTAGTTACGAAACATAGAAAATAAAGTGTTTTCAATTATCTTGATAATAATTAACTTTACCATATCTATTATTAATACTTATAAAACCCTTTTTTTGATTTTCGACCTAAAAAACCAGCTCTAACATATTGTCTTAATAAAGGGTGTGCTCTATATTTAGGATCACCCGTTTCTAAATGCAACGTTTCCATGATAGATAAACAAACATCATTGCCGATAAGGTCAGCTAAGGATAAAGGGCCTATTGGGTGATTGGCGCCATACTTCATAGCTTTGTCTATATCTTCTATACTTGCGACACCCTCGGCAAATATAGCAACAGCTTCGTTAATCATAGGAATAAGCATTCTATTTACGACGAAGCCTGGTGATTCATTCACGACAACAGGGGTTTTATTTAAATCACTAACGATGTCAATGACCTTGCCCAGAGTATCTTCACTTGTGTTCAACCCTTTTACAACTTCAACCAATTTCATCACTGAAGTTGGGTTGAAAAAGTGAATACCTATAAAGTTCGAAGGGTTATTAGCGCACATCGACAATGCAGTTATTGAGAGAGAAGAGGTGTTAGATGCCACAATTGCACTCTCATCAACAGAGTATTTAAATGACTCAAACAACTCCATCTTACATTTAATCTCTTCAACTATAGCTTCTACATAAAGTTCACATTTTGTTAACTCTTTTATATCCGTACAAATAGTAATTTTATCTAAATATTTCTGAACTAAATCTGTATCTAACGATTTTTTATTTACAAAGCGAGTTATCTCTTTCTTAATTGTTTTTAAGCCATTTTCTAATGAGAGCTGATTACGGCCCCACCAACAAATATTTTCTACATTTTCAGACTGAGCGAATTGCGAAACAATACCACTTCCCATGACGCCAGACCCTAAAACACATACTTTCACTTTTTATCCTCTCATTAAAATAGGGCTGCTTGGTAAATTTATTAAATGGCTTTCTACCCATTCAGATATCTTCAGTTCACCACGCATAGCCCCCTTAAACATAGGTAAACGATGCATCAGTTTCCAGATAGGTCTGGTCATTACACCATTAGCATTCGTTTCCTTAATTAAGGTTTCACGGCTAGCTACATCAGGACAAATGACAGCATTTAACCAGTAGTTGGATTGAGCATATTCAGGCTCTTCAACAAATTTAAAGTCTGAGTTTTTAAATAAACTCTTATATTGTAATGCTAATGCTCTTTTTCGCTTTAAAAAGGTAGGTAATACTTCCATTTGAGCACAGCCTAACGCAGCATTTAAATTAGGTAAACGATAATTAAACCCAGGTTCATCATGAAAAAACTCATAAGGGTGAGGTACTTTGGCAGTAGTGGTTACATGCTTAGTGTGCATGCCTTCGTCATAGTTTTTACATAAAACCATGCCGCCGCCGCCTGTAGTAATCACTTTATTTCCATTAAAACTGACTGCATTAAAAGAACCAAAGGTTCCTGTGTGCTGACCTTTATAAAAAGATCCTAAACTTTCAGCGGCATCTTCAACTAAGGCAATATTCCATTTAATACAAACAGTCATTAGTTCATCAAGTTCAACGGGGTGACCAAAAGTATGCATAGGGACTACAGCACGAATTACCTGTTGGGTAATTTTATGCTGACTGAAACCGTCATTATTTATAAAGGCATTATCTTCGAGGTATGTTTCTAATGCTTTAGGGCATAAACCTAAACTTACTCTAGAAACATCAACAAATATCGGTTCCGCTCCCATATGATAAAGTGCATTACAAGTTGCTACAAAAGTTAATGCTTGTGTTATGACAAGATCACCAGATTTTACGCCTGCCATATATAGAGCGGTGTGTAACGCAGCCGTCCCATTTACAGTTGCAATGGCTTTTTCTGTACCAGTAAATTCTTCAATTTGTTGTTCAAAATGTTCAACATACTTACCAACACTTGATACAAAAGTACTGTCTAATGTGCTATTAACATATTTTTTTTCATTTCCTGCGAATGTAGGAGCATGAAGAGGGATAAACTCATTGCTTTGATAAATATCCTGAACAAAATTTATTAACTTGTTATGCATCATGATTCTAGTTACATCTTACTATCAAGGTATTTACCCGTTTCTTTATGACCAAAAGCAGGGAGCATGTTAAAAAATAATTTAACAATTTCATCTTTACTCCAAGCTTTATCTTGTTTTAACTGTGAAATTTTTAATTCAAATGAATTAACTAATTCAGGATCATATAATGCTTCATTTTTAATAACCCCTAAATTATCAAATTGCTCCATGTCAAGCGTTTCATTATCAGTAAAAAATTCTTCGAAGTCCTTTTCGCCGGTGGTGTCGCTATCAGTAAATAAACAAGGCCATTTGCCTTCCTTCGGTAATGTAGCAGCGAGTTCCCTTGCTTCATCTTCAGAGTCACACAAATGCGGTTCATAGCCTAATTTCTCCAAATATTTAACGGCAATATCAGCAAAAGTTATCAAATGAAGTGATTCGCTTAACTTAGGAAAAAATATATCTCTATTTTCACCAAAAAGACAAGACATCAAACATAGTTCACCAGACTCTTGAGGAGTAACAAAATAACGCTTAATATCCTTAGGGGCTACTATTGGTTGACGCTTTTGAATACGTTGATTAAAGCCATGCAATAATGAACCATCTGAAAATGCAACGTTAGCAAACCGAGCAGTAGATATACTAATATCAGCACTTCGGCGCATTAGGAACATTTCCATTATTCGCTTTGAAGCCCCCATCATATTAACAGGGTTAGCAGCCTTATCAGTAGAAACACAAAAGTATTTTTTTGAGCCATTCTCCGCAGCTTGTTTCATTGTTTTTTCAGTATTAAAAATATTCACATCAATCATACGCATCAATGTAAACGGATCTTTCTCACTTCTTACATGCTTAAGAGCTGATAAGTTTAAAACATAATCATATTGCCCATCTGCATTGATAAACGCATCATATTCAACAGAACCAATATCTAATGCAAACGTCTGAAAGTCACCAGCAATATAGCCAAATGAGCTACGAATATCTCGTACTAATTCAACCATATTATTTTCACTGATATCTACAACATGTAACTTTTTAGGATTACGTTTAAAGATTTCTTTTGTAACAGCCTGACCAATTGAGCCAGCACCACCAAGAACAAGAAAGCTAGAACTTGAGACGATTTCTTCTAAAATATTTCTATTTTTTTTAATATCTGATAAAAAAAGTGCTTTTTCTCTACCTATAAGTGACAACATATTACTATATACCTATAACGTTTTACCAAATTACTAAATCATTAAAATTTCAGTAATGTAAGTCCTAATTTCATTTTTTTCTTCTGCTGGAAGTATATCCTATTCCATATACTTCCAGCTAAAATGGCGAGCATATCGGTTATAAAGTATAAAAACCAAAATAAATAATATCAACGCAATACTTTCTGGCACCTGAAAATATTCTCCTAATAGTCCCAAAATGGACATTAATACAGAGAATATAGAGATGGTGATTAACGTTTGTTTTGAAGTTAACCCTGCTCGTTGCAATATATGGTGCAGATGATCCCGATCGGGCTTAAATGGAGACTTGCCTTTGCGATAGCGGCGCATCACTATTGCCAACATATCCATTAATGGTACGGCACAAATCCACAAAGCAGTAACAGGTCTAAACGATGCGCCTTCACCTTGCGTTCCCATGCTTAACAGCCAAATAACGCTTAAGCCAATAAACATACTACCAGCATCACCCATAAATATTTTTTTTGTATATTTTTTAAAAAAACCGAGGTTAAACATTAAATAAGGTAAAGTTGCTGTAGCAAGAATCAAAGGGTAACTCAAATAACCATGGTTTCCGCTCATCAAAAATAATATTGCAATGGCCATAAACGTATTTAAGCTTAAACTCCCTATTAAGCCATCAATACCGTCAACCATATTATAAGCATTAATCACCACGATAATTGCTACATAGGTAAAAATTATCCCAAAAGGTCCCAAATTAATGTTACCAAAGTTAAACAAATCACCTAAATTATAAATGTAACCACCTACACCATAAATCATTAAACTGGCTATTATAATTTGCCCAACTATACGAATACGAACTTTAAGGTCATATTTATCATCAAGAGCGCCAATAAACACCATCATCGCTGATGCAATTAGATACATACGTAGCTCTATAGTATTAGGTAGCCAAAGTAAACTAGCAGCTAAGACAGCTGCAAATATTGAGATACCGCCAATAAGAGGCACCTGCCCTTCATGATGTTTTCTGGCATTAGGTTTATCAACCAACCCGACGTCAATCGCTATAGGTTTAAATAATTTAATAGCCATAAAAGCACTTAAAAACGCAGTAAAGGCAGCAATAATCATCGTAATTAAACTCCTATTTACTTAGGTTCTGTTCTGAAACATTGTTTTTAGACGAATTATCATTGTTAGCGAAATAACGCACTAAAACAATTAGCACCGACAATATACAACCAAGCATAGTACCTAACAGCACAATAAGTGCACGATTGGGTTTAGCTTTCTCATCCGGCGCATTTGCTGGATCTATTGTCTTCAGAACATATTCTTCTGAAACCTCGGCCAACATTATAGTTTTAGTTTGCTCTTCAATTAACTGATAAAATACGGTTTGCATATCAGCCAATTGAGTTTCCTGCAATTTTTCGCTCAAAAAATCAACACTACGTTGCGCTTCAGATTTATCTTGTTCACGCATTGTATTATTAATTTCCGCCACTAACCAAATTAACCATTGTTTAGCGATTTCAGGTGAGTAATGCTGAATAGACAACGTGATCATACCAGACTCTTTATCTGACGAAACAGAAAACAGTTCTTTAAATGTCTTAAATGCCTCCCACCTTGAAGGCTCAGGCATTTTTGGTGCCTTCACGTCTCTTACCCATGCTTTAGCTCTGGCATTATAAAGCTCTTCATCTAATATTAAGGTATCAGTATGAATGTCCCAGTTTTTTGCTGCCATTAATGGCACTAATAACTGGTATTTATTAATAAATTTTTCAATAAAAAGACGTGACTTTAACACTTCAAGTGCCAAACCTGTTTTATCAGTACCACCGCTACCTAAATTTATGCCAGCTAAGCTGGCTAAACCACCAAATTGCCCGGCCACTTTGGCTAACCCCCCCGTACCTGCTTGTTTACTTGCAGGTGCTAATAATGTAGAAGCTCTATAAATATTAGGCTGATTAACGGCATATATTGTTGAAGAAATAGCACATATAAAACTAATAGCAATAATTAATTTTTTATCAGACCAAATAGCATGCCATAGTTCTGCTAAATCAATTTCATCATTATTTTCAGGAGATTGGTAAAAGGCATTCGAGTCCATCGCGAGCATTTCAGGCGATGAATTTCCTTGTAATTTGTTACTTTCCACAATAACTCACATTTAATATCATTATTTCATTTCAATAATCGAAAATTAAGTAACTCATCTCGACTAGGCTTAAAGCGGTCGTATTATAACAACCATTTACTATTAATTAATAGCTGTTTAGTATGTTACAAGAACTTATTATCTCGCTAAAAATATTTTCTTACCTTAAGCTTACAAATTGCCAATAGCCGCAACGGCTACCGCAGAATTATAAATAATTTGAGTAACCGCAGACCAAAGCGTTAAACCGTCCTTATATTCTAAATCAAGTGGTATCACGATAGTATCGCCTGCCGCTAGCATATCAGCTTTATTTGAGAACCAATTAGCATTGCTCGCTAATCTTACAGAACCATCGGCTTTTATAATATAAATACGCTCTTGATCTGCTCGTGTTTTCAAACCTCCAGAACGCTCAATATAATCTTCTAAATCTAAGCCTGCTTTATACAAATGGGAAGTCGCATATTGCACTTCACCGATAACACTAATCGATTCTCTACTTTTAGGTATATATAATGCATCGCCACTGTCTAAGCGAATGTCATTAGAGTTTTCATTTGCCAATAAATAAGGCAAATCGATTACCAAGCGACCAACAGCTTCCGCAACACTTAATTTATTTAATAAGTCAGTTGATTCAGCTAAATCCCCTTTATTTACACTTTCTTCATCTGTTAAGCTAATTTGCGCAGTTTCACTTTCTAGCTGTTCTTGTAAATGCGCAATTTTTTCAGCTTCTTGCCTTTTTAGTGCTTCACGGGTAAATATCGCCGCAGAGGCCTCAGCTTCCGATGTTAAACCACCAGCTCGCTTAATTACATTAATTAATGTCTCACCTTTTTGTAATACATAAGTGCCCGGGAAGACGACTTCTCCAGCAAGTTTAATTGTACGTTTTTCCTGCCAATCTGGTATGCGCTTTATATGTAAGGTATCAAGTGATTTAAGTAAAAAGTCTTCAGCTAGGTTAATATTTTGATGGCTCGTTTTCGCACTCTTTACGCCATCATGACTAAAGCGCACTAAGTCAGCATTTACTAAATAACTTGACTCTTTCAAACCACCAGCTAAATTGATTAACTCTCGGCTTGTCATATTAACCACATACGGATATTCGCCAGCAAAGTGAACATCGCCAGAAATGGCCACAACATTTTGTGACTTTGACTTATCAGCCTGTTGCCGTAATTCAGCAATTAATTCAGTCAAAAGCTCTGTTCTTGATTCGTTGCGTTCAAATAAAAATAATCGATCGAGAGGTGAAAGAGAAAAACTTTTTGCCACATCATTTGTTAAATCAATATAGGTAACGCTGATATTTAATTGCTTATTTTTTCTCGCCAATAATGCATATTTCAACTCTGCACCTTCTGTATAGCCCATCGCCGCATTAAGCAAGTCATAAACTGTTGCATTTTCAGTCAAAGGGTAATCGCCAGGGTTACGTACTGCACCTTTGACACTAACGATACTTGCAAAGTCAGTCAACTTCGTTTGTGTTTTTAAAACATCGAGTAAAGGAGATAAACTTTTGCTACGGTTTTTCTGTTTATTGAATACGTAGACAGTGTCTTCCGCATTGAGGATAAAGTCAGAATTTTCATCAGCACTCTCAATATAATTTGAAAAGTTAACACTGTAGCTAGTTAATTGTCCTGAAATAGGATTTTTGCGTGTAATCAATATGTATTCAAGATCAGGCTGTGCCTTAAAGTCATTAATACTATAAAGAATATCACTTAATTTTATATTTTTATGCCAACCGTAAATACCTGGTCGTTGGACATGACCTTTTACTGTAATACTTTGTTCTAAAGTAGACAATACAGATGCAACTTCAATTGTATCACCGTCACTAATTTTTTTATTTCTTTCTGTGATTAAGTTAACGCTAAGAACTGAGCGCATACCACTTTTATTAATACGAGCTATTTTACCAACTTGTTCAAAAGCAGTAGCCTTAGCGCCACCAGCTAAACTTAGAACTTCGCCTAAACTTATTTCATTTTTCAATTCATATATAGCAGGACGACTTACTTCACCTTTTACGCCAACAGTTACCCCAACGGTTGGAATAAAAACTACATCACCCGCCATCAAATTAATATCACCAGAGGTATCACCATTTAATAGTAGCTGATACAAATCCACATTAGCGATTACTTTGCCACGGCGCTTCACCTGTATGTTTCGCAACGAACCGATACTATTTACTCCACCTGCAGCGTACAAAGCTTGGGTTACGGTCGACAATGAACTTAGAGTATATGAAGCAGCTCTATAAGCCTCACCAAGTACGAATATGCGTATTGAGCGCAACTCCCCCATTGAAATGTTACTTTTAACGCCAATTTTCCGCTCTTTAATGACCGTTGAAATTAGACTTTTAGCTTCACTAAAACTTTGACCGGCAATATTTATGGGTCCCAATTTTGGAATATCGATATTACCTAGACGATTAACGACTAAACTAAGACTAACAGTTTCCTTCCCGTATAGTTGAACTGATAACGTATCACCCGGCCCTAAAACATAGTTTGATGGAATAGGGACGTCAGATACAGGAGCAAAGGTTGTCGGTTCACCTGCAAACAAGCCATAACCAAAAGGCTTCAATTCAAACTCTTCGGGCAACGATGTAAATTGAAGTTGCTCTGATTCATCCTGTTCTTTATTTAAATGTTCAAAGCTATTTTCTTTTTTCGTGGTATTAGAAAGATTAAAGTTTTCTGCGAACTTAACTTGAATGTCATCCTCTGTTGCTGGCGGCACAATGCGCGCCGGAACTAATTCATTCAATGAAGGAGAAGGTTGTTTACTATTATTCGATTTTGTTAAAGCATTCAGGTTAGATAGGTCAACCCCCATACTTTTTGCCAGCGCTTGCTGTTGGCTAGGCGAAAGCTGTTTAAATTGCTCTATTTGAGCCTGGCTTATTTCTGCTGAAAAAGCACTAAAATTAACGATAATAAGAAAAAATGAAAATATATAATTAACAATTGAATGTTTCATTTATGTACTTCTAATAATTTAAACCATAACAAACTATTCTATTATTAGGCATGCAGGCAGCAATATAAATAATGCTTCCATTTATATGCATATAACGGAAATTCAGGATTTTTTTTACAAAAAATTTACATAGGCGCTCGTTGAGAGCGCAGAATGGTAGATTAGTTGAGCTAATTTGTCAAAAACTTAATATACCAGGGCATAGCTTTATCAATACCTTGCTGAATTTTATATTCTGGTTCATAGCCAAGCAGGTCTTTCGCTTTAGAAATATCAGCTTGCGAATGGCGCACATCCCCTGCTCTAAAGTCTCGATATATTGAATTTTTAACATAACTAACACCATTATCACTAAGCGCTAACGCTAAACTCGAAAACAATTCATTCAAAGTGGTTCTGTCACCCAAAGCGATATTATAGACATGGTTTTTACCTGAATCATCAGCCGTAGCAGCTAAAATATTTGCTTGAACTGCGTTTTCAACAAAGCAAAAATCTCGACTAGTTTCGCCGTCACCATTTATAAACAAATCTTGATTATCAATCATCGATGCTGTCCATTTTGGTATTACGGCTGCATATGCACCATTAGGCTCTTGGCGTTTGCCAAAAACATTAAAATAACGTAACCCTGTTGAATTTAATCCATAGGTTTTATGAAACACATCAGCATAAAGCTCGTTAACATACTTAGTTACCGCATAAGGCGAAAGAGGTTTACCAATATTATCTTCTACTTTAGGCAAAGCAGGATGGTCACCATATGTAGAGCTCGATGCTGCATAAACAAAAGTTTTCACTTTTACTTCTTTTGCAGCAGTTAGCATATTAACGAAACCGGTGATATTTGCTGAGTTCGTTAAAATGGGGTCGACAATAGAACGCGGTACTGAGCCTAATGCTGCTTGATGCAGTACATAATCTATGTTGCCATCATGTTTACTTAGCGCTTCTTGGCAAGAAGCAAAGTTTCGAATATCACCTTTAATAAAGCTAAAATTTTGCCATTGTTCAGCGGTAACCTCTGACTTAACTTCGTCTAAATTATGTTGATGACCAGTAGCAAAATTATCGAGCCCAACAACCTTTTGATCTATGAGTAATAAGGTTTCTAATAGGTTAGAACCAATAAAGCCTGCTACACCCGTTACTAACCAAGTTTTAGGTGCATTTTTTAATTGATTTTTTACTTCTTCATAACGCGACATTCTTAGTTCCATTATTTATTACTACTTTTCATTTTTTTATTGACAGAGCAATGACTATGCCTACAAACGCATATCAACAGAGTCTTTCGGTAAGATATATTTCAAATCATAAAGTACGTGAGCACTTTTACCCAATGAACGAATCTTATCTATACCTAAGGTTTTAAATTCGTTATGTGATACAGCTAAAATAATGGCATCGTAGCTATTAAGTTTAGGCTCCTCAACTAAGCTCAAACCATATTCATGCTCAGCTTCTTCGCTTGAGCACCAAGGATCAGTAATATCAACATTCATGTTGTATTCTTTTAGTTCACTGACAACATCAACAATTTTGGTGTTGCGAAGATCTGGACAATTTTCTTTAAACGTTAAGCCCATCACCAATACATTAGCATCTTCAACTTGAATGCGTTTATGCAGCATAGTTTTGACCAATTGAGACACTACATATGCGCCCATTCCATCATTTAAGCGACGACCCGCTAATATCATCTCTGGATGATAACCAACTGACTGAGCCTTATGAGTCAAATAGTATGGATCTACACCAATACAATGGCCGCCCACCAACCCTGGACGAAACGGTAGAAAATTCCATTTGGTACCGGCTGCTTCCAATACTTCTAAGGTATCGATATTGAGTTTATTGAATATAATCGACAGTTCATTAATTAGCGCGATATTGACATCTCGTTGCGTATTTTCGATAACTTTTGCGGCCTCGGCCACTTTAATTGAGCTAGCTTTATGCGTACCGGCAATAATAATAGAGCTATACAAGTCATCTACAATAGTTGCAATTTCAGGAGTAGAACCAGAAGTAACTTTTAAGATATTCGTTACACGATGCTCTTTGTCACCAGGATTTATACGTTCAGGCGAATACCCGGCGTAGAAATCTTCGTTAAAAATTAATCCTGACACTCGCTCAACAACGGGAATACAAGCCTCTTCTGTAGCTCCAGGATATACGGTGGACTCATAAACAATAACGTCGCCTTCATTCACTACCTTGCCTAACATTTCGCTGGCCTTTATCAGTGGTGTTAAGTCTGGTTGTTTATGATTATCGATTGGGGTTGGCACAGTGACAATATAAACATTTGCACTTTTTAGTTCATCAACAGTACATGAAAAATTTAAATTTTTCGTTGCTGCAAGCTCTTCATCACTCACTTCTAACGTGTTGTCTGTACCGTTTTTCAACTCTTCAATACGTGCTTGGTTAATATCAAAGCCTAAGGTTTGATATTTTTTCCCAAACTCAACTGCAAGCGGTAACCCAACATAGCCTAAACCTATAATAGCTATATTGGCGTTGTTTAAATCACGTATCATGTTGTTATTCCTTTACCCTAATTGCTAGCAATTGAAGTTTATTGTTATTTTATAAAGCTAAATACCATTTATCGCGGCTACTGCTACTGCTGCATTGTATATAATCTGTGTTGCGGTTGACCACAACGTTAAGTCGTTCATATATTCAGAATCAAGCGGCACAACTATGGTATCGCCAGGTTTTAACGACGTGTCAGCAGTGCCTGCAAACCAGTCGCTTTCTTCAATCATTTTTATGCTGCCACTAGCTGATATTACATAAATGCGCTCTTCATCTGCACGTTTCTTCACACCGCCACTTTGCGCAATATAGTCTTCCGCTGTCATTGAAGTATTGTATAAATGCGAAGAACCGACTTGCACTTGCCCAATAACATTAATTGAATTTTTCTTAGTTGGTACATAAAGGATATCACCACCTTCAAGTAGCACTTGTTCACTACTTTCGGTTAATATTTTTGGTAAATCGATAACTAAACGACCAACAGGCTCAAGTTCAGTGATGTCAGCAAGTAACTTCTGCGCATCATCATAAGATGCTGATGTTCCTTGTTCAGTAAGTGATTTAGACGCCATTTCGATACGTAGATCACCAGCAAGTTTAATTAAGTTCTGCTGCTCTAATTCTTGCAGTTTTTTCCGGGTAAAAACTGAACCATCAGGGTGTGCGTATTGCGTTAAGCCGCCGGCTTTAATAATTAAGTCTGATAAGGTTTCGCCACGACTTATGGTGTATTTCCCAGGGAAAACAAATTCACCTTTCAGTTCTACTACGTGGTTTTCACTCCACGCCGGAATTTTATGAATGTTTAATCGATCTTTACTTTTCAGTGCTATATCAAATTCTTTTTCACCCGCTAGTGCTAAACCTAAATCGACATTCATCGATACTTTACTGGCACCATCGTCATTCAATTGATTACGAGTCACTTCAGCCCTCGCCAAATACGCAGACTCATTAACACCACCTGCAGCAGCTACAACATCACTAACTTTGGCATTTTTAGCTAATGGATAAATACCTGGGAACTTAACTTGACCATCAACTTCAATCACTTGAATTGGTTGTCCTGACGCACCTTGCTGACGTAACTTTCTTAGAACGGGAGCTAATAAACGGTGACGAGAAAATAATGCCATTTCACGAATATCGACTTCTGCTTCAATTCCTATTTCATCTCCAGTGATCTGCACTAATGATTGCGATACTAAGTCCTCTTCTTCACCTGTAGCAGCATTTAATGATGGTTTTGATGGATTACCACCATATTTTTGCCAAAACGATTTTTCTTTATAAAGGCTTTTTGCGAATTCTCTTTCTTTAGCAAACAATTGCTCTTGGGTATATGCCAACTCGTCTAGAGATATTTTCTCATCAATATGTTTAGTGACGTTAGAAAATATTAAAATTTTATCATTAGGCGCTAACTTAAGATTATCCTTTGAACTGTTAGCTTTGAGTGCCTTAGCAAGATTGAATTGTAAAACCTCGATATTTCTCGCATTATCTATTTGCCTTACGACTAACGCATAATTCAAGTCGGCATTTGTTAAGATGTGGGAATCTAAATTAGGTAATAAGTCAGTAACCTTAATATCCTTATGCCATTGATATTTACCCGGGCGAGAAACTGCCCCAATAATCGTTATAGACTCTTCATACATTCCTGAGCTTTTCATCACTCGAATATAATCACCGTTTTTTACTAACTGCTGTAATCCTGCTTCTTGCGTTAAATCAATATTAACAATACTACGTAAACTACGCGCATTATATCTTTCAACCACAGTTGATTGAGGGAATGCCGAAGGTAATAATCCCCCAGCCATAGCCAATACTTGCGTAAAATTATCACCACTTTGTAGCTCATAAATTGCTGGACGCCTTACTTCACCTAATATTGATACGGTTTCACCTTGCGTAGGAATAAAAACCACATCGCCAGATTGCAAAAGTACATCACTTGAGGAGTCGCCATTAATAAGAAGATCATACAGGTCAACTTTTTGTATTAACTTACCTGCACGCTTAACTTCAATATTGCGCAAAGAGCCAATATCACTAATACCACCTGCGGCAAATATTGCATGGGTAACTGAAGAGAGTGAACTTAAGGTATATGGGCCTGGTTTATACGCACTGCCTAATACGAAAACGCGCATTGAACGTAACTCAGCTAAGCTAACAACAACATTAACGCCAATAATGCGTTGTTTAATACGTTCAGCAAGAAAGTTTTTCATTTCAGAAAAGGCTAAACCCGCTATTTTTATTGGTCCAACATCAGGAATTAAAATGGTGCCTTCACGTGTTATCGGCAATACATATTCGGCATTTTCTTTGCCATATATTTGTACTGATAGTTGATCGCCAACACCTAAAACATACTGCTCTGGAATAGCAATATCCATCGTAGGGGAAAATGTACTAGGCGCGTTAGCAAAAACATCTACACCAAATCGCTCTAACGGTTTAAATAGTTGCTCATCAGATTCAAAAGAAGGAACTTCTTGCCTTTGGTTTGATAAATCGTCAACACTGTTTTTTCTCGGAGTAACTGGGGTAGTTGAAAGTTGAGTTGCTTGATTAGAACCTGAGATTTGTCCCATCACAGCATTTAAATCAACTCCCATACTTTTTGCTAACGCTTGCTGTTGAGCCTTTGGAAGTTTTTTAAACTGTTCAATTTGCTGTGGGCTAATTTGCGCTGACATTACTGAAAATGAAAGAGTGCTGAAAAGAAGAATGGTCGTTAAGTGACGAATAAAAGTAATCATTTGCGCGTATTTTTTCCCAATAGATACGAAAATTACAGCTTAAATTTATTTAAATAAAGCTCAAACAGCGTGGAGTTTATCAGTAACTTGGTGGCGATTAAAGCAACTTTTCACTTCCAAATTTAATTTTTACTAATTTAGAAAATCATGAGCAAAAATAACAAAAAGTAAACAATTGCTCATACATTCAATAGAGATTACCTGCTCGGACTTGCCTTTCGGGGCTAGCAAAGGTATAAAACGGGCTGACTAAGCAACTTTATACAATATTGCTCGACAAATTTATGCATTTAGTGATGAATGCAATCAATAATAATAATTATGACTTCGAGCACCTATTTAAGGAATTTTAAATGACTAAACCAGCAGCAGGCACATTACTCGGACATCCGAAGGGGCTCTTCCTCCTTTTCGGTACGGAAATGTGGGAACGATTCGGCTACTACGGCATGCGCGCCCTACTAGTACTTTATTTGGTAGCAGCAGTTGAAGACGGTGGTTTTGGATGGACAACAGGCGAAGCACTAGGTCTTTATGGTACATTTACCATGGCTGTTTATTTAACGCCTATGATTGGTGGTTGGTTAGCAGATAACTTTATCGGCCAACGAAAAGCCATTATTTATGGTGGTATTTTATTCTCGGCAGGTTATTTCACCTTAGGTATTCCTAAGTCAATGATTGTCGGAATGGAAGAAACTGTTTTCTATATCGGCTTGTTTTTAATTTGTTGTGGTAATGGCTTATTTAAAGCTAACGTATCTAGCCTTGTTGGTGAATTATATGAAGATGGCGATCACCGTCGTGATGCAGCATTCACTATATTCTACATGGGTATCAACTTAGGTGCATTTTTATCACCATTAATTGTTGGCTACTTAGGTGAAGAAGTTAACTGGCACTACGGTTTCATTGCAGCAGGTTGCGGTATGTTAATCGGCTTAGCACTACAATTAACGCTAGCAAAAAGCTACTTAGGCGATATTGGTGTTACACCTTCAGCTCACAAAATTAAAGAAGCACAAGATGAATTAAAGTCTCGTGCTTTAACAAAAGAAGAAAAAGATCGTACTAAAGTTATCTTAATCATGAGTGTATTCTCAGTTATCTTCTGGGCAGGCTTTGAACAAGCTGGCGGTCTATTTAATATCTATGCATCGCAATTTACAGACCGTAATATTATGGGCTTTGAAGTGCCGGCAACTTGGTTCCAATCATTAAATGCTATGTTCATCATAATGCTTGCGCCAGTTATTGCTTCGGTTTGGGTTAAGATGGGCTCTAAAGAACCAACGTCACCAGTGAAGTTTGCATTAGCCATGGTATTTTTGGCATTAGGCTTCTTTGTAATGCTTTGGGCAACTATCGTTCAAGGCGGCGATGTTACTGTTAAAGTAAGCATGTTATTCCTTGTATTTGCTTACCTTTTCCATACTTTAGGTGAATTGTGCTTATCGCCAATAGGCTTATCTCTTGTATCGAAATTAGCACCTGTTAAATTCACCTCATTACTAATGGGTGTGTGGTTCTTCTTTACTGCTTTATCAAACAAGTTAGCAGCATTCATTGGTCAGTTTGTTGGTGAAGGTGAAGAGCAAGTAGCTAACGCTGGTAATATCTTCTTAGGTGTTGGCTTAGGTGCATTAATTACCGCAGTAATTATTTTCCTAGCATCAAACAAGCTAGTTGAGTGGATGCACGGCGCTGAAGGTGATGACTCTCATGACCTTGAAGGTAAAATTGAAGAAGAAATGGCTGTTACTGGTACTCACGAAGCAATTTCTGAAAAACAATAATAGCGATTAGGTTAATATCAACTTAGCAGCTATTTAAAACCTACCTAACGGGTAATAACAAATGTTATTACCCGTTTTTTTATCTTACAAACTACATAATTGTTACCTATAACTTAATTTACTCATAACTTGCTATCAGCAGCTTAATGCTTAATATGTTAATTCTTCGCTCCTAGCTCCTAACCGGAAATATATAAATGTCATTTGATATAACATCTTTAAATAGAAGCGAAATACGTAAAGAAATTCGTCAACAACGACTCGACTTGTCATCAGAGCAACAAAGTCAGGCAGCGACTCAATTATTAACTCATTTTATTAACGCCCCCAAAATACAGCAAGCTAAGAATATCGCCCTATATTTAACTAATGACGGTGAACTCGATACTCAAACATTAATCAACTGGTGTTGGCAACAAGGTAAGAACATTTACCTGCCAGTGCTACATCCTTTTAGCAAAGGTCATTTGCTATTCCTCCATTACACCAAGCAAACGCCTTTAGTTGCCAATAAATACGGGATTGCTGAGCCCAAATTAAATCTGTCATCCGTTATTATCCCTGAACAACTCGACCTAATCTGTACACCATTAGTCGCCTTTGACAGCACAGGAAACCGTTTAGGAATGGGCGGAGGGTTTTACGACCGAACTTTGAGTATATGGCAAAGGAATTTTCGTTTGGATAAAAGCGCAAAACCTTACCCTATTGGTCTTGCTCACAATTGCCAACATGTAACTAATTTACCATCGGAAAACTGGGACGTTCCTCTACCAGAAGTAATTACCCCCCAAAAACACTATCAATTCTTTAGAGAAAATATTTAGCGGCACACAAGCAACTGACACAATGCATCAATTTGCTATGACATCATTTAAGCGCTGTTGCTATAATACGCCATAGCCAATCGCAGAATTGGCTATATTAGCTCTGTAATTATCAGTACTAAACTTTTACTGCTCTCAACGACTACTAAAAACTACTTTTAAGAGAATGTTATTATGACTCAAGATGAAATGAAAAAAGCCGCCGCAATTAAAGCCTTAGAATATGTAGAGGCAGATACCATAGTAGGTGTAGGCACAGGCTCAACAGTTAATCATTTTATTGACGCACTAGCCACCATTAAAGATAAAATTGTTGGTGCTGTTTCGAGTTCTGAAGCATCAACTGAGCGTCTAAAGTCATATGGTATCGAAGTTTTTGATCTGAACAATGTCGACGGCATAGATGTTTATGTCGATGGAGCTGATGAAGTGAATAGCCATATGCATATGATCAAAGGTGGTGGCGCTGCGCTTACACGTGAAAAAATTGTTGCCGCCGTTGCGAAAACCTTTGTTTGTATTGCAGATAGCAGTAAGCAAGTTCCAGTTCTAGGGCGCTTTCCACTGCCTGTTGAGGTGATCCCTATGGCGCGTAGTTATGTTGCTAGAGAGTTAGTGAAACTTGGTGGCGATCCTGCATATAGAACGGGCGTAGTTACCGACAATGGCAACGTGATTATTGATGTACACAACTTAGAAATAGTCGACCCAACAGCGCTTGAAACCAACATCAATGCCATTGTAGGTGTGGTAACTAATGGTTTGTTCGCAAACCGAGCAGCAAACGTATTAATTATAGGCACTAAAGAAGGTGCAAAAATAGTAAAATAACCCTTTAGAGTTTATACACTATATGATAGTTTAGAAATCTAGCCATCTAAAAATTCATTTGATAAATGTTTGAGCGAGAGAAGTTAAACTATCATGAGCAATAATTCACTAGCAAAAGATAAAATAAAGATATTACTTCTAGAGGGTGTACACCAAAGCGCCCTAGAAGAGCTGAAAGCTAAAGGTTATTCAAATATTGAGTATCTTAAAACCTCACTTTCTGAAGAAGATTTAATTAAAAAGATTGCCGATGTGCACTTTATCGGCATTCGCTCTCGCACCGACTTAAACAAAAAAGCTCTCAGCCACGCCAAAAAACTTGTCGCCATTGGCTGTTTTTGTATCGGCACAAATCAAGTTAATAAAGCCGCAGCGCAGTCATTTGGTATTCCGGTATTTAACGCGCCGTTTTCAAACACTCGCTCGGTTGCAGAACTTGTTTTAGGTGAAACTCTACTGCTATTACGCGGAATTCCTGAAAAAAGTGCTTTAGCTCATCGTGGCATTTGGAATAAGTCAGCATTAGGCTCAGTTGAAGCTCGTGGTAAAACATTGGGTATCATTGGCTATGGTCACATAGGCACACAATTGGGCATTTTAGCGGAAACTTTAGGTATGAAAGTACGCTTTTATGACATTGAAACTAAATTACCATTAGGTAACGCGAGCCAGGCTTCAACATTAACGGCGTTACTAAAAGAAGCTGATGTGATCAGCTTACACGTACCAGAAACCCCACAAACAAAGAATATGATGGGTGCAGCTGAATTTGAAGTGATGAAAGATGGTGTAATCTTTATTAATGCCTCACGCGGCACTGTCGTTGATATCGACGCATTAGCTGAAGCCTTAGCGCATAAAAAAGTTGCAGGTGCAGCGATAGATGTTTTCCCTGTCGAGCCAAAAGGCAATGACGAAGAGTTTATCAGTCCATTACGTGAATTTGATAATGTAATTTTAACACCGCATATTGGTGGTAGTACAAAAGAAGCTCAGGAAAACATTGGTCTGGAAGTCGCAAGTAAACTAGCGAAATATTCAGATAATGGCTCTACTTTATCGGCCGTTAACTTCCCTGAAGTGTCTTTACCTGAGCATACGGGAACTAGTCGGTTATTACATATTCATCGCAATCAACCAGGAGTATTAACGCAAATTAACCAAGCGTTTGCACAACACGGTATTAATATTGCTGCGCAGTACCTACAAACAGCAGATGAAATTGGTTATGTCGTTATTGATATTGAAGCGGAAAATCGTGAACTAGCATTAAAAGAGTTAAAGCAAATTGATGCGACAATAAGAGCACGACTTTTACACTAGCATTATAGTTGGCGCAGTAATGACAAGTGAACATCGTCATTACTGTTGTTCACGGCAACACGATATACAGTTCGTCCTGAACACGTCATTCATTGCCATCCATGGCATCATGACATACAGTTCGTCCTGAACATAAGAAAGCCAAAGAATATTCTTTGGCTTTTTTATTTTTTTGCTTAAAAGTAGCTGACTGTTTAAATAAAGATAATCCACATACAAAGCCAAGCAGCAATACCGGCAGCAATATCATCAAGCATAATACCTAAACCACCATGACAATTTTTATCTAAATACGAAATTGGCCATGGTTTTAAAATATCGAAGAAGCGAAATAGTGCAAACCCTACCAATATTGTTAGCCAATTAATTGGCATTAAAAGCATGGTGATCATAAAGCCAACAATTTCATCCCAAACGATAGCACCGTGATCGTGAACACCAGCATCTTTCGCGGCTTTTTCACAAATATAAACACCAGCAACACTCATAATAACCACAAGAGAAATGTAGTAAACGTTTGATAAATAAGCAGCCAACAAAAAGACTGGAATTGCCGCTAATGTCCCAAACGTGCCGGGAGCTTTCGGTGCTAGCCCGCTGCCAAAGCCTAAGGCTAAAAAGTGAATTGGGTTAGATAGCTGAAAATTCTCTGTTGAATTTGCCACAGGCTATTCTGCTTCCTGAGAAAAGTGCTCAAAGCTTTTTGCATTAATTGCAACGGGTTTACTATCTAGTGTTGTAGTAATTTTCTCGCTACCATTAAGTTGACCAATACAAGTAATAGTATTGCCACTATTTGCTAATGCGGTTTCCATACCAACGCGATTATCTTCAGAAACGGTAAACAATAACTCATAGTCATCACCGCCAACTAATGCAATATCAATGGCCTTTTCCATGCCTACAGTATCACGTAAAGCATTTGAAATAGGTAAATCTTCCAGCACAATATTTGCACCAACTTTTGAGGCATGACAAATATGTTCTAAATCGGAAATCAAACCATCAGACAAGTCTATCGCTGCGCTTGCATATTCACGAAGTGCTTGCCCTGCCAATATTCTTGGTGGTGGAAAATCTAAGCTATGACGTACAGAATCTTGATATTCTGGCGCTATCTCAACTTCGTTAAATATCCCTTTCAGCGCTAACGCAGCGTCACCTATTTCACCGGTCACATAAAGCCAGTCGCCAGCTTTGGCGCCTGAACGCGTAATATGCTTATCAATTGGAGTAATACCTTGAGCAGTAACCGTAATGCTAAGTGGCCCTTGTGTCGTGTCACCACCAATAAGCTGAACATTGTAGAATTCACACAATTCAAAAACGCCGGTGCAAAACTCTTCAATCCATTCTAGGTCTACGTCCGGCATTGTAACGGCCAACGAAATCCAAGTTGGCTCTGCGCCCATTGCGGCTAGATCTGACAAATTAACCGCTATCGACTTATGGCCAATTGCTCTTGCACTTGTTTCATGAGGAAAATGCACACCCGCAACTAGCGTATCGGTTGTTATCGCAATATTTTGACGTTCAACCGGTGTTACAAGGGCACAATCATCACCAATACCAAGTAGAACATCTTTACGCTTAATCGCTTGCTCAGTAAAGAAGCGTTTGATTAGTTCAAACTCTTTCATAGTACAACCAATTTACTTGTTACTCGTTAGGACGAACGAGTTTAACAACCTTGTCTAAAACACCATTAACGAATTTATGACTGTCGTCAGCAGCGAACGATTTTGCCAATTCAATTGCTTCATTGATAATGACTCTATATGGCACATCGTTACAATCTGTTAATTCAAATACTGCAACTCGCAAAATCGCTTTTTCAACATGGTCAACATCATCAAGCGGACGGTCAACATGCGGGGTGATTTTTTCATCAATTGGGCCAATTTGCGCCGAAACACCACGGAACAATTGTTGAAAATAGACAATATCAAAACGGCGAGAGCTGTTGTCAGTTAAAAAATTAGTTTCAACTTCAGCAATGTCATTTTGACTTAACTGCCAAGAGTAAACAGCTTGTACTGCTAACTCTCTAGCTTTTCTTCTAGGAGATGGTTTCACAAAAATTTCCTGTTATAACTTATCTAATACGTTAACCATTTCTAACGCACTTAACGCAGCTTCTGCGCCTTTATTTCCTACTTTAAGACCTGCACGGTCAATAGCTTGTTCAATGGTATCAGTGGTAATAACACCAAATGCAACTGGCATAGTGTATTCCATCGCTACTTGCGCTAAACCTTTATTACATTCACCAGCAACAAAATCAAAATGAGGTGTGCCACCTCGGATAACCGCACCAATGGCAATAATGCCGTCGTAGCCACCTTTCGCCGCTATTTTCTTAGCTGCTACAGGTAATTCATACGCACCAGGCACTCGAATTACTGTAATATCACTGTCGGCAACATTACCATGACGTTTAAGGGCATCTACTGCACCTTCAAGTAAACTTTCAACAACATAACTGTTAAAACGTGATACAACGATAGCAAATTTCTTACCGGTTGCATCAAAGTTAGCTTCTACGACATTCATTTAAAAATCACCTACTGATAAAAATTGCCGCAATTCTAACAAATTGCAGGCAGCTGCGGAACTCGTTTTAACAATTTTCTAATATTAGTCGTGATGTTTTAGCATTAGCAATCTGAGATAAAGTTTACAAGCTTGATTTTAAAGTAATTATTAGCGTGGACTTTTTTGTATAAGTAAAAATAAAATAACCATTTTTCACTGATAAAAATATAATCATTTAGCATTAGCTGCAGGATAGCGCTCAGCAGCACAATTTTGTATTATATCCACCAAATAACACCTAATGATTATATTTATGACAATTTACTTTTCCTCTAACAAAATACCAGAGCTTTTGCCGTACAACATACAGCAGCGACAAGCAATATTATCATTAGCACAAGCAAAGCTGTCGGCGCCGGAAAAATTAATCCTAAATATAATAAAACTGTTATTGCTTATTCCACCATTTCTCTTTATCGCGAATTTGCAAGGCCTTGCCATAGTCATTTCCATAGCGGTAGTGCTTGTTACCTACTTTATAGTACTTAGGCCAATTATGCTGTACTTTGCTCAAAAGCATTTAAATTCAGCAATTACTCAATACAAAAAAAGCGAACACTAGGTTCGCTTTTTTCTTTAATAAATTAGACAATGATAGATCTAATAATATTAAGGCTCTATTTCATCTAACTCTTCTAAGTAAGCGTCAATATCTTCTTCTTCGTCTTCATTGACTTCAATCGGTGGATTGCCATCATAAACCTTGAACTGCATATTCTGAAAATACGCATTCTTAACAAATTCATAAGGGTCAATTGACTCATTTAAAATTGCCTCTTGGTCTGCTAATGAAGCCCTCGCCTCTAATCCTAATATACCAGCACGAACTAAATTCGGCCAAAAATCAATAATTGCTAACGGCCAGTAATATCGGTCAACAAAATCACCAACTTCTTCACGAACCGATGATGGGCCCAAAGCAGGAATGACTAGATATGGTCCGTCACCAACACCATAGCTACCAAGCACTTCACCAAATTCTTCCTGGCTTCTATTCCAACCGAAGTCACTAGCAGGGTCAAAAAAACCAAGTAACCCTACCGTTGAATTTAATACAAAACGACCGGTAGATTTTGCCGCATCAGTAAATTTAGCTTGTAGTAAGTTATTGATAATAGTTGATGGCTCATTTAGGTTTAACGCCATATTGTGCACACCGGAACGTAATTCTGTTGGCATATACTCAACATAGCCTTCAGACGCTGGTTTTAACACATACTTATCTGCATAGTCCCAAGTAAAAGTCCAAAATGGTCGGTTTATTGACTCTAATGGATCTTTTGGATCGGAAGCTGACTCATCTGACGAAGGAGTTGAAGAACAAGCCCCCAATAATAAGGTAAATATCAGCGTTATTAATATTTGAATGCTTTTGCCACTTAACGGTATTTTTCTTATTGTGCTCACTACAAAGTCCTTGAACGATAAAGATTAAACTCTTGCTTATCACTATACTTGCACAGCCAAAATTCAAGTTTAGTCATAGTCAATATTCAGATTGCCAGCTTAACATGGACAATATAGCGATAGCATTAAGAGATTTGTTTAAAAAACGTAAAAAGAATGAAAAAGCTTAACGCCCTTTATCAGGCAGACATTAGTATTTAGTAATTTCTTTTGTCGATGCTTTACTAACACAACGTTAAGGCACGTTTAGCGATAAGATCGCATTGAAGTACAAATGAATGTGCAATAATTAGCTTTTAGAGGTTTGTTGTCGATGCACAGCCATTAGCATTTCAGCTTCCGGTCGAGGAATATCACATTCCCGCATTATCTCTTCAATATCAGCGCCAAGCTCTACTAACTTTTGAGCACGAGAATACAACTTGTCTTCGGGTTGCTGGTGTAATAATTGTTCAACAGTTTGTAGCTGCACAGCGAATTGTTCTTGGCTGGATTTAATGCGATGCTCTAGTTGCTTAGAGACTTGCTCATTTTCCCGTTGCGACTCTTGACAGTATTGTTGATTTTCATTCGCTTGGGTCTGCATTTGTGCCAATAAGGTTTGTAATTCTAGCAGCATAACAGCTTGACTCTGAGTCACTTTAGTCAACTCTGTCACTTGTGCCGACAATCTGTTTTTTAGTGCCAATAAAAGTAATGCCACCAGCATGACTAAAAAGAAGGCGACTAAACTGATCACATTTGCAGAGATATTTTCCATAACGATATTGAGCACAATTCATTTAAAAAGCCTGTAAATTACAGGCTTTTTATGTTCAATTTAGAACTGTTTTAACTCATCCCATTCAGCATCAGATAGTAGCTTATTCAAATCAACAAGAATCAATAACTCGCCTTCGCGATTAGAAACGCCTTGAATATATTTGGCACTTTCATCATTACCAACATTGGGTGCAACATCAATTTCTGATGTTTTCAAATAAACTACTTCCGCAACACTATCAACCAAAATACCGATAACTTGTGTTTCCGCTTCAATAATAACGATTCGGGTATTATCGGTTAATTCAGCGCTTTCCATGCCAAAACGTGCGCGAGTATCAATAACGGTAACAACATTACCACGAAGATTAATGATACCCATCACATACGACGGCGCTCCTGGCACAGGAGCAATCTCAGTATAACGCAGAATTTCCTGTACCTGCATTACATTTATGCCGTAGGTTTCGTTATCAAGCTTAAACGTCACCCTTTGCACGACTTCATCGTTCGTATCTACATTTTCATTGCGTCTTTCATCAGACATACCACAGGCCTCTTTAAATTTTTGTTTTCTTTACGGTGACTTAACTATTATCTCTTAAGTATACTGACAAGTTCAAATTCATCAATTATTCTTGTGTAATATTAACGCCTTTTTCCAATAACTTAATGAGTGCATCAACATCAAGTAATGCGCACATGCGATCTTTCACTAAACCCGCTAACCAGGGACGTTTACTGGGTGAGTCTAACCATTTTACATCTTCTTGTTTTAAAGTAACGGTATCAACTAAGTGTTCTGCTGATAATCCCCAGGAAGAGTTATTAAGCATAATAACGTATTGATACTTCAACGCTGCTAATAATTTATCGTTGCACTTCTCAGGCATCACCCAACGTGCGGTGTCAACGACATTTATCTTTTCATCGCGGCGTAACATGACCCCTTGAAACCATTCGGGCTTCCCCATTAAGGCTGTAGTTTTATCACTATTATGAATACCACCAAGTTCGATTAATGGTACGGCTATCATCAAGCCTGCAACGTCAAAAAACATTGCTTGGAAGTCACCTTGTCGATAATTTTTTTGCTGCGTTTTTTCAAAGCCCCCCGCACTTTTTCGTGTCGAAATTTCATCAGCTTTAGCTTTTTGAATCTTATTTGATTCTATAGCTTTATCAGCAGCAACTTTATTAGTAGGTTTTTCCGATGCTTTTGGCTGATGCTCGACATTAACTGCGTTAGTTTGAGGGCCTTTACGTTCAACTTTTGCGTTACTACTTTCTGCCGGAATTTGCTCTTTTGCAACACTTGGTAGGCTAACTTTATTTAGTAATTGTTCTATTGGCTGGGCTTGCTTTTCCTTTACAGGCACAGTTATAGACTCATCAGCTTCTTCGGTAAGCAGCTCAGACAAATAGGTCTGCATTAATTGTTTACTGGCAGCTAAAGACTTCGACATTGATTTACTTACTCACTGATTTTAAATGTACTAAATATTTTAGTAGGTTGCTATACGCTATGATACCACGAGAATTTGGTGCATAATCTGATGGTACTTTTTGTGCAACGCTGGCGTTGCGAAAATTTGTATCAATAGGAACTACACCTGGCCAGACTGCCTCGCCATATAATTCTTGCAGTTTTCGATACGTTAGTAACGATGCCTTAGTGCGTTTATCAAACATGGTAGGCACTATAGTATATTGAAATGATTGGGCTTGCTCACCTTGCATAATATCGAGTGTTTTCATCATTCGATCTAAACCTTTCAACGCTAAAAACTCTGTTTGAACTGGCACAACGATACGTTCACAGGCAGCTAAAGCATTAACCATCAGCACACCAAGAATTGGCGGACAATCAATTAACACATAATCATATTCGTCTGATATTTGCTGCATTGCCTTTTTCAGTACTAAGCCCATTCCACCTTTGTTGCCCAGCGAACGGTCTAATGTTGCTAAGCCCATCGTTGCCGGCAAAATATCGATATTCTCATAATGCGTTGGACACAGACTTTGCATAATTTGCTCTTTAGTTGATACTTGCAGAAACAAATCGTAAACACTTAAGTCTAAATCTTCAGATTCAATACCAAAATAGTAGCTTAGAGATGCATGCGGATCGGTATCAACTAACAGCACGCGATAACCTTTTTCCGCTAATAAACCGGCAAGCGAAATAGTAGATGTGGTTTTACCAACTCCACCTTTTTGATTTGCTACTGTCCAAACTACCAATTGAGTGTCCTATTAGTTATTGTCGGTTTCGTTACTACTAGTGTTTTCACTATCTTCATCAACTCGGGTGGTAATACGAATCCCACCATTTTCAAGTCGAATAATGCGAATTTCTTCTTCAGCACCTGCGTCAGTATCAACTTGTTTAATCGCCTCAACATCTTTCACAGAAATTGTTGGTGTTGCTAATAAGTTGGCTTTTTCTAAGCCGTACTTTGAAATTGCAATAACCACTCTTCTATTTTTCGCTCTTCCCGTTGCTGTTGCATTATCAGCATTCGGATAATATTGACCATAACCTTCGATAGCCATACGAGCAGGGTTTAAAGTAAGCTCTTCCAAAACTCGTAATATTGCTGTTGCTCTAAATACCGACAGTTCCCAATTTGAAGTAAATATTTCTGTCGATATAGGCTGATTGTCAGTATACCCTCTTACACGAATATAATTAGTCGTACTGGCAATCACCTGATAAATAACAGCCAAAATATCGCGTGCCGCATTAGTAGGTGAAGATGAGCCACTGGGGAACAATAATCCACTATTTAGCTCTATCTCTAGCCAGTCACCATCAACCTGCAATTGCGCGTAGCCAGATTCAACCAATTCATATAAAGCTTCATGCAGTTCTTTTTCTAACGACGTCAGCGTTGTGCCTACCTGTGCGTCAGATACATTCGATAAGGTAACCTCGCCTTCAACTAATTCAGGACCTGCAACATCTAGGATACCATTACCAAATAGTCGCTTATTTGTTTTAGAACTATTTACTGGCAGAATATCATCACCATGACCACGATTTTTAGGAAGTTCTTCATTGGCTTGGAAAACACGGCCAATAGATTCTGTTGCTGTTTCAAAAGGCTCTTCGTTGACCATAGCCATAGCATACAGCACGACAAAAAGAGCAAACAGTAAAGTCATATAATCGGCGTATGATACTAACCAACGTTCAACGTTGTCGTTTTCTACCGAGTGACGCCTTGCCCGCAGCCGGTTCATTGCTCTAACCGAAACGCCGATAGTTTATTTTCAATAGCATGAGGATTCTCAGCTATAGCAATAGCAACTAACCCTTCGGTCATCATCTCTCGATACATAGTTTGCTGGTGCACAATTGCTTTTATTTTATTTGCAATAGGTAAGTAAATTAGGTTTGCAAATCCGACACCATATATGGTTGCAACGAATGCTGTTGCAATACCTTGTCCAAGTAATTGTGGATCAGCCAGGTTTGACATGGCATGAATTAAACCTAAGACAGCGCCAAGAATACCAATAGTTGGACTATAACCTCCCATAGATTCAAAAACATGGGCTGAGCGTAGGTTATGTTCGCGGTATAAATCTAAATCCAGCTCTAATGAAACTCTCAAATTGTCAACTTCAACACCGTCAACAAGCAGGTTTAACCCTTTATTAATAAAGAAATCATTTTCTTCTTCGGCAATATGCTCTAATGATAAAAAACCTGATTCCCGAGCTTTTTCAGCCCAAGTAACAACCGACTCTATCCCCTGTTCAACATCATATTTAGGTGCTATCACTATCCATTTCAATAAGCTCATGGCATGAAAGAATTGGCTTTGCGACGACTGCAACATCACAGCCCCCATAGTTCCGCCAAAAACAATAATAAATGCAGGTAATTCAAGCAGCGAAACAACAGCGCCACCATCAATCATAAAACCTAAGTAAATTGCCAAAACTGCAATAACTAGCCCTGATATACTCAATTTATCCATGCTGTATTTCCTTGAGAATTGCAGATGGAATGCTTTCAATTGCCAGAGATAGTTCAGATATTCCTGCAACGGTCACCGCTTGCGGCATACCATAAACTACACAAGACTCCTCGTCTTGTGCCCAAATTGTTGCACCTTTATTTTTTAATAATCGAGAACCATCTCGACCATCTGCGCCCATACCGGTAAGAATAATACCTAAAACATTACCACCAAAAACTTTCGCGGCAGAGCCAAAACTAATATCCACACTTGGCTTAAAAGCAATTCTTTCTGAATCGTCTTCTAATATTCTTAATTTTGGTGCATTTTCTGTACCATCAATAACCATTTGTTTACCGCCTGGTGCTAAATAAGCACAACCTGGTTTAAGAATGTCACCGGAATCAGCCTGCTTAACATTGATTTTACACAATGCATTCAATCGGTTAGCAAAAGCCAGCGTAAATGCCGCAGGCATGTGTTGCACCATAATAATGGGTAATGGAAAATTTTCAGGAAGTTGGCTAAGTAACTTTTGTAATGCTACAGGGCCACCAGTTGATGTACCGATCGCCAATAATTTGTAAGGTTTTCCAGAGCTTTTTTTAATTGTTTGAACGGGGCGTTCAACACGTTGTGTAGAGCTCAAAGGTGGGGTAGCGGCACTCGTTGTTTTTGGTTGTTTTTCACTTCGAGCACGAGAGCGAAAGGTTGATATTCTCGGTAACCTACCCGCTTTTTTACGGGCAAGTTGCACCACGCGTTGACGGAGTAAACTACCCGCATCTTCTGTATTCTTAGCTATTTCATTAAATTTTTTCGGTAAGAAGTCTAATGCGCCTGCATCTAATGCTTCTAACGTTGCTTTAGCGCCAGAATGCGTTAACGAAGAAAACATAATAATGGCTGTAGGTGCTTTAGCCATTATTTGTTTCACTGCATCAATGCCATTTAATAATGGCATTTCAATATCCATAGTAATGACATCAGGTTTTAAGGCAATAGCCTTTTCTACTGCATCAATACCATTTACCGCGACATCAACAACTTCAAGATCAGGATCTTTATTGAGAATATCCGTAACTCGGCGTCGAAAAAAACTGGAGTCATCAACCACCAAAACTTTAAAGGACATTTACAATCTCTTTCCTATTTTTACGTATTATGAAGTATTACCTATTTATGAGCGTAACTTTTTATTTACTATCGATTTTTTAGCGTAATATTTAAGCATATTTGGCACATCAATAATTAAAGCAATACCGCCATCACTGGTAATTGTTGCTCCTGCCATACCTGGCGTACCATGTAACAATCTATCTAGTGGCTTAATTACCACTTCTTCTTGGCCAATTAGGCTGTCAACAACAAAGCCTACTTGTTGATTGCCTAATTGCACGATTACCACATGACCTCGATCACGTGGTTTATCAACATAATCACGCACTAACCATTGATCCAAATAGAACAATGGAATCGCTTTTTCACGAACAATAATCGTTAGCTGACCATCAACAATATTGGTAGAAGTTAAGTCCAAATGGAAAATTTCATTGACTGCCGCAAGTGGCAAGGCAAATGTTTGCTTACCGACAACAACCATTAAGGTCGGCAAAATGGCTAACGTTAATGGGACTTTAATTTCAAGTATAGTACCAACCCCCATTTCAGAGTCGATGTTAACAGTACCATTTAATTGTGTGATCTTAGTTTTAACCACATCCATACCAACGCCTCGACCAGAGACTTCTGATATTTCAGTTTTGGTAGAAAATCCAGGTGCGAAAATTAGGCTAAACGCTTCTTTATCTGGCATGCGCGCGGCTGCATCTGCGTCTAGCACGCCACGTTCAATCGCGATTTCCTTCAGTTTTTCTGCATTCATACCGGCACCATCATCACGAATGGTTAATAAGATATGATCACCTTCTTGTGAGGCAGATAGAACAACAACACCTTCACGTGGCTTGCCTGATGCTTCACGTTTAGCTGGCTCTTCAATACCGTGATCAACAGAGTTACGAACTAAATGCACCAATGGATCAGCTAAGGCCTCAACCAAGTTTTTATCTAAATCGGTATCTTCACCTTCTAAAACTAACTTAATTTCTTTATTTAAACTACGCGCCAAGTCACGAACAACACGAGGAAAACGACCAAAGACCTTTTTAATAGGTTGCATGCGGGTTTTCATTACCGCACCCTGTAAATCAGTTGTTACCGCATCTAAATTAGATACAGCCTTGGTTAGTTCTTCATCTTCTTTGGTCATACCTAAGCTAGTAAGGCGATTTCGTACCAAGACAAGTTCACCAACCATATTCATAATTTGATCTAGGCGTTTGGTATCAACACGAACAGTTGTTTCACCTTGAGATGCGACAGGTGTAGCCTTTTTATCTTTAGCTGGCGCAGATTTATTTTCAGCAGGTTTACTTGCCGCTGGTGCTTTAACCGGTGCTTTTTTAACAGCAGGATTTGGTTTAGGTGTTGGCTTCGCAGCAGGCTTTATTTCTGGAGCAGCAGCTGGTGCTTTTGGCGCTTGCCCTTTGCCATGTAATTCATCTAATAATGATTCAAATTCATCATCATTAATCTCATCAGATGAGCTTTGCGGGCTGGGGGTATTGGTATTAGTTGCTACCGCTGGAGAAAATGCGCCCTGTCCATGCAATTCATCTAGTAATGACTCAAACTCGTCATCTGAAATATCATCACTGTTAACATTATTCGTTGCAGTTGTAGGCTGTGCAACTGGCTCAGGTGATGATGCGCTAGGTGCACCACTGCCATGTAATTCATCTAACAGGCGTTCAAACTCATCTTCTGTCATTTCATCGCTTGAACCTGCTGCCGGTTCGGCAACTGCAGGCTCAGGCTCAACTTCAGGTTCCGCTACAATTTCTTGAGCCGCAGCTTCATTACCTTCGGGCTCAGATAAACGATGTAATTCTGCTAGGAGTTGTGGATCTGCTGTTGAAAGTGGCTCTTGATTTTGCACTTGTGCAAACATTTCATTGATCGTATCAAGCGCCTGTAAAATAACGTCCATTAATTCTGATGTAACTGCACGCTGATTATTTCTTAAGGTATCAAATACATTTTCAGCACCATGACAGGCATCAACTAAATTAGTTAATGATAAAAAACCAGCACCGCCTTTAACGGTGTGAAAACCTCTAAAAATAGCATTTAATAAATCAGCATTATCAGGATCATTTTCAAGTTCGACTAATTGCTCCGACAAGCTCTCAAGTATTTCTCCAGCTTCGATTAAAAAATCCTGAAGAATTTCTTCATCTTGTTCAAATGACATTCAATAACTCCTATTAGAAACCTAAACTTGATAATAAGTCATCAACGTCATCCTGATCTGAGACAACATCAGTGCGATTTTCAGTGTTTACAATTGGGCCTTCAACTAAGTTTTCACCTACGCTTGGTCTGCTAGCTGCTTTTGCTTCTTCCGATGAGATACCAAAAGCCGTTAGCATATTAATTAAACTTTCTTCAACTTCATGCACTAAATCAATAACTTTGCGTATAACTTGCCCAGTCAAATCTTGGAAGTCTTGTGCCATTAATACGTCAGTCATCAAACTATGCATATGGCCAGTTTCTTTCTCCGTGGTTTTAAGCAAAGTGTCAATATCACGACATAATGCTTTAAATTCACCAACATCGAGATCGTTATGCATTAGCTTCTGCCACATTGGATTGACTGTACTAATTTGTTGCTGAATATTGTCCACGACAGGAAAAATAGACTCCACCGCATCCATGGTTTTATTAGCGGCTTCTTCTGTACGACTAATAACAAAATTCAGTCGCTCTTTAGCATCAGGTATATCAGCCGTAGCGAGATCGTTCAACCGACTGTCTACTTGAAAGTTGTTTAGAGAGTCGTGAAGTTGACGGGTTAGCTTACCTATTTCTGCAAACAACTCTGAGTTGATTGGATTTTGAATTTCCGCAATCAATTCGTTTGCTTTGTCTTGCTGGTCCGTCTCTAGGTATTCAACCAATAATTTAGCTTGTTCCAACGAAACATCGACACTTGCATTTGTAGTCATGTGAAGTCCTTGCGTAGCAAAATTATTGATTAACCAAGGCGCTCAAAAATTTTGTCGAGCTTAGTATTTAGTGTTGCTGCAGTGAATGGCTTAACAATGTAACCATTAACACCCGCTTGTGCCGCCATGACAATTTGCTCTTTTTTCGCTTCGGCTGTCACCATTAACACTGGAATATGAGACAATTTCGCGTCAGCTCTAATTGCTTTTAGTAAATCAATCCCTTGCATACCTGGCATGTTCCAGTCAGTAACAACAAAATCGTAATCACCTTCTTTCAACATAGGCAATGCGGTACTACCATCATCAGCCTCTGAAATGTTAGTGAAGCCAATATCGCGTAACAAATTTTTGATTATACGTCTCATTGTTGAGAAATCATCAACAACAAGTACTTTCATATTTTTATCCAAGGCACCCTCCGGTGAGAACATTTAAAATTCTAACAATAACGTTATTCTACTTAACTTTGCCATGATTGCATACGTGCTTTTAAACGATGCATCGCCTGGCTATGTATTTGGCTTACCCTTGATTCACTAACATCAAGCACTTGGCCTATTTCCCTAAGGTTTAATTCTTCATCGTAATACAGAGACAGTACTAAAGCTTCTCGCTCGGGTAAAGTAGAAATACATTCAGCTAAAGACTTTTTAAAGACGCTTTGTTCAATACTAGCGTATGGGTCATCTTGATGATGGCTTTCAGCTAAATCAAGCGCATCTTCACTAACCCCAAGATCTTCTATGCCTAATATTTTACCTGAACTAACTTCATTAAGCATATGATGGTAGTCATTTAATGAAATTTCAAGTTTTTCAGAGACTTCAGCATCCGTAACATCACGACCATATTCTGCTTCTAAGCTTTTTATAGCTTCACTGATCATACGACTATTTTTGTGAACTGAGCGCGGCACCCAGTCGCCACGGCGGATTTCGTCTAGCATAGCGCCACGAATTCGAATACCAGCGAAGGTTTCAAAACTTGCCCCTTTGCTGTTATCAAAATTATTTGCTGCTTCTAAAAGCCCGATCATTCCCGATTGAATAAGATCGTCAACGATAACACTGGCAGGTAGACGAGCAAGTAAATGGTAAGCAATACGTTTTACTAAGACGGTATGCTGTTCTAATAAAGCAGATTTATCAACACTGTAAGCATGTAATTTAACCACTCTAACTCGCTCGCTTTGTTGGTTAGTGTTCTAACAATTGCTCGATAAAGAACTCTAGGTGACCCGAAGGTTGTTGCGGTACTGGCCAACTCATTAAGTTGTTAGCTAGTGCTTTAAAGCCCATTGAAGCTGGCGATTCAGGAAATGCTTCAACAATTGCTTGTTGTTTCCTAACAGATCTACGAATATTTTCATCAAACGGTATTACCGCGACAAGCTCTAACGCTACATCTAAAAATCGATCCGTAACTTTTGAAAGTTTTGCAAATAGCTGCTGCCCTTCTTTCGGGCTTCTTACCATATTGGCAACAACTTTAAATTTAAATACACCATGATCACGACTCAGTAACTTCATGAGTGCGTAACAATCGGTAATTGAGGTAGGTTCATCACATACCACCAATAATACGTCTTGTGATGCTCGGCAAAAACTCAACACCATATCAGAGATACCTGCAGCGGTATCAACAATCAAAACGTCAAACTTCGTATGCATATCACTAAATGCACGAATCAGCCCAGCATGCTCAGAAGGTGTTAAATCCACCATAGATTGCGTGCCTGATGTCGCTGGAATTATATTTATGCCACCTGGGCCTTGGATAATAATATCATCAAGTTCACATTCACCAGATAATACATGAGATAAATTACGTTGTACGCGTAAGCCTAACATCACGTCAACGTTAGCAAGACCTAAATCGGCATCAAGCACTAACACTCGTTTGCCTAACTTAGCTAAAGAAATAGAGGTATTTAACGAAACGTTGGTTTTACCAACACCACCTTTACCACCGGAAACTGCTATGACTTTAATTTGTTGAGAATCTTGCATTTTTCTTAAGCCACTCGCTTGATCTATCATCTATGTAACTTCTCTTTAAAACATCGCTGCCGTTATCAAAACAGCTATACTGCAACCGTTGCTGCGGGCGTTCGCCATGAAACTGCTGACGACTGTTGAGACTTAATCGCCATTCTATCTGCAAGCGTAACTAATTTCTCAGCATTTGCAACCTTAATATCTTCAGGAACCCTTTGTCCGTCAGTAAGATAGCCAATTGCTAAACCGTTTTGTAACGATGTGCTGATTATTTCACCAGCACTCAAGCTTTCGTCGAGTTTAGTATAAATACAACCCGCTAATGGAATTCGCTTAAAGCGTTCAACATTCTCTTGCATTACGCGCGGTTGGGTATTTGCAGATAGCACTAAGTAGTTACGAATTCTAACACGAGCATTAGCAATTAAGGTAGTTAAATGCTCGTTCAAACGCATATCTCTTTGTCCCATACCTGCGGTATCAATTAAGATTAGTTTCTTCTGAGAAAATTGCTGTAATAAACTATCTAGTTCATTACCATCTTTTGCTAGCTTAACCTGACAACCAATAATACGACCATAAGTTGCTAGCTGCTCAAAACCAGCAATTCGATAACTGTCTGTAGATATCAACACTACTTGGTCAGCGCCATGAACTTGTGCAAAACGGGCAGCCAGTTTAGCGATAGTGGTTGTTTTACCTACTCCGGTAGGCCCCACTAAAGATACGACACCTCCACGTTGAATAATGTCGTTGTTCGTCGTGTTTAATTGCTGTGAGATAACTTGCTTTGCTTGCTGCCACGCGTCATCTTCATTAGTATTAGCTGGAATGTAACCCGCTACTTGATCAGCAATTTGTTCTGTTAAGCCCATTGCCATTAGACGATTAACCAATACTGCGCGCATAGGGTCTTTTTGTGCCATATCTTGCCACATCAAACCAGACATTTGATGTTCAAGTAATTGACGAATAGACGACATTTCCTTTTGCATATTTTCAAATTCAGCACTGCTAACCTGAGTTTGCCCTCGAGCTTGACGACTGGTAACAGCACTGTTTGGAAAATCTTCAGCGGTTGGCGTGCTAAATTCTTGTTTCATAGTAGATGTTGGCGTAGCAGTGTGGCTCGGGGCAACAGAACCTTCACGATGAATATCACCAGCATTAGATTGCTCTAAACGGTTGGTAAAGTCTTTAAATTGCTGCTCGATATCTTCGGGTTCAGCATTGTTACTTTTCTGTACTGGCGGGTTATTAGTAACAGAAGAGTTTGCTATTTGGCTATCAAAGGCACGGGTTGCTGGCGCTTTATCATAGCCATTTTGTTGCACTTGACGGTTTAACAATGCAGCTAAACTATCAGCAGGTGCTTCATCGTTTTTAGTTTCAGTTTGTGGCGCACTATTAAATGCAACAGTATCCTCAGCAATATCAACGCGATGCGCTGACTGTGAAGATGTTTCAGGTTGTGAATGAGTTTCAGAAGGCTTAACACTTTGGTTGTAATCAACCGCTGCCATTAATTCGACACCCTCAGCAATTTTTTTATTTGACATAATGACTGCATCAGCTCCTAGCTCTTCTTTGATCTGTGCTAGTGCGCTTCTCATGTCTCTTGCTACATAACGTCTAATTTTCACCGCCAACTCCTTATAATTCACTACTGCTTACTTTGAAGTATTTTTTACTGGCCGATAGCGCTAACAATTTTTATCTGTTTGTCATCTGGAATTTCCTGATAAGAGATAACCCTTAAGCCAGGAATGGTATATTTTACAAATTTAGCAAGTACTGAACGTAGAATTCCTGACGTTAATAATATTGGACTATCACCAGCCATTTCTTGCTGCTGTGCCCCGTCTGTCAAAGACTTCTGTAACCTTTCTGCTAAACCTGGCTCTATACCCGCGCCATCGTCTCCAGCCATTTGCATAGACTGGTGCAACATCTGTTCCAACTCTGGTGACAAAGTTATGACGGGGACTTCTGCCGCTGGGCCAACAAGTTCTTGCACGATAAATTTACGTAGTGTAATTCGCACAGCTGCGGTTAATACTTCAGGGTCTTGGCTCTTAGGGCCGTACTCAACCAAGGTCTGAATTATGCTGCGCATATCGCGCACTGGCACACCTTCATTCATTAAGTTTTGCAGCACTTTCACTATAGTGCCCAAGGTCAGTACATCGGGAATTAAACCTTCAATTAATTTAGGATAGCTCTTAGCAAGCATATCCAATAAGTTTTGTACTTCTTCATGACCAAGTAACTGTGAGGCATTGTTGGTTAAGATTTGACTTAAATGGGTAGCAAGCACAGTTGCGGCATCAACTACAGTGTAGCCAAGCGATTGAGCGTGCTCGCGTTGTTCTTGTTTTATCCAAACGGCATCTAAGCCAAATGCAGGATCTTGAGTTGCTATACCGTCAAGCTTGCCAAACACTTGCCCTGGGTTAATCGCCAATTCATGATCATGACGAATTTCTGCTTCACCTATGGTTACTCCCATCAATGAAATTTGGTAGGTATTAGGGTCTAAATCGAGGTTATCGCGAATGTGTACTGCTGGTACTAAAAAACCAAACTCTTGAGATAGCTTTTTACGCACTCCTTTAATACGATTAAGTAACTCACCACCTTGTGCTTTATCAACTAGCGGGATCAAGCGATAACCAATTTCAAGACCGATAATATCAACATGATTAACATCGTCCCAACCTAAATCTTTTACTTCTGCTTCTTGTTGCTGTGTTTCCACTTCAGCCGCCTGCGACTGTTCAGCTTCTTGAATAGCTTTGGCTGCTTTATATTTAGCACCGAAAAAAGCAATGCCAGCAATTAATACCGCAAAAATAAGAAACGCAACATGTGGCATACCCGGCACAATGCCCATCACAAACATCACACCAGCCGCAATATACAGCGAACGTTCTTGGCCTAACTGGCTACTAACTTGCTCTCCCATATCTTGAGCAGTATTTTGGCGAGTAACGACAATCGCAGTACCAACTGATAATAATAAACCAGGAATTTGCGCAACTAAGCCGTCACCTATGGTTAGAAGCGTATAAATTTCAACAGCACTGTCAAAAGACAAATCATGCTGCACCATACCAATTACTAAGCCACCAACAATATTGATAAATAGAATTAAGATACCTGCAATAGCATCACCTTTTACAAACTTACTAGCACCGTCCATCGAACCATAAAAGTCAGCTTCACTAGTGACTTCAGTACGACGTTCGCGTGCCTGATCTGCAGTAATAAATCCGGCATTTAAATCCGCATCAATCGCCATTTGTTTACCTGGCATTGCATCTAGGGTAAAACGTGCTGTAACTTCTGATATACGACCAGCACCTTTAGTTACCACAACAAAGTTAATGATAATTAAAATCGCAAATACGACTAAACCAACCGCATAGTTACCGCCAATAACAACTGAGCCAAATGCTTCAATCACTTTACCTGCCGCTTCAGGCCCTTGGTGACCTTCAAGTAACACCACTCGAGTACTAGCAACATTTAGTGCTAATCGCAAAATGGTTGCGATAAGCAGAACTGCAGGGAAAGAACCAAATTCTAAAGGTTTTAAGGTATAAACCGTAATTAGTAACACCACTAATGAAAGGGCAATATTGAAAGAAAAGAGGATATCAAGTAAGAATGCCGGCATAGGTAAAATAACCATGCCAAGGGCTGCCATCACTAAAAATGGTGTACCTAAACCTGAGAGGACATTAAATTTTTTCTTTTTTAAATTATTAAATGTTGCCGCTAACTGCATGAGCTCTTGTGATAGTATTTTGACGTATCACTTGAAATAGCAATAATCAGACCAGCTTAAATCAGGTTTAGGCAATAAAGTTTTAAATGGGCATTATTTAAGCAAACACGCTCAATTAGTAACGAAAATCATCAGGAATAGGTAAGTTTTTAGCGACAGGTTTAGGGCGTTTCGCCTTGCCTTTTTTATGAGCATTTAGCTGAAAAATAAAGGCTAGTATTTGTGCCACGGCAGCAAAGAGTTGTTCTGGAATTTCTTCATTCGGCTCGGCAGTATAATACAAAGAACGAGCAAGTGCAGGCGAAGCAATAACCTCAATGTCGTGCTCCTTGGCAATGGTGCGGATATGAAGCGCCATTTCATCAATACCTTTCGCCACTAGTATTGGCGCCCCTCCACCATCAGGATCATATTTAAGCGCTACAGAGTAATGTGTAGGGTTAGTAATCACCACATCTGAGTCAGGAATATCTTGCATCATTCTCCGCTGCGACATTTCATATTGTGCGCGTCGAATACGCCCCTTAGTTTCTGGGCTACCATCTGAATTTTTCATTTCGTCTTTAATTTCTTGCTTGGTCATTTTCAATTGACGATTATGATTCCACACCTGATAGGGTGCATCGATGACAACAATAATGGCGAGTGACAATGCCAAGGCTAGAAACATCCACATTAGCAATGACACTGCATGCTCAAAATTATGCGGAATATTCTCGGTACTTAAATTAATAATTTGATCAAATAAGCCACTTAATAATAAATAAGCAGAAATAAACACTACAAAGAATTTTAAAATTGATTTAATTAACTCAACGTATGCTTGCACACCAAACATACGTTTAAAGCCTGCTAATGGTGATAATTTACTGGCCTTCGGTGCCATTGCTTGCCAAGAAAAGCTCATACCGCCAAGTAAACTATTACCAACAAATGCAGCAAAAACAATAATTATATGAATCCACAGAAACGGCACCATAATCGCACTTACACTGTCACTCACTACTTGAAATAAAGCGTGCACGTCCATAGTTTCTCGTCGATTCAAACTAAACAGACGCTTCATCATTTTTGATAGCTCGGCGACTAAAGAATTACCCATGATTAGCATAGCCACCGCACTACCGACTAGTACAAACATAGTACCTAGATCTTTCGAGCGTGCTATTTGCCCTTTCTTTCTCGCGTCAGAGAGTTTTTTCGCGGTCGGTTCTTCGGTTTTTTCACCACTGTCTGACTCAGCCATTAGGGTGTAGCCCCACAGTCAATTAAGTAACAGCTAAAATCTAGCGCCCGCTGCCACTGCAATACAAAGTGTGTATAAAAATTCCCCATCGTCAGCCACATAATCAATAAACCCGCACACATAGTGATTGGAAAACCAATGGCAAAAATATTCAATTGAGGTGCAGCACGGGTCATAATGCCGAATGAAAAGTTAATCAACAACATCGCCGTTAACGGTGCTATCGACAGTGATAATGCGGTGGCAAACATCCAACTGCCCCACTCAGCAATCTCTTTAAATTTTATGCTAGAAAAGTCGCTCGCTGGAATAGGGATAGTGTCAAAACTTGCAACGACAAATTGCAAATATGCAAGATGACCGTCCATTGCCCAAAACAATAGCGTAGACAAAATCAAAAAGAATTGGCCTACCGCTGGCACGCTGGTACCACTGGCGGGGTCGACTAAAGAAGCAAAACCTAAACCGGTTTGCATTGCAATAATTTGCCCTGCCAAAGTGAAAGTATTAACAACCATCACAGTGACAAAACCTAACATCACGCCAATAACAATTTGCTCTCCAATAAGCAATGCTGTTGCTAAGGAGAACATATCGCCTACTTTTGTTGGCGGCAATGCTGGCATAACGGCAGCAGTAACCGCTAAACAGAAAAATAATTTTACCCGACCAGGAATTGATTTTGCGCCAAGCCCTATCATTGCCATAACCATGGCTGAAATACGCGCTAGCGGCAGTAAAAAGTCAGCCATAGTCTGATTAATAACAGACTCGGTAAACTCCATGTTAACTTACCACACTTGGAATACTGCCAATTAAACGAATTGCGTAATCCATTAGCTTTTGTACTAACCAATGACCACCAAGTATCAGTGCCATTAAGGTAACAATTAAACGAGGTAAAAAGCTTAAGGTTTGTTCGTTAATAGATGTTGCAGCCTGAAACACAGCAACAATTAAGCCAATGATAAGGCTAGGAACAATAACCGCACTCACCAATACGATAACTAAAAATAAAGCATCTCTTAATATATCAACAAATACTTCAGGGCCCATTACGTGGCTCCCATACCATAACTAGTTGCTATGGTGCCTATCACTAAATTCCAACCATCAATTAAAACAAAGAGCATAAGTTTAAATGGTAACGAAACTATCATCGGCGAGAGCATCATCATCCCCATTGCCATTAGGATACTGGCAACAACCAAATCGATAATTAAAAATGGAATAAATAACATAAAGCCAATTTGAAAGGCCGTTTTTAATTCACTGATCACAAATGCTGGAATAATGACGGTCATTGGTAAGTCAGTGGGTTGATCCACTTGTTCAATACCCGCCATACTGGCCAAGGTATCTAAATCTTTAATTCGCGTTTGCTCTAACATAAACGCACGTAACGGTACTTTTGCTTTATCAATCGCTTCAACTGAAGTTAGCTGTTCAGCAAGATATGGTTGAATAGCTCGGTCATTAATTTCATTATAAACTGGCGTCATAATGAATAAAGTCATAAATAAGGTTATACCAATGATAACCTGATTTGACGGCGTTTGTTGAAGGCCAAATGCTTGTCGTAGTATTGCCATCACCACAACAATACGAGTAAAGGAAGTCATCATGATCACCGCGGCTGGAATAAAGCTTAGCGCGGTCATAAAAATCAAGATTTGTAGCGTTACTGAATACTCTTGCGAACCATCAGGGTTAGTTGTTAACTTCAAAGCAGATAAAGAAAGATCATCAGCCGCCATACTATAACTACTGAACAGTAAAAACGACAAAATTGTAGTGACTACAGCTACGATTTTGCGTGGCGATAATAATGATTTTTTATTGTTATTTATCATTCTGTTGCTCATAGCCTTTTAACGTTTTTTGTTTGAGAAGTTTTGCTATTGACTGACTAAAATCAAAAGGTTTGTCTTGCCCTACCACTAACGGCTGTTCAAGTGTTTCTAACAAGGTTATTTGCTGCGCAGTAACCCCCAACAGCAATTGTTTATCGCCACTTTGCACTACTACTAGTTTTTCCTTCGCACCAAGATGTAGACTCGTGACGATTTTCAAACCATTAAAACTTTGCTGTACGCTTTGAAAACGCTTAAGAATAATCGCACTAACAACAATAACAGCCAATACCATCAACAATGACAAGATCATGCTCATGGCATCCATATTGGCGGTAACATGTTTGCCAACTTCAACAGACGCTGATTTGTCAGTCACTTCTGCAGCGCTAACAAAGGCTGATAAGAACCAAGGCAATAATGCAACTAATAGCGTTTTTTTCATCTAATGCTTATTTCAACTTCTTAATACGTTCCACTTGGCTGATAACATCAGTCAAACGAATACCAAATTTGTCGTTAACCACAACTACCTCACCATGAGCAATCAAGGTGCCATTAACTAAAACATCTAATGCTTCACCAGCCACGCGATCAAGCTCTACAACTGATCCCTGATTCAACTGTAATAAATTACGAATACTGATATGACTACGACCAACTTCCATTGAAATGGTCACAGGAATATCTAAAATAGCGTCTAATTTACGTTTTTCTTCACCCGTAATTGGTTCGCCATCTTCTTGTAAATCTTCTAACTCAACGGTTTCAGCAGCTTCAGCGGCAGCTTGTTCATCCATCGCCTCATCCCACATGCCTAAATCATCTTCGTTTTCTGTACTCATTTTTCCTGCCTCAAGTTCAACCAGTAACGTCAAATTAACCACATTACCAAGAGTTATTCTGCGCTAATTTCTATTGTTATGCGATTTCTACACCACATTGAATTAATTTTTTATCGTTATAAATCATCTTCTAAAAGATGAAGCTCTGCATCACTATCTAGGCGTTTACCGCCTTTAGTCAGAATAGTAAGTTCAGACTTAACCGATTCAGGACGCTTAATTTTCGATTCTATTTTCAAGGCCAGATTATCGCGACTACGACCGAGCTTAGCTCTAAACGACGGTAAATTTTCAATTAACACCGTAATATGGTCTGGCATTTCAATTGGAATAATATCGCCAGCTTTAAAGTCCATAATTTTTTGTAGGGATAATTCAACTTCTAAAAATTTCGTTGATAGTTCAACCGGAACATCCATAATTTCATCACGCAGTGCTTTCGACCAACGCATGTCGGTGTCTTCTTTATCACTTTGCACACCAGCATCAAGCAATTCGCGAATTGGCTCTAACATCGAATAAGGCAAGGCAACATGAAAATCACCGCCGCCACCGTCAAGTTCAATATGGAAAGAACTAATCACTACGACTTCAGTTGGGCTAACAATGTTTGCCATAGACGGGTTAACTTCTGAATCAAGATATTCAAATGACACATCCATAACCGGTGACCAAGCTTCTTTATAATCTTCAAAAATTATTTTCAGCAACATTTGTACAATGCGGCGTTCAGTTGGCGTAAATTCACGACCTTCAATTTTGGCATGATAACGACCATCACCGCCAAAAAAGTTATCTACTAAAATGAAAACTAAGCGCGCTTCCATGGTGATTAACGCGGTACCTTTTAACGGACGAAAACGCACCATATTTAAGCTGGTTGGTACAAATAGGGTATGTACGTACTCACCAAACTTAATCATTTGGATGCCATTAATTGACACTTCCGCAGTACGTCGCATCATATTGAAAAGGCTAATTCGCATATGACGAGCAAAGCGTTCATTCACCATTTCAAGCGTTGGCATTCGCCCACGAACAATACGATCTTGAGAAGAGAAATCATAATCAGACGTGCCCTCAGCGTGGGAAACGTCTTCTACTACTTCTTCTTCTTCAACATCATCAACACCGTGTAATAGCGCATCAATTTCGTCTTGAGATAATAAGTCACTCACTCGATAGTCTCTTTATCTTAGTTAATCTAGGCACTTATTTACTGCATTACAAAGCCGGTAAATAACACTTTCTCAACGATTTTATTGCCTTCCACTTCTTTCATAATTTTGTGTACTTCAGACAACGACTTTTGTTTTAATGAGGTTTTTCCTGCACTCGTTGCTAAGTCATCGGCATTAGATTGTGAAAACACTGCTAACAAGGTACTTTCTATTAATGGCACATGTTTCTTCGCTGCTTCCTCATTGTCAGCGCCGCGCACCAATAATTGCACACGAATTTCTACAAAACGATCACGGGCTGCACCTGGAACATTAAAGCGAAACGGTCTCGGCATAGGAACATACAAGGCAGAGCCTATCTCAGCACTACCACCTGAATCCGCTTCGACAACTTCGGTAGAGCCAGTATCAAGCGCAGCATCTAGCTCTGCTTGCGTAACCTCTTCGTCTTCTCCGCCCATCATAAAAAATGCTGCAGCACCACCAGCAATGGCTAAAACCGCAACAATTGCGATAATAATAATTAGCTTCTTTTTCTTACCTGAATTATCCAATTCAAGTTCATTTTCATCTGCCATCTGGTATACCCTGAAAAATTTTAATATTTATAGCTAAACTATATCCTTGAATAGCATTGAATCCAACGAGTTTTGTCATTTATGCATAGTAATCAACGCCAGTTGACGAAGCTTTGACCACATTCTGAGTTTGCGCTAGGTTTTCATCTGCTGCTTGTTCTGATGACAAACCGTTTTTTCCACGGCTTTCGCCATCCTCAAAAGCCGTTTCTGATTGCTCCCCCGGTTGGCGCTGTTCGATATTAGCATCACCAACATCTACACCACTTTCTGCCAACATATCACGCAATTTTCCCATGTTTTGCTCTAAAGCATCTTTAGCTTGCTGGTTTTGAACAATAAACTGCACCGCCGCTTGTTCATTTTGTAGGTTAACACGAACATGAACATTACCCATTTCAGGCGGATCTAGTTGTATTTCTACCTGTTGAATTTTTTGATTGATCATGACCATCACTTTGTCTTTGACCGCATTAGCAAAGTCTTTGCGGTAAATGGCGATAGTTTCAGTATTTAATGCTGTAATTGATTTTTGGCTTTGCACCGCATTACCCGACAATTTGTTTATTGTATTTTCAAAACTTTGCTCTTGTTGCATAGGCAACTCAGTAGCACTCAGCGTAGGCCGACTAGCTTGAGCATCTAATGTTTGGTTAACCATAGATGCGCTTCTTTCTGAAACAACAGCGTTCTTATCATTTGCCGCTTTAGCGAGTGCAACTTCTTCTATAACATTCTCGGGATTCTTCGATGCCTCGTCATCAGCAGCTTGATTATGATTAGCATTTGTTGCTGTTGATGTACCTTGCTCTTTTGTTATCGCCGCCATAACACTTGCCGTGCTTTGATTAATAGTACGGCTTTGTGTTGTCTCGGTAGCAGCATCAGCTTTTACAACTGGTGCTGCATCGTTCGTTCCTACCGGCGCGGCTCTTAAAAATTGCTCACTAGTTGTGACACTTTTTTGCTCTTTATCTCCTGAACCAACCTCACTTTCACTGACTAATTTTTTGTTTGCTACCTGGGGCATTTCAGTACTTGCTTTAGCAAGCATCTCATCATTTACAGCTTGTTCATCACCCGCTGCTTGCGCATTACTTACTGCAAGTTCATCATTATTAGTTTGCATTGTGACTTGCTGTATCGCGTCACCTTGCTTGGTGATTTGCTCTACTACTGATTGTTGCGTATTTAACGGCGTTGTGGCCTGAGTATTTGGCTTTTGCTGTGTAGACAAAATAGCCTGCTGTTGGTTTTGCTCAAATGTTGCTTTTTCGCTACCTTGCTTCGCTTCAACTATATCTTTACTGATTTGCTGGCCTTGTATAGCTTGATTATTTTTTACCTCCGCTGAATCACTAGGCTTGCTGGTAGCGCCAGCAAGTTCAGATAATTTAGCCGAACTATGGCTCTGCTCAGCATCGGCTGCAATCTGTGCTTGCTCGCCTTTACCATTATCACTGGTCAGCCCAGAAACTATAGGTGTTGGCTTAACAGGAATATTAGCGTCTGAATTACTTTTAACTTTTTGTAGCACTTCCCCATGTGACGCTTTTACATTGTCTGACTCTGTTTTAACAATAAATTTTTGCGCACCGTTTAACATTTTTAATAAGTCGATTGCCTCATCATCACTCGTTGCCGAGCTTTCAGCATTTGTATTTCTTGAGGTGTTTTCAGTGGCTGAACTAATAATGTTATTTATTGATGCATCAGTAACTTGTCCTTGCGTTTTATTATCTCTGTCACTAGCACTGTCAGTAACAGTCGCAGCCGATGAAGGTGATTCCTCAATAGGTAATATATGCGCGTATTTATTACTTTTTTCAGCTGCAATGATACTCGGATCATTATTAGGATTATCAACAATAGGTAAAATATGAGCGTCTTTAGGATACTTTTTAGATGGAGTTACACTTGCTTCATTTTCAGGCGAAATAGGAACAGGTAATGTATGTTCATCATCTGGTATTTTTTTACTATTATCACCTTTTTTGTGAATATCATTAAAAGATTCACGACGTTCTTTTGCATCACTTGCCGCTTGAGGTGGCTGATTGCCGTTTGACGCATTGCTTTTTTCTGTCGGCTTATCTTGTTGGGCCTTGTAGTGTTTCTCAATAACATCAGAAAACTCAGTATCTTTTACTGATTTATTACTCTGTTCACTACCTTTATTCCCTTGAATATCAGTAGCTTTAGTAACTTCAACAGAGAGTAAACTTAATTGAGACATAATAACCCTTTAGCAACTTTATCTTTTACAAGCAAATTAACTTGCAACAACTTTAAAAACTTACGTAATACACAAGCAAAATTTATTCCACACTATTAAAATCGATAATAAAGTTAATGCTGACAACAATACTCTGGAGTATTAGCGCGTACGACGAACAAATTGCTGGGTAGCTATTTCATCAAACATTTTTTGCTCTTGTTTATCAGCAACAAGCTTTAAGGCCGCTAGCTTTTTATCCCGTAATAACTCCACTGCCTGTATTTTTTTTCGCTGTTCAAACCACTGTTTCTTTCGAGTTTCTACTAATGCTTTCGCTTGATGAGCAGCAACTTTAACTTGTTGCGCTGCATTGTCTAACTTAGCGATAAAGGCATGAAAATGACTATAAGTCGCACTATCGATACCCTCTAAAGAACGTTGATTAAGTCGGCGCATATACTCTAAACGGTAATCGCTAACACTTTTTAAACGCTCTTGGTTTTGTTGATAATCTAGCTCAGCACTTTGTAATGCTTGTGCTGCTTTTTGCTCTTTATCAAGCTCAAACTTATATAGGGTATTTAACTGTTTCATTTGCTTTTGCATATGCTAGTTACTGAGCTTGTTGATTATTTTGTGCGTGCGCTTGCGCGGCAGCTAGAATTTCTTGCAGTTGCGCTAAACTTTGATCGTATGGGATAACTTCTAGCGTTTTTTGCTGTAAGAAAAACTGTATGACAGGTTGTAAATCAATTGCTTGATCAATACGTGGGTCGGTACCACGACTATAAGCCCCAATAGAAATTAGATCTTTGTTTTCTTGATATAAAGAATACACTTGTCGTAATTGTCGTGACAGTTGTTGATGTTCATCGCTGGTTACCATTGGCATAACACGACTAATTGAGCCCTCAATATCAACTGCAGGATAGTGCCCAGAATCAGCTAAGCTTCGCGACAGGACAATATGGCCATCTAAAATAGCACGTGCAGCATCAGCAATTGGGTCCTGTAGGTCATCTCCCTCAGTTAAAACGGTAAAAAATGCGGTAATAGAGCCTTGGCCGTCGCCACCATTACCCGCGCGCTCAACCAGCTGTGGTAATTTAGAAAATACCGACGGCGGATATCCTTTAGTGGCAGGTGGCTCACCTACCGCTAAAGCTATTTCACGCTGCGCTTGGGCATACCGGGTAACGGAATCAATTAACAGTAATACATTTAACCCTTGATCACGAAAGTACTCACTAATTTGTACTGCTGTTTCACAGCCCTTTAACCGCATTAATGGCGAGTTATCGGCAGGAGCTGCAACAACTACAGAGCGTTTTCGCCCTTCTTCCCCTAAAATTTCTTCAATAAACTCTTTTACTTCTCGGCCACGCTCACCTATTAAACCAACAACAATCACATCAGCTGAGGTACCACGGGTCATCATGCCAAGTAAAACACTTTTACCGACACCCGAACCGGCAAAAAGCCCCATACGTTGACCGATGCCAACCGTTAGGAAACTATTAATTGAACGAACACCAACATCAAGTGGCTCTGAAATCGCTCGGCGAGATAATGGATTAATAGGCTTGCTATCACGTTGATAACTTTCTGACGCTTTTATTGGCCCTTTACCATCAAGAGGCTTACCAACACCGTCAACAACACGACCTAATAAATCCATTGATAACGGCAGGCGCGCTTTCGTTGATAATGGCACCACGCGCGCACCAGGTGACACGCCTTGCAAGCTTTGCTCTGGCATCAGGAAAGTAATATCTTGAGAGAAGCCAACCACTTCTGCAATTAAGTCACCATGTGCGGTTTCCACTAAACATTGGCTACCAACATGTGCTTTAACACCAACCGCTTCTAGTGTTAAACCCACAACACGCACTAAACGACCAGCCACCGAAATACGGTGTGGATGAATAAGTTGCTCACAATTTTTTAAGCGCTCGGTAATGCGGGTTATATCAACCATAAAAAGTTTTTGACACTTTTAGTTAAAGTTTACTGATGTAAGGCTTCTTGCAAAAACGATTCCAAGACCTCATTTAGGCGAGATTTAATATTAAGATCGATATTTGATGTGCTGTTTTCGATTTGACAACTGCCAACAGGTAATTGTGGTGCAGCTAATAATCGCCAACCTTGTTGCTCGATATGACCAACACCAAATTGCTGTTCCACTAACTTTATATCTTGCGGATTAAGTAAGATTTGGGTTTGTGCATCTTGCCCCGGCAAAGCTTTAATACCAGCGCTAATGGCGGATAATAAAATATCAGGGTTTGTTTTTGCTTCGTGTGTGGTAACGGCTTGCGTTAACTGTACAACAAGCTGCAGTAATTGCGCTTCAACATTTTTTTCAACATTAGCAAGTGGATGATGAAATTGCTCGATTAATGACTGCATTGCAGCAATTTGTTGATCGCTAGTTTCTTTACCTTCAGCTAAACCAGTATTAAGGCCCTCTTCATGGCCAGTTAATAAACCTTCTTGATGTCCAGCAGCTTTGCCTTCATCAAAACCTTTAGCAAAACCGTCTTCTTTACCTTGATTAAAGCCTTCGTCAAATGCTGCTTGACGAATTTCTTCGATTTCCTCAGCCGTTAGAGGTACAGGTTCAGCGATTTCACTTTCTTCAGGTGGCTCATAACGCCAGCGGCGCGACTTACCCATAGCGTTAGTTTTGCTATCGTCTTCATCAACACTTGGCTTAACATCAGGTATCGCCCAAGCATTCACTTCTTCTGAGATAACATCCGATTGGTTTTTTGAGTCAGTTGGCTTCATCGTATCAACTTAACAAGCGATTATTTGCTAATAGCAGTTTATAAGAATTCATCGCCGCCTCCAGCGCCACCAAGCATGATTTCGCCGGAATCAGACAGTCGACGAGCAACAGATAAAATTTCTTTTTGTGCAGCTTCTACTTCACTAATACGCACAGGTCCCATGGCTTCAAGGTCGTCCGCCAACATTTCAGCCGCACGTTTTGACATATTCGCCATAATTTTTTCTTTTAACGCTTCATCGGTACCTTTAATGGCTTTCATTAATGCATCTTGTTGTACTTCTCGCAAGATCGCTTGGATACCTCTATCGTCAACATCGGCAAGGTTTTCAAAAACAAACATCAGATCTTGAATTTGCTGGCTCATCTCTTCATCATGCTCACGAATAGAGTCCATTAGCATACCTTCAACATTGGTATCTAAATAATTCATGATGTCTGCAGCCGCTTTTAAACCGCCCATTTTCGCAGCTTGCGCGCCTGCTTGACCAGCAAACTGTTTCTCCATAATCTCGTTTAATTCTTGCAATGCTGCCGGTTGTACTTCTTCTAAGTTGGCAATACGCATCATTAAATCAAGACGAACTTTATCGGCAAATTGCGTCATAATTTCAGCAGATTGCTCGGGCTCTAAATAAGATAAAACAATAGTTTGGATTTGAGGATGTTCATTACGGATAATGTTCGCTACTTGTTTAGAGTCCATCCATTTCAATGAATCTAAACCTTTCGCACCACCACCCATGACAATTTGATCAATTAAATTACCGGCTTTATCTTCACCTAGTGCCGCAGTTAATGCTTTACGAACGAATTCTTCACTTTGGAAACCAATTGTCGAGAAGTTTTGAATTTCTTCGATAAAAAGCTTATGAACAGCAGTAATTTTTTGCTGGGTAAAATCTTCCATACCTGCCATGATGGTGCCCACTTTTTGCACCTGTTTTGGCTCTAAGTGTTTTAATATTTGCGCAGCATCTTCTTCCGAAAGACTTAACAGTAATATTGCCGCCTTTTCGCCACCATCAAGTTTATTGACGTCAAACGCGCCAGTTGATGGAATTTCTGCAATTTCTTGTGTTTCATCACTCATCTTCGTTTAACCAACTTTTAACTGCTTGCGAGGATAATTCAGGCTCATTAGCCACTAAGGCACGTACCGCTTTTAGAACATCTTCATCACGATGTAAATCAGGTAATTGTAGGCTACCATCTGGGGCAAAACCTACGGCACCTGCGTCAAACTCAGACGTTAGCATATCCATGGTTTCATCACCTAAATCAATATGGCTATCTAATGATTTTTCACCATAGTCATTTGGTGTTTGATCTGGGTAAATTAAACGTTTCAGCATTGGGCGAACAACGGCGAATAACAAGATAGCGATAAGGATTAACGCCCCTAGTAATTTCGCGTACTTGAACATTACAGGATCGCGCCATAATGGCAGTTCTTCAACCGCTTCTACTTCAGCACGAGAAAACGGTAAGGTAACAACCTCAAGCGTGTCACCACGTTGTAAATCAAAACCAATACTGCCTTGTAATAAACGACGAATATTTGCCATTTCTTGCACGGTGCGTGGCGTTGATTCTGGCTCACCTTCAGCCGTTGTTGATGGCAAATAATCAAGCGCAACTGAGACACTGATACGATGAATAACACCGGTTTGCTGCTTGGTATAGCTAATGGCTTCGTCTAACTCATAATTACGTGTTGATTCCGTATGTTTACGACCTGGCATTGCTTGTTGCTGTGCGCCACCTGTTGCATTTTCAGGAATATTGCTTTCAAGTGGCGGTTGATTGGTTAGTGCACCTGGAATGCCCCCTAATAAACCACCAATGGTATTATCTTCAACTTTCATTTCACTACGCAATGCAGGTAGATCAGGATTATAACGACGCTGTGTTTCTTCAGTATTGGTAAAGTCCATCGCGACATCAACTTGCGCGGTATAATTGCCTAGCCCCACCACTGGAATTAAAATCGAGTCGATTTTATCCATATATTCTTTTTCGCGTTTTTGCTCAATTTCAAACTCTTTACGTGAACGAGATGATACTGAATCTTGCGAGCCTGAATTTAATAGACGACCATTTTGGTCAGTTACTGTCACTCGGTTTGGATCTAAGCCTTGCACTGCTGAGGCAATAATATCAACCACAGAATCAACTTCTTCTTCCGATAATAGTCGGCCTCTTCGCATGGTAAGTACAGCTGTTGCTGAAGGATTTTTCGCGCGTTTAGCAAAAACGTTTTCACGTGGAATGGCTAGCAAAACACGAGCACGAGAAATTGATTGTAGTTCTTCAATTGTGCGCGCTAATTGCTGCTCACGTGAATGTTTTAACCTTTCTGTTTCAAGACGTTGGCTCACACCAAAGCCCATATCTTGCATAATGATTTCAGAGCCTTCAGAAGGAGCATCACCTAAGCCTTCACGTGCTAGCATCAATTTGATTGCTTGGTAGTCTTCACTTTGCACAGAAATAGTATTGTTTTCTTGGCGATAAGCGTCTTTATAACCATTGGCATCAAGGGTATCCATGGTTTTAATTAATTGTTCGGTTGGAAGCTTTGCGAGAATTCGGTATTCAGGTTGGTTCGCCCACATTATGACAAATATGGCAATGGCAAGACAAATCGCTAATGCCATCACTATGGTAATTTGACGTAAGAAGTCAACATTGCCCATAGCGCCAGCTAGTCCTGACTTTTGTTCACCTACGACACCGTCTGCGCTGTCATTTGCAACTAAATCACTGCCGCCATCTGACACCATTAACCCTGTGTTGTCTGTTGAATCTGCCACTTATTTTCTCCGCATTACGTCTGTTTTTATATATTCAATTAACAACTGAGCTGCTATACCGGCATACTCATAATTTCTTTGTAAGCTTCAACAAACTTATTACGAACTTGAACTGTTGCATCAAAGGCGATGCCTGCTTTAGACGAGGCAATCATAGTGTCGGCAAGTGTAACATTGCGATCGCCGAGTTCAAAGGCCATCTTTTTTTCGCCTGCATCTTTTTGTATATCATTAACAGTATTTACTGCGTCTTTTAACATGCTACCGAAATCACTTCCGGCTTTACTTACCGGTGGTGTACCCATGGCATTTTCGCCTATTGGTAAGCGATTACCCATAGCTTCCATCGACATACTTTGCATTTGCGCATATAAAGAATTGGTTTTGATATCCATAATTAACTCGCTTGCGTCAATTTCTTGTTACTTAATATTAGTTATGGATAAAGCAAGCATAGTGCCAAGCACAACCGTTTATTTATTCAGCTGATATATCAGAAAGTTACATAGAAAACTGATGTAAAAATAAATGAATTTGTCATTTAATCAACCAGTTTAGCGTGGTGTTATAGGAGAAAATTGGCAGGTAGGTTTTTAATAATGCTTAACGCTGTATTGGTAGCAAGAGTGCTCGAAAAACATTCACCTTTGGAAGCAGTCTAATTGAATTCACTTTCAATAAAGATCATAAAAACAACCGCTATAGCAGTCGTTTTTACAATATTTCAGTTTTACTAAATAACAGCAGCAAAGTTCTTAACTTAGTACCCCTTTAATGAAGCACTTTTTATAAAAAAACGCAGCTTACACTGGTATTTGAATACCACTATCTCGCATACGCGCAATTTTATAGCGTAATGTACGAGGACTTATTCCTAGACGTTCGGCAACATCTTTTCGACTACCTTGGCAGGCATGCAAGGTATCAAGAATAATTTGGTGTTCTTGTAATTTTAACTCACTGCCTAATTTGTCATCTTTGGCACTTGGCATTGAAATATCTTGGGCTGTTGGTGGCTCAAAATTATCAATAAGTAGATCACCAGCATCGATACATTTATCACTTTGTAAAATAAGCGCCCTTTGTACTACGTTATCTAGCTCCCGAACATTACCTGGCCAATCGTAAGCGAATAATTTACTTCGGGCTGCAGTGGTTAATTCAGGAATTACATTGCCATCTTTTTGGCATATACGGGCGATTAAATGTTGCGCCAATGGGATAATATCGTCCCGTCGCTGATTTAATGGCAACCAAGTTAACGGGAACACATTCAAGCGATAATATAAATCTTCGCGAAATACGCCTTCGCTAACCGCTTCTTTTAAATCTCTATTACTCGTCGCGATTACGCGTACATCTAAATTGATGGTTTTACGTCCACCAAGACGCTCTACTTCACGCTCTTGCAATACTCGCAGAATTTTAGCTTGTAGACCTAAATCCATCTCGGTTATTTCATCAAGCAAAATAGTGCCGCCTTGAGCTTGTTCAAACTTACCTGGACAAGCCTGAATCGCACCAGTAAATGCACCTTTTTCATAGCCAAATAATGTTGCTTCCAACATATTCTCAGGAATGGCAGCACAATTAATAGCAACAAATGGTGACTGACTTCGTGGAGAATTCTTATGGATATGCTGCGCTAGCACTTCTTTACCTGAGCCACTTGGGCCAAGTACCATCACTGATGCTTCTGTATTCGCGACTTTTTTAGCTAATGTCAGCAATTCAACACTGGCTTTATCAGCTGCGACTGGCTCACATTCATCTTGAAGTTGCAGCGGTACATATTGATTGACCATATTCAGCAGTACTTCAGGTGCAAATGGTTTTGCCATATAATTGCAGGCACCGTCTTTAATCGCCTGCACTGCATCATCAATAGTGCCATAAGCAGTCATAATCAAAACGGGTAATTTTGGATAATTATTACGGATACTTTTTAACAACGACAAACCTGACATCCCCCCCATTTGCACATCACTTACCACTAAGTCTACGGCTTGAGATTTAAGGGTAATTAATGCGGCTTCGCCTGACTCTACCGGAACACATTGATAACCGGCAAGTAACAAGGTGTCAACAAGTGCTTCACGTAAGCCAGCATCGTCTTCAACGACCATAATTTTACTTGAACTCATTACTTTACTCCTTCGACACGAGTTGATGATTGTTCTGCTGTACCAGAATCCAGCTCAGATTGACTACTGATCAATTTAGGAATTTTCAGACAAAAATGGGCTCCCTCTCCAGGTTGACTCAGTAACCGCACTTCCCCCTGGTGAGCATTGGCAACTGATTTAACAACAGCTAACCCTAGGCCTGTGCCTTGACTTCTTGAGGTATAAAAAGGTTCAAATATTTTATCGGCAAGTTCAGCACTAATACCTTGGCCATTGTCACGAACACTAATATAGACATATTCATCTTGGCAATATGCACTAATATCGATAACCGCATTCGACTTAATAACTTCAATACTGTTGTGAATTAAATTTTGAATGGCCCCAGATAGCGCACTGACATTACCGAGTACTTCACAGTCTTGTTTGCACGGATATAAATTTACTGTTGCGCCAGCTTTTAGGGTTTGAGGCTCAATAGCTTGCGAAGCTTGCTCAATTAAATGATTAACATTCACAGGTTCAACAACGGCCTGTTGACCACTTTTGGCGAACAAAAGCATGTCGTTCACCTGTTGTTCTAAATCTTGTAAGCGCGATACTAATTTGTTTTGAAAGTTTTCACGAGCTGTATCCGTTAGCTTTTTATTACTTAAGTTTGCACCATAAAGCATGGCCGCAGACAGTGGTGTTCGAATTTGATGGGCAAGTTTAGAAACCATACGACCCAATGATGACAAGCGCTGTAGCTGGCCTAATTTATCTTGTAATAAACGCGTTTCTGTTAAATCGGTTATCATGATTAATTGGCCGGGTTGATCCCCCAGCGCAGTAATTTCTAATTTGACTCGGCGGCCATCATTTAGAGAAACTTCATGCCAATCATCGGCTCGTGGTTTAAATGAGCGCTTTATCACATCAAACCACGCTTGCCCTAATATAGGTTCATCAAGCAGCTGTTGCGCCATATTATTTAGTTTGACCACTACGCCGTTACCGTCAAGGATTATCATCCCTGTTGGCATAACATCGATAACTTGTTGTGTTTGTTGGTTTTGCTGGCGTAAATAGGCTAGTTCACCCGGGAAGTTCTCTTGTTCTAAACGCTGTTTTTTTTCTTTATGCACATCAACATCATTCAAAGATGTGAAGGCTCTATTCAGCACAGAGTTGGCCGTAGAAGAGTTGTGTGATGTCGAAAAGCCTAGCGCCATAATATTTCACCTGAGTAAAGAGTAACACTCAAATAAAGCATTAATTATGCCAAACAATAAAACCCTGTAAATACAGTAATTAAACTAAGAATTTTATCGAAAAACAGCTCGTCAATAAAATGGCTAAAAATAAAAATAAGAGAATAAAACTATGTGTTTTTTGTGATAAATAAATGATTAGCACAACGGTTACTTTAACGTTGTGCTAATGAGTTAACTTTCTTTTTGTAAACTATACTTACGCATTTTCTCAACCAAGGTAGTACGACGCATACCTAATAACTCTGCCGAGCGTGCAACTACCCAATCATTCTTATCTAACGCTTGGTTAATTAAATTAACTTCAAGATCTGCTAAATATTCTTTTAAATTTAATCCGTCAGCAGGAAGAATATCAACGGTATTACCTGAAGAAATTGCTTGCTCGCTTGCTTCATTAATTTCATCATCTTCGTCTTCATAATCGAAGCCAGCAAATAATTCATTAATTGCTTCCCGCTCTTGTAATTCTTCTGGGTATTCAGGCTGAAACTCATCAACATCTAAATGGCGATACTTAAGCGGAAGCTGACCGACATTAACCACTTGTTCGCCATACATGATGATCATACGTTCAATTAAGTTAGACAACTCTCGCACATTACCAGCCCAAGGGTGTTCTTGTAGTGACTCAATCGCTTTATCGGTAAAGCGAACCGACTGCCCTTGCTCTGCTGAAAAGCGAGAAATTAATTCTTGCAGCAATAAAGGAATATCTTCTTTACGCTCTCTTAAAGCAGGCGTTTCAATGGGAAACACATTTAATCGATAATACAAATCTTCACGGAATTGATTTGTTTTGATCATTTCCTCTAAGTGTTGATGTGTTGCTGCCACAATACGCACATTGGCTTTGATACTTTTAGCACCACCGACGCGCTCAAATGTGCGCTCTTGTAATACACGTAACAATTTAACCTGCATAGGTTGTGGCATATCACCAATTTCATCAAGAAACAGTGTGCCGCCCTCTGCCATTTCAAAACGACCTTTACGAGTTGAAATGGCACCAGTAAACGCACCCTTTTCATGACCAAACAATTCACTTTCCAGTAAGTCAGGTGGAATAGCGCCACAATTTACCGGCACAAAAGGGGATTTATTACGATCGGATAAATTATGAATATTACGAGCCACTACTTCTTTACCTGTGCCTGACTCACCTAAAATCAAAACATTAGCAGCAGTACTTGCTACCTGTTCAATTAAAAATCGAACTTGTTGCATTGGTTCACTGGTGCCCACTAAAGAACGAAATAATGGATTAGGACCACTAACTTTATGCTTAGAAGGTAGCTTATTGTGATATTGATGGCTGTTATGAACAAGTTCTGTTAATTGCGCATAATTTAGCGGGATAGCTAACTCACCAATAATATTAGCAAAACCTTTAACAGCACCTTTGTCGACAAGATCATGGTAAATAAAAGGGCAAGTTGGATGTGCTCGAATTATGTCTTGCAGCTTAGCAGAAACATTGCCACTTAGAATAATCGTAAGAATATTTGGAATTTCAGCTAAATGCTTATCAACTTCATCTTCAGAAAAAACGAAAAAATGTTCACCGACAAACGCTAAAACCGTCTCTATTTGATGACGTCTTGCGGCATCATTATCGACCACTAGAATATGTTTTTGCCCTTGCATAATTCCCTAATAAATCATTAATTTCTTTAAGTGCTGCCATATTAACTTGCTGAGGTGATTAATCAACAAAAAATTGACGCCTTTGTCATTTTTTTGTCAGTATAAATAATAGAAGATAAAGCAGATATTTTCCTATACAAATGAGGAAAATCATCCCCGAATCTTCGTACGTCAAAAAAGTAACAGGGGAAAGCTTCAGTAATGATAGATTTAATTAATGCTATCAACAGCGCCGCTTAACTTACTGTATTTTAATTAAATAAATTTAAGCGCCGCATCTTTTTAAGAATTGGCATGAATTAAGCTTAACAAGGTTATCTATCGAAATTGATTTAAATAGGACACCCTCGATGTTAATTATTAACGGCAGTGCCGAACTGATGAAAGAAAATGCTAGCTTTAAAAAAGGCGACAGACACGAGTTCAATATGTTCTCACGTGACATGCCATTGGAAGATCAACTTTCTCAAATTGAAGAGTACTTAGTAACCCGAGGCTGGGATAATATTGAAGTAACTAATAATGGTATTGTTGAAGATCCAAGTAATATTCAGCATGCGGTATTGGTGTCAGCTTATGAAAAAGCAAAAAGTGAAGGCTTTGCTGTCACGATCAATAATCAACCATTAGTGTAATTTATTGCGCTCATTTTTATAAATTAAGTATAATTAAATTACTGTCTTGAATTTGGAGATATTTATGACACATGCGTCATTAAAGAAATACCAACAGGTTAACAAAACGACTGCACAAGAAGCTTCGCCTTACAAGCTAGTTGCAATGCTTTTTCAAAAACTTCTAGACAATATCGCCATCGCTAAAGGTGCTATAGTACAACAAGATTACGCTAAGAAAGGGGAAGAACTTTCAAATGCTATTTCAATTATCGGAGTACTTGAAGCATCACTAGATTTCGAGCAGGGCGGTGAAATATCATTAAACCTTGCGTCTCTTTATCAATATTGCTCAGAGCAATTACTCGAAGCAAGTAATAATAATGATATTGAAAAACTAAATGAAGTTGCTCAAATATTAATACCAATAAAATCAGGCTGGGATAACATTCCTGTTGAAAATCAAGAGCAGGTAAGCTTTTAGTGAACAAGGCAATGCTTGATACTTTAGAAAGTATTATTTGCGTATCTAATAAAATACTTACCTTATTAGATACGCAAGATATTATTGCAGGTGAGCTAACCACCTCAGATGAGGTTTTTAATTTGTCTAGCGATAGAGAAAATTTATTGCACTCGTTTTTTGAACTCAATAGCGAGGAAGAATTACAGGAATGTTCCAAGTATTTACAAGAAATACATAGATTAGATCTATCTATTACAGCAAAAAGTAATTCTGTTTATCAAAGAGCAAAAATGGAAGTGTTAAAATTTAAGAAAAACCAAAAAGCGATTAATGCCTACCAAAAAGTATAAATCTCCCAAAAATTTTGAAATAGTGGACCACTAATAAAAATATTTTGCCTAACTCATGTACTGTTTCACAACTGCAAAAATTATAGACATTTCCGATATGATACCACTAAATCTGCTTCGAACATCTGTTTAAATAACCGAAGATTAACTAAAGATAATACAAGGGAGATCAATTGGACTATACAGCCATAATCAAGCGATGATCAAACCTGGGTATTTTCCCCTATGGTTCTAACTTATTACGCTCATTATAACAATAGGAACTATCGTGACATTTAACAAAAAGTACAGTGAGAATAAACGCTATGGCCACAATCTATTTGCAATGGGTACGCATATAGCAATTAAAAGCATCATAAATAGAGCTTTATTTCTTTTTAACAACACCTGGCATGTTCTTTAATTGCTGCTCTAAATAGGAACTTGTTGATTTTAATTTAGCAACAAGTGAATCCATGGCATTAAATTGCCTGTTTAATCTATCTTCCAAGCTCTTAAGGCGTTTACCAAAAGCAATGCGTTCATCGTCAATTTTGGTTAACTGATTCTTCTTGCTTTTAATTCTTTCTTCGATAATGCCATCATTTGCGGTGTAAGCATCTGTCAATTTCTTAAATGACGCAGCAAACCCTGGTTTGTTATCAGTACCAACAAAAAAGTTCTGTAAAGCATCAGGATCTTTTTTTAATTGCTTTTCAAGATCATCTTTATCTAAACTTAGTTTACCATATCGGTCCGTATGTACGCCTATTTCTGTAAGTGTCAGCCTTTCATTACCTTTACTAGAAAATGGCGTGCTAATCTCTTGACGAATTTTATTCAAAACGCCACGCAACATCGCATCACCAGCAAGGGGACCTGCCGAATCTTTTCCTGATTTTCCAAGCTTGCTTGTCGACTCAATTAACTCGTTATAGCTTTTAATGAACTTTTCAAGTCCTAACTCAACCGCGCTGTTATTTTCAGAAATTGTTGCTTTGCTTAAATCATCATTAACATCGTGTATCTTTTTAGCCGTAATCGTAACGCCATCAATAGCATCAACGAATTCGTTAGTACTATTTGTTACAACTAAAGTGCCATCAATAGTAATTTTGGCGTCTTTTGCAACATTAACTTCATTAAGGTTCTTAGCAAAAGTAGGTGATGCACTATCAGGATCATAAGCTAAGCGCGATAAACCAGAGTTGTCGGTATTGTTTCCATCAGAAGTATCATCGACCACCACTTTAATCGCATTAGCGACACCTGTTTCTTTACTGGTTAGAACCAAGTGTTGTCCATTATCATCCGTAATAATAGTTGCGGTGACTGAATTATTATCATCACTCTTATTAATTGCGTCACGAATATCTGTGAGCTTATCTGAGCCAGAAACATCAATATCAAAGGAGTTACTGCCAGAGGAGAGTGTTAATTTACCATCACCTACAGCATCATCTTTCCCAACTCCGGCTGATACAAGTTTATGTGCACTTGCTAATTCGTCTACTTTTACAGAGTAATTACCAACTTCTGCGCTCTTTGTACTTTTTAATGCAACAAAACTATCATTACCTTTGATAGATTTCTGAGAAAATTTATCAGCACTAGCTAAATCGGCGATCGCTTCATTAACACTGTTTAAAGCGCCTTTGAGCGTTCCAACGGCCGAAATATCAGTGGTTATAGATGCTTGACGACGATTCAAACTTGATTCAAAAGGAGCTTTTTCTGCTTTAACAAGCGCATCGACGATCTCAGCAACTTTAACACCTGAGCCTATACCTTGAAATGAAATCATAGTTCCACCAATTATTTACCTTACACAAATACAACAAAAGCCTAATCTGACTTTTTAAATTTCTGTATCAATTAAATTGCCAGTTGCATCTGAAAGCTTCGAAATAAGCGTTAATACCTCTTCCGATGGATATTGCTTAACCAAATCACCAGTACTTTTATCTAATACTTTAATTACATCACGACCAGAGTCTTTATCTACCAAAAATTCTAAGCTTCGATTCATCTCACCAATAAAATCTTGCAATTGTTGAGCCACTTTTTCAAGTTGTTGTGGTGTTATTGTTACCGCTTCTTTCTCTTCTTCCACAAGTTTAGCATCTTGCGCTATACGTTGCTTTTCCACAACGCTCAGTCGTTCAGCTTTTTCAATATTTTCAGTGTTGTTAGCTTTTACTTGCGGTGCTTTATCCTGTGTTAATTCTGAGCTTAACTGCGTAGTCGCATTTGTTGCTGCTGTATTAGCGGTGTTAACATCACTCATTGTATACTCCTTACTCACTTTACTACATCAAATTAGTGCACTTTATAAAAAACATACTACTAACATTACTTAATTAGATAAAAGCACAAAAAGGAAGGGGGCAAGCCTCCTTCCTTTTTAATATGCGCTAACATCAAAAACTATGTTAGTGTCATATAGAGGCCTAACCGATCAAGCTTAGTGCAGCTTGTGGTAGTTGGTTAGACTGAGCTAAGATTGATGTACCTGCTTGTTGCAAGATTTGGTTCTTAGTCATGTTAGCAGTCTCTACAGCAAAATCTGTATCTTGAATACGACTACGAGAAGCTGAAACATTTTCCCTAATATTTGCTAAGTTACTGATAGTATGATTAAAACGGTTTTGAACCGCACCTAAATCAGCTCGCTGTGAATCAATCTGCCCTAATGCACCATCAATTACCGCTAGTGCATCCTGTGCTCCTTGAGCAGTACCTAAATCAACACTCGATACCTTACTTAACGCTGAATTACCAGTACCACCAATTTCTGCACCACCAGCTGTCAGCGCGAAAGATTCATTCGATGTTAATTTCACTGTACCTGCAACAGCGGTAGAATCCGTAGTACCCGCAGCAAGCGCAATTGCTGCTGTTTGACTTGAACCTTTCACTGAAACATTGGCAGTAACATCTTGGATTGCAATATCTTTACCAGATTGGTCTGTTAAGGTAATTGTTGAACCTTCATTTTTCGCCTGAATACCAGTATCACCAGTTACGGCGTTAATAGCGTCTGTCAACTCAACCAAATCATTGGCATCAGCAGTACTTGCCGAAACGGTCGTTCCATTCAACGAAAACGAAATCGCGCCTGTAGCTACTGCAGAGAGTGTTGCTTCTGTTTTAGCATCAGCTTTAACACCAGTGGTTGCTGAAATAGCATTAATATTTTTTTCGAAATCAGCTGCACTGTCACCATTTGCAATGCCTGCTACCGCAGTACCGTTTATGCTAATTGCTGCGTTAGCAGCTGTCACTGCGTTAGCACCTGAAGTGGCAGCTGCTGCTTTCGCTGCACCTAAACCTAATGCATCACCAGTAGCGCCCGCCAATGTTTTCTGATTACTACCAATATCTGATGCTTTAATACTCTTTAATGAAACATTAATGGTTTCGTTAGCATTCGCACCTACTTGGAAAGATTTACTACCGAATGAACCGTCAAGTAATTGTGTATCACCAAATGATGTCGTATCGGCAATACGTGTTAATTCAGTTTGAAGTTGGGCAACTTCTTTTTGCAACGCTTCACGATCAGAGCTTGAGTTTGAGCCGTTAGCTGATTGCAATGCTAAATCACGCATACGCTGTAAAATATTTGTTGACTCTTGCATTGCACCTTCAGCTGTTTGTGCCATTGAGATACCATCATTAGCGTTACGTTGAGCAACACCTAAACCATTAATTTGCGATGTTAGACGATTTGAAATTTGTAAACCAGCCGCATCATCTTTCGCGCTATTAATGCGCATACCTGATGATAAACGTTGCATTGAGGTTTGAAGTGAAGAGCCTGAGTTGCTTAAGTTACGTTGCGCATTTAATGACGCGACATTAGTTGCTACTGAAATCATAATTAAACTCCTGATTACAAGGTGTAATACGTTAGTTAGTTAGTACATCAGGGGCTTTAAATTGTTCATCAAGCTCCCGTTCTACTAAACTTAACGGCAGCAAAAAAGATTACTTTAATCTTTTTTTCATTTTATTTTAATTTTAGTCATTACCAAATCAAAAACGATGAATAAAATAGAAGAAAGCCAATAACTATAAGTCTTCTCGCTTAATAGTTATTAGTTCTAATAATGGGGTAAATAAATTACAGCTCAGCAAATAATTCAATGATTGTAGATGGCTTCAAATGGAAACCATCAATATGGTACTGCATGTTACTAACGCCATTATCACTAGTTAAACCATGCACGTCTAAAAAGGTCATCTCATACTTTTGACATGCGCGAGCTAACGAAGAGTTAAAATAACCAATTACATTAATAAAGAGTTGTTGCTCTTGTTCATCCAATTGTTTTACTGCATCTGGATGTGGTGCTGGCACTCCGTAGATAAATAATCGATGATTAACACTATGATTTTCTGTTTGAAGGAATGTTAAGTAACTGCCAACCATTAGCTCAATCACCTCTTGGTAATTAGCATCTGATTTACGAACATGCTGAAAAATACCTTCGTTATTTCGACAATCAATTTCACCAAAGCCCAACACAATTTTACTTTGCGGCGCTAACCCTAAAAGCAAACGACGCAAACTCTCTTTAAATTTATTGCTCTTTTCACTAGTCAAATGAAAAACTTTTGTACCACGAACAAATAATGATTTAATTGCATATTCTTGCTGTTTATAGGTAACCCGTGCACCGGACGGAGCAAAACCATGAGACTCAGAAACAAAATATATTTGTTGTTCTGTTTCATGCTGATAAAAATCAGGGTGGGCAAGTCGAAAGTTTACCAACTGTTTTAAATAAATATGGAAGACAGTTAAGTTTCTGATATTAGAGTAATTTGAGTTATCAGTGTATATACCTTCACTCAATTGAACGGCTTGCTGTGCTTCTTCAACATTGTCAAATAACCAAAATAAAGTTGCTTTACCAACAAATAATTCACACATTTGAATATTTGACAATTGTTTACTGACTAAACCAATATCAGCAACTTCTAATGCGTCTTGATAACGATGCATATACAGCATAACACTGAACAATCTGAAATATACTTCCCCAAAGCTAGGATCTAATTCTAAGGCTTTCATTAACATATTTAATGCCAGCTCAAAGTTACCTAGCTCCATGTGTAATGATCCTAAGTTCATATGATATTCAGCTGACTTGCCATCACGTAAAATAGCTTTACGATAATTTTCTTCAGCTGCTTTCAAATCACCTAACTCTTGCTGGCAAATTGCTAGATTACCATAGGCCGCTGCTAACTTATGATCTTGAACAATAGCTCTTTTTAAATAAGGAACAGCTTGCTCAAAATTTAATCTAGTCAAATATAGATGACCTAAATTACACAAAAGGTGTGCATCATTCGGTGAAAGCTCAAGAGCCAACTCAAACTCATTAACTGCTTGCTCCAATTGGTTTAAACCTAAGTAATTTACGGCTAGAATTTGCCTAGGTTGCACAAGCTTAGGTTTTTTAGCAATTAATTTCTGGCATAGCTCAATAGATTCAACAAAATTGCTTTGCTGGTATAAAGCCTCTGCTCTTTGTAAAATATTTTTAATATTCATATGCCTACCTTATTGCTAATTCCTTTACGCATTTTTGCTATTTAAATACAATAATGAAACTTAAAAAAAAGGCTGAAATAAAATCCAGCCTTTTCAAAATCTAGCGCTAGCTATTAACCACCAATCAAACTAATGGCTGCTTGTGGTATTTGATTAGCCTGCGATAATATTGATGTACCTGCTTGCTGTAGAATTTGATTCTTCGTCATATTAGCTGTTTCCACAGCAAAGTCAGTATCTTGGATTCGGCTCCGTGACGCCGAAACATTTTCACTGATATTCGCTAAATTGCTAATGGTATGTGAAAACCGGTTTTGCACCGCACCTAATGATGCTCGCTGCGAGTCAATTTGCCCTAGCGCGCCATCAATAACGTCTAAGGCATTTTGTGCACCTTTTTGGGTATTAATATCAACCAGTGAAACTTTATCTAGTGCCGAGGTACCAGCGCCACCAATTTCAGCACCACCAGCTGTTACCGCAAAAGTTTCAGAAGAGTTTAGCTTCACTGTACCTGCAATTGCAGTTGAATCAGCAGTACCACCCGCAACTAAGTTAATTGCAGTTGTTTGATTTGAGCCTTTAACTGAAAGGTTTGCACTAACATCTTGCATGGTAATATCTTTGCCTGACTCATCAGTCAGTGTAATTGTAGCACCGTTGTTCTGTGCAAGAATCCCCGTATCACCCGTTTTTGCGTTAATGGCAGCTGTTAATTCAACAAGATCATTCGCGTTGGCTGTACTAGCGGATACCGTAGTACCATTTAAATCGAAAGAAATTGAACCAGTGCCTACATTTGAAATAGTGGCTTCTGTACGCGCATCAGCCCGAACACCGGTTGTTGAAGTTAAAGAGTTAATATTCTTTTCAAAATCGGCTGCTGAATCACCATTACTAATGCCAGTAACAGCTGTACCGTTAATACTAATTGCTGCGTTAGCCGCAGTTACCGCGTTAGCGCCTGATGTAGCCGCAGCTGCTTTAGCTGCACCTAAACCTAAAGCATCGCCCGTTGCCCCCGCTAAAGTACGGGCGTTTTCACCAATATCAGATGCTTTAATACTGCTTAATGAAACTGCAATTGTCTCATTGGCATTCGCGCCGACTTGGAATGATTTAGTACCGAAAGTGCCATCAAGTAACTTTTGATCACCAAATGATGTGGTATTTGCAATACGTGTTAATTCGGTTTGCAGCTGAGCAACTTCTTTTTGCAGTGCTTCACGATCAGATGAAGAGTTTGAACCGTTTGCTGATTGCAGTGCTAAGTCTCGCATACGTTGTAGAATACTGGTTGACTCTTGCATTGCACCCTCAGCAGTTTGTGCCATCGAAATGCCATCATTAGCATTACGTTGAGCAACACCTAAACCGTTAATTTGAGAAGTTAATCTGTTTGATATTTGTAGACCTGCCGCATCATCTTTTGCACTATTAATACGCATACCTGATGATAATCGTTGCATAGCAGTTGCTAATCCTGCACCAGATTTTGTTAGGTTACGTTGAGCATTTAACGATGCGGTGTTTGTTACAACGGATAAGGCCATGATAGACTCCTAGTAATTTCTATTATCTTTACATTGATCTTTACGCTAGTAGCGTTCGTATCTTCGAGCACATTGCTAACGCTATTTTTTATTTCAGCCCACTCGCAATAAACAAAATATTTGCGCAACACATATGGACTTTACCGGCCTTAACAGCCATATTTGGCTTTACTGAGGTATCCCCTTAGACTGCCAGTTTTACGTCTTCCTATAAGAAAAAGCATTATTTATGCCAACTATATAACTATATATAATTAAATAATGATAAACCTTGCACTTGCTTAAAAGTCTGCTGTGCCGCTTGCAGTGCAATTTTTGACTGTTCAAATGTGGAAATGGCTTTAGCAAAATTTAAATCTTCAATTGATGCTTTGCCTGAGTTCAAATAAAGTTGAGTATCGAGATGGTTGTCTTTTTGACGCTCAATTGTTTGTAAATTAATACCCGCTTCAGCACGTCGTGCCGTTAGATGGTTCATTGAACCGTTTAGCTGTTTAAGAATACGGTTAAAGTCAACTTGCTCTTGCGGAACATCACTGCCTTCAGTGGTTTTATTCTTTATCCAATCAATGGCTGATTTTAAAGTTTCAAAAACACTGACATTTTTATCAGGAGCAAGAGAAAAATTATCGCCCGGCAATGGCTTGCCGTCTAATTGCACTTCAATTCCATTAAAGGCAATAGTTTGCCCTGGCGTATAGCCAGTAATATTTTGAATAACAGCACCACCACCATCAGTTATCGTAAGCGCTGTGGCGCTAGTAAAATTAAATGTGTAATTAGGTGCTGGGGTCACAGGGTTATGACTCGCTCGATTTGTTATTACTGCTCGTTCAACAGCAATGCCTGATGTATTACTAGTATATGTTGGTGAAAAATCGCCTATTGCATTAGTCACCTTTTCAAACACATGATCGCCTGCCTGATTTGTCTCAATCATTACATTTTTAGCAATTTGAATTTCTCTCGAGCCTTGATCGCCACGATAACTCACAGAGTTATCTGCTTGCAAAACAAAGGGCGCCTTTTCGGTTTGAAACCCCGAAAAAACATAGCCACCCGACTCATCTTGAGTGTTAGCAATATCCAATATTTGCTGTAGACTATGATTGGCTTGCTGAGCGATAGATGCTAAATCATCTTTTGAGCGAGCACCATTATTTGCTTGTAGCATTAAATCTTTTAGCTGGTTCATGATCCCTTCAACATTTTTCATTGAAGTTTCCACTAAGCTATTGTGGTTCTGAGCTTGGGTGATATTACGCTGGTACTTTTCAATACTGGCTAAATCATTTTTATACCCAGCTAAAGTGCTATATGATACTGCATCATCTTTAGCTGTTAATACTCGTTTACCACTAGAGATGTAATTCACTTGCTCTTGTACACCAGCTTGCTTATTAGACAACTGCAGAGCATTTTGAATATAAAATTGTGAAGTTGAAACTCGCATAATGATTCCTATCTAGCCACCGATAGCAATGTATCGAAAATAGTATTTGCTATAGAGATAATTTTTGATGATGCTTGATATGCCTGTTGAAATTTCAGCATATTGGCCGCTTCTTCATCGAGATTTACGCCTGATTTTGATTGATTACGATTAAAAGCCTGAGTAAATAAAGCTTGGGCTGTATTCTCGGAAACTTCTGCAGACTTTGCATTTGAGCCAACTTCTGACGATGAAACAGCCAACGTTTGACTAAACGTTTGTTTACCATCTACAATTTGTTTTTCTTGTGTCAATGCTAATGCTGTAGCATTGCTTCCATTACCTGCGCCAAAAACATCTGAAATAGTAAATTTTTCTCGAGCAAGAGCTCCTTCACCTTTAGGTGTGCCACCTATTTCAATTTGAAATGCTGTTGGCGATGGCGATGGTGGCATATTAATAGTCGCCGCACTACCTGCAGCAAAAGTGCCATTAGCAATTGGCGCTGCTGGAGGCGGGGTTGCCGCATTATAAACACGGTAAGTAAAAGTGCCTGCAGAGCTTTCATAAACATCAACGGTAAGTTTTGTGTTTGTGCCTTCGGTATACGATCTTGCGACTTCAGGGTCAGTCACATTAATAATATTGACTTTACCATTACTGACATTATCGTCATTAGCTTTTGCTGAAATTGCTGAACTTGCAGCAAAGCTCTTTGGTTCAGTCAGGGTAACTTGCATTAATGAAGCTGCGTTTTCGGTAGGCTTGAGCGAGAAAGTATCACCTGCATTAGGTGTACCTGAAACTTCATTAAATTCAAAGCCAAATGGTGTTGTATAAGCACCACTCCCCGGCGCACCTAAGTTTGTAGTGCTGCCATCACTCTTTTTCGTCATAATATAATCAGTACCATCATATTCGACAGTAAACTCATCAGTAGACAGCTTAGAAACATCAGTAACTTTGACACTAGCGACTAAACCACCAGTATTTTTTGTTAACGGCAACACCCTAGAATTCATCAGAGTAGTGGTATTAATATCGCTAAAAATATTGTTGCCTTGTTTACCATTTAAATCTAGGCCTTTAGATTGAGCTTGATTCAAGGTGTCTGATATTGCCAAAGAAAGTCGATTCAGCTCAGCAGCTGCTTTCGATAAATGTTCGTCTCGAAACTCAAACTTTGCAGCAATAGCACCACCAAGCTTAGCGCCATCAATTGAAACTTTACTTACAGCACTATTGAGCTGCAATTGTGTTTTTGTTGCGTCTGGATCTCCAACTTTGACACTTACCGTTAATGCAGTAACACCTGCAACTAACGTTGTGCCATTGCCAATCATTACCGTCATTACACCATGATCATCTCGCACAGTGTTTACTGACGTATACTTACCTAACTCCATAACCAACTGATCTCTCTTATCAAGTAAGTCATTAGGTTTGCCAGTGTCCTTTAGATTACGGTTTTGTAATACTTGTTCATTAATATTTGCCAGTTCTTTTGATATTTCAGATATTTTTGTTGCTATCTGCTCAATTTCACCATTAGTAGATTTTTCCAATTGTTCCAAATTACGATTTAACGCATTAAAATCACTAGCAATAACCTTAGCTTGGCTAAGTGCAATTCTACGCAACCCTAGATCACTAGGCTTATCGGAAATATTATTAATAGACAGGTACATTTTATTAATTGAATCACCAATAGCTTTATTGGAGTTCGATAAAATATTGTCAAGTTTATCAAGATCTAAGTTGATTGATTTGGCATGACCTAAGCCACTTTGATTTATCAATTGTTCTTTGTAGGAAAATTTGTCGTAGATACGGGTAATATCTTGAATATATGTACCCGAGCCAATAAAATTATCACCATTAAAATTGCCAATTGCAGAACCTTGCTCGGTTCTTTGACGGGTGTAACCTTCGGTATTTACATTGGCAATATTGTGCCCTGTCGTTGCTAACTGTTGCTGTGCAGCCAATAAACCACTAACCCCAGTTTGATATAAATTTACCGACATGACCTAAACTCCTACAGTAACCTTAATTTCAAAAGTGAAATCTAGGATTAACTTATTTATTTAATAAGCCGGTTACTGTCCGAAGTGTTCCCATTATTTTTTTCGCGTAATTTGGGTCGGTAGCATAACCAGCACTTTGTAGGTTAAGCAGAAATTGTTCCACATTTTCAGATTTTTCTAATGCGCCTTGATAGCGCTCACTGCTAGTAAGTAAATTTAAGTAGTCATTTACACTTTGTCCAATCGTCTCATACACCCTAAATGGCTCACGCTTTTTCACCATAGCGCCATTTTCGAACTCTAAAGTTTCTTTATGTGTTTTCTCGCCAGCCCAACGACTATCAGCCTTAATATTGAATAAGTTATTAGAACTTTTACCCGTATCAGTTTTAATAATCTTCTGACCCCAGCCGGTTTCTAATGCAGCTTGAGCAATAACAACTTCAAAAGGTACATTAATTTTATTTTGTACACGTTTTGCATCTGCCTTTAATGCACTAACAAAGTCTTGTGGCTTTTCAAATGCTGGACTTTGTAGTTGATTGACCATTTTTACCAGATCAGAGCCATTTGTTTGACGATCCTCTCTTTGATCTTGAGTCGTTGCCGGATCGTTGACAGTATTTCTATTAGTTAATAAAGAGCCTTGGGTAACCCGGACACTGCCGCGACTATCTAAATTTCCGTCTGAACGTAAAATGGTATGAGGCTTGTAATTTTCACTGTCTCCACCGAGTTGACGAACAATAAGTTCAGATAACCCTAATGAACCGTTATTCGACATTTCCAATGACATTTGCTGATCGTGCATATCACGATAAAACTTAGTTGATTCAGAATTAAATGGGCTGTCTGACTCCAGAACTTCTTGCGCTTTACGCATGCTTTTCATTAGCATTTGCATAAATATCGCTTCAAACTGTTTAGCAGCCTGCTCTAATGCCGCCTCTTTACCGGCTTTATCACCCGCTTTTGCATCTTGTCGAATTGAGTTCAAGCCATTCATGTCTAAAAAGTTTTGTGCGTCCGCAATACGTGTCGTCATTTTTAATATCAGTCATCATTCAATCAATATTAAATAATGACTAAGTCTCCTCGTAGTGCACCAGCTTGGTCTAATGCTTCCAAAATCGCCATAACATCACCAGGGCCTGCACCTACTTGGTTAATAGCACGTACCAGTGCATCTAACGTTACGCCGGGATCAAAAACAAACATCCGAGAATCGTCTTGGTTTACATCGATAATTGACTGTGTGGTTGCAACGGTTTCACCTTCAGCAAAAGCATTTGGTTGAGAAACATTTTCAATTTCATTAATCGTCACCGTTATGCCGCCGTGAGTAATTGCCGCCGGCAATAAACGTACATCGGCGCCAATAACAATAGTGCCAGTACGTGAGTTAACAATAATTTTTGCCGATGGCGAGCCTGGTTCAAACTCAAGGTTTTCTAAAGTAGCTAAAAAACTAACCCTGTCAGCGGCATCTCTAGGTGCAGTAACTTTTACCGACGTTGCATCAACAGCACGTGCAGAGCCAGCAATTAAATTATTAATGGTATCTGATAAACGTTTTGCAGTAGTAAAGTCTGCTCGGTGTAAATTAAAAGTAATATGGTCGCCAGATGTAAATGGCGATATTACTTCCCGTTCAACCATAGCGCCGTTGGCAATTCGCCCTACTGTAGGTGTATTTGCAATAACTTTTGAGCCATCTAAACCTTCAGCACCTAAACCACTAACAACTAGGCTACCTTGTGCAACGGCATAGGCATTGCCATCCAGGCCCATTAATATAGTTTGCAATAATGTGCCGCCACGTAGACTTTGCGCACTGCCCATAGAAGAAACCGTAATATCAATTTTTTGCCCTGGTTTTGAAAAAGCGGGTAATTCTGCATGTACAGCCACTGCGGCAACGTTTTTAATTTTTGGCTTTAAGTTAGTTGGCATAGTAATACCAAAATTACTCAGCATGGTTTTAAAGCTCTGCTCCGTAAACGGGCTTTGCTCACCTGTACCGGGTAAACCAACCACTAAACCATAACCAATTAACTGGTTACTGCGAACACCCGCAACATCAGCTAAATCTTTAATTCGTTGTGCGTTTGACTCAGGAGTTATTACTAATAATGTCAAACAACATAGGCTAAATATTATTTTTTTCATCATATTTTCCTTTATAAAGGCCACCATGAACTACTGAAAAATTTCGACAACCAACCTTGCTCTTGAACATCTGCAAACGTTCCAGTGCCAGCATACTGAATGCGTGCATTAGCGATTTTGCTTGATGTGATGGTATTGTTTGAGCTGATATCTTGAGAACGAATGATGCCTGTTAAGCGAATATATTCATCGCCATTATTTAAGGTCATCCATTTTTCACCTCTAATCATCAAATTACCATTAGGCAGTACCCTTAATACATGGACGGAAATATTACCAGATAAGCTATTACCCTGATTTGCTTTTGAGTCACCTTTAAAATCAGACTCTTGATCATAGCCAAACTGTATTGATTTATTTTTGATATTGACGGGTGTACCGCCAAAACCAGTAATTGGGTTCAACGTGGCGCTGTTTTCTTTTTTCAACTCGGTTTTAGCATTTTTTTGGGCTTGAGTACTTTCACTCAAAATAACCGAGATAATATCGCCAACTCGATGTGCTTTTGAATCAGAATAAATATTATTAACGTAATTCACTTTAAACAATGAGCCTGTAGGTACTAATGGCTCATCTGTCATTTCAGGCAGAATTGGCGCAAACTCGGGATCATCTGGTAATGTTTCTGCTTGTTCCACACTCGCGCAAGCACTCATCAACAACACAAGAACGCCAGCACTTAAGCATCTTATTTTTAGCGAAGTACTTTGTCTTTTCATCATCTGCCCCTTAAACCTTATAGCTGTTGATTAATATAACTAAGCATTTGGTCAACAGCTGAAATAACTTTTGAATTCATTTCATAAACGCGTTGGCTTTCAATTAAATTAACTAATTCTTCCGTAGTATTTACATTGGAAGTTTCCAACGCATTTTGAACAAGCTTGCCAAAACCTGCTACTCCCGGTGCACCTTGTTGCGGATTACCACTTACTGCAGTTTCTAAGTATAAGTTTTGTCCCGCGGGTTCTAAGCCTGTTGGGTTAACAAAATTAACAGTATTGATTTGACCAACAACAGCGGGGGCAGCTTGTCCCTGCAATGTAACGGATACTTCACCATCTTGTGATATTGTAATCGTACGTGCATCTTGTGGAATGGTAATTTGCGGCTCTAATAAATAGCCAGAACCAGGCGTCACCATGTTACCTTCCTCATCAAGCGTAAATTGACCATTACGAGAGTACGCAGATGAACCATCTGGCATTGATATTTCAAAAAAGCCTTCACCTTGAATCATCAAATCAAGTGCATTTCCAGTATTAAGCATATCTCCTTGAGTATGAATTTTCTGTGTTGCAACGACCTTAGTTCCGGCGCCTAGCATTAAACCAGAGGGCATCTCTGTATCTTGGGCTGAACGCCCGCCTGGCTGATTAATGTTTTGATAAAGTAAATCTTCGAAAACAGCTCTACTTTTCTTAAATCCAACAGTGCTGGCATTTGCCAAGTTATTTGAAATAACCGAAATGTCTTTTGTTTGAGCATCTAAGCCTGTTTTACTGATCCATAATGCTGGGTTCATACATCACCTCGAGAAAATTTAATTAGAATGCCCGTAATAGTGAAGAAGCACTTGAGTCAACTTCCTCTGCGGTTTTCATCATTTTTAACTGCATTTCAAATTGACGTTGCAGTGCGATCATATCGGTCATTTCACCAATAGGGTTTACGTTACTAGATTCGATAGCGCCACTTGCGACTTTTACTGTGACATCAGCCGGTTCATTATTACCATCCTTACGACGGAATAAACCGTCATTGCCTTTTTCAATAAAGCGGTTATCGGGATTAACAAACTTAATACGGCCAACTTCTTCTTGCACCGAGCTAGGTGCACCTTCAGGCTGAATCATAATAGTTCCATCACTAGCAACATCTATGTTGCTAACGGGCAAGGGTAAAAAGATAGGACCTGTTTCACCAATGACTAAATCACCGCCTGATGTTTCCAAGGCACCATTATTATTAAGCTTTAATTGACCATTGCGCGTATATGCCTCGCTACCATCTTTAGTTTGCACAGCTAACCAACCTTGGCCTTGAATAGCAAGATCAAGATCACGCCCTGTGGTGAGAAAAGCACCACTGTCAAAGTTTTGGCCTGAACGTTCTGTCATAGAAAATACGCGGGTCGGCATACCTTCGCCAAATGCTTGCATGGATCGAGCATTAGCTAAATCAGCCTTAAAGCCAGTTGTTTTGGCGTTAGCGAGATTATTGGCAGTTACCGATAAAGCATGCATGTTCTGCTTTGCGCCACTCATGGCGATGTACAGCATCTTATCCATAATGAATTCCACTCAAACTGATTTCAATTAACCAAGGATAAAGCAATTAAAATGCCAAAATATAGAACATCGATAATTAAATAGACAAGTGTGGTAGAAATATGCGGTAAAAAAGAAAAAACCAGTATCAATGATAAGTACTGGTTTTATTTTGAATAAAACAGATAAAGTTTAACGGATTTGTAAAATCGTATTGTTCAGCTGGTTATCTACTTCTAATGCACGCGAGTTTGCCTGAAAATTTCGCTGTGCAGAAATCAAATCAATCAATTCCGTTGTTAAATTAACATTCGATTGTTCAAGCGCTGAGGAGTTAATCCCACCAAATGTGCCTGAGCCAGCTTCACCTGCGAGTGCAGCGCCGGAGGTAATGCTTTCTTTCCAGCCACTGTTACCTACTTGAGTTAATCCTTGCTCATTTGGAAAATTCACCAAGGCAATACGCGCTAATGGTGACGAGGTACCATTACTATAGGTTGCCCTAACTAGTCCGTCTTTACCAATATCTAGGCCCGTCAATCGACCTACAGCTAAGCCATCTTGTTTTAGTGAAGTAACTTCAAAGTTTGAAGCAAACTGAGTCGGCTCATTAGCATTAGGAGATGTTGGGTCTAAATTAAAATCAATTTTAATTGTCTGCGCTGCATCAGCACCATTAGATAAAACTGTATTACCTAATGGTACAGTCGTAATCCCTCCCTCAGCTAGAGTAGGTATTTGATTAATAAAATCACCTGCATTATTGAACTCTAATTCCGCACCAACAATATTAGTAGCACCACCTCTTGGGTTGGTACTACCACCTGCAGGGTCTTGAATGTCAACCATTTTACCATCAACAGCAGCGAACATTGCCCATTTATTTGGGTCCGTCGCCGGATTTTGTTTAACAAAGTAATAAGTCATCACATGGCTTTCACCTAATGAATCAAATACTGTCACCGACGTTGAATGATTAAATGTTAACGTATCTGATTTATCAAAATTAGCTGGAGCGCCAGCAATATATGATGCGCCAGCAGGTAAATTCATTCGTAAATCAACTTCTGCAGTTTGTTTAGGTGCACCTGAAGCCGTAGGAATACGCACGGGCTTTGCTGTACTTAAACTAACAGATGCTGATGTACCATCAGGATTAACAGGGAAACCAAGGAGGTGTCCCCCTTGTGAATTCACAATAAAATTATCCTTATTTAACTTAAATTCACCAGCACGAGTATAAGATTTTTCTAAACTATCAATCTCAGGTACCGTAGCAAAAAAACCGTTACCTGTAATAGCTAAATCTAAAGCATTATTAGTAAACTTAATACTACCTTGTGAAAACTGTTGTGCTACATCTGCAGTTAAAACACCGTCGCCCACTTTTGTATTACCGGAAGCAAGTAAAGAAGCCGCGTAAACATCAACAAACTCAGCCCTTGACTCTTTAAAACCTGTAGTATTAACGTTAGCAATATTATTGGATGTGACATCCAAATCCTTCTGAGCTGCGTTTAACCCACTTAGTGCGATATTAAATGACATAATTTCACCTTAATAATAATTTTTAAATTAGCTTTGCGCTACTTCCACAACATCTGATAACTTCATTGAATTGCCACCACTGAGGTTCAATAAAATGCTTCCTCCTGCACCGGCTAAAGTAACACTATTAACTTGCCTGTAAGTCATTGCTTTTAATTCAGACGCCTTTCCTTCAACAAGACCGGCAATACGAAAACGATATGCGCCTTCTTTAGCTGCTTTGCCATCGGCACCTTTTCCATCCCATGTGAAAGTGAACTCACCCTTTTTTACATCCCCAACAGGTACCGTTTGAATAATCTCACCTGCTGTATTTTCCACATATATTTTGACGTTGCTTGCTGCCTTATCTGCTTTTAACTTACCTTGAATAGCTTCACCTTCCTTTAAGCTAAACGAGTTTTCATCAACCAAAACGCTTCTGCCAACTAAAGAAGATGCCTGTAAAGCCTGGCTTGATGACATTGAAGAAGCAAATTCAGTAAATTTTTCGTTTAATTTAGTAACCCCATCAGTGGTCGAGAACGCTGTCATTTGCGAAATCATTTCATTATTCTCAACAGGTTTTGTTGGATCCTGATGCGAAAGTTCTTTCGTTAATAAAGCAAAGAAATCTGCTTGTGTTAACAACCCTCGATTTTTCTCAGCCTTAGGTGCTGCATTGCCTTGCTGCCAACGCAGACCATCTAATGGGTTAGTACCTTTAATGGTTTCCATTGTAAAATCCTATTTAAAATTAGCGTTGACCAAGTGTTAGCGTTTTATTCAGCATATTTTTCGCTGATTCAGCTAATTGCACATTGGTTTGATATGAACGTGAGGCTGATATCATGTTAGTCATTTCTTCAATAACATTAACATTAGGCTTGTAAATATAGCCTTCGCCATCCGCCATTGGATGATCTGGTGCATATTCAACATTCAAAGGTTTATTGCTTTCCACAACACCAAGTACCTGCACTCCAACCGACTCATTTTGACCGGCGGCAGCTTTTTGCATCTCAGCGGCAAAAACTGGGTGGCGTGCACGATAGGTTTCATCGACACTACTACTTACACTATCAGCGTTAGCAATATTGCTAGCAGTGGTATTTAAACGCACAGACTGTGCGCTCATACCTGTGCCAGAAATAGAAAATACATTAAATAGGCTCATAATTACTGCCCTCCAGTGATTGCTTTTCTCAGGCCTTTAATCTTGCCATTAAGAAATTGCAGGCTTGCTTGATATTCCATAGAATTTTCTAGATACAAGTTTCGTTCCACTTGTACATCAACGGTATTACCATCTCCGGTATCAGGTTGGTCAGGTACTCGGTAACCAACGCCATTGTTGAGTTCCATGCGAACATCAAAATGTTTTTCGTTGGTACGAGTCATACCGGTTTGTTGTTTTGAGGAGGCTTGGGCTAACGCGGCTTTGAAATCCATGCCTTTGGCTTTATAACCAGGTGTGTCAGCATTAGCAATATTACTCGCAATAAGTTCAGCGCGCTGCGCACGAACCTGTAAACCTTGCGGATGAATACCGAACGCTTTTTCAAAACTAATAGCCATAAAAATACCTCCAAATTAATGAAGGTATCTATACAATATTTATGCCAGTGTTAAATAAGATTATTTTTTCTGATAAACAATGCCGGGATTGCATCGATTCATGTTGAAGCTCTGGCTAATACCAGATAAAGACTCAGAAGCACCTAAAAACAAGTAACCGTTATTATTTAACGTGCCGTGAATTTGAGAAATAATTTGTGTTTTCAACTCAGGAGAGAAGTAAATCAAGACATTGCGGCAAAAAACTAAGTCAAAACGCCCCATTAAACTATAACTATTTAGTAAGTTCAATTGACGAAAACTCACCATATTTTTAATCACACTTTTCACTTTAAGCATGCCATTGTCGCCATTTTCAAAAAATTGACGCTTGCGCTCAGGCGATAGACCTCTTGAAAGCGCTAAACCATCGTAATGGGCATATTTACAGTGCTCTAACATAGTGTTTGAAATATCAGTGCCAATTATTTGAACGCCACCAGGGAATGCCCCCGGGTTACTCTGTTGATATTCATATATAGCCATTGCAATCGAATATGGCTCTTGCCCTGAAGAACTAGCTGCTGACCAAATTTTTAGTGGCGTACGCTGTCCCTTAAATTCAGGCAATAACTTTTTCTTAAGTAATTCAAACGGATATTCATCTCGAAACCACAAGGTTTCATTGGTGGTCATTGCATCTATAACTGCGGCCCTTAATTGCCGCTTAACCGGATTCAACGTTTGCGCAACCAGATCTGACAAAGATTCAACTTCAAACTTTGCCATTAATGGGGCTAACCGACTTTTCACAAGGTATTGCTTACTCGCGCCCAAGACAATACCGCATTGCTGTTCTAGAAATGTTCTAAACTGTTGATAACTTTTATCATCGAGTTGCTTAGTTGGCACTAGCTATTATCCACTTATATTATTTAGTTCAAAAAAATTACGAAGAAATTTCGTCATGTTTTAACCATTTTTTCACAGCCGTTGCTAACTCATCTGGGTGAAACTTAGGAATAAAATCTTCCGCGCCCACTTTTTCAACCATGGCATTATTAAAAACACCACTTAATGAAGTATGAAGAATAACAGGTACATCTCTCATACGTTCATTTTGTTTAATTTCTGCCGTCAAGGTATAGCCATCCATTTCAGGCATTTCAATATCTGAGATTAACAAAGCTACCTTTTCAGTAATTGTGGTATTACATTCTTCGGCAATTGCTTCTAACTGTGTTAAGGCATCTTGGCCGTTTTTGGCTAACAACATATTCAAACCCAAAGGCTCTAATGCTCTTTTAACTTGGTTACGAGCAACGGTTGAGTCATCAGCAATCATAATCACTCTGTCACCCACTTCTTCACCGACAGTTTCATCAGCAACACCTTCGCTAAGCTCAGTAGAAATTGGGCTTATCTCATTTAAGATTTTTTCAACATCTAAAATTGAAACCATCTCTTTATCAATTTCAGTTACTGCCGTTAGATAACTCGACTTACCTGTACCTTCTGGCGGTGGCATAATATCTTTCCAACTTAAGGTAACAATTCGCTCAACACCGCTTACCAAAAAGCCCTGCACACTGCGGTTATACTCAGCAATAATGACAAAACTATCATCAGTTTGAACAATTTCAGGACCACCGGTTGCTTTACTTAAATCGATAACTGAAATCGTCTGGCCACGAATATGAGCAACCCCCTTAATAAACTTATCTTGCTTGGGTAATAATGTCAGCCTAGGACAAGGCATAACTTCTCGCACTTTAAATACGTTAATACCAAATCGTTGTCTACCAATTAGCTTAAATAGCAACAACTCCAGTCGGTTTTGACCTACCAATTGTGTGCGTTGATTTACCGAGTCTAATATACCTGCCATAAAAACCTCTTAGGAAGTGCCATTGAAAATATAACAAAGGCATAATTCTTGATAGTATTAACGTTTAAATACCTTTTAAACGATTGCGTAAATTTATTGACGCTAATCGAACTAAGTTCTATTTAGTAAAGCATAGACGAGTATTGTTAATTCCCTAGCAGCCAGATCAAAAAAATTATGAGTAAATTAAAGATATTAGTAAAAATTACCGTTATTTACTTCACGTTACTGACTAGTAGTAATGCCATGGTCTTTGATCGTGATTATTTAAACAACTTCATTAAATCGCAAGTACAAGAGCAAATAAAGGCTCCTGCCCAAGGAAAACTGCTTATCGATGTATCACCAATAGATCCGAGAATTAATTTACAAGCTTGTCTATCGCCATTAACGGCAAATATACCTGAAAAACATAATGGTAGGAATGTAAATGTTAAAATTGTTTGCGCTGACGAAAAGCCATGGCATTTATACGTTCCAGTTAAACTTCAAACTATAGTCCCTGTTTTAGTAACCAAAGTACGAGTGACTAAAGGCACTTTACTTGATAATTCAAACATTGAAGTTATTCTTAAAGACAGTGCAAAAATAAGAGGTGTAGTACTTGATGATACTAAAGTTGTGATCGGCGCTCGCACCAAAAGAAACCTTTCCAAAGGTAGTGCTATCACCAGTAAAAACACTTGTTTTGTTTGTAAAGGGCAACCGGTGAATATTATTGCGAAATCAGCAGGCTTTGAAATAAAGTCTTCAGGAACGGCCTTACGAGATGGCAGTTTAGGCGACATTATTTCAGTAAAAAATACTAAATCTGGTCGCACTGTGCGTGGGCAAGTTAACGCTATTAACCAAGTGGTAATTAATTTATAATAATGCTTAAGTTTTCCATTGCTTTGCCGATAAAAAGTTAGAAACCAATTACTGTTGTAAGTAGGATTTAATAATGGCGATAAATATCAACAACTTGAACAATGCTAATCAAGTAAAGCAAAAACTTGATCAGCAAGTTCAGACTAAACAACAAGTCACCGAAAGCGCAAATGCATCACAACAAGCTAAATTAGCGCCACGTGATTCAGTATCCATTACACCGCAGGCAAAGCAGTTGAGTGAATTACAGAAAAAAGCAGGTGACTCACCTGTTGTAAATCAAAAGAAAATCGACGAATTAAAAAGTGCGATAGCGTCAGGGGATTATAAAGTTAATCCTGAAAAACTTGCCGCAAGTATTGCCAACTTTGAGTTCGATCTCGGCTAACGGCTAACCTCACCGGAGTAGAAAGTGTCTGATAAAATAACGCCGCAACAATTGGTTTCTCAACAATTATCGCAATTGACGCAATTAGAGGCGTTATTAACGACAGAAAAAGATATTTTACAGCAACAGAACCCAGACGCTTTAATCACAATTACTTCAGAAAAAAATAACTTACTTGTTGCCATTCAAGAAATTGACAATGCCATTGGTCAAAGTTTTGAGTTTAAACAAGAGAAGTTAGCCGGTAACTTTAGCCAAGAACTTGCTGAAATAGAAAACACTTTGCTGCGTTGTAAAAAACAAAACCAAGTCAATGGTTTGATCATTCATCAATCACAATTATCGGTTGAACGCATGAGAACCTCATTACTAGAAAATCATAATAAGTCATCTATGACCTATGATAACAAAGGCAAAACCTCTGGCGGTTTAAGCAGCCTAGGTATCAAAGCGTAAATAAATTAAAGGCGCCTCCTGTTTCAAGCATTTCTGCTTAACTTTCACCTATTATTAAGCACAAAAAAACCAGCCACTGCTGGTTTCCTTTATTGTTAAACTAAATTTAGCCTTAGTAATATGAAATATCTTTAATTTCTTTTCTATTAGACGATGCCGCATATATTTCATAAACATCTTTAAAGTCTAAGCTTAGTTCTGTGGTATACGTATCACCAACTGGGTAGCTTTTAACAACTTTTGCACCGCGAATGATACCTTGTACCGATGTTCTTAATTTTTGATTATCAACAATCAAGTTCGACATGGTTGTTTTACCATCAACTGTTTGCCCATAAACTTGTTCAGCCAACTCAGCATAAGCAGCAATTTTTGAAGCATTAATTGCCATTAGCATTTTCTGAGTTTTATGTTTTGACTTTTGTAGACTAATTGGTGCCTGCCCTATCGCCGTTAATACAGGGAAACTTTCTGGTTTTACTGTTTGCCACTCAACATGTTTATCATAAAAAGATGTACAGGCAGTTAGTACAAATAAGCCAAATAAAATAACACTGCGTTTCAATAAATTATTCATATTATGCCTTGATTCTATTAGCTAAAATTATTGCTGAATTGCCACAGCGCGGGCATCTTCAACTAACATTGCACTGTCTCGAATGATCATGCCGTCTTTCATTTTGACATTTTCATTTCGATTAAAGTCATCACCGACCACCCAAGAAGGAATAAACGATTGCGCGGTAGCCACCACAACGCGTGATTGCATACCTATCATTCGAGCATTCACCAAAATACCTTCTTCTTGTTGCATCATGGTGCCTGTCACAACATAGTCAATTATCTGGCGTTCAGGCAACTCTTTCCAATCGCGGCTAAATACATAATCACCATCAGCTGTTACTCGAATATGGCCTGTTGTTTTAAAATCGATAACCACTAAGCCATGGCGCTGCATTTCATGGACAAAGCTTTCTGAAAGCTGATTACCTAACCAATTCGTTGACTCTAAGTTTTTCAAATCAACAAACGAAGCAATAGCAATTGGCGTTTTCGGATTAACAAAAGAACTGCTTTCAAGCATTTGATAAGCAAGACCTTTAACAACATCATTTATGGCATGACGTGGCAGTTCAAAACTGTCAATTTCTTGTTTGTCATGATACGAAGAGCGATAAAAGTCGTCTTTTTCGCTCACCATAGAGCAGGACGCAAGTGCGGGTATTAGTATTGCTAGCAGCCAATTCTTCATTGAGCTATCCTCAATTAATGCATAAATTCATATTAATATTCGTATTAATACTAAAGCACAAATCGCGCCAATTTTTATAACATTTTAATTAGGCACAAAACATGCATATTTAAGCCTAATTACCGACCCTTGTTGAAATGAGACAACTATGCAGTTAAATGCCATTTGCCAGAGAATATGTAAACTTAGCTTGTTAAAACTTAGCGTAATAGTAATGAGCCTTACTTTATATAGTAATACGAGTGCTGCGCAGTGGTATGAATCACAAGGTGTCGCCACAATAAAAAATGACGATAGTAAATCGGCGAAAAATAGAGCGATGCAAAACGCCCTAAAGAAAGCATTATTGGTTGCTGGGGCTTCAGTCTCTAGTGTTCAACAGGTAGTAAATGGTCTACTTACTCAAGACGAAATTAGCATTCGTGCCAGTGGCAGTGTTAACTCTTTTGAATTGATCAGTGAAAACTATACGGATGATCTCGTTACGGTAAAAATTCGCGCAGATATTTTCCCTCAAGAAAAGAAGTGTTTTGCTGCTGACTATAAAAAATCTATGCTACTAACACGCAGTAACTTACTACATAGAGAACAAGCCAATATTGGCAATATTTATCAATTAGATAAAACGATAGTGAACCAGCTTGCTAATAAAATTAAAAAAAATGGCATTTATCTCGATACAAAACTTGCGTTAAACACAAAAACAGAGTTTTCCCGCCTTAATCAAAGTTTAGCGATGGAACAATTAAAAAATCTGTCGATGTCATTAGCCAGTATGACCAATAGCCAATATATTTTATTTTCTGAAATTCAAGATATTTCCATGGCAAACGATGAAGATAATTCATGGCAATTTTGGCAAGACGATGTGTATCAGCGCCAATTTAATATTGCGGTTTATATTCATGACGGTACCACTGGCGAACGAGTTTTAGATAAGCAATACCAAAGCTCAGCGCCTTGGCAATTTAACAAGCGCCAGCAAATTGATGTTTCCAGTCAGAACTTTTGGCAAAGTGAATATGGCATGCGAATTAGCCAAACTCTTGAAGATATGGTGACAGATATTGATGAAAATATGATGTGCCAACCGACACAAGGAAGGATAGTAAACGTTGTCGGCAACAATATTACCTTTAACTTAGGGAAAAGGCATGGTGTGCAAGTAGGTGATGAGTTTTCACTGCTACATTTTCAAAACTTTATCAGCGATGATAAAAAATCATACCCAGGCTTTAACGTAAGCCCGTATAAAGTGACCGTAAATGAAGTGTCTAACGATAGTGCTCGCGCAACAACAACTGAGCAGCACATTATCGACAATATACAAATCAATGATTTAGCTGTCCGCTACTAGTAAAAGAAAATCTGTAAAATTATTGTAATTACATATATTAGCCATTTATTTAACTTGAATTAAGTTGCTGATATATTGGGATTACTCAAACTTATGTCCTCATAGTTTAACTGAATAAAACTGCGGCCTCCTAAGCCGCTGCTCCAGGTTCGAGTCCTGGTGGGGACGCCATAAGATCGTTAACAAAGATCATTTGCCTATTTATAACTTTCAAAGACATAAAAAAACCCCGCAATTGCGAGGTTTATATTTAACAGACAAATTAATTTACTAACTCGTCTTTCTTTTGTTCTAATACAACGTCCTTGTCGTCTGCTGCTGAGCTGTTACTCAACACCGCCGATACTGCTAATATTACTACTGCACATATTACCGTAGTCAGCTTAACTCCACTTGACGACGACCTGTTCATTATTTAATCCTGCTTCAGGTTATATCTTTTTCTTGTTATTTGTACATACAACCAAGCTACACTAAAGGATCTTAATCGTTAGATCAATAACTTAGTTGATAATATTCACGCTATTTTTAATATAAAATATCAAACGATCCTCAAAACGATGATTAACATATAATCAACACCGCGCTAACAGTTCACCACAAATATAACAAAGAGAAAAAAAATCATAGAAAAAGGCTAATAAGATTTGCAGTCAAGGGGCACTCTAGGCGAAAATAAGCGCAAATTTCATCCTTTCAAATTTTACACTTACTGGAGTAATTATGCCGTCGCGTCAACAACTGGCCAATGCAATTCGAGTTTTAAGCATGGATGCCGTGCAAAAAGCCAAATCAGGACACCCTGGAGCCCCAATGGGCATGGCAGATATCGCTGAAGTTTTATGGCGTGATTTCTTAAAGCACAACCCAACAGATCCTAATTGGGCAGATCGCGATCGTTTTATTTTATCTAACGGTCATGGTTCAATGTTGATTTATTCACTACTTCACTTAACTGGCTATGACTTACCAATTAACGAATTACAAAACTTCCGTCAGTTACACTCAAAAACACCTGGGCACCCAGAATATGGATATACGCCTGGTGTAGAAACTACAACAGGCCCATTAGGTGCTGGTGTTTCTAATGCTGTTGGTATGGCGATTGCCGAAAAAACATTAGCTGCGCAATTTAACCGCGAAGGTCACAACATTGTTGACCATAACACTTATGTATTTTTAGGTGACGGTTGTTTAATGGAAGGTATTTCACATGAAGCTTGTTCATTAGCGGGTACTTTAGGTTTAGGCAAACTAATTGCATTTTGGGATGACAACGGCATTTCAATTGACGGTGAAGTTGAAGGTTGGTTTACTGATAACACCCCTGCTCGTTTTGAAGCATACGGCTGGCATGTTGTTAGTGTTGACGGCCACAACCCTGAAGCAATCGCGGCAGCAATAGCTGAAGCTAAGTCTATAACCGATAAGCCTTCAATGATTTGCTGTAAAACCATCATTGGTTTTGGTTCACCTAATAAAGAAGGCACACATGACTGTCACGGTGCTCCATTAGGCGATGAAGAAATTGCTGCGACACGTGAAAAATTAAACTGGTCACACGCTCCTTTTGAAATTCCAAGCGACATTTATGCTGACTGGGATCAAAAAGAAAAAGGTGGCGCAGAGCAGTCTAGCTGGAATGAAAAATTTGCCGCTTACCAAGCAGCTCACCCAGCATTAGCGGCTGAATTTGAGCGTCGTGTTATCAAAGGTGATTTACCAGCAGAATTTGAAGAAAAAGCGAACGCTTACATTTTAGAATGCCAGGAAAAAGCTGAAAATGTTGCTTCTCGTAAAGCATCACAAAACACCATTGAAACCTTTGGTAAAATATTACCTGAATTGTTAGGTGGCTCTGCCGATTTAGCTGGCTCAAACTTAACACTTTGGTCAGGCTCAAAAGGTATTCAAGACGACGCAGCCGGTAACTACATCTTCTACGGTGTACGTGAATTTGGTATGAGCGGTATTATGAATGGTATTTCATTGCACGGTGGTTTCATTAACTACGGCGCCACATTCATGATGTTTATGGAATACGCACGTAACGCTGTACGTATGTCAGCATTAATGGGCATTCAAAACATTTTCGTTTACACCCATGATTCAATCGGTCAAGGTGAAGATGGTCCAACGCATCAACCTATCGAGCAATTAACTAACTTACGTACGACACCAAATATGGTGACATGGCGTCCAGCTGATGCTACAGAATCTGCGGTTTCTTGGAAAAATGCGGTTGAACGTCAAAATGCACCTACTTCATTAATATTCTCACGCCAAGGTTTACCTGCTCTTAGTCGCAATGCAGCACAGGTTGCTGATATTGCTAAAGGTGGTTACATCTTAAAAGACAGCGTAGGTACTCCTGAAGTTATCCTTATCGCTACTGGCTCTGAAGTATCATTAGCATTAAAAGCTGCAGAAGCATTAGGCGATAATGTTCGTGTAGTTTCTATGCCTTCTACTAACATTTTTGATGCACAAGATGCTGACTATAAAGAATCTGTATTACCTGCAAACGTTACTAAACGTGTTGCTATTGAAGCAGCACATACTGACTTCTGGTACAAGTACGTAGGTTTTGGCGGTAAAGTTGTTGGCATGACAACCTTTGGTGAGTCAGCCCCTGGTAACGCATTGTTTGAACACTTTGGTTTTACCGTTGAAAACGTAGTTAATACTGTTAACAGTTTAAGTTAATAACGTTGATGTAAGCCTTATTAATAGCCAGTTAAGAAATACTTAACTGGCTATTTCATTGACAACCAATTTTCAAAATGAAATTTGTTATCAATGAAATAGCCTAAATACCTTCTATAAGATTAAATAATAATGTCAATTAAGATCGCAATAAATGGCTTCGGTAGAATTGGACGCAATGTCGTTCGAGCATTATACGAAAATGCCAGAACAAGTGACTTTACCTTAGTGGCAATTAATGAACTTGCCGAGCCAGAAGGTATTGCTCATTTATTAAAATATGACTCGACACATGGCCGCTTCGCCTTTGCGGTTGAGCAAAGTGAAGATAAACTTTTTATTGCTGGCGATGAAATTGCACTTAGCCATGAAGCCGAAATTAGCGCCCTGCCTTGGCAACAACTTAATGTAGATATCGTTATTGATTGCACTGGTAAATTTGGTAATCAAACTGATGGCCAATTGCATATCGCCCAAGGTGCAAAAAAGGTCTTATTTTCTCACCCTGGTTCACATGATCTTGATGCAACCATTATCTATGGCATTAATCATCAGCAATTAACCGCCAACGAAAGGGTCGTTTCCAACGGCTCATGCACAACCAATTGTGTTGTGCCGGTTATTCAAGTATTAGATAAAGCTTTTGGCGTAGAAGGTGGCGCGATTACCACCATACATTCATCAATGCATGACCAACAAGTTATTGACGCATACCACCCAGACTTACGTAGAACACGAGCGGCTAGCCAATCGATAATTCCAGTCGATACCAAATTAGCTGCCGGTATTGAACGTATTTTACCTAAGTTTGCTGGTCGCTTTGAAGCAATTGCGGTGCGAGTACCCACTATCAACGTAACAGCTATGGACTTGAGCCTAACGTTATCTAGTGACGTGACAATTGATGATATCAACCAAGCCATATTAAGCGCACAAAATAATGGTTTGGCCGGCATTTTAGGCTATACCACAGAGCCATTAGTTTCTATTGATTTTAACCACGATCCACATTCTTGTATTGTTGATGGTAACCAAACACGGGTTAGCCATAAACGGTTGGTTAAATTACTTATTTGGTGCGATAACGAATGGGGCTTTGCAAATCGTATGTTAGATACAGCACTCGCCATGGCGCAAGCAAAATAATTAAGAGCATATAGTAGTTAAAAGATAATTTATAAATTTACTTAACAGTTATACCAACAGGAATTCAATATGTCTGTAATTAAAATGACGGATTTAACACTAGCAAATCAACGTGTGCTAATTCGTGAAGATTTAAATGTCCCAATTAAAGATGGCAAAATCACCTCTGATGCTCGTTTACGCGCCGCATTACCAACACTTAGAGCTGCGCTAGAAGCTGGTGCAAAAGTTATGGTAATGTCACACTTAGGTCGTCCAACCGAAGGTGAATACAATGAAGAGTTTTCATTACAACCGGTTGCAGATTACTTAGCTGCAGCATTAAATGCCCCTGTTCGATTAGTAAAAGACTACCTTGACGGAGTTGAAGCTAAGGCCGGTGAATTAGTCATATTTGAAAACATTCGCTTTAATGTTGGCGAAAAGAAAAATGACGATGCCTTATCACAAAAATTGGCAGCGCTATGTGACATATTCGTTATGGACGCATTTGGTACCGCGCACAGAGCACAAGCAAGTACACATGGTGTTGCTAAATATGCACCTACAGCATGTGCAGGCCCATTACTTGCTGGCGAACTAGCTGCACTTTCAAAAGCACTTGATAACCCTGCTCGTCCACTGGTTGCCATTGTTGGCGGTTCAAAAGTATCAACAAAACTTACCGTTTTAGAATCGCTTGCCGGTATTGTTGATCAGCTAGTGGTTGGTGGTGGTATCGCCAATACGTTTATTGCCGCAGAAGGCCACAACGTTGGTAAATCATTATATGAAGCGGACTTAGTTGCAGAAGCTAAGCGCTTAACTCAACAAGCAAAAGACAACAATGGTTCAATTCCAGTGCCAACTGACGTTGTTGTTGGACAAGAGTTTTCAGAAACAGCCGCAGCCACACTTAAAAATGTTAGCAACGTTGCCGATGGCGATATGATTTTTGATATTGGACCTGATAGCGCAAAAGCCCTAGCAGATATTATTGCCAATGCGGGTACTATTGTCTGGAATGGCCCTGTTGGCGTATTTGAATTCGACCAATTTGGTAAAGGTACGGAAGTCATTGCCAATGCTATTGCCAACAGCAGTGCTTTCTCTATAGCTGGTGGCGGAGATACATTGGCAGCTGTTGATAAATATAACATTGCCGATAAAGTTTCTTATATTTCAACTGGCGGTGGCGCTTTCTTAGAGTTTTTAGAAGGTAAAAAATTACCGGCAGTAGAAATTTTAGAAGCGCGAGCAAAAGCGTAGAAATATAAACGTCATAGAAAACAACTATATTATTACGCTGATTTAGCTTTACGCTGAATCAGCGTTTTTTATTATCAATAAAATATCCCTTCAAAACCAAACACACCACGCTATAGGCAAAATATTTTTTAATTCCAGTCATTGATTTCGTAGTAAAATTACAACAATAAGCATTTTAACCGCGCTATTTCCCGCTTCAATCATTTATATTTTAGTAATTAATACACAAAGCACTCAGCTAGCCAAAACTTACATCTTTCAGCGAAGATCTAAGTGCTTTTTTCTAGTGCAAATAGTTAAACTCATCTGATATAATTACGATACGAAAGCGCTAAGTTTCACAATGAAACTTATTTAGTTCAATTTTGTCACTATTTACAATCACAGGAGTTAGTTCATGGCTTTAGTTTCTATGCGCCAAATGTTAGATCATGCTGCCGAATTTGGTTACGGTATCCCCGCCTTTAACGTTAACAATTTAGAACAAGTTAGAGCTATCATGCTTGCCGCTAATGAAACCAACAGCCCAGTTATTTTACAGGGTTCTGCGGGTGCTAGAGCTTATGCTGGAGCACCATTTTTGCGTCATCTAATTTTGGCCGCAATTGAAGAGTTTCCGCATATTCCAGTTGTTATGCACCAAGACCACGGTACGTCGCCAAGTGTATGTCAACGCTCTATTCAACTTGGTTTTTCATCGGTAATGATGGACGGCTCATTAATGGATGATGGTAAAACTCCTTCTAGCTACGAATACAATGTTGATGTTACACGTCGCACTGTTGAAATGGCGCACGCTTGTGGTGTTTCAGTTGAAGGTGAGTTGGGCTGTTTAGGTTCACTAGAAACGGGTGAAGCAGGCGAAGAAGACGGTATTGGCGCTGAAGGTAAATTAACCATGGATCAAATGCTAACTGATCCTGAAGAAGCCGCTGACTTCGTGCAAAAAACTCAAGTAGATGCATTAGCAATCGCTTGTGGTACATCTCACGGCGCATATAAGTTTACTCGTCCACCAACGGGCGATATTTTAGCGATTGATCGTATTAAAGCGATACATAACCGTATTCCTAACACTCACTTAGTTATGCACGGTTCTTCATCTGTACCACAAGACTGGTTAGCTGTTATTAATGAATTTGGTGGTAAAATTCCTGAAACTTATGGCGTACCTGTTGAGCAAATTCAAGAAGGTATTAAAAACGGTGTGCGTAAAATCAATATCGATACCGATTTACGTTTAGCGTCAACGGGTGCTGTGCGTCGCTTTTTAGCGGAAAATCCAAGCGAATTTGACCCACGTAAATTCTTAAAAGCATCAACGCAAGCAATGTCAGACATTTGTAAAGCGCGCTACGAAGCGTTTGGTACTGTTGGCCAGGCCTCTAAAATTAAACCTATTTCATTAGACAACATGTTTATGCAGTACTCTACTGGCAAACTTGATGCACTAATTAAATAAGCAAACCACACTTTATTAAAGGCAGCCAAATGGCTGCCTTTTTTATTACGTTAAACCCAACCCTGTACGTTTTGACACAATTGTTAATAAATTAAGCAATTCATTAACAATTTAATGGTATTTAGCCACCTATTCATTATAATTTACCCTTTATATCATTGCCTAGGGAATACAATGGATTCTATTCAAAACTGGTTGGTAGACAACCAAACAATGCTTTTAGATTTTGCAATTAAGCTTCTAGTCGCACTAGCTATTATATTTATTGGTAAATTTGTTGCCAATTTAATTCGTGGCGGTGTTGTTAAAGTGATGCGCCATAAAGGTATGGATGACGCGATCATCTCATTTGTCAGTAGCTTACTTTACGGTATGCTGTTCTTTATTGTTATTGTTGCAGCCGTTTCTCACTTAGGATTTAACACTTCATCTCTTGTTGCCATTGTTGGTGCTGCTGGTTTAGCAATTGGCTTAGCCTTACAAGGTTCATTATCAAACTTTGCTTCAGGTGTATTATTAATAATTTTCAAACCATTCAAATCTGGCGACTTCATCGAAGTTTCAGGCGTTTCAGGTATTGTTGAAGAAATATTAATATTCTCTACACAATTACGAACTGGCGACAACAAAACGGTCATCATTCCAAATGGCTCAATTACTAGCGGTACTATTACCAATTATTCAACTAAACCAACAAGAAGAATAGATTTGGTTATTGGTGTGAGTTATGATGCCGATCTTGCTAAAACAAAAGCAATATTACTTGATTTAGTTAATGCTGATGAACGTGTACTAAAAGACCAAGCGGTAACAGTTGGCGTTTCAGAACTTGCTGATTGTAGTGTTAATTTCGTGGTAAGACCTTGGGTAAAATCTGCTGATTACTGGCCAACTTACTTCGATTTATTAGAAAAAATTAAAACTGAATTGGACAACGAAGGAATCGAAATCCCATTCCCACAATTATCTATTCATATGAATAAAGAGGAAAACAATGAGTCATAAGTTAATATCAGCGGCATTATGTTGCGTTTCATTCGTAACAGTTGCTGAAGATGCCAAACCAGCGGAAGAAAAATCGCCTTATACTGCTTCGGCTGAATTAGGCATGCTTTTTAAAACTGGCGACACTAAAAGTACTGATATTAAAGCTGGTTTTGATTTAGGCCATGAGTTAGATGCTTGGAAGTCAACACTTCAGTTCGATATGTTAGTTAAGAAAACTGAAGACGAAGAAACTGACAACTTAGAAACTAGTGATCAAAAATGGACTATTGTTGGTCAAACGAATTACACCTTAGATGATAAGAGCCCTAACTATATTTATGGTAACGCTTCATATGAAGATAATCGTTTTGGTGGCTTTGAAAATCAAAGTTCAATCTCTGCTGGTTGGGGTCGTCGATGGTTTGAAGATGCAAATGCAACATTAGACGCAGATATTGGTCCGGGTTATAAGCGTGATGTATTACGCCCGGGCGGCGAAACTAAAAACGCCTTCATCATTCAAGCACAAGCTTTGTATAAGCGTAAAATCAATGAACATGTGGAATTTAAGCAATCATTAGTTGCAAAGTATTCACCTAAAAGCGGCGAAAACAGCACCTATAAAGCAGAAACATCAATTACCACTAAGTTAATTGAAACCTTACAGCTTAAGTTTAGCTTTGTTGTTGATTACAACACTGAAGTTGAAGACGATAAAGAAAATACCAATACAGAAACAGCCATGACCTTAGTTTATAGTTTCTAAACATAAGCGTCATCCAGCTTATATTCTACCAAAAGCCAGCGCTAATTTAGTGCTGGCTTTTTCTTATTTTAAATATCCCTAATTCATCTTAGCGCCTCTAAACATCAGTGCTTAAAACAGGTTTTCGCACTATAAATTTGCTCTTTTACTTCATTTCTAAACCTTTGTTGCTGTTACCTATACAAAAAGTTACAAAATGGTTGCACGAACCACAAATACGATCAATAATGATAACCATTATCGTTTACAGAAAATAAAGCATTAAAGGACCCCACTGTGTTTAACTTTTATCGTACTCCGCTTGCGCTAGCTATTTTATCTACTCTTAGTACCGCATCTACCTTTGCCAATGAACCAACGAGTGAAGAGAATATTGAAAGAATAGAAGTTTATGGCAAGCTTAGTCATTACTCTGCGACAAAGTCTGATACACCGATAATGGATGTTGCACGTTCGGTTAGTATTGAAGATCTTTCGCAAATTATTGATAAAGGTGCGCTTACACTTGATGACACTTTTACCTATTCTGCTGGCGTAGCAGGACAAACATACGGTTTCGCAACCCGTGGCGATTGGATTAAAGTACGTGGTTTAAATGTTCCTCAGTATCAAGATAGTTTGCAGTCATTATTTGGTAACTACAACAATACTCGACCAGATATTTTTACTTTGGAACAAGTCGAGATATTAAAGGGCCCAGCATCTGTACTTTACGGCAAAGGATCACCAGGTGGTTTAGTTAACGTGGTAAGTAAAACACCAAAATCAGAAGCGGCTCACCAAGTTGTGGTAGAAGCAGGGAACTTCAACAGAAAGCAATTAGCAATTGACTCTACTGGCACCATAGGGAGTAATGAAAACTGGCTCTATCGTTTAGTATCGGTTGTGCGAAATAGTGATACTCAAGTAAACCATGTTGAAGATAAAAGTCGCGTACTTGCCCCTTCTATTACTTGGTTAGCTAGTGATGAAACAGAAGTAACAATGCTGGTAAATTATACCGATACGGAAAGTGATACTGGCGCGCAATTCTTGCCACTTCAAGGTACTTTATTAGCAGCACCGAATGGCAAAAAAATAGCCAGTGATAGTTATTTAGGTTTACCGAGGTTCAATAAGTATGACGCCGAAACGCTTGCTGTTACATTAATGGCGAGCCATGATATTAACGATTATTGGCAACTTTCTGCTAATGCCCGCTATACCGATGCAAGCGCTGATTATCAGCAAGCTTGGAGTACATTCTTACCTGGTGGCAATCGCTACATTTATAACCCCGATGGTAGTTTATATAAAGATGGCACTGTGCCTCGTACATTTTACCGAAACGACGCGACGTCTGAGCAAAAAGTTATAGATATACGTTTAATGGGTGAGTTTAATACTGGCGATTTAGAGCACAAAGTGTTGTTTGGTACGCAATACCAAGATGTAACAACCGATAGCGCTGGCTATTATGCATATGCACCTGGTTTAGATTTTACTACAGGCTTACCTGATAATACGTTTGGTGATTCATTATGGGTAAATGTTTTCAATCCTCAATATGTTGATGTTAACGTAGACGCACTTTTAGCACCGTATTACACAGAGAATCCTGAAACTAATTCAAAGGATCTTGGTTTTTATATTAGTGACCAAATAGATATCGGCTTATGGTCGATCACCTTAGGAGCACGTTTCGACGACAGTGAAAGTGAAACCTCAGGAGATAGCCAGTCCGATTCTGAAGTTAGTTTAAGTGCTGGTGTAATTTATAAATTTGAAAATGGTGTATCACCTTACATCAACTATGCTGAGTCATTTGAGCCCGTGATTGGTGATAATGGCCAAGGTAAATTACTTAAACCGCAACGCGGCGAACAAATAGAACTTGGTATCAAGTATGTACCAACAGCATTTGAAGGCTTCTACACCATAGCCTGGTTTGATATCGAACAAACGAACTTATCTGATCCCAATAGTAACCCGCAAGAGTTTCAACAACAAAGTGGTAAAGCCAAAATTAGCGGTATTGAATTTGAAAGTTTAACAGCTTTTGGAGATTTCAGACTTGAATTAAACGCCTCAAAACTCGATACCGAAAGTGCCGACGGTTACAAGCTTGATAGTGTGCCAGAAAAACAGGCATCAGCTTGGTTAAGCTATGAACCAAGCGGTAATTTCGAAGGCTTTAAGTCGGGCTTAGGCCTGCGTTATTCAAGCGAAAGTTTCGACGGCACAGATACATACCGTACACCATCTTATACATTAACCGATTTAATGATTGGCTACGAAATTAACCAGTGGGACTTCGCTGTTAACATTCGTAATTTAACCGACAAAACATACTATGCAACTTGTCTTGGCCGTGGTGATTGTTTCCCAGGTGAAGAGCGTACAATTGTTGGTCGCGTAAGCTATAACTTCTAACAAGTTAATGACCGATTTATCGCTCCTTCCTTTTATTGGCGAATTTGCGGCACTGCTACTAAGCAGTGTCGGCATTTTTTTGCTATGGCGAAACTGGCGCCAACCAAAGTCAAACAAATGGCAATTGTGTACTTCTTTATTGATACTTATGGGCTCTTGGGCACTTTGCATTAAATTATCGGGTGCTGAATTTGGCAGTATATACTTTCTTTGTATGTTAAGTTTTCATGCTTGGTTATTAATATTACTGACAAGAAAATCAACACCAAAGCAATTACTACCTCTTCGCAACAATGCTCCTAGCTTGCCATGGAGCCGCAAGAAAAAAGTAAAACTACTTTACTACAGCTTAGCGTTATTTTTTCTCTGTGGTTTGACCGGCGTACTGGCAACCATGACCTTAGCCCGATTTTTTATTGATTCTCTCGCCACACAGCTTGCAGTTTCAGCATTAGCATTTCCTGTTTTTTGGGCACTAGCAAGTATTTGGTTATCTACCACGACTAAACTACTGCGAACTTCAATATTTATGTCAATTGCATGTGTGCTAATGGCGGGAGGCATATTCACGCTTTAGCAGTGAATTGATGATCATGAAAAAATTAAATATAAAAAAAATTATTATTAAGAAAATGTTCGATGCCCACTCAGCTGTGGGCTTAGCTGTTGGTGCCATAATGTACCTAATTTGTTTAACAGGTAGCTTAGCTGTGTTTTATCCCGAATTTGAACGCTGGGAACAACCTGATGCCGCCGAATATAATAATTTATCACCCGCAAGCATCACACAGGCCTACCAAGAATACTTAACACAAGTTATAACACCAGAAAAGTCTGTATATGTTGTTCTGCCTACAGCAGAAGTGCCACGTGCACACTTATCTGACGGTAAACAAGAATGGTGGTTAAATCAAGACGGTAGCTTAGGTAGTGTCATTAAAAAGCCATGGACAGAAATGCTACAAGAGCTACATATACAGCTGCACTTACCAGAAACTTTTGGTTTAATTGTTGTCAGTTTCTTTGGTATTTTACTTGCCCATTTAGTCATTTCCGGGGTGCTTACCCATAGTAGAATATTTAAAGACGCATTCACCTTAAATTGGGGTGGCACAGGTCAAAAGCAGCAAATTGATCTTCACAATAGGCTGTCTGTTTGGGGCTTACCTTTTCATGCCATGATAGCAATTACCGGTGCGTTTTTTGGTTTAGTGTCAATTCTTATACTGATTGCAGCGAGTGCCTTTTATGACAATGATAGAGATGCGCTAATTGCCGATATTTACGGAGCAGAGCCAGTCATAACTAATGCTCCAGCGCTAGATATTGAACGCAGCTTTGCTAATTTAGCCATTGCTGATAGCCAAGCAACACCTATTTATGTCGTCGTGCAAAATATCACAACAAGCAAGCAATTTGTTGAAATAGCGGCGACACTGCCACAACGACTTATTTATTCAGAAATATATCAATTTCATGCTGATGGTGAATACATTGGCCAGCAAGGTATGGCTAATGGCCCTATCGGTCGACAAGCTGTTTATTCTGTTTATCGTTTGCACTTCGGCCATTTCGGTAATTTAGCAGTCAAAATTGTTTATTTGGTAATGGGCCTAGCGTTAACTTATATCAGTGTCTCTGGTATCAATATTTGGCTTAATAAACGAGGAAAAATTGATAATATTAATTACCTTTGGAGCAGCTTTGTTTACGGAACACCGTTCGCCCTTTCTGCATCTTTAATGACTAGTATATTATTTGATGTTTCAGCACACCAAAGTTTTTGGTTCGCTTTAGTTGCTAGCCTGTTGGTTGCAGGGCTGCTAAAAAATGTCAGTAAAATTAGCTACAGTTTAGTTATTTGCACTGTAGGAGTATTGCTAATTACGCTAGTCGTTTATGGTATTAATTACGGTAAGCTAATATTAATTCCTGCAATTACTACCATCAATATCTGCCTATTACTCTATGTTGCGTTAATGATATTACACAGCCGACAATTGAAGAATGAACATAGAAAAACTATAAACTAAAGTTAATTAACAGTATTAATAGTCATAAAAAAGCGCTGTGTAAAACAGCGCTTTTGCTTCGGTTGGGTTTTCTCGTTACATTAGCTCATTGTGCTTGCTAAGCATATTCTTAACATTAATAGTGAGTACTGACATAGATTAAAGCACTCGCTAGCATTTGTTATTAACTAAATTGGTTAGAAGTATTTTTAGCACCACCAGCCTTTAAAGCATTTTCGCCGGCAAAATATTCCTTATGGTCATCACCAATATCTGAGCCCGACATATTTTGATGCTTAACACAGGCAATACCTTGACGAATTTCTTTACGTTGTACACCTTCTACATAACCTAACATTGCAGCATCACCAAAATATTCTTTCGCTAAATTATCAACAGATAATGCCGTTGTATGGTAAGTTGGCAATGTAATTAAATGGTGGAAAATGCCCGCTTCGCGTGATGTGTCAGCTTGGAAGCTACGGATTTTATCATCTGCACGAGCTGATAATTCAGAGTCATCATAATCAACATTCATTAGGTCTTCACGAACATAACCTGAAACATCTTCACCAGCTGCAACCATTGCGTCATAGGCTTGTTGGCGGAAATTAAGGGTCCAGTTAAATGAAGGACTATTGTTATAAACAAGCTTAGCATTTGGTATTACTTTTCGTACGTCATTCATCATTGCTGTAATATCAGCAACATTTGGTGTCGCGGTTTCAATCCACAATAAATCTGCACCCGCTTTAATCGCTTCAATACTATCAAAAACACAACGCTCTTCGCCTGTACCAGTGCGGAATTGATACAAGCCAGAAGGTAAGCGCTTAGGACGAACAAGTTTACCATTACGGTTTAAACAAACATCACCTTCAGCCATATCGGCAACATCAATTTCTTCAACATCTAAGAAAGAATTATATTGGTCACCTTGATCACCTGGTTCTTTTACTACTGCAATTTCTTTGGTTAGACCCGCTCCTTCTGAATCAGTACGCGCGACAATAATACCGTTATCAATGCCTAATTCTAAAAAGGCATGGCGTAATGCTCGAATTTTTGCATGAAAGTCTGCATGAGGTACTGTTACCTTGCCGTCTTGGTGTCCACATTGTTTTTCATCTGCAACTTGGTTTTCAATTTGCAACGCACAAGCACCTGCTTCAATCATCTGCTTAGCCATTAAATATGTTGCTTCTGCGTTACCAAACCCGGCATCGATATCTGCAATGATTGGCACGACATGTGTTTCATAATTATCAATTTGCGATTGAATATCAGCAACGGCTGTTGAATCTCCTAATTCATTGGCCTTATCTAACGCTCTGAATAAACCACCTAATTCACGAGCATCGGCTTGGCGAAGGAAGGTATACAACTCTTCTACTAATGAAGCAACGCTAGTTTTTTCATGCATAGATTGATCAGGTAATGGTCCAAATTCACTACGAAGTGCCGCTACCATCCACCCTGACAAATACAAATACCGACGTTTTGTGCTGCCAAAATGCTTCTTAATAGAGATCAGCTTTTGTTGGCCAACAAAACCATGCCAGCAACCCAACGACTGCGTATATTTAGTGTTATCGGCATCATAAGCCTCCATATCAGCACGCATAATATCAGCAGTATATTGAGCGATATCTAAGCCTGTTTTAAATTTATTTTGGGCTCTCATTCGAGCAACTGACTCAGGATTAATGGCATCCCAAGAGCTACCAGCTTGTTCTTTTATTGCTTTAACTGCTTCAATTGCACTTTGATAATTAGACATAACACCTTCTCCGTAGTCTTCACTGACTTCTGTTTTAAGTTGGTAATGTAACGAGCACTGTAAGCTGTCACATCGAACTACATAAATACTACTCCGAGGCAGAAACATTTATGAAATATATATTAATTATCACCATCATTCACACAAAAAATATTAGTGTATTATCTCTATACAAACAAACTAATTAATACAACAAATTCAAACAGATAGAAACCTCCTACTTTTATATCTCACGAAATCAAGCCAGTGATTTTTTTGCTGGTTTTGCGAAATTTACTTGCTTATCAAGATAAGTCATGACATATATTTAGGTTATGTTTTTGTTTTAAATTATTAATGATATGAATATCTCAAAAATCGATTTGAATTTACTTATTTACCTCGATGTTTTACTTCGAGAAAAAAATGTTACTCGTGCAGCAAGCCAGTTAAACATCACACAGCCGGCAATGAGTAATGGCTTAAAGCGATTAAGAACACTATTTAACGACCCAATATTAGTGCGTACTTCTGACGGTATGGTGCCAACAGAACGAGCCAGAGCCTTAGCGCCTGCCATTAGAAAAATTCTTTTAGAATTAGAAGAAGCCTTGCAAGGTGAAGAAGAGTTTAATGAGCAACATAGCCAACGTGTTTTTCGTATTATGGCCAGTGATTACGCAGCCTCAACACTGTTACCTAAATTGCTAAAGCGCATTAATCAAATAGCACCAAATGTGACTATTGATATCATGACCCCTAGTGATGTTACCTTCCATGATGTTGAAGCGGGTAAAATTGATATGGCGATCAACCGTTTTGACGAACTGCCACAATCCTTTCATCAAAAAACCATTTGGCGTGACTCATTTTCCTGTTTATTAAGTGCAGATAACCCTGTGGTATCAAAATTTAATCTCAACACTTACTTATCAGCTAAACATGTTTGGGTATCTAAAACTGGCTTTGGTGTTGGTGTTGGCATGGATCCAAAAGATGTTCAAAAGCTTGGTTGGGTTGATGAAGCTCTAGCAAGGCTAGGGAAAAAGCGTGATATAAAAGTATTCACCCGTAATTACCACGTAGCAATGCAATTAGCTTTTGAAGATGAACTTGTTGCTACTTTACCAACTCGTGCCGCGCTAATTCATAAAACAGATAGTAACTTCACCATATTGAAACCACCGTTTGATATTCCAGACATTGAACTCAAAATGATTTGGAGTCCATTGCTACATCATGATGCCAGTCATATTTGGTTCCGTCAGTTAGTCATTGAAGCAGCGAATGCTGGTCAATAGTAACTAGATAATATCGGCAATGACACTGCTAAAAAATAATATTATTAATGCATTATATAGCGCTTTAGCGCTACTTATTTGTGTTCTGCTTGGGCGTGCTACAGCTTATCTTCTCCCATTGCTACCGAGTAGCCTTTATGGCTTAATTATTTTTACGCTTGCACTGCATTTTAGGGTGTTTAATGCGGAAAGGATCAAAAGTAGTGTTGTTTGGTCTATCAAACATATGGGAGTATGTTTTGTACCTGCTGGAGTTGGCATAATCAACCATTTAGATTTAGTAAAACAACACGGCATTGCGATTATACTCATCACATTTTCAACCACTTTTCTACTGCTTAGTGCGGTAGGCTTTTTATACCAGCAATATGAAAACTCTAAGGAATAGCAATTAGTATTTTCATGGACGTTTCAATTAGCCAACTGCTTTACTCCGTACTAGCAATTTCAGCAACGGTCAGTGTCTATCAATTAGCTGCCGTGCTACAAAATAAGTTGGACGCCATTTGGTTACAGCCTATGCTGGTAACCATTGTAGCAACCATTACTATATTAATTTGGCAAGATATTGCTTTTAATCAGTATTTTAACAGCACATGGGGACTCAATGCCCTACTCGAACCTGCTGTTGTTGCCCTTGGTTTTCCGCTATATCAACATTTAGAAAAAGTAAAAAAGCAGTGGAAAAGTATCGTTTTAGTATTATTTCTTGGTACGTTATTCGCCATTGTTAGCAGCTTTTTAATCACTATGTTGCTTGTTGCGGACTACTCCATTGCTGTTGCACTGTCACTAAAGTCAGTTACGACACCTATTGCTATTGCAATTGTTGAGCAACTAAATGGCAACGTCGCCATTACGGCTTTTGCGATTATTCTAGCCGGCTTTTTTGGCGCTATCATTGGCCCTAAATGGTTAATTTTTATCAAAGTAACCTCACCAAAAGCGCAAGGATTGGCCATTGGCTCGGCAAGCCACGCCATAGGCACCACAACTATCAGCAATATAAGTTATGAACACGCCGCATTTAGCTCATTGGCACTGATTGTTTCAGCAGTGATCACCGCGATTATCAGTCCATTCATCATTTCATTTTTGGCACTATTAGTTTAGATTATTTACTTAAGTAGCTCTTTTATCATTCAAAAGCAGTACAGTTTTTTATTAATTTAATAGTACTACTCGTCATGTTTCACTTTTTACTTCATTTTGTAACCCCTCCTTAAAATTCACCCGGTGAATACCAAACATAACAATAAACAATATGATGAATAAAGCTATTAATCGCCGTTAACACAACAATATAAAACAATAATTATCAACAACTTAAAATAAACAATAATTTATATGTATTGAATTTAAAAAATAATCGCGAATAACTCGCCTGCCCCGCTATTGCATCGAGACGACAATCTTTTTACATTGCTGCTATTAGTATTCAATTCGATTAAAGGCAAGAAAACTTTCTTTAATACTTCCAAACAGGTGCTTTATGACGACAAGAATCTCAACTGCCAATATGCAGGTTGCTAAAAACTTATATGACTTTATTGAAACTCGTGTATTACCAGGCACTAACATAGTTTCTGAAAATTTCTGGCAAGGTTTTGCAAAACTCGTCACTGACTTAAGTCCGAAAAACAAAGCTTTATTAGTAAAGCGTCAAAACCTGCAAGAAAAAATTACTGAATATCATCAAACACATCAAGGCGAAAGCTTTAACTTTGCAGACTATAAGAGCTTTCTCAAAAATATCGGCTATTTAGTACCTGAAGTAGCTGACTTTACCATTTCAACATCACAAGTAGATGGCGAATTAGCTACGATGGCTGGACCTCAACTTGTAGTACCGGTAATGAACGCTCGCTTTGCCTTAAATGCTGTAAATGCCCGCTGGGGTAGTTTGTATGATGCCTTATACGGTTCAGACGTTATTAATGAAGATGGTGGAGCAGAAAGATCCGCTCATTATAATCCAGCACGAGGCGCAAAAGTTGTCAGCTTTGGCAGAGAATTTTTAGATCAAACATTGCCACTTGCTAATGGCTCACACCGCGATGCAACAAACTATCAAATTATTAACAATACTTTACTTGTTACCTTAAACGATGGTCAGCAAAGTCGATTAACTACTCCTGCTCTACTGCAAGGTTATAACGGTGCAGCAGAGTCGCCAATTGAGCTGCTGTTCAAGCACCATGACTTATTGTTTACTATTGAGTTTAACCGCGATAGCTCAATTGCCAAAACAGACAATGCCGGAATTAGTGATATTAAGCTGGAATCGGCACTAACTACCATAATGGATTGTGAAGATTCAATTGCTGCTGTTGATGCTGATGACAAATTACTCGCTTATCAGAATTGGCTGGGGCTAAATACCGGAACTTTGTCAGAAACATTTGAAAAGTCTGGTAAAACGGTCACCCGTAAGATGCAACAGGACAAAGATTTTAAAGCGCTTAACGGCGAAAGTATGACGGTAAAAAGTCGAAGTGTAATGTTTGTTCGCAACGTCGGACACTTAATGACTAACAATGCTATTCTCGATAGTAACGGCCAAGAAATTCCAGAGGGGATCATGGACGCAGTTATCACCTCCTTAATCGCGTTACATGATATTCGTCGAAACGGTTCGTCAAATTCGCTGCTCAAAAATAGTGAAACTGGCTCAGTTTACATTGTAAAGCCCAAAATGCATGGGCCTGAAGAGGTTGCATTTGCCAATGAGCTATTCAATGCAGTTGAAGACTTATTGTTATTACCTAGAAGCACATTAAAAATGGGAATAATGGACGAAGAACGTCGCACTAGTATTAATTTAAAAGCGTGCGTACATGCGGCAAAAGAACGTGTGGTATTTATTAATACAGGCTTTTTAGATAGAACTGGTGATGAAATTCACACATCGATGGCAGCCGGAGCAATGGCGAGAAAGGCAGATATTAAATTAACCAAATGGATATCAGCCTACGAAGACAACAATGTTGATGTAGGTTTAGCTTGTGGTTTTAGTGGCAAAGCACAAATAGGCAAAGGCATGTGGCCAGTACCAGACCAAATGGCTAATATGTTAGCAACTAAAATTAATCATGTAGAAGCTGGTGCAAATACCGCTTGGGTGCCATCACCAACAGCGGCGACTTTACATGCATTGCATTATCATAATGTTGATGTGTTTACTTTACAGCAGGAGTTAAAAAACCGTACTCCTGCCAATGTTGATGATATTCTCACTATTCCGCTTGCTGAGAATAGCCAATGGAGTGAAAGCGAAATAACAGCAGAGCTAGATAATAATGCTCAAGGTATTCTAGGTTATGTTGTACGTTGGATTGATCAAGGGGTTGGCTGTTCAAAAGTACCAGATATTAATAATGTCGGCTTAATGGAAGACAGAGCAACGTTGCGAATTTCTAGTCAACATATGGCTAACTGGCTACAACACAATATATGCACTCAAGAACAAGTGCTAGCAAGTTTGAAAAAAATGGCTAAAGTAGTTGATCAACAAAACCAATTAGATCCTAATTATCACGCTATGGCAGATAATTTTGAAAACAACATTGCTTTTCAAACCGCTCTATCGTTAGTTTTTCAAGGTCATCAACAGCCTAATGGCTATACCGAACCTTTACTTCATAAGAATCGGTTATTATTTAAAGCCTCACAGCCTTAACTTTGCAATGTGTTATCAACAAAGATCAGCCGTTAGCATGCTGATCTTTTCTTGTTGAAGAACAAATTAACATTTTCAGAATAGTTAGTTTGTAAAAATATATTTAAAAAATATGAAATTTATTATCAGTTATCGAGCTCATACCAATGAGAGCTGTACAATTATCGAACAGGCGGAGTGATTTATAAACAAGGAGTAATCTCAACAATTAGCGTAGGACAAAAATTATATTCTTGTTGTTTATCGGAAAAATTAGACGTTTTACCTTATTACAGTCGCGTAAAGATAAATTCCAATCTATATTGATTTGTAACACAATGGTACAATGATCACATCAAGGAAAGATCTAGGATAGATATATGATGAGGAATGCAAAATGAACAGACCAACTAAAATCGGCTTAGTTAGCTCTATTTTTGTTATCACAGGACTATGTGGTTCACTGTCACAAGCTGCGCCGGAAGTGAAAAATAACGCACAGCAATATGCTAGCGCTACAAATTCACTTAGCCAGCAATCAATAGCGAATACGATTAGCTACAGCTACACTTACCCAAGCATTACTAGTGAAGTTTTTGCCGAAAGTAATAGTTTCGCATTACCATCATTATCAAAAAGTTCGCGTAAGCCAATGCGAGGCATTCAAGTAGCTGACTTTGCTCATGTAACACCTGATCGATTTGAAAAAAAGAATGTAATTTTTGAATTCGCTGCTAAATTCAACGATAAATTACAGCAAATTCTCGCTATTTTTGATTTTTCCTCTACTGAAGCTATGGCTAGCAAAGAAAACTCGAGCCAGAAAAGTCAAAAAAGAAAAATAAACTTAAGCAGTAATATCGGAAACTGCATTGCCAGTAAAAAGTAGCTAATTAGTTAGCTTACATAAAAAGCCGCTATTGCGGCTTTTTTTGTGTTAATAAATCTATGTCTTCATAACTTATCGAAATTAGAACTGATAGGCTTGTCCTTTCTTCATTAAACTTGCTGCGTTAATTTTATCTGCCGAGCAACTTGTAATATCCTTTTTGCTAAACACTAAAATACTATCTTTATATCGACGACCAGACTTATCTCCAGCTGACTTTAAAATAACGCTAACATGCTCACTGTTTGGCAGTGCTCTTAAACCATTACCATATAAGCATAGAGTTTCAGTTAAGCTAGCAGTTAATTGCTGATAGTAATCAACACGCTCTTTTGCTCTTGTTGCTTGCTGAGCCTTTTGTTCTGCAGCCACTTTATCACTACGTTGTGCTAGCTTACGTTTGCTAGCACGTAACTTTTCTTCTTTTTGTGCCAGCTTAGCTAAATCCTGTTTTAGTTCTTTTGTATGTTGTTCATTGGCACGAGCAAGCTGGTAATTTAAGTCTCTTTTTTCACGCTCTAAATCACGTAGCTTGTACGCTAAATCACGCTGTTCTTCGCGCAACTCTCGCGTTTGTTCTCGATTTCTTTCAAACACTTCTACGACTCTTTCATACCCCACGGCAGCAGTTTCCAAAGCTTGTGTTACTGTTTCATTAATATTGATATCATAATTTTCTTCAAAGTCTTCATTCACTGATGGCGCAATCGGCGCAACGGGCATAATCGGCATTTCAGGCATAGAAAAATTGAAATTATAGTTGCCCCACTGGCGATTATTAGCTGCTGCACTAATAGTAAAAATAACCCCTTGGCCCCGTAAATATGTACTTTGAATACTATTAATTTTTGTGCCTTGACGTGATGACTTATCCGACACTGATGACTTGATAATGTCACTCATGATCGAAAGTTGCTTATGCATACGTTGGTACTCATCAGCGTTATTATCCGCTGCAAAGCACACGCCATTCATAAATAAACACGGTAAAACCAATGCTGTCGATAACTTACTTAAATTTTTCATGCCTTACTCCTCAGAAATCCAATTAGCTGGTGTGGTATTGTGATCTTTTTGATTCATACCAAAACCGTTGATATTTTTACGTTGAGACGCGTTGTTGTAATTAATCGCTTGCTCAAGTTGCTGATATTTAATTTTTTGATCCAGTAATTCGTCTTTGCGCTGAGCGTTAATATATTGAATAAAATCACTTATATCTTCTTTTCGCTCTTGTCGCGATGCCCCCATAATATAACTGGCAAGTTGTAAGTTATTATCTTGCTGCTGTACCTTAATGTCTGCAGCATAGTTGGCTAATACCACTTGCTGTTCTTGTGCAAAACCTTGCAACTTCTCATCAACTAGAGCTGCGATTTTTCGCTGCTCTAGTTGGGAATTACTACCTGCAAAACTCAGTAAAACACCACCATCCTGCAAAACTAACTCAACTCTAAATAACACTAAGGCAATAGCCATTACCGAAAATGCCATCGACAGCGCTGGTAAACCTCGCCATTGCCAAAAAGACACTTTATTACTATGAAAACTGCTAGTTCGATCCCAGTTTGGCACTTCTACATCCGGCGTCACCTCTACTTGATGATTTATAAAGTGTGCGGTGTTTTGTCGTTGTTGCCATACAGTATTTTCATCGACATTGTGATCACCTGGCTTGCCGTCAAGCCAGTTAGCAAATTCTTGCTCTAACTCTTCTTTATTTGACATATTCTATCTCCAAGTGTCCTTTTAATTTATCTAAGGCGCTGTACAGGCGTGACTTTGCGGTATTTACCGAAATCCCTAATTGCTCAGCTATATCATCAAAAGTGCAATGCTGGAAAAATTTTAATTCAACAACTAACTTTTGGTTAACAGGCAATAATTGCATAGCGCCGTGCAACATATTGGCTTGTTGCCCATTGTACATATTAGCTTCAGGGCATATATCATCCGCTTGCTCCTCTTGCTCAGGTATGTCATCTAACGACTGTGTTGGCTTTTTCCTACGATAAAACTCAATACAGCGATAATGGGCAATTTTAAACATCCAGCCCTTAAATGGGCTATCACCTCTAAATGATGGTAAGTTACGAAATACCGCAACAAAAACATCCTGCATTAAGTCCATAGCATCGTCAGGGTTACTGACCATGCGCAAGGTATAGTTATACAAGTTCTTTTCGTAGCGCTTCACTAGCGTTACCCAGGCTGACTTTTTTCCTTTTAGCGCCTGCTTTACTAGCGTTTCATCACTTCGTTCAAACACGTATTGTCCTTGTTTTTATTGAATTAACTCGCTTTCTTATAAGTAAGGTAGCTATTAGTTTTAAAATAGTTTGAAAATAATTAAATTATTTTCCATCTCAATTATTTAGATAACAATCACGAAAGTGTATCGCCTTAAATCCATTAAAATCCTTATTATTCAATTAGAAAGCTTTTAACATGTTAACTATTTTATTTTTCATAACAAATAAGTTACAGTCCGAGTGCACCAATAACAATAATTAAAATAGGAATTAAAATGTTAAGAGCGTCAGCACGTCATATATTGGTAGATACTGAAGAGCAATGTCTAACATTAAAACAAAAAATAGAGGCAGGAGAAGAGTTTACTTCGATTGCTAAAGAACACTCAAATTGCCCATCAAAAATGCAAGGTGGCGCATTGGGTTCATTTGGTCGTGGCCAAATGGTGCAAGAGTTTGATGAAGTGGTTTTTAGTGCCGAATTAAATAAAGTGCAAGGCCCAGTAAAAACCCAATTTGGTTTTCACTTAGTTGAAGTAACTGCACGCAGCGAATAATCACCAACATTAAACGCAACTATAAACTTACAGATAAATTAAATGTAAAAAAGCAAAAGTAATCTACTTTCGCTTTTTCATTTTATCAAACTAACTATTTATTTTTAAACCAACGTTTAATTTTATCGCGACGTAAATTCAATAAAAATACAGTTATAATAATATAAATTCCCGGTTCAATAATTTCCGACTTTACTGACCATAAAAAGTGTAAAGCTATTAATAAACTTGCCACATACACCCAATTATGTAATTTCTGCCAGCTTTTACCCATTTTACGTTTTATAGTATTTAATGATGTTACAGCCAATGACAATAAAATAATCAACGCTGCCATACCAACGGTGATATAAGGTCGCTCAATAATTTCACCTAAAAATAAAGCGAAATCAAATTGCACTTCAAAAGCTAGAAAACTCAATAAATGCATTAATGCATAAGTAAAACTATATAAACCAAGTAATCGTCTAGTTTGCAACAAATAACCTTGTCGATACTTTTTTGCTATAGGTGTTAAGAGTAGTGAAATTAACAACAAGTTAAAAGCGCCAATACCGGTAAAGTGAATCACTTCTTTTACTGGATCTGCGCCAAGTTGGTCACTAAAGGCCAAAAAATAAAGTGCAAATAACGGCAAAAACGACATCAAGTGAATTACTATTTTTAGCAAAAGTACCCTCTTGCTTAAAAATACCTGTTTAAACGTGATATTGTTCACAACGGTTGCACTCATTAATAGTATTTCCTCAAGTCCATACCTTTATACATTTCAGCAACTTCTTCGCCATAGCCATTAAATGGTAAAGTAGCAATACGATTACGAGCTAACAACCCGCCTGTGGTTAAGCGCCTTTCACTTGCTTGACTCCACCGCGGATGGTCAACAGCTGGATTTACATTGGCATAAAAGCCATATTCACGTGCAGCAAGTATGTTCCAAGTTGTTGGTGGTTGTTTCTCGACTAACTTAATACCAACAATAGATTTAATACTTTTAAAACCATATTTCCATGGAACGACTAAGCGAATCGGCGCACCATTTTGTGCTGGTAGTGTTTTTCCGTATAAACCTACGCTCATCAATGTTAACGGATTCATAGCTTCATCAATTCGTAAGCCTTCAACATACGGATATTTGATACCACCTCCAATACGGCGGCTTTTCTGTCCTGGCATTTGCTCGGGATCATATAAGGTTTCAAAGGCTACATATTTTGCTCTAGAATTTGGCGCAGCTTTCTTAATTATCTCTGCTAATGGAAAACCAATCCAAGGTATAACCATCGACCAAGCTTCTACACAACGTAAACGATAAATTCTTTCTTCAAGCGGAAAACTACTAAATAAGTCGTCATAACCTAGTGTATAAGGTTTATCGACTTCACCAGAAATCTTTAATTGCCAAGGGTTAACTTTGAATTCTTGTGCATTCTCAACTGGATCGCCTTTAGCTGTGCCAAATTCGTAAAAATTGTTATGAGAAGTGACTTTAGCTTCTGGCGTTAAAATTTCGCTAGATTCACTGGCCTTTTGAAAGTTTAATGCTCGTTGTTGAAATACAACATCTTTTTTACTACTAAAGAAATCTAATGGAGCTGCGTTCGCAGATTGGGCCAATAAGCTACCCGCACCAAGGAAACCAAGTTGCTTTAGAACACTACGACGAGAGTGATAAAGGTTTTCGTCTGTAACTTGTTGTTCTGATATATCGGAGCTTTTTATTGTTTTAATTAACATCTTTACCTCTAATTGGCCTAAATACCTACCGATAAATAGACCTAATTAGCGCTAAAAAAATTCTTAATTAAATATAAAAATTTAAAAGGAGTTAGGTTTAGCGAGTGAATTTTTCTAAGTAATTTATGATATCACTAGATTCATACATCCAAGTAACTGATTGATCTTCATTTATAATTTTTAGGCATGGGACAGTTCTTTTACCGCCCTCGCGAATAAGTTCATCACGGTAAGTTTCATTTTGATTGATATTACGCAGCTCAATATTCAAACCAAAACGTTTCATCGCACGGCGTGTTTTTACGCAAAATGGGCATGCAGGCAATTGATACAAGCTTAAATGAGCGGTACTCGCATCAACTTCTTTTTGTAGCTGTATATCACGCTTAGGTGAACGCGGTGAAAATACGAAATTTAGCAATAAAATTAAACGGCCAATTGGCCAACGAATTAAAAACATAAAATTGTTTACTCTCTTGTAAATAGTTTATAACAATGTGGACTTACCACATTAAATCATCTGGAATCTGGAATTCAGCATACGGGTCATCTTCGTCACTGGCTTCTTCAGCCACTTTAGTATTCTGCACCAAAATAACCTGCTCATCTAAACTCGCAACTTTTTCAGCCGTTTCGGCAGTAACAAGGTAAGTTTTCTCTTCGATGCCACATAAGGCTAATCGGCCATTAACTAAAGCCTTATGGGTAACTTCATCAACAAATAGTTTTTTAATTTTACTATTGAAAGTGTAGTTATATTCAGCTTCACCATTGATGTTCGTGATTTGATGATGCTGCAATATTTGAATAATACGCAACTGCTGCTCTTTGTTTGCTAACGCGGCCTTTTTCTCATTATTTAATGCTGTATCACGGGCAAGCTTTTCTTGTTTAGCTAGTTCAAGCTCAGTTTTTACTTGCTCTTGCATACTTGCATCAACGGCAACGCCGCTGCGCTTTTGTTTGTTTTTTTTGCGTTTATCACTATTAGCTTGTCGAGTTTTTTGCTTAGTTGTTAAACCCGCTTTTAACAATTGATCTTGTAACGAGGCCATTTATTTTCCTATGGTCATGCTATCGATAATGAGCGTATTTTATCAGTTCGATGAAAATATTACAGCCTTCATCGTATCTTGGCTTTAAAAGACAATAACTGCTTATTTATCTTCAATAAAAAAGCAGCATAAATAGCTGCTTTTTAAATTAAATTTACGTAAGTATTTATACTATATTGTATTGCTTCAACGGTAATTCTCTATATCGCTTACCTGTGGCATCAAATATTGCATTACAAATAGCTGGCGCTATTGGTGGCACTCCTGGCTCGCCAACGCCGCCTGGAGCGGCATCACTTTTAATGATTTCGACATGAGTCATTGGTGCATCGGCAAAGCGCGCAACTTGATAGCCATCAAAATTATTTTGCTCAATAACACCATTTTTCGCTGTTAGCTCACTATAAAATGTTAACGACAAGGCGAAAATTGCCGCTCCTTCCATTTGGGAACGAATCCTTTCGAGGTTAACCGCTAAACCACAGTCAACCGCCATCCAAACATCATGCACTTTTATTTTACCGTCACTGTCTTCAGAAACTTCAACCACACAAGCAACATAACTAACAAAACTACGATGCATAGCGATACCTAAGCCATGACCTTTCGGTAATTTTCTGCCCCAATCAGCCATTTTACTGGCTTTATTAATGACAGCTTTCATACGTGCGGTATCAACCGGAAACTTTTCTAATGTTTCACCATAGTTACCATATTTTGCATTTTCTTCCGCAAAATCTATTTTTCTATCCGCGCCAATTAACGATATTAAATGCTCTTTACTGTCGACACCCTTGGCATGCGCTAATTCATCAACAAATGATCCTGTCGCAAACGCATGGTTAATATTCGTTACTGAACGCATCCAGCCAATACGAGTATGCGCAGGTGCTTTGCCGGCGGCACAACTTACATTAGCAATTTCAAACGGCATATCAATTAAACCAAGATCGGCTTCAGAGCCTATCAAATCTGCACCTTTACTAAAGGTAGCACCAATAGGAGGCTCTGCGACATGATGCTGCCACGCACTAATGCGCCCGTTATTATCAATACCCGCAGTAAGCTTTTGATAACTTACTGCATGATAATAGCCATTTTGGATTTCATCTTCACGAGTCCATAGAACTTTAACAGGTACATTTAACTGTTTCGCCAAAATTGCCGCTTCGGCAACAAAATCAGGCTTAGATTTACGACCAAAACCGCCACCTAATAAAGTAACATTTATATTTATATTTTCAGCGGCAACACCGGTAATTTGTGCCACCGTACCTTGAGAAGATTGAGGTGTTTGTGTACAAGCCCATATGTCAAAAATACCATCGTGATAATGAGCTGTAGCAGCTGGTGGTTCCATCGGTACATGAATAAGTTCAGGCACATAGTAAGAGGCTTTAATTACTTTTTTAGCCTCAGCTAAAGCTTTACTGGTATCACCTTTACTTCGAAGGGCTTTAGCCGGATTATCACAACTTTTTGCTAATGCTTGTTTGTAGGTTTCACTCGTGTAGTTCTGATGCTCACTTTCATGCCATTGAATATTCAATGCTTCACGACCTTTAATGGCCGCCCAAGTATTAGTGGCAATAACGGCGACACCGCCTAATGGTTTAAATACCGCAGGCTCTTCTAATTCTGGCATTTGCACCACATCAATAACACCACTGACAGCTTTGGCAGCCTTTTCATCAAATGATTTTACCTTTGCTGCCAAAACTGGCGGACGAGCAATAACGGCATAACGCATATTATCAAGCTCAACGTCAAAGCCAAATGTGGTTGCGCCCGTTGCTATTTTTTTACCGTCAACTAAAGCAACGTCTGACTTGCCGATAAACTTGAAATCTTTACTAGGCTTCAATATTAATGTTGAAGCTTCTGGTACCGTCAAAGCACTAGCTGCTTTCACCAAACTGCCAAATGACAATTTTTGCCCTGACTTATCATGAATAATAAAATTATTATCGGCTCTGGTTTCACTTACATCGACTTGCCATTTTTCAGCCGCAGCTTGTTGCAACATCATGCGTGCAGAGGCGCCCGCTTCTCGTAAGGGTTGGTAAAAACGTCGTACCGAGCGTGAGCCGTCAGTGTTTTGACTACCGTACTTTTTATCCCCTAAGCCCTGAATAATATCAATTTGCTGCCAATCTGCACCTAGTTCATCAGCAACTATCATTGGAATACTGGTCCGAATTCCTTGGCCCATTTCCGAGCGATGAACAACAATACTAACAATATTGTCGGCACCTATTTGCACATAAACATTAGGTGAGAATTTATCAGGGCCAGTAACACCGGCCAAAGCTTTAGGAATAGTTAACATCGACGGTAGCTGTACACCTAAAACTAATGCCGTTGAGCTAATGCCAAGCTTTTTTAAAAAGCTGCGACGGCTAACATTTTTAATATGCTTCATGCTTAGCTCCCTTTCACTTCTGTTGCTAGATCAGCAGCTAGATGTATTGCTTGTTTAATACGCTGGTAGGTTCCACAACGACAAATATTACCACTCATCGCCAGCTCTATATCTTTATCGTTAGGCGCTGAATTTCGCTCAAGTAGTGCCACAGCCGACATAATTTGACCCGATTGACAATAACCACATTGCGGAACATTCAAACTTTGCCACGCCTGCTGAACAGGGTGGTCTGCATGCTCTGATAACCCTTCAATTGTCGTCACCTTTTGTTTGCCAATGGCGGAAACAGGTGTGACACATGAACGAATAGGCTGACCATCAACATGAACAGTACATGCACCACATAAACCTTTTCCGCAACCATACTTAGTACCGGTATATTTTAAAACATCTCGCAGTGCCCACAATAATGGCATATCACCATCATCATTAAACTGATGACTTTTACCGTTTATGCTTAACGTGATCATACTGTTGGTTCCTTTTGAATTTGCTGATGGGTCTTCACTAATTATTTTGATCTACTCGCTTTATCTTATTATTTTATTTTTGATTATTAATAACTTTATTCATCGCTAATAATTGCTCAGGTGTATCAATATCCGCAAAAGCATGGGTATTTGTCACCGGTAACAAATACCCCTTATATTTCTTTAATAGCGGTTTTGCCCCTTGTTGCCCTGTTAATTGACATAACTCTGAAAAATAACGAGCAGGAAAAATCACTGGTGGACCAACACTCGCTTTTAATTGGTCGCTATTGTTTTGCGAAACAATAATCGCGTCAGGGTTGTTTAACCAATTAGTTTTGAGCTTGGTAAAGTCCGTTGACGCTATTTGCCACTGATCAACTAAAACGATCATTACCGCGTTAATATCAGTATTTAGTTCTTTTACACCTGCAGCGATTGACGATGCCATACCACTTTCCCAATCGCTATTAATAATAGTCGTGATTGGTAAATGGTCAATACATCGTTGCAGCTGCTCAGCCTGACACCCCAAAACACAATACACATTATTTGAGACGACTAATGCCTTCTCTAGCTGGGTAGCCACCAAACTTTTGTTGTTAATAGGCAATAATTGTTTCATTTGCCCAAGGCGTGACGACTGCCCTGCTGCTAGTACTATAATCGCCAAATTATCAGCTAAGGTCATATTATTAATTTATGTTGTGTTCGCTATCACCATCAAATATTTGTGGTTCTCGAAATAATTGCTGCAAACTTTTAATACCCGCAATGAAACGGTCAATATCCTCAAAACCATTATACAAGCCTAATGATACTCTTAAACTGGCGGGAATATTTAACTTTTGGTGCAGCGGCTCTGCACACTGCCGACCAGCACGCACGGCTATTTCACTATCATCTAAAAAGCTGGCAATGTCATGACAGGCAACATCTGACATGGTAAAGCTAAATATTGACGGGCATTGCACAACATCAGATACATTATTACTAACAAAGTCATTACTCGGCAAAAATATCAATGGTTTGATATAAGGCAAGTCATGCAGCTGATCAAATAAATAAGCACTTAAGGCATCAATATGTGCGGTTACTTCCGACCAAGTAATGTCAGTTAAATAATCAATCGCTTCAACTAAACCAACAATACCTGCGACATTATGTGAACCAGGTTCAAACTTTAAAGCACCATTAGTGTATATGGTTTCGGCGTAATTAACCGACTTAACAATTCCTGCCCCTAATTGAAATGGTGACATTTGTTCAAGGTATTTATTCTTGCCAACCAACACTCCACAGCCAGTAGCACCATAAATTTTGTGTGCAGAAAATAAATAAAAATCACAATCTAAGTCGGTGAAATTCACTGGTCCATAACGAACCCCCTGTGCGCCATCAACGAGTACTGGCACATTTTTTTGATGAGCAATGGCGCTAATACTTTTTATTGGATTCACAACACCTAACACATTAGAAACATGACTTACTGCAATTAAAACCGTATCACTATCAATCAGCTTTGCTAGAGCTGTAACATCTATCTGCCCTTGAGAGGTAATAGGGGCAACGCGTAAATTTGCACCAACACGTTGACACAAAGCTTGCCAAGGCAATAAGTTGGCATGATGCTCTGCCGCACCAATAATAATATTACTTTGCTTGCTTAACCTAGCTTGTACAAAACTTGCAGCGACTAAGTTTATCGACTCGGTGCTACTGGCAGTAAAAACTACACTTTCATCAATACCTGCACCAACAAAATTGGCAACCTTTTCTCTTGCCTGCTCAACAAGCTCAGTTGCATTAGCACTAAGCTGATAAAGGCTTTTGTGACTATTAGCATGGGAAAAACATTGATAATAATAAATAGCTTCAGCGACATGTTTAGGTGTTAAACATGTCGCAGCGCTATCTAAGTAGCATAAGTTTGGATGGGCATTTATCGAAAATATTGGAAAATCATGTTTCCACGGACTGATCATAGACATCAATATGCAACAATTTCAGCAGACTATTAAGCAAAATTAGCAAGCAGAAAATAAAACCGCAACGATTGAAATGTAAATAAAAATTAATAGCTAAGTAAGTCACTTAATATAAATTCTCCATTCAAAGTAAGAGAATTTTCAGGTACTCTAGTTTATCCATATTGCCGCTTACTAACTCCAAATGAAACATTCTAAAAATATTATCGTTGGCCTTATTTTTGTTTTAATTTTTATTATTGCAACCGTAGCGACATGGATCTATAGCCAGGTCGACAGTGCCTTACCTAAGTTAGAGGGTAAGCAAACAATATTTGGCTTATCCGCTAGTGCAATTGTCGAACGTGATGAAAACGGTATCGCCACAATAAAAGCGAAAAACCGTTTAGATACTGCAGTCGCAACAGGCTTTATACATGCCCAAGAGCGTTTTTTTCAAATGGATTTACTACGTCGAAATTCTGCCGGTGAACTAGCAAGTTTATTTGGTGAAGCGGCTATAGACTACGACAGTGATATTCGTCGCCATCGCTTTCGTGAGCGTGCCACCGCTATTATTAAGCAATTACCTAAATCGGATTTTGCCCTACTTAAAGCCTACACTCGTGGCGTTAATCAAGGTTTAAAATATTTAAAAGCACCACCATTTGAGTATTTATTACTTCAGCAAGCCCCTGTTGAATGGAAAGAAGAAGATACGATTTTAACCGTGTTAAGTATGTATATCGATTTACAGTATCAAGACGGTAAGCGAGAAAGAACATTAGGATTATTACATTCTGTACTTAGCCCAGAAGTATTTAACTTTTTAAATCCTAAAGGAAGCCAATGGGATGCCGCTATTGACGGCAGCCAGTATTCAGCATCACCATTACCTCAAGCACCTTGGCCAGCCGCAGCTGGTGAAAAACTAGCTGCATTAGCAAAAACCAAGCAGCTGATGACAAATAGTAACAATGTACTGCCTGATATTTTACACCGAGAAAAATCAGCACAAAATGAAGAGTTTCCAGGTTCAAATAATTGGGCCGTTGGCGGTGCGATTAGTGCCACTGGTAGTGCTATTGTCGCCAACGATATGCATCTAGGCATTCGTGTACCTAATACTTGGTTTCGCGCTTCTTTTGAATATCTGTCAAAACAAAATAAAGCCGTCAAAGTTACTGGTGCAACATTACCAGGAACGCCAAATATCATTGTAGGTAGTAATGGCCACATTGCGTGGGGATTCACTAATAGCTACGGTGACTGGAGTGACGTTATCGTCTTAGAAACTAATGGAGATAACAGCCAATATTTAACCCCTAATGGATATCAGCCTTTTATCAAGCATAAACAAGTGATTGCGGTAAAAGGACAAGATTCAGTCGATATCACAGTAACAGACACAATTTGGGGCCCAGTAATAGGTGAAAATGCCCAAGGGCAATTACTCGTTTATCGATGGATCGCTCACGATAAGCAAGCCGTTAATATGGCGATGACTGAGCTCGAAACAGCCGACAGCGTTCAACAAGCTTTTACTATTGCAGCACGTGCTGGAATGCCTGCGCAAAATTTAATGGTTGGTGACAAGCAAGGCAATATTGGTTGGACCATCATGGGGCCAATACCTAAGCGCAGTAAAGCATTCGGGGAAATTCCAACATCATGGGCAAATGGTGAGCACAAATGGCAAGGATTATTACCTGCAAATGAATATCCTAAAGTCATAAACCCAGAAAATTCACGTTTATGGACCGCAAACTCACGAGTTATTGGCGGTGAAATGTTAGCAAAAGTTGGCAATGGTGGTTATGCGCTAGGGGCTCGGTCTTCACAAATCAAAACAAACCTAAACGCTAGAGGCTCATTTGATGAACAAGCCTTGCTCGATATTGCATTAGACGACAAAGCAAATTTTTTGCTGCGTTGGCAAGACTTTTTGCTAACTAAAGTCTTAACTCAAGACGTTATTGCCGAACGCAACGATTGGCAAGAAGCTAGAAATATATTAACTACAGAGCGCCTGTACGCAAGCACTGACTCTGTTGCTTATCGCTTGGTACGCAATTTTCGATTAAATCTACGAGATCAATTGTTCGATATTTTTAATGAAAACATGACCAATTTAGATGAAAACTACAGCTTCCACACCATACGTCACCAAATAGAAACACCGTTGTGGCAATTAGTTAACCAGCAAGCAGAAAACTTTCTGTGGCGTGGCCATGACTCTTGGTCTGCACTATTTGAAGAAACACTTGAATTAACACTTAATGAAATGACCGAATCGACCTCACTTGCCGATGCAACCTGGGGTAAGCAAAATATCAGTAAAATTCAACACCCGCTAAGCCGCGCAGTGCCTTTTATTGGTCACTGGTTGGATATGCCGGAAGTAGAATTAGCTGGCGATAGTTATATGCCACGAGTACAAGGAAAGTCTTTTGGCGCATCGGAACGTATGGTGGTATCACCTGGGCATGAAGAGCGCGGCATATTTCATATGCCAACGAGTCAATCTGGCCATCCTTGGAGCCCTTATTATGGAGCAGGTCACGAAAACTGGGTTAAAGGCGAAGCTTCAAGCTTTTTGCCTGGTCCAGTAAAATACAAACTAACATTACTCAGTTATTAACTGCGTAAATTAAAGCACAGGAACAACAATGACAACTTTGATTATTTGCCTATTTATTGCGGCACTTTTACCTTTCATAGCAAAAATACCAGTCGCTATCGCGATGCATAAATTGAATGGTTATAACAACAATCACCCTCGTGCTCAACAAGCTGAATTAACAGGTTTTGGTGCTCGAGCTTTAGCTGCTCATCAAAATGCTTTTGAGTCATTAGCCATATTTGCACCCTCGATTTTGTTGGCCATTTCAACTCACAACACTGGTACTTTCATTGAACAGTTAGCCATTACTCACGTTGTTGCACGTGTTCTTTATAATATTACTTATTTGCTGAATATTAGTACCGTGCGTTCACTTATTTGGGCAGTTGGTACTATCAGCTCATTTACTATTATTTACCAGTGTATCTAAAAACCAGTGAACCACGAGTGAATATTCGCTTAGCAGCCCTAATAGCAAGTTTTAATGCCTTTAACAAAATAGCTATAAAGAAACGGTTGAAGTCTTGCTTGAGGATGGCTAAAGTAAAGCTATGCAAAATATAAAACCTACTTCTTTCTTTTTCGCATTTTTTCTCTCAGTACTCTGAGTGCGTTTTAGGTTTTGGCATTTAATAAAAACCTCCCTTGGGAGGTTTTTTTAGTTCTAGTACTAGCAATAAATAAAATAAGTAAGCACTAGCGAAAATGCAATTTTTGCAATGATTCAACTCATAACAATATAGTAGGAAAACGCGGTGAACGAAGCATTAGACTTAAATCAAATACGTGAAAAAATTACCCAGCTCGATCAGCAACTATTAAGCTTATTTGCGCAGCGCCGTGCCCTAACCTTAAATGTTGCCAAAAGCAAAGCACATCAAATACGCCCTGTACGTGACCAGCAACGCGAGCAAGAACTACTCATTCGCTTGATCACCCAAGGAAAAGAGCTAGGTTTAGATGCGCATTATGTTACTAGTGTTTTTCAAACCATTATTGAAGACTCAGTATTAAACCAGCAAGCCTACTTACAAACATTAGCAAATCCTAACATGCAAGAACCAGCTGTCAGCGTTGCATTCCTTGGTGACAAAGGTTCGTATAGCTATTTAGCAAGCCATCGTTACTTTTCTCGTCGAGCGGAAAAAATCATCGAAAATGGCTGTCAAAGTTTTGCGGAAATTATGCAGCAAGTGGAATCAGGCAGTGTTGACTATGGAATGCTGCCTATAGAGAATACCAGCTCTGGTAGTATCAACGAAGTGTATGACGTATTACAGCACACCAACTTATCCATTGTTGGTGAAATTACCCAGCCTATAGAGCACTGTTTATTAACAGCGGTTAATACCCAACTTAATAAAATTAAAACCATTTATGCTCACGGCCAACCTTTTGCACAATGTAGTAACTTCCTTGATAAACAAAATGATATTCGTATTGAATATTGTGAAAGCACTGCGGATGCCATGGCAAAAGTATATGAATTACAAGACGACAGCGTTGCAGTAATAGGTAGTGAAGAAGGTGGCAACTTATATCAATTGCACGCTTTAGAAAAATCTATTGCCAATCAAAGTGAGAACCACAGTCGTTTTATTCTAGTTGCTCGTAAACCTGTTGATGTTGCTGAACAAATTCCCGCTAAAACAACTTTAGTTATTGCGACAGGACAAAAGCCTGGCGCATTGGTTGAGTGCTTGGTGGTATTGAAAAATAAAGGTATTAACATGTGTAAGCTTGAATCTCGACCGATTCAAGGACGTCCGTGGGAAGAAATGTTTTATATTGATGTTGAAGCAAATTTAAAGCATTTAGCATTACAAGAAGCTATTAGCCAAATTACAGAACAAACTAACTTCATTAAAGTTTTAGGCTGCTACCCTATTGAGCATATTAGCCCAACAAATGTTCCTAGTAGCGCCTTAGATTAGATTAAATCAAATATAGTTAGTGGCTATAAAAGGGCTGATTAACAGCCCTTTTATGTAATTTATATACTTAACTTACTTTCTTTTTACGATCTTTATAAAATACAAAAGCAAAGATTAGAAACGCCAATAAAAACACACCAAATGTTGAACTGCCTTGATCGGCTTCAATTTCCTCTGCGCTTAAAATCACCTGCTTTGGTGTTTTTATTTCATAGGCCTGATAAAAGTCACCGTTCACCTGTCGAGCAACCACTTGTACTTCTTTACCTAGCAGTACTTGCGAGTCGTTGTCGCTGCAGTAGTCGGCACGAAATTTAACACTTAAGTTAAAAGTTAATTCTGAATCTTTAAGTGATAACGCCGCCGCTCCCTTATGTGGGCAATGCAACTGATGAATAACACCGTCAATGCGTGTTAAGTCAGTTAGCTCTGCATACGGCTTAATATAAAAAGCGCTTTTAACACCAAGAAATAAAAAGAAGCATGCTAAGGCTAATAAGGCCATTTTTGTAAATTTATTCATATTACCTGCAACCACGTTAGAGTAAAAATATTCACTATGGCAATTAAAGCAGATTAAACGATACTAGGCTTTATCTTAGATCATCATTAGGCTTATTATTGTAATCAGCACCCGCAAGTATTAAGAAGCTTTATATTTTCTACTCTTAAGGCGATAAATAATCGCACTAAGCGTCAAAATAACAAGATTAGGGATTACTGCATACAGAATCGGCGTTAACATAAATTGTGCTATTAACAAGGTTAGGGCGACAAAACACAAGGTTGGTAGCAGCAACCAAAATGTATGTTCACTAGCACAAAGTTGAAAACCTTTACGCATTAACAAAAGTAAAAGCAAACTAGCCAGACACGCTATGATGGCAGTTACCGTACCGGGGTAGTAATCAAGAATAAAGTTGGTATGTGGGTGCAAAATTGTTGGAACAGGAGCAATATTGCCTAAATGAACTAACCAAACCAAGGAACCCGCAATCAAGCAACCAAAATTAAAAGACCATAACTTCTTATTAACCTCAAACACACCCATTCTCCAATTTTATTATTATTATTTTTCTCCTTTATATCTCAAGCTCACTTTTTAATCAATACGTTCTTTTTTTGAGCTAAAAATGAGTTAATAGTAATACTATTGATGTCATTACGGATTAAATAGCATTACTGTTTACGTAAATTAAAAATAAACTGTAATTTATAAACAATGACTTATAGGTAAGCACTTTGTAGTTTTAGTAAAAGACAATTTAATTATATTTAAATAGATAAAAACCCATACAAACTAACGCTTGTATGGGTTTAATCTTCAAATAGAGTATAACTTTATGAATTATGTATCGTACTCTCTCAGCTATTCTTCCTTACTGACAATTGCTAGCTGTTGCTCTATTTCTTGAGCAATTGCCTGTGGCGAACCGGTATTACGACATAACCAGTAGTAGGCACCAGGCACAACAAATAAAGTGAATATACTTGCAAGGGAAACACCTGCAAAAATTACTACACCGATTACCATACGGCTTTCAGCACCTGGGCCAACAGCTAAAACAAGCGGTATAGCACTAGTGACCGTGGTAAATGTTGTCATAACAATCGGCCTTAAACGCTGAGTTGCTGCCGATACTAATGCTTCCTCAAATGCGATTCCTTTATCACGCAATTGGTTAGCAAACTCCACAATTAAAATACCATTTTTAGCCGCTAAGCCAATCAGCATAACAATACCAATTTGGCTGTAAATATTTAAACTCATACCCATTAGCTGCAGCCCAGCCAAAGCACCAACCAGGGCTAAAGGCACTGTTAACATAATAACAAACGGGTGAATAAAGCTTTCAAATTGCGCCGACAACACAAGGTAGGTGATCACTAACGCTAGCGCAAAAATAAAGGCGATTGAATTACCAGACTCTTGTAACAACTGAGATTGCCCTTTATACGCCACTTGAGCTTCCTGCGGTAAGTGTTCCGCAACGGCGTTATTAAGGTAATCAAGCGCATCACCAAGTGGGTAACCAGCCGCAAGATTAGCGCTAATAGTAACGCTTCGTAGACGATTAAAACGGTTAAGCTGTGAAGATGTAGCATTCTCTTCAATAGTGATCAAATTTGATAACGGTACTAAATCGTCACTAATATCTGAGCGCACAAAAATATTATCAATGTCGGTCGGATTGGAAAAGTCAGCTTTTTCACCGCGTACAACAACATAATATTCTTCACCGCGTTCAACAAAGTTGGTTACCCGACGTTGGCCTAACATTGTTTCTAATGTCCTACCGATATCACCGACAGTAACACCTAAATCAAAAGCTCGGTCATGATCAATTTTTACTAATAACTGTGGGTAGGTTTCTTTATAGTCGCTATCAATACTATGTAAGTTAGGGTTTTCTTGCGCTTTAGCAATAATAATATCACGCCACTTCGCCAATTCTTCATAAGTATTCCCCTGTAAAACAAAGGCAACTGGCGAAACAGAGCCACCACCACTTAAACCTCGTCGCATCATGGCAAATGCACGAACATCAGTAACTTGTGATAATTCCCCATTCATTTTTCTAATAAAATCAAAGGTATTTGTAACGCGTTCATCCCACGCCGGCATGCCAACAATGGCAATTCCACCTGAACCACCAAAACCGGGCACCCTGACGATTACTCTATCAAGCTCACCGCTGCGTTGATGTGTTAGCAATTTCTCTTCAATTTGCTGCATGTTTTTAACATTATTTTCATAACTTGCGCCTTCAGCGCCTCGCATCATCACAAAGAAATTTCCACGATCTTCTTTAGGTGTGTACTCAGACGGCAACTGCGTAAACAAACTATAAACAGCAAATAAAGATAAAATAACCACAGCAAAGATCATCAGTGGTTGATGAATACTAGTTTTCAGCGACCGTGCATAAGCGGCTTCTAGTTTAGCAAAACCTTTATCCAACATTTGGCCAAAAGAAGAGCTCCGCTCACGGTGCTTTAACATTTTTGAACACATCATTGGCGTCAGTGACAATGCGGTGATACTTGAGAAAACTACTGCTGCAGCTATCGCGATAGCAAACTCAGTAAACAAGCGGCCAACATTACCCGATAAGAAAATTAATGGTACAAATACCGCCACTAAAACTAAAGTGGTTGCAATAACCGCAAAGGCCACTTCTCGGCCACCTTCATACGCTGCCATAAGCGGCGTTTGGCCATTCTCTATCCGTCGATAAATATTTTCTAAAACCACGATGGCGTCATCGACTACTAAACCAATTGCCAGCACTAAAGCTAGCAACGTTAATAAATTAATTGAAAAGCCTAGCCATGATAACACCATCATAGAACCGACAAGTGCTACAGGCACTGTAACAGCTGGAATTAATGTCGCGCTGACATTGCCTAAAAATAAAAAGATCACCAACACCACCATGATCATGGCAATGCCCAGCGTGTTATATACTTCGTCAATTGAACCTTGAATGAAAACGGAGGAGTCGTAACTATTTGTTATTGTGGTACCAAGCGGTAAACCACCACGTATTGACATCATTTCCTTGCGCGCAGCTTTTACCACCTCAAGGGTATTGGCTTTGGATTGTTTAATAATCCCCAAGCCAACCATATTCTTACCATTACCTCGGAACATGTTTTCTTCATCTTCTGCGGTCATGGCGACTTTAGCAACATCACCTAGATATACGAGTGATTTATCATCGTTACGCGCAATCACCATAGTGGCAAAGTCATCTTCGGTTAAATAACTACGCTCAACACGGATAGAAAAATCACGATCTATTGACTCAACTTTACCAGCAGGTAATTCGACATTTTCTGCGCGCAAGGTTTGTTCAATATCGCTTACTGTAACTCCACGAGCAGCCATCGCTTTACGGTTAAGTAAAACTTTCATGGCATATGTTCTACCACCGCCAACACGAACACGAGCAACCCCATCTACTACCGAAAAGCGGTCAACAATATAACGTTCAGCATAATCGGTTAACTGCAAAGTTGACATGGTATCACTTTGCAGAACAAACCAAACAATGGCACTTTCATCATCATTGGCTTTAAATACTTCTGGCGGATCAGCTTGTTCTGGTAAATTATTTAACGCCCGTGAAATACGGTCACGAACATCATTGGTTGCTGAGTCAATATCACGATCGAGCTCAAACTCAATAGAAATATTAGAACGTCCCACTCGGCTATTAGAATTGATTGACTTAACACCTTCAATACCACTGATACGATCTTCTAATAATTGAGTAATTTTACTTTCGACAATAGCTGCGGAAGCGCCAGGATAAGAGGTATTGATACTAACTACAGGCGGGTCAATATCAGGGTATTCCCGCAGTGGCAAAGTCATAAAAGCAACTATACCGAAAGTGATCAACAGTAAATTTATAACGGTAGCAAATACCGGACGTTTGACAGAAATATCAGATAGAATCACGCTTACTTCTCCAACACGTTTACAGAGCTACCATCACGTAATTTCAAAGCACCTTCAATAACCACTTCGGTCCCTGAGCCAAGCCCGCCAAGCACTTCAACAAAACCGTGGTGGCGACGACCAATAGTAAGTTGCTTTTTCAGAGCTTTTCCTGCTTCAACAACAAAAACAAAGTGATCATCTTCAATCGGTATCACAGCACTTTCCGGCACTTGCAATATTTGCTCAACATTACGAATTATTTGAATATTTAATAACATACCAGCACGCAATTTATGGTCACTATTTGGGATTTCTGCTCGTACTTTTAACGTACGGGTAACACTATCAATGCGAGAATCTATTGAGGTTACTTTGCCAAGAAATACTTGCTCGTTATAAGCGATATTAGTTGCTTCGATTGATTGGCCAACCGAGACAGTTGTTAAGTAGCGTTCAGGAATAGAAAAATCTACTTTAATGGTATTTAAATCATCTAAGCTGGTAATAACATCGCCTACATCAATTAACGCGCCTATGCTAATTTCACGAAATCCTAGCATGCCTGAGAAAGGCGCTTTAATGGTTAAATCATTTAATTTAATTTTTGCGCTAAGTAACTGTGCTGAAATAGCTTTTGTTTTTGCTTCTTGTTGGTCAACAATTGATTTTGATGTCGCTTTTTTTGTGAAAAGGTCTTGAAAACGATTAAGCTGCGCGACTGATTCTGCCAAATTTGCTTCTAACTCTTTAACTTTCGCTGCTTCCTCTCGGCTGTTTAACCGCACTAAAATATCGCCTTTTTTGACAATATCACCATCTTGGAAAGAAATATCATCAACCAAGTCAGAATATTTACTCGTGATTAATACCTGCTCATTTGCTCGTGCTGTACCAATCGCTTCAACAGAATCTTTAAATGCTGCTTGGGCAATAACCGCTGTTTTCACTGACACAACGCGTTGGTGCTTTGCTTTAGTAGTTACCGACTCAGGCCACTGCAAATAAACAACAAGTGCAAGCAATACACTAACCAATAACAATAAAGGTAAACGGCGACTAAAAGCAGAAGACATAAATAAAAACTCTCTAAATTTGCGAAAAATTTCAATGCTATTACTATATCTTAGATAGTGAAACAGCTCGATACAGCTTAGCTTAGGATTTGCCGCTTTGGTCGCAAATTAGAAAAATAATTAACTTTGTGATTAATAAGATATAATTTAGATATACACATACCAAATGACAAATACCTTCAATTCGGTATTGCATCATTTTTTACATTTTAAGGACGGAACTCGTGAAAATTATTGCCTCAATTATTGTTGTTTTATTGCTGCTAAGTGGTGGTGCCCTTTGGTTTCTAGCTGGCGGCTCACTGAATGATTTTATTAAAAATCAAATTGAAACAGTTGGTACTCAAGTAACTGAACAAGCTGTTACGGTTAAAGCGGTTGATATTAAACTTACTAGCGGTGCTGGTAGTATTTTAGGTATCAATCTAGCAAATCCAAAAACATACAGCCAACCTAACGCCTTTTCATTAGGTGAAGTGACTTTAGATATCAACCTTGAAAGCTTAACCTCATCGCCAATTATAATTGACGCGATAGTCATTAAATCACCACAAGCTTTTGTACAGATGACCCAAACTGGTGGTTCAAATATTCAAGAGATATTAGACGCGATAGAACGCAATACCCCTAAAGGTGAAGCACAAACTGCCGATAAAGAATCAGCGCCAGCATCAAGTACTGAAGAACCAAAAATTAAAGTGAGCAAAATTGTTTTAGCTGGAACGTCTTTATCATTAGACTTAAGCGCTTTTGGCAATAAAGAACATAGTGCGACACTACCAGACATTACTTTGAATAATGTTGGCGGTGAAGCCGGTTTACCTGCTAGTCAATTAGGTAGTGAGATAGTAAAACAAGCATTATCAAATATTTGGAAGAAAGCAAAAGCAACTCAAAAGAAAAAGCTAACTGACGATGCAAAAGACAAGTTAAAAGAAAAAGCGAAGAAAAAATTAACTGAATTATTCGGTTAATAGCCAAGGTTCGCTTTATTATCCTCAGCTGAGACCTTTTTTGGTTAAGCTGAGGCTATAAAATAATAATAAATTTAAGGCTTCTGTGATGAATTCAAATACTTTATTAAAACCTGTTACGCTCGTTTGTGGTTTGTTTGTTGCTAATGCTGTCACCGCAAGTGAGTTTGAAATTAGTGTTATGGCGGGTCAAATGTATGGCTCAGATCTTATTGCCTCTGACAATACTGATATTAGCGTAGACTCTGGTAGCAATATTGCCATAGGGCTGGCATGGCAAGCCGATATTAATGGCCAAGGGCAAGTTTTACTCAACCGAGTTAGTCATGATTTTACCGGCGAGAATGCGCTCAAGTCATCTTTGGATATTACTTACGCACACTTCAACGGTGTTGCGCTCTTTCGTCAAGAAAATTACGTCACCACTATGAGCCTGGGACTTGGTGGTGGCTACTTTGATGCTGAGCATGGTGGAGAAGAATTATATCCATCCGCGAGTATTTCTTTTGGCACTCGTTATGAATTTTCCGATAATATAGCGCTAGTAACTGAACTGCGTGCTTACGCCAGTTTAATTGATGAAGATGATGCTATATTTTGTCAGCAAGAAATTTGTAGTGCCAAATTTGAAGACTCACTCTGGATAGACAGTGCGATATCTGTGGGAATTGCCGTAAAGTTCTAGGTAAAACTATACAAAACTTTCCTGCCAGTGTTAGTTACGGGCAAACTTGGCAGATTTCTCTAAGCCCTTTTAGTAAAGTCGAGGAAAAACATGGCTTCATCCATTCAACAACTTATTAGTATTACCGATACCCAAGGAAATTTTAGTTATATTAATGACGCTTATGCCGACGCTTTAGGAATCGAGCAAACTAATATCAATAATTGCCGTCAGCAACATTACTTCCATCAAGATATGCCAAAAAATATTATTGAGGAAATTAATCAAACACTTGCAAAAGGCTTCTCATGGCAAGGACTAATTCAGTTTAAAAGTAGCAATAACCAAGCGGTATGGCTTGATGCCTTTATAACCCCTCAGTACCAAAATGAAAAAATTATCGGCTTTCAATCAATTGCCACCATAGCTAAACCTGATCTTGTTGCTCGAGCAAGTAATATTTATGGCGCAATCCGCGAAAACAAAACTTGGGCAAATATAGAAATTTCAAAAAACCAAAAATTTGCCTTTTTGTTAACAATAAGTGCAATTGCCCAGTACTTTATTTTTACTCGCTTTGGCCTCTATCATTCTATTTTTGCAGCCATATGTGCTGCAACGCCCGTGCTAGTATTTTGGCAAGACATCATACCTACAGCCATGCGTGCCCAACGCATGCAATCTATGTTTGATTCACAGTCCCGCAAAGTATACTTTGGTGGCGGCACAGCCAGTATATTTGATTTTAATTTCGCCATGCTAAAAGCAAAATTACGTGCCATTATAGAACGGACATTAGATACCGCAAAACCTATCAATGCCGTAATGGCAAACGTTAATGAAGGAATCAGCAATACACGAGAAAACCTAACCAGTCAGCAAAGCGCTGTTGAACAGCTCAGTCATGCAATGCGCGAAATGCAAACCACTACGACTGAGATTTCTGCTAATGTCGTGACTGCTGCTGGCGACTTAGATGAAACATTTTCTCAGTGTGAACAAGCGCAACAAGGAATATTTTCAACCACAGATAAAATTAAAGCACTGGCAAATGATATTGATCAAGCATCGTCTTCTGCAGATAGCCTGACACAGTCTGCTAATAACGTCAGTGGCCTAATGGAAGAAATACAGTCAATTGCCGACCAAACTAACTTATTAGCTTTAAACGCGGCAATTGAAGCCGCCCGTGCCGGAGAGCATGGCCGAGGCTTTGCTGTAGTTGCTGACGAAGTTCGTAATTTATCATCTCGAACACAAGATTCTGCAGAAAAAATTCATCAACGCTTATCTGTGATGCTAGAAACCATAGAGCAATGGGTTGCGCTGATGCTAAAAAACAAAGACGAAGCACAGCTTTGCGTTGATATTGCTGAAAGCTCCAATGGTAAAATTGCCGATGTTGTTGACCGAGTGCAAAAAGTCACTGATGTTGCCAATCAAATCGCAACGGCTACAGAGCAACAAAGCGTTACGTCGGTTACGATTAATGAACACGTTGAAGAAGTGCATCAAGCAATTGAAAAAACCTGGGCACAAACTGACATAGTCACAGAAGAAATGAGTAATTTATCTGCTAGTGTCAACGACATTAGTAATGTTGCCAGTACTTTTGTACCACCGAAAAAATAATAGCGAAAATGGCTGGTTTTTCATCATAGCAATAAAAGTCAGCCTTCTCATTCCACCGCTAAATATTAATTTTTCACCCGAAAAAGAATCTAACCAGTGCAATAATCTACATCACAACAACAATATTTAAGCACTAGTTCCAACCAGAAAAACGATAAAAGTAACCTTGTGCTGCTACCAAATACGTAACCAGCTATTGAATTTGGCACATAATTGATTAATATCACTTTCAATAGAGAAAACACAAAAACACAACATATTGTGCTCAATCTTGACCTGAATCACAATATAGGCGTTATACTATTGTAAGGTTCAGCAATTTTTATATCATCGTTACACTTCTTTACTAACGATAATTAAAAAACTGTCATGACCGAGTCAACAATAAAATTAAAAAGCACTGCCGTATATAACAATCAGAATCCAACTACTGACCACCTTCCGCTGCAAGCTGCATCTTTCGATATTTGGGATAAAAAATACCGCCTTAAAGACAAGCATGGCAACAACCAAGAAAAGAATGTTACCGACACCTTTGCTCGCGTTGCAAAAGCCTTAGCGGCGATAGAAAGCAAAAATCAAAAACAGTGGCAAAAGAAATTTATTTGGGCGATGGAATCTGGTGCGTATCCCGCAGGGCGTATTATTTCAAATGCGGGTGCTGAAAAGTTCAAACCTGCAACATCAACCATTAATTGTACCGTGTCAGGCACAATTGAAGACTCTATGACAGGTATTTTAAGCCGTGTCCATCAAGCGGGATTAACACTAAAAGCCGGCTGTGGTATCGGTTATGAGTTTTCAACACTAAGACCCAGTGGCGCTTACGTTGCTGGCGCAGGGGCAACGACTTCAGGCCCTATGTCGTTTATGGATATCTACGACAAAATGTGCTTTACCGTTAGCTCTGCTGGTGGTCGACGTGGTGCACAAATGGGGGTGTTTGATATTTCCCACCCTGATGTTAAAGAATTTATTTTAGCAAAGCGTGAAGACGGGCGATTACGTCAATTCAACTTATCGTTATTGATCAGTGATGACTTTATTAACGCAGTGAAAAATGATCAGGAATGGCCATTAAATTTCCCATTGACGCAAAAAGAGGTCCAGTCAGACAGCATAGACCTAAACGATAGCAATATAGTGCTATTTAAAAGTAATCACTATTCGGATGAGTTTATTAAAAGTCATAATTATATTTTAAATAAACAAGGTAAAATTGCCTGCAAAATTTATAGCACAATTCCGGCGCAAAGGCTCTGGGATATGATCATGAGTAATACTTTTGATTATGCCGAGCCTGGATTTTTATTGATTGATCATGCCAATGACATGAATAACAACTGGTTTTGTGAGCAGCTACGCGCTAGTAATCCTTGCGGCGAGCAAATATTACCACCTCACGGCGCCTGTCTTTTAGGCTCGATCAACTTAGTTAAGTTTGTGCAACAACCATTCTCTCAACAAGCTAGCTTTGATTGGGAGAAATTTAGAGAAGTCACAAAAGTTTTTACACGCATGCTAGACAATGTGGTTGAAATTAACGGCTTACCACTTGAAGAACAACGATTAGAAATTCAAAACAAACGCCGACACGGCATGGGCTATCTAGGTCTGGGCTCTGCACTTACCATGTTAAAAATGCCTTACAATAGCCCTGAAGCTGTCGCATTTACTGAAGAAGTATCAAAAGTACTGGCAATTACTGGTTGGCAAGAAGCGTTAAATTTAGCGAAAGAAAAAGGCCCTGCGCCGATTTTACAACAAAGCTTTATTGTTGACCAAGCTATGCTAAACAAACGTCCAGAAATGATAAAAGATGGCATTAAGGTTGGCGACAGCATTAAAGGCTCAGTATTACACGCTAAATATAGCCGCTATATGCAAAGAGTTGCCCAAGAGCAACCAGAATTAGTTGAGCAATTAGCTAAAGTTGGTGCAAGGTTTACCCATCACACTTCAATTGCTCCAACTGGTACATTAGCCTTGAGTTTAGGCAACAATGTTTCTAATGGTATTGAGCCAAGTTTTGCCCATGAATATCATCGCAATATTATTCGAGAGGGTAAAAAATCCAAAGAATCGGTTGCGGTTTCGAGCTATGAATTATTAGCGTTTCGCCAAGCAATTAATCCCGAAGCTGAGGCCTATGCAATTGAAGGTGAAAATAAGCTTCCAGCCTACTTTACGGTAAGCGATACCATTAGTCCTGAAGAGCATGTTGATATTCAGGCAGCAGCTCAATACTGGATAGATTCATCCATATCAAAAACCATCAATATTCCAACAGACTTTGACTATGGGAATTTCAAAAACATTTACCTTTATGCTTACGACAAAGGCTTAAAAGGTTGTACAACATTTCGATTTAACCCTGAAGTTCACCAAGGTGTGTTAGTAAAAGAAACCGATTTAGAAAAGGTGGAATACGAGTTCACGCTTGCGGATGGCACAATCATCACCGCCAAAGGAAATGAAGAAATTCAATACGACGATGAAGTACATACAGCCGCCAACTTACATGACGCACTAAAAGAGGGCTACTACGGCAAACTTTAGTAGAGAACATTCTAGTAATGCAAATAGCAAAGCAATAACAATATTGGAAAAAACATGAAAGAAATTAACCAAAATATTACCGCAGCCAAAGTAAAAATTGAGAGCCCTGAAGCTTTAAATAATACTGACAATGAAGTAAAGGCAACAGTCAATTTAACCGAGAAAACTCAACGTCCGGAAATGCTTGTCGGCTCAACTTATAAAATCAAGCCGCCAGTATCGGATCACGCCTTATATATTACCGTCAATGACATTTTATTGAATCAAGGTACCGCAGAGGAAGTTAGGCGCCCTTTTGAAGTTTTTGTAAATTCGAAGAATATGGAATTTTACTCATGGATAGTAGCGCTAACTCGTGTTATTTCCGCAGTATTTCGCAAAGGTGGCGACTGTACATTTTTAGTGGAAGAACTAAAAGCAGTGTTTGACCCAAAAGGCGGTTATTACCAACGTGGTACCGGAATATTTATGCCTTCAGTTGTTGCCGATATAGGCCACGTGATAGAAACACACTTAAAAACACTAGATATGCTACCTAAAAGTGAAATTGATACCCATCAGCAAGCTTATCTAAAGCAGAAACAACAAGCAGCGGCAACAGAAGAAGAAAATCATCATCTTAACTTTCCCGCCACCGCAAGTAGTTGTAAAAAGTGTCATCAAAAATCGGTAGTGCTATTAGATGGTTGTTCAACGTGCCTTAATTGCGGTGACTCTAAATGTGGTTAATAACCACCTAAATTACAGTTGATAAAAACAAAAAATCGCACAAAGTGAAACAATGTGCGATTTTTTAATTTATTGCCGTATTAAAACGTTAAAGCATTGCAGAAATGTCAGCCGCGATTGAAACTTTTGGCCTTTCTACTATGCGACCAATTTCCTTATTGTTTTGGTAAACAACAAATGTTGGCGTGTATTTAATAGCATGACTTTTTGCTGAGCCATTTGGCTCTGACTTTTCATAATCAAGAGCAATTAATCGAGTTGAAAGTTGAGTATTTTCAGCAACAAGTTTCAAAAATCGAGGCACTTCTCGCTGGCTATCGTGGCACCAAGTGCCAAAATAAACATCAATATGTAAATCATCCGGCCAAGCATTGACGGCAGCCATATCACCTTCAGATACGTTAAACGCCTGATAACTATTTTTAAATGATTTATGCTTAGTTAATACTTGCTGTTGGCTCACTTCACCAGACAGCATAGATGCTTTTTCAACATGACTATTAGCGCAAGCCGACACGGTTGCAAGAATAATCATACTCAATAAAATTACCGCAAATGTTCTCATTTCATTCCTTGTTATTATTTTAGCTATTAATGCTTTTTAAGTTGATCCGCTTTTACCAACATTGCCTTACTTTCTTGCAAGAAAATATCAGCGTAATCGCCAAACCAGTCAGCAACTTGCGAAAACATAGTAGTAAAAGCATCTTTATCATTTAGTTGCACATCTTCTAATAATTCTAAAAAACGATATGCGAAGCGTTTCATCATAGCAATATTGTCTTGATTGGCAAAAATTATATCTGTGTAAAGCACAGGATCTTGTGCAAATAAGCGACCAACCATAATTAGCTCTAAACGATAAATCGGTGAGCTCATTTCTACTAGCTGGGAAATATCAGCCCCTTCTGTCATTAAGTGATAACCATAAGCTATAGTTGAAAAGTGACGCATCACTTGAACCATCGACATCGCTTGATCATGCACATGCGCTTCGACCGGATAAATTTTTGCTCCCCATACTTGAAACTGCTCTAGTAGCCAGTGGTACTTTTCTGGAAATCTTCCCTCACAAGCAATAATAGTTTGTTTCACTAAGCCAGTAACATCAGGACCAAACATCGGATGCAAACCAACAACCGGACCGGCATGCACCTTCATCATTTCATACAGTGGCGCTTCTTTAATACTCGTCACATCCGCTAAAATACAATCATCAGGTAAATTACTTAACTTTTGAATCACCATTGCAGTTAAACGAATAGGCACGGCTACTATCACTAAGCTTGCATCTTTTAACAGCTGTTCACTATTCGGCCAATCAGCTTTTTCTAAAACCTGCACTTGGTAGTTAGAACGGTTAAATAGATCGACAAATATTTGCCCTAACTGCCCTTGCCCGCCGATAATTACCACTTGCTTACATTTTTCATTAACGGAACGATAGCCACTAGCGTCTTGACTAACGTAAGAGTCTTGCATTAAACGGCGAAGAATATCTTCGATTAACTCAGGCGAAAGCCCTGCATCAATGGCTTGCTTCCGTCGAACTTTCAATAAACTTGCTTCTCGCTCTGGCGCGAAAATCGGCATGCCTACTTCACTTTTTAACTGGCCAACTTTAGTCGTAACAGCGCGACGCTTTTTAAGTAGTGCAACTAACTGGCTATCTAGCTCATCAATTTCATCACGTAATTGGCCTAATTGTTGGTCAAATGTAGACTTATCTTTCATTACGTTTATATCGCCTTATTTAATACGGTTCTTTAGTGTTACTTCAAGTTTAGTACTTGCCGCTGAAATTAATTGCTCAGTAGCTTGAAAATCAATACAGGCATCTGTTACAGAAACCCCATATTCAAGTTGTTCAAAGGGTAAGTTTGCACTTTGATTACCAGCATTAATATTACTCTCTAACATAATACCAATGATAGATTTATTCCCTTCACAAATTTGATTGAAAACATTATCTGCTACTAAAGGTTGGCGGCGGTAGTCTTTATTAGAGTTTCCATGTGAACAATCAATAACAATACCCGGCTCTAAATTTTGCTTTGCCAACTCTTGTTCACACACGGCAACATTAACCGAATCATAGTTTGGCTGCTTGCCGCCACGTAAAATAACATGGCCATCAGGGTTGCCTGAGGTTTTGATGAGTGCCACTTGCCCTTGGCGATTAATCCCCATAAAACGATGCGATGACGCCGCAGACTGAAGAGCATTGATAGCCACGTCAAGGCCGCCATTGGTGCCATTTTTAAAGCCAATTGGCATTGATAAGCCACTTGCCATTTCACGATGGGTTTGTGACTCTGTGGTTCGAGCGCCTATAGCAGACCAACTAAAAAGTTCAGCTAAGTACTGCGGACTAATAGGGTCAAGTGCTTCGGTTGCCAATGGTAAGCCAAGTTCTGTTAGGTAAATTAATAATTCACGAGCTTTACGCAAGCCACTTTCAACATCAAATGAGCCATTCATATCAGGATCATTGATTAGGCCTTTCCAACCTACGGTAGTTCGTGGTTTTTCAAAATAAACTCGCATCACTATGTATAAACTATCTTGATACTTGTCATGTAACACTTTTAATTGTCGTGCATAAGCTTTTGCTGCATCTACATCGTGTACCGAGCAAGGCCCAGTAATAACGAGTAAACGGTGATCTTTTTTGTGAATGATATTGGCAATGATATTACGTGCATCTTTAACAAATACTCTACCAGCTTCTGGTAGCGGCAATTCGTCTCTTAAGGCGTCTGGGGTAATTAAAACCTCTTCCGCATTAACATGAATATCGTTGAGCCGACTTTTTACAAGCGTGCCTGTAACTGATTTTTGGGATGACATGGTACTTTCCTGAATGTTGAATACTAACTTGAAAATTGAATGTGTAACGTAACCGTTATTTCTAACTGTAAATAACGGGGCTAGGCAAGTGACTAGCTGAAGTATGGGAGGTAATAATATCGATATCGTTGATAGAACATTTCTTAAAACTTCTTACTGTAAACTTTAATTTACTCAATTTGTACCAAATATCTTACACTGATAATTATCTAAGGTATAGCCCCTGAGATAAAATTTTTGTATAAAAAAAGCGCCAAAAGGCGCTTAATAACTTTCTTACTATGTAACTAGCTGTTAGCTGTGAACAATACGATTATTCACTAAATGATCAACAACTGCAGGCTCTGCCAAAGTTGAGGTATCACCTAAAGTATCTAAATCATTCTCGGCAATTTTACGCAGTATGCGACGCATTATTTTACCTGAGCGAGTTTTTGGTAGCCCTGGTGCATATTGAATATAATCAGGCTTGGCAAAACGGCCTAGCTCTTTGGCAACAAATTCAGTTAATTCAGTAAGTAACTCTTCAGATTCGGTGGCACTACTCATTAATGTTACGTAAGCATAAACCCCTTGCCCCTTAATTTCATGCGGATAACCTACCACAGCAGCTTCGGCAACTGCTGGATGCAGCACTAAGGCACTTTCAATTTCAGCGGTACCTAAGCGGTGACCAGAAACATTTAGCACATCATCAACACGACCTGTGATCCAATAAAAGCCATCTTCATCACGTTTTGCACCATCACCGGTAAAGTAGTTGCCAGGGTATTGGCTCAAATAAGTTTGATAGAAACGATCGTGGTCGCCATAAACGGAGCGTAACTGACCCGGCCAGCTTCCCGTCATCATCAATAGCCCCTGGTTTTCACCTTCAAGTGTATTGCCATCTTTATCGAATAATGCCGGTTTAACACCAAAAAATGGCTTGCCTGCCGCGCCCGGTTTCATATCAACAGCGCCCGGTAATGAGGTAATTAAAATACCACCAGTTTCTGTTTGCCACCACGTATCAACAATTGGGCACTTACTTTTGCCAATAACTTCATAATACCAATGCCAAGCTTCTGGATTAATAGGCTCGCCTACGGTGCCAAGAATACGCAATGAAGATAGGTCAGCACTTTCAACAAAACTATCACCAACGCTCATTAAGGCACGTATAGCAGTTGGAGCGGTATAAAACACATTAACCTTATGTTTGTCGCACACTTGCCAAAAGCGGCCAGCATCAGGGTAGGTTGGTACCCCTTCAAACACTAGCGTAGTAGCGCCATTTGCTAGCGGGCCGTAGAAAATATAAGAATGACCAGTAATCCAACCTGCATCGGCTGTACACCAATAAACTTCACCGTCTTTATAATCAAAGACATATTTATGGGTCATGGCAGCATATAATGAATAACCGCCACAAGTGTGAAGAACTCCTTTTGGCGTACCTGTTGAGCCAGATGTATAAAGAATAAAGAGTGGGTCTTCAGCATCCATAACTTCTGGTTCGCAAGCTGCAGGAAGTTTGGCAACCTCCTGCTGGTAATTAACATCAATTTTGTCATTCCAAGCCACATCACCACCAGTACGTTCCACAACAATCACTGAATGAACATTTGGGCACTCTGTAATTGCTGCATCAACATTGGCTTTTAATGGGATTACACGACCACCACGTAAACTTTCATCCGCAGTAATTACCACTTGGCAATCAGCATCGGCAACGCGAGCACGAATTGATTCTGTCGAAAAACCACCAAAAACTACAGAGTGAACCGCACCTATACGAGCACAAGCTAGCATGGCATAGCCAACTTCAGGGATCATTGGCATATAAATACACACACGATCACCTTTTTTCACACCACGAGCTTTTAATAAGTTTGCAAATCGGCATACATGATCATGTAACTCTTGGTAGGTTATATTTTTATCTTCACTTGGATCGTCACCTTCCCAGATAATCGCAGTATCATTTGCTTTAGACACCAAATGACGGTCAATACAGTTATAACTGACATTTAATTTCCCGCCTGAAAACCATTTAATATCTGCAGATTTAAGGTCAACATCGGTAACGCTATTCCAAGGCTTATACCAATCAAGAAACTTATCAGCTTGCTCAGCCCAGAATGTTTCAGGCGCTTCGATTGATTGCTTGTACATAGCATCATAAGTTGCAGCATCAATGTGTGTATGAGCTTTAGCCTGCTCTAATACGGGATAACGGCTTTTTAATTCTTGCATGTTAAAATCCTTGGTTTCCTAATATCTGATGGCTTGTTGATACGGTGAAAATTAAGCTTCGTTCAACTATTATTCAATTTTTAAGTTAGCAACATCATAGCCTAAGTTTTTGCGCTGTAATACACCACTAAAGTCGAATATTAATGAATTATTTATATCAATCTAATTTAAGCGTTGGATTACAGTAGCATTAAAGCAAGTAAATGACAACGCTGTCATTTACTTGTAAAGATATATTAGTTCAATTATTTTAGCTAGTAACTTGATAAAAAGTTTATTACCGAAAACAAAAAAACCTGTGTGGTTGCCCACACAGGTTTTCTCAAGCTTGGAAACAATCTTCTAATTAAAGAAAGATTATTTTTTTGCCAACTTCTCTTTGATACGTGCAGAACGACCTGAACGCTCACGAAGATAGTAAAGCTTAGCTTGACGTACATCACCGCGACGTTTGACTTCAATTGAGTCAACGATTGGGCTATGTGTCTGGAATACACGTTCTACACCAACACCGTTTGAAATTTTACGAACAGTGAATGCAGAATTGATGCCGCGGTTTTTAACAGCGATTACAACACCTTCAAATGCTTGAAGACGTGATTTATCACCTTCTGTAACTTTTACTTGTACCACAACAGTATCACCTGGTGCATATGCTGGTACATCTTGCTTCATTTGTTCAGCTTCAAGCTGCTTAATAATATTACTCATAATACCTTCTTCCTAGGGTTCACAGTCATCAGCAGCATTTTCACTATCAGCCTTTATAGCTGTTAACATTTTTTGCTGCTCTGCTGTCAGAGCTAGGTTAGTTAATAATTCCGGTCTTCTAGTCCAAGTTCTTTCTAAAGACTGATATTGGCGCCATTGCCTAATATGTTCGTGATTACCACTTAATAGCACTTTTGGAACAGAAGCAGTTTCATTTTCAGAAACTTCCATTACCTCAGGCCTAGTGTAGTGAGGACAATCCAATAAACCGTCAGAAAATGAATCCTGCTCAGCTGATTGTTGATGTCCCAATACTCCGGGCACAAAACGTGCTACGGCATCAATTACGTTCATCGCTGGTAGTTCCCCACCACTTAAAACATAATCACCGACCGACCATTCTTCATCGATATCCGATGCAATAAGCCGTTCGTCAATACCTTCATAACGTCCTGCAATAAATATCAGTCGGTCATGCTGTGCTAATTCGCGTACACCAGCTTGGTCCAATTTTCGTCCTTGCGGCGACAAATAAATAACCTTAGCTTTTTTACCATCAACTACTGCAGCTTTTCTTGCAGCATGAATGGCATCTCGTAACGGTTGCACCATCATAAGCATGCCTGGGCCGCCGCCATAAGGTCGGTCGTCCACAGTGCGATGTTTATCATGAGTAAAATCTCTTGGGTTCCACTTATGAAACTCAATTAACCCATTACGAATCGCTCGGCCTGTCACCCCATACTCGGTAATCGCGTCAAACATTTCAGGAAAAAGGCTTATCACCCCAATCCACATTTTCTTATCGCTAAGAATGTTTGTTAACTCACTACTACTCAAGTTAGAAGCCTGGGTCCCAGTCAACACAAATTTGTTTATTTTCTTTACTAACCGAAAGAATAACTTGGTCCATTAAGTAAGGAATTAACCTTTCTTTTTTACCAAAGCCATCTTTAAGATTAGCCTTAACAACCAATACATCGTTCGCGCCTGTTTCCATAATATCGGAAACCTGACCTAGGTCGTAACCTTTATCAGTAATAACAGTCATGCCCATAAGATCTCGCCAATAGAAATCACCTTCTGGTAATTCCACTAACGCCTCTTCGTTAACAAATATTTCTGAACCGACAAGCTTTTGAGCAATATCACGATCATCTATACCTGCAACTTTGACCACAAGACCATTGTTATGTTTGCGCCAATCGGTAATTTCTACTGATTGCTTATTATTCCCTAATTTTAATGACCAAGGAAAATAGTCAAGTATGGCTTCAGAATCATCTGTAAATGAATGTATTTTCAACCAACCTTTGATGCCGTAGACTGCGCCTACTTTACCTAAGGTGACTTCTTTACCAATAACTTCCACAAATAACTCCTTTGACCTACCAGATTAATTAAGCTGCTTTTTGAGCATCTTTAACTAACTTGGCCACACGATCAGATACAGTTGCACCTTGACCAACCCAATGGTTGACACGGTCTAGGTCTAAACGTAATTTTTCCGCTTGACCTTGTGCTGTAGGGTTGAAGAAACCAACTTTCTCGATGAAACGACCATCGCGAGAGTTACGGCTATCTGCAACAACAACCTGATAGAATGGACGCTTCTTAGCGCCGCCACGAGCTAAACGAATGGTAACCATATCGTCCTCTATATAATTTAAGTGTTAAAACGAATTTTCCAGACATTTCCTGTCGACCAAGCGACAGAAAAGCTCGCGTATTCTACGCTTTTTGACCAACAAATCAACCTTATTAGTTGTTGTTATCATAAATTGTTCAATATTCAGCGTTTTTCATTCAGTAAATGTTTAGGTTTCTACACAAAACAAATTACCACAATATTTTCGTATGCTAATTGCCTATTCGGCTATATAATCCCGCGCTTTCAAAAGATGCAGCACTGCACTCTTTATCTAACTTCGCTTTATATAAGCAGGAATACCAATGACACAAGTTGCCAACAGCAGCGTAAAAGGATTAATGCTGGCACTGACCACTGCCATTATGTGGGGATTATTACCCTTGGCGCTAAAATCAGTATTAACCTTAATGGATGCCTACACCATTACTTGGTACCGTTTTATTTTTGCTGCATTTTTTGTTGGCTTATTATTATTAACGAAAAGACGCATTCCATTATCAATAGTGTCACACCCTAAAAGATTAAAACGTTTGTTTTTCGCAGCAATATTTTTAAGTTTAAATTATATTTTCTATCTTAGCGCTTTACACTTTGTGCCAGCAGAAACAGCACAAATGCTAATACAAATGGCACCATTTTTAATGATTGTTGGCGGTGTGATTTTTATTAAAGAACACTTTAGTCGTGGGCAAATGGTCGGTTCAGTAGTATTAATCAGCGGGCTGATATTATTCTTTAATCAGCAATTTATTGCTAATGTCGGTTTAGGCAACGATGCATTTATTACTGGCTTTTTCATTATGTTAGCAGCAGCAGCAACCTGGGCAGCATATGCTATTATCCAAAAAAAGATGTTGCGCTATTACAGCTCAAATCAGGTGATGTGGTGTATATATTTATCAAGCACTTTATTCTTTTTGCCTTTAGCAACTCCAAGCCAAATAACATCGTTAAATATTAGTGCGTTGTTACTACTGTTTTTTTGCTGTGCGAATACTTTAATTGCTTACGGTACTTTTGCTAAATCACTTGAGTATTTACCTACGGCCAAGGTAAGTGCGACATTAGCAATAACCCCCTTGCTCACCGTAATATTTGCTACGATAGCAGAATATTGCTGGCCACAGCACTTTCAAGCTCAACATTTAAATATGTTAGCGTATATTGGCGCTGGCTTTGTTGTACTGGGCTCAATGTTAACAGCACTTGGTGATAAAATATTAAGTAAAAAAAATATCCAAGCCATTAAACGTTATTTGTCATTATCTAAATAATTTCGCATCACTTAAGTGATATTTTCAAAACATAAAAAAAGCAGCTTAAGCTGCTTTTTTTATCGCTATGATAATTGATTAACGACCAAACATACCGCCGCCCATGCCACCCATTCCGCCGCCACCAGGAGGCATCATACCTTTCATTGAGCGCATCATTTTCTTCATGCCACCTTTACCTGACATTTTCTTCATCATTTTTTGCATCTGGGTAAACTGTTTCAATAATTTGTTCACGTCTTGAATTTGAGTACCTGAACCCGCAGCTATGCGACGCTTACGAGAGCCTTTAATAATTTCTGGGCGCTGGCGTTCAGCTGGGGTCATTGAATTGATCATGGCTTCCATTCGAATAGTCACTTTATCATCCATTTGACCTTTCATTTGTTCTGACATATTGCCCATACCAGGCAATTTGTCCATCAAGCCCATCATGCCACCCATGCTTTTCATTTGTACTAACTGATCACGGAAGTCTTCTAAGTCAAAGCCTTTACCTGTTTTAACTTTTTTAGCAAGTTTCTCTGCTTGCTTACGATCAACCTTTTGCTCTACTTCTTCGATTAAAGAAAGAACGTCGCCCATGCCCAAAATGCGTGAAGCAATACGATCAGGGTGAAAAGGCTCTAGTGCTTCAATTTTCTCACCAACACCCATAAACTTAATTGGCTTGCCGGTAATATGACGGATAGATAAGGCAGCACCACCACGAGCGTCACCATCAGTTTTAGTTAAGATAACCCCTGTGAGAGGCAAAGCATCGTTAAATGCTTTAGCTGTATTAGCCGCATCTTGACCTGTCATTGCATCGACAGTAAACAGCGTTTCAATTGGATTGATTGCAGAATGTAGCTCTTGAATTTCAGCCATCATGTCGCCGTCAATATGCAAACGACCAGCAGTATCAACAATTAGCACATCAAAGAAGTTTTTCTTAGCGTGATCAATTGCAGCATTAGCAATATCAATTGGTTTTTGCTTTATATCACTTGGGAAAAAGCCAACATTAATTTCATTAGCTAAAGTTTCAAGTTGTTTGATAGCGGCCGGACGGTAAACATCAGCACTGACCACTAGCACCTTTTTCTTTTCACGTTCTGTTAAAAATTTAGCTAACTTTGCAACAGAGGTAGTTTTACCGGCACCTTGTAAACCGGCCATTAAAACTACCGCAGGAGGTGTGGCTTTTAAGTCAAGTGCTTCATTGACTTCACCCATAGCAGCTTCAAGTTCTGTTTGTACTATTTTTACGAAAACTTGCCCAGGCGTTAAGCTTTTTGAAACATCCTGGCCAACAGCACTTTCTTTAACTTTGGCAATAAATTCACGAATGACAGGCAAAGCAACATCTGCTTCTAATAATGCCATACGTACTTCACGCAACGTATCTTTAATATTGTCTTCGGTAAGGCGACCACGGCCACTGATATTTTTTAACGTTTTCGTTAAACGATCGGAAAGATTTTCAAACATGGATGACTCTAGTAATAGCTATACGCAAAAAATTGCCTCTATTATACCCGTACAAATAATTAGCGAAAGTAGAAGTTATGCTTTTAGAATAATGACGCAATTTGATAAAGCAATAGATAAGAAAGAAAAAAGCTGGCATACAGATCAATATTCGCAAAAAAAACTATGGTAAACTGCTGTTAATTACATCACTTTTTGGAATAAGTGTGAGTACTTTCATTCTATTTTTTGACAATTTACTGCAATTAAGTGTAGAAGCTAGTCCATGGTTAATACTGGGGTTGTTAATTGCCGGCTTAATGAAAGCTTGGGTGCCTAGTAAAATTTTAAGCCGCCACCTAGGGCACGGTAACAAAGCAATTGTTAAAGCTGCTTTAATTGGTGCCCCATTGCCATTATGTTCTTGCGGCGTTATTCCTGTGGCTACAGAGTTAAGACGTTCAGGTGCATCAGCTCCAGCAACATCAGCATTCTTAGTTGCAACGCCTGAAACCGGTGTTGACTCAGTTTCGGTATCTTACGCATTATTAGGTCCAATTTTGGCCATATATCGTCCTATAACGGCAATTTTATCGGCAATTTTCACGGGAATACTCGTCGCAAGTTCGAAAACTGCAGTTACAACTTCAACGCATAGTAACCAAAGCCAAGCAAGCAGTTGTTGCGCCAAGAAATCAGCCGAAGCTGAAGCTGAAGCTAAGGCAAAAGAACAACAGCAAAAAGCGAATTCTTGTTGCGCCAGTAAAGCACAACAAAAGAACGACACTATCCTGGTAAAAACACTGGCAGGTGTTCGTTACAGTGCAACGCAATTAGTCGACGATTTAATTAAGTGGTTATTAGTGGGTTTGTTATTCGCCACTATGGTTCGCACTTTTGTCCCAGAATCATTTTTATTAAGTTACGGTAGTGGCCTTGGCGCAATGTTAGTTATGATTGCCATGTCAATCCCTATGTATATTTGTGCAACCGCTTCAACACCTATCGCCGCCGGTTTTATTTTAGCGGGTATATCACCAGGTACCGCTTTAGTCTTTATGATGGCAGGACCAGCAACCAATATTTCAACACTAGGTGTCATTAAAAATGAAATGGGTAGCTCAGTATTAGTGAAATACTTACTAGGTATTGGCATTTCGGCTATTGCTTTCGGTTTACTTTTAGACTGGGGCTTAAACTATTTTATGATAGATATTAGCCAGCAAATGCAGCACAGCCATGAAATATTACCTTATTGGTTTGGTTTAACATGTGCAGCTATATTAGTTTTCTTAGGTATTAAACCAATACGTAAACTATTGATATAAATACAAGCATAGTGATGGTGTCTGGCCTTTAATCTGCTAGAATCGCGTCACTAGCTAAGCTTATTTAGTTAACTTATGGACAGTTTTTAATTTTTTCGGAGCTCTTTGTGGAATTTTCAAGTATCAGTTCATTTACTGCCTTTGTCTGTTATAGCCTGGCAACACTCTCAATTTTGTCTCGTTTATTCCACCCCAAAGGGCCTAACTTAGTTATCACACTAATTTTTGCTTGTTTAGCGATTATTTTTCACGCCTTGAGTAACTCTCAATTTCTTTTTAGCGATAATAATCTAAACTTTTCTTTACCTAATGTGGTCTCGCTAGTCAGCTTAGTGATCACCTTAGTCATTTCAACCGTAGCCTTACGCTTTAAAGTAAACTTATTACTGCCAGTTATTTATGGCTTTGCCGGCCTTTGGCAACTTAGTATGATTTTTATTTCGCCAATGGGAAATATGGAAATTGTTGCCGATAAACTTGCGATGCTAAGCCATATAACATTAGCTTTAGTTGCTTATTGTATTCTAGTAATTGCGACACTATACGCCTTTCAAGTTGCCTATATTAATATGAAATTAAAAAGCAAAAACTTACAGGCAGTGAATCAACTGCCGCCATTAATGCAAGTTGAACGACAACTGTTTAGCATTCTATTAATTGGTAGTGTTTGTTTATTGGCCAGTCAAATTCTAGGTTTTGTTTTTTTAGAAGGCATGATCTCCAAGGAAAATGCCCATAAAACTATTTTATCGCTTATAGCCTGTAGCTTATATTTCATAACATTGTGGGGACACTTCAAGCAAGGCTGGCGTGGTCAACGTGTTTTATCGCTTACCGTTATTGCCACATTTATCTTAACCTTAGCCTATTTCGGCAGCCGATTTGTGAAAGAATTTCTCTTATTATAAGTTTTAAGGTATAAGTTAGTTTTATTACCCGTTGCGATACAATATCAAGATTAACCGACGGCTTTGATCAATTAAAATAGGATCCCATTTTTGGATAACATCTCAACAGATATGCTTTTTGTCATTCTCGGCATACTAATATTCATATCTGCGTACTTTTCTGGCTCTGAAACCGGCATGATGTCGATTAACCGTTATCGATTAAAGCACTTAGAAAAACAGAATCACCGCTCTGCTAAACGAGTTGGCCAGTTACTAAAACGCCCAGATCGGTTAATCGGCTTAATTTTAATCGGCAATAACCTTGTTAACATTGCTGCATCGGCAATAGCTACAATTATTGGCATTCGTTTTCTAGGTGATGTTTATGGTGTTTTAGCAGCGACAATTATCTTAACTTTAGTTATTTTAATTTTTGCCGAAGTTACACCTAAAACGTTAGCGGCGTTATACCCAGAAAAAGTTGCTTTTCCAAGTTCAATAATTTTATCTTTATTACTTAAGGTTCTATTCCCGCTTGTTATTGCTGTTAATTGGATCACCAATGGCATATTAGCCATGATAGGCATTAGTTCAGAGCAACGAGAACAGCACAGTTTGAGTTCAGAAGAACTACGAACAGTGGTAAATGAATCTGGTGCGATGCTGAAGTCGCAAGATCAAGATATGTTAGTAAGTATCTTAGATTTAGAAAAAGTTACAGTTGAAGATATTATGATACCGCGCAATGAATTAGTCGGTATTGATATCAACGAAGATTGGAAGCGTATCCAAAAACAACTAACTCAATCAACACACACCCGCGTATTGCTTTATCGTGACAATATTGATGACGTGGTTGGTTATGTTCATATGCGTGATGCTTTAAGGTTAGTATCAAAAGGCCAATTTACTAAAGCAACGTTATTACGCGCAGTACGCGAGCTATATTTTATTCCAGAAGGAACACCACTGAATGTTCAACTGTTAAAATTTCAACGTGCAAAAGAGCGTTTAGGGCTTGTAGTCGATGAATACGGAGACATTCAAGGCTTAGTTACCCTAGAAGATATTCTTGAAGAAATTGTTGGTGACTTCACCACAACAATGACACCTACCACCAGCGATGAAGTTAATGTGCAACCAGACGGTAGCTATTTAGTCGATGGCAGCGCAACCGTGCGCGACATTAATAAAGAAATGACCTGGAGTTTTCCAACTGATGGTCCTAAAACTATTAATGGGATGATTTTAGAATACTTAGAAGATATTCCGGAAGCGAACTTAAGTGTTAGGATCGCCGGCTATCCGCTAGAGATCATTGAAGTAAAAGATAACATGATCAAAACCGTTAGGATCTTACCTGAGCTCTATGACGGTGAAGTTACTGAGAGCTAATTTAGCAAGTATATATCTCCCACCAAACAATGAAGCACTGCATCTAATCGCAGTGCTTTTTATTTGTCATTAGAATTTTAGATGCTCGCCAATTAAAGTCAATTTATCTATTTGGCATGATCATTTACATCAGATCTTGCTCAAAACTAGTGATCACATATTGATAAACTTCAACTTCCGGACATTAATTCACGCTAGAACTAGTACTAAAGATCGTCTTTAAACGAAGATTAAAGTCACTTTCTAGTATTTAGCGCTTAAAAATGATTAATTTCCTTGATTTTGTGGATAGAACTTTAATCATTGAAAGTTAATAACAAAGTTATACACAGGTTTAGATCTAAGGATCAAGTTTCCACAATTTCTGTGGATAACAAATGCAAGCCCTATTCCTATTAGGCTTTGTGTTTTGCAAACAATTTTTAATAAAAATATGAAGTTTTTTTATAATTTTTTTTTGGCTATTTTCTAGCCCGTATTCGCCCTAGAAATGTTGAAAAATAATACAATTTTGCATTCAGTTGGCAAGAAGTATGCAAGACTCAAGAAGTTCTGGCGGTAGCTTTTCCGAATCAGAAATCGCCTAAAAAAAATTGAGAAAGATTAACAAACTCAATTTAAAAAATAAGGCTTACTATTTTCATAGTAAGTCTTAAATAATTAAAAACTGAGGTATAAAAGCAACTAAGCTTAAACAACTTTTAGCGAGTTATTAACCGAAAAATAAGCGCCACAACCAACCATGATTGAGGTCTTTCTCACAGCTCTTTAATTGACTACCGTAACGTTTTGCTCGGTTATCTACCTTACGAGCAACTTTCACTAGCCACGCCTTCTTTTTATAACTTTTACGTTTAAACCCGCCCCAACCTTCGTGGTAATTAAGATACTGGTTATAAGCATCCCATTTAGAAATTTTATTAATTTTTTGCGTTTTGAAAATAAACCAACCCATAAAATCGATTGCATCATCAAAATCATCACGGTCAGCGCCTGAGTTATCAGTTTCACGTACATAATCATCCCATGTCATGGTTTTTGCCTGAGAATAACCATAAGCACTACTAACACGTCCCCACGGGATAAAACCTAATAGATAATCTCGAGGCGGTAATGCGTCAGCTTTAAATGAGCTTTCTTGATACATCATACTCATAGGCACATGAATTGGCACACCCCAGCGCTCTCGGGCATCTTTAGCAGCGAAATACCAATCTCTATGTTCTCTAAATATTTCACATAAATTTTCAGGATTTTTTGGTGGACTTGTTGCGCAGCTTGAAAGGGTTAAGCAAGCGAGTACTGAGATGATAAGCGTTTTAAAAAATGTCATGAATACATGGAGTTGGTTTTTAATAACAACATCATGCCAGAATATTTTTTCATTTTCAGGGAAATGTCGCAATTTTTTACACTTTCACTAAACTTTTTCATTAACCAACACTTTTCATTAGTCGACAATTAAGATATCAGGCAGAAAGCACTGACAATTAAAGTACTGTAAAAAGGCTAGAAAATAAAATTAAATTTTCGGAACTAAATCTATTTTATCTACTCATAGTTAATGAGAGAGTTATTCCCCTGAAGTGTTTTATGTTTTAGCGCACATTTATTTTACGATAAATGTGCTTTTTTTTAGCTGAAATTAAGTGAATGATTGCAACATGCCAAAATTAAAGACAAGCAAGTCTATTAACCAAATCGTAAGCCATTGTTTAATTAGGGTATTTTCACATTAAAAATAAAACAAAAATAAATCGAACAAAAAATGAACTATCAAAATGAGCTGTGGTCAAATAACTTGAAAGCAAAACCTCCCTGGACTGCTTTCTTATTATTTGCAGCGCGTTGCCCTAACGCGCTTTTTTTTGTGCCGAAATTATCACTACTTCTCAAAAGCTACTCAATACAGTTATCAAATAACGGTTTAAATTAGCTAGGCAAAGTAATCACTTATAAACGTATCAAAGTCGACTGTATCCGCCTTTTCAATTGCAGATTGTGCTGCTAATGACTCAGCCGCTGTATCAGCAAAATACTGTGCACTATAAGCTTGATAATCTTGTGCTAACAACTGCTCTTTATAGGTACTTGCATTAGCCAATGCAATTTGAGTTAACGATTGCTGCTCAGTAACAACTTTTGATAAGATTTGTGCTGATGGCGTTAAATTAGCGTTGTTAATTTTTTCTGCTTCTGTTGCTAACGCTGTTTGATACAAGTTATTGCCATTGGCTTGATCAAGCAAAGTGGCAACATTTGCTAATTTAGTAAAAATTTCATTACCCCATTGAGGTATTAATTTATCTTCATCATGATCTTTAAGCAATAATTCTGGATCGCGACCTCGCACGACTACCTGGTCCATATTTTCTTCACAAACGGCTTGTTCCGCACAACTAAGTTCTGGGCTTGCTTCAAATAAACAATATGTTAGAAAAATATCTAAAAATCGAATTTGTTCAACACTAATTCCGGTCGCTGAAAATGGGTTTACATCTAAAGCCCTAACCTCTATATATTCAACACCTCGATTTTTTAACGCTTCTGAGGGTTTTTCATTAGGTTTAGCAACGCATTTTGGCCTAACAGGAGCATATAATTCGTTCTCAATTTGCAAGACATTAGCATTCAATTGCTGATATTCACCATTCACCTTAATGCCAATTTCAGCGAATTTGTCGGATGGCAAGTTAATAGCGTTTTTAACGCCATCTAAATAACCAGACAAATTGTTATAACAAATTTGTAAAGATGATTGTTCACTGTTGGTATAACCTAAATCGCTCATTCTTAGCGAAGTGGCATGCTCTAAATACATATAACCTTTATCAGTTTTCTTAAATGGCAAGTTAGTATTTTTATTTTGTAAAAATGAACTGCATATAGCTGGCGAGCTACCATATAGATATGGAATCAACCAACAAAAACGCTTATAGTTTCTTAATAAAGCAAAGTACTTCTCTGAAATATAATCATCAATTGGCATGCTGCTTTTTTCAATTGCCTGCATGGATTGCCAAAAACTCTTTGGAAAAGAGAAATTGAAGTGAATCCCAGAGATTACTTGCATCATACTACCGTAGCGGTTTTTCAAACCTTGACGGTAAACAGTTTTCATTTTGCCTATATTTGACTTACCGTATTGTGCCAGCGGAATTTTATCGTCATCTTCGACAAAACACGGCATACTCATTGGCCATAAAATCTCACCATCAAGCTGACTTAAAGTAAACTTTTGTACGTCTTCTAATTGTGAAATTGCAACTTCAGGTGCATAACTAACTGGAGTAATAAACTCCAATAAGGTTTCTGAATAGTCGGTGGTAATATTAGGATGAGTCAGCGCCGAACCTAATTTTTCACTGTGCGCTTGTTCAGATAATCGTCCTTTAGGCAGTGCCCTAAGTGCTTCACGCTCTATACCACGGCCAATTTTGCTTAAAGATGCGTTATGACTTTCATTGCTAAAAGCGGTGATATATTCATTTAATGATAGTGTCAAAATAATTCCTGATGCGATACGCCAGTAAGTAAGAGCTATTTAAGGGTGAAACCTAAATTTTCAATGCCCACAGGCATTTATTATTATGTATTTATGCGCTAGGTCAAATAAATAAAGTATAAGCAAACATTTCTAAATACATTAATTACATGATAAAACCGCTACTCACAGGCAACTTTTACATTTTCAGTGTGCATTATAAAACCCTACGAGAGAATATTGACCCGAGTAAATCAATAAATATTTCTTTAACTTAACTGCCGAGAATTGCAATGGTAAATTAGGTTCCTTATTAGTCTGGCATACGGTAAAGTTAGCGAAAAATAATAAGAAAGGTTTGCCATGCAAGACAGCATTTTTAGTTTACTTCCTCCCCTTGTTGCCATTGTAATTGCTATTTGGCGAAAAAACGCTCTTTTCGCGCTGTTATGTGGCGTCTTACTATGCCATTTATTAATTAGCAACGGTAATCCTATCGATGGTTTCAGCGGCACATTTTTTGGTATTAGTGACGTCTTTTTATCCCTAGGCAATGTTTACATTATTAGTTTCAGCTTACTGATTGGTGCTCTTGTTACTATCATGAATCAGTCGGGGGCGGTAAATGGCTTTATTAACCATTTAGCCTCATTAAATTTAGTTAAAAATAGCCGTCAGGCAAGTGTGCTACCAACAGTAATTGGTACCACGATTTTTACCGATACCAACCTAAGTATGTTCACTGCCGGCATGGCCAGCCAAAAGTTATTTGATCATCATAAACTAAGCCGCGCTCGCTTGGCATACCTGGTTGATTCCACCTGTGCACCAGTTAGCATTTTGTTTTTAGTTAATGGTTGGGGAGCTTATGTACTCGGCTTGCTAGACGGATACTCCTTTGATGACCCCGTTGGCATACTTATCGGCACAATTGGCTATAATATTTACGCTATCATCGCAGTCGCTCTTGCCTATTACACAGCCTTTAGTGGCAAAGTGTATGGCCCGATGAAGTACGCAGAATCACTTGTCGAGGAAAACAAGCAAGCAACGGTTGATAATATTGCGCCAGCTCGAATAATGTGGCTGCCCATGCTCTCATTACTCGTTGGCACATTTGTATTGCTTTGGTTTACTGGCGATGGTGATATACGCCGCGGCTCAGGCGCATTTTCCGTTTTTTGGTCGGTGATTGCAGCACTAGTATTCTTAATCATACTGGTACTCGGCCATCAGCTAATGGCATTCAAACAAATAATGTCAGCAGCAGTTCAAGGCATTAAACACATGTCACCAGTAGTAGCGATATTAGTCTTATCCTTTGCTTTTGGTGACGCAATAAAAGTACTTGGTACAGGGGTTTACGTTAGCCAATTAATTAATGTTGACGTACCACTATTTTTAATCGCGCCAATTCTATTTGTTGCAGCCGCTATTATGGCATTTGCTACTGGCACTTCATGGGGTACGTTTGCGATATTAATCCCAATTGCGGTACCTATCGCTCAGCAAAGCGGCCTACCTGTTGAATTTTTAGTTGCTGCGGTACTCGGTGGTGGCATTTTTGGTGACCACGCATCTCCTATCTCTGACACAACTGTTGTTGCCTCTATTGCCAGTGGTTGCGATCACTTCGAGCATGTGAAAACTCAGTTGCCATATGCCTTAGTTGGCGCAACATTAACTATAATTACTTATATTGCCATTGGCTTGAGCTTTTAATAAACCGTCATGACAAAAATGAATACGATTAAGCTAGTTGATGAAGAAGTTGATTTTTTAGTTGTTGATAAGCCCAATGACGTTAATTTTCATGATGAAGAAAACACGGGGTTTGGTTTTTACTCACAAGTAAAAAAGTTCGCAGCAGCGCAGCTTGGTGTTGAAGAACTTTATCCTGTCCATCGTTTAGATAAAATGACTTCGGGCTTAATTGTATTTGCAAAAAATATTAATACCGCCCGAGCATTCCAGTTAATGTTCGAACAGCATCAAGTCGAAAAATATTACTTAGCTATCGCTGACGGTAAACCCAAAAAGAAGCAAGGCCTGATCAAAGGCGACATGGAGAAAAGCCGTCGTGGTATGTGGAAGTTAATGCGAACCACGGAAAATCCTGCAATCAGCCAGTTTATCTCCAGTAGTATTGCCGTTAAAAGACGAATATATTTAATCAAACCTCATTCGGGTAAAACACACCAAATTCGCGTTGCATTAAATAGCTTAGGTGTGCCTATTTTAGGTGATCCTTTATATGGTAATAACACCAAGACTGATCGTGGGTACCTACACGCTTTTGCAATCAAATTTACCTTGGAAAATAAAACCTATCAGTATTGCCAAATGCCAACTTCTGGTGATGAATATAGTACCTCAGCAACGATCGCAGAAATTGAAAAGTTAACGCCACCATGGCAACAGTCTTGGCCCAAAATATAGATTAAGAAGCTACAAGCAATTATCTGTAATAGAAAAATCATCCTTTCTATATTTCCTTCCCCTAAACTGAGTATCTCTACTTTAAAATTAAAACAGGGAGCTTTCGCTCCCTGCTTTTAATTACGTTAATTTATTGTTATAGCGAATGCCAAAATACAATAGCAATTGCTGTTGGGCAAACAAACTTAGTGTACCAAGGCCAGATTTTCCAAAATAAAGAGTGCTCTACCATATCATTGCCCTCTTTAAGTTCAGTTAAAATATCATTGCGATACCAAATCCAACCAACAAAAACACAACAAAGCATAGCAATAATCGGCTGACCGTATTGGGTAGCAAGTACGGCAACAAAATCAAGCATAAAGCTAATATTAATGATAATAATAGCGCTAAGAATAAAAATACCGATACCAATATAAGTGGTTACTTTTTTGCGCTCTATTTTATGGCGTTCAACCGCGTATGAAACCGGCCCTTCTAACATAGATATTGACGATGTTAATGCTGCCACCGACATTAAAATAAAGAATGCCAATGCTACATATAAACCAATACTACCCATGCTATTAAATAAGCTTGGCAATACAGTAAACACTAAACTTGAGCCTGAAATTAAACTGCCATCTTCAGCAAAAATTGCTACACCTTGCGCTTGAGCAACATACATAGCAGGAATAATAAGTAAGCCAGCTAAAAAGGCAATTGAGACATCAATTAGAGTAACTTGCGCACCTAATGTAACTAAATTCTCTTTTTTCGAAATGTACGAGCCGTAAATTACCATAACGCTGGTACCCAATGACAACGAAAAGAATGCTTGCCCTAAAGCACTAATTAACAAGTCAGGTTCGAAAACTCGGCTAATGTCTGGATTTAAGTAAGCATTAACACCCTCTCTTGCACCTTTTAAGGTCATCACATATGAAATTAAGCCGAGCAGTAAGAAAATCAACAGAGGCATCAAACGTTTTGACCATTTCTCAATACCTTCTTCAACACCACGGCGAATAATAAAAATAGTCAAAAACATAAACAATGCGCAAAACAATAAGTTACGTTGTAATGATTGGGTGATCACCCAGTCGGCAGCTGACTCCATACCAAGTAAACGAGTAAAAGGTTCAACAGCATACGACATCATCCAGCCAGCTAAAATACCGTAGAAACTTAAAATAAGTGCAGCACAAATGATTCCACCAAAACCAACAACAAAGGCAAAACGTTTGTGAAATAAATTACGTGATACTTTCTGTAAAGACGTTACCGCATTTGCCTGACCATATCGGCCAATCAGTAATTCAGCCATAAAAGCGGGATATGCCAAAGAAAAAGCAAGTACCAGATAAACTAGAACGAAGGCGGCACCACCATTACTTGCTGTTTGGGTGGGAAAGCCCCAAATATTGCCTAAACCCACTGCAGAACCTGCAGCAGCCATGATAAAACCTATGCGTGAACTAAACGCACCTCTAGAAGCAGCCATTTAAAACCATCTTATTATTATTCGGATGTAGCTTAATCTACTTAAACTCATAACAAAAAAACAGCGTTTATTACGAAAAAGCCTATTGAAAGTAACTTTAAGGGAAATTCTATGCGTAAACTTTTACTTACTGTTTAAATTACAGGCAAAATAGATATACAAAAAATAAAAAAGAGGCAATTAGCCTCTTCTTAAAATATAAAACGTTTATCACCAAAACAAACCTTGTGAATGGTGATTAAGATTTAATATTAATCTCTGAAATTATTAAACTGAAAAGATTGCTCTAACTCAGCTTCTCTCACTAACTTCATTACTGCTTGTAAGTCATCACGTTTTTTACCCGTTACGCGTACTTGTTCGCCTTGAATAGACGCTTGCACTTTTAACTTACTATCTTTAATCAACTTCACAACTTTCTTAGCTACTGGCTGCTCAATACCTTCTTTAAAGGTTACTACTTGGCTAAAGTTTCTTCCAGAACTCTCTACAGCGCCTAATGTTAAGGCTTTGGCATCAATATGGCGTTTTGCTAACTGTGCTCGTAACATATCTGCCATTTGCTTTAAACGTGCGTCAGCATCACCTTTCATGGTTACCGCTGGGCTTTTCCAAGTAAAGCTGGCATCAACACCACGGAAATCAAACCGAGTTGATAATTCACGAGTTGCGTTATCGGTTGCATTTCTAACTTCTTCCAAATTAATTTCGGAAACAATATCCATTGAAGGCATAATAAATCTCAATTTTGAAAAATTATCGCTATATTATCAATAACAGCTTGCAATATCATCACTAAGCTTGCCTTTCACTAGCAATAAAATATCTGCACTTCACTATTAAAGGAATTGAAGAGAGATAGTTTTACCACCAGAGCCCTGATATGATATCAAGCACCTAGATTCAATATTACTTTTGCCACACCTTAATGAAAAGTCGCTACCACCTATCTATTCTGACCGTTCTTATTACACTATTTTTTGCACTGTATTTTAGTTCAGAAGAATTTAGAAGATTAGTTTTTCGCAGTACTCAAATAGACTCAATTGGTCATATCATTAGCTTCTTCGCATTAACTTGGGTACTGCATAGCATTTTAAAATTACCACTACTAAATACCATGCTTACAGTAGCTTTTTACGGCGCGTTAACTGAACTAGGGCAGTATTACTTGGGCTTTCGTAGCGGTGAGTTTAATGACTTCTTCTCAGATCTGGTTGGCATAGCCCTCTTTGGGCTAGTCCGCTGGTCTATTCTTATGTACCGTAATCGTAGTGGCAATAGGTTATAGCCTTGAATATTGTCATTATTGGCCAAGGGGCTATTGGCTTACTTTGGTATCATAAATTATCAAAACAGGCTAGCAACCAAGTCAGTTTGCAATGTTCAGCACGAATAACTCAAGCCCCCAAACATTCGCTATTTACAGATAGAGAAAACCACACAACTTCTCAGCCGTTAACCTTGGCAACCGCAAGTGACCTGCAGACTGCAGATGTGATTTTGGTATGCCTAAAGTCTTATAATATCGCGCCATTACTTCCTTCATTAGCAAAAATAGTAAGTACAAGCACTAGTGTTATTTTTTGCCATAACGGCATGATTAACCCACAGCAATTTTTAGTACTCAACCAACCTTGTTATACACTACTAACCACACACGCCAGTAAAATTATCGAACCATTTCATACTAAACATACCGGGCTTGGTCATAACGATATTGGCTTAATTTGTGGCGACGCTGAAAGAACTCAGCAAGAAAAAGTCATTCAATGCTTAGCTGAGGCGCTACCAACAGTATCCTTCAGTGAAAACATTAATACCAAGCAGTGGCTAAAGCTAGCCATTAACTGCGTTATTAATCCAATAACGGCTATTAATAATATTGCTAATGGCGCAATAGTGCATACTCAATTTCAACAGCAAATAGCGATGATATTAAAAGAAGTCGTCTTGATTGCAGAACATGACGGTGTGTTATTTGATCATCAGCAATTAATAGCACGAGTACTGACTGTCGCTAAAAACACGGCCGATAACTGCTCGTCAATGCGTAGTGATATTCTACAACAGCGACGTACAGAAATAGATGATATTAATGGTTATGTCGTTAATTTAGCGAAGCGTTTAAATATAACGCTAGTGGAAAACGAACGCTTAGTGCGTGAAATAAAAGCGCTTGAATATAATAATGAGTAAAAGCCAAACCAAATTAAAGCTGAATGCTATATATTAAAAAGGCCATTAAGCAATCAATGCTCATGGCCTTTTTTATATTTAAATTTAATTTATTGACTGCTGCTGTTACAAGAATTAAACCTACGGACGATAAACCTTAACGTTAGTAAAACCAGCGCCTAATAAGTACAAAGCTTGTAGTTTGCTCATTATCCCTTGATCACAATACAATAAATAGTCTTTTGATTTATCTAAATCACCAAACTGAGTGGCTAATTTATAGAAAGGTAAATGCTTAACTTCAACACCATCAATTTCCAACGGGTTTTCATCTTCTTCTTCCGGGCTACGGATATCGAGTACCACTGAATTTTCTGGAATGTTATCTAAGGTATCTACAGCGTGAATTTCTTCTTCACTTTCTTTACCAATATCGCGAATATCAAAAACACGTGCTTGTTCAACAACATTGTCTAAAATAGATAAGTCAAAATTTGCTTCTTCTGCTTCAACTTTTGATAGCACAGCTTTTACTGTTGGTTTTTTCGAAATAACACCACAGTACTCAGGAATTGTTTTAGCAAAATCTTCCGTACCTATTTTACGCGCAATATCAATAATATCTTGCTTATCGTAAGCTGCTAGCGGTCGTAAAATAAGGGTGTCAGTTACTCGGTCAATTACATTTAGGTTTGTTAATGTTTGGCTTGATACCTGCCCTAGCGCTTCACCTGTAATCAAAGCTTGAATGCCCATTTTTTCAGCTACTTGGGCAGCAGCACGCATCATCATACGTTTTAACACGACACCCATTTGGCCGTTTTCAATGTTTTCTAATATTTCAGCAACAACTGGCTCAAAATCAACGGCAATAAATTTCACTCGATGCGAAGCGCCATACTTATTCCATAAATAGTGGCTAACTTGTTTAACACCGACTTCATGCGCTGCACCACCTAAATTGAAGAAACAATAATGTGTTCGCGCACCTTTTTTGATCATTTGATAACTGGCAACACCTGAGTCAAAGCCACCCGACATTAATGACAACACATCTTCTTGGGTAGCAATTGGGAAACCGCCCAGCCCTTGATGACGCTCAGTAACAATAAATAAGTTTTCGTTTTTAACTTCTAAATGCACGGTAACATCAGGGTTCTTTAACTTTACACGTGCCGATTCAACTTGTTGATTTAAACCACCGCCAACATATTGTTCAACTTTCAATGAGTTAAAATCATGATTGCCAGTTCGCTTTACCCGTACACAGAAGCTCTTATTTTCGATATTTTTCGCATGTACTGCCAAAGTTTTTTCATAAATATCGTGCACATCGGTAAAGTTTGTCTGTTGAACCTCAATGAAAAGAGGAATGCCAGGAATACACTTTAAGGTTTCAATTAACTTTAATCGATTTTCAGGTGAGTTATTAGCCGTATTAACTTCTATATTGTCCCAGTTCATTCGTGTAGTAACTTGCTCATCAACACGACGCAAAACATTTTTTATACTTGACTCTAAAATCTTAGTAAAACGTTTACGCACCGGACGGCTTTTAATGGTAATTTCAGCCTGCAATTTAACAATAAATTTCATCAATAATAACACCCACATGTAGAATGGCGCGCATTATACACTAAAATTCAATATATACCCAAGTCAGCTAATGACCCAATTTTAAGCAATATTAGATAACTATTAACGCTCCTGTACATCGACCCACATGAACACATTAACACCGTGATTTCATGGCTTACAAAGAACGAGCATGTACTTGTGTTATTGCCTATATGGATATAGATACTTTGCTTTAGTCAGGAACAAAAACTGACCGTACATCGACGTGCATGGATGCACTAATACCTTGAAAGACAGGATGTCTGAGAAAGGCCTGTACATAAAAAAGGAGTACATCTCTACACTCCTTTTATTTGGATTTGCATCAACAAGCTTTAGTGCTTAAAAAAGTTACTCTTGCTTTATTGACACCGGCTCTGTTTCTTTCGCTTTACCTTGGTTAATGGCAATTTCAACACGACGATTTAAGCGACGATTCAAGCGATTAGTATTCGGTACTAATGGACGAGTATCCGCATGGCCAACCACTAATAAACGTGATTGGTCAAAGCCCGGCACTTTAATAATCTCATGAGCTATAGCAACTGCACGTTTACTGGATAAATCCCAATTTGAGGTAAATAATTCCGAATTAATACCTTGGTTATCGGTATTGCCTGAAATCATAATTTCACCTGGTACAGTATTTAACAATAAGCCAATCTCTCGCATAATTGGTTTAAACTGCGGTTGTAAAAATGCTGACCCCGATGGAAATGAGCCATTCTCACGAATACGAATGATCACTTGCTGTCCTAACGACTCAAGCTCAATCGCACCATCTTGAATTTGTTGCTCAAGTTGGTCTGCTATTTTTTTAACTAAGTCATTCACTTGCTCTTGAGATGCTTGCTCTAGCTCATCTTTAGCTTTTTGCATGGCTTGTGCCGACATTTCGTCTGCGGTACTTTGTGATTGACCACCACGTTCAGTGCCTCGTTGCTCTTGTCGGCCACCTGCTGAGGTTTCATCACCAGCTTGGAACTCCAACATTTGTTGGGTCATTTCCATGGTTTGTTGCTGAATAACTTCTATTGGCGTCGGCTCAGGCTTACCGGGACGAAACTCTTGAGCAATAATACTCGTCCCTTTAGGAATATCCTTCACTTCAATTTTATTTTGTACACCAAAGGCAAATTTCATCGAACCAGCTATTTGCTTAAACTTTAAAACATCCATTTCGGAAAAAGACAATAGCAAAACGAAAAAGCACATTAGCAGTGACATTAAGTCAGCGAATGTTCCCATCCAAGCAGGTAGCCCGGGGGGCGGACATTTACATTCTTCTTCCATACCTTTTTCCCCTACTCTTCGGTGGTACTAATTGTACGTTTGCTTTCAGCAAGATAATTCTTCAATAAACCTTCAATAACACGAGGATTTTGGCCATCTTGAATACCTAGCACGGCATCAAGAATCAGCTGTTGGTTCATTTTTTCTTCATTTAAACGCAATTTAAGTTTATTGGCGATAGGAATGGCAATAACGTTAGCTAGAAAGGCACCATAAAGCGTTGTAAGTAAGGCTACCGCCATCGCAGGACCAATAGCTTTTGGATCATCCATGTTTGATAACATAGCAACTAGACCGATTAAGGTACCTATCATTCCCATCGCTGGCGCAACATCTGCTAATCCCATCATCATACCGATACCCGTTTCATGACGCTCACTGGTCAAGGTGATATCTTTTTGTAAGGTACCTCGCACTACATCAGCATCGTGGCCATCAACAAGCATATCAACACCTTTCTGCATAAAGGCATTCGAAATTTCAGCTTCTTCTAATGCTAAAAAGCCACCTTTACGTGCTGCATCAGCCATTTCAACTGACTTTTCAATAAGCTCATCAGGTTGTTCAATTTTAAATAAGAACGCCTTTCCGGCAATTTTTCCGATAGTGAAAAACTGTCCCATATTATAATTAGAAAGCACGACGAATATTGATCCACAAAAAACGATCAATATCGATTGAGTATCAACGAACATATTAATGTCGCCACCTAAGATCATTGCCATTACAATAAAGCCAATAGCGCCAACCATTCCCAATAGCGTTGCTAAATCCACAAATGCCTCCAATAAATTCTTTAGATATACTCGCTAAGTTGATAATACCTGATGAATAGGTGTTAGGCGAATACTTATATTTTTCCGTATACTCGTATTATCGCCCATATTGTCAATAACTTAACCAGCAATTTTTATTATATTTCCAACCGGCTTAATTTCATCATTAATTGACCCAGCGCCTAAGCTAAGGTAAGTTTGCGCCTAGAGTTCATATCAGGCTGAAAAAAGTCCATGGCAAGAAAGAAAATCGAGAATTTAAGCTTCGAAGAGTCCTTAGCTGAATTAGAAAATATTGTACAAGACTTAGAACAAGGCGAGCTTAGTCTTGAAGATTCTATGACTTTATTTGAACGCGGCTTAACATTAAGTCAGCACAATCAAGAGAAGCTACAAGGTGCCGAGCAGCAAATTAATATTCTGCTTGAAAAAAATGGCAAAGCACAACTGGAATCATTTGTTGTTGATGAGAATAATACCAGTGACTAAACTTACCAATATTGAGCAAGTACAAGCACGCATTGATGCTTACTTGATCAGTAAACTCGACAACTTGCCGATTAATGATGAAAAACTACACGCCGCCATGCGATATGGTTTGCTCATTGGTGGTAAGCGCATGCGCCCTTATCTTGCATATATCACAGGCGAAGCACTGAATGCGAAACAAAGTGATATTGATGGTGTTGCCGCAGCATTAGAATGTATTCATGCTTATTCATTATTGCATGACGATTTACCCGCAATGGACGATGATGACTTACGTCGTGGGCAACCAACTTGCCATAAAGCATTTGACGAAGCGACAGCTATTCTTGCTGGCGACAGTCTACAAACTTTAGCATTTGATATTATTGCTAATCACCCATTTTCAGCTGACATTGCTGCAAAACGTATCGAACTATTGCGACTCTTGGTAAATGCCAGTGGCTACCAAGGTATGTGCGGCGGACAAGCCTTGGATTTAGCCGCTACCGGTAAAGCAATTTCATTACAAGAATTAGAAACCTTACATTCATTAAAAACTGGCGCATTACTCGAAGCGTCAGTGATGATGGCTGCACAATGCAGCACAATAGCTTCAGACAACGATAAAAAACAATTGGCTCACTTTGCCAAGCTTATTGGTCTTGCATACCAAGTTCGTGACGATATTATTGACATAACGTCAACAGAAGAAGAGCTAGGAAAACCTGCAGGTTCTGATCTTGAAGCTAATAAAAGCACCTACCCAGCCTTACTTGGTTTAGCGGGTGCGCAAGAAAAAGCTGACAACTTATATCAACAAGCGCTTCAAGCTTTAGCGACTTTGCCCTACAATACACAGAATTTATCCGATTTTGCGACCTTCATCATTAATCGCAAACATTAATATTTTAAATTAAATAGAATAATATGACTACGAACCTAACTGAATACCCTTTACTGGCTAACATCAATACTCCTGATGATTTACGTAAATTAGATCAAAATCAATTGGCACAAACCAGCGAAGAATTAAGACGTTACCTATTAAATTCAGTCAGTAAAAGTAGTGGCCATTTTGCCTCAGGTTTAGGGACTATCGAACTAACCGTTGCCTTACATTATGTTTATAACACTCCCTTTGATCATTTAATTTGGGATGTTGGACATCAAGCATACCCACATAAAATATTAACTGGTCGACGTGACCAATTACATACCATACGCCAAAAAGATGGCTTACACCCATTTCCATGGCGTGAAGAAAGTGAATACGATGTATTGAGTGTTGGTCATTCAAGTACTTCAATTTCCGCAGCACTCGGTATGGCTGTTGCGGCTGAAAAAGAAGCGAAAAATCGTAAAGTAGTTGCCGTTATCGGTGATGGCGCTATGACCGCTGGTATGGCATTTGAAGCATTAAATCACGCCGGTGATATCAACAAAGATATGTTGGTGATTTTAAACGACAATGAAATGTCAATTTCAGAAAACGTTGGCGCATTAAATAATCACTTAGCAAAAATGTTATCGGGAAGCTTATATACTGGTATTCGTGAAGGTAGTAAGCGCATACTTAATAACATTCCACCTATTAAAGAATTAGCAAGTCGTGCTGAAGAGCACTTGAAAGGCATGGTGGTACCAAGTACATTTTTTGAAGAGCTAGGGTTTAATTATATCGGCCCAATTGACGGCCATGATGTAGATGGCTTAGTTGATACTATTTCGAATATGCGTAACCTTAAAGGGCCACAAATACTGCACATTGCCACAAAAAAAGGTAAGGGTTACCAGCAGGCAGAGCAAGACCCTATTAAATATCACGCCGTACCTAAATTTGACCATACAGAAACGAGCTTACCAAAAAGTGCACCGAGTTTACCGACTTACTCTGCAATCTTCGGTGACTGGTTATGTAAAACCGCCGAACAAGATGCAAACCTGGCAGCAATTACGCCAGCTATGCGCGAAGGCTCAGGCATGGTTGAATTTAGCCAACGCTTCCCACAACAATATTATGATGTTGCGATTGCCGAGCAGCACGCAGTAACCTTTGCTGCTGGCTTAGCCATAGGTGGTCGTAAACCTGTCGTTGCTATTTACTCAAGCTTCCTACAACGCGGGTATGATCAATTAATTCATGATGTTGCCATTCAAAATTTACCTGTGCTTTTTGCCATTGACCGTGCTGGTATTGTTGGTGCTGATGGTCCAACCCATCAAGGCTCATTTGATTTAAGCTTTATGCGCTGTATTCCAAATATCACTATAATGACACCGTCAGATGAACGCGAATGTCAGTTGATGTTAAATACCGGTTATCAGTTAAATTCCCCAGCTGCTGTTCGTTACCCACGTGGCAGTGGCAATGGCGCGACTTTGCCAACAATTAATGAAACCATCGAAGTAGGTAAAAGTAAGCAAATTCGCGCAATAACAGAAAATGAGCTAGAAACTAAAATTGCTATCCTCAACTTTGGTACCACTTTAGCGGAAGCGAAATTAGCGGCAGATTCACTAGATACGACGCTAATCGATATGCGCTTTGTTAAGCCGCTAGATACTGCAATTATCAACGAATTATGTGCTACCCATGATGTAATAGTTACTGTAGAAGATAATGCCATTGCAGGCGGTGCAGGCTCTGCAGTTAACGAATTTATTCTGAATCAAGGAATGATGAAAAAAGTACTTAATATTGGCTTACCTGATAACTTTATTAAGCACGGTACACAGGCAGAAATTCATCAAGAATTGGGGCTCGATAGCCAAGGCATCATTGAAAAAATAAAGCAATTTATGGCTTAGGCAATACGCTTCAATAAAACTCTTAAAAGCCAAAAGCGACTAAACAAAAAAGCGATTTGAATAACTTCAAATCGCTTTTTTAATATTAGTTACTGCATGTTGTTATATAAACCAAGTAAAAGCAACATACAGTGTTAAACACAATACATGCTTAGTCAGCAATATATTCAACCACTTCTAAGCCAAAGCCTGATAGTGAATGATATTTAGTTTGCGAGCTCAATAAGCGCATTTTACTAACACCTAAGTTAGCAAGAATTTGCGAGCCAACACCAACATTCCGTGAGCCAACATGACGCTTAACTTCTTTTACACTTTCACCAGCATCTAGCTTGGCATATTTTTCAACTTGGGAAATTAGTTCCATCGGCGACTCATGTTTACCTAGTAACACCAAGACACCGCCTTCTTTACCAATTTTTTCTAACGCATCAGCCATCGGCCATTTAGCAACACTTTCACGCTGACTAAATAGTAAATCTCTAAAGGTATTCTCTAAATGAACACGCACTAACGTTGGCTCTTCAGCTTTAATTTCGCCTTTCGTTAAAGCAAAATGAGCTTGTCCATCAATAGTATCTTTAAATACTGTTAAATCAAAATCACCAAATGCCGTTGGTAGCTTGCATTGAGAAATACGCTCAATAGTTGTTTCATTCGCATTTCGGTATTCAATTAAATCGGCAATAGTGCCCATTTTTACGCCATGTTTTTCAGCGATAATCTCTAAATCTGGGCGACGCGCCATAGTGCCGTCTTCATTCAAAATTTCAACAATAACAGCAGCAGCTTCTAGCCCAGCTAACCGTGCTAAATCAACACCAGCTTCCGTATGGCCAGCACGATTTAATACGCCGCCATCTTTGGCAATAAGTGGAAAAATATGACCAGGTTGCACTATCGAGTTATGATCTGCGTCTTTAGCGACAGCCGCTAAAACTGTTGTCGCACGATCTGCCGCAGAAATACCAGTTGTTACGCCTTCAGCTGCCTCAATTGACACAGTAAAGTTAGTAGTAAATTGTGCGTCATTTTTATCAACCATCAATGGCAATTTTAACGCCTCACAGCGATCAGCCGACATCGGCATACAAATAAGACCACGACCATGTGTTGCCATAAAGTTAATTGCTTCTGGTGTAACTTTCTCTGCCGCCATAATGAAGTCACCTTCATTTTCGCGATCTTCATCATCCATTAAGATGACCATTTTACCTTGAGCTATATCGTCGATAATCTCTTGTGGCGTGTGTAAATTCATGACAACCTCTTTATTTAATAAAACCACTACGCGCTAATAGCGCATGCGTAACACCTGACTCTGTTGGTTTATCAGCCGTTTGCTTGGTAAGTAATCTTTCTATGTAGCGGGCAATCAAATCAACTTCGAGGTTAACTTTACTGCCAACTTGGTATTTATTGATAATTGTTTGCTCTGTGGTATGCGGAACTATCGTTAAACGAAATTTATCTTCCGTTAAACTATTCACAGTTAAACTCGTTCCGTCAATGGTAATAGAGCCCTTTTCGGCAATATATGCCGACAACTCGGCTGGCATAGTTAACCAATAATCAATGCTGTTGCCTTTATGTTCAATAGCAGTAATTTCGCTTACCGCATCAACATGCCCTGAAACCATATGACCGCCGAAACGAGTCGTTGGCAGCATAGCTTTTTCAAGATTTACGCTGTCACCTATTTGATAATGCGCTAAACCAGTTCTAGTTAATGTTTCACTCGAAACATCAGCACTAAAACTGGCATTATCAAACGCAACAACTGTTAAACAAATACCATTCGTCGCGATAGAATCGCCTAATTTAACATCTGATAAGTCAAGTCCCCCGGTGGCTATTGTGACTCGTGCGCCATCACCCGAGGTATTAATTGCTTTTAACTGGCCAACGGCCTCTATAATTCCTGTAAACATTGACTATTTATGCCTATTTAATTCTCTTGTTAAAAGCGACTGCTACTTCTAGCCACCACACACTTACTATTAATGAGTAAATTTTGCCGTTATGCGAATATCTTTACCGACCATACGTGTATCCGTTATTTCAATGTTTTTCGCATCAGACAATTGCAAAATATTTGGCATATTCACTAAACTTTTGCCATCACTACCAAGTAATTTCGGTGCTTGAAATAACACTAACTCATCAACTAAATTTTCACCAATAAAAGCCCCGGCTAGCTGAGCACCTGACTCAACCAAAACATCATTTAAGCCTTGTTTGGCTAAGAATGACAATAACAGCTCAAGATCAATGTAATCACTGCCAGCAACTTTTGGAATACAAACTTGTTCTACAGAATGAGGCCAAGTTTGGCTGTTTTCAATGGTATGGCGAATTAATAATATTTTACCTGATTGCTGAAAAATTGGCAGATCGGAAGTTAAGCGATTTTTGCCATCAATAATAATACGAACCGGTTGCCTTACATCATCTTCAGCGTAACGATTTTTCAATTCACCTAGTGCTTGCCAGCGTACATTCATTTTAGCTTGGTCAAAAAGTACCGAGTCAGCGCCGCAAATAACACCGCAACTTTGCGCTCGTAACCTTTGTACATCTGTGCGTGCTTGGCTACCCGTTATCCACAGGCTTTCGCCACTTGCCATCGCTGTTTTACCATCTAAACTGGCGGCCAGTTTGCAACGTACATAAGGTTTTTGGGTAGTCATTAAATGAATAAAACCAGGATTAAGCTCTCGGGCATCTTGTTCGAGTAAGCCAAATTGCGTACTTATGCCTTTGGCTTCTAATATTTTTAACCCTCGGCCAGAAACTTTAGGGTTAGGGTCAACCATAGCGGCAATAACATGCTTAACTTGTGCTTTAACGAGAGCTTCGGCGCAGGGTGGCGTTAATCCGTAATGACTGCATGGCTCTAATGTGACATAAGCTGTTGCGCCTTTTGCTTTCTCACCTGCCTGTGCTAATGCATGTACCTCAGCATGGCCCTCTCCTGCTTTTTTATGAAAGCCTTCTCCAACTATTTCACCATTTTTTACCAAGACACAACCCACCCTAGGGTTAGGAGACGTAGTATAATGTCCATGCCTTGCTAATTGGATAGCACGCTGCATAAATTGATGATCTTCAGTTGAAAAGCTTGTCATTATGGCTCTCTGGATAACTTAAATAATGATTTAAATTTGTTTGTTAAAATAGTTCTTATTCGCTATCACCCAAGCGAGCAATTTCTTCACCAAACTCTTTAATATCTTCAAACGAGCGATACACTGAGGCGAAACGAATATAAGCCACTTTATCTAAACTCTTAAGCTGCTCCATAATAATAGTTCCTAGCATTTCGCTAGAAACCTCGCGTTCGCCAGTGGCACGAAGTTTAGATTTCAGTTTATTAATGGATAACTCCATCTCTTCCGTACTCACAGGCCTTTTTTCCAGTGCTCGCACTAAGCCATTACGCATTTTATCTTCATTAAATGGTTCACGTGAGCCGTCACGCTTAATAATGCGTGGCATAACGAGTTCTGCACTCTCAAAAGTAGTATAACGTTCATGGCACACTAAGCACTCACGACGGCGACGAACCTGATGGCCGTCAGAAACTAAGCGAGAGTCGATAACTTTTGTATCGGTGGCTGAACAGAAAGGACAATACATTAATGAGTTCCATAGTAACGAGTGATGATTAAAGTAAGTCGCTATTTTAATTGAAAACAGTTCATTAAGCTAAAAATCTTATTCGGAATTATAAAATTCTCAATAACGAGATATAAAAGTGCTGTTTATTTTCTTCAAGAAACAAAAAATGGCCACAAATTGTGACCATTTTTAGATAATTCCGTTTTAGGTAAACAGAGCTTTTGCTCTCCGTTTATCTATAGGTAATTACTTATAAACAGGGAAACGTGTACATAACTCCTTAATACCCGCTTGTACATTTTTAATCGTTTCTTCATTGTTAATATCATCTAAAATATCACATACGAATGTTGTGATTGCCTTAGTTTCTTCAACACCAAAACCACGACGAGTAATAGCTGGTGTACCTAAACGTAAGCCAGACGTTACAAATGGAGAACGAGGATCGTTTGGTACTGAGTTTTTATTTACTGTGATATGTGCACGGCCAAGCGCTGCATCAGCATCTTTACCTGTGATATCTTTATCAATCAAATCAAGAAGTAACAAGTGATTCTCAGTACCGTTTGAAACGACTTTATAACCACGTTCCTGTAATACCGCAACCATAGCTTTTGCGTTGTCTAATACGTTTTGTTGATACGCTTTAAACTCTGGCGCTAATGCTTCTTTAAACGCTACCGCTTTAGCAGCGATAATGTGCATTAATGGGCCACCTTGACCACCCGGGAATACAGCACTGTTTAACTTTTTGTATATAGCTTCGTCATCACAACCAGAAACAATTAAGCCACCACGAGGGCCAGCTAAAGTTTTATGCGTGGTGGTGGTTACAACATGTGCATGTGGTACTGGGTTAGGGTATAAACCTGCCGCTACCAAACCAGCAACGTGAGCCATATCAACGAAAAAGTATGCACCTACTTTATCGGCGATTTCACGCATACGCGCCCAATCAACAATACCAGAGAATGCAGAAAAGCCACCGATGATCATTTCAGGTTTATGCTCAATAGCTAAACGCTCTAATTCAGCGTAATCAATATCGCCCGTTTCTGGGTGTAAGCCGTATTGAATAGCTTCGTAAGACTTACCAGAAAAGTTAACATGCGAACCATGAGTTAAATGTCCACCATGCGCTAAGCTCATACCTAACACTTTACCACCTGGAGAAACTAAGGCTTGAAAAACAGCAGCATTTGCTTGAGAACCAGCATGTGGTTGAACATTAGCATAAGTTGCACCAAATAATTCTTTAGCACGATCAATAGCTAACTGCTCTGCAACGTCAACATACTCACAACCACCGTAATAACGCTTACCAGGGTAACCTTCAGCGTATTTATTAGTTAGTTGTGAACCTTGGGCTTCAAGTACACGCGGGCTACAGTAATTTTCTGAAGCAATAAGTTCAATGTGTTCTTCTTGGCGAACAACTTCATTACTCATTGCTTGATAAAGTTCTGGATCAAAATCAGCAATAT
>CAJXQJ010000009.1 GCA_913058245.1 uncultured Colwellia sp.
AAACATTTTTATTATCTCCGATTTTTATTACGTTTTGTTCCACCAAAACTCTTTCTTTACTTCCAACAATTTGCCTAAACAAATAATTAAAATTCACCTTTAAACCAAGCTAAAACACGTGAACCAATGCTACCGACTGATTCACTTTTCTTTTGCTCGTTATTTTGTTGCTGATTTGCTTGCATACCGTAATGCAACAAGCCAACAACCGTAGAATATGTTGGGTCATTAACATATTCTTTTAATCCACATACATCCGCAGGCTGGGCAACACGCACTGGCATTTGGAATACTTCTTCAGCAAACTCCACTACCCCTTCCATTTTTGCAGTACCGCCCGTTAGTACATAACCTGCGGCTATTTGGTCTTCCAAACCGCATTCACGTAATTCTTCTTGCACTAATTCAAATAATTCGTGATATCTCGGCTCTACGACTTCAGCCAATGTATGACGAGACATAGAGCGTGCAGGCCTGCCACCTACACTTGGCACTTCAATATTTTCTTCCATGCTAACCATTTGGCGCAGCGCACAGGCATATTGCACTTTAATTTCTTCTGCATGACTTAACGGCGTACGGAAAATTTTCGCAATATCACTAGTCACTTGATTACCAGCAACAGGAATAACCGCGGTATGGCGAAGCGCACCGCCAGTGAATACGGAAATATCCATAGTACCGGCGCCCATATCAACCACACAAATACCTAACTCCTTTTCATCATCGGTTAATACTGCATAACTTGATGCCAGAGCTGAGAAAATCAGTTGATCAGCTTTTAAATCACAACGTTCAACACATTTGACAATATTTTTAGCCATATCATTGGCGCAAGTGACAATATGAACTTTTGCTTCCATACGAACGCCTGACATACCTATTGGGCTTTTAATACCGTCTTGTACATCAATGCTGTATTCTTGTGGCAAGACATGCAGCATTCTACGCTCAGCAGAAATAGGGACAGAGCGTGCGGTGTGAATAACATTATCAACATCATCCTGCATCACTTCTTTGTCATTAATCGGCACCATGCCATTTTCATTTTGACAACTAATATGTTTGCCAGAAATACCTAAATAAACTGAAGTTATATGACAGTCAGCCATTAACTCCGCTTCATTAATTGCACGCTGAATAGATTGAATAACAAGGTTTAGGTCATTGACACCACCTTTATCCATACCTCGTGCGGGCTGATTACCCACTCCAACAATACTGAGTTGATTGTCTGGCGTGATTTCACCTACGGCTACTGAAATTTTTGACGTTCCAATATCCAAGCCAACCACTAAATTTCTTTCAGTTATTTTTGACATTAACCCTAAACTCTTTCTTTGTTGTTTGCGGTTTTCCAACCAACGGCTAAACCGGTATCGTATCTCAGGTCAACATAATCAACTTGTTGACCTGCTTTTTTATTTAATTTTATTTGTGGATATACATCCATAAAACGCTGTATGCGCTCAACGCGATTATCGCGTCCAAGATTAATGGTGACACCATCATCTAAAGTCAGCTGCCAGGCAAATCGCTCTGAAAGTACAAGCTCGTCAATTGCCAATTGGCTAAAGTCGAGTAACTTGTTTAAATTCTTAAAATTTTCTAGTGCTAACTGCTCACTACCTTCAGGACCAAAAAAAGCCGGTAGTTTAGCACTTAACCGCGCAATGTCAGCTTGAAAAGCAATACCATGTTCATTTATTAGAAAATCACCATTCCAATGAGCGATAGGCTTTTGGTCAACAACGTAAATTTTCAGTTCATCTGGCCATTTTTTTCGCACTGAAACAGAATAAACCCAAGGTAGTTTTGCTACCTTTTTCTGAACATCATTAACGTCTAAATTGAAAAAATTACCTAAGTTAACTTGCTCAATGGCATTTTCAATATCAATACGTGTGGTGTAAGGCATTTCACCCGCAATCGCGATTGTTGTTACTGGCGCAGATTCTTCCGCACTTAAACGCTTATTGAGAAAAACACTAAATGACAATATGGCAACAATTACTGCAACAAAAAACGCTACACCTAACCAAAAGGTCCAGTGCAGATTTTCTACTTCTTCCGATAATGGAAGTTGTTGCTTTATCGCCTTTGCCATATTTACACGCTACCTTCTGCGCTTATTTCTACAATTTTGCTGACTAATTCACTAAAACTTAAGCCATATACCTTTGCTGCTTTTGGTACTAAAGAGGTTTCTGTCATCCCAGGAACTGTATTTACTTCCAACAGTTGCCATTGTCCTTGCTCATCGCGCATAACATCGACTCGACCCCAACCTTTCGCACCCGTCGCATTAAACGCTTTTAGTGCTATTGCCTGTAATTCAGCTTCTTCAATATCTGATAAATGGCATGGGCAATGATATTGAGTACTCGTTGATTTATATTTCGCATCATAATCATAAAAATCGTGCGGTGTTTCCATATGAATAACCGGCATCGGCGTTTGCCCTAAAATAGCAACAGTATATTCTGGCCCTTTTATCCACGCTTCCACTAATACTTGCTGGTCATAGTTAAAAGCTTCTATTAACGCCGTATGCAAAGCTTCTGCATTAGTCGCTTTCGACATACCAATGCTCGAGCCCTCATTAGCCGGCTTAACCATCACAGCATCACCTAACTGCTGTAATATTTTCTCAGCATCTTGAGGTTGGTATGCCATCTTATTAACAATGGCAAATGCTGCCGTCGGTAAGTTCATCGCCTGAAAAACCTGTTTGCTACGAATTTTATCCATTGATAATGCAGAGCCTAAAACATCAGAGCCTGTGTATGGAATATTCATATATTGCAACGCGCCTTGTACGCAGCCGTCCTCACCTCCACGACCGTGCAAGGCAATAAAAACTCGATCTATGTCTAAAGTCGCTAAATCGCTCAAGCAATAGTCTTGGGTATCAATTAACTGCACATTAAAGCCAGCTTGCGTTAACCCCTTAGCAATAGCTTCACCAGAATTTAGTGATACCGCTCGCTCAGCTGACGTTCCACCATATAAAACCGCTATATTTTGTTGATTTAGTGGTTTCATGGCTTTTTCACCGTTAGCTTACTATCAGAGGCTAAACTGCGGGCAATAGCGCCAATGTTACCGGCACCTTGCGTGATAACCATATCGCCATCAGCTAATTGCGCTGACATTAATTCTGCTAGCTTACTGCTGTCGCTAACATAAATAGGCTCAACCTGTCCGCGCTGGCGAATACTGCGTGCTAAACTTTTACTGTCAGCATTGGCAATAGGAGCTTCTCCCGCAGCATAAACATCTAACAAGAATAAACAGTCAACTTCGGAAAGTACTTCAACAAAATCTTCGTATAGGTCGCGAGTTCGCGAATAACGATGCGGTTGAAAAACCATGGCTAATTTTTTATCCGGCCAGCCATTTCGCATTGCGTCTATGGTTGCTTTCACTTCTGTTGGATGATGACCATAGTCATCAATTAAGGTCATCTCTCCTTTCGCTGTGCGCAATGTTGCCAGTTTTTCAAAACGGCGACCGATACCCGCAAAACCTTGCAGAGCCTGTTGAATAGCAAGGTCTTCAACACCTTCATCAATCGCAACGGCAACACCTGCTAAGGCATTTAATACATTATGTTCACCTGGCAAGTTAACACTCAATTTTAATGGTGCACTGCCCTCTCGTTCGACAGCAAACGAGCTCATGCCTGCAGACTGCTGATATTGACTGGCTCTGACATCTGCATCTTCACAAAAGCCATAGGTGATCACCTGACGACCAATTCGAGGCAGAATTTCACGTACCACAGGATTGTCTAAACAGACCACTGCTAAACCATAAAACGGTAAGTTATGCAGAAATTCGATATAAGTGTCTTTTAATTTCTCAAAATCACCTTGGTAAGTTTCCATATGGTCTTCGTCGATATTTGTTATTACCGCAACCATTGGCTGTAAATGCAAAAACGACGCGTCACTTTCATCAGCCTCAGCAATCAAGTAACGGCTACTGCCAAGGCGAGCATTAGTGCCCGCGCTATTTAATAAACCGCCAATAACAAACGTAGGGTCTAGATTTGCCTGTGCAAAAATACTGGCAATTAAACTGGTTGTCGTTGTTTTACCATGCGTGCCAGCAATAGCAATACCATGTCGAAAACGCATCAGCTCCGCTAACATTTCCGCACGACGTACAACGGGAATACGTTTTTCATTCGCAGCAACTAACTCTGGGTTTTCACTATCAATTGCCGTAGAAACAACAATAACGCTAGCGCCGTCAATATTGCTTTGATGATGGCCAATGGTAATCTTAGCGCCTAATGTGGTTAGTCTTTTTACAACTTGATTTTCACCGATATCTGAGCCAGTAATCTTGTAACCTTCATTAAGAAGTACTTCCGCAATACCACCCATACCTGCACCGCCAATACCAACAAAATGAATGGTTTTTACTCGGCGCATTTCAGGCACTTGGTTAAAGCGACTTTCTGACGGGCTCATTTTACTTTTATCTCTACTCATGTTCTTACTCATAACTCGGCAACCTCTACACAACTTTGCGCAACTTGCTTAGTAGCATCGGCATGTGCAGCATTATGTGCGGCTTTCGACATTTGCTGCACCACTTTGTCAGAGATAAATAAGCTGTTCAGCATTTGTCCAAGGGTTGTACCATTAAATTCTTTTTGGGCGATTAACTTTGCCGCACCACAGTTAACTAAATACATGGCATTTTTAGTTTGGTGGTCATCAACAGCATGCGGCAGCGGAACAAAAATCGCTGGCTTTGCGGCCATAGCTAACTCAGAAACAGTTAATGCACCAGCACGGCATATCACTACATCGGCCCACTGATAGGCACTCGCCATATCATCAATAAATTCTGTTACTTTTACTTTTTCTTGCGGAACACCAAAGTCTTGATAACTATTTAATACTGTCTGCTCATTGCCGCCACCGGTTTGATGCCAAACATCAATACTCTGAACTTTTATTTGCTTCATTGCCTGTGGCACAATGTCATTTAAAATTTTTGCACCTAAACTGCCACCTACCACTAACACTTTTTTGCTGGTGGCTGGTTGTTCTGGTACTACATTGTCAATGGCAATAATATCGCTACGTAGTGGATTACCAACTACATTAGGCGTAACGCGTTCACTAAACGCACCAGGAAATGCACTCAGGGTTTGTGTTGCGATATGAGACAAAAAGCGGTTACTCATTCCTGCCACTGCGTTTTGCTCATGCAATACTAATGGAATTCTTAATAGCCAAGCTGCAACCCCACCAGGCGCGCTAGCATAACCGCCCATGCCTAAAACAACATCAGGTTTAACTTCACGTAATACACGAATAGATTGCATAACCGATTGCAAAATTTTAAATGGCGTTTTCAACCACGTTTGCCAACCTTTATTACGAATACCGGCAATATTAATGAATGAAATCGGGTAGCCTTGCTTAGGTACGATATCGGCTTCCATTCGCTCTGCTGTGCCTAACCAATGTACCTTCCAGCCTTTTTTCACTAACGCTTCTGCAACCGCAATACCTGGAAATATATGTCCGCCGGTACCGCCAGCCATCACTAAAATTGTTGGACGTTTTACATCATGACTTTGTTCACTATTAACTTGTTGAATTTGCTCAGTCATTTTCGCCCTCCACCACATTACTTTGTTTAACTTTCTTCACCTTCTTTTTAGTGCCATTAGTACGACTAGTGGCTTGAATGCTTTGCAATCTAATTTCATGATCAATACGAATAAGAATAACGACTGCAATCGTCATAATAATCATCGAGCTGCCGCCATAACTAATCAGCGGCATGGTCAAGCCTTTCGTCGGAACAATACCAGCACTAGCGCCGATATTTACCGCGGCTTGGAAGCAAAACCAAATACCAATGGCATAGGCAAAAAAGCCTTCAAAATACTTTTCTTGGTTCACTGCTTTACGCCCTAGCAATAACGCTTTAAACACCAATACCATGCTTAACAACAAGATAATGCTGATACCGACAAAACCAAACTCTTCAGCAAGTACTGCCATAACAAAGTCAGTATGAGCTTCAGGTAAATATTCAAGCTTTTGAACACTATTGCCTAAGCCTTGACCAAATGACTCTCCACGACCGTACGCCATCAAGGACTGCGTTAACTGATAGCCACTGCCAAAAGGATCTTTCCATGGGTCTAAAAAGCCGGTAACTCGTGCCCAGCGATAAGGAGAAAAATAAGCCAACATCGATAGTAAGCTAATACCAACACCGGCAATAGCGATAAACTGCCACAACTTAGCACCAGCTAAAAAGAGCAAACCAAATGTAGTTACGAACATCACGATAATAGTGCCTAAGTCTGGCTGCATCAGTAGAAGGCCGCCCAACACACCAAATACCACCAAAGGTTTTGCGAAGCCTTTGATATTTTCCATCACTTCATCACGTCGTCGAACTAAGTACGCGGATAAATAACAAAAGAAAAATAATTTTGCCGGCTCGGCAGCTTGCACTGTAATAGGGCCCACAACAATCCAACGGGTTGAGCCATTAACATTTCTGCCAATCAGTAAGACTACGACCAGTAATACTATGCCTAACAGCAATAAATTACCGCTATACTGGTGCCAACGACTCATGGGAATTTGCAAGGCTGCAGCCGCTATCACTAAACTTAAACAAATATAAATCATGTGGCGAACGACAAAATGAAAAGGATTATCAAATAATCGCTCCGCCACCGGCATTGACGAGCTTGCCACCATGACTAAGCCAATCATGTACATGCTTAGCGCGAGGATCAGATAACTTCTATCAAAAGTTGAAACAGAGGACGACTCCATTTTCAACCATTTCGGCATAGTCCATTGTGATAGTTGCGCAAAAGAAGCAGACATTAATCACACTCCTTAGGCAAAAGCACTGACTTGATGAACACCACACCACGTTCCACATAATTTGCAAACATATCTAAACTTGCACAGGCAGGTGATAATAATACCATGTCGCCCGAATTTGCTTGCATACGAGCACATTGAACGGCATCAACTAAACTATCAACCCGCCGTGTTTTTTCGATTTGATTAGGTAAACGCAAATTGGCAATTTGATCGCCATCTTTACCTAGTGTTATTAAGTAATCAACTTGCACTGTTAACGCAGGCATCAAAGGCGAGAAATCAGCACCTTTACCATCACCGCCAGCAATTAAAATTAGCTTGTTAGTTCCTAGTGTTGGTGCTAATCCTTCAATAGCAGCTATTGTGGCGCCAACATTTGTCGCTTTTGAATCATTAACCCAGCGAATACCATCACTAGTTTCAATCACTTCACAACGATGCGCTAAGCCTTTAAAAGTTTTTAAACTCGCAAGCATAGTGTCTAAGTTCCAACCAGCTCCGTGACCTAGCGCTAAAACAGCTAAGTAATTAAGTGCGTTATGAATACCTTGCAGCGGTAAATCTTTCATCGCTATAAGCGCTTTATTTCCAAACATTAACTGGCTTTCATCGGCAATATTAGCAATGCCAAACTGACCTACCTGAGGCTGTTCGCTGCCAAAGCTAAATGCCGTACTGTCACGATATTGCTGATACGGTAATGTCGCTATGTCATCCCGATTATAAATAGCGTTTTGACATTGATGATAAATGCGCTGCTTAATTTGCCCATAATTTTCTATGGTTTTGTGGCGATCTAAATGATCATCGCTAAGATTTAACACTGTTGCAGATAGTGCCGACATGCTGCGAACTGTTTCTAATTGAAAGCTAGATAACTCCAGAACAATAAAATCTGCTGGCTGTTCTATTTGGTCTAAAACAGGTAAACCAATATTGCCACCTAATTGCACTTTATAATCCAGTGCATTGCCAACATGGTTTAGCATAGAGACAACAGTCGACTTACCATTTGAGCCCGTAACAGCAATTACCGGCGTTGAGCTAAGTCGGCAAAATAATTCAATATCACCAATAATGTCGCAATTAGTTGGCAGCGCAGCCTTAATTTGAGGATCCGCTAAATCAATACCAGGGCTAACAATCAACACATCGGCTTTTGAAATTAAACTATGATCCCATTTACCTAACACTAAAGTATTATCAGCAAATTGGTGCTTAAAATCGCCTGGTGAAATTGGCATAGTTCGGCTGTCGTTAACAGCAAACGGTACCTGATAACGATGTAAAAAGCGCGCGCACGACAACCCCGTGATCCCGATTCCTAAGATCACCACGTTTTTCTTGTCAAATTGCGTCGTTACCGACGATTGCAATTGCTTACTCACGCGCTTACTTTCACCTTACTTAAATCATAATTTTAATTTTTAAACTTGCGCCACTAACGCAGTTTTAATGTAGCCAAACCAATCAACACTAACACTAAAGAGATAATCCAAAAGCGTACGATTACTCGCGGCTCTGGCCAACCTTTTAACTCATAGTGATGATGTATTGGTGCCATACGAAAAATACGCTGACCACGTAATTTATACGAACCTACTTGTAAAATAACTGACAGAGTTTCCATGACAAAAACACCGCCCATAATAAACAACACTAATTCCTGGCGAACCAGTACTGCAATGACACCTAATGCAGCCCCTAAAGCCAATGAGCCTACATCGCCCATAAACACTTGAGCTGGATACGTGTTAAACCATAAAAATCCAAGGCCAGCACCTACAATAGCCGTACATACCACCACTAATTCACTGGCTAATGCAATGTGCGGAATATGTAAATATTCAGAGAAAACAGCATTACCTGTCATATAAGCAAAAACAGCAAAAGCACCGGCCACCATAATGGTTGGCACTATTGCTAAGCCATCTAAGCCATCTGTTAAGTTCACAGCATTACTGGTACCAACAATGACAAAGTAGACTAATCCGATGTACAGCAAACCAAGCTGAGGTAAGACATTTTTAATAAATGGAATAAGCAAAGTTGTTTCTTCAGGGCTTTGCGCAAATTGATATAAAAATATCGCCGTTGCCAAACCTGCAACGGTTTGCCAAAAATACTTCCAGCGGGCAATTAGGCCATTTGAGTCTTTACGAATAACCTTGCGGTAATCATCAACAAATCCAATCAAACCGAAACTAACAACGACAAATAACACCACCCAAACATAGGTGTTACTTAAATCGGCCCATAGCAACACACTAACAACAATAGAGGCGAGAATTAAGATACCACCCATAGTCGGTGTTCCTGACTTTGATAAATGACTTTCTGGGCCATCATCACGCACGGTTTGACCTATTTGCATTCTTTGCAAAGCACGTATCAGCTTAGGTCCGAAATACAATGAAAGCGCTAAAGCCGTCAAAGTTGAAACAATCGCTCGAAAAGTTAAATAAGAAAATACGTTAAAAAATGAAAAATATTGAGTGAGATACTCACCTAACCAAAGTAACATTATGCATGCTCCTGCGTAGTTTGGCTGTTTTGCCATTGAATAATATCAGCTACTACGTATTCCATATGAGCACTGCGTGAACCTTTAACTAAAATGGTAGTTTGTTGTGCTTCATCTTGAAGCAACATTTGTAATCGTGATAACAATTTTTCTCTACTAGTAAAATGTTGAGTTGAATGAACTTGCCCTTGATAAAAAGCATCTGAGGTATTTTGACTCAAAACACCTAGTGTCAATAAATCATCTATGCCTTGTTGCTTTGCATGTTCTCCAACTTCTTGGTGGTATTGGCGTGCCTCACTGCCCAATTCACCCATATCGCCTAAAATTAGCACCCTTCTACCTGAGTAACTTGCTAACAAGTCTGAAGCGGCGTTAATTGACTCAACATTTGCGTTGTACGTGTCATCAATTAACTTCATCCCTTTATTTAGCTGATGTAGATTTAAGCGCCCTTTAACTGGTGACATTTCAGCTAAACCTAAACGAATATCTTCGACACTGGCATCAAATTCTAGCGCTATTGTCGCAGCAGCAACGGCATTTGAAACATTGTGATGACCAGGTACAGTCAGCTCTATATAAGTACTTCCTTTCGGTGTGGTTAGTTTAAAGCTAGCGCAACCGTTATCATCAAGTACTTCTTCATGGCTATAACAATCGGCCTTGCCTTGAGAAGAAAAATTTTGAATATTTTTGTCTGTTAAGCGCCATTGCCATTTATGAGCCCATTGATTATCTTGACTATAAATTGCCACGCCACCAGCCACTAAACCTTGGAAAATCTCACCTTTTGCTCGAGCGACACCAGATAAATCACCAAAACCTTCTAAATGTGCGGCAGCAATGTTATTAATTATTGCCACGTCGGGCTTAACCAATGCTGAGGTGTACGCAATTTCTCCAATATGGTTTGCGCCTAATTCAACAACAGCAAAATCATGTTCTTGCTCTAATCGTAATAACGTTAGTGGTACACCAATGTCATTATTAAAATTGCCTTTGGTCGCTAAAACATTACCTAATCGCCCTAAAATTGCCGCAACCATTTCTTTTACTGTGGTTTTACCGCTGCTACCTGTGATGGCAACTGTTTTAGGTGCGACTTTACTCTTAACGTAAGCGGCAATTTGTCCTAACGCCTTATGACAGTCTTCAACCACTATTTGGCTAATATCAACATCAGTGCTTAGTTGTTGCACAATAACAGCACTGCAACCTAGTTCGCTCGCCTGAACAACAAATTTATGACCATCAAAATTTGGCCCTTTTAATGCTAGAAAGACATCACCTTTGTTTAATGCTCGACTGTCAGTACTAATTGCATTAATAGTTAGGTTTTCACCATTCAAATGTCCATCAATAGCTTCAGCAACTTCAGCTAATAATAATGGGATCATAATTTGCCCTCACCGTCATTAGCATAAAAGCGTGCAACAACAGCGCGTTCATCGTAGTACTGTTTTTGCTGACCAAAAATAATATAGTCTTCATGACCTTTTCCTGCACACAGCACCACGTCATCGGCGCTGGCATTGTGTAATGCAGTTAAAACAGCTTGTTCTCTATCTAAAATTTTCATGACATTTTCAGTTGTCGATAAGCCAGCTATGATTGTTTGTGCTATTGCTTCAGGGTTTTCAGTACGCGGATTATCATTAGTTATGATAATACTGTCTGCTTTTTGTTCCGCTACTTGCGCCATTTGCACACGTTTACCAACATCACGATCACCACCACAACCAAATACAACCCAAAGCTTGCCTCGACAATGCAAACGACAAGCATCAAGTGCACTCGATAACGCATCAGGCGTATGAGCGTAATCAACCACAGCCGTAGGTTTTTCACTGCCTGTAAAGGCTTCCATTCGGCCGATTATCGCAGAAATATTTTTTACCGCTTTGGCAAGCTCAGTTAAGGCAATATTCTCAATCATTAATACCGCGATAGCGGCGAGTAAATTTTCAACATTAAAGTCGCCAAGTAACTTACTCGTGATCTCGCATTGCCCACGCTCGGTATGCAGCTGAAAGCTCACGCCATTACTATGATGTTTAATATTTTTAGCTAGCACAAATCGAGGATAGCTTTGAATGCTTTCATTTCGGCCATATACCACCAACGGTTGCATTGACGGCCAGTTTTTCAGCCAAGTTTGAGCTTGAGTATCACCGGCATTGATGACCGCAACTTGTTTAGCATTCTGTGAGAATATCGCCCGCTTAGCCTCAGCATAAGCCGCCATAGTATTATGAAAATCTAGATGATCGCGTGTTAAATTGGTATAAACCGCAACATTAAATAATTCAGCGATAACACGCTTTTGTGCCAGTGCATGTGAGGACACTTCCATGGCAACATCAGAAGTATCTTGCTCAGCAAACTGCGCCAACAGTTGATGAAGTTGCGTTGCCCCAGGAGTGGTATTTTCAATCGTCTGCAAATTCGAAAGTTTACCGGCGCCTGTAGTGCCTATTACTGCACAGTTTTTTCTACATTCATCAAGTAAATTGGCAATAATTTGGCTAGTGCTGGTTTTACCGTTGGTGCCAGTAATACCAATAATATTGAGGGATTGCTGCGGCATGCCATAAAATGCTTTTGCCACCGCAAATAAGTTATCATTTAACTGATAATATCGTAGAACTGGCACAACGTTAGCTGTGCTTGTTTCATGCCAGTGTAATTGTCCATGCTCTGAAGCATTTTGCGTTTCTTCCAACACCATAGCACACCCTGTATCTATGGCTTGCTCAACATACTGTCGACCGTCTTGTACCGTGCCAACAACAGCACAAAAAACATCGCCGGCGTTTAAAGCGCGAGTATCATTGACTAAAATGGCACTCGACTGGTTCGCAAGCATTTGCCTAAGCTGCGAATATTCTTGTGGCGCTAGTGCTATTTCAGCAACCGATAACACAGCATCAATGGCTGATAATAAAGTTGGGCGATTATAAACGCGTAAAGCGTGATCAGACATGGTCACGCTCCTTATGGGATTTCTCAAATTGTTGCTCTGTTGGCAGTGAGGATATTATTGAATTCGCATCAGGCGGAACATTCAGCAACCGCAGTGCTCCTTTCATGATTCTGGAAAACACCGGCGCTGCAACTTCACCGCCATGATATAAATCACCACCGGGATCATCAATAACCACCACCACAGCAATTTCAGGATTAGAAATAGGTGCTACGCCGGCAAATAAGCCAACATAATCGTTACCATAACCGCCAGCAAACGCTTTGATTGCCGTACCACTTTTACCGCCGACACGATAACCATCGACTTTTGCAACGGTATATTGCTCATTCACCACATGTTCAAGCATTTCTACAACATTTTGACTGTGTTCTTGCGAGAAAATTCGCTCACTTTCATCAGCAAGCTCACTACCCTTTGGCTGCTTTAATATTGTTAATGGTTTCTTCAAACCGCCGTTGCCTAGTGTTGAATAAAAACGGGCTAATTGTATCGGCGTAATTGCAACTCCATGCCCCCAAGATAAGGTCGCTAATTCAAATTTTGACCAGCGAGATCTATCATGCATCATGCCCGAACTTTCGCCCACTAAGCCAGTTCCTGTATCTTCTGAAAAGCCAGCATCAAAAAACTTATCAATTAAATAATCTTTCGGTACTGATAACGCCAGCTTAGTAGTGCCCATATTAGAAGAGTGTACTAATAATTCTGGCAAGGTAATTTTTCCTAAATACCGAGGATCAGCAACGCGGCTGCCACCTAAACGCATCCATCCTGGATAAGTATCAACAATACTGTCTTTTTCAACACTACCAAACTCTAACGCGGTTAATACCGTTAGTGGCTTCATGGTTGAACCAGGCTCATAAATGTCGGTAATGGCGCGATTACGAAAACGATGAATAGCAACACCTGCACGATTGTTTGGGTTGTATGACGGACTATTTACTAGCGCTAATACTTCACCGGTATGCACATTGGTAACAACAGCAGAGCCAGACGTTGCTTTAAAGGCTTTTACCGCACCTTTAAGTTCACTATAAGCCAATGCTTGAATACGTTGATCAATACTTAAAATAATGTCTTTTGGTGGCGTTGACTCTTTTACTGATAGAATTTCAATTTTTCTACCTTTCGCGTCTTTACGATATTTTTTTTCGCCATTTTCACCAGTTAATAACTGATCATAAACACGTTCAACGCCTTCAATACCTTTATCATCAACATTGGTAAAACCAACAACATGCGAACTAATTTCACCTGCAGGATAAAAACGTTTCGATTCTTTACGTAGATGTATACCTGGAATTTTTAATTCACGAATATAATTTGCCATCGCAGGTGCAACTTTACGCTCAATATAAACAAAACGCTTATTAGGATTTTTTGTTACTCGAACTTTTAACTTATTAACATTCTGTCCAAGCACATCAGCTAGCGCTTGCCAGTGTTTGTCCATGGTTAGTGCATTACTTTCGAAGATGATCTTTGGATCCGCCCACACCGTTTCTACGGGTACGCTAATTGCTAGTTCATGACCGTTTCGGTCAACAATAGAACCACGTTGTACCGTTTTAGTGTTAGTACGCAATGAGCGGTTATCACCCTGCTTTTTTAACATGTCAGGCTCAATCACTTGAATATAAGCTGTACGTGCCATTAAACCAGCGTAAATCAGCACAACCGCCGCTAACACAACGTAAAAACGCCATGCTACGGTGTTCGGTTTAAACTGTGCTGATTTCTTCACTGCTCTATTCATATAAATAAATTATGGTAATTTTAGAATGATTTCCGAATTCGCATCCGGTCTGGTCATATTTAGCTGCTTTTCAGCCTTACTTTCTATCGCGCTATGCTCTGCTAAACTGTTTTGTTCGAGTAACAAGTTACGCCACTCATTTTCCAGTGCGTCACGCTCAGTCAATAACATTTCAATTTTACTGGTTGTTTGGCGATTTAAATGGGTGAAATAAATCACCGAAAACGCCGAAACAATAACTAAAAATAAAATGCCATAAATCAATAAATGGCGTTGAATGTCATGCCATATATCTAGTGCTAACACAACTTTCTTGGTTGCCATTTTAGAGCACCATTATTAACGTGCTAATCTCTCTGCAACTCGTAATACTGAGCTACGTGAGCGCACATTCTCTGCTACTTCATTTTTTGTAGGCTTCAGTTTTTTGCCTACTAACGCTAAACTTTTGCCTTTATTCAGCTCTTCTTCGCTGATAGGTAAACCACGTGGCACCTTTTTCGCCTGTGAATGCTTCTTCATAAACTGTTTAACTAATCTATCTTCAAGCGAATGAAAACTGATCACAGTTAAACGACCACCTTCTCTAAGTACCGCTAAAGAGGCGGCTAAGGCTTTCTCAATTTGCTCTAATTCACTGTTAATATACATACGAATCGCCTGAAAACTGCGCGTTGCCGGATGTTTTTTAATTTCACGTTGCGGTGCCGTTTTCTTGATCAAAGCTGCTAGCTGTCCAGTTCTGATTAATGGATTTTCTTCACGCTCATCAACAATGGCATTCGCAATGCGCCAAGCATGCTTTTCTTCGCCAAAGGTACGTAAAACCCAAGTGATGTCTTCAACATCCGCAACAGCCAACCACTGCGCCGCTGTTTGACCACGACTGGTATCCATTCTCATATCTAATGGACCATCTTTCATAAAGCTAAAGCCACGCTCTGCTTCATCAAGCTGAGGTGACGAAACACCTAAATCTAATAAAATGCCATCAACTTTTTCCACCAGCTGATGTTTTTCAACAATATTTTGCAACTCAGCAAAACCAAAATGCTCAATAACAAATCTTTTGTCATCAGCATATTTTTCTGCTGCAGCAATGGCAGTAGGATCTCTATCTATGGCGATTAAGCGACCATTTTCACCTAAATGCTCTAAGATCAAACCTGAATGACCACCACGACCAAAGGTACAATCGATATAAACACCATCAGGCTTTATCGCCAAGCCAGTGATCGATTCTTCAAGTAATACGGAAATATGTGATTTATCTTGTTGCATTAGATTTTATCAACGCTCTTTGGTTTTCATTAATGTCATTCACTGATTATCATAAAGATAAATCAAGTAAGCGTTCAGTCAGCTCTATTTCACCTGATTGAATTTTTGCAATACCTTGCTGCATTTGTGCTTGCCACGCAGCTTCGCTCCAAATTTCAAATTTTCGAAGTTGGCCAACCAACATTAAGCTTTTTTCTAAGCCTGCATGCTGGCGTAAAGGGCCATTAATGAGTAAGCGACCACTTTTATCAACTTCGCAATCTGACGCATTTCCCAACAATACTTGCTGTAATAGCCGTTCTTGCGGATTCATGCTCGATAAATTACAAAGTTTTAATTCAATTTCTTCCCATTCGGGTAGCGGATATAACAATAAACACGGGTGTTGAATATCAACAGTACAGACCATTTTTCCTTGGCAATCGGCCATAAGCTCTTCGCGATACCTCGTTGGTATCGTTATGCGATTTTTACTATCGAGCGTTATTGCGCTTGCGCCTCTATACATAATCCGTTTTATTATTTTGGGATCTTTGATGATCCACTATTTCCCACTTTTTCCCACATTGATACAGTTTAGTGAGTAAAGCAAACTTATGTCAAGCAAAGTTTTCGTAATTTAATTTAACGGATCGCCTAGAAAATAAAGGCTTAGAGGGAAGTTAATGAAATTGTGGGCTTTTGTGGATCTGTTACCCAATTTAGCCTCAAAATTTAATTATTTTTACCATAATGAGCTAGGTCACTGTCACAAATTGGCGACAACAGGAGATAAAATTCCCATAAATGTGTAAATAAAGAACTTACTCGGTTGGATATAAAAGAAATTGTCCGTCATGTAACTCAATTGCTAAGGCTTGACCCAAACTAAATAATTGTTCGCTGTAAAAGCTCAGCTGAGTAAAAGCCAATGGCGAAGATTGTTCAATACTATTGAGCAGGTAATGATACCCCTGCTCAGTTACGCCAATATGTTCAATGACAACATTATTCGCTTGTGAAGTAGATAACTTAATATCATTTGGTTTAACCAATAATTGGTAATTAGCATGATTAGCGATACTTAATAGCCCACTAATATTACTAATAGCGGTTTCAGCAATATTGCCGATAGCACTATTAAGTTGTATTAACTCCTGTGATGATTGTGCTTTCACAGGCAGCCAACTACCTAATTGTAAAAAGTCAGCCACTTGCCAGCTGCTTGGTTGTTGACAAACTTTTGCGGGCGCGCCAACCTGTAAAACTTGCCCTTGGTGCATTACGGCAATTTTATCAGCAAAGGTAAAAACTTCATCTTTATTGTGGGTGACAAAAATGGCGGTCATGTCTAGGCGTTTAAGAAGCTGCCTGATTTCAATCATCAACTCATTACGTAATCGAGCATCAATGTTGGAAAAAGGCTCATCTAACAATAATAGACTTGGCTGCGGTGCGAGCGCTCGTGCAATAGCAACGCGCTGCTGTTGACCACCAGATAACTGATGTGGAAAACGCGTCGCATACTCGCTGAGTTCAAGTAAGTCTAACAGTTCCTGACAACGCTGCTGTTGTGCAGTTTTGCTCAATTTTTTAATACCGAAACAAATATTTTCAGTTACTGAAAGATGAGGAAATAACGCATAGTCTTGGAAAATCATACCAATATTACGCGCTTCAGCCGGGAGCATATTTTTCAGAGAAATATGCAGCGGTGATTTATCAACTGCACTAATAGTAATTTCGCCGTCTGATTGCTCAATAAAGCCGGCTAAGGTGTTAAGTAGAGTGGTTTTACCGCAACCGCTTGGGCCAACTAAGCCTAATATTTCTCCTCGCTTTAGCGACAACTCAACGCCAGATAAAATCGATTTGTTTTGCAATTTAACCGCTACATTGTCAATTTTGATCAGTTCGTTCACTTGTTATCCTTTTGACGATTAAGAAAAATAATAGGTAAGAGACCAAATAACACAATTAATATAGCACCTAAGGCCCCTTGCTCTAATTGTTCATCTGAAATAAGTTGGTAAACCTGTGTGCTTAAGGTTTCAAAATTAAACGGTCGAAGCAACAGTACTGCTGGTAGTTCTTTCATCGCTTCAACAAACACTAGCAACCAGGCAACAAAAATAGAAGATTTCAAAAGCGGTAAATGAACACGAAAAACCGTTGGCAATAATTTTATGCCTAAACTGGCTGGTGCTAAATCTAACGACTTGGGAATTTGCCCTACACCGGCTGAAATTGTGCCATTGGCAATCGCTGAAAACCTCACCACATAAGCAAAAATAATAGCAAAGACAGTTCCAGAAAGGATCAACCCTGGCGGTTTTATAGCAAAATACTTTGCGAGATCATTTATCATATGATCCAACGGGCCAAATGTCGCTAACATCGCCATCGCTAAAACTGTCCCTGGAATTGCATACCCAAAGCCAGAAATTTGCAATGGTAGCATGCGCCCTTTGCTATGATGTAAACGATAAAATAACCCCAAAAACAATGCTACTAATGTTGCAATGGTGGCGCTATAGGTTGCCACAGTAATGCTATTTTTACCTGTCTCAATCAGGCTAAGTAGTTGCTGAAAGTCTGAATAATCCAGTGCCATTACAATAAGTAAAGCAAGCGGTAGTAAAAAGCCAGTAATCACTAATCCCCAACAAAATACACTTGCTAACACCTGTTGCGGCAAAGAAAGCTTTTTTATTTCTTGTTCTGTATTGGGACGAGAAGATTGATGTCGCTGACCTGCTCTTGCTTTTTGTTCAGCTACCACAACAAACAGAACTAACAACATCAGCATACTTGCTAGTGCATTAGCGGCAGGAAAGTCTCCATACCCCAGCCAAGTATCATAAATTGCCGTGGTTAGGGTATTAACAGCAAAATACTGTACTGTAGCAAAATCAGCTAAAGTTTCCATAATCACTAAGGTTAGCGATATAGCGATAGCTGGTCGTGCTAATGGCAGCGCTATTTGATAAAAGCTTTGCTTTTCATTACATCCAAGTAACCTACTAGCACGCAATAAGTTTCTATCTTGATTTTCAAACGCAGTGCGAGTCAACATATAAACATAAGGAAATAGTACGAGAGCAATAACAACAGCCGCACCACCTATGGTTCTAATATCGAAAAAATAGTAATCACTTGGAGACTGCCAACCAAAGCATGCGCGTAAAAAGCGTTGAACTGGGCCGGCATAATCAAATAAATCGGTATAAAGGTAGGCAACTAAGTACGCGGGCATAGCTAGCGGTAACATAAGCAACCAACGTAATTGCTTTGCCATATAAACATTAGTTTGGCTAACAAGTACTGCCGCCGGCACACCAAAAAATAAGGTTAATATGGCAACTAAAAAGCCTAAAATTAAGGTGTTGCTAATGTATTCAGGCAATACCGTTGACCATAAATGTGTAAATAGCACAGTTGAAGCATTAGCACCTGCAACCACCATCACCACTATCGGCGCCATGAGTGCTAATGCAAAAAACCAGCTAGAGAACTTCCAGCTGGTACTTTTATTACCTGTTATCACAATAGAGAACTTTAAATATTGTTAATCAATAGTGAGTTATAAGTCGAATTTTGCTTTATCTAATAAGGTCAGTGCTGCTTTTCTATGCTTGGCAATGGTTTCTAATGATAAATTATCAGCCTTAAATTCGCCCCAAGACGCAACACGCTCTGACCATTTTACGCCATCACGTACCGGATATTCCATATTAGTTTCTGCATACATTTGCTGTGCTTGCTCAGATACTAAAAATTCCATTAGCGCTAAAGCATTAGCTTTATTTGGCGCATACTTTGCCATTGCTACACCAGAAATATTTACGTGTGCACCACGATTATCCTGATTTGGGAAGTTTATATTAACCGCTTCAGCCCATACTTGTTGATCTTTGTTGGTTTGCATTTTGCCGAAATAGTAGCTGTTACCAATAGCTAAATCACATAAATTTTGATGAATGGCTTGAACTTGACCACGGTCATTACCTTGTGGTTTACGCGCTAAATTAGTTTTTACACCTTCTAACCACTCTAGCGTTTTTGCTTCACCGTGAGTCGCAATCATCGAAGAAACTAAAGCAACGTTATAAGCGTGTTTACCGCTACGTGTACATACACGACCTTTGTATTTAGGGTCTGCTAAATCTTCATAACTCAGCTCAATATTACCTAACCGTTTAGCAGAATAAATATTTCGGACACGTGTCGTTAAGGCAAACCAAGTATCGTCATTTGCACGAAACTGTTCAGAAATAGCCTGCTCTAGTTTGTTTGAATCAACAGCTTGTAATAATGACTTATCATGTAATTCAACTAATCGGCTAATATCTGTAGTGAGTAAAACATCAGCAGGGCTATATTCACCTTCTCTAGCTAAGCGTTCAGCCATACCCTTTTTGGCAAATACAACATTAACTTTAACGCCTGATTGTTTGGTAAATTCATCAAAAAGTGGCTTTACAAGAAAAGGTTGGCGATAGGAATAAACATTCACCTCTTCACTTGCTAACGCACTGTAACTTGTAGCCAATAACGTCACTAAAACAAGAAATGAAAAGCAAATTTTATTTAACATGAAGCCCGCCTAAATAATTCAGAAAATGGTTTAAATTTGAATAACTAAATTTTCCGTCAGACTAATGAAGATAAGGGGTGGTGTCAAGGTTTTTGAGAATTATTCTCATTTAACCTGATTTAGATTAAATATTTAAATGTGTATATGGGAAGGGAGGTTTGAAGTTACTTAACTATTTTGCAACTTCACACCCTATAACTATTTTAAATTCTTATTCTCCAATAGTTGCGATAGCAGTTCCTGGCTTACTGTAATTAACCCAGTTTTTAAGTAGAAAATAAGCATCTAAATTGGCGCTAACGCTAGGAATAGAGTCGACAATAGTATCGTCAATTATTTCGAGTGACATTGCTTGAATGATCATACCTGATGCTCCTGCTTCCTTTAAATTTTCAGCCAAGACATTACTCGCGATCTCACTTTGCTGACAAACAACAATTTCACCTTGAAAGGTTCCTTTGGCAAATGGCTTTCTACAGTATTTATTATTGTCTGTGTCGGTTGCTGGAAAATTTTCAGCCAATACCACCAATGCCGTTACACGACCTTGTTCACTCAATAGTTTTCCTGTGATATTTTTCGGAGGGCGGCGCCAATTAGGCTCACCTTGAAAGTTACTAATAAAGCTAACACTTTTAGTAACCTCCACTGTGCCATAAGAAGGAGTATTTGGCAGAACTCCAATGGTATTTAATTCTACTGCCTGCAATAGCGTTGACGATGCCAATAGCACCAACATTCCCAAAATTATTTTTTTCACCTGATTCACCCAGTAAACGGCCACGCATTTATTATTATTTTTTTATGTTAAATGCGGATGACAATTGTTAATTATTTTTATCGTTTGTTAATTCCATTTACATATCTAACTCATTTCATTCTGGTATAAATTGCTTTAAAAATAAACCTAATAAATGAATAAATAACGATTTTGAATAAGTGGATGTTTTTCTTGAATAAAACTCTTATAAAAATAGGTGTACTAGAGTATTTGAGATAAAAAATACAATAAATCGATAAATAATTGAGTAAGTATTCATCATTTAGCTTGTAAAAATTGCTTTACTTGTTCATTTAAACACCGATTAGAAATATAATGGCGACCTGTTTTATGGTTAATCAACCAACCTTTATCGGTAGGCGTTATATTTTTTATATCTTGATAAAACATCTTATTATCGTTATAAAACGAAAACGTACGAATATAATCTTCGGTGATTTCTAGTGTTACTTCTGCCTTAGCGACTTTGCTAAACATTTGACGCATAACCCACCATGGCTTGCGGTAATGCATACTGACCACTTCTAAAATACCCAATGAAAAAATAAACCAAGCGGCATAGGGGTTAAAATCAGTAAACAGCACAAGGCCCGCACCAATTAACAGCATAACAGCCGCTTTAAAATAAAGCTGAGAAAAAGATTGTTGTGGCACCGACTCTTCATAACACTCGGTAAAATGTGACTTATCTAAAATAAACGTTGACTTATAATTGAGTGCTTGCGTGGTATTAGGTGAATCTTGCATAGGGGTTTAGGGAGTATCCAACAATAATTGCATTTAGGTTATAGGCATTTTACCCATAACCTAAATTAAATACTATCTATGCTTATTTAGCTTAGTTATGGCGCTTCAAGGCTTTGTAGCCATTGGCTAAACTCAGCATCTAAGCTCGTACCCCAAGTTTTGATTAATTGCTGATATCCTTGCCAATTACCGCTACGCACATGAACTAACATTTCATCAATTAATTCGCGATGCTGCTCCATCATAAAACGTACAGCTAAATAGCCCCAGCGATAAACACGATCAGCACCAGTATTTTCATTACTACTGGTATTAAACAACTCGCTTAATGTAAAACTATTTTCTTGCGCCAGCGCAACAGCTTTTGGATTACTTTCACCCCAAGCTAAATATTCCCCTAACCCCTCTGCCCACCAAACAATATGTGGATATGCTAAGTGCGGGCTTGGACAAAACTCTGGCCCCGCATGGTCGTCATGCAAACCATTACAATAATCACCATATTTATTAAAACGGCCATCAAGATAATGGATATACTCATGCTTTAAATTCCAAATTTTTCCCGAGCGCTCATAAGCAACAAACTCTGCCTGATTACCCACTTTATCGGGATAACCTTCTAAATACATGCCACCATTATTGGTTGGCATATTAAAATGAGCTGTGGCATATTTCACAAATTCATCACGATTCGAATAAATATTAGCTCTCATTTTGACATTATTATCATCAGCAACCGGCTTACCACGGGTATTAAAAACAGCATGAAACTTATCTTCTTGCGTAATAAGAATTTTGCACGCGGAATCTAACTGTTCTTTATCTAATGATTGTGAACGAATAACAATAGTGCTATTACAATCAGTTACCTGTGAAAGTACTTCTGTAACAGGTGCTAGTTCGGCGCTTGCCGTATTGCTATTGCCATAGCCGAACAATAATGCAAAGGCGGTCAACAACAAAAACCTTTGCGCTATCCATCTGTTTTCTTTTTTAATGCCCAATTTACTACCCTTACCCCTCGAAAATTGCATACAATATAATATATAAAATTAACAATGAAAAGTGGGAGCAAAGAAAACAGTTGATTTACATCTAGAGTGAGAAATACTTTTATTTACGAGGTAGGGGTTAGTTTTACAGCAAACTAAATTAGCGGAGAGTTATTAGTCGTTATTTTTGATTATTAACATCAGTGTTAATAGAATGGTTGTGCTCAGTAGCAGCGCCTGAACCTTCAAGGCTTGCATCTACATCCTGATTACTCTCTCGCTGACGAGACATTATACTGTCCAGATAATGATCAATTTTTTCTTTCGTCACTTTGGCAGAATTACCTTGTTGAGACTGCTGCGATAAAAGCTCTTCAACTTGTGAGAATAAACTCTCAATTTTGCTGTCTACTTTACCATTAGCTTTTCTTACTACCAAACTAGCTTCATGGCTTTGTTCAGGTTCAAAATCAGTGCTGCCGCTTACTTGATTAACATCCTTATCAGCCTGGTTAGCTTTCGCATCATTTGGCGAATCTCCAAATAAATTGAGCCAATGATCACTTTGATGACCAATATTCATTAACCGTTGAAAATAACCTTGGCCAGAATGATTACCAGCAGCTAAATCAAGAATTGTGCAAACAATTGCTACCGGACTAAGCAGTACATCCCTTACGGCATCTAACATTAGCTTAATTTGAAAGCTTAAATTTTCTCGAATAAGCTGCCAGCGACGCGTTCCTGAATTTGCCATTTATTTTCCTTGTTAAAATTAAACTATATATTGCCTAAAGCAACACGCTCATAGTAACGGTTTTATTAAATTTAAGGCAATAAAAAACCGCGTCATACGCGGTTTTTTTAAACAATGTCTAACTCAAATTAGCCGTTGATAAAATCAACACCTTCTTTAATATCAGCTGTTAGCGTTGCTAACATGTCGTCTTTAGCTTGTTGCTCGAACGCACTTAATTCGCCGTAAGGTAGTACTTCAGCAATACCGTTTACACCTAAACGAACAGGGTGAGCAAAGTATGGCGCATCACCACCTTCAACTTCTACATAAGCGTAATCAACAACGTCTTCACCTTGTAAACCTTTAACTAAAGATAAACAAAAACGAGCAGCAGCAGCGCCCATTGAAAGTGTTGCAGAACCGCCACCAGCTTTAGCATTTACAACTTCAGTACCAGCATTTTGAATACGTGGTGTTAATGCAGCAACTTCTTCATCAGAGAAAGTTGCACCTTCAACTTGAGAAAGTAATGGTAAAATTGTTGTACCAGAGTGGCCACCAATTACTGGGATTTTCACATCATTCACGTCCATGCCTTTTAATTCGGCGATGAATGCTTCACTGCGAATAACATCAAGTGTAGTTACACCAAAAACACGGTTCTTATCGTATGTACCTGCTTTTTTGAATACTTCAGCAACAATTGGCACAGTGCCGTTTACTGGGTTAGTAATGATACCTACTAAAGCTTTTGGACAGTTAGCAACAATACCTTCAGCCAATGTTTTAATAATGCCAGCGTTTACAGCGAATAAGTCAGCACGATCCATACCAGGCTTACGTGGCATACCCGCAGGGATAATTACAATATCAGCACCTGAAAGTGCAGCAGCTAAATCATCAGCACCAAACCCTTCAACTTTAACGGCTGTTGGGATGTGTGATAAATCAACAGCAACACCTGGAACAACTGGCGCAACGTCATATAAAGATAACTCAGAACCTGCAGGTAATTGAGTTTTTAATAGTAAAGATAACGCTTGGCCGATACCACCAGCAGCGCCTAGCACAGCAACTTTCATTTGATGTCTCCGAAATTTGAGTAATTACGTAATAATTTGTCGGCCAAAAGATATAGCATAAACGGCCAAAAAACAATGTTTATACCAATTTGATTGCGTAAATAAACGACTTTACACGGCATTGGTGCATTTAAAACAAGTAAAACCAGCGAACATCATCCACCGCTATTTTTGGAACGGTCAACAAGATAAATTTACCAACTGGGAATTATTCACCTGTATTGGTTTATAAGGATACCGTATAATAAAAAATGTGGAATAATACTTAGGTATTACAACTAGGGCGTATTGAACTTTGGTGTATGTTTTTTGCAGCAGTTTAGTGAGTATTTATACAAGGCAGAACTTATAACGTGTGGTTGCTCCACATAAATAAGTGATAACACAGTAAAAATACTCAAGAAACGCTGCCCTTAGGGTTCATTTAAAAGTAATTTACTCGTTGTTGTCGCTCATTTATATAGAACGACTATACTTCAATCGCTACGCCGCGATTAAATCACTTTTAATTCGAACAAAATTTATACTGCAAAGTTCAACACGCCCTAGACTATTATCGATCAGAATATAACTCGAGCAGTGAGCAATTATGAGTGGACAACAAAAACAAGAAGCTTTAGTACAAGCCTTCAAAGATTTATTAAAGCAAGAACAGTTTAGTTCTCAAGGCGATATTGCGGTAGCATTAAAGTCGCAAGGTTTTGAAAATATCAGCCAATCAAAAGTATCTCGTATGCTCAGCAAGTTTGGCGCTGTTCGCACCCGTAATGCTCGTCAAGAAATGGTTTATTGTTTGCCCGCTGAGCTTGGCATGCCGACGGCAAAAAGCCCACTAAAACAATTAGTACTCGATATTGAACACAATGATGTCATGATCATTATCCGCACTAGCCCAGGCGCTGCACAACTAATTGCTCGTTTACTTGATAGTTTAAGTAAAAGTGACGGTGTATTGGGAACCATTGCTGGTGACGACACCATTTTCATTGCCCCAACCGATACCAAAGAAATTAAGCAAACCATTAGTAAGCTTGAAGCGCTGTTCTTAAAAAACCTAAGTTAATTAAATTAACATTAGGTTTAGTTATTTAATATCTAATGTGAGTTTGGCAAAATTATTCGCCAAGCTCAGCAAGTATATTTAGACTTGGTACAAAAAAGGCCGCACCAGTTTCTGCTTGGGTGTATTTCAGCATATGATCACTATGACCATGGCCATCACCAACAATCATACTTGCAAGCATTAACTCAAAGGGCTCAGGCGAATGACAATAAGATACGAAGAATAAACCCTGTAGCTTCATATCACCATACGGCATACTTTGACGTAAAATTTCAATGCTATTACCGTCACTATCCTTTAGATTTACTCGTTTAATATGTGACGTTGGCGCTTTATTTTCTTCCGAATACTCTTCATTGTTCACTTTAGTACGGGCAAAAACATCTTCTTGATCTTTCACTTCTAATGAATTCCACAGATTCAAATTATGGCGATAACGCTGAATATGCAGATAACTACCTGATGAAAACTCTGAGTCTTGCGACTCATTAATTAAGGCGACTTTACGGCGATGATGTCCTTGCGGGTTTTCGGTGCCATCAACAAACCCTGTTAAATCTCGACCATCTAAAAAGCGGAATGCTCTAACTTGTTCAACCAGCTCAACACTATCAGCAAGCAATTCACAAACCTTAGTGGCAACAATATGGTTGACATCACCACGGTCACTGCGAATTTCAATATAAATATCGTAATTACAAACAGGAGCGATTCGATCATCCACTGCCATTTCAGGAAATGACCGTAAATGTTTAGGGCGAGCTTTGGGATAGATTTCATCCCAGTAATTGGAGCCTATGGCGATAACACCTGCAAGGTTAGCTTCAGAAAAACGATCAGCATACTTATCAAATAATGCCGGTAAACGTGATAATGCCTGACGAATAAATGAGTTTTTCTCATCTAAAGCGTTAAATAATAAATAATATCCGTGAAGGCTCGGCTCTGCACAAACACCAAACTGCTCTCTAGCCATAAAGTTATCCGTTTATAAACATCTCAATTAATGAGGTAATTTTACACATTTTATTGACGATAACAGTAAAACTTTACGAATTATTTCAATAGGCTTACATTCTAGTTAACGTAAAAGTAGAAAAAGCACAACGCCAGCATAAATTATAAACTGGCGCGGCTTTGTTGGTTTTTTAGTTAATGCTATTTACGAAAACATCTTAACCTCGGGTAAATTCCGGGTAAGCCTCCATACCACAATCGGCTTTATCAACCCCTTCATATTCCTCTTCCGAACTAACACGAATGCCCATCAACTTTTTCAGTGCAAACCAAACCACAAAACTGGTGGCAAATACCCAAATAAATATCGTTGCAGCGCCAATGAGTTGTCCACTAACCGTTGAAGCACTATTCGTTACCGGCACCAGTAGTAAGCCAAGCAAACCAACAACACCATGCACAGAAATAGCCCCAACAGGATCATCAATTTTTAGTTTATCTAGTGCAATAATAGAAAACACTACAACAATACCGGCCACTACGCCAAACATCGTCGCTTGCAGCGGTGTTGGTGTTGACGGCTCAGCCGTTATTGCAACTAAACCTGCCAAAGCACCATTTAATACCATAGTTAAATCAGCCTTTTTGAATAAAATTTTTGCCATAATCAAAGCAGAAACAGCGCCAGCAGCGGCAGCGGCGTTAGTATTTAGAAACACCATAGCAACCGAGTGAGAGCTTGCGATATCGCCAAGTTTCAGTACTGAGCCACCATTAAAGCCAAACCAACCCATCCACAAGATAAAAGTCCCTAATGTCGCCATTGGTAAGTTGGCACCAGGAATAGCATTTACTCGACCGTCAGAACCATACTTTCCTTTACGGGCACCTAATAATAAAACCCCTGCTAACGCTGCCGCAGCACCAGCCATATGAACGATACCAGAGCCAGCAAAATCAGAAAAACCTAAATCGGCTAAGTTATATAAGCCAAATACAGCATTTCCGCCCCACGTCCAACTACCTTCCATTGGATAAATTACCGCAGTTAGCACAACGGCAAACGCTAAAAATGCCCATAATTTCATGCGTTCAGCAACGGCGCCTGAAACTATCGACATCGCAGTGGCAACAAATACTACCTGAAAAAAGAAATCGGAAGCGGCCGAATAAATCGCCGAGCCAGTAAAGCCATCTTCACGAGCAGAGAAGTCTGCCAGAACTTTGGCTGGGTCAACTGTTTCAATGCCTGATAAGAATACTCCACCGCCGTACATAATGTCGTAACCAATGAATAAATACATCATGCAAGAAATAGCATACAAAGCGACGTTTTTCGTTAAAATTTCTGTGGTATTTTTTGCACGAACTAAACCCGCTTCAAGCATTGAAAACCCTGCCGCCATCCACATCACCAAAGCACCACAAATTAAAAAGTAAAATGTATCCATGGCATACTGTAATTGAAAAATATTTTGTTCCATCGTTTTACTCCTAAATCGCTTCTACATCTTGCTCACCAGTGCGAATACGCACGGCTTGCTCAAGGTCAAATACAAAAATTTTACCGTCGCCAATTTTACCTGTATGAGCCGCTTGGGTAATTGCCTCGACAAGTCGTTGCACCACATCATCATTTACCGCAACTTCAAGTTTCACCTTCGGCAGGAAATCTACTTGGTATTCGGCACCTCGATACAGTTCAGTATGGCCTTTTTGTCGACCAAAACCTTTAACTTCACTTACGGTTAAGCCTTCAACACCAACTTCGGAAATGGCTTCTCGAACATCATCGAGTTTGAAGGGCTTTATTATTGCACTGACTAATTTCATTTATTTTAATCCTTATAATGTCGTGCCTTTATGGTTATCAATCCTCGTGCCAAACAAAATAACCCTTTAAAAACAATAGATTAACATTTAACAACAAACTAACAGCGCACCATCGCAGTGCGCTATCACCATTAATTGTTATTTGCTGGTGCAGAATTAATCTGCCAGTAACTTTGATAATGGCCGACTAGAAAATAAGCAATTAATTACGAAAAGTGTTTAATTAACACTGTCTTGGGTGTAGATTATTTATACAGCCTGAATGCTAAGGAATAAGCTATTGAAAAATACCGATACTTCTTCATACCAGCACTTTTTAAAAGTTGTCGATTGTCAGCATGCATGCCCTGCCCACACTCCAGTTCCTGAATACATACGTTTAATTGCCGAAAAGCGCTATACCGAAGCCTATATGATTAATTGGCAATCAAATGTTTTTCCAGGGGTTTTAGGAAGAGTATGTGATCGCCCTTGCGAACCCGCCTGTCGGCGTACGCGTGTAGAAGCTGAACCCGTTGCTATTTGTCGACTCAAGCGCGTTGCCAGCGATTATAAAGAAGATATTTATTCCTACTTACCTTCGATTCCCCAACAAAAAAATACTAAACGTATCGCCTTAATTGGTGCTGGTCCTGCATCATTAACAGTTGCAAGAGACCTGCTTCCTTTAGGCTATGAAGTAGTACTTTATGAGCGTGATGCTAAAGCGGGTGGCATGATGCGCAGCCAAATTCCTGCATTTAGATTGCCGGAAACGGTTCTAGACGAAGAACTTAACTATATTCTTCAAATGGGGGTGGAGTGTCATTTTGGTGAAGAAATAACCAGTTTAGCTAAATTACTACAAGCTAAGTTTGATGCCATTTTTATCGGTACTGGCGCGCCATCAGGGCGTTGGTTAGAAATTCCAGGACATGACCTTGCTAGTGATCATATTAAGGTGGGTATCAACTGGCTAGCCAATGTTAGCTTTAAACACACCGAAGAGGCACCAAAACGTGTTGTTGTACTTGGTGGTGGTAATACCGCAATGGACTGTTGTCGAACAGCAAAACGCTTAGGTGCCAGTGAAGTCAATGTTTTAGTTCGTTCAAGCTTCGATGCCATGAAAGCATCACCTTGGGAGAAAGCAGACGCGCAGGCAGAAGGTATTACCATAACCCCAGATCATAGCCCAATAGAATATGTTATCTCAGGTGGAAAGTTTATAGGCGTTCGTTTTGAAAAGGTTGCTTCAAGCTACGACGAACACGGTAAAAGAACCTTACGCGCCACCGGAGAAACCATACTGGTAGAATGTGATTTAGTGCTTGTTGCTGTTGGGCAAGATACAGCTTTCCCTTGGATAGAACGAGATATAGGCCTCAAATTCAATAAGTGGCAACAACCAACACTCAATAAAGAAACCTTGCAATCAAGCTTGGCACAGGTGTTTTTTGGCGGTGATGCAGCATTTGGCCCAGAAAACATAATTACTGCAGTCGCTAATGGTCATCAAGCAGCCATATCAATCGACTTATTTTGCCAAGGTAAAGACACTCAACAAGACAGACCAGAAGCTGGCTTTAATTTAGTTAGCCAAAAAATGGGCATACATGATTGGAGTTATCAAAGTGGCATTAGCCATGAGCAGCGTCATCAAGTACCACATATCGCTTGGGAAGAAGCCGTAAAACAATTAAATACTGAGGTTGAATTAGGCTTTGACGAAAAACTGGCGTTAGAAGAAGCCCATCGCTGCTTAAATTGTGATGTTCATACCGTGTTTAATGAAAACACCTGTATTGAGTGTTCAGCATGTGACGATATTTGTCCAATGGACTGTATAAACTTTGTCGACGTTGATCAACACAGTGACAAGAATGCTGAACAGATCATCGACAAGCTACGTGTTAAAGAAATTAACCCTCAGCAAGAATTACTTGTTTCTCCAGCCTTAAAAACTGGCCGAATTATGATAAAAGACGAAGATGTTTGCTTACACTGCGGTTTATGTGCAGAGCGCTGTCCCACGGGCGCCTGGGATATGAAAAAACTCATGATAGATAATATTGGAGCGACAATAAAATGAGCAATACGTCTTCATCTAAGCAAGTCAATACTTGCCAAAGTATCAACGACTTTGTTGTACGCTTCGCAAATACCAATGGCACAGGTTCAGCCAGTGCCAACAACATGTTTGCTAAAGCGATTCTTCGTATGGGTATTCCGGTAAGTGCAAAAAACATTTTTCCTTCTAATATTCAAGGCATGCCTACATGGTACGAAGTACGTATCAACGAGAGTAACTTTTTAGCACGACGTGGCGGTCAATCAGAATTAGTTGTGGCAATGAACGCACAAAGCTTGTTAGAAGATATTGATAGTGTCGCCTGTGGTGGATTTTTATTATACGATTCCTCTCGAGCACTCCAAACACATGAAATCAGAGATGATATTAACTACCTCGCTATTCCTATTTCAGCAATTTGCCAAAAAGAATATCAAGATCCCAGACAACGCCAATTATTTAAAAACGTAATTTACGTTGGCGCATTGGCAGCATTACTAAACATTGAATTTGATGTTCTAAAAACACTGGTTGGGGAGCAATTTCGCGGTAAAGATAAACTAATTACACCAAATATATATGCTTTAGAATTGGGCTATCAATATGCACACCAGCACTTTCAGTGCCCCATTAGCTTAAGAGTTGAGCGCCGGGAATTAATTAATAATCGCATTATGGTTGATGGTAATACAGCAACGGCATTAGGCGCAGTTTACGGTGGTGCTACGGTTGTTGGCTGGTATCCAATCACCCCGTCAACATCAGTGGTTGAAAAGTTTGCTAGCTATTGCGCGCGGTTGCGCATTGATCCCGCGACAGGCAAAAAAAATTACGCACTCGTACAAGCTGAAGACGAACTGGCAGCAATTGGTATCGCCATTGGCGCTAGCTGGAATGGTGCCAGAGCTTTTACCGCTACCAGTGGTCCTGGTATTTCTCTAATGACAGAGTTTTTAGGGCTAGCTTATTTTGCTGAAATACCTATGGTATTAGTTAACGTGCAACGGGCTGGGCCATCTACAGGTATGCCTACACGTACACAACAATCTGATATTCTTGCCTGTGCCTATGCATCACATGGCGATACCAAGCAAGTATTATTATTTCCACAAGACCCGTTTGAATGTTTTACCTTGTCGGCGCAAGCTTTTGATCTAGCAGACCAATTACAGACACCAGTTATTATCATGAGTGATCTCGATTTAGGTATGAATGACCATTTAACTGCAGAGTTTATTTGGGATGATCAGCAAGAATATCAATTAGGTAAAGTGCTTTCAGCACAACAACTTGATGAGTTAGACGAATACGGTCGCTACCTCGATGTTGATAACGACGGCATATGTTACCGTACACTTCCAGGCACTCACCCTGATAAAGGGGCATTTTTTACCCGGGGTACTTCTCGTAACCGTTACGCAGGTTATACAGAAAAGTCAGCTGACTATGTAGAAAATATGCAACGACTCACCAAAAAGTTTAACCAAGCTGCAAAGTTAATGCCCTCACCTGAGATTAAGCAATCAAGCAAACGCGCTAAAATCGGTTTGATATTTTTTGGGACTAGTAGCCATGCAATACCAGAAGCAATACAGCAACTAAAAGATCATGGACTATCCGTTGATACGCTTCGAATTAAAGCTTTTCCTTTTTGTCATAGCATTATCGACTTTATTAATGACCATCAAGATGTCTTTGTTATTGAGCAAAATAGAGATAGCCAAATGCGTACACTACTCAGTAACGAATTGGCCATCGCACCGAATAAACTTAATGTCATTGCCAACTTTGACGGCTTACCATTAACCAGTTTATTTGTTGTTAATAAAGTGCTTGAGCATTTTGCTCAGCAATCATCAACAAGCCAAACCGGCTAAGGAGCGATAACATGAGCTATCAAAAATCAAGTTTTTATCACCCACGTTTACCGGTTAACGATTTAGGCTTAACTTATCGCGATTATGAAGGAGCATTATCAACCTTATGCGCCGGTTGTGGTCATGACGCCATAACATCTGCGATAGTACAAGCCTGCTTTGAGCTGTCTTTACCACCACATCAGGTGGCAAAGATGTCAGGGATCGGCTGTTCATCAAAAGCGCCTAACTACTTTCTTAATAAGTCTCATGGTTTTAATTCCGTACATGGCCGCATGCCATCAGTGACCACAGGTGCAAATTTGGCTAATCGCGACTTAACTTATCTTGCTATGTCAGGTGATGGTGATAGTGCATCGATTGGTTTAGGGCAATTTGCCCACGTGGTAAGGCGACAATTGAATATGCTTTATGTTGTTGCCAATAACGGTGTTTATGGCCTAACTAAAGGTCAGCTTGCCGCTACCGCAGATAAGGGCGTAACAAATAAAGGCGGTGAGTTAAGCTTGTTTTCTGATATTGATCTTTGCGTTATGGCACTACAGCTTGGCGCAACATTTGTCGCCCGTAGTTTCTCCGGTGACAAAAAACAGTTAGTGCCATTAATTAAAGCAGCCATGAGTCACCAAGGGTTTGCCTTTATCGACATTGTCTCTCCGTGTGTAACATTTAACAATCATGCAAGCTCTACCCGTTCCTATGACTATGTTCATGAACATATTACAACAGCCGCAGTGACAGATTTTATCCCCGTTAAAACGGAAATAACCAGTGATTGTCAGGCCGGAGTTTGTGAAGATATTTGCTTACATGATGGTTCATTGATGCGTATTCATAAGCTACAAGCTGATTACGACACGAAAAATGCCATGAAGGCAATTAACGATATTGAAAGCCATAAGCAAAAAGGAGAAATTTTAACAGGGTTATTTTACTTAGATCCCAATGGCGAGAGCTTTCATGATGTTAATAACTCTTCAGACACACCGTTAAACCAGTTAAAACAGGAAGTATTGTGTCCAGGCAATAGAGTGTTATCGAGTATAAACGACAGTTTTCGCTAACCAAGCTTTCAACTAAGCTTTAAATTCAGCAAGAAAAATTAAACTGCGTTACTAACTAGAAAGGTCTAATTCAAAAGGTGGCTGTGAATAAATAGCCATCAAGAAAAAAATAACCTTTAATAAACCATGGCTGCATTTGGATTTAATATTGCCAAAATTCCTAAGCGCTCAAGTTCACAATACTGACTTGCTTCTTGCAACATAGCTTGATCAATAGGAAGTTGTTGCAAGGCCTCTTCCGTTAGCAATAATTCAACAGGATGTTTGCTACATTCATAATTGCACAACATAATACGTTTAGTTAAATAAAGTAGTTTGCTTTCATCACTGCTAAATTCAAAGTTGTCATTATCCTGATTACGAATAGGTTCAATAATAGTAAATGGTAACTGCCATTGCTTTAATAGCTCAGCTGAGCATTCCCCGTAAGTAAACCCAAGTAAGCTTTGTTGTTTCTGCCAAGGTAACTCAGGCGCTTCACAACCATTTGCAGCAATCAATTTTTCAGGCGAGAATTGCTGTATAACTAACTCCCCTAAATTATGTAATAAGCCTAAAATAAATAAACGTTCAGCATTTACAATACCCAGTTTAGTGCCAATAAATTTGATAATGAGCGCACTATCAACACTCTTACACCAAAAATTGTCCAGATAATCTTGGTCAGCGACTAAAGACTCAAAGGCTTTATTGGTGAAAAAAGTAATAACTAAATTATATACCTCAGTAATACCAAGCACTAATACCGCTTTTGAAACCGTATCAATTTTACCTGGATAATTAAAAAACGAGCTATTAGCCAACTTTAGAATAGTGCCTGCAAGTGCTGGGTCTAACAATATAACATCGGCTATATCATCAATAGTTGAGCTTTCATCATCAATTAGCTCCTTTATACGCACAAAAGAGTCTGAAAGTACAAAAATTTCACTGGCCTGATCTACGTAATCACTTAAGTTCATCATCTTAATCCCAAGTTAAACTTGCCGTCTACTCCCTGCTACAAACATATCAAAAAAATTGCCTACTCCCGCATCGCTCGCGGTAAGGCTATAATCACATATTAATATTGGCGTTCATTTTTAGTGTAGTCCATTGGCTTTATTATGAACGATATAATTAGTTTACCTGCAAACTAACATGATAAGAGGTGAACTTTCGAATATTAATCACGCCAGTATCAAAAATTAGATATTGCCCTTTTACACCTAACAATTGCCCTGAAACTTCAGGAGTTTTATCAAAATTAAAAGACGATATTTTAGTTAAGTACTGTTGCACTGGAAAATGTAAATTTACTACTTCTTCATTTAACTCAGTAATTGCATCATCACCATAAGTTAACGCTAAGTCGGCTAGTTTTTCAGCAATTTTAGGCTTTAGTTCTGCAGCAATGGCCTGCAAATCAATATTATCAGCACTACCTTTTAGCATAGCGCGCCAGTTAGTTTTATCTGCAATAAATTCTGCTAGTGCTATTTCAACAAGCCCTGACTGCAAGCGAGTACTCACTTTAAATATTGGTAATGCCTGCGTAGCTCCTTGATCTATCCACCGAGTCGGTACTTGACTATGACGAGTAATACCGACCTTCAAGCCCGAAGTATTTGCTAAATATACATAGTGCGGAATAAAGCAATTTTTCTCACCCCACTCAGGCTCACGACAGGTACCTTTTTCAAAATGACAGGTTTCTGGTTTCATGATACACATGTCGCATTGAGCAAGCTTTTGCATACAAGGGAAACAGTAGCCTTGTGAGTAACTCTTTTTGGTTTTCCTACCGCAATGCTGACAGTCTATATGGCCACTGTAATGTAAAGATATATGCTTACCAATTAACGAATTGAGTTCAACTTCCTGCTCACCTATCACCATACGATATTGAACATTTCCATCATCGGATAATTGTGCTCGCATTTTTCTCAGCGCGCCGTTCTCTGTTTGTTGCATAATTTCGCCTATGATTATCTAGCGCACCATAATATAAAAATCAGAAAGTGCCAGCTAGCACTTATTTATTTTTATCTCGAATAAGTAATGAAAAATTGCGATGATAGTCGGCGAAAATCATCAAGATACAAGTTAACTATGTGGTATGTATACATTCTTCGTTGTGCAGATAATAGCCTATATACAGGTATTACTACCTCGGTCAGTCGACGCTTAATCGAACACAATACATGTAATAATAAAGGCGCTAAATATACACGTGTTCGCCGCCCAGTTAGTTTGGCTTATGCTGAAAGCCAAATTAACAGACAAGAAGCCAGCCGCCGCGAATACCAACTGAAGAAGTTTACTAAAGCCAAAAAAGAGCAACTTGTCAGTGCGTTTACGTTCACATCTGAATTCGAAAAATAAACAGCTGTTAGCTTAAAGTGCTTGATTTTACTGGTCTGCTTTGTAAGCTAAAGCTGAATAAATTTCGATTTTGATCCAGCATACTGGTAGAATAACGGCGATTTTAAATGTTATTAAGTGAAGACAACCATCTATGTTTTTAGAAAATTATTGCAGTATTTCTGATGATAAAATTAGTTTCACGCGCCAACAGGCCAGTGATTTTGCAAAACAAATTGCCGATGATTTTAACCCGCTCCACGATATTACCGCGAAACGTTTTTGTGTTCCGGGCGATTTACTGTTTTCATTAGTTTTAGAACGTGCAGGCTTACATCAAGAAATGAGCTTTACATTTTCTGGCATGGTAACTGATGGTATTGAATTAAACTTTCCAAGCACAATTAAATCATCAGCTAGTGTTACCGACGAAAAACAAAAAGAATACTTAAACATGACGGTTGCTGGTGAAACCACAACGGATAGCCAAGCAATTGAAGCGTTAACTCGCGCTTATGTTGAATTTTCAGGTCATACTTTCCCACATATTCTTGTCAACTTAATGAAAGATAATCAGGTGATGATCAACCCAGCACGCCCGATGATCATGTACGAAAGCATGTCTATTCACTTGGACAACCTTTCATTTCAAGATATTGCCTTAGAACTATCGTCTACAACGCTAGATATCGATGGTAAGCGCGGTAAAGCCAGCTTGTCATTTGATCTTGTTTCACAAGGGGAAATCATAGGCCACGGTAAGAAGTTCATGCTGCTTAGTGGTCTACGAGATTACTGCCAAGAAACTATCGATACTATTGTGACGCAATATACTGATACTAAAGCACAGTATTTGAAAAACAGCATTTAATAAACGCTATTTAAAGGACAAAACCTCGATATTGACAAATATTCGGGTAAATCTAGTTTACCCGATATTATCTTCAGTGCTCTTTGTATGAATTAGTCTTTACGAGCGCAATTTTTTTCCTAACCAACGCAAACTATCATCGGCCTTCACTGCTGCTTTCCTAAAGTATTGTTGGCTTATTTTTAACCAACGTTTTGCCCAATCATATTCCATACTTAATAGTGCTAAACCTAACGGAATAAATATCACCGCAGGCCCAGGTAGAAGAATAAATATGGTACCAATGAATAAACATAAAAAACCTAATACTGTGATAGTAGTTCGTTTTAATTTTTCTTGCATCTTATTCTCTTTAGCCGAATTTCATAAACATAAGTGTTTATCAGCAAAAGCTGTTCCAATAAAAATATACAACCATTACAATAAGATACAAGTGTAATATAAATAACCTTTAGTTAAATTTCGTCAACTTCACTATTAATTAGCTATTTAGCTTAGCAATTATTTTAAATAACCTTGCTCAAACTCTATTTGCTGACGACGTTTATCTTCAACACATGCAGCAAATGTTTGCGTAGATTTCGGCCGAGCACACTGTTTTTCCGGTTGATAATATTGCAACCAAGCTTGTAGCTTTTCTCCCTGATATTTAGAGCGAACCACAACAGGTTTGTTACTCGAAAATGGTGACAATGGCTTTAGTGTTTGTAGCTTAACAGGCGCCTGAGTTGTTTGTTTTTTACTGTTCTTTTTATTAGTTTTCTTTTTAGATTTACTGGTTTTTTTCTTCATTTTTCCGGTTTCACAGCGCCACCAAGTATCACGGGCCTTAGCTTCTCGAACAGCCAAACTATTACTACGCTTTAAAGAGTTTCCTTGACGTTGCTGGGCTTGAATATTATCAAGCTTGCTACGGTATCCCTGACAATGCTTCTTACCTGCTATTACAGGAAAAGTAATAACAAGCATGATTAAAGCTAGGCATAGCCCTATGATTCCTTTCATCTGATATCATCCATTGAGTTCCGTACGAATGTCAAAAGTGTAGCCAACTCCTGCAATTTTTCTACTTTCTCAACTACTGAAAGAGATCGAGTAAGATACTCAGCACTGATAGCAAAAGCACTCTATAATGAAGCCAAATTAAATCTACCTTGGAACACGGATGCTTCCTCAACAATATACACGCATACTGCTAGCTATGCTGGTTTTATATTTATGCCTTTTGTTGCCTAAAGCATTAGCGCATGAAAAGGCTAATCGCGACGTTCAAATTTCGCATAGAAACAGAAAACCTGACTTACAACACGCCAAAATTTATAAAAAAGTGCAACACATAGAAAAATACTGGACCAGTGAGAAGCTTGACGGCGTCAGAGGTTATTGGAATGGAGAACAATTATTGACCCGAAATGGCAATGTATTACCGGCACCAAACTGGTTTGTTGAAAACTGGCCTAATATCACGATGGACGGCGAACTTTGGAGTGCCAGAGGAGAATTCGAAAAAATTAGTGCCTGTGTGCGAACCAAAACTTCAAATGGGGAATGTTGGCGTGACCTTAAATTAATGATATTTGACTTACCTTTACAGAAGTCAAACTTTAGCCAGCGCATACTGCTAATGAAGCAACTGGCGCAGAACACTAAATCACCATATTTACAAATGGTTGAGCAGCGAAAAGTATATAGCAGTGACAACCTTTATACATGGTTAGACAAAGTAGTAGAGAATGAGGGCGAAGGTTTGATGTTGCACCTAGCAACAGCACATCATCAAACAGGTCGTAGTAACAATCTACTTAAATTAAAAAAACACCAAGATGCAGAAGCAATCGTTATTGCTCACGTCCCTGGCAAAGGTAAATACCAAGGCATGCTCGGCGCAATTAAAGTGAAAACACCACAAGGTATAATCTTTAAAATTGGCAGCGGTTTTTCAGATCACGAACGCCAAAACCCACCCAAGATCGGCGCGATAATAACTTATAAATACATTGGTAAAACACGCCGAGGTGTGCCAAGATTTGCCAGTTTTCTTCGAATCAAAAAAGTGCATTAGGCACGTAATATAAGGCGTGAATTAGTATGGAATTTCATTTGTGGCTATCACTTGTTGTTATTTGTATTTTAGGAGCCCTATCACCAGGGCCTAGCTTAGCTTTAGTGATAAAAAACACCTTAAATGGTGGTTCAGGCCAAGGGTATGCAACGGCCATTAGTCACGGCTTAGGGGTTGCCTTGTACGCTGCTATCACCGCAACAGGCATTGGCTTACTAATAGTTCAATCACCAATGATATTCGACTTAATTAAATACAGCGGCGCAGCATTTTTACTATATCTAGGTGTTAAGGCGCTGATGAGCAAAAAACAAAATATTCAATTTGCTAAAAAGGATGCGGTATTAGACCCAAGTATTAACGGCTGGCGTGATGGTTTCTTAATTGCCTTTCTCAACCCTAAACTGGCAATTTTCTTTCTCGCTCTGTTTAGTCAATTTGTTGATGCCGATGCAGGCTGGCAGCAAAAGATTATAATGACAGCAACGGTAGGCTTAATTGATATGCTTTGGTATATCGTGATTGCATTTACGATGTCACGAGGACCAATTTTAGAAAAGCTAAAAGCTAACAGCCATATTGTTGATAAAGTCACTGGCAGCTTCTTAATACTGTTAGCTGCTCGCGTAGTAATGAATTAGTTTTGACTAAGTGCTTGTGTGGTAAACCGCTCAAGCACTCTAGGGCGAAAGTTATACGAAAGACTATAGGCTAGGTTTATAAACAAAATATAAACACTTAAGTCCCTTACCTTGATGCGCTTCCTTAAATACCTCTGGCGTATCAATTTTATATTGAAATACACATTCAGGGCACTCGTTAGCCACTTCATTTAGCAAGAAGTTTTCATCTAAATCAGGGGAATTCAAACACAATAAAACATCGGAATTTTCTGACATAAGTTCAGGCAAACGTCGAATAATTTTTTTATAGTCACGTTCGATATTGACACTGCCTTTTTGAAACGATGGCGGATCTGAAATGAGTAGCTGATATGGACCATGTTTTTTCAAACGTCCGTATGACTTGAAAATATCAACCCCTTCAAATATAACTTGCGATAAGTCTTGCTGATTTAAACGGTGATTTTCACGTCCTTTCGCTAATGAGCTTTTACTCATATCGATATTAACAACTTTGCTAGCACCACCGGCAATCGCTGCAACAGAAAACGCACAGGTATAAGAAAACAAATTCAATACACGTTTATTGTCGCTGTGTTTTTTAACCCACTCACGACCATTACGCATATCTAAAAATAAGCCTGAATTTTGTGCTTTCCCTAGGCTAATATGATATTTCAAATCATGCTCTATAGCATGTATCGCGCTAATATCTTCACCCCATAATAGTTCACATGGGGCAAATTTTCGACAGCGATACTGTACTTGAATAGACTTACATTTTTCAGTCAATTTTCTTAGGGTATTAACTTGCTCAACTAACCACTGTGCTTCAACTTCTTGATATAAAGTGATCAGAATAACCGGAGCTAACCAATCTACATTAACATGCGATAAGTTTTCATAAGCATGGCCACGACCATGAAATAAGCGTTGGCTTTGGCTAAAATCCGTTGTTTGAATAAATTCGATCATAGTGAAAACTGTTAAACAAAAAAGAAGGCCGGATAATAACAAATTATCCGGCCTTCTGGGTTATTTATCCTGCATTATTTCGCATCTACATAGCGAAAAAACAAGGTTTGAATCTATGGTTAAAAGCCAAAAATACTCACCGCGAAAAACTTTTGTAAAACAGTATTAATAAAAATACCAAAGACAATTAATGGAATGAATGTTCCTAACGAAAAGTTAATGTATTTCTCAACCCATGAGCCTTTATAGTTTGCATTACCTAAAGCCAGTTCTTCTGAAAGTTTATGCTTCTTCCAGCGGTAACTAACGAACATACATAGTAGGAAACCATTTAACGGTAAAATAGTATCGTAAAAAATATCGTAAACCACATCAAAGAACGAACGAACACCGCCAGCGTATGACGTAAACTCAGTAAAGAATGACACCATACCAAACGATAATGTTGCAAAAATAGTTAAGATACCTGCAGTCATCAATAAAATTGATAATGCTTTTTTACGACTGTGCTTTTTCTCAGTAACTAAATACGATACTGGCACTTCTAAAATGGAAACTAGCGAAGTAATTGCCGCGAAAAACACCAAAATAAAGAAAAATGCTGCTACAACACTGGCGCCAATATAACCAATTGAAGTTTGTAGTGCTAAGAATATTTTCGGTAAAAAGGTAAAGATTAGTGATACTGAGCTATCGCTTAATTGCGCAGGGTCAACATCCGGGTTGAATGAAAATACCGCCGGTAATATCATTAAACCCGCAGTAAAGGCCACGGCAGTGTCGGTAATAGCAACAAGCTTTGCAGAGCCTACAATATCGGTTTTGCGGTTAATGTAAGAACCATAAGTAATTAAAATACCCATACCCAATGATAATGAGAAAAAGGCTTGAGAAAGCGCACCATTAATCACCGCAGGCGTTAATTTAGAGACATCAGGAATGATAAAGAACTTAACACCAGAAAAGGCATTATCTAATGTTAATACGTACACCACCATTATCAATAACATAATGAAAAGTGTCGGCATCAGTATTTTTGATGCCCGTTCAATACCATCTTTTACACCCGCTACTAAAATAAAATTAATAATAGCGGCAACAATAATCATGGCACCAAATAAGTAAGGGCTATTAACGAATTCACCAAAACCATTTGCGCTAGCTAAATAATCTAAATTACCTGTAACTGTTAATGCGATATAGCCAAAAATCCATACCGTTAAAACCATGTAAAATACAGCGATCATAAAAGGTGTTAGAACACCAAGAAAACCTGCAGCTCCCCATGCTTTGCTACCACCACTTAAAGTTTTATAGGCGCCAACGGGTTCTTTTTCAGTTTTTCGACCAACTGCCATTTCGGCAATCATCACGGGTAAACAAATTAAAAAAACAAATAGAGCGTACATTAACAAGAATGCACCACCGCCATTTTTAGCGGCGTTCACCGGAAAACCAACTAAATTACCAATACCAACTGCTGAACCAGCGGCAGCTAAGATGAACCCCAACCGGGAACTAAAATGCTCTCTATCTGTACTCATAAATGTCCTTCATTGTAAATTTTGCTGGGCTATTAATTATATTTTTGTATTGCGTGCTGCCCTTTTATTCGTTGCACGTAAATGCAAACGCTGATTGATGCTATCAGGCTTTTTTATTAATGTCTTGTTTTGATATGGCTTTCTACGAAGCCAAGTGTATATATTTTATTGCAGTGATTTGCCAGTCAACTGACTGGCATTTTTATTAGCCATAAAACTTTGCATTCATAATATTGAGGATATTTTCGGCTTCAATTCTGGCAAAGTCGGCGGCATCTTCAAGGTCACTCGAAGTAATTTTAAGCGACTGGCACAAGTTTGCATCAACCGTATCATCATAACTAAAAACATCTGCATGACATTCCACTAACGCCAAACGAGAGGCTAAGTACAAAACCTTTACGTCTTTATTAATTTGAATACTATGAGCGTTATTGTAATGACGAATCGGTAAAATAATTTTTTCCGGTATTTGCCAAATTTTTAATAATTCCGCAGAAACATCGGTATAGGTAAAGCCCAGTACTTGTTGCTGTAATTGCCATGGTAAAATATTCTCATCATAAGCTTCACACTTTTTCGCAAGTTCAGGCGATATTTTCGCAACAATAAGTTCGCCAAAGTTCTGTAATAACCCGGCAACAAATAAACGCTCAATATCACGTATACCTGACGTTATCGCTAAGTTTTTAGTAGCTAAACCACAGAAAACACTCATGTGCCAAAAGCGCTTTAAGTCTATCGACTGATTAGAGAAGTGTTTAAATGCAGTAGCGGCAACATCCACCAACATCATGTTGTAAATCGCTTGGGTACCAATAATCGTAATGGCCCGTGAAATGGTACTAATTTCTCCTGGGAAACTATAAATAGCACTGTTAGCAATTTGCAGTAAACGAGAGGTCATTGACGGATCAACACTGATAACATTAGCAAAATCTTCAATGCTTGAGTTATCATCTTCCATTAACGCTTTTACCTTAAAACATGCATCTGGTAACGCGAAAGAACCATTAGCCTGCATGGCATATTCATGAGCATTCATACTCTATTACTATCCTTTTCTGAGGTCTCTATTACAATGTTTTGGCATTAATCAGCTAACTAAAGGTCTCTTTATTGCGCAAATGTTAAGCCAAAGAAATCACCGTGATGCCACTGTGGACGTTGCGATTGATTCGCTATTTCCAACCCTATCATCATGTTAACAAGAGCAAAGCTTGCCGCCGCTTGATAATTTATTGGCAAGCTAATTTCATCACTATGTTGGTGGTAATGATTCTTTAAGAAATCGCCAAAAACTGCGCCACCATCGATAGCTTCATCTGTTGATTTAAAACCTGTCATCAAAAACACTGATGGGATGCCGGCTTTAACGAAACTATAATGATCACTACGTGTAAATAACGCTTGCTCAGGCATAGGGTCTTCACTTAATTCAATATTGACTTTTTTTGCTGCTGTTTCCACTATTTGTCCCATGGTGGAATGAGTCGAACCAAAAGCAATAACATCAGCGAACGGGTAAAGAATTAATGGCATATCTAAATTAACATTTGCCACCATTTGCGTAACAGGTATTGTAGGGTTATTGGCAAAATAGCTAGAGCCCAGTAATCCTTTTTCTTCGCCTGTAACTACAACAAACAATACTGAACGCTTTGGTTTATTTGGCATTTCTGCCATTAATCTTGCGGTTTCAAGCAATATTGCAACACCAGAGGCATTATCTAAGGCACCGTTATTGATCGTATCGCTGTCATCACCGTGTGAGCTGATACCGATGTGATCTAAATGAGCACTGAAAACAACATATTCACTTTTCAATTTTTCATCGCTGCCCTCTATGGTTGCAATAATATTAGGGCTAGTGATCTGTTCATGACGAGCCTGATTTTTTAAAGTCACTTTATGAGGTAAATCAAAGCCTGTGATGGCGCTGTTATTATCATCAGCAGCAAAAACATCGGTTAAATTGCGAGCTGCCCCTTCAAATAAAACTTTAGCTGCATCGTGCTGAATGTAGGCGCCAGCAACAAGTTCTGGGTGTTTACCAAATGGTGTTCCCTCTTTTGTTAACCAACTTAGGCGAGGTGTATTAGCAAACTGTGCTGATTTTTCAAAACTTCGTACTTTTTCACGCTTTGGCGTATGAATGGTAATAAAACCAACCGCGCCACGTTCAGCCGCGTGACGACTTTTTTCCGCGCCAGAGCCAATATGAGCGCCTTCTTCAGACGGTAAATCGTCAGGCCTGCCTGACAACGCGACAACGATCTTTCCTTTAACATCAATATTCTGATAGTCGTTATAGCCGAACTCTTTAGAGATAACACCATAACCAACGAAAACGGTTGCAGCAGTAATTGCTGTTTCACTTTCAGTACTAGAGCCTGACATTAAAAATTCACGGCCATAAGCAAGCTCTATATCACCCGACATACCATGAACGGTTGCGCTTCCTGTGCCGTCAACTAAATAGCTTTTACGAAAAGTAACTTGTTGCTCGAAACCTTGGGAGTTTGCCCCAAGACTTTCTCCCATTGGTACTAAATTTAATTGCTTAAAATAGGATTTCACGTAATTGGCAGCAATTTGATAACCTGCACTACCGGTATCTCTACCTTGCAAAGTATCATCTGCTAAAAACTCAATATGCGCTTTAATATTCGCTTCATTAACTTGGCTAGAGACAGGTTCAGTATGGCTCTCTACAGGCATTTCCTGCTCATTACAGGCAGCAAGAGCCAAAGCAGGCAAGACAATTAAACCAAATAGCTTGGCGGTTTTAAGCAGGGATAATTTCATGATGTTCTCTTGCTCTTTTATTTTTATATTTTTTTAAAAGTATTCAGCTATTGATAATGCTGAATACTTACTAATAATCTGGCAAACACTATATCGACTGATACCGAAAAAAACTAGCGAACCATTTTAATTACAAAACAATAAACTTAACAAAATGTTGCAATAACTTTGCATAATAAAACTTAACTCTCGAGAATAGGGACCCCTGAATAACGCTTTACATGCTCCATCACCATATAGGTATGGGTTTGCGACACGCCCGGTAATTCAACAATAATGCCCAGCAGCTTTCGAAACGCGTCCATATCTTCAAAACGTAACTGTAGTAAATAGTCAAAGCCACCGGCAACCATATGACACTCTGCAACTTCCTTAATTTTAATAACTTGCACCCTGAAATCATTAAAAACATCTGCGGTAGTTCGATCTAAAGTCACCTGAATAAAAGCAGACATGCCGTACTTTAGTTTACTGGCATTTAAAAATGCACCATAGCGTTCAATGTAACCGTCTTGCTCAAGGCGCTTCACCCGTTCTAAACATGGACTAGCACTTAAGTTAACTTTTTTAGATAGTTCACTGTTTGAAATTCGACCATTTTTTTGTAAAACGTCTAAAATTGTTAAATCAATTCGGTCTAAATTTTTGATTTTATCTTTATTCATAAGCAGTGTTTTTTATGGTTAAAATGAGAAATTACAGGATAATTTATCGTAAAAACCCAAAATACACCAACACATTCTGTGAGTTATTCATTAAAATGCGCAGCTACTATTGTATTCAAATTCAACTCAAACCAATAAATGAGGAGTTACTATGCTATTTAACGGCACACTCAACAATGTCAGCACAATACGTCAAACCATTCGTGATAATTATCGCGCAGACGAAAATACTATATTAGAAAAATTGCTGCCAATTGCCGAAATTAGTGTAGATGCGAAATCTCGTGCTTGGGAATATGCCCGCAACCTAGTGGTTAATATTCGTAAAGACCAAGTTGGCAAAGGTGGAGTTGATGCACTACTTAACGAGTTCTCACTTTCAACGGAAGAAGGTGTAGTACTTATGTGTTTGGCAGAAGCATTATTGCGTGTGCCAGATAAACTAACTGCTGATGACTTAATTCGAGATAAGTTAGCCGAAGGTGATTGGAGTTCACACATTGGCAATAGCGACTCGTTATTCGTAAACGCTTCTTCATGGGGTTTATTGCTTACCGGTAAGCTTGTTAACTACACTGACAACAACAAACAAAGCCAATTTGGGTTGCTGAAAAAAACAGTTGGTCGTTTAGGTGAGCCAGTAATTCGCAAAGCGGTTCGTTACGCGATGAAAATAATGGGCACCCAATTCGTCATGGGCCATACAATTCAAGGCGCTATTGAACGAGCCATTGATGTTGAAGCGAAAGGTTACACCTATTCGTACGACATGTTAGGCGAAGGCGCAAGAACTATGCCTGATGCCGATCGTTATTTTAACAGTTATATGAATGCGATTGACGCCATAGGTGTTGCAGCTAAAGGTAAAGGGCCAGAAAAAAGCCCTGGTATCTCAATTAAGCTTTCGGCTATTCATCCACGTTATGAATTTTCTCATCGTGAACGTGTTATCGAAGAAATTATTCCGCGCCTGAAAGAATTAGCTTTGGCGGCAAAAGCCTACAATATTGGCTTTACTGTTGATGCTGAAGAAGCCGACCGTTTAGATATTTCATTAGATATCATCGAAGCAGTATTCTTAGATAAAGACCTTGATGGTTGGAATGGTTTTGGCATTGCGGTACAAGCCTATCAAAAACGTGGTATTGATGTTATTGAGTGGGTGCGCGACTTAACAATACAAGCTCGCCGCCAAATGATGGTGCGCTTAGTGAAAGGTGCTTATTGGGATAGTGAAATTAAGGAAGCACAAGTAGAGGGTTATCACGACTTTCCAGTGTTTTCGCGCAAACCATCAACCGATGTTTCTTATCAAGCCTGTGCGAAAAAATTACTTGAGTATCGCGACACTATTTTTCCACAATTTGCCACGCATAACGCATACACAGTTGCTACAATTTTGGAAATTGCTGGTAACGCTCAAGGGTATGAATTCCAACGTTTACACGGTATGGGCGAATCATTATATGACCAAGTCGTTAATGGCAAAGGCGCTCAGTGTCGCGTTTATGCACCTGTTGGTGAGCACTCAGATCTACTTGCATACTTAGTACGTCGATTACTTGAAAATGGTGCCAACAGCTCATTTGTTAACAATATTGTTGATGAAAATATTCCAGTAGAGTCATTATTAGCCGATCCTGTTGAAACGGTTCAGGCGTGGCAAAATAAGTACAACCCACAAATTCCACAGTCAATTGAAATATACCAACGCGAACACAATGTTGGCCGCATTAATTCAAAAGGTATCGACTTAACGACAATTGACGAATTAACGGACATGCGCAATAACGTTAATACTTGGTTCGATAAAGCTTCTAAATCACCTGTTGTTGAAGATGCTCAAGCGGTAACAAACCCTGCAAACTTCAATGAAGTTATTGGCTATATCAAACACGCTGATGAAGCCGATATGCAAGCCATTGTTGAGCGCGCTGACAACGCCTTCGCGAACTGGTCGGCAACACCTGTTACTGAGCGTGCAGCAATACTACTTAAAACCGCTGACGCGTTAGAAACACATCGTGATGAATTAATTGCCCTATGTACTAAAGAAGCCGGTAAAACCATTCCCGACGGGGTTGCTGAGGTGCGTGAAGCGGTAGATTTTTGTCGTTACTACGCTGCCCGTGCAGAAGAGTTATTAGCTGATGGTACGTTAGAGTCACGCGGCGTAGTACTTTGTATTAGCCCATGGAATTTCCCGTTAGCAATTTTCTTAGGGCAAGTTTCAGCAGCCATTGTTGCTGGTAATACTGTGGTAGCAAAACCTGCAGAGCAAACCAGTTTAGTAGCGCTTCGTACCATTGAAATTATGCACGAGTGCGGATTACCAACCAGTGTTGTAGAGCCTGTTATTGCTCGTGGTAGTAAAGTTGGACAAACCATAGTGCCTGATGAACGTATTCAAGCCATTATGTTTACTGGCTCGACTGAAACTGGTAGCTGGATTTCACAAAAATTAGCAGAACGTAATGGCGACCCTGTTCCTCTTATTGCGGAAACAGGCGGACAAAACTGTATGATTGTTGACTCAACAGCATTGCCTGAGCAAGTGGTTGACGATGTTGTCGCGTCGGGCTTTCAAAGTGCCGGGCAGCGCTGTTCTGCTTTACGCGTGCTCTTCGTGCAAGAAGACGTTGCTGACAAAATTATCACCATGATCAAAGGCGCAATGCAAGAGTTGCACATTGGCGACCCTGCATTTTTAAGTACTGATGTTGGCCCTGTGATTGACAAAAAAGCACTTGGCGCTTTAAACGAGCACGTTGATTATTTACGAGATAACGGCCAACTTCATTACGCCTGTAAAGCACCAGCATTGAATAACAGCATAGGCGAAGATCAACATAACTTTTTTGTGCCACGACTTTATGAAATTAGCGACTTATCAGTCTTGAAAAAGGAAGTATTTGGTCCAATTGTGCACGTTATTCGTTACCGCGCCGACCAATTAGAGAACGTTATTGAACAAATTAATGGCACAGGTTTTGGTTTAACTATGGGTATTCACACCCGAATTGAAGAAAAAAGCCGCTACCTTGCTGCCCGCTCACGTGCTGGTAATGTTTATGTTAACCGCAATATGATTGGCGCTGTAGTTGGTGTTCAACCGTTTGGTGGTCGTGGATTATCAGGTACAGGTCCTAAAGCAGGTGGTCCTATGTATTTAACTCGCTTGGTTAAAGACAAGGTAAGCGTTGCTGACGTTGCTATGCCAGAAGAAATGGCAAAAGTACTGAATGCGGATATTGCTGAAGCGTCTGCAAACACCAATACCGTTGAGCAACAAGTACGTAATGCCAAAGGCAATGAAGTAAAGTGGAGCTTTACGTCATTAAACGACAAAGTATCAATTATTCGCCAATTACTAGCTCAGCTTGCTACCAACAAAGCCATAATCGCTCAAGAAGGTGAATTAGCAGCCACTTTAACCGCATTACGTGCGCAGTTATTATTGATAGAAAAGCGCTTAGCAATGCCAACGGTGCTGCCGGGACCAACGGGTGAGTCAAACATTTTACATCTAGAGTCGCGTGGTACTTTAGCCTGCGTTCGTTGTAAAGATACACCGTTTGAGTTTTGGATGATGTCAGTGGTTTCGGCATTAAGTGCAGGTAACTGTGTTGTGGCATTAGTCGACAAGCAATATCTTACTGAAGCCAATGCCATTGCACAGCTGTTAATTGCCGCAGGTTTGCCACGGTCAGTATTCCAAGTAGTGACGCTAGGTAATTTGCCAACCTTACTAAACACACCTGCCTTAGCCGGTGCCGTTATTGATAATGCAAGTCCGCTTAAGAAGCTTGTTGGTGAAACCATTGCTGCAAGAAAAGGTGCTATTTTACCGTTAATAACGGCTTATACGAATAAAAGCTTGTTTGAACGTATGGTGACTGAGAAAACAGTAACAATCGACACAACAGCAGCAGGCGGTAATGCCTCGTTAATGACAATGGAATCAAATGTCGGCTAAGTTCTAAATATCGACATGATGAAAATAACGCTATGATATAAAAATAAAAACCGCGAGTAATTTACCATTACACGCGGTTTTTTATTGTGCTTTTATAAAAAACAATCTGTAATTCAGCTAACTTTTACTCACTAAAAACTTCTCAATTTCATCACCGGGTAAAGGTTTAAAAAAATGATAGCCTTGGCCGTAATTGCAACCCATTTTGGTAATTAATGTCGCATCAGCTTTATTCTCAATGCCCTCACCAACCGTAGCCATATTTAAATTAGCTGCCAAATCGATAATGGTTTTGATAATTGCTTGATGATTATCACGCTCATGTACATTACTGATAAATGAACGATCAATTTTAAGCACATCCATTGGGAAGCGGTGTAAGTAACTCAAACTTGAATATCCAGTACCAAAATCGTCTAATAATATTTTAACGCCCATTTTTCTCAACGCTCGCATGTTATCAAGCACAATATCATTATTTTCTAATAATGCACGCTCAGTAAGTTCAACACGAACTTGATGGGGCTGCACACCAGTTTTTTCAATAATCGCTTTAATATCTTGCGGTAAGCTTAAACTAAAGAAGTGATTACAATACAAGTTACAACTTACGTAAAGGTGCTCTAAACCTGTCCGTTGTTGCCATACTTTTAGTTGCCGACAAGACTTTTCTAGTATTTGCATATCTATCGCCATCACTAAATTAGTTTCTTCAGCAAGTGGAATAAAGTCATTCGGGTAAACAAAACCTCGGGTTTTACTTTGCCAGCGGGCTAACGCCTCAAAACCAATAATTTTTTCATCAGATAAGCGCACGATAGGCTGAAAGTAAGGTTCAAATTCTTGTTGAACAATAGCCTCTCGAATATCCGTTTCCAGTGACAAGGCATTTTGCACTTTCTTATGCATGCTTGAATCAAACACCTCATAGCGCCCTTTGCCTTTATCTTTCGCATGATACATAGCAATATCAGCATCTCGCAACATGGTATCAGCTGTGTCGTATCGGTCATTATTGAATAACATGCCAATGCTAGTGCCAATAAATACAGATTGATTTTCAATAATAAACGGCGATGACAACAACTCAGTTATTCTTTTCGCAATTTCATAGGCTTCGTCATTACTTTCTAAGTCTTCAACTAAAATAACAAATTCGTCGCCGCCAAGACGGGCAACGGTATCCTTATCTCTAACAACGTCAACTAAGGCGACAGCGATTTCTTTTAATAAACTATCGCCTGCATGATGACCTAGACTATCGTTAACCACCTTAAATCGATCAAGATCTAAAAATAAAATGGCAAACTTTGCTTCACGTCGACGTTTATTACAGGCAATGGCATGATTTAACAAATCAATAAACACTGCTCGATTAGGCAAGCCTGTCAATGCATCGTGTGAAGCTGCATGCTTAAGTTTTTCTTGTACGGCTTTACGTTGTTTAATTTCTTCTTCGAGGGCAACGGTACGCAGTTTAACTTGATGTTCAAGCAGTTCATGAGCTTTACGTTCATAATCTGCAATTTCACGACGCTTAATGGCAGATGCAACATGACGAGAAACAAAACGCAATAACTCGGCATCTTGCTCAGTAAAGAAAATGGACTGTTGATAGCTTTGCAAGACCATAGCGCCTAGTACTTCACCTGAATGAATTAATGGCACACCAAGCCATGAAACCACTTCTGCCTGCGCGCTAACAAGTTTATCCTCCAGGTATAATTTTTTAATAGCAGCTTGATCTAACAACACCGTTTCTGCGCTTTTTAGTACCAGTTCAGTCAGGCCTTTTTTAGCTTTGCGAGGTTGATATTCCTTAACGACATGTTTAGGCGACTGATCAAGATAGTAGCTAAAATAAATTTCATCTGTTACATGATTGTATTTAGCAATATAAAAATTCTCGGCGTTAATCAGCTGACCGACAATGTTGTGCACCATATTGTAAAAAGTTTCAATATCAAGACTAGGATCGTTAGTTAGCTCTGAGATTCGATACAAGGATTCTTGCAATAACTCTGACTTTTCACGGTCACGAATTTGCTGCATTAACTCACGTGTACGAGCATCTACTGCTGATTGTAGTCTTTCTCTATCTTGTACACGTGTTAATGCAGTAACTATATGTTGGGCGGTAAATGCTAGAAGATCACATTCTGCTTCTTGATAGCGTGTTGCTGCAGAATAGCTTTGTACTGCCATTACACCAATAACAAAACCTTCATGCATTAATGGAACGCCAAGCCAATCAATACCTGCGGTGCCAATAGATTTTATTTTTTGTTCTTGTTCTAACTTGGCAATTACTTCCGGCGTAGCTAATAAAGGTGCACCTGTATCTATCACATAGCTGGTCATTGACCCTTTAAATCGGCTTAATGGATAAACACCTTTTTCCATATCATCTTTTTCATCAACATGGTAAACCAACTCGAGTGTTGCTAACGTTTGATCATATAAGACGATATAGAAATTATTGGCACTCATAATTGAGGCAATTGATTGGTGAACTTGAGTGAAAAAAGTATCGAGATTAGCACAATCTGTAGATAACTGATTGAGTTTTAATAGTGCTGTATAGCGATCCTGTAATTTCTGAAACTTTTTCAGTAAATTAATTGATTCTTTTGCTAAACCTGAAGTATCAGAAGATTCCAAAGTACCTGCCAATGTTTTCACCACAATAGTTTTATATGGTAGCCATTAATACGCTATCAGCGTAATAGATAAAAATATTAAGAGTCAAAAATTCCAATGCTTAGTTAACAGATATATTGAGTCGCACCGAAATTCTTGATACATCATAAGCTAAATACTCTCACTGCCAAGAACAATACAAAACTGTGCATATGAATAATTTAGCGCGAAGTTAATTTCTCACCTAACCCCAAAAAAGTAAAGCACTTACTAACTAATAGTAAGCTATTTAAAACAATAATTTTTTTACTTAAAGCTTTAGGTTATCACAACTAAAATAGCAGCCTACTATTTTAGTTGATTTCAATAACAACTGAGAATTAATTGTTCAGCTTTTGTGCGTCAGCAACCTCAGCTTTATTGCCACATACTCCAGCCTGTTTATCATCACGATAAAAGCGAATATCAATACAATCTTGTTGGTATCTACGCTCTAATTCTGTGCGAATTAAAGGTTTGTTTTTAGCATTAACAATTTGCTTGTGTAACGACTGACATTGCTGAACCTGCTCGGAAGCCAATGTTACATCTTCACAAATATTATTATTAGAACTACACCCTGAAAAAAATAATACACCGGAAACCATCAAAACTAACTGTTTCATCATTTACTTCACTTATATTGCTAAAAATTAATTTTTAATTAAAGAAGTGGCTACAGACCATTACGGAAAACTTTACCGCTTAGATTATTGTTATCGTCCACTTCCCTTTAGTTTGAGTATATAATACGTAAAAATAAAGACTAAGTATTAAATATTATTGCCCGAGGGGAAAATTATGCAAGTACAGGTAGTGGATTACCGCGCTAGCGATGCACCACAAAAATTCGTAGAGAGTTTACGCAACACAGGTTTTGGTGTACTAACAAATCACCCTATTCAGCAGTCGTTAGTAGAAAAAATATATCAAGATTGGTATACATTTTTTACTCATGAAGATACAAGTGCATTTGCTTTTGATCCAGAAAAACAAGATGGATATTTTGCCCCTGAAATTTCTGAAACTGCAAAAGGTCATACCAAAAAAGATATTAAAGAGTATTATCACATCTACCCATGGGGGCGTATTCCAACTCAGTTAAAAGAAGATATTTTAAATTACTATAAAATGGCATCAGACCTTGCTAGTGAATTATTAGATTGGGTAGAAAAGCACAGCCCAGCTGAGGTAGCTAAACACTATTCTGAGCCACTTTCTAATATGATTATGGACACGCCAAATACATTACTACGTGTATTACACTACCCTCCTTTTGATGGTACAGAAGAGCCAGGAGCAATACGCGCTGCTGCCCATGAAGACATTAACTTACTAACCATACTACCGGCAGCAAATGAACCTGGCTTACAAGTGCAGCAACAAAATGGTGAATGGGCTGACGTGCCATGTGACTTTGGCAGCTTGATAATTAACATTGGCGACATGCTACAAGAAGCCTCACAAGGTTATTTCCCTTCGACAAGTCACCGAGTGATCAATCCAACGGGAGCAAGTTCAAGTAAGTCACGTATATCTTTACCGCTATTCTTGCACCCAAGAAGTGAAGTTGTACTTTCTGATAAACACACCCAAGAAAGCTACTTACTAGAAAGATTAAGAGAACTTGGTGTTAAATAACTGAGTTGTAAATTAAGTATCGATTAAGTCGTACGTAATTTACTGATTCCGTTTATAAGTAAGCTATTAAAAAAGCCATCACATTGTGATGGCTTTTTACGTTTTACTTTACTAGATACACACTCTACAAAGTGCCACCTTTAAGGCTATCTAATACTGGCGCTTCTGCTTGCTGAACTTGCTTTTTACGTCTAAATAGCGACTTAATATCTTCAATTATCATATATAAACAAGGAATAAGTACCAAAGTTACAATCGTGGCAAATAGCACACCAAAAGATAATGACACCGCCATTGGTATTACAATCTTAGCTTGCGCACTTACTTCAAAGAAAATAATCGGAACTAGACCTATAAATGTCGTAATTGAAGTCAGCATAATCGCTCTAAAACGCTTAGTACCTGCATGCATTACTGCATCTTTCAATCGCTCTCCACGTTTTCGAGCATTATTAACATAATCTACCATCACTAAGGAGTCATTAACTACAACACCAGCAGCAGCTAATATACCCATCACAGACAAGGCGCTTAAATCCATTCCCAAGATAAAGTGGCCTAATACCGCACCAATAATACCAAATGGGATAACCACCATAATCATGGTCGCTTGCGAGTATGACTTCAATGGTATCGCCAATAACGAGAAGATGATTAATGAAGAAATAACAAAATCACGTAATTGGTTACTAGCACTTTCCATTTCCTCTTGAATACTGCCCGATACTTCACTTTTCACTTGCGGGTATTTTCTTAATAACTCAGGAATGAAATTGTCGCGAATATCTTTTGCCACTTTAAACGGCTCGACCTGTTCGGCATCAACACTCGCCCAAACATTAATAGTACGATTGCCATTTTCGCGACGAATACGTGTCACACCCTCTTGTAATGTTATAACGGCAAGTTCTGACAATGGTAACTCTGCACCGTTAGGCGCTTGAATCATTACATCATCAACATGGCCAACAGAGCTTCGTTGATCTAGTGGGTAACGCACCATCACTTTTATTTCTTCGCTATCACGTAAAATACGTTGTGCTTCAAGACCATAGAAACTGTAACTCACTTGTGAGGCAATTTCAGCCAAACTTAGATCTAAGCTATATGCTAATGGTTTTAACTCAAACTGTACTTCCTTAGCGCTAGTTTGACGGCTATCATTGACATCACCAATGCCTTTTAACGAATTTAATTTAGCTTTTAACTCTTTCGCAGCTGCTAATAAATCAGCATCATCTTTACTCTCTAATCTAAAGGCAATATCGCCATCATCTCGGCCACCACCAAATAGGTTATCGCCAATAGTTAATGACTTAACTCCTGGATAATTAGGAATAGCTTCTCGCCACATATCAGCAAGCTCAAAGGTATTGATAGGTCTTTGCTCAGGAACAACCAATTTCACCATTAACTGGCCACTGGTTCTGCTGCGTAAATCAACCTGCATATCAGAAATCATTGAATTGCCGTATTTAACTTCAATATCTTTATCTATACGATTAATAACACCTTGAATATTTAATAAGGTATCTAAAGTTGCTTTTTCTGAAGCGTCAACATTCATCTCTACTGATACACGAGGGAAGTCATGCGGAATTTTTGGCTGACCAACAAAGCGCACAAAACCACCTGCAAATAAGCCAGCACTAATTAGCATTAAACTAATAAAGAACATCAATACTCCATAACGATATTCAAGAAATAAAGCTAATGATGGACGATATACTTTCTCGATAAACACTTTTAAATTGGTATCTACCCATGCTCTTAATCTATCTAATGGGTTTTTAGGATTGAATTCCTTAATTTTCATTTTCACTAAATGCGCCGGAAGTATAAGTTTCGACTCAATTAATGAGAAAATTAAACAAAGGATTACCACTGAGCCAATGGCTTTACCAAATGCGGAAGATGGGCCTTCACCAAAAAGGAAAGGCAAAAATACGGCTATAGTGGTTAAAACACCAAAGGTTGCAGGCATCGCTACACGCTTGACACCACGAATAACATTGTCAGTACTATGGCCATGCTCTTCAATTTCATCATGGGCACTTTCTCCCATAACTATGGCATCATCAACCACGATACCTAACACTAAAATAAAGGCGAATAAGCTAATAACATTGATAGTTACATTGATAAATTCTAAAGGCATGAATAACAACGTACCTAAGAAACATACCGGCAAACCCATCATTACCCAAAAGGCCAAACGAACACGTAAAAATAACGCCAGCATCAAAAATACTAATACTGCACCACTTTTCATGTTATCTACCATCATGTTTAAGCGACCTTCAAGGTAATACGTCATATCTACCCATGTTTCTAGCTTAACACCTGTTGGTAAAACGTCTGCTTTTTTCTCAACGTACTCTTTAACAACTTCAGCTATATTGGTGATGCTTTGGTTATCAGCCGCACCAATAAATAAAGTTACTGAATTTTTACCATTAAATTTAGAATATTGCAGACCTTCTTCAAAGCCGTCAATAATGGTTGCAACTTCACCTAACAGGATACGTGTACCATCTTCTAAAGTTACTACTGGAATTTGCTCAAATTCATGACCACGATAAGCCTGATTTTCTACACGAAGATTGATATAGCCATTTTCAGCACGAATTTGTCCAGCAGACATATTACGTGAATAACTACGTACAGCATTGGCAATATCATTAAAACTCAAACCATATTCACGAAGTTTGTCTTTGCTTACTTCTACAGAGATCTCATAATCTAAGCCGGTGAATAATTCTGAGATATTAATAAACGGTAATTGCTGAATTTCATTGTGAACCTTTCGACCTAACTCCTTCAGTTCACCATTAGTTAAGTCACCATACAAGCTAATGTACATGACTTCTTGACGAAACTTTTCACGTTCAACTTTTATTCTTTCCATGCCATCAGGAAAACTCGAAATGGAATCAATCGCCGACTTAACTTCTTCTAAAACGACTTGTGGATCATAGTCTAATTCAACTTCAAACCAACCATTAGAGTAACCGCGATTAGAATAAGTAATAACACGTTTGAGGCCTTGAACTGTTTCCAATGCCTCTTCAATTTTAATGGTGATCCCTTCTTCAACTTCCTGTGGTGCCGCCCCTGGATATGGTGCAGCATAAGAAATCCAGTTAATTTTAACCTGTGGAAACATTTGCTTATTAATAGTCTGAATAGTTAGAAAACCACCGACTAAAATAAAAATCATTAATAAATTAGCAGCAACACTATTACGGGCAAACCAAGCAATTAAGCCTTTATTGGTATCAATAGTATGATCTATTTCAGCCTTTTTCTCCGGTGCAACAGTTGTCATAACTATTCTCCTGAACCACTATCATTTAACGCAACTTGAGTATCGTTTTCAGCGTTATCAACTTGTTCTTCTTCACTTTCTTCTTGTTTGTCACCAATTAACGCTAGTTTCATGCCATCAATAGGGTAATCAAGTGCAGAAACAATCAGTTGATCGCCATTAGCTAGACCATTCGACACAATAACATTTCGACCGTCTTGGCGAACGATATCAATTTCTGCATAATGCAATTTAGACTCACTGTCCATTATTGCAACTCGATTATTATCAACTAAATGGCGAGGAATACTTGTTGCTTGAGCAATTTCTAACCCTAAGATTTTTGCAGTAACATAAGAACCAAAACGAACAGGTGTCTCATCTTTACGTTCAACCAATGCGTATGGGTCATGAATTTCAGCAACTAGATAACTCATTCTGCTCTTGTTATCAATTACCCCTTCACTTCTTGCTATCTTTGCAGGCCAAACCATTTCACGACCAGCAAAAGTACCAATTAGATTAACCTCTGCGCCTTCACCTTGCGCTACCAAAAATTCAAGTTGGTTATCAGCAACTGGTAAACGCACTTCTGCAATTGATGTACTTAATAATTTACCAACCATGCTGCCCATAGCAACAAAAGAACCTAAGCCAACATTTCGGCTTTCAATCATTGCGTCATAAGGTGCTCTAAGCTCTGTGCGCTCTAAATTACGCTTAGCTCTTAACACAGATGCTTGTGCTGCTTTTACACGGGCAAGCTCTTGTGCTAATTGAGGTTTACGCAAACTTAATTCAGTTGGAGAAGTGTTAGTAATACGTTTCCATTCTTGTTCAGCTACTCGACCTTGTGCTCGTTCTGTTTCTAGAGCTGCTCTCGCAGACGCCATATTCGCTTCAGCATCAATTAATGCTGCTTCATAATCATTAGGGTCAATACGTGCTAATAATTGCCCCTTTTTAACAAAACCACCGCGTACAAAAGTATCCGACAACTCAACAATTTGGCCATTAACTTGTGCGACGATTTCAGTTTCATACTTAGGTTTAACAACACCGTAAGACTCAACTTGTAATGTCATTGGCATAACTGAAATCGGTTCAACAGCCACAATAGGTGTATTATCAACTTCTTCTTTTTCTTCAGGTGGTTTCTTCATGCTTGAAAAAAGCATAAACATTAAAAAGCCTGCAATTAAAATGACAATAGGTATGAATATCTGTTTTTTCCGTGTCACTGTAACGTCCTCGCAAAGTATAAATTTTATAATAATTAGTATAATTGCATACAGGATACCGAAATCACTGGCTACAAAAACTAACAAAGATGTAAATGCTTGTTACAAAATCCACGCCGCTTTTGTGGAAATGGCTTCAATTAATTTAAAAGCGTTAAATTACAATAAGTTAATAAAAAAATATTTAACCTATAAATTAAAAAAGCCACAAAATAAATGTGACTTTTATAACAAGTTAGTGGTTTTCACCAAATAGTTAAACTTTTATAAATATCTTTCGTCGATATAACCAATAAAGTAAAAGCCATTGTGTAAATAGCATAAAAATAATACCAACTAGTACTCGCCAATTTTCACTAAACAACGCAATAACACCACCAAACAAGCTTTCACTAATGTATTGCCAACTAATAATGCTTGATGCCAGGTAAATTAGAATTGAATTACAGCCAATAACAGCCCAAAATTTCGCAAACCTTGTTAGCTTCAATACATCAAAAAGATAATAAAAGATCACTAAGAGTAAACAGCTGTAACCTACGGTTACCAAAACGAAAGAGCTAGTCCATAAGGTCTTATTAATTGGCAGAATAATATTCCAGCTAAATCCGATAGCCAGAGATATAAATGCGAATATGAGTAGCCTTATTATCAAAGTAAACGGTTCAAGCTTGAAACGCATCATCAAACGGCCAACAAAAACACCTGCTAGGGCATTAACAATCGAACCTAAATTCGATAAGACACCTTCAGGGTCAATTGCCAAATTTTGATAACTTACACCGGGGAGAAACACGTCATCAAACCAAACATTTAAAGCGCCATTGGCGCTATAGTCGCCAGCTCCATAACCTGAAATATCAATAGAAGCGAGCAGCAACCAGTAACCAATTAAAATGCCTACTGCAATAAGCCATTGTCCTTTTTCACTAACATACCAACACAACATCGCAGCAACAAACCATGCAATACCAATACGCCCTAATACGCTAGCAAAGCGTATATCTTCCAATTGCATTGGAATGCCCGCTCCCCAACCATGGTTGTACACTACGCCCAGTAAACACAGCAACAATAAACGTTTAATACTGTTATTAATTAATGTCTTTCTTTTTTCTGACGAGTAGTGATTTATTGGTTTTGCGGCAATCCCTAAACTTACGCCGGCAAGAAATATAAATAGTGGAAAAATAGCATCATATGCTGTTATGCCATGCCAACTAGAATGTTGCATTTGTAACGATAATGACTGTAGCCACGGCCAACCGGTAATAAGAAATAATGCTGCGAAAATTCCTTCTGCACCAAGGATCCAAATCATGTCAAAGCCTCGTAATGCATCGACTGATAAAATTCTTTGTGGTTGGATAGCCTGATTACTTTGCGCCAGTGGCATAGCTGATGCCTCTTTTCTCTCCATTTCGTTTTAATTCCTCAATTAACTTAAAACAGTAGCTTTATTTGATGAGTAGATTATGACTTAACAAGCCAACAAGACAGCGCTGTCATTTGTTTTTAAATATACTAATCACTAAAAGGTTAAATAGCAAATAGGCTAAGTATTAGTATCAAAGCGTACCGTTACATTTTGTTATGAAATAAACCACATAAGCACTTGTACCTAAAAGCAAATAGCTTATATTAAAGTATCTAAAAGAGGAGCGCGTATGTTGTCTAAAATTAGTGCATTTTTTCAGTCACTATCGGAAACAGAAAATAACCCGGCAGAAGAAATAAGCTTAGAAATAGCCTGCAGTGTGTTGTTATGTGAAGTTATGCTTGCTGACGGCCAGCTTGACAAGTCAGAGCAAGAAAAGCTCAATGATATTATTTCTAGTCACTTTCAGCTAACTGAACAAGAAGTGCAAGAAATTGTTAAGCACGCATTATTGTTATGTGAAAATGCTACCGACTTTTATCAGTTCACTTCAAAAATCAATGAAAATTATAGCCTTGTTCAGCGAATTAAAATGCTAGAACTATTATGGCAAGTTGCTTATGCCGACGGCGAATTAGCTAGTATTGAAGAGCATATTATTCGAAAAATCGCTGACTTATTGCATTTACGTCACAGCGAATACATTCAGACCAAATTAAATAGCCAAGCGAAATAGCATCACGGCAAGAAAACCTAGCCTTAGTATGGAAAATTATAGTTAACTCGCCCGTAAATCGGTTATTATAGCCGCAAGTTAACTGACCCAAGAAACCACATGGCAAGCATCGGCAAATACAATACCCTTCCTGTTGTCGCAATAAATGACAATGGCGCCTATTTAAATGCAAATGAGTTAGGTGAAATACTACTACCTAATCGCTTAGTACCTGAACATTGCCAAGTTGGCGGTGAAATTAAAGTATTTATTTATTTAGATACTGCTGATCGCATTGTTGCGACAACTGAAAAACCACTCGCGGAAGTTGATCAGTTTGCTTCTCTAAAAGTTGTGCAAGTAAATAAAATGGGTGCATTTTTAGACTGGGGCTTACCGAAAGATTTACTAGTTCCATACAACCAGCAACACAATGAAATGGAAGTTGGTAAGTATTATTTAGTACGAATATTTTTAGATTTAAAAACCAATCGTTTGGTTGCTTCAAGCAAGCTCGATAAATTCATCGATATTTGGCCTGCTGAATATCAACGATGGGATAAGGTAAAACTTACCATAGGTACGAAAACTGACTTAGGTTTTAAGGCTATTATTAACGACCTACACTGGGGTCTACTTTACGATAATGAAATATTTAAACCATTACGCATTGGCAAAAAAATAACAGGCTATATAAAACAAGTGCGTGAAGATGGCCGAATTGACTTGTCACTTACTCGTCCAGGTGAAGGCAAGGTAAAAGACTTTAGCGATAAATTATTGGCACATATTGCAGAGCATGATGGCTTTAGTCCATTACACGATAAAAGTGATCCTGAATTAATCAAACGCACTCTGGGCGTAAGTAAGAAAACCTTTAAAGCTACAGTAGGCAATTTACTAAAAAAAGGGAAAATAACCATTGAAGCGAACGGTATTCGACTAAAATAGTACTTCAGTTTATAGAACATTAAATAATAAAAAAGCCCTAACGGGCTTTTTTATTATTTAATGTTCTAGGTTTTAGCTACTGTGTACCACCAACGGTCATTTCATCAATTTTTAAGGTCGGTTGCCCAACACCAACCGGCACACTTTGGCCATCTTTACCACAAACACCAACACCAGCATCAAGTTTTAAATCATTACCAACCATGCTGACTTTTTGCATTGCCTCCGGACCACTACCTATCAAAGTCGCTCCCTTAATTGGCGAGGTAATTTCGCCATTTTCAATTAAGTAAGCTTCTGAACTAGTAAAAACAAACTTTCCAGAAGTAATATCCACTTGCCCACCTGCAAAATTAGGTGCGTAAATACCTTTTTTAACCGACTTAATAATATCTTCAGGTTTATGTTCGCCTGCTAACATATAAGTATTAGTCATACGTGGCATAGGTAAATGTGCATATGATTCACGTCGACCATTACCTGTTGGCTTTACGTCCATCAGACCAGCATTATGCTTATCTTGCATGTAGCCTTTAAGAATACCCTTTTCAATTAAGACGTTGTATTGACCTGGCGTGCCTTCATCATCAATACTTAATGAACCTCGACGATTTTCCATAGTTCCGTCATCAACAATAGTGCATAGCTCTGACGCCACTTGTTGGCCTACACGGCCTGAAAATGCCGATGAACCTTTACGGTTAAAATCACCTTCTAAGCCATGACCAACTGCCTCATGTAATAATACGCCTGGCCAACCTGCACCAAGTACAACCGGCAATAAACCTGCTGGCGAATCAATGGCAACTAAATTCACTAACGCTTGCCGAACCGCTTCTTCCGCATAAGTTAAATAGCGCGGTTTGTTGTGTTCAAGTTCAAAAAAGTAACTATAATCAGTACGCGCACCACCACCAGCACTGGCTCGCTCTCGCTTGCCATTTTCTTCAACCAATACTGAACAATTAAGTCGAACTAGAGGGCGTATATCAGTCGCATAAGTACCATCACTTGCCGCTACTAAAATCTTCTCATAAACACCTGAAAGATTAACTATCACTTGTTTTACGCGCTTATCAACACTACGAGCGTGCGCCTCAACTTCATGAAGCAAGGTAATTTTTTGCTCTTGCGGCAAACTTGCTAATGGATCAAGTGCTTTATATTGCTCTTTATTAACTTGTAAGCTCTTACTACCAAAAACTTGCACACTAGCTGATTTTTCAGCATTCGCTATACCTTTAGCAGCATCGGCAGCCTTTTTTAATGCTGATGGTGATATGTCATCAGAATAAGAAAAACCGGTTTTTTCACCAGAGATTGCGCGTACACCAACACCACGCTCAATATTATATGAGCCTTCTTTTACTATGCCATCTTCAAGCATCCAAGATTCATGGCTACTGGCTTGAAAATATAAGTCAGCTAAATCAACATTACGCTGATAAATACTATCTAAGGTACTTTTTAAGGTGCTTTGATCAATTTCACTATTGGCTAAGAGCTCTTGCTCAACATTATTCATACGACATCAACTTATTATTAAAACGATTGTGTGCAGCAACAGGCATAGCATTGCGCACCTTAAGTAATTCTTGTTCATTGTAGTCTGCACAGATAATACCTTTTCCAGTATCGCGCTGCGCAATTATTTCACCCCAAGGGTTAATAATAACACTGTGACCCCATGTTTCTCGGCTGTTCAAATGCACACCTTCTTGTCCGGCCGCAATAATATATACTTGGTTTTCAATCGCACGTGCTCGCAACAAGGTTAACCAATGCGCAGCTCCCGTTACACGGGTAAAAGCACTAGGTACAGTAATAACTTTTGCCCCCTGCTGCGTTAACTGCCTAAATAGTTCAGGAAAACGAAGGTCATAACAAATAGACAAACCAACCTTAACGCCAGCAATGTCAACAACTGTTGTTTGTTCGCCTGCTAAAGCATAGCGAGACTCACAATAATTTTTAGCGTTATCAGCAACGGCAACATCAAATAAGTGCAACTTATCATAACTAGCTAATTGCTCACCATTTGGTGAAAACACGATACATGTATTAGTAAATTTCTCCGCAACTTTTGATAACACAGGAATACTGCCAGCAACTAAAAAAACATTGAATTTAACAGCTAATGCCGATAATTTTCTGGTCAGAGATTTCGTCTCTTTTTGCTTTTTAGCTAATGACAATTGGGCTGTGTCTTTTCCACCGAAAAACATGCAACACTCAGGCAAAACCACAAGTTGCTGGGGTTCATAAGCTAACGTTAAAAGCTGTTTTTCAATTTCTGAAAGGTTTTCCTCTACATCTGTACTTGAGCACATCTGCACAGCGCATAACGGCATCATTTTAGTTAACATCAGACTTATCCATCAATGTTGTCTTTTGGCAGCAAAGTTGGCTCTGGCTGTTCAATAACCGTGGGCGAATTTTCATCTGGAGCATTATCAACAACGGTCGGCGGCGTTGATTGCCCAACGCTAATATTTTGTGTTTTCTTACTCACTTGCTTAAATTGTGGGTCATCTAAATTACCAGTCACTTCAAATTTAATTTCAGCAATAACAGATGATGTAATCACTTCATCAAGTGCAACACCCGCTAAAAATGTAACTGGATTCAAGGTAGCGATCCAAGCAAGCACAGGCAAACTTGAGGTTAAATTTGGCTTATATGACATACGATAGTCGAGGTCACCATTATTTAAGTTAGTATTACCAATAATGGTTAAGTCACCTGCAGTGCCTTTCATGCGAACACTGTCGGTATATGCAACGCCATCTTTTACGGTAAAACTACCTTTTAGCTCTCGGTAAAACATACCATCACTAAAAATATCTCTAAAATCAAAGCTCAACTTTCGCACTAAAGATTGCAAGCTTAACAGCGATAAAATGCGAACGCCTTTATCGTCGACATCGGCTAAATAACCATCATCAAACTTAGCGGAAAGATCACCATCGAACCTTGCTAATGCAAAATCATGAGGTCCGCCTTGCCAGCTAACATCATATTTAATAGCAACACCACTATCTTTGATGCTTGAAGCGTAACCAATATTTTCCACTTCTCTGGCAACATTATCAGCATTTAAATTACCAACAATTTTAGTAAGCGAGTCAGTTTCATTTTTTTGCCACCTGGCATCAAAGGCCATATTAGTTTTACCGCGTTTAGCAGTAAACTTATTCAGTAACAGCGTATCTTCACTTTCTCGTTCAACGGTGAAAGATACTTCACCAAAATCATACAAGCCATACTTACAACTAGCGCAATTCACTTTCATCGCGGGCATATTAGTAAATATCTCATTATTGAGTTGTTGGTCAATGGCTAATACTTCATCTTTACTGGCAATATTGACCGTTGGAACGACACTCTCCGTACTTTCCGCAGACGAACCTTCGCTATTAATCCCAACAGCTCTTTCACCAATATCAGCGCTCGATACAGGGGCAACCCCACTGTTGTCTTTTTCAATCACGGTTGATTGCTGTTGCTCTGCTAACTGTAAAAAGTCGATATCAACATCGATACCTTGCTGGTGCCAATCTGGATAAAACTTAGCACTGGCTCTAGCCTCTTTAGCATTTACATTTAATAACCACCAATTTGTTTCTGGTGTAATATCAAAATCAAGATCAGTAAAATTCTGACCATAAACTAATAAATTACCTATACGGCCATTAATTTTATTTGGCGCTGACAATAGTAGCTGAGCAGACGTCTCAATAGTGCTATTGTTATCTGTTTGTAATGCTTTGCTATCAACAGGCTCAGTCTCAGTAGCAGCTAATATGTCTAATACCAAAGGTTGCCATTGATCATAGTCAGCTGACGCCAAATCGGCAGTGATATGAAAGCCTTTAGTTGGTAACCACAATTGTTGTTTACCTAAAACTAAATGGGCCAACGAGAAGCTAGTTTGCTGATGGTCAAGCAAACCATAAAAATCGACATTATTTGCAATTTCAGCGGTAATGGTACTATTAGCATCATCGCCAAAGGCGTGAATACTCACCGCAATATTATCTGTAGCCGATTTACTAAAAGGCTCAGGTAACGATAAATTGATATTGTTTAAATCCGAACTAACCTGATAATCATAACTAAAATCATTGTCGCTGATCTTAAGTGCTAATTGCCCTTGCCAGTTTAATTCGCCATTTGCATATTTGATCAAATCTGCTGGAACTTGTGCTTGCCATTGTTGCTCTTGCCATTGAGCCAGTGTTTCAATAGCAACAAGGTAATGTTCAGTTTTTTGCTCTGCTAAAACATTAAGCGCCAAAGGTAAACCACGCCAATTTAGGTTTACGTTGTCAGCTTTGATAATGTCATTATGATATTCCAACATGCCATTAACCTGAACAAAGTCCATTCTTGGCGCCTGCAAGGCTACTTTGTTGTCGTGAAAGTTAACTTGTCCTTTTGCAACAACAGCGTCAGTGTCGTTTAATGGCAATATTAAAGAAAAGTCACCGCTAATATCCCCATCTACAACCACTTGTTCAAGTGTGGCACCAACTGAGCTTTGCATTGGGCTAGCATCCATTAATGCCGCAACTAACTTAGGGTCAGTATTAGAAAAATTAGCATCAACCGTTAATATTTGCTCATCTGACAAATCGACTATTGCAGCTTCAACGCCAGTGACATCTACACCTGATAATGAGCCACCTCGGCCCGTAATCAACATGCTGTTATTGGTAAAATTTAGGTTAGCAGCAAAGTTGTCAATTGCTGGCCATTCAGGATCAAAAATAAAGGTGCTTTGCGACAATTCAGCATCAACGACAAAAATCCCCTCATGATTATTAAATGGAAAGCTTTGCAGTGGGCCATTAAATAACACTAGTGCTTGCTCAACTTTACCATCAACAATCGCGCCATTGAGGTAATCAACAAGATCATCACCCATTAGTAAATGCGGATAATAATGCTCAGCAAATTTCGCGTCACCGTCACTAACACTCGCCAATAGCGCCATAGTTACCGGTTTTTCAGCCTCGCTATTAACTTGAACATCGGCGGTTAAGGTAATTTCAGATGAGGAAAATTCAACATTTTCAGCAGAAAACTGCCAACTATCGTCAGAAAACTGTGCATAGATATCAGTGCTTAATTGGCTATATTGAATTGGCAGTTTGAAATGCTTGTCAAAATCAAGCGCGCCGTCATGAGCATTTAAAGCGATGTGTAACTTATCCCCTTGATATATGAGTTCACCACTGACGTTGTCAATCCCAGGAATGCCGTTACTAAAATGGCTATCTATATTGTTAAAATTGGCTGAAATCGCAATATCACCATGACTATTTTCAAAGTATATATTTTCAACTCGCCCCGTTGGCGCAAGCTCTGCCAATAAACCTTCTAATCCGTGATCGTTAGAAAGCAAAGGAAAAACGCCCTGAAGACTCGCCAATTCAAAGCCGCTTAAGTAGCCATTTACATTTTCTCTATTAACATTTGCTAGTAAAGTAATTTGGTCTGTTTGCTGGCCATTACGTTTAATAGTTATCGGTGATGTTGTTACGTTATAAACTAGCTCATCAATGGTATTGATTTGAATATCACCGCCATCTATTTCAAAGGTTTGTTCGCTATTATCGTGCTGCCAGCTAATTTCATTATGCCCTAAAGCAAATTGAATAAATTCTGGTTTTCCCGCGTTAACATTAAGCCAAGTTTTAAAATTTATTGAAGAATGCGTATTTTCGTCATCAATAGCTAATACCCGCCCAAGCCAAGGTGTAATATTGAGCTCATTTGCTTCAAGGTATGCTTGTCCGGTAAGGTTATCAAAAGTATTGCCGTGAAAGTCGAGTAGTACTTTTAAGTTATTCGAACTTAAACCATCCACTATCACAGTACCGTAAGCTCTATGGTTTTCATCAGCGTTAAGCCATGACATATCATTGATAGTAAACGCTCGCACACCTGCTATAGTACGATATAAAACATGACTATCTCGAATAGAAAAACGTGATATTTGCTCAAGTAAAATCGACGATAAATTATCGATGAAAGCGCGATTTTCATCTTGAGTATTAGCACTTGTTTGCTCAGCTGGATTTTCATCAGCTTTTGTTAGCGTTTGTTCAAATTCTAACTCTGCACCGACTATAGCGAAGTCTTGCGTCACTAATTTTTGAGCGCGAATACTGCCCCAAAAATCAACTTCCACTTCTAAACTGTCAATATAGACTTTTGCGTCAGCACTTGATAACAACTCTACCTGCTGCACAATCAAACTTGGACCAGACTTTTGCCAGCCCATAGTAAATGAGCCTATAGCAATGTTGGTGTTGTAAGTAGTATTTAGATAATTCTCAACATTTTCTCGGTAATTATGAGCGTAAGGCAAAAATAAGCGCAAAGTACTAATAAGCACAGCAAAAACCACTAGCACAATTGCTAGAAGTTTATACAGACGCTTTAACCATCTATTTAGTACTGCTGAAACACTCATTATTTTTTCGTCAAACCTTAATTATCTCCGTTAGCAATGAAAACTGTAGCTACATCATTACTACGTCAAACTGCTCTTGATTATACATGTTTTCAGTTTGTATCTTAATTTGCTTGCCAATAAACACCTCTAGTTCAGCAAGATTATGATACTCATCATTAATTAATGACTCGCTAACCGATGATGAAGCATAAACAATAAACTTATCGGCATCGTAAGCACGATTTACCCGAACAATTTCTCGTAATATTTCAAAGCAAACAGTCTCAACCGTTTTAACATAGCCGCGACCATGGCACACTTCACACTCACCACATAAAATATGCTCTAAGCTTTCTCTCGTGCGTTTGCGAGTCATTTCCACTAAACCAAGTGCGGAAAAATCAGATAAGCTGTATTTAACATTATCTCGCGACATTGCTACATCTAAGCTATGTAAAACACGACGTTGATGATCTTTATTATTCATATCAATAAAATCAACAATAATAATACCACCAAGATTTCGTAACCTTAATTGTCGTGCAATAGCCAATGTCGCTTCAATATTGGTATTAAATATAGTTTCTTCTAAATTACGATGGCCAACAAAGGCACCAGTATTTATATCTATGGTGGTCATGGCTTCGGTTTGATCTATGATCAAATAGCCGCCAGATTTAAGTTCTATTTTTCGATGCAAGGAGCGCTGTATTTCACTTTCAACATCGAACAAATCAAATATTGGTCGCTCACCAGGATATGACTCAAGTACAGGCGTTAAATTAGGTACAAATTCAGTAGTAAATTCGACTAATTGCTCATAGGTTAGTTTGGAATCGACACGAATACGCTCTAATGACACGCCAACAAAGTCACGTAACATCCTAAAAGCTAATGATAAATCTTGATAAATAGGGTCTTTGGTTTGCTTACGTTCTTTTCGCTCAATAACTTTTGTCCAAACACGACGGAGAAACTCGGCATCATGCTCTAGCTCTTCTTTACCTGCGCCTTCTGCAGCAGTGCGAACAATAAAGCCATGATCATCACCACAATATGGCGTAACGATTGACTTCAAACGGTTACGTTCTGCAGGGTCGTCAATACGTTGTGAGATTCCTGCATGGCTGGCATTTGGCATTAACACTAAAAAGCGGGCAGCAACGGTAATATCAGTGGTTAATCTAGCGCCTTTAGTGCCAATAGGGTCTTTCACCACCTGTACAACAATGTATTGGCCTTCATGCACTAAGCTACGGATGTCAGGCACGTGATCGCTATTATTGTTTTCTTCTTTAAGAATAAGCTTCGAGTTGATATCTGAGGCATGTAAGAATGCAGCTTTACCCAAATTAATATCAACAAAGGCTGCCTGCATACCGGGCAGCACGCGAATAATTTTACCTAAATAAATATTTCCAACTAAACCGCGACGAGCTTCTCGTTCAACATGAACTTCTTGCAACGAACCATTTTCAATAAGTGCCACTCGTGTTTCACTCGGCGTAACATTGATCAGTAACTCACCGCTCATTTGAAGTCCTATTTATAACTGTTGATTATTCTTGTGTTAGTGCCGAACTCACACCAAAAGAAGATAGTAATTGGGCTGTTTCATACAAAGGTAACCCGACCACAGCAGAATAACTACCTTGAATTTGTTTCACAAATTGTCCGGCAATACCCTGAATTCCATATGCGCCAGCTTTATCTTGAGGTTCGCCGGTGTGCCAATAACGAATAATTTCATTCGTTGATAATTTCTTAAACTTAACCTCTGTGCTTACAACGTCAACTTTACATCGTTTACCTTGCACAACCGCAACGGCAGTTAAGACTTGATGTGATTTATCTGACAACATACTCAGTATAGCGAGGCAATCTTCTAACGACTCAGGTTTACCCAAAATATGTTCTTGAAATACCACGCTAGTATCTGAGCCTAAAACCACTGCATCGTTTTCATTACAACGCTGCGCAACGGCATTGGCTTTTTCTAGTGCCAAACGTGCGACATATTGCTCCGCCATCTCATTCTCGATAATGCTTTCATCAATATCTGCTGGGCAACATTGAAATTGAAATCCTAGTTGCGACAACAACTCTTTACGACGTGGCGACTGTGACGCCAGTATTAAGGTATTAGACATGCTATTTGATTCGAAAGTTTCGTCTTATTTTTCGTAACAACAAAAAAGCCCACGGCCACAAGACAATTGTAGTGAGTACTGGGTATAAATAACTCGGCAGAAAAATCGCATCCGTTAAAAAACGTTGCAGCCAAAACACAATTAAATGATAAAGCGCCGACAGCACACCAACGATCATCGCTTGTTGCCATACTGAAAAGTTACGAATTTTCTGAAAGTTTCCAGCAACAATATAAACCGAAATAGCCATAGCACCAGCATGAACACCTAACGTTGAACCAAGTAAAACATCAAGTATAAAGCCCATTACCCATGCTGTGATTACATTGACTCTCGTTGGTAATGCCAAACACCAATAAAGTAAGACTACTAACACCCAATCAGGGCGAAATGCGTCAACACTCAATGGTAACGGCATAATGCTCGCCATAAGTGCCACTAAAAACGTTAATAAAATAATTAAATAACTAGAAAGGCTCATTCACTTTTACCTTCACTAACTGGTGCATCGACTAAGTTTTTACTGGCAAATGCTTCATCTTGCTCAGGCCAGAGCAATAACACGTAACGCAGTCGGTCAATTTTTGCTACAGGTTGGCTTTGAATACGAGCAAAAGCATGCGACTCATTCTGTACAACTGAAGAAACCTTGGCAACAGGGTAGCCTTCGGGGAATTTTCCGCCTAAGCCTGAAGTAACCAACATATCATCGACACGAATATCTGTGCTGTGAGGAACATGATTATGGGTTAAACTGTCAATAACACCGACACCACTTGCAATTAAACGCACACCATTTCGGCTTATTCTCACTGGAATTGCATGAGTAACGTCTGTGATTAACAACACACGACTACTCGTGGTACCTACATGAAGTACTTGACCAACAATACCGTCATCGTCAATAACCGCTTGACCTTCAAATACACCATCATTAGCACCACGATTAATCACCACTTGATGTGTATAAGGATCACTATCAACACTAAGAATTTCAGCAACCATTTTTTTAGCATCACCACGTAACGGCGAAGCAAGTAATGCTCGTAAACGCTCATTTTCTTTTTTGACAATTTCTAGTTGTAAGGCCTGTTCATGAAACGCTAATTCATTAATTTTATACTGCTCGTTATCAGCAATTAACTGCCGACGGGTAACAATATTTTCTGCCGCCCAATTCATCATCTGCTTAGGTGCAGTAGCCAAATATTGAAGCGGACTAACCATAGACTGCAAAAAGCCACGAGCAGACTCGAAACTATTCATTTTATGGTCGAAAAATATTAATGATGCAGAACAAAACAGCACCAAAACAAGTCGGTGCTGTGGGGAAGGTCCATGTTTAAAAATTGGATTCATTTATGAATAATACTTATTCGTACGAAAATAGATCGCCGCCGTGCATATCAATCATTTCAATGGCTTTACCGCCACCACGAGCAACACAAGTTAATGGGTCATCAGCAACAACAACAGGAATACCTGTCTCTTCCATTAATAAGCGGTCTAAATCTTTTAATAGTGCGCCACCGCCCGTTAGTATCATACCACGTTCTGAAATATCAGAAGCGAGTTCCGGAGGAGACTGCTCAAGTGCAACCATAATTGCACTTACAATGCCGGTTAATGGCTCTTGTAATGCTTCTAAGATTTCATTGGAATTTAAGGTAAAGCTACGTGGAACACCTTCGGCTAAGTTTCGGCCACGTACTTCAATTTCAACCAACTCTTCACCTGGATAGGCAGAACCAATCTCATGCTTAATGCGCTCAGCTGTTGCTTCACCAATTAAGCTACCAAAGTTACGACGAACATAGTTAATAATGGCATCATCGAACTTATCACCACCAATGCGCACAGATGAAGAATAAACCACACCATTTAATGAAATAATACCAACTTCTGTCGTACCACCACCAATATCAACCACCATTGACCCGGTTGCTTCTGATACTGGCATGCCAGCACCTATTGCTGCAGCCATTGGTTCGTCAATTAGATAAACCTCACGTGCACCAGCACCTAGCGCTGATTCACGAATGGCACGACGTTCAACTTGTGTAGAACCACAAGGCACACACACTAAAACACGTGGGCTTGGACGTAAAAAGTTATTGCTGTGCACTTGTTTAATGAAATATTGCAGCATTTTTTCGGTAACAAAAAAGTTAGCAATTACACCGTCTTTCATCGGACGAATCGCTTCAATATTGCCCGGTGTACGACCCAACATTTGTTTTGCAGCAGCACCTACGGCAGCAACACTTTTAGAGCCACCGGCGCGATCTTGACGAATAGCTACAACAGAAGGCTCGTTTAATACAATGCCTTGGTCTTTTACATAAATCAGGGTATTTGCTGTTCCTAAGTCGATTGATAAATCGTTAGAAAACATGCCGCGTAATTTCTTAAACATATTGTCGAAATGTCCTTTAAACATCACCTAGGCAACAAATTGCCAAAATATAGGGTTATCGATAGGCAAGTTAGCGTTCGCTTGCGCATAAAATAGTGTTATTAACTGGCTATCATACCGCAGACTTTAACGTTTGTGTTGTTAGAATGATAGAAATATAACGAAAATTTAAGAATTTTTAGTGAAAGACTCAAAATTGGATAATATCAACCAAGTGAAGGTTAATATTATCCATTAAGAATAGGAGCTACTACCTAGTTCGTTACTTCACGCCAAGAGATAATTCGGTCGTTGCCGCGATAGAGGCCGAAAGTTGCAACCCCTGATGGGTTATCATCAAAAATATTACCATCACTTCCGTCGTCTACAGTATCCCAGTTAAACTTTAACCAAGATGGAACATCACTGTATATGATTCGAATTTGCCCTTGTGAGCCATCACTTGGCTTAGATAACAACAATTGACCTAGACCTGACGAAAAACTTGGGCCAGCATCAGAAACACTAACAACCCCAGTGTTTAGTTTAGGTGATAAACCATCATTATCTTTTTCATAATTATCGGAATCACTGCCATCATATGGCGTCACATTATCTAAAGTATTAATCACAAACTGATTACCGTCCCAATACTGAACACTCATAGGTAGGGGTAAATCACTTGTTTCTGGACCATAAGTACTTTCAATATTCCAACGGCCAAAGCGTATTTCAACGCCACTTGGATTTAAAGTAAATAAGCCAGGAGAAATAAGCTCATCAGGCTCTGGATCCACTGCATTTACTAAATCTCCATCAATGATTGACTTTACCTGTAAAGCAATGCTTGCCGGATAATTACTTATTAAAGATGCTGAATTACGGGTATAGGCATAATTATCTCTGCTATTAATTTCATTACTAAACTTAAAGGTAATCACACCATTTTCTTCAGTAATATTATTATTCTCTATGATTAAGTTAGCAGTTAAATCGGTGTCTATAGCTTTATCTATACGACCCAGGTCTTTTATTGGCGATATTATTGTAAAACTGCTTTTATCAAGCATCATAAAATCGCCAGTATAATTTCCAGTAATACCTCCAGCTTTATTTATTGCAGAAAAAGAGTACTCTGGTTGCATATCTGTCGCATAGGATATTGCCCCAACAGTTTCCGTCGCTAATGTTGATTGAAGCTCACCAGTATACGCGAAATCACTACCATTTTGATTACGAAGAATACCATCAACAAAAGAGTCCTCATCAATCTTAAATTCATAAGGTATAAACCGCCCTACAGTCGTATACCCTTGTTCACTTTCATTATAATTGATTTCTCCATCAAAATAGCTGGTATCTTGAGCTGCTATTCCAATAATGCCAACTTCGCTATATTTAGCATTAAATGTTAAATTCGATTCATTTATTTTCGCCCATGAAATTGTTGAATTATCAGTTGCATTAATTTCATCAGAATTGGTCGTTTTCAGCTTTCCAAAGCTATTTGTTGGTGCTTGCTGTTGTACAGATAATTCTATAGCTGTACTTGATTGTGGTTGGTAATTTATTACATGCTTATTTTGAAGAGCAACAGCAGAAGCCGAACAATGGCCAGTTACATTCACCTCAAAATTCTCTCCAGCTTTCTTTGTAACGCTGCCCGTATGGTCAGAAGAGGTTAGTAATGTAGAGACTTTCAGATAAGTCGGCTGAAAAGCTTTTTGTAACGTCGTTGCTGACACACCAGAGAAGGTTTTTTCACTGACTTCCAAACTTATCTGACCAGCTTCATTATATTGAATCGGCAAAACTGCCTCACCGTTATTATCAAAAGTAATGCTTCTATTAGTAATCTCACCTGCTGGTTCCATATCGGCTCCCGCTAAGGTAGGCACTGTCGATTTATCGCTCGCATTCTGCGTGGTCGGGCTAACTCGATCAAAAACAAAATTAATCGACTGACTCCCTGTAAAAGCGGGGGCACAGCTAACCCCACTATCACTTTCTTTTACGGCTCTAATAACAAAACTTGTTTCAGCACATGACATTGCATTAAGGCCGGAGTTTATATCCAAGAGAAAGCCCGCGTTATCAAATGTCATATCACAATTACTACCAACCCCAGAACACTCAAACACATTGCTGGCATTAACCGTAGCATTAGCAATAGACAAAGCAACAGTTTCAGCGGTGGTATGATTAAAACTAAATGTAGGATTATTTAGATCAGTACTGCCGGTGAATGTAACTGGCGCTTTAGTCACTCCATTTACTTGAAAATCTAAACTAACTGACTCAGTACTCAAACTTGAGCAATCACTATTGGTACATGCTTTAATTGTAATTGGCTCTGCAGCACACGTTAAGCCATTGCCATCATGTACTATTTCATAATGATGTATTACAGGTTCGGCGCAAGGGTGTGTTTTTTTGCGAACTTTTTCAATTTCTGCAGCACTTAACGCGCCTTTAAAAACATGTACTTCATCAATATTTCCGGCAAATCGATTATTTGACTCACCATTATCAGTTTCACCGCCAATGGTTGCAGGCCCAGAATCAGTTCCCCAATTACCAGAATAAGTGCCACTTGCGCGCAAATAGTTGCTGCTAGTATCAGATTGCTCAATCGCATAAATTTGTCGAGTTTTATTTGCTTTATTATGAACCATAGCGACAAAGTGCCAAGTATTCGCTGAGATAGTGTTACGTGGACTGTCTAGCGACACAGGACGAACACTACGAGAATAAAATCGCAAATGGCCATTACCATTGTTTTGGTCGCTTAAACTAAGCGCATAACCGCCTTGGTTTCTTTCATCATCAGCGAAAATACGCGAGCCACTATCTAAATTCTTGGGGTTGATCCAAGCAGTAACAGTGAAGCTATCTTGTAAGTTTTCAAAATTGCTTGGCAATTCAACATAGTCATTATTGCCATCAAAAGTCCCGTACCTACATGTGCCAGGATTCCCCACTAATGCAGGCAAACTACTTGCGGTGAAAGCACCATTTTTGGCTCTAGCATTATAATTTCCTGTTTCATCAATAACTTCTGCAACAGTATTATTCCACGAATTTTGTTCCATAGAATATTGCGCTATTATTTCATTATCACAAGCAAGTGGTTGCCCATCTAAGCCTAAGCCATTATTTTGATAATCGTATATTTGATCTATTTGCGCTTGGCCTATAACATTGTCATAAATAACCAATTCATCTAACAAACCATTGAATGCCTGCGATGAATCAAATCGTCCACCAACACTGTCTTGCTCTTGCCCTAATATTAAACTCGCTATATCTAAAGTACTGGTTGTTTGGTTAACACAACCCTGAGCAACTTTATCAATGAATAAACAACTTTTGTTTTTGCCATGCGTCCAAACTACGTGCTGCCATGTGTCACCTGCGATAGAGTCAACGGTTAAGGTACCGTTTTGTCTATTTTGTAAAAACGGCGTAAAACGTGTATCCCGAGGGAACCACATAATCAATTCATTGTTACTTCGATTAACCGCCCCAGAGAGTATACTTTGGTTGCTCGTTTTCGCAGTTTTAGCCCAAACTGACACTGAAAACTCACGTTTGCCACTTAAGACATCTTTATCAAGCATGACATAATCACTGGTACCTGTTGCAGATAAATCAATCGCTCGACACACCTTGCCATCAATTGGTTGAGACGCTTTTGCGCGACTATGAAATGTGCCGACGCTATCAATTACTTCACCATCAACATCAGCATATTCTATTTCATCAAATTTGAAATTAGCTATTGGCGCAACAAATGCTGGTGGTGGAATAGCAGGACAAGCAATAGTTTCACCATTAAGGCCCAACCCTTGGTTTTGGTAGTCATAAATTTGCTCAATTTGTCCTGGCTGAATAATTTCATCAAAAACCACTAACTCATCAATTAAGCCATCGAATGCTTGTGAAGAAGAAAAACCTCCCCCAACATTATCTTGTTCTTGACCTAAAATCAGACTTTGAATATCAAGCGTGCTGGTGGTTTGATTTACGCAACCTTGCGATACTTTGTCAATAAATAGACAACTTTGATTATTGCCATGAGTCCAAACAATATGTCGCCATGTATCACCAGCGATAGAAGACGTCGTTAAACTGCCACTTGAGCCATTTTGCAAATAAGGCGTAAATTGTCGGTGCTGTGGAAACCACATAATCAATTCATTAAAACTGCCTGAAGTCGCACCAGAGAGAAAACTTTGATTACTTGTTTTTGCCGTTTTAGCCCATAAAGAAACACTAAATTCTCGTTTATTATCTAATAGCCCTTCGTTGAGAACTACGTAATCACTTGTACCTGTAGTGGTTAAATCAAGCGCACGACAAACTTTACCATCAACGGGTTGTGCTAATTTCGCACGACTGTGAAATGTCCCAATACTATCAATTACTTCACCCGAAACATCACCATATTCCGTTTCATCAAATTTAAAGTTTGCTATAGGCGTCGCTTGGTTTATTGCTGAGTCACAAACTTCGCCAAAATCGGCATTAAAAACGTTATTGTCGTAGGTTAGAATTGCGTTAGAATTAAGATTAACTCGCCGGCCTGAGGCTACACCAAATAAGTAACTCGGTGAATTAAAGTCAATATCATTTGCGTATAAGGCACCCGAATATGTACTTTGGCTATTCAGCGTGACATTACCATTCACATGCATGACGAGGTTGCTGGCATCGCCACTTTGATTGACACCTGGTGAATTAATTTTGCTTGATGACAAAAAACTCACACCTGAATCAACATAAACAATTGCGGTGCCAGAACCAACAACATTAACCCTTGTGTTAGAGCCTACGGAGAATTGTCTGAAATAATACGTTTTACCCGCCAATAGGTTTAATACATTGTCAGATCCCAATGCCAAACGTTCAAAATAATAAACATTATGGCCAGTGCTGAAATTTAATGTTGCTTGAGAGCTGGCATTAACTTGATCGTAATTATTAACTGAAGTGGTGCCAAATGTGATTGTTTGATTAAAACCTGGATTTACATCAATTGTGCCACCACCGCGCACAAAGCTAATGCTTGTCGTTTCAGCAGAAGTATTAGACGCCGTACAATTTGCACCACCGCAAGTATTAATATTAGAACCAGAGTTATGGCTTACGCGACGAGTCGACAACTCAGTATCAGGATTATTAATAAGTCTGGCATTGAAACCAAAATTAATTTGGCTATTGCCAACACCATTACCATGCGTGGCAATTACATCAGGAAATATCGCTGAACATTGTGCAGAAAAAGAATAATTTGAAAGTAATAAGAGTGCGATTCCAGCGCAAGCGACAATAAATTTAGATAAATTCATAACTACAATCTTCACCCCAAAAATTAGACACTTAAAACAATAGCAATAATCTAACTAATCATATCATACTTGAAAAGTCATTGAATGTTATAGCTTATTCTAGCGCGAAAGAGGGGAACATGTAGAAATTGAATTAGCTTGTGCCAATATCAATATTCGAAAAGCAAAAACCCCGCTCAAAGCGGGGTTTTTAAGAAAATCAATTTGCTTGCTATTTAGTCATCTTTTTACGAATGCCTAAACCTAATAAAGCGGCGCCGAAAATGAATAATGTTGTTGGCTCAGGAACATCAGTAGGAGCAGAAGCACGAACATAGAAGGTTTCATTATTCTCAAATAAGCCAGTGTCATCTTTTACACCACTTCGAAGAGCAAATTCCAAAACATTAAAATCGACATGGCCAACTTGGAAAACAGTATCAACCTCTTCAAAAAATGAATTCCAATACGCAAAAGACTGAATTGCTACATCACCATCCAAAAAATCTGAAAGAGTCAATTCTTGAAAAATAACATCCAGCTCACTTCCCGCAGAAAAACTCATCCAACCAGAGTGAACACTTGCATCTTCAAAGGTATTACTTACCAATTCACCAGTAAAAAAATCACTTTTTTCATAATTTGTTATGTTAACTGAAGACGCCCAAGTCCAATCATATCCTTTGTAAGTAATATACGTGTCTTCCGCTAAATCAGTAGTAATATACCCAGCAAAAACACTACTTGTTAGGAAGAAGCATAATACAGAAATAAATTTTAGGGTTGAATTGATCATCATAAACCTCAATTAATGAAAAACAGCACATCTATCACAACACAAGCAAGTTATAAGCCAATCAAAATAAAACATTTAAAAACAGCAAGTTAAATATATTGACATGTTACTACAGTGCATCACTGTAAAAAATACTTACAGCATTACTATTACTGAATACTTCGAGCTTCTACTTCTATAACTCTAGAGGTTGACTCTCCATCAAGATCACATTGCCCTGTACTTGTAACTGTATAATAAATAACACCTTGGTGTGAGAAATCACTACATTTTATCGGGCTAACAATTCTGCACCCCTCAAAACCTTTTGCCAGTTCAATTGGCGGCGGTATTTGACTAACATCACTACACGCTCTAGCTGGTGAACCAATTGGAAATAACTTGCCTAATTGCCATTGCACACCAGTTTGTGCTGCAGCATAGGCTCTGGTACCAAGCACTTCGTAAACAACGTTCTCTTGGCTCGATTCCATCATTTTTACTAAAGCCGCGCCAAGTAACGACATTACAATAATAACAAATATTGCAATAACTAACGCACTCCCTCGACTATAGAAATTGCCTTGCATATTGCAAGGCAATTTAGCTATTTTATATTGCTTATTATGGAACATTTGGTACCTGAATTTCGTTACTAAAAACTATCTCTTCTAAGTTGAGACTAAATATTAGTCTCACTAGTGCTATACCATTACGTCGCAGAGTTACAGGTTCGACCTTAAATGGCTGTTCCTCATCTATATCAATATCGTTCGCTAAATACTCGGCCATTAGACTACGATTTTCACCATCAAATATCGGTGTATTTTCATTAGAGTAGCTATAATTATTATACCTATATAACGAGCGGCCAACTAAGCAATAAGCAATAGGCTTATCAATCAAATATAACCTACTTGTTGGAGATTCAGCTTCAAACAAAGTACTTGTAGAGAGGGTTATAATCGATGGCAAAGTTGGATCGGCATTAAGTGATATATTATTAAATTCGGCTATAACGCCAGCCTTTCTATTATAGATATCAGCACTATTAAGAGCATAAACTGATATAAAGTTAACTGATGTTGGAGGTAAAGCTTCTAGCATCATAACATCGAGACTATTACTAGCAACATCAGGTGCAACAGGAATATCAAGATAAACAACACTGTTTACAATAGGTACATATTCCAAGCATTGCATAGTATCGTCTTTAGTAACTCGAATGCTATTAGGTAAAGCATTCCTTACCTCTCGATTGAGCCGTTCAATAACAAAGCGTGCTGTTGAAATTAATTCATCACGATCCACAGCATCGGTGTATCCTTGAGTACCAAAACGGATAAATGACGTAACACTGGTTGCCAAAATTCCTAAAATAACAATAACGGTCACCATTTCAATTAAGGTGAAACCTTTATATTTATATGGCGCTTGCATTAGAAGTTAACCTTATAAACGGAAAATATATATTCAATATCTAGAGGAGTTTTTATCGTTACTGTAATAAGTTTTGCCGTAGAAAAGTCACTATCAGGATTTCCATCATAATTACCATCATGAATCACCTCAATCATGACTTCATAGTTAATATAAGTGTCATCAATTCTTTCACCAATTGCATTTACTGCTTGAATGAAGTTATCTTGAGTATCGTAATCATCAACGTCATCAAAAGAGCTTCTAGTTTCCTTTGTACTTACGGTTAAGTTATCAGGTCCTATCGCTGTTGAGCAAGTCTCCCCATTTTCAGGTTTAACTAAGCCATCACCATTTCGATCTTCACCACAGCGATAAACTCCTCCCGACATATCTGAATTTTCATCAAAAGCTCTACCAAATATTTCATTGAGCATCGACTGACCAAGTTCGGCAGCACGAATTTGATGAACTTGCTCAGCACTTTGATTCGCTAAAGGATAAATCAAGGAAGTGAATATAGTGAACGCTATCGACAACACAACTATACCGACTATGGTTTCAACTAGAGTAAAGCCACGTGATATATTAAAGGCAGTAAAATGGTGAAGCCTAAGGCGTACTTTATTGAGCATGAATATACCCTTCCGACTCAACCACAATAACCAACGATTGCTCGCCTGTGATAGTAATTTCTATTTTGCTATTAACATCGTTGATAAAAGGTTTCCCGTAACTATTAAAATCAAATATTAGGCCTCCTGGGCTAAATGAGACATTATCATTAATATCAACCGCGACTACCGTCGCTCGTTGTAATTTTTGATCTACAAATGTTGCATCAGGGCTACAATCTACTTTCCCTAACTGTTTACTAGTAACTTTAACACGGTGGCAAGATTCATTAACTTGTTGCATTGCACGCGTTTGAATTAAACGTAACTTGGCAATAACGTCGCTACGATAAGTAAATTCGGAATAACCAGATGAAGTGAAAAATTTAGGGGCAACAGTAACTGACAGAATCCCCAAAATAATGATAACAATAATTAATTCTATAAGGGTGAACCCTCGATTAACTGTCAGCAATGAAACACGTCGCAGCTTTATTATATTCACGTTATCACCAAATTAATTTTGAAATATTTTACTCACAATCATTTAATTCATATCTAGGAGGGGTATTAGGATTTGTCGGCTCTAAATAATAAACCATACAAGGGCTACCAGCATTAGTAGGTTCAGGTGAATCGTTGCGATAAATAACTAAAACATTTAAAGAGCTGGTGCCAAAAGTTTTATACTTGAAATTTTCATCCACATCAATTAATCGCTTCCATTCAGGCTCATTAGCACGAGGGTAACCATATCTTATTCTTAGTTCGTTACCATCAGAAATTGTAACAGTAGAGTTAATTTCTTTATGATTACCTTTTACTAAAGATTTACTATAAATAAGTCCTGCAGCCCCTTGCATACTTGCTTTTACAGCGTGTAATGTCGACGTTCTTGCTTCTGCTGATAAATTGATAAACTTAGGTGCAGCGACCGCAGCCAAAATACCCAAAATAACAATAACAACCACAAGCTCAATTAAAGTAAATCCTTTCGCTTTCATTCTATTTAGCCTTTAATATAAATCTGCAAATAACAAAAAATTGAATAGTACTAGCAACTTATTTGAATTATCAATTCAATAGTCATCATAATATAGAGAATTTAACAATTTATCGACCGTTATAAACCTAAATGTGTTTTGTACAAACAAAAAAGGAGAGCATCGCTCTCCTTTTCAATATATTACTAAATACTATTTATAAACAATCGACTACTTGAATATTTGGCACAGCTCCAGCTGCTGTAGGCTGTGTATAAAAGGCAAAACAATTAGAAGTTGCTGTCGCTGCGTATGGCGACGCAGGAATGGCTGCAGGAGCAGATTGTCCATCTGGATATACAACAAAAGAGCCTCCAACAACACCTGAATCAAAATCAGCTGCTACTTCTATTAAATCAGTCCAAGCTCCGGCTTCGCTCGTGTAATCAGCTAACGGGTAACCAAAATTAATATCTACTGTTGTACCGTTTACAACAACATCAACATTAGCACCTGCTGCAGTATCTTGGTTGCCTTTAATTAACGACTTACTGTGAATTAAAGTACCTGCAGATTGCATTGCTGCTTTTACAGCTTGTAAAGTTGCAGTTCTAGCATCGTCTTGTAAGTTAATAAACTTAGGGGCAGCAGTCGCCGCTAAAATACCTAAAATTACAATAACGACCACTAGCTCAATTAAGGTAAAACCTTTTTGCTGATTAAAACTATTATTTGCTAACTTCTTCATAAAATGAACCTTCTATTATTAATCAAGAATTAATTATTATTAATGTAAACCACTACTGAGCTATCAGCTGGTTGATATGTAAAGCTATTACCTACAGTTGTTAAAACACCTGGGTTAGTAAAATTATTATTGCTATCTTTGTTTAGCGATTCTTTCAGATAGTAATGACATAGAGTACTACTGCCTGTACCTGATTTTGCAACGAAGTAATCCAAAGAGTTATCATTATTTAACGTTGCTAAAGTATTCGTTACACCTGGTGGTTGTTGTAAAATGCTTCGCCATATATCAACACAGTCACTTGCTGTTAATCCCCCTAAAGTGTCACCATTATCTGATAAACCTGTAACATAACCTGGTCTAATTTTCGGAGTCGTAGTGTTGTCTTCTTTAGTTAAAAATAACGTTGTACCATCATAATCAACATTATTTTGATCGCTCGCATTTTTAGGACGACCTTCCGCTTCCCATTGCGCTCGAGCTAATGATACAGCTGTTGCATAACCACCAGCCATACCTTCGATATTTGCTTGTTTTGCCTGGTCGGTTAAATCGATAAATTTAGGGATTGCTGTCACAGCCAAAAAGCCTAAAATCACGACTACGATAACTAATTCTATTAAGGTAAAACCTGATTGTTTTTTCATACCAACCTCACTTATATACGATATAACTAATTCTAACAACGAATTACTAGCAAAGTCACCTACTTAGTTGTAATTATACGTAGCTCTACTACTAACTTTTAGCGATTACTGAAACTTCACTTTGCCATTATTACTTTGATAAGTGAAATACTCACCGCTAGGTAAACTAAACTGACAGTAACTTATCGAGTGTTCACCTTGCGATTCAACCAGTACCGCTCCAATAGGCTGTTTCATATATATTAACGGTGATTCCATGACATACTGCCATATACTTTGGCACCGCAACGCTGAGTTCTGCACATCAACCCAACCATCATCATTTACGGGCACAACGATTTTACTATCACCTTCAGTACTACTATCAATTGTGATATTTTGCGGCTGTAGCTCCATAAACCATTGCGCATGTATACCGTTTACACGCGCCGAAAACACGTTACTAACTGATTCAAAGCCTGCTCGTGTTAACTGTCCTTGGTGTTTAAAAAAGTAAAAAATAAAACTCGCCATCAATAACGCAACGAGCACCACAACCACTAGCATTTCTCCCAATGATTTTTCACTCTTTTCAGCAACTTGTTGCGATGTCATCGAATGGGCTTACTATGCATATTAATTCCCCTTAAATGCTGACATCATATCCCACATAGGGGTAAATATACCTAATGCTAATACTAATACCATTGCAGCAACTATGGCGATCATTATTGGCTCTATACGAGCCGTTAAGGTGCTTAGTTCATAATCAACTTCACGCTCGTAGTAATCACCAACCTCTTCAAGTAATTCATCAACTCGGCCGGTTTCTTCACCAACAGCAATCATTTGTAATACCAGTGGTGTAAATAAAGTACTTGTAACAGCAGACCGTAATAAGCTTTCGCCACTTTCAATGCTGCTACGCATAGCTATTATTTTTTCACGCATAAAAGTATTGTCAACCGCATCTGCAACTAAGGTTAAGCCTGACGTCATCGGCACGCCAGCTCGTAAGATAATAGAAAAACTATGAGAAAAACGCGAAAGTATTGAGCGTTCAATAACCCCCCCTACTACAGGTAATTTTAATTTTCTTTTATCCCACAAATACATACCACGTGGGGTTCTTAAGTAATGACGTAAGGAGAATATCCCAACAATAGTAGCGACCAGCATATGAGGCCAATAATCCAAAAAGAAGTTTGAACTGGCAATTAGCATTTTAGTCGCCCAAGGCAAATCAGCACCTAATTTTGCAAACATATTGGCAAAGGTTGGAATAACGAAAATGTTTAAAATGACCATTGCAGCAACAATAGCAATTAGCACGAAAGAAGGGTAACGAAGTGCAGTTTTAATACGTTTTCGTGTTTCTTGTTCGCGCTCAAAGTAGCCTGCAAGCTTTAAAAAAGCGTCATCCAATTTACCGGTATTCTCACCAACATGCACTAAAGAAATAAAAAGTGGAGAGAACAATTTAGGGTGTTGATGCAATGCTGTTGAAAGTGGGAAACCACCCTCTAATTGTGCTGCAATATCCGTTAGTGCTGATTTTAATTTCACTGAAGTACTTGATTCAGCCATACCATTAATCGCACGTAGAATAGGAACACCGGATTTAATTAACGCATACATTTGACGACAAAAAACAATTAAGTCATCTAAAGTTACTTGGTTCAACCCCAGTAAATCGCTGATATCAATATCTTTAGAGCCACCTTCGGCTACACTACTCTTTGCACTTTCAATCGATATTGGAATAATACGCTGGCGTGATAACTGCTCAGCCACCAAGGTAGAATTAGCTGCATCAATTGCACCTTTTACTTGGCTTCCGTTGGCATCTCGTCCGATATAATTAAAAGCGGGCATAATTTATCAAGTTATCCTGTTACGTCGACAGTTTCTACCAAACGTAATACTTCTTCAACGCTGGTAATTCCTAGCTTAGCATAATCAAACGCTGCTAACGCAAGTGGCTTAAATTCAGGATGCTGTTTTGCTAGCGATGTAAATGCCTCAGTGTCATCACGTTTTAACGCTGCCATCATAGGTTCATTCATTTCCAGTAACTCAAATACACCAATACGACCTTTATAACCAGTGTATTGACATGACTGACAACCACTACCATGACTAAACTGAATATCTTTAACGTCATCGCCAACTAAATGCGATAACCACAACATTTCTTGCTGATCTGGCGTGTGCTCTTTTCGACAACCTTCACAAACCTTACGTACTAAACGCTGTGCAATAATAGCGCGTAATGAGCTACCAACTAAAAAGCCTGCAGCGCCCATATCAAGTAAACGTAGGGCACTGGTAATTGCATCATTGGTATGCAGTGTAGATAGCACTAAATGACCTGTTAATGCACCTCGCAAACCTATTTCAACTGTTTCTTGGTCGCGCATCTCACCGACCATTAAAATGTCGGGATCTTGTCGTAAAGCGGTACGTAAAACACTGGAGAATGTAAGATCAATTTTACTGTTAACTTGTACCTGATTGACCCGAGGTAAGCGATATTCAACAGGGTCTTCAACGGTAATAATTTTTTTACTGGCTTTATTTAGTTCGCTAAGCGCGGCATACAAGGTTGTAGTTTTACCACTACCGGTCGGCCCCGTCACTAGCACCATACCATGTGGACGTGATATCTGGTGGCGAATACGTTGCACGAAATGCTCTGGCATGCCCGTTTCGTCAAGCGACAACAACCCCGCTGATTGGTCTAATAAACGCATAACAACCGATTCACCATGCTGCACCGGCATTGTCGACATACGAACATCAATACTATGACCATTGATTTGTAGGTTAAAGCGACCATCTTGCGGCAATCGCTTCTCTGAAATATCAAGCCCTGCCATTAGCTTTAATCGCAAAACCATTGCTGAAGCAATTTTATTTTCTTTAAGAATATTTTCTTGTAATACGCCATCAATACGTTGGCGAATTCTTAAAGAGTTTTCATCGGGTTCAATATGTACATCAGATGCCCGCATTTGCACTGCATCCGCAAAAACTGATTGTAGTAATTTACCAACCGTTGCATCGCCGCCCTCTTCAAGAAAAGAACTTGATAAGTCAAAGTCACTGCTTTGATCGTATTCTTCTTCTAATTGACTGGCAAAAGATTCAATATCGGCCGTACGTCGATATAAGCCGTCAAAAGCCTCAAATAACTGTGACTCCATAACTACTGCAAGATTTAAGCGCTTTGGCGCCAGCATTTGTTCGATTTGGTCAAGCGCACTTAAATCAGCAGGATCACTCATGCCAATTAATACTGAGTCACCTTGATCTTCAATAACTAATGCACGTAACCGCCTAGCGTGTACTTCTGGCAAGAGCAAGGCTACTTCGCCTGGAATACGACGCTGACTAATATCTAAAAATGGCACATCAAGTTGTTGGGCAAGGAATTCAAGTAATTGTTGTTCACCAATATGACCAAGCTCAATCAGGGTATCGCCGAGCTTTCTGCCGGTCGACTTTTGACTATTCAATGCCTGCATCAACTGCTCGTTGCTGATAATATGTTCGTGAACCAAAAGGTCCCCTAAACGCATTTTTAATTTAGGTGCTGCCATATTATTCTCCTAACTCTACTAGTCGCTGACGAGCAAATTGCATGGTATTACTTGAAAGATTGCCCGTTGCCATTGCTTGACGATAAGCATTACTGGCCTGGCTAAATTGCCCTTGGCTATCTAATGAAACCGCAAGCCCTAACCACCAGCGTCCTACATGAGGCTCAATGGCTAATAATTTTTGATAGGCGGAACTCGCTTGATTGTGTTCATTAACTTCAGCCGCAACGCTTGCCAATAATGCCTGTAATTCCACCGAATTGCTGTTACTAGCCGGAACTAACAAGTTTAATGCCGCTTGTGCTTGTCCTTGCTCAAAATATATTCTTGCACTCATTAGACGCATCTCTTCTGCCTGTGGCGCAAGAGCAATACCTTGAGACAATAAATTTATTGCATTTTGATATTCTTTTTTCCCATACCAAAGTGCAGCAAGCTGTTTTCTCGCAACTTCATGTTCAGGTAATAACAGCAAAACTTCTTCAAATAATGACTCAGCTTTACTTAAATTATTAACTTCCATTGCCTGTTCAGCCTGAGTGATTTTCTTTTTTGCTAGCGCTTGTGGCGATAATTGCGAGCGAGAAATGCTTAAGCGAGGTTTACTTTTTTCAATGACTTGTTCTGCCGCAACAGTAGCTTTATTTGCTATTACTACCTCACCTTTTTGTAAACCTTTTCTTGTAGGCAGGTTGTCAGGCGTAACGGTTGCATCATCTAAACGCCTGTTCTCAAGTATTTGTATAGCTTCTTCATTTAATGGTTGCTCGTGAGCGGCTACAGAACTTGTTGCTAATTCTTTATCTATCGCTTGCTGATTTTTGTCAAAGTTAGATTGCAACTCGTCAGCAACAGACTCTACTGCGAAAGACGATTCAATGGCATCAACAATAATCGCTCCAGCTTTTTTTTCTGCATTTTTATCCTGTTCAGTGCTAACTAACCCGTTATTAGTGATATTACTTTCAGTACGATTAGTTTTGGCAGCACTCTGTTGAGCTTGTTCTTTTAATTGCTGGTTTTCGCTGTAAAGCTGCCATGCAAATACGCCAGCAAGATTAATGATAACAATCACTAAAACTACTGATAATAGCCATTTCATATTTGAACTTTTTGTCGCGGCAGGTAGTACTGTATTCGTATCGACATTTTGCTCACCTTGACGTTTATCAAGGTCTTTCAACATTTGGTTGATAACGCTCATAATGACACTCCGGAAATACTCCATGCGTAATACAATGCTGCAATTGTAATAATTGCTAATATACTTACCATCGTTACATTTGTTTTTTTATACCCTTGCATACCTTCGGTATCTTGTATCGCGCTGTATAAATGTTTTTTTGTCAGCTGATAACTACCTTCGCCATAGCCAAGCATCAGCATTTTATGACAAAGTATATTTACCAATCTAGGCACGCCTTGGGTTACTTTCGCTATTTTTTTCGCTAATGCATGATTAAATAAACTAGCACCTTTATATCCTGCCACTTGCATTCGATGTTGAATATAATGCTCAACTTCATGGGCAGTCATCGAACGTAATTTATAAGAAAAGGTGATCCGCTGTTTTAATTGCCGAAAAGCGGTTTCCGCTAGTCGCTCATCAAGCTCTGGTTGTGCAAATAGCACTACTTGTAACAACTTACGTGTTTCTGTTTCTAAGTTAGTAAATAACCGCAAGGCTTCGAGGCTTTCAGCAGGTAATGCTTGCGCTTCATCTAAAATTAACACTACCGAATGGCCTTGATTGTGTAATTCTAATAATCGCGTTTGAATGCGTTGCGTTAATAACTGTACCGACATACGTTGCGCTTGCTTAACACCTAGCTCAACAGCAACTGCTCGACGCAATTCATCAGGCTTTAAATACGGATTAGGGATATAAGCGGTTACAAAATGTTCAGGAATTTCATTAAGTAACTTTCGACACATTAAGGTTTTTCCAGTCCCGACTTCACCGACAACCTTAATAAAACCTTCACCCGTTTTTAATGCTGTGGTTAGTACGGCTAAAGCCTCATTGTGAGGCTCAAGACCTAGGTAAAAATTAGTATTTGGCGTCAAGGTAAACGGTAATTCTCGTAAGCCAAAATGATACAAGTACATAGCAGATTACTTAGTTGCTCGTGACGTTTGCGTCCGAATCTTCCGGGAACCATTGCTTTAACAGCGCACGGGCATCTTGTAATTGGCTTTTCCAAGTATCATGACCTATCACTACTGGCTTCAACATAATAACCAACTCTTTCTTTTGAGTTGCATTACTTTTACTCTTAAAAAGCTCACCAACTAACGGTATATCGCCTAATAGCGGGGTTTTAGATTCATTGTCAACACGGCGTGTTTCAATCAAACCACCAATAACAACAATCTCACCCGACTGAGCTTTAATAATGGTGTCAGATTCACGAACACTACTTTGTGCAAGTGGTAGAGAAAGATCCTCACCACCTATGCGAATTGTTTTGGTTTGTTCATCGGTTAGTGTTACCGATGGATGAACATGTAGAATCACTTCTCCATTAGCATCTATTTGTGGTGTTACATCTAAGGCAATACCAGAAAAAAATGGGGTAAGCTGCACTTCTGGTGTAGTTGTTGTTGCGGTACCCGTTGTGGTCGTGCTAGAAACTTCTGTGACAAAGTACTCATCTTCACCAACTTTAATCACCGCTTTCTGGTTATTGGTGGCAGTAATTCTTGGGCTTGATAATACTTGCACATTACCTTGTGTCGATAGCAAACGAATAACACTGGTGAAGTCAGCATTTCTAAACGTTATTCCTGTTGCACCGCCAATACTTGCTGAAATCGCATTACCCGCAATATTACCATTTGTTGAAAAGCCAATATCAGTGCTCTCTATGTGACCTAAAACATTGCTCCATTCGACCCCTTGTTGATAGTCATCATTAAGTGTCACTTCCATTATTTTTGCTTCAATAATCACTTGACGACGCAAATGTTCTTGCGTGCTTTCGATGAAACCTTTAACCGCACTTATTTCAGCGGGCATTGCACGTACCGTTACTAAACCGGCTTGTGGGGAAACAATAACTGAACGACCATCATCACTACCAACCAATGCAGTTAAGGTTTCTTTTAACTCGGTCCAAAAGTCAGATTCATTCTCGGTATAAATATTAATACCGCTGCTGCCATTTTGATTATTGTTACCGTTATTGCTGCCACTATTATTATTGCTGTTGTTACGGTTGTTATTATTGTTACTTCCATTATTGCTGTTATTCGGATCATTTTCAGATACGCCACCAGAATTAATGCTAGTGCTAGAAATACCGCTACGTTTTACGTAAAGATAATCTAATGGAATAGTTTCTGTGCGAATGCCTGCAGGGTAAACTTGAATAACACGACCTTGTCGACGAATGTCGTAACCGTATAACGATGCAATAACATCCAGTGCTTCATTAAGCGTGACATCTTTTAAGTTTAAAGTAATAGCGCCAGTTACATCAGGATGAACAGCAATGCTATATGCTGAATCTTCAACAATAGCAGCAAAAAATTGCTCAGCAGCAACGCCGCTAGCAGCTATTTGTAAACGCTTCTCAGCCAATAGTCCTTGGCGAGCTTGGCTCACTTCTTTTTGCATTAGCTCTTGTCTGACAGAACTAGGTAAACCTTGTAGTGGTTTAGGAGCAGCAGGTTTGCTGGTTTCGGCAATGGCGTTATCTAATGCCTGTGTTATCTCCGTTGGTGGTTTAGGTGCTGATTGACAACCAGCTAATACCAAAACGGCGGTACAACATAACCATTGAACTTGGTGTTTTGTATTTTTCATTATTTTTTTCATTTTGAGTTCGCTATAACACCGGAAAATAAAGACAATTCCATTCTACCTTGTGATGATTGCAACACCACCCCATTCGAGTTTATGGCTATGAGCTCAAAATCTCGATATTTATCGCCAACCGTTAAAACCTCACCATTAATCATGGCTTTTTTTGATTGGTTACTTTGAATAATTGATTGTAAAACTAATGCAGATTTACTGTCGCTACTTTGGCTAACAGCCGCTGTTGCACCAAAAGGACGTGTAGGATCTGTTTGTTGACTACTTACCGATAATGGCAATATGAGTATTAATAAAGTGCTGGCAATTTTATACACCGATAAACTCCTGTGAAGTACTCAAACTATATATTTCGACTTCAAGCTCACTAACGGGATATTCTTTTAGCTGGTAATCAAACTCTTGCCAAAAGAACTTCCACGACAACTCTTCTAATTGCTGTAAATATTTACGCAGCTGAAAGTACTGCCCTTGTAATTTAATTTTAATGCCATGGCGATATAATCGTAATTGCGGGCTTTCAGCTGATAAATCATTACCTTCAGCATTAGCAATGTCAGCACTAGTATTCACTGTATCTGCCTTTACTTTATTTTTCGTTACAGGCTCTGCCGGTAGTACTTCAAAAGACAACATTTTTACGCCTTTTTGCAACTTTAATAACTTAATTAAGGCGTGACGCATTTGAATAGGATCAATTAAGTCTGAAGTTAAGCGCAGTAATTGCTCGTCAATTTCACCAAGTTTGGCCTGATACTGTGCCAATTCCTTTTTTAACGCTAAATTAGGATCTTCTAGTAACGCCTGCTCTAACATTTCAATTGAGTTAACATTATTACGATTACTTGTTTGAGTTTGCGCTATTTGTTTATTTAATTTCGTAATACGTTGGACAGGTGTATCCAAAAACAAAGTATACAAAATAAAAACAATGCCAATTAGGCCAGTGGCAATAATTAAATACTGTTCTCGCTTTGAAATATTATTAAATTTTTCACCATAAAGCTGCCATTGAGTCATATTACTACTCTCCTTTAGCTTGTGCAGAGCTAACAACAAATTCGGTTACTTGCTGCTCGTTTTCTGACAAAGTGAAATTAACAAAACGTTTTCCAGAAAGGAACGTAGACGACTCAAAACCAGATAACCAATTAGGCACAGCATCAGGACTTCTTGCTAAGCCCGAAAACGTCATATTGCCATTTCCAATAGTCACCCGCTGTAAACTGATATTCTTATCGTGTAGCTCAGCTAGCTCAGCCATAGCAGTAGAAAAACCTGCACTGTATGTTTGGGTTGGATCCGTTAACTGTTGATGTAAATGTTGTTTATTATCTATAACTAATTTGATGGTATTTAATTGAGCTAATAAATTTGCGTCTTTACGGTTATTGGCAATATCTAATTCTAGTTTTTGCAATTGCATTTTTTGTTGGCTATTGACAGAATTAAGCGTTTGATACTCAGCGTTTAAACTGCTGACTTGTAACTGAACAATAAAAATAAACGCCAACATAATCGCTAATACAATCAGCCATAAACTCGCCACGCGGTTCAATGTCCAAAAAACTTTTGCTGGCAATAAGTCAGCTTGTAATAGATTAATTGAATATTTAGCCATTAGCTTCTGGCTCCATAAAGTTAAGCGCTGTGGCTGCAATCGCTACCGCTTTTTCCCGCTCATTCTCAAGCAAACTAGGCATTTCAAATAACTTCACTTCAACGTTGGTATTTTCAGCTAACTTACGTGCTAAAAAGGCTTCATTCGCCATCGGCACTAGCACCTCAATAGTTTTAATTGGTGCTTGTTTAAGCTGTCGCTCAAAATAATCTGTCGAGCGCTGGATCTCCAAGCTCAGAGCATCAATAGTACCAGAAGTTAAATCCATTTCATTTTTGTTTGCTATTTGGCTAAAGCCACGTAAACGACGGCTAAAAAACAACTGACCGTTTTTAATGATCAATAAATTGATTTCTTCATTGGGCTGCTGACAAACAAGTAATATCGCATCCTGTTGAATCGGCAATAAACTTGCAAAAGCAAACTCTTCAGTGGTAATACTCCCGACGCTCATATCATCGGTTGTTAACAATGTGACCAATTCAATTAATTCATTTTTTGCTGCGCAAACAACATTAATTTTTTCTAGGCCGCCAGCTAATACAGGTCCGTCAAAGTAATCAAGTACCATATTATCCGGTGCAATACTGACAAGATCTTTAATTTGCCATTTTAAAGCTGCATTAATTTCAGCATCAGGCACTGTTGGTCGATCAACTTGTACAATTTGTGATTGAGTATTTGATAGCACAAGATGACATTGACCTGAGAATTCATGCTCAGACACTAGCGTCTTTAGGGTACTTGCTACAGGAAGTGCTTTATTTTCAATGGCATCACACTGATTTTCAGTCTCTTTTTTTGCAAAGAAAGCAACGGAGTGCTGTCGTAATGCAATACCGATCACATCAGAGGATTTTGGTTTAGAGAAAATACTTGTGATACGTGTAATAATTGACATTAAGCGATATTATTATTTTATTTACGTGCAAGATAAAACCATTATCGCTGATTCTAATTTCGACGCAAGTGTTTTAATTACTTCATTTTATTTAGCTTATTCTGAGATACATCTTTTATGTCTGCGCCTTCTATTTTGCAACCAATTAATCACCCAACCTTCGCCAAGCATAATGTACAAGTTATGATAAAACGTGATGATAAACTTGATAATATTATTTCAGGTAATAAATGGCGCAAGCTCAAATATAATTTACAAGATATTAAAGCAACGGGAAAAAAAGGCATTATCACTTTTGGCGGTTGTTTTTCCAATCACATACATGCCACAGCTTTTGCCTGCTACCAACAAAAATTACCTGCTATTGCAATCATTCGTGGCGAAGCAAGTAACCAAAATAACTATACCTTAGCTTGGGCCAAACATTGGGGAATGAAGTTAATTTTTGTTGATCGAAAAACTTATCGTTTACGCGATGATGAAATATATTTACAGCACTTACAGCAACAATACCCTGACTACGCCATAGTACCAGAAGGGGGCAGCAATACTTTAGCATTAACTGGCGTTGCTGAGGTTATTGATGAGCTTAACCAACAAGCGACATTTGATACGTTAATGACCCCCGTTGGCAGTGGCGGCACACTTGCTGGATTAATTGTCGGCGATAAGGAACAACATAAACTACTTGGTGTCTCAGTGCTAAAGCAAGAAACATATTTAGAAAACCAAATTAGAAACTTGCTACCTGAACATGCAAAAGCATATAGCAACTGGGTGCTATTAAACGAATACCATTGTGGCGGCTATGCGAAATTTAGTCAGGACGATACTAACAAAATACGAGAATTTAGCATCGACACAGGTATTGATTTTGAACCGGTTTATTCAGGTAAAATGCTATTAGCACTTCTCAACCTTGTTGAGACAGGTTACTTTCCTGCCCAGCACCGTATTGTATTATTACATACTGGCGGCCTACAAGGATTGGCGGGTATGTTTGAACGCGGCATTCTTAATGCAGATGAATGGCCTTCGCTACCTGTGCCACCGGTTCGGTAAAAAAGTGCCCTTGCCCACCTTTAACGCCCAATTGCAATAAAGTACGCCATTCTGTTTGCTGTTCTACACCTAGGGCATAAATTGGAATATTTTTCGGTTCGGCTAAAGTTTTTAAGCTTTGAATAAACACCTGGTTTTCTGTTTTTTGATCAATATTTAGTACGATACTTCGATGCAGTTTCATCGCGTGAATAGGATAAAGATTTAAATAATTTGCACTAACCACATATTGGCCAACTTTATCGGCAATAATTTTTACGCCAGCACCACTTATTGTGTTTATTACAGGTGCTAATTCTCCACTATGGCTAACCAGCTGATATTCACTAATTTCGATCATTAATTGCCCTTTCAATTCGGGAAACCGCGTTATTATTTCCAAAAATGTCGAGACAAAATCAGCAGACAGGAGTGAATCAATAGAAATGTTAATACTACAACCATCATGTTGTTTTTTCTCATAGGCTAGTACCCGACAAACCTGTTCAAGAATGAGCAAATCAATTTTCACTGTTAAACCGCATTTACGTGCCATAGGTAAAAAAACTCGGGCACTTATCAAAGCCCCATCTTTATCTCGGACTTTTGATAGCACTTCATGATGTAAAACCTGCGCCGTATCACAAGCAATAACGGGCTGAAAAAATATAACAAAGGCATTACTATCAATTGCTGAGCTTAAAAACGTCCGCCATTTTAATGAGCCTTTGGTTTTTACGGCTTCCAATTCTCCTATTTCAAACATGAACCATTGTGATGGTCCTTGTAGCTGGGCCGTTCGTAATGCCATATCTGCCTCCGACATTACTTGATATGCCGCTTGGTCGTGGCCAAAGTAGCTAACTCCAATATGAATAAATTCCTCCTGATTAATACCAATAGGAAGCGTGACAGATTGTAAATTTTTTAATAGCCTTTCTGATAGCTTTTCAACTTCATTAATAAACACCCCCGGCAATAACACTGACAATTCAAAGTCACTTCGGCGCGCCAAAAAGTAATTAGGCTGGCCTTGCAGCCGTTGCTTTGTTACTTGAATAAGTAACGAGAGCAAAGACATCGCTTGCTGATACCCATACAAGCTTTGTACTAATTCCAATTCTTTAAATTGGATTAATAAAACCGCGCCTTGAACATCTTCATCTTTCAAAAAGGCCTGTAAGCGGTTATCAAAAAACGCACGATTGCCAATACGCGTTTCCTGATCAAGTAACACACTGGCCCGAATATTTTGATCAGAAGAAATATCACTAACAACATTGTTATACAATTGCTGCTGCATACCTTGAATAGTGGTTAATATTTCATGGTGCTTTTCCTTACTAGCAACCGTTTTTATTTCGCTCGCTTCACCACGAATAATTGCCAAATTAGCCCAGGATTTGAGCTTATCTAAAGTAGACAGTTCTGCTTGGTAGGTTCGCATAAATGTTTTTTTACTAGTAATAAAAACAACAAAAAGTATGAATGACAAAAAAAGATAAATTGGAGACGTTAACAATATTAAATACGGTTGCTGAAAATTAATGTAATGATGGCTTTCGGAAAGTGCTATTTGTCGATAAAACAAATTCGTTTTCAATGAATTTTGAGGAAAGTCACTGATCGAATATAAGGACGAATTATTTAACTGAGTAATCGCTATGTTGTTAGCAAGAAGATGCTCGACTTCATCATGAGTGTTATTTTGTTGTTGATAAACAGTTCCAAGCAAACAAAAACTAACAAGCAAATAAATACCAACAAAAATGCGTTTTAGTATTCGATTAGTAGTTTCTAGTAGATCTTTAACGGCTGACGACATATTTACTCCGCTTCTGAACTGTTATCACGCAAATAATCCTTTTTCACCAACCATTCACTCAAGTGTAGACGAAAATTTTTCTCACAAGGTTTTAATATAGAACTAAATCAATCTACAAAACAACTGCATAGTACTATTTGTGATAAGTTCACAAGTACCTGGAGTATGGCACTTAGCTATAAAAAAACCCTGAACTCTTTGCAGAATTCAGGGTTTTTATTATACGTTTGCTAGTAGCTATTAAGCTTCAGCAATTACAACAACTTTAACTGTTGCATCTACATCTGTGTGTACGTGAATTACGATATCAAATTCACCAGTTTCACGGATGCTACCTAAAGGTAAACGTACTTCAGCTTTAACAACTTCAACACCAGCTTCAGTGATTGCATCAGCAATATCACGCGTACCGATTGAACCGAATAATTTACCTTCGTCACCTGCTTTAGAAGCGATAGTAACTTCAGCTAATTCAGTTAACTTAGCAGCACGAGCTTCTGCAGCAGTTAATTGCTCAGCAAGTTTTTTCTCTAAGTCAGCACGACGAGCTTCAAAGTGCTCAACGTTAGCTTTAGAGGCAAATACTGCTTTACCTTTTGGTAATAAAAAGTTACGAGCGTAACCAGATTTAACTGTTACCTTGTCACCAAGGCCGCCTAATTTGGCGATTTTATCAAGAAGGATTACTTCCATTTTCAAAACCCCTTATTAGGTTACTTATGTAAATCAGTATATGGTAATAATGCTAAGTAACGAGCACGCTTGATCGCACGACCAAGTTGACGTTGGTATTTAGCACTTGTACCAGTAATACGGCTAGGAACAATTTTACCACTTTCAGTGATATAGTTTTTTAGTACAGCTGTATCTTTATAATCGATTGCAGCAGCACCTTCCGCTGAAAAGCGGCAGAACTTACGACGTCTAAAAAAACGAGACATGGATTTCTCCTAAAATGGCTTATTTTATTACTCCGATAATTGTCGGTTAAATAAAATAGCCTTAATTAAATCATTTCAATATGTTGGGCATGTAATACTAAAAGCGGATTACCGTTTCTAGATTCATGACGGTTAATAAAACCAGTCACTTTAACATTACAGCCTTCAATTAAATCACGAGTTAAGTGTGTTGACACATTGCCTGTTGCTACAACTTGTATTCGAACAAACGCTTGTCTGTTCATGCCAGCTTCATTTTGTATAGACTTATGGTCTATCGAAAACTGACAATGTTGAATACCCGCTGGGCTTGTTGACGTTTTAGGTGGCTTAACCACATGGCCGGTCAACACTAAGCAATTCTCTAAACTATTATTCATAGCATGAGACTGCGTCATTGGTTACTTATTCTTCGCTCGCAGCTTCTTCTGCTTTTGGTGCTTCAGCAGCTGGTGCAGCAACCTCTTTCTTCACTTCGCGACGCTCTTCACGACGGTCTTCTTTAGCAGCAGCCATTGCTGATGCTTCAGTTACCGCGCCTTTAGTGCGCATGATCATGTTACGAATAACAACATCGTTATAACGGAAAGAAGTTTCTAATTCATCAATAACTGACTGTGGCGCTTCAATGTTCATAAGAACATAGTGTGCTTTGTGTAGTTTATTGATTGGGTAAGCTAATTGACGACGACCCCAGTCTTCAAGACGGTGGATGTTGCCTTCAGCATTAGTGATGATATCACTGTAACGCTGAATCATAGCTGGTACTTGTTCACTCTGATCAGGGTGAACCATAAATACGATTTCGTAATGACGCATTACGAGCTCCTTACGGTTGTAGCCTCATTATCTGGCTCAGCCAACACCAGTTGAGGCAAGGAACAAAAAGTTCAGGCTGAATTAAGGTCGCGTATTGTAGATAAAAGCAGCGGCGATAGCAAGACATTAATATTCCTACTATGTTTAAAGAGCAATTGCGCAAATAGAAATATTACCTACTAACAAAACTAAAACAAACCTGTTCGCTTTTCATTCAACACACACGCTAAATACCAAAACCTTGTTAACAGAATGTGATATATGTCATGTTTTTATTGCATTTAAATAACCTAGCTTCTAGTTTAATAGTAACAAGGAAATATATTAGACAATAAATATAGTTAGATAAGGAACATCATATGCCCTCAAGGACACTATCTTTAAGAAATAAACTTTTGGTTTTGCTATCTGCAGTTATTTTCGGTTTGTTATTACTACTATTTACTACTAACTATTTTTCCTACCAAATTAAACAACTTCAGCAAGCAAAATCAACCGTACAGCAAATTGGAATAATTGCATTACAACTAAGACGCAATGAAAAAGATTTCATGCTAAGAAAGTTGCCTAAATATTTTGATAAACACGGCGATAATTTTTCACAGCTCAATAAAGAGTTAACTACATTAGCAAGTTTAAATGACAGCATAGGTGGTCATATTCCAATCGCACAGCTTAGTGAAAACTTTAGCCAGTACCGCGAAAATTTCACTGAGCTTGTAAATGCGATGAAATTAAAAGGCTTAGACAAAGATGCTGGTCGCTATGGGGAATTGCGTCGCGCTACCCATAAGCTTGAAGATATTTATAAATCACTTAACGAGCCTAGCCGTCAAGTTACCTTGTTAACGATTCGCCGCCATGAAAAAGATTATATGCTTCGTGGCGACAGTAAATACCTCGATAAGTTAGCCGAGTCGTTAGCCACTTTAAAATTCGACTCCCAACATATTGCCAATACCGGCGCACTAATTGATGAATACGAAAATGCTATAGCAGCTTACAGTGCTATAGAACAAAAAATAGGCTTAAGCCAAGACAGCGGCATTAGAGGAAAAATGCGCACAGCAACTCATAACGCCGAAACCTTACTAAAAGAAACCATTACCGAAACCAGTACCTTTGTTGAACAGCAGGAAAATAAAGCTTTTTGGACATCACTTATATTGTTTTTCATCATTTCATCAGTGTTATCAGTTTTTATTCTTAAGCTGATACAAATCATCATCTCTCCGATCAAAAGTGCAATTACTAATATAGAAGCGATTATCGAAGAACGAGATTTTTCAAAGCAGGTACTAAAAGAAACAGATGACGAATTCGGTAAAGTGATAGACGCAGTAAATAACTTTATTAAGTTTACCAATAAAATAAACTCAGCTGTTGAAGACCTGCGAAATGTTAGTGCGTCAGTTGAGCAGAACGCACAATCAACCCAAAAAAGTTTACATCAACAGGCAATGAAAAACGAGCAAGTATCTGCGGCAACAGTACAACTAGACTGCTCGGCAGCAGAAATAGTTAATAGTACAGAGCGAACAACCTCAACTGCAGATATAATTGCGCAGCAAGCAGAAGTTGGGCAACAACAGCTTAATAACTTGAGTGACTTTTTAAGTACTAATGCTAACGAACTGATCGATTCAACCAAAGATATCGGTCAACTCGAAGAAAAGTGTCGCTCTATAAATGGCTTTATTGAAGAAATTAAAGGCATTGCTGAGCAAACAAATTTACTGGCTTTGAACGCTGCAATTGAAGCAGCTCGTGCAGGTGAACAAGGAAGAGGCTTCTCAGTTGTTGCCGATGAAGTTCGTACTTTAGCCAATAGAACACAGACTTCTACAGAGCAAATTACTTATATTATTACTGAGCTGCAGTCGATGACGATTAGAGCCGTAGAAAAAGTCAATCATTGTCGCGACGGTAGTATTGATAATGTCAAACAAGTAAAACAGTCGACTCAAACATTAGGCGATATTATTTCAGAAGTAAATTCAATCCAAGAGATGACGGCTAATATCGCAGGGGCGATTAAAGAGCAAAGTGTCGCTATTCATGAAATATCTGAAAATATCACCGATATGAAAGGTGACAATGACGCCATGCTTACGCAAGCTCAACAAAGTGTAAAAACGTGCTCACTTGCCAATGAGAAAACCTTAAGTCTATTAACCTATAAACTAAACACAAATAGCTAGCATGAAGAAAAATAAGCAGCTTTGATTTAAAGCTGCTTATTCATAAATTGGTATTTTTAAATTTATGCTTTAGTTTGTCATGCGTTGACGTACTATTTCAAATAAACAAATGCCTGTTGCCACTGAAACATTCAAACTTGACACTTCTCCTGCCATAGGTAACTTCACAAGTTGATCGCAATTCTCACGGGTTAAACGGCGCATACCTTTACCTTCTGCCCCCATCACTAATGCCATAGGTCCCGATAACTTCTCATCATAAAGGCAAGTATCGGTTTCACCAGCCGTACCGATAATCCAAATCCCCATTTGTTGCAGAGTTTTCATGGTTCTTGCCAAGTTTGTTACTTGCACTAACGGCACAGTTTCTGCTGCACCCACGGCAACTTTACGTACAGTTGCTGTTATGCGAGCCGCATTATCTTTTGGTACGATAATGGCTTGAACACCAGCGGCATCGGCATTTCGTAAACAGGCACCTAAGTTATGAGGGTCAGTAACACCATCAAGAATTAATAAAAATGGCGCTTGCTGCTTACGTTCAGCTGCCGCAAGAATATCGTCTATGTCTGACTCAGTAAATGTTTTACCTGGCTTTACGCGAGCAACAACACCTTGATGCTGTTCACCGTCACTCTTATCATCAAGCACTTTACGGTTAGCCATTTGTGTGGCAATGCCATACTTGCGAGCCAAATTTATAATCGGCATTAACCGATCATCTTCACGACCTTTTAATAACCATAATTCAATAAATCGTTCTGGCGCATGTTCCATTAATGCTTTAACGGCATGAATACCAAATACTAACTCTTCTTGCTTTGCCATAAATATTTTCGCTATTACTCTTTAAATGAAGCTATTGGTAGAAACCGCAGTAACTGCCAGTGACTGAAATGAAATTTAATACTTACTGATTCTTTGCCTTTCGCGCATTCTTACCAGGCCTCTTTTTCCGAGCTTTGCGTTTTTTAGCTTTGGCTGTGGTCGACTTATCAGCTTTTTTCTGCTCTTTTTTGGTCGATTTTTTTTCGGAGCTTTTCTTCTTACTGCGCCCTTGAGGTGCTTCTTGTGCTTGAGCCGAAAATTTACCCGTGCCTTTTTTACCGGCCCTACTCTTTGAGTTTTTATCTGATCGTCGCCCAGCAGGTAATGGTTTAGCACGCTTTAATACCGTACCGTCGCCCGCTAACGCTAGATCAATTTTCTTTTCATCTAAGTTAACCGCGGCAACTTGGACTTCAATAGTATCTCCAATACGGTATTTTGCACCAGTATTCTCACCTGACAAACACATACGAACATCATCAAAATGATAATAATCATGCCCTAAAGAAGTGATATGTACTAAACCTTCAATATGTAAATCAGCTAAGCGTACAAAAAGCCCAAAGTTAGTAACCGTTGAAATAACACCGGTAAAAGTTGCTCCCACATGGTCTTGCATATATTCACATTTTAGCCAATCAGAAACATCACGAGTGGCATCATCAGCACGTCGCTCGGTCATTGAACAATGTTCTCCAAGTTCAATTACCGCTTCCGGTGAATAACTATGTCCACCAACGTTGGCATCACTTTGAGCCTGTTCATCCAAAATAGCCTTAATAACGCGATGCACAACTAGGTCAGGGTAGCGACGGATGGGAGAGGTAAAGTGGCTATATGAAGGCAGAGCTAAGCCAAAATGACCAATATTATCGCTCTGATAAACCGCTTGGCGCATTGAGCGCAATAACATCGTTTGAATTAACTCTTGATCTGCACGCTCAGAAATTTTTTCTAAAATATGGCAATAATCGCTTGGCTCTGGCTGAGCTTTTCGCTCTCCCATTGATGACATATCAAGTCCAAGCTCACTGACATAACTCATAAAATTATTGTACTTTTCTTCACTAGGTTTATCGTGAACACGGAACAAGCCGGACTTACTATGTTTTTCAATAAACTTAGCCGTGGCCACATTAGCCAGAATCATACACTCTTCAATTATCTTATGTGCATCGTTGCGAACCAAAGGGACAATTGAATCGATTTTTCTTTCCTGATTAAATAAAAACAATGATTCTGTCGTTTCAAATGCAATAGCACCGCGTGCTGTACGCGCTTTGGTTAACGCCAGGTACATTTCATTAAGATTTTCTAAATCAGCCACTAAGGGTTGATATTCAGCTCTTAGTGCTTCGCGAGATTCTTTATCGGTTTGTTGCGGATTTACGCCCAGTATGGTCGCCACTTTACTGTAAGTAAAACGAGCTTTCGAGCGCATTACCGCAGGATAAAATTTAGACCCAGAAAGCTTACCTGCTGCACTTATGGTCATTTCACAAACCATACATAAACGATCAACATTAGGATTCAACGAACATAAACCATTCGAGAGTTTTTCCGGCAGCATTGGAATAACTTGGCTTGGGAAATAAACAGAGTTACCACGAGAAATGGCTTCATCGTCTAAAGCAGTTTTTGGCCGAACATAATAACTAACATCAGCTATGGCAACCCATAAACGCCAGCCACCACTAGCTTTAGGCTGACAATAAACAGCATCATCAAAGTCACGAGCATCTTCACCATCAATGGTTACCAATGGCAAATCACGCAGATCAACGCGGGGGACTTTTGCTGACTCTTCCACCTCATCAGCAATTACCGCAACCTCTTCTTTTACTTCTGCTGAAAATTGATAGGGTAAATCATGCTCTCGCAAGGCAATATCAATTTCCATACCGGGAGCCATATGCTCACCCAATACTTCGACAACTTTACCAACTGCATTTGACCGTTTAGTTGGTCGTTGGATAATTTCTACCACCACCACTTGACCGTGGCGAGCACCTGACTTTTTATCGGGTTTGATTAGAATATCTTGTTGAATGCGTGCGTCATCAGGCACTACACAGGCAATATGATGGTCAACATAGTACCGACCAACAACTCCCGGCTTTCTCGGCTCAATAACATCAAGAATTTTAACTTCTTTGCGACCTTTTCGGTCAGTACGGTCAAGTAAAATGGCTTCTACAACATCACCATGAATAACCCGTTGCATTTCATGCGAAGAAATAAATAAATCTTTTGAGCCATTGTCTGGGGCAAAAAAACCAAAGCCGTCACGGTGACCAATAACTTTCCCTGTTAAGACATTGCTACGAGAGGCAATGGCGTATTGTTTAAATTTATTAAACACAATTTGACCACTATTTTCCATCGCTCGAAGGCGACGCTTTAAGCCAACCAACATATCATCATCTTGATAATTAAGTTGCTTTACTAAGGCTTTAAAAGTAGGCGGGATATTAGATTTTTCAATCAACGATAAAAGTAGCTCTCGGCTAGCTACTGGTTTTTCGTATTTGTCAGCTTCTCGCTGTTGGTGTGGGTCGTTTTCGGTCACATTTATTCAATAATGGTTTTTTGTTAAGTATATCGTAGATTAACGTTATACCCAAACCTCGGCACAATGACAGACTGATCATTCGCAAACGAATAAGTGCCGATTATACGACTAGTATTTTCCTTTCTTAGCGGCATTAACTACCCGCTCTGGCATTTTATCTGCCAATTTAGCTAATCGCATAGCAATATTCTTATGTTGCTTTTTATCATCGGTTACCGATTGATGCAGTTGCACATATAGTTGCGGAAAATCTAGCGGGCTACCATCGCCAGCTAAATAAATATCTGCCAACCTCAACTGCGCTTTTAAGTTATTTAAAGCCGCTGACTCTTTCAAAAATATTATCGCTTGATTAACGTCAATTTGAACGAACTTGCCAATATGATAATAACGGCCCATCTGTTCTAACGCTTCTGATAAGCCTTGGTCAGCGGAAGCTTGCATATAATGTAGACCCAATGGCACATCTTTTTTTACACACACGCCATAAGCGAGCATATCACCCCATAAAAACTGATAAGACGGCATTTTTGACTTTACTGCTCGTGCTTCAATGTCTTGCACCAACTGACAATCATCGATCACGACCTGACTTAAATGCTTATTCTCTTTAATTAAATCGAGTAATACGTTGTCACTATATATTTGCACTGCTGTTAACTCAGCAGCCGATGCACTGAAAAAATTAGCCGATGCTAATAACACTGCCAAAACTAAACGTTGCATATTGCCTCTTCGTAAAGTGAAATATCTCACTGAATAACCTTATATCGTCATATCGCACTAAAATCTTAGTGATAATATCCTATTATTTATCAAGCTAACAATTTGCCGATAGTCCTAATATCTAATTGTTGTTTTATAGAAGCAAAATTAGTACCAAAATACGGCTATTAGACAGGTTTGCTGTTAATTTGCCAACAGTAAGATACCAAGCTTGCACTTATCCAGAGAAAACATCACAATGAATGAAATTTGAGCAGGCAGAGTGTCGCACGTGTCAAATATCCAACAGTTGATTGAAAACTCAAAAGTTAACGAAAGCATAGCCCGTAAGCTATTCGAAATTGAAACAGAAATATTAGCCTGTCAATCAAGTGAAGAACTGCTGCAACAACTGCTGGGGTTAATTCAAGAAAAATTTCAATTGTCTGGCATTTCACTATTGCTTGCCGAGCCTACACCGCTTAGTTACTTAATTAACGGTAATTTGCAGTCAAATTGGCACCAAAAAAATACCAAACAAATTTCGGTAAAAAAACTAGCTCAACTGCATATTAATAAAAAGCCATTTTTAACTAATGAATTAACACAGCTTGATCAGTTTTTACCAAAGAACTTACTGCGCGGTGCCAAGTCTGCCGCCCTCACACCTTTGTCATTAGAAGGTAAACTATTTGGTAGTTTATTATTTACCGATAAAGCGTCTACTCGTTTTCATAATAAATTAGGTACCTTTCATTTAGAGCAGTTGGCAGTAAAAGTTAGCCTATGTTTATCTAATGTTTTGATACGCGAACAACTTGAATATATGGCACATTATGATCGTTTAACCGGTGTTGCCAATCGACGTTTGATGGAAGTTTGTATCAGTGAAGAACTTATTCGCCAACGACGATACGGTGTGCCATTTTCGGTATTATTTATTGATTGTAATAAATTTAAAGCGGTTAACGATACTTATGGCCACGACTGTGGCGACAAAGTTCTGGCATACGTTGCCACACAACTACAAGAACTGGTGCGTGAAAACGATAAATGTTTTCGCTACGCAGGCGATGAATTTGTCGTAGTACTTGCTAGCCAAACACTTCCCGAGGCAGAGCAAGCAAGCGATCGACTATGCGACTTTTTTGTCAATAACCCAATGCCGTATCAAAATATGCGTTTACCGATAACAATTAGTTGTGGCGCAGCGGCAAGCGATGGCCAGCAAAGTATGGATGAATTACTAAAAGCTGCCGACAAAAAGCTCTATGCAAATAAAAAATCCCAGAACGGTATGGTATTTAAATTATAGTGTTGTAATGATGAATTAATAACAACGCCAGCGTTCGCCTATACTTAACAATACTGGCGGTTAACTCTACTTATTATGATCATAGAAGTTAGCATCAAAGAATTAAAAAAAGGTCACTTTGTTGTCGATATTGTCAAACAACAAGGTTGCTATAACTTATCCCGCGCTGGTCATATCAAAAACAATAAAACCATAACAGCATTAACGTTGAAAGGTGTTGAGTCAGTGCTAGTCGACACCACTAAAAGCATTGCAGAGGCACTGACAGCTGCGCCTTCTGCGCCAATTGAGTCAACAGGGCCTGTAATTCTAGAGGTTACTAAAGCAAAGAAACTTTTTAATGCTTCAAAACGAATACAACAACAGGTTTTTCTCGATGTTCAACAGGGCCACCCAATTAATATTGCGCCCATTATTGATGTAACAAATGAAACTATAGCGGCAATATTTAAAAACCCTGACACCTTAGCTTGTGTTATTAATATTCGTAATAAAAATGAATACCTACTTGAGCACTCGGTCTCAGTTTCAATTCTTATGACCATTTTTGCTCGCTTTTTAAAAGTTGAGAGAAGTGTCATTCAACAACTTGCTATAGGTGCATTTTTACATGACGTAGGCAAAATTAAGATAGCTGATAATATATTAAACAAGGCGGGGAAATTATCTGCAAGCGAATACAAAATTATTCAACAACACGTAAATCATTCAATTGAAATTATCAAAGCAACACCTGAAATTTCTGCAATTAGCTTAGAAGTAGCAGCACAACACCATGAACGAAACGATGGCTCGGGTTATCCACTACAATTAAAGCAAGATAACATTTCAAACTATGGAGCCATGATTGCAATTTGTGATGTTTTTGACGCACTAACAGCTGACCGTTGCTATAAAGATGGTTACAGTCAAATTAAAGCTTTTAGTGTGCTTCGAAATTTAGCGCGACAAGGAAAGTTAATGCCACGGTTGGTTGATTTATTTATTAAATGTTTAGGTGTCTACCCAGTTGGAACATTGGTCGAGCTAAGCTCACACCGATTAGCGATTGTTGAAAGTCGTAATCAAGATGATCCTATAAACCCAAAAGTTCGCAGCTTCTACAACATAGATCGTCACCATTACACCTTAGCTAAAGATATTGATTTAGCAAAAGAAGCTGACTTTATTGTTCGTGGCGTTAAAGCTAATGACTTTGATTTAGATATGAATAGAATTATTGAATTTTTGCTAATGCAAGGTTAGTAAAAACTATCAACGAAAATAAACGTTAGTAACGTTAATTTAACCCTAGCTAGTCTTAACAATTAAAAAGTAAGCAAAAAAGCCTTTAGCATATGCGCTAAAGGCTTTTCAATAACAATAGGTTATTAAACTAACTTAATACAGCTGCTATGCAGCTGAGTCAATCGCTTTAATATCAAGAGGCTGTGCTTGTTTACGCGCTTGTTTTTTCACTTTACGAATATCACGTAATGCTAATAAACAGGGTGTTAAAATCAACGTTAAAACGGTAGCGAAGGCTAAACCACCAGCAATGGCCGTTGCCAGCTGATTCCACCATTGTGTTGATGGTGCACCAACAACTGCGGTTCTGTTGAAGAAGTCTAAGTTAACCTGCAATACCATAGGTAATAAACCTAAAATAGTGGTAACAGTTGTTAGCATTACCGGTCGCAAGCGTTGAGCACCAGTACGTAATATTGCATCGATTACCGCATACCCTTCTCGACGTAAGACATTGTAGGTATCAATTAGAACAATATTATTATTAACAACAATACCGGCGAGAGAAATAACACCTATGCCGCCCATAACAATACCAAAAGGTTTTTGTACTAAAAATAACGCTAGAAATACACCAACAGTAGAGAAAATAACTGCACTAAGGATCAAGAATGCTTGATAAAAGCTATTAAACTGCGTTACCAGTATTATTGCCATAACAAACAAAGCAATACCAAAAGCTTTTACTAGGAAGTCTTCTGATTCTTGTTGATCTTCATTTTGGCCTTTTATGGCAATTTCAACCGATGGATCGATACCCAATTCTGGAAACTGCTCTTGTAAAAGCGGCAATTCTTTCACCAACTGCGCACCCGGTATTAAATTCGCTTTAATACTGACCACTCGTTTACCATCCATACGGCGAATACTATCTATTTTAGGGGCTGCACTGCGTTCAACAAAGCTACTAACCGGAACTAAACCCGCTGAAGTTTTTAAACGTAAGGTATCAAGGCGTGAAATATTGCGTTTGTCCTCTGGAAAACGCACACGAATATCAAGCTCATCATCAACATCATCTGGTCGATATTCACCTAATTTCAGGCCATTGGTAACCATTTGCACCGTAGAGCCTACTAATGCTGCATCAGCGCCATATGTTGCAGCTAAACTTCGATCTATTTGCAACTGCCATTCAATACCTGGCTTTGAGCCTGTATCTTCGATATCAGTAAACTTATCGTGGTTATGCAATGCTGTACTTATAATACGAGCTGATTCATTCAATTTATCAGGAAAGCGTGAACTGAGCTCAATAACTAAATCTTTACCGTTTTGTGGGCCATCTTCATTTTTTCTTACTTCAATTTCAACGCCGGCTAAGTCATCCGTTCGCTTGCGAATATCTGCGATAACTTCATCTGCAGTACGTCTAAACTGCCAATTAGTAAAGTTAACTTGAAAAGTACCAATTTGATCATTACCACCTGTGCGAGTGTATAAGGTTTTAATTTCAGCTAAATCTAAAATACGGTCTTCAATAGAAACCATAATTTCATCTTTTTCTTTAATCGATAAATCACCATGAGAACGCACTACCATAGTGGCGCTAGATGGCTCAATTTCAGGAAAGAATATGGCTCCTAAACCTGAAGCACCATAGATAAATATTACAAACACCGACATTGCTAATGTCCCTGCTAATATTTTCCAAGGATGATTAATTGCTGATCTTAAAACACGAACATACTTGCCAGTGAAACCGGTAAGCTGGGTTAAATCACCTTCTTCAGCCTGTTCCATTTGCTGCTGTTCTTTAGTACTTACTTTGCGCGACTTACCAATAATGCTACCAATAGTCGGCACAAATATCAGAGCCATTGCTAATGACGCCGTTAACACGGCTATCAGAGTGATAGGCAAGTACTTCATAAATTCGCCCATTATGCCTGGCCAAAACATCAAGGGTGCAAAAGCTGCTAAAGTTGTTGCCGTTGAAGCAATAATAGGCCACGCCATACGTCGAGCGGCTAAGCCATAGGCCTGACGTTTAGTTTTACCTTCATTGAGTTCTCGGTCGGCGAACTCAGTAACAACTATCGCGCCATCAACCAACATACCAACCGCCATGATTAAACCAAAAAGTACTACGATATTGACGGTTAAACCAGCAATCGCTAACACTAAAATGCCGGTTAAGAAAGCACCAGGAATAGCTAAACCAACCAGTAACGCTGTGTGAGAACCTAAGGTAGCAATAATTACAATTACAACTAATAAAACAGCTGACAGAACGTTATTTTGTAAATCATTTAGAGTGTCTTGTACGTCAATTGATTGATCACCGACATAATCAACAAATACTTGATTTGGCCAACGTTGACGTTCAATTTCAATCAATGCTTTAACTTTAGCAACCGTGTTAATGATATTTTCACCAGAGCGCTTTTTAACTTCTATGGCAACTGAACGTTCACCATTTAAACGAGCGAAAGAGCTTGGATCTTTATACGCTCTGCGTACCGTTGATACATCCTGAAAGGTAATAACCTTGTCACCATCAACTTTAATCGGCAGTTCTAGTAAGTCTTGTATTGTTTCAAATACCGACGGTACTTTAATAGCAAAACGTCCTTTACCCGTATCCATAGTTCCTGCAGGCACTAAACGGTTATTACGCTCTACAAGATTATAAATATCGTTCTGGTCTAAGCCATAGCTTTCCATCAATAACGGATCAACTATGATCTCAACCATATCTTCTCGATCACCACCAATATCGACTTCTAATACTTCTTGAAGTGCCTCAATTTTATCTTTTACATCGCGTGCAATTGTTAACAGTCCACGCTCAGTTACCGCACCCGATAGAATCACAGTGATGGCAGGGTTCTGATTAGCCATAGTAACTTCGTGTACTTCTGGCTCTTCTGACTCAGATGGGAGTTTCGCTTTCGCTAACGTTACTTTATCGCGAACGTCAGCAAGCGCTTCTTTTGGATCTAATCCAGCAATAAACTCAAGATTAATGGAAGCATGACCTTCACTTGCAGTCGCAGACATTTCTTTAATGCCCGCTATCGATTTAAGCTCTTTCTCCATTGGCCGAATGAGCATACGCTCCGCATCTTCTGGCGAAATACCGTCATGCACAATAGAAACATAAATATTAGGAATAGTTATGTCTGGGTTTGATTCTTTCGCAATATTTGCATAAGTAATTGCCCCTGAAATTAGCAATAATACAAATACCATTAACACCGAACGTGTGCGGGTTAATGCTGCATCAATAAGTGTTAGCATATACTTTTACCTTATTCGCTTTTACTAGCTAATGCTGAGTTAGCATTCGAATTAGTAGAAAATATAGCGTCGACTTCATCACCAGCTCTAACAAAACCTTGCCCTAGTATAATAATATCGGCCTGTTCACCTAACCCTGATAGCCAAATACCGTCCTTTTCACTTTTAACGATGTTTATCGGTGTAAATTTAACATGAGAGTTTTCCACTGTTTTAACACCAATGTTGCCCTCTTCGTCTAATGCTAAAAGTGCAGGAGAAACCTTAATAGCATGAACATGGTTTAAGCTGATATTAACTTCGCTGCTTAATCCTGCTAGTAATTTACTATCACTATTCGCTAGCGCCACCTCTATTTTGAAAGTGTTAGTCGCATCATCTGCAACACTGGCAATATAACGCACTTGACCTGATAAACTTTCTTTATGAAGTAATCGCACTTGGGCATTTTGACCAACCATTAATTGGCTGATATTGTTTTCGCTTACATGTGCACGAACGACTAAAGGATCAAGATCAGCAATCATGGCAATATCATCGCCACTTTGCACATAATCACCTTGCTCTACATAACGTGTGTTCAGTACGCCATCAAAAGGAGCGCGTATTACGGTATTAGCTATATCAATATTCAAACGTTTAATTTGCGCTTTTACTGCTGCAAGGTTTGCTGCCGCACTACTAACCTGTACTTTTCCTTGATAACCGTCGGCACTTAACTTTAATGCGCCTTGATGTTCTATTTCCCGTTGCTTTAACAACGCTTTTGCTTGCGCTAGTTGTGATTCAAGATCATTAATTTCTAACTCAACAATAACTTGCCCTTGCTTCACTTTCGCACCACGTTTTGCCAAAACCTGTGCAATTTGTCCTGAGATCTCCGCTTTCACTGTAGTTACACGATCAGGCTCTGTACGCCCGTATAGAGCAACAGAGTCACTAATAGTTTCGGCATACTTAGTTGCTACTTTCACTTTTGGAATAATCACGCTATGTTGCGTTTTTTCATTGGGAATTTCTTGCGCTTGCATTAAACCCGATGTCATCCACAATACCAGTGCTAAGGTGATAACAATCGCTATGATATATGGACGTTCGGCTAACCATTCGCGACGCTGACTTACGGTACTCATAATTCTTCCTAAATATTTTTATTTAACTGACACTTGTTGGTCATATTGCCGATAATAATACAGTGCTATCGGCTCTACGTCTTGTCTAGCTTTGCAACAAAACGTTAACCAAGCGCGGTTTTCAGATGCCTTTTAAAATGACTTTGCTATAAGCTTAGTTGTATCAACCATCTTTTCTGACATCACTTCTTGCCACCAAGGTGCAGTTGGTTTTGGCTCTGCTAGTATAACTGCATCACCAAATTTCGGTGTTAACAGTGAAACATTTTGCTGCTTGGCAAGCGCACTAATTTGCTCAAATGGTTCATACCAATCATGAAGCGCTAGATCAAAGGTACCATTGTGTACAGGGATCATATGCTGCCCATCTAAATCAAGGTGTGCTTGCAGGCTTTGCTCAGGTGTCATATGAATTTCACGCCAAAGTTCATTATATGCACCTGTTTCGATCATGGTATAATCAAATGGGCCAAAACGTTGACCTATCTCTTTAAAACCTGAAAAGTAACCGCTGTCGCCACTATAGAAAAGCTTCATGTTCTTATGCTCAATTACCCAACTCGCCCATAGTGATTCGTCTTTATCAAATAAGCCACGGCCGGAAAAATGCTGTGCAGGCGTTGCTGTGATATTAACGCCTGCTACTTTTTGACTTTGCCACCAATCAAGTTCAACAATTTTTTCCTTTGAAACGCCCCAATCACGTAAATATTGTCCAACTTTCAAAGGGGTAAGAAAAACTTCTACTTTATCGGCAAGTTCCTTCACTGCGGCTTTATCTAAATGATCATAGTGGTCATGGCTAATAATAACGGCTTTTATATTGGGTAAATCATTTATACTTATTGGCGGCTGATGAAAACGCTTTGGCCCAGCCCATTGCACCGGAGATGCTCGCTCACTAAAAACAGGGTCAATTAAAATAAACTCTTGGTTAAGCTTTATTAGTAATGTTGAATGCCCAAGACGAAAAATAGCATCATGCTCATCAGCTTCTAAACTCGAAGAAGTTAATTTTGTAACAGGAATACTACTCTTCGGCACAGCTTCTTTACGTTCAACTCGCCAATACTCTTTCGCAATATTCCAGATATTAGCTAGGGAGCTTTGATAGTTTATTTCACTATTTTGAAATTTACCTGATATTTGCACACTTTCATTTACTCTACTATCACCTGCAACTGATACCAATGACATAACTATGCCTCCTAACGCAATTATCGATAAAAATTTATTCATATTCCACACACAAAAGTAAACTACACGGTGCAGTTTAAAATATTAGATTTGAAAAGTAAACTACTCAGTGTAAAGTAGAGGAATAGCTAGTTTGGAAGTCATTTATGGAAACTGAAAAAAAATCTCGCAGTGAACTAAAACGTGAAGCGATTATTGCAGCAGCAAAGAAAGCCTTTAAAGAATTCGGTGTTCAAGGTACTAGCATGGATAAACTAGCTGAATTGGCGCAAGTTTCGAAACGCACGGTTTATAACCACTTTGCTACCAAAGAAGCATTACTAATGTATTTAGTGGCAGAGCTATGGCAAAAAGCTGAAACACAAGTCAATGTCGAATATCAACAAGGCACAATGCTGAAGCCTCAACTTGTCGCTTTACTCAAAGCCGAAATAGACTTTATTTGTGCTGAAGAACATATGGACGTTACAAAAGTTGCCATTGGCCACTTTTTCTATAATTCAGAAGCGCTACAAAAGGAGTTTGAAAAAATATCTTGCCAAGAAAATGCCATTATTCGTTGGCTAAACTGTGCAATTGAAGACAGAAAGTTAGCAATAGAAGATGTCGATTTTGCTAGCGACCAGCTACACGGTTTGATTAAGGCACGCTGTTTTTGGCCACAATTGTTTCAAATGGAAGATGGGCTCAGCGAAGAGAAACGCCAAGTTTTGGCTAATGAAACCGCCGAAATGTTTTTAGCCAGGTATCAAACCAAAACGAAATAGCAGACACAAAAAAGCCGACATTTTGTCGGCTTCTTAATAATAAGTTATACGATATGATTATTAATCATTAGATCGAAAAAGATGATCCACAACCACACGTTGTACTGGCATTTGGGTTATTCACTAAAAAGCGACTACCTTCTAAACCTTCAATATAATCAACTTCGCCATCAACTAAATATTGTAAGCTCATTGGGTCAATAACCATAGTGACACCTTTTTTCACTATCGTCATATCGCCGTCATTAACCTTCTCGTCAAAGGTAAAGCCGTACTGAAAGCCAGAGCATCCGCCACCGGTGACATAAACACGTAGTTTTAAGTCTGGGTTTTCTTCTTCCGTGATCAACGACAATACTTTAGTCGCTGCGGCGTCAGAAAATTTGATTGGTAATTCAGGATTTGACATAAAACTCTACTTAATACGAATGAACTAGGACAATTATCTTAAACTTGACTGTTTTAATCAAGTATTATGGTGAACTCTGATCAATATTTTCTAAGCTTTTTTGCCAAGAGTAACTTTGATCAATCCGATTATAAGCTTGCCATTTTCCTTTTGGTAACACTGCCGCAACTTCTATTTTTTCGGCAATAAAGTTTTCAGGTAAGGTCAATTCACCGCTAATAATTTGAAAATATTGAAAACTAAATGATAAATCTTTTTTGTTGAGGGATGAAAGTTCAGTTAATGGAATATTCACAGGCTTGCCATTTAAACTACCGGTAAGTGATAACTCAACAAATCCTTTAGCATAGCGTTTGCGTAGTAACTGCTGTACTAGCACAACCTGAAAGCGATAATGATTAGGACTTTCAGTTTTAGTCAAATTCACGCCATCAATCACTAAACCATTGGCTTGCTTTTCTGGTGCCATTACTTTTTCATAAAATGCTAGCTCTTTTTTAACTTGAAAGTGCTCTTGTTCCATTAACTTTAAGGTTTTTTGGCTACGTTGATTAGCCATACGCTCCACTTCAAGTTCCACTTCTAAAGTGTTAATACGTTGAGATTTCTCAACAAGTTTTTGGTAAAGCGTATCAAGGCGAGACTTTTGCTGTGCTAAAGTTTGTACTTGATAGCCGTGATAATAGTTACCCATTCGATAACCAGAAAATAATGCTATAACAATAATTGCGACTAAAAGAATAGCCGAACGAAAAGCCCCTAAACGCGTTACAACAGTACTGAGATTTATTTTTGCTAACCAATTCATTTGAAAAGTATTATGATATCCAAAAAAGCCTGTAAATTCGCATGGTTAAAATGATAATAATATGAAAACATTAATCCAGCTAAAAAAGCGTTTAGCTATGCCACAAACATCTTGGCAGCTTTGCTTACTTGCCGCTGTTGGCGGTTTAGCGTCGGCTATGCTCGTCGTTTTGTTTGTATTTGCCACAGAAGGCATTCAATCATTTTATTTGAGCGAAAAAGACGACTATAGCAGCTTAAGTTCACTAAGTCGTTTTCAATTACCAATTATTGGTGCGGTAATCATTCTATTTTTTGCTTGGTTAACGGGTTATAAATATATTCGCACTGGTATTCCCTTCGTTCTTCATCGCCTGAAAATTGCTAATGGCGTTATGCCATTACGAAACACCATCAACCAATTTATTGGCAGCACTATTGCCCTTGCTAGTGGTTTTTCGGTTGGGCGAGAAGGGCCTGCAGTGCATTTAGGCGCGGCTTGTAGTAGTTATATTGGTAGCAAACTTAACCTACCCTATAACGCTATACGTAGTTTAAGTGCCTGCGGAATTGCCGCTGGTATTGCTGCGTGTTTCAATACCCCCATTGCTGCCGTGTTGTTTGTTATGGAAGTAATTTTACGTGAATATAAAGTACATATTTTTATTCCAGTAATGATTGCAGCTATTGTTGGCTCTATGACAACCAGCAGTATTTTTGGCCTCGCCCATGAATTTGAATATTTCACTACCATTACCTTAAATAGCCAACATTACCCTACACTTGTGATCTTGGGCTTAGTATTGGGCGTTATTGCTTTTGGCTTTAACCGCTATTTAGTAATGATTATTAAACATAGTGCTCGCTTTCATATTGTGCCACGCATATTAACAGCAGCATTGATCAGCGGAATTTTAGGTTATTTCGTGCCATTTGCTATGGGCACTGACTTAAGCGCAATAGACTTTTCATTGCAACAAAACCCCGAGCTGCAATTGCTGCTTGGTTTACTGATTGCAAAAATACTGATGACCATTACCGCGTTAGGACTTGGTATTCCTGGCGGTATTATTGGGCCAATTTTAGGTATTGGCGCCATCGTTGGCACATGCGTTTCAATTGTTGCGGTACACTTTTTACCAATTGACTTTCAAGCCAGTGATTTTGCGCTAATGGGCATGGCAGGTTTTATGGCCGCAACGCTCAATGCTCCGCTTGCCGCATTACTTTGTGTAGTAGAAATGTCGAATCAAATTGAAATAATTGTACCGGCAATGGTCGTGATCACTAGCTCTTGTATTTCTTCGGGACAATTTTTTCGTAACCGTTCAATATTTATTATGCAGTTAGAAGTTCAAGGACTCGCTTATCGACGCCCTCCCATTGAAAAATCTTTGCAACGCGTAGGTGTAATGGGTGTTATGCAAGAGAAAATAACCCTAATTTCCGATAACGACAATAAAACCATAAGCGAAAAAATATCAAGCCAGACACCTCATCAGGCAGTGATCATTAAGAAAAGCAACACTCAAGGTGAACAGGAATTTATTTGGTGTCAGGCAGAAGATCACCATAAAAATACCAACCAAAACTTACTGACTAGGCATAAATTAATTCCGCTGAATCATCAATCAACTTTAGCGGAAGCTTATTTGCTGTTAGTTAGAGAAAGAGCTGGAGGTGTGTATATATATCAAAACAATTCAAATGATATTATGGGTATAATTACCTTTGACGCGATACGTACATACTTATTAAAAGGAAAAACTCAATAATGGCAACCATTCTTTGGCTGAAAGCATTTCATGTAATTTTTATGGTGGCTTGGTTTGCTGGGATTTTTTATTTACCTCGCATTTTTGTTAATCATGCGGAATCATCAGAACCTTTAGTGCATCAACAATTAAAAGGTATGGAACGACGACTTTTAATGTTTGTGACTCCATTTGCACTATTAACTGTGGTGCTAGGAATTAGCATTATTTATCACTATGGCTATGCTTGGTTTGCTGCAGCTAAATGGTTACACATAAAAATAACTTTAGTCATCATTCTTTTGGCTTATCACGGCTACTGCTTTAAATTGGTGAAAACTTTTGCTGAAGATAAAAATATCCGCTCAGGAAAATTTTATCGTATTTTTAATGAAGTTCCGGTCATCATTTTATTTGTTGTTATTATTTTAGCCTATGTAAAACCTTTTTAATTTAATGGAAATAGGCTAACCAAAGGGACTTTTTATTAAGAATTTCTCTACTTTTCTCTGATAAAAGAGGGTTTTCCAAAGAAAATACTTTTCGCTGTGGTAAATTTGCTTTCACTAAAATATCTCGTGTAACTGAGTGATGGTAAAAGAATTCATCGAATGCGCCAGAGTCAATAATACTATCAAAGCCATATTGGATACGTTTAGCTAAGCGAGTATTTTTTTTGCTGGTAAAAAAATACATAGGTGCGGGATACTTTAATAAAAAGTGCCCCTCAACGATAAACTTTCCATTATTGGCAATTTCTAACCAAGGCTCATGAAGTGCACGTGGAAAATAATCAAAACGATGTTTATCGAGCATAGTTAACATTGAAAATGCACTACCTTCTATCACGTCAAAGCCGTTGTGACGCAAAATATCACTGTCTGGCCAATCGTAGCCTTGCCCTGCCGATAGCGCTTTTAACTCTTCAAGCGTTAAATTTGGGGAAAATATAGCGTTATCTTCTCGACGAATAATTGCAATACGCGCTCCCATTAACCCCTTTAATACAGGAATATAAACAGCTTGCAGTTCTTGCTCCAGTGATTTTGATGTCATTCGCCATGTAACATCGATGGCTTTACCTTGTCGCACCATGATCGACGTTCGCCCTTGCGACATTTCTAATGTAACGGGGATAAGTTGGTAATCGCCAAATTTATCACGAGAAGCATCTAAAATAAGGGTCAGTAGGTCAATATAATAACTTTGTTTCGGATCAGGATGTAGTTTAGAGATATTATAGCGAACCATATCATTCGCTGCTGACATGGCACTTACCATCAACACTGCAATAAAAATGAAATAGTTTGAAAAGTTTCGCATATCCATCGCTATTTTATGTCCGAGATATTTATCACTATACCTGAGATTTGAAAACTTTCTAGCGTGTCTATTTATTAATCGCATATATTAATCCAAATCAAGATAATACGTTCTCAGCAATCAAGTTTTATGCTATATTTCGCAGCAAATTTTTCGTTGTAAATCTCCATACAGCGACCCATTAAATTAATAATTCAATTACAGTTAATTTGATGAACTGTGCTTGATAATGACTTACTAGGTAAAACCTATGATGAAATTTGAAGGAAGTCATATCCTTTCTGTCTCACAATTTGATAGAGAGAGTATTTCTCGTATATTAGAAATTTCGACATTGATGGCACCTTATGCCATGCGAAAAAAGCGCTGTCATGTCTTAGATGGTGCGATATTAAGTAACTTATTTTTTGAACCAAGTACCCGCACCAGAGTAAGCTTTGGAACGGCCTTTAACTTACTTGGTGGCTTTGTCCGAGAAACCGTTGGTCAAGAAAACTCTTCTTTATCTAAGGGTGAATCTCTATTTGATACAGCACGGGTCATTAGTGGTTATTCTGATGTTATTGCCATGCGCCACCCAACCATGCACTCTGCTGAAGAATTCGCACAAGGTAGTAGCGTGCCAGTTATTAATGGTGGTGACGGCGCTAACGAGCACCCTACCCAAGCACTGTTAGATTTATTTACCATTCAATCAGAAATGGCCCGTTACGATATGGGGTTAGATGGCTTAAACATTGTATTAATGGGTGATCTAAAACACGGCCGTACGGTTCATTCACTGTCAAAGCTATTAAGTTTATATAACAATATCACTATCACCATGATCGCCCCAAAGGCATTACAAATGCCAGACAGTGTAATTTCAACACTCACTAATGCCGGCCATAAAGTTGTACTTACTGATAAAATTGAAGGTAACTTAGCTTGCGATGTTATTTATCAAACACGTATTCAACAAGAGCGTTTTGCCAGTAAAGATGAAGCTGATTTATATCGTGGTCACTTTAGTTTGAACCGCGAAATTTATCAGCAGTATTGCCAAGATCATACCGTGATAATGCATCCACTGCCGCGCGATTCTCGCGCAGAGGCAAATGAACTCGATACCGATTTAAATGATTTAGATAACCTTGCCATATTCCGCCAAGCACAAAATGGTGTTTTAGTGCGCATGGCGTTATTTGCCTTAAGTTTAGGGGTAGAAAATCGACTTAATCATTTTGAAAAACCAGTAACTTGGTTTACTAACAAATATTGATACTATCCACCACACGTGGGGTTAGGCCAACAAAGAGTAAAATATTATGACAAAAGATTCACAACAGTTATTTAATGAAGCACAAGATATCATCCCTGGCGGCGTAAATTCACCAGTGCGCGCATTTAACGGCGTAGGTGGCACACCATTATTTATCAAGAAGGCTCAAGGTGCTTATATTTTTGATGCCGATGATAAAAAGTATGTTGATTATGTTGGTTCATGGGGACCAATGATTTTAGGCCATAACCACCCAGCAATATTAGACGCAGTAATTGCCACAGCACAAAATGGCTTGAGCTTTGGTGCACCGACTGAACTAGAAATTACCATGGCTGAAAAGGTGCGAGAAATTGTGCCATCAATGGAAAAGCTTCGTATGGTTAGTTCTGGTACCGAAGCAACCATGAGTGCAATTCGTTTAGCCCGCGGCTTTACGGGTCGTGATAAAATATTGAAATTTGAAGGCTGTTACCACGGCCATGCAGACTCATTATTAGTTAAAGCTGGTTCAGGCATGTTAACTATGGGTGTACCAAGTTCACCGGGCATTCCCGATGACTTCGCTAAGCACACGTTAACCGTTAGCTACAATAACTTAGACGAGGTGAAAGAAATTTTTGCTGAACTAGGTAATGAAATTGCCTGTATTATTGTTGAGCCTGTGGCCGGCAACATGAATTGTATTCCACCAGTTGAGGGGTTTTTAGAAGGTTTAAGAGCCATCTGTGATGAAAACAAGAGTGTGCTAATTTTTGATGAAGTAATGACAGGATTCCGTGTTGCTTTAGGTGGCGCGCAAGCACATTACAACATTGTCCCAGACTTAACCACTTTAGGTAAAGTTATTGGCGGTGGCATGCCAGTTGGTGCCTTTGGCGGTAAAAAAGAAATAATGGACTACATTGCACCGGTAGGGCCTGTTTATCAAGCAGGTACCTTATCAGGTAACCCTATAGCTATGGCAGCGGGTTTAGCTTCATTAAATGAACTTTGCCAAGGTGATAAGCATCAACAATTAAGTGATGCTACCGAAAAGCTCGCTATGGGTTTCAAAGCAGCGGCAGAGCGCAATGGCGTTTCATTAAGCATCAACTACGTTGGTGCTATGTTTGGTTTCTTTTTCACAGAAGAAGAAAAGATCACTAGCTATGCCCAAGCAACGGCTTGTGACGGTGAGAAGTTTAGACGCTTTTTCCATTTAATGCTGGATGAAGGCGTTTATCTTGCTCCATCGGCATTTGAAGCCAGTTTCTTATCTACCGCGCATGGCGAAGAAGAGTTAGAGTTCACTTTAGCCGCCGCTGATCGTTGTTTTGCTCAGCTTTAACCAATAAAATGCAGCGAGTAGCTCTACTCGTTGCTTTTAATAGCAATAAAAACAAAAAAGGTAAGCATCAGCTTACCTTTTTTAATCATATCTATAACTGTTAAAACAGTTTAGTTTAAATAAACGTTATTTCACTACCGTTAAACTTGGCTTTTTAGCAGCACTTTTTGCAGTTTCGCCAGTGGCTTTATTGCTTGTTTCACTCGGTGTAACCGAAGCGATACTAGGTGATTTTGTCATCTCTTGCTCAAGTTCTTCAGGCTCAGGATGTTCAATAGCCAACGATGTTCCAGCACCATTTTCTTTCGCATAAATTGCAGCAATAGCACCATAAGGCACACTAATATGCTCTAGCTTACCGCCAAAACGTGCGCTTAGTTCTACGCTAGCATCACCCAAGGCGATACTGCCAACAGCAGATGTTGAAACGTTTAAAACAATTTGACCGTCGTTAACATAGGCCATAGGGACTAATACCCCATAAACATTAGCATCAACAACGATATATGGCGTTAAACCATTATCAGAAATCCAGTCATAAAAAGCCTTAACGATATAAGGCTTATTTGATGTCATTTCGACCGTCATAACAAATAACTTTACACTGATGCGCCAAAGCGTAATTCACGCTCTGCTTCAGTTAATGATGCTTGAAATGATTCACGTTCAAATAATTTAAGCATGTAAGATTTAAGTTCTTTAGAACCTTGGCCTTCAAGTTCAATGCCCATTACAGGTAAACGCCATAGTAATGGTGCTAAGTAACAATCAACTAAACTAAACTCTTCACTCATAAAGTATGGTGCTTCATTTAAAATCGGTGCAACACTTAATAAACTTTCTTTCAGCTCTTGGCGAGCTTTTGCAGCAGCATCAGCTGGGCCGTTATAAATTGTTTTTGCAAGACTGTACCAATCTTGCTCAATGCGATGCATCATTAAACGGCTACGTCCACGAGACACTGGGTACACCGGCATCAAAGGTGGATGAGGAAAACGCTCATCCAAGTATTCAATAATGATAGACGCTTCATAAAGCGCTAATTCACGATCGATAAGTGTTGGAACTGTTCCATATGGATTTAGGTCTAGTAAATCCTCAGGCAAATTGGCTAAGTCAACTAAATGGATGTCAACTCCAACACCCTTCTCTGCCAACACAATGCGTGTTTGATGACTGTACATATCATCTGCATGCGAATATAAAGTCATAACAGAGCGTTTGTTTGCGGCTATGGCCATAATGCCTCCAAAAATCTTAATAAAAAAAACTAACAAAGGGGGCCAAAGCCCCCATTTAATATTTATAGCTTACACTGTTTTACAGATCATATGTAATTAGTGTACATCTCTCCAATACTCTTTCTTCAATAAGTAAGAGAAGAATAGAAGGATGAATAGGAAACCAATTACCCAATAGCCCATATTTTCACGTTCAAGCTTGTTTGGTTCACCGGTGTACTCCAAGAAGTTGGTCAAATCACGAGCGAAGTTATCATACTCTTCGACTGTCATTGAACCACCTGTTGCTTCAGACAAATTGCCATGCTCATCCATAGTGCGAACACCTTGAAGGTTTTGCAATACGTGTGGCATACCAACGTCTTTAAAGACTTTATTGTTAACACCAAACGGACGTTTTTCATCTACATAGAATGAACGTAAGTAAGTGTAAATCCAATCTGGGCTTCTAAAACGAGCTTCTAAAGTAAGGTCTGGTGGTGTGCTACCAAACCACTTCGCCGCTTCTTTTGGTGGCATAGTATTGGTAATATGGTCACCAACTTTTTCGCCAGTATACATATAGTTAGCTTTACCATCTTCGTCAGAAATACCAAGATCAGCGAAAGTGCGGTTATAACGTTGATATTTTAACTGATGACAACCTAAACAATAATTAATATATGATTCAAAACCACGCTTAAGTGACTCTTTATCAGATAAATCATTATTTGCTTTATCTAAATCTAAGCTTGGGCCAGCAGCAATTGCCAGCATAGGTAGTGCAGTAAGTACTGCTAAAATAAACTTTTTCATTATCCTGTCACCCTCTCTGGAACTGGCTTAGTTTTTTCGTTTTTACTGTAAACCCACAGAGCAACAAAGAAGCCAAAGTAACCAAAACTTGCAATTGTACCTATTAAATTATTAAGCGGCGTGGCAGCTTTAGTACCAAGAATACCTAAAATAATAAAACAAATAGCAAATTGAATAAGGTTTACTGTATGAGCAGTACAACGGTAGCGTAATGACTTAACCGTACCACGGTCAAACCATGGCAACATGAATAGTGCAATAATAGCGCCAAACATACCTACAGCACCTAATAACTTGTCAGGAATAATACGTAAGATGGTATAAAACGGACCAAAGTACCAAACTGGTGCAATGTGCTCAGGCGTTTTCAAACCGTTTGCTGGCTCAAAGTTTGGCGCCTCAATAAAGTAACCGCCACCTTCAGGTGCAAAAAACATTACCCAACAAAATACAATTAGGAATATAACAACAGCAACTAAATCTTTTACTGTGTAATAAGGGTGGAAAGGAATTGCATCAACAATATCGTATTTTTTAGTATATTGCTCATGGAAAGTAAATTTACTTTGCTCTTCAGGAGGAACACTACCTTTAGGCTTTTTAATGCTTGTGCCATCAGGGTTATTTGAACCTACTTCATGTAGCGCAAGGATATGTAAAAACACTAATACAACTAGCACTAGTGGTAAGGCAATAACATGTAAAGCAAAGAAACGGTTTAATGTTGCGCCAGAGATAACGTAATCACCACGTATCCATAACGTTAAGTCATCACCAATTACTGGAATCGCACCGAAAATTGAAATAATAACTTGTGCCCCCCAATACGACATATTACCCCAAGGTAATAAGTAGCCCATGAATGCTTCAGCCATTAACACTAAGAAAATTAACATACCAAACAACCACAGTAATTCACGAGGTTTTTGGTAAGAACCGTACATCATGCCACGGAACATGTGCATGTACACAACGACGAAGAATGCTGATGCACCCGTTGAATGCATATAACGTAACAACCAACCGTAATCGACATCACGCATGATGTATTCTACAGAAGCAAACGCACCGTCACCTGATGGTTCATAGTTCATTGTTAACCAAACACCAGTTAACAATTGGTTGACTAAAACAACACTCGCTAAAATACCGAAAACATACCAAAAGTTGAAGTTCTTTGGTGCTGGGTATTGTACCGCATGCTTGTTCATTGCATCCATTAAAGGTAGACGCTGTTCAATCCAAGCCATTAAGTTAGAAAACATTATGCCTCTCCTTCAGCTACACCAATTAGCAAGGTGTCATCGTTAGGGAATGAATGATCTGGAACCATTAGGTTTGTTGGCGCAGGAACGCCTTGGAATACTCGGCCAGCCATATCAAATTTAGAACCATGACATGGACAGAAGAAACCGTTTTTCACGCCTTCAACGTGCTGATCAAAATCACCTTTATGATATGTTGGTGCACAACCTAAGTGAGTACAAACACCGAGCGCAACCATATATTCAGGCTTAATTGAACGATATGCGTTAGTTGCGTATACCGGCTGTTGAGGAACTTCAGAATTAGGGTCTCTTAGCTCATCATCGTGTGCACTTAAATTCGCAAGAACTTCTTCAGTTCTACGCACAACATATACTGGCTTACCGCGCCACTCAGCACGAATTAATTGACCAGGCTCTATTTTACTTACATTGACTTCAACCGGTGCACCGGCAGCTTTCGCACGCGCACTTGGGTTCCAAGATCCAATGAAAGGCACAGCCACACCGACAACACCAACACCACCAACTACCGAAGTAGCCGCAGTTAAAAAGCGTCGACGGCCGTTGTTAACGGGCGCATTGCTCATCCAAACTCTCCAATTATTATCTAGCTAAAACAACAACACATGACTAAGAAATACACTTGGCCATCGTGAAGATTGCTGATTGACTAAATCAACGACAAAAAAATTGCTCTGATGATAAAGAAAACCCCTGTTTTTTACAAGGAAATTCCCCTTTTCAGCAGCTGTTTATGCAAATAAAAGTCAATTGGCAATCGTGAATGACAGTAAATAAAAACAATTCTCATTTATAGTGATACTGTCATACTTACTGTTAATTCAAATTTAACAAAATCTTTAAATTTACAGACGACTTAGCGAATTGATTTCGATACGTCAGCAATAATTACGCTGATATTTGCCAGCATGAATTTTACGAAGAAAAATAAAAATCAATGATGACATCAATCAAATTTTTGACATAAAAAAACCGGCAAAAGCCGGTTTTTTGAAATCGTATAACGTAAATATTAACGTTTTGAGAATTGTGGACGCTTACGCGCTTTGTGTAAACCAACTTTCTTACGTTCAACTTTACGAGCATCACGAGTAACGAAACCAGCTTGACGTAGAGGGCTACGTAAAGTTTCATCAAACTCCATTAATGCACGAGTAATACCGTGACGAATTGCACCAGCTTGACCAGAAATACCACCACCAACTACAGTGATGTTAAAGTCAAACTTTTCTAACATTTCAACTAACTCTAATGGTTGACGAACTACCATACGGGCAGTTTCGCGACCGAAGTATACAGAGATGTCACGATTGTTAATTGTGATTGCACCGTTACCAGCTTTCATGAACACACGAGCAGTTGAGCTCTTGCGACGACCAGTACCGTAATATTGATTATCAGCCATTGCTTAAAGCTCCAAAAGTTGTGGTTGTTGTGCAGTATGCTTATGCTCAGTACCCGCGTAAACTTTAAGCTTACGGAACATTTCGCGACCTAAAGGACCTTTAGGTAACATACCCTTAACTGCAAATTCAATTGCACGCTCTGGCGCTTTTTCAATTAGCTTTTCAAAGCTAATTTGCTTAAGACCGCCAACAAATTCTGTATGCGAGTAGTAAATTTTACCTTTCGCTTTATTACCAGTTACTTTAACTTTTTCAGCATTGATAACAACGATGTAATCGCCAGTATCTACGTGAGGAGTGTATTCTGGTTTATGCTTACCGCGTAAACGGCTTGCAATTTCAGTAGCGATACGACCTAAAGTTTTATCTTCGGCGTCCACTAAGAACCATTCGCGTTGTACGCTTTCTGGTTTAGCTACAAAAGTTTTCATTAAAAAACCCAATTTTAAAAAATGTTACTTAAATAATAACCCAAGAAAACCTTAGATTATCCGTTATAAAGACTACGCCATTGCCCCTTCGAGCATCGAGTCCCTTGCAGATTCTCTGGAAAAAGAATAAGCATTTGTAACGTAGGGAGCGCGGATTATACAGAAGAACTTATTAAAGATCACGCCTATTTTTTAATCTTTTTACTAATTTCAACATAAATAGCAAGCAAAGTTGAAAATCACGGTTTTCTTCAGCGTATTTATATCGTTAAGGTAAGTGTTCGCTAGCCAGGTAATCATGCGACTGCATTTCTTGTAACCGACTTAAACAACGCTTAAACTCAAAACTTAAATTACCTTCGGTATAGAGTTCCTCTAAGGCAACTTCAGCCGACATAATCAATTTAACATTGCGTTCGTAAAATTCATCAACCAAGGCAATAAAACGGCGAGTGCTATCATCACTATCACGGCCCATTTGCGTAACATTTGCTAATAACACCGTATGATATAAACGGCTTAATTCCATGTAATCACTTTGACTGCGCGCCGATTCACACAAGGTAGAAAATTCAAAATGAATCACACCGTCCGACTCTTGTACCGTAGTTAGTTCCCGGTTATTAACTTCAATAACTTTACCGACTGCACCGGCTTCAACGGAAAGCTGCTTAAAATAGTGATTTAAGTTTTCACTTGCCTGTTGATCTAACGGAAAATGGAATATTTCTGCTTGCTCAAGCGTCCTAAGGCGATAATCAACGCCGCTATCAACATTAACAATATCGCAATGAGCATTAATTAGCTTTATCGCTGGTAAAAAACGCTCACGTTGCAAGCCATTTCGATAAAGTTCGTCAGGAATAATATTTGATGTTGCTACCAGTGTGACATTGTGGGCGAAAAGTTCTTCAAATAATGCCCCTAAAATCATGGCATCGGTGATATCTGAAACAAAAAACTCGTCAAAACAAATAATACAAGTTTCATTAGCAAAACGTTTCGCGATAATTTTTAACGGATCAGATTGACCATGTAATGTTTTCAATTCTTCATGTACACGGTGCATAAAGCGGTGAAAATGCACTCGCACTTTATTTTCAAAAGGTAAACAATCATAGAAGGTATCTACAAGGTAGGTCTTTCCACGGCCAACCCCTCCCCAAAAGTACAAGCCGGTAATTGCCTTACGCTCTGATTTTGCCACCACACGTTTCCAGCGATTAAGTACCTTTTTAAAGCCAGTAACAGGCAATGGTTTACTTATTAAGTCGTCATATAAACGTTGTAGATTTTTAACTGCATGTTCTTGAGCAGCATCAAAGAGAAAATCATCTCGTGTTAAATCTTGGTTATACTTCTCAATAGGGGATAATTTAATCATTAAACAACCGTTTAGTTAGTAACTTATTTTGTTTTCTTCGTACGTTTGCACAAACTACGCTTGAAAAATAGTTTTTTGCAAATATATTCACTAGGTAAGTAGCGTGAAGCACGTTATATTGAATTATACCAAGTGGAATTCTTGGTATTAAAGGTTATTTTCTCTAATTTTTTCCATGAATACAATGAAGGTAAAGAAATATGAATTTTGTTTTAGGATTAGGAATATTTATCGTTGGTGCCATCGTCGGTTTTATTGCCAACAAAATGCTTTTCGCATCATCTCAAGAAACCAAAAAGTTAGCTGAAAAAGCCAGCCAAAGTGAATCAGAGTTAGCACAGTATAAACTAGATGTTGCCGAACACCTTGATAGTTCGGCAAAATTACTTGAACAAATGAATAGTACCTGTCAAACCGCTATGGCCCAAATGGCACAAAGCACGCAACTGCTTCAGCAAGCAACCCCAGCAAATGTAGAAAGCATGCCGTTTTTCTCGAAAGAAACCCAAGAGCAATTAGCTCAAACGGTGAGCTTAAGGCACAACAAAGACGAACGAAAAAGTGACGAAGCTATTTCAGAGCCACCACTAGATTATTCCGGCGCACCAAGTGGCTTGTTTGATGATAAGAAACAAAGTGTTACAAATACTGAAACAAATAGTTAGGAACTAATTTTTTTATTCTATGTCTTTAACTGGGTATAAGTATTTTAGTTAGGAGTTCTCTGTTATATGAAAAATTTATCAGTTTTAGTTAATACCGTTTTACTGTCTAGTACCATTGCAATGGCAAGCCTTCCAGCACACGCCACCTTACCACAATCGGTTAATGGTCAAAGCATACCGAGCCTTGCTCCTATGCTTGAAAACGTAACGCCAGGTGTAGTATTAATTTCAGTACGTGGTACTCACGAAGTTCAACAACGTGTGCCTGACGCATTTAAGTTCTTCTTCGGCAACCCGCGCCAAGGCCAGCAACAAGAACGTCAATTTAGAGGTTTAGGCTCAGGTGTAATTATTAATGCCGATGAAGGATATATTGTTACTAATAGTCACGTGGTTAATGACGCTGATGAAATTCAAATAACATTAAAAGATGGTCGCCAATTGGATGCAAAAAAAATTGGTGGCGATGAAGCAAGTGACATTGCACTACTACAAATAGAGGCAGACGATCTAGTTGAAGTAAAAATTGCCGACTCTGATCATTTGCGTGTTGGTGACTTTACAGTAGCCATTGGTAGCCCTTTCGGTTTAGGCCAAACTGTTACATCAGGCATTGTAAGTGCTTTAGGACGCAGTGGCCTTAATGTTGAAAACTATGAAGATTTTATTCAAACTGACGCGGCAATAAATAGTGGTAATTCAGGTGGCGCATTAATTAATTTACGTGGCGAACTTATTGGTATTAATACCGCTATTCTAGGGCCAAATGGCGGAAATGTCGGCATTGGTTTCGCTATCCCAAGTAATATGGTGCAAAACTTAGTCAATCAAATTATCGAATTTGGTGAAGTGCGTCGTGGTGTATTGGGTGTTGCAGGCCGTAGCGTTACCAGTGAAATTGCAAAAGCCATGGAGCTTGATATCAATCAAGGTGGTTTTGTTGAGCAAGTAGTGCCAGATTCTGCCGCTGATGAAGCAGGTATTCGTGCTGGTGATGTTATTACCAAAGTTAATGGCAAAATGATCAAAACCTTTAATGAACTTAGAGGAAAAATTGGCTCTATCGGTGCAGGGAAAACCGTGCAAATAACTGTCATCAGGAAAGACGGTAAAGAAAAAGAGTACGACGTAACTTTGAAGAAGTCAGAATCAGCAAACGTTGAAGCGGCTAGTCTTCACCGTATGTTAGACGGCGCAGAGTTAGAAAATAATGACCAAGGTAACGGTATTTCTGTAATTGATATCGCAGAAAATAGTCCAGCCGCTGCCGCAGGATTGCGCAAAGGAGATGTTATCAATGGTATTAATCGCCAACGCATCAACAATATTGGCGAACTGCGTAGTTATTTAGACGATCATAAAGGTGTATTTGCACTGAACGTAGTTCGTAATAATTCATCACTATTCTTAATGATCCGCTAATTTTGATAGTCTACTCATCAATTTCTTGATGAGTAACGACACTTTAACAAGCCTATCAATACGATAGGCTTTTTTATTTACTTTTATAACTAAGTAAAGACTTCTAATAATAAACTTAGCCTTACTGGAAAGACAAAACTTTATTACGGCAAAGAGATTATGTTAGTCTACAAAAAATCAATCTAATAAAAATAATACTGTTGAAAACTTTTAATGCTTTAAAATATGTTGTTCGCTCTGCCAGTTACGGCGTTATGTTTGCCGTGGTATTACTACTTCTTGTTCCTCAACTACGCGATGGTAATTTATCTCCTTGGCAACTTTTCAATAAATCAGAGCTACAATCAAAACCACTTTCTTATGCCCAAGCGGTGCGTTTAGCAGGCCCTGCGGTGGTAAATATTTATTCAGAAGATATTCAAACCGACAGTAATTATGGGCGCCAACCGCGCAGAACGACTCGTTTAGGCAGCGGTGTAATAATGCATGAACAAGGTTATATTTTGACTAACTACCATGTTGTGCAAAGTGCTGACTTAATTGTTGTTGTGCTGCAACGAGGACAAGAGTTACATGCTGAGCTTATTGGTTATGACGAAATTACTGATTTAGCAGTATTAAAAGTACAAGCCAGCAACTTACCAGTGATCCCACAAAGTTCAACGTTGCAATCACAAGTAGGAGACGTTGTATTAGCAATCGGCAACCCACTTAATTTAGGTCAAACCGTCACACAGGGCATTGTTAGCGCGACCGGACAAAGTGGCCTTAGTACCAGTTACACACAATTCCTTCAAATGGATGCAGCGATAAACCAGGGTAACTCTGGCGGTGCGCTTATTAACTCCAACGGTAAACTCGTCGGTATTAATTCACGAAAGTTTACCCAGGCTAATCCAAATTTAAATATTCAAGGCATTTTCTTTGCTGTTCCCTATGAATTAGCACATAAAATTATGCTGAAAATCATTGAGAACGGTCGTGTTGTTCGTGGTTGGCTGGGTGTTGATGCCAGAGACAATGTTTCAAATTTTAAAGGATTTATTATTGATGCTGTTACCTCAGATAGCCCCGCAATGCGTGCAGGTTTACAGGCTGGCGATGTAGTTTATCAAATCAACGATATTCAACTACGCAATGTGAAGCACGGGCTAGATGTAGTTGCTGAAACTGCGCCAGGCACAGTTTTAAGCTTTGTAGTATCCCGCAGTGGTAAACAGTTAACGTTACCAGTTACCATTGTTGAGATAGCTAAATAGTTCGAGGGACTGACCAGTCGCAAGCGAGAATGACTAACAGCAAATAATGAATAAATAAAAAAACCAGCCGTAGCTGTTTTTTTATTCATAGCAGTTAATTATTAGCTCGCTTTAATACGAGTAATATTAGCGCCTAACGCTTGCAGCTTATCTTCAATTTTTTGATAGCCGCGATCAATATGATAAATTCTATCTACTTGAGTTTCTGTTGTAGCAACTAGCCCCGCAATCACTAAACTAGCTGAAGCACGTAGATCCGTTGCCATCACTTGTGCACCATTTAATTGCTCAACACCTTTACTTATCGCAATATTACCTTCTAAGCTAATATTAGCGCCCATTCGTTGTAACTCAGGCACATGCATAAAGCGGTTTTCAAAAATCGTTTCTGTAGTTGTTGCCGTACCATCAGCAATAGCATTAAGCGCAACAAATTGTGCTTGCATATCGGTTGGAAACGCAGGGTGTGGCGCCGTACGAATATTTACCGCTTTTGGTTTGATTGGCATTTCAAGCTCAATCCAGTCGTTACCTGTGGTGATCACAGCACCAGCTTCTTGCAACTTACTTAATACTGCTTCTAACGCTTTTGGATCGGTATTTAAGCACTTAACTTTCCCTTGAGTTACCGCAGCAGCAACTAAAAAAGTACCAGTTTCAATGCGATCTGGCATTACCGAGTATTCTTTACCACAAAGTTTTTCAACACCTTCAATGGTCAAAGTATCGGTACCTGCACCGAATACTTTTGCTCCCATAGCATTTAAACAATTTGCTAAGTCAACAATTTCAGGTTCACGAGCAGCATTTTCAATAATGGTTTTACCTTGCGCTAGTGCTGCTGCCATCATAAGGTTTTCCGTACCTGTAACACTAACCGTGTCCATAAAAATGGTAGCGCCCTGCAAGCGACCAGTATTGCGCGCAACAATGTAGCCGTTTTCGACTTCAATATCGGCCCCCATTAATTTTAAACCTTGAATATGAAGGTTCACTGGGCGAGCACCAATAGCGCAGCCACCAGGTAATGAAACTTCAGCATGACCAAAGCGTGCTAATAATGGCCCTAGCACCAAAATAGATGCTCGCATGGTTTTTACTAGTTCATATGATGCACGGCAGTGGTCAATATGGCTTGCGTCAATCATTAAACTATCATCATTAAGCCATTGTGTTTTTGCACCAAACTGGCTTAACAATTTAATGGTTGTCTCAATATCATTAAGCTTAGGAACATTGGTAAAGGTAATAGGTGTTTCGGAAAGTAATGCGGCCATTAAAATAGGTAATGCCGCATTTTTTGCACCAGATATTTTAACTTCGCCTTGCAGTGGTTGCCCACCAATAATTTTAAATGCGTCCAATAGTATATTCTTTTCTGTCTGGGTTAATTATGAGTAAAATTAAAGCGGTAAATTAAACATTTTTTCACGTTGCCAGTCGGCAGTTGTGAACGTTTTAATCGATACCGCGTGTATGGTACCTTCATTAATCACTTGCGCTAATGGCGCGTAAATCGTTTGTTGCTTTTTAACACGGCTTAATTCACCTAAAAAATCAGCCACAGCAATTACTTTACATTGTGAGCCATCAAAGGCGACATGAATTTCGTCTAATTCAACTGCATCAGTGATGAGTTTCTCTATATCTTTTATTTCCACTTCTTACTCCAAATAGCGTATGGCTAGATAATTTTAATGCCCTATTGTATAGGTAATAAGCTATCAACTGCACTCAGTTTTGCCAATTTCAATAAATCTTCTGGTAAGTTAATTAAGGTCATATCACAACTGTTTTTGCCAGCCAGTTCGACTAACATTAATAACCAAGCAAGACCCGCGGTGTCGACTTTACTAATACTTGCTAAGTCAATAACAACCTGCTTGTCGCTAACTAATTTACGATATTTTTTATCAAAATTTCGCGTTATTGTAGCACGTGTTAACACACCACTGATAATCGCTTTATGCTCTGAACGCTGCACATCTATCATATCAACCTACTGATAACGTCATAATACGCTATTTTAACTTTACTCTAATAATAATATTTTAAGCGTGATTACTTAAAAACAATATTTTTTGCACTTTTTTCTTTCAGCATTGCCGTAACATGTGGCAAGCCTTTCTGACGAATTAAACTACTTAATTCTGCTTGTTTACTATCAAGTAAACTAATACCTTCAGCAACCATGTCGTAAGCTTTCCACTCACCGGTTTTTTTGTGTTTACGAACACGAAAAGATATATTTATCGGCGCGCGTCCTGGCTCAATAACGCTAGTATCTACCGAAACAACTCGCTCTTTTGAAAAATTCTTCGCTGGAGCAAACTCTACTTTTTGGTTGTTGTATAAGGTGAACACCTGAGCATATGAGGTAATAAGATAATCTCTAAATGCTGGTACAAATTTAGCACGATCCGCTTTTTTAGTTTTCTTAAAGTTACTACCAATAACTTTATATGCCGCATATTGATAATTCACATAAGGCATCAATTCTTCACGGACGATATTTTTTAATAAATTTGGCTCTTTACGTATTTCACTTTGCTCATTGGCAAAACGAGTAAAGGTAATATCAGCAACAGTTTTAATCATTTTATACGGGTCTTTTTTATCGACATCAGCGCTCACTGCGCCCGATAAGCCCACCATTGCCAAACAAAATACAACTTTTTTAACTAGACGATTGATCATAATTAGTCATCACTCCCTTGGCTAAATAAAAACTGGCCGATTAGCTCTTCTAGTACTAACGCTGGTTTAGTGTCTTCAATAAAGTCACCCGGCTGCAAAGTATCTACAGACTCATCAATAAAGCCCGGTAGTAAGCCAACATATTGCTCACCCAATAAACCCGCAGTTAATATAGAAACCGACGTTGCTTCAGAAAAGTCATCATACTCAGCGTGAATATCTAAAGTTACTACTGGCGTATAATCTTCAGGATCTAACGAAATATCGCTTACTCGCCCAACAACAACACCGCCAACTTTAATTGGCGAGCGTACTTTTAAACCACCAATATTGTCGAACTTGGCATACAACTGATAAGTTGCACCATTGCCTGATATTCCACTGTCAGCTACTTTCAGTGCTAGCATTAATAACGCAGCAATACCTATCGCCGCAAACAAACCAACCAATAACTCTACTTTTTTCGACACCATGTCTTCCACCAAATTCAAAAAATATTTAACTAAATAACAGCAAGCACTAGTTTGCGAACATTAACGCTGTTAAAACAAAATCTAATCCCAACACCAATAACGACGATTGTACAACCGTTGACGTTGTTGCTCGGCTAATTCCTTCCGAGGTAGGTTCACACGCGTAACCTTTATAAACAGCAATCCAAGTCACTACAAAGGCAAACACTAAACTTTTAATAATACCGTTGAGAATATCTTTCTCAAATGACACTTGTGCTTGCATAACCGACCAAAACGTACCGCTATCGACTCCAAGCCAATCAACACCAACTAAGTGAGCGCCAAGAATACCAATAGCTGAAAATATTGCCGCCAACAAAGGTAAGCTAATAAAACCTGCCCAAAATCTTGGTGCGACAACGCGACGTAATGGATCAACCGCCATCATTTCAAGGCTTGATAACTGCTCTGTTGCTTTCATTAAGCCTATTTCTGCTGTTAGTGCTGAGCCTGCACGGCCAGCAAATAACAACGCGGCAACAACAGGACCAAGCTCACGTAATAATGACAAAGCGACCATAGGACCTAAACTCGCTTCCGCACCATAACCGACTAATATGGTATAGCCTTGCAGCGCTAATACCATGCCAATGAATAAGCCTGAAACTAATATAATGACCAATGACAACACACCAACTGAGTACAATTGGTTCATCAACAGCGGAAAACCTTTCCTTGGGTTTGGCATGTGAAATAGTGCAGACGCTAACATCAATAACGCACGACCTAAGCCGGAAATAAGGTTAATGATCGTACGACCTAAAGTTTGAATATGTTTCATTACTTATCACCTCGGCCAATAAGTTCATCACGATACGATGCTGCCGGGAAGTGAAATGGCACAGGACCATCAGCTTCACCTTTAACAAACTGCTGAACTAATGGTGATGTTTGTTCATGAATTTCTTCAGGCGTTCCTTGACCAATAATTTTTTGTTCAGCAATGATATAAATATAATCAGCTATGCTCATCACTTCTGGTACATCGTGCGAAACAACAACTGAAGTTAAGCCTAATGCTTGGCCAAGCTCACGAATTAAGCGAACAATAACGCCCATCGAAATAGGATCTTGTCCGGCAAATGGCTCATCATATAAGATTAATTCTGGATCTAACGCGATTGCCCGAGCCAATGCGGCTCTACGTGCCATTCCGCCTGATAGTTCACTTGGACGTAAGTTTCTTGCACCACGCAAACCAACAGCTTCTAATTTCATTAGCACCATTTTTTCAATCAAATCTTCTGATAATTCGGTATGCTCTCGCATCGGAAAAGCAATATTGTCATAAACACTCATATCAGTGAAAAGCGCACCACTTTGAAACAGCATACTCATGCGTTTGCGCACATCGTATAAAGCATTGCGAGATAATTTAGGAATGTTATGACCGTCAAATAATATTTGTCCAGCTTCTGGTTTTATTTGACCACCAATAAGACGTAATAATGTTGTTTTACCAATACCACTCGGGCCCATAATGGCAGTTACTTTACCTTTAGGGATAGATAAACTGATGCCGTCATAAATGACACGTTCATCACGTTTAAAGGTCATATCTTTTATATCAACTAAAATTTCGGACATATATTTGGGAGCTAACATCATTGTTTATTATTGTCTTATAGCGAAGAATTCTAACCCAGAGCAACAATGCAGTCATTACAAATTGATAAATAATTGGTACTAAAAGAGTATGTAAATGTAATAAAGTGTAAGATCGACTTTGCTAATGGTTAATTTCGTGCTGTAGTGCTTTTATTGATAATTTCACGAATGCATCTGCCAAAAATATTAGAAAATGTTTATAATGACCAATGCCCGACAAGCTTGTTGGCAAAATCAGCAGTTATGAGTACGAGTAGGGTGTCATCAAATTCCATCATTGGTTTATAATTCCTCTTTATTTCATTATTCGCACAAGATAGTAAATTTACCTTAGCCACAGGAGCTTTGAATGTTCATCCAAATTTTGATCTTATTACTTTCACTAATTACATTAGTGTGGAGTGCAGACAAATTTGTATTTGGTGCGTCATCATTAGCACGTAATTATGGAATTTCTCCGATGATTATCGGCTTAACTATCGTTGCAATGGGCTCTTCGGCCCCAGAAATGATGATAGCTGGTACCGCTTCGTTACATGGTAACCCCGACACCGCCGTTGGAAATGCTATTGGCTCAAATATTACTAACATTGCTTTAGTGCTAGGTTTAACCGCTTTATTTCATCCATTATCTGTTTCATCTTCGACTATCAAACGTGAAATTCCCTTGATATTACTGATCACAGCAATTGCAACATACATGCTAGCAGACAGTAACTTCAGCTTTATTGAAGGCTTACTACTAATTATTGGCTTTGTCTCATATCTCGCTATTTTATTGTTGGTTACACTAAAGCGCGCAAAACAAAATCCGATTGACGATAAAATGGTCTTAGAGGCTGAGCAAGAAGTGCCTGAAGCTGTTAGTAAACCTCGCTCATTTTTCTGGTTAATTTTTGGCATGATACTTCTACCACTAAGTGCAAACTTTTTAGTAGACTCATCAATTTTTATTGCTAAAGCCTTTGGCATTAGTGACTTAGTGATTGGTTTAACGGTTATTGCTGTTGGAACTAGCTTGCCAGAGCTTGCTGCCAGCGTGATGAGTATAATTAAAAAAGAAGATGATCTGGCTTTAGGTAACATTATTGGCTCAAATATTTTTAATATTTTAGCGGTACTGTCGCTAGCCGGCTTAATTGCTCCCGGTAATATAGACCAAGCAGCTGCATCACGTGACGCACCATACATGCTGGCAACAACCTTTTTATTATTTATTTTATGTTTTAGTCGTGGTGGCAAGTTTCGCATCACGCGAGCAAAAGGTTTACTATTATTAGCAGTATTTATTGGATATCAAGTTTTACTATTTAGTCAGCTAAAAGCCTAACTTGCGGTATATAAGATGAAAAACTTTAAGCAACTAGCAAAAAACGTTATTGAAATAGAACAAAATGCAATCGCAGAATTATCAACATTTATTGATGATGATTTCGCAAAAGCTTGTGACCTCATGTTTCATTGTACAGGCCGAGTTATTGTTATCGGCATGGGTAAATCTGGGCATATTGGCGGTAAAATAGCTGCAACCTTGGCGAGTACCGGCACACCATCCTTTTTTGTGCATCCAGGTGAGGCAAGCCACGGTGATTTAGGTATGATCACCCTCGACGATGTAGTTATCACCATTTCAAACTCTGGTGAAACCGGAGAGGTGCTAGCTATTATTCCTGTTATCAAACGTATTGGTGCAAAACTAATCGCTATGACAGGTAATGCCAATTCAACCTTAGCAAAACTTGCTGATCACCATATTTGTGTCAAAGTATCACAAGAAGCTTGTCCATTAGGTTTAGCACCAACTTCAAGTACTACTGCCACTTTAGTGATGGGCGATGCTGTTGCTGTTGCACTTTTGAATGCTCGAGGCTTTACTGCTGACGACTTTGCGTTATCTCATCCAGGTGGTAGTTTAGGTAAGCGCCTACTATTACGTTTAACTGATATTATGCATAAAGATGACCGCATACCTGTTGTTAACGCTGATGCAAAAATTAAAGATGCTTTAGTTGAAATGTCGCTAAAAGGCCTAGGTATGACAGCTGTTGTTGATAAGAGCAATACTTTAATGGGTTTATTTACTGACGGCGATTTACGCAGAATTTTAGACGCTAAAATTGATATTCATCAAGACGCGATAACTAGCGTAATGACCGAAAAACCCTATGTAGCCGAACAAACAATGTTAGCGGCTGAAGCATTAAAAATAATGGAAGATAAAAAGATTAATGGCTTAATCATAGTCGATCATAACAATCAGCCAATCGGTGCCATGAATATGCACGACTTACTCAAATCAGGAGTGATATAACCTTGAATAGTTTATACGGGGCGGTAGCCGATAACATTTGGCAAAAAGCAAAAAACATTAAGCTCTTTATCTGCGATATTGATGGTGTTTTTTCTGACGGACGTATTTACTTAAGCAATGCAGGTGAAGAGCTAAAAGCCTTTCATACTAAAGATGGTTACGGCATTAAAGCGTTAGGAGCCAGCGGTGTTGACGTTGGCGTTATTACCGGTCGACAATCGAATATTGTTCAAACCCGGATGAGCGCCTTAAACGTAAAACATATAGTGCAAGGACAAGAAGATAAGCTACCTGCATTAAAAGCTATGGCAGAATCATTAAACCTTACAGCTGAAGAAATCGCCTATATTGGCGATGATATGCCAGATTTTGAGTGTTTAAATTATGTCGGCTTAAGTATTGCTGTTAGTGACGCCCACCCAGCAATTATCAATACCTGTGATTATATTACCTACACGCGTGGTGGTTTTGGCGCTGTACGCGAAGTTTGTGATTTAATTATGCAAAGTCAAAACACCTTAGCAAATGCCACAGGCGCCAGCATATGAATAGAATATACAGTGCAACCATAGCATTTTTTATTTTTGCTATAGGAACATATGGCCTAATGGAATGGTATGCCGCGAAAGAAGTTGACACTGATATTCTTGAAAACAGTAATGAACCAGAGTTTATTGCTGAGAACCTTAATAGCGATATTTATCAAGAAGCAGGTGACTTATCATACGTTGTTGAAGCACAACGTATGGAACATTATGCGCAATTAGAGGTCACACATTTTGAATACCCTCGTTATACTTTGTATCCAAAAAATAACAAGCCAACTTGGCAAGTTACGGCTAACGAGGGCACATTATACAACAATAACCGAGTTCGGTTAGAGAATCGTGTGCGCTTAATAGCCACCGATAAGGAAAGTTTGATCCAAGAAGTGCACGGAAAAAACTTAGAAATGGATTTAAAAAGCAATATTATCAGCTCAGAACAAACTATTCTGATATTAGGTAAAGGATTTACTATGTATGGCTCAGGATTAATTGTAGACTTAAACTCAACACAGATGACATTGACAGAACATGTACAAACCATTTACAAAAAAACTAAAAGCTAGCTTAGCCTGTATTACTGCAGCAATATTATTAATACCGGCAGTAAATGCTGAAAAATTTGATGTTGACCAAGAAATCAAAATTTCTTCATCACGGCAAGCTGCCGATCTAAAAAATAAAATTTTCAGTTACATCGACAATGTTATTATTTCGCAAGGCACACTCACTATCAACGCCGAGTTAGTGCAAGTTATTGCTCAAGCTGACAGCGAAGATAAAATTTATATTGCCAAGGGTTCACCTGCTACCTTTGAACAAACCCTAGAAGATGGCAGCCCAATTAATTTACAAGCCAATGAAATTAGATACGAACCTGCAAAGAGTATCGTCATTATTTCTGGCAACGCTTTACTAACACAAGAAGGCAGTGAAGTAAGTGGCAATAAAATCACCTATAACTTTGAAACTGAATACGTTAATGCAGAAAGCTTAGAAAATACGGTTGTTGAAACAGTTTTGCAGCCTAAAAGTAAGCCTGAACTACCGAAAAAATCAAAGGAACAGCAAAATTAAATGCCAATATCTACCTTATCAGCAACCGGTTTAGCAAAATCTTACAAAGGCCGAAAAGTTGTTAAAAATGTCAGTTTAAAAGTTTCTGCTGGGCAAATTGTTGGTTTACTTGGCCCTAATGGTGCAGGAAAAACCACCTCGTTCTATATGATTGTTGGTTTAGTCAATAATGATAGCGGAGCTATTGTACTTAACGAAGAAGATTTAACCTTGCTGCCAATGCATGAACGTGCTCGTAAGGGGATTGGCTACTTACCACAAGAAGCATCAATATTTCGCAAATTATCTGTCTACGACAACATAATGGCCATTTTACAAACACGAAAATCATTAACTGATGTTGAAAAAGAAGAAAAACTTGAACACTTATTAGAAGAGTTCAATATCGGCCATATTAAAGACAATTTAGGTATGAGTCTGTCAGGTGGTGAACGTCGTCGAGTAGAAATTGCGCGAGCATTAGCTGCTGACCCTAAATTTATTTTGTTGGATGAACCTTTTGCAGGTGTTGATCCAATTTCAGTAGGTGATATAAAAAAAATTATCCTACACTTAAAGGAACGTGGTATTGGTATTCTAATTACTGATCATAACGTGCGCGAAACATTAGACGTTTGTGAACATGCGTATATTGTTAGCCATGGTGAACTTATTGCGGAAGGTGATGCGGATCAAATTCTTGCAAATCAACACGTAAGAGATGTATACCTAGGTGAACAATTCACGCTATAGTGAAAACAAGCTTTAGCAATAAAATAACATTGTGTTAAATAGTAACAGGGAAAAGAAAATCTAAATGCGTCCTACTCTGCAGCTCCGTATCGGGCAACAGCTAACCATGACCCCGCAATTGCAACAAGCAATTAAATTGTTGCAATTGTCGACATTAGACCTACAGCAAGAGATTCAGGAAGCGCTTGAAAGTAATCCACTGCTTGAAATGGATGAAAACCAAACTAATACCACCGAAAATACCCCTGATAATTTAGAAGAAGCATTTTCCGCAAGTGTTGGCGAAAGCACTGAAGTAGCAACGCCAGATGGCAGTGAAGACTCTACTCCTACTATCGATGAAATCAGTTCTGCTGAAGGTATGGCAAAAACTGATATCCCAGAAGAATTAAATAACGACACCACTTGGGACGATAATTTTAGTGCCGGTGCTAGCAGCGGCGCAGTAGGCCCAGCCTCAGAAGATTATACTTACCAAGGCGAAACTAAAGACTCAATTCAAGATCACTTACTTTGGCAGATGGAGCTAACACCATTTACCGAAACCGACCAGGCTATTGCAACAGCGATTATTGAAGCTGTCGATGAAGCTGGTTACCTTACAGTATCAGCTGAAGAAATTTTAGAAAGTGTTGGCATTGAAGACGTAGAACTTGACGAAATTGAAGTGGTTTTAAAGCGTATTAATGTTTTTGATCCTGTAGGTGTCGCGGCCCGCTCTATTCCGGAGTGTTTACTAATTCAATTAAACCAGTTCTCAAGCGACACACCTTGGTTAGAGGAAAGTAAATTAGCGGTAGGCAAATATATCGATTTACTTGGTAATCGCGACTATCGCCAATTAATGCGTAAATTACGCCTAAAAGAAGATCAATTACGTGAAGTTATTCGCTTAATTCAGACACTTGATCCACGCCCTGGTGATAGCGTTATTAAAAGTGAAGAGCAATACGTTATACCTGATGTGTCAGTTGAAAAGAAAAATGGTCGTTGGACCGTTGAACTAAATCCTGATACGGCACCTAAGCTTTCGGTAAACCAGCAATATGCCGCGATGTCACGTTCAATGAAATCTTCTACTGACTCGCAATTTATTCGTTCAAACCTGCAGGAAGCTAAGTGGTTTATAAAAAGCCTCGAAAGCCGTAATGATACCCTATTAAAAGTGTCAAATTGTATCGTTCAACGCCAACAAGGATTTTTTGAACACGGCCCTGAAGCCATGCGCCCTATGGTATTGAACGATATTGCTGAAGCTGTTGATATGCATGAATCAACCATTTCGCGTGTTACCACACAAAAATATATGCACACGCCACGGGGCATTTTCGAATTAAAATATTTCTTTTCTAGCCATGTCAGTACTGAAAATGGCGGCGAGTGTTCATCAACTGCCATTCGTGAGTTAATTAAAAAGTTAGTTTCTGCAGAAGTACCGGCCAAACCACTGAGCGATAGCAAAATGGCAGATATTCTTGCAGAGCAAGGTATTAAAGTGGCGAGACGTACCATAGCTAAATATCGCGAGTCACTGTCGATACCACCATCGAATCAACGTAAAAGCCTATTGTAGGCTTGGTTTATTTACCCGAAAAAGAGGATTGAAGCATATGCAAATTAATCTTACCGGACACCATGTCGATGTTACCGATTCATTACGT
>CAJXQJ010000010.1 GCA_913058245.1 uncultured Colwellia sp.
TGCTGGCTACGAAGCTTTTTTAAAGTGAGGTTCGTTATCTCTTAAACTAGAGATATAAAAAAGTAAGTTTATTGCGAACAAGTAGTTTCAGTTGGATAGGTTATCTAATGCTGCTGGCTACGAAGCTTTTTTAAAGTGAGGTTCGTTATCTCTTAAACTAGAGATACAAAAAAGTAAGTTTATTGCGGACGCGTAGCTCAGCTGGATAGAGTACCTGGCTACGAACCAGGCGGTCGCAGGTTCGACTCCTGCCGCGTCCGCCACTTTTCTTTGAGTGGTTAAAAAATAAAGAATAGCTAATATTAACGCTAGTTAAAAAATAAGTATATGGTCTTAGTGCCTATCTTGAATCAAGATATAAAATAACGATTGACTACGAACGTGTATCGCAGCGGGGTAGCATTATTCAATGCTGCTGGCTACGAAGCTTTTTTACAGTGAAGTTCGTTATCTCTTGAGCTAGGGATATAAAATACTTAGTTTATTGCGGACGCGTAGCTCAGCTGGATAGAGTACCTGGCTACGAACCAGGCGGTCGCAGGTTCGACTCCTGCCGCGTCCGCCACCTTAAGAAACCAGTCTTTTGACTGGTTTTTTTTCGTCTGAAATTTAACGTCGAACTTCTTTCTATATATAAACTGCTCATATTGTTCCAATCTTCAGTATCTCCAGTGCTGTGTATTGCAGTGTTGAACATTGTTGATTGATTGGCTATTTACTTTTTACAATGTCATTATCTTGATGATTAATTACTCGGTTTTTTGCTCTTAATTGGTTAAGCTAAATTTGCGCTGTTTTATTCTTATACAGCTTTTGTTGACTAATTGGTTAGCCTATAAAATATTGGATATTGTATATCATTAGTGGTTTTTTAGTTGTGATACCCGTTATTCATGAGGTTGATATTGTATGCAATGTTATTGATATACCATTTTGTATAAAATAATAGTGAAATATTATTAAATTTAGCTGTTTTTTTATGCGATTCTGGCTTGACATTATTTTTTTTAACAAATTTGTAAAAATGTGTTTGCTTTTTACATATTGGAGTGATTATTCTAATTATATAAAAATTGCTTGAGAGAATAAAAATGGAAAACCTTCAAGAGTTATTTGTTGAAGCAGGCACGTTGATGCTAGCGGGAATGATATTTGTTTTTGCTTTTTTAGGGCTGCTAATAGTTTTTATCAACATTGTTTTAGTTAAGTTGGCAAAAAAATATCCAGATGCCATCGTCGAGAAAAAATCTCCAAGTAAAAAGAATAATAAAAAACAAGATGATAGCGGTGTTTCACCTGCTGTTGTGGCAGCAATTTCTTCTGCTGTTACGCAATATCGTCAACAACACTCTGCACAGAAATAGGATAGAACCATGACCAAGCCATTAGGAATAACGGAAGTCGTATTACGTGACGGCCATCAATCACTGCTTGCTACGCGTTTACGTTTAGAAGATATGTTACCGATTGCGTCAAAGCTAGATGATATTGGCTATTGGTCTATCGAGTCGTGGGGTGGAGCCACGTTTGATTCTTGCATTCGTTATTTAGGTGAAGATCCGTGGGAACGTATTCGTGCACTTAAAAAAGCCATGCCAAAAACCAAACAACAGATGCTATTTCGTGGCCAAAATATATTAGGCTACCGTCACTATGCGGATGATGTAGTCGAAAAATTTGTTGAACGTGCACATATTAATGGTATCGATGTATTTAGGATCTTCGATGCCATGAATGATGTACGTAATCTACAAACGGCCATTAAGTCTGCGGTTAAAGTAGGCGCACATGCGCAAGGTACATTAAGTTATACCGAAAGCCCGGTACATAACCTTGAAGGTTGGTTAACCATGGCCAAGCAACTTGAGGATATGGGAGCTCATTCTTTATGTATTAAAGATATGGCTGGATTATTAAAGCCTTACGATGCAGCAGAATTAGTTAGCCGTCTAAAAGAAACGGTGGCGTTACCCATTGCAATGCACTGTCATGCAACAACTGGCTTAAGTGTTGCAACACACATGAAAGCAATCGATGCTGATATTGATGTTATTGATACCTCCATTTCGTCGATGAGTATGACATACGGTCATTCGCCAACAGAAACTATAGTGTCAATTGTCGAAGGAACGCAGCGTGATACTGGCTTAGATATGGTTAAACTGGCAGAAGTTGCAACATATTTTAGAGAAGTTCGTGAAAAATATGCTCAATTTGAAGGTAGCTTAAAAGGAATAGATGCCCGTATTTTACTAGCACAAGTTCCTGGTGGCATGTTAACCAATATGGAAAGCCAATTAAAAGAGCAAGGTGCTGCTGACAAGCTAGATGACGTATTGTTAGAAATTCCAAAAGTTCGAAAAGATCTTGGTTATATTCCTTTGGTAACACCAACGTCACAAATTGTTGGTACGCAAGCAGTGCTAAATGTTCTAACAGGCGAGCGATATAAGTCAATTACCAAAGAGACTGCTGGTGTTCTCAAAGGCGAATATGGCACTACGGCTGATGAAGTTAATGCTGAATTGCAAGCAAAGGTGCTTGACGGTAAAGAAGCTATAACTTGTCGCCCAGCTGATTTATTAGATCCTGAAATGGATAAATTGTCTGTCGAACTACAACAGCTAGCCAATGAGAAAAATATCAGTTTGGCAGAAAACACCATTGATGATGTTTTAACGTACGCGTTGTTTCCACAAATTGGCCTAAAATTTTTAGAAAATCGTAATAATTCTGATGCTTTTGAACCAGCACCTGGTTCTGAACCGGTAAGTAAACCGCCAGTATCTGCTGCTCCACAAAATACGGCAACTGAAAACTATGCAGTCAGCGTTGACGGTAAAGTTTTTGATGTTGTTGTTGCTCCGGGCGGTGCTATTGAATCAGTAAATGCATCAGCAAATACTGCAGCGCCAGTAACTAAATCATCGAACGATGAGCCACTAAATGCGCCTTTGGCTGGGAATATTTTTAAAGTTCTAGTCAATGAGGGGGATGAAGTTACTGAAGGTGATGTTGTTATCATCATGGAAGCGATGAAAATGGAAACAGAGATCCGCGCTAGTAAAACTGGCGAAGTGTCTGCTATTCATGCCAGAGAAGGTGACTCTGTCGCTGTTGGCGATATCTTGTTAAGTTTGTCATAGGATAAACCATGGAATCTTTAAATGTATTATGGATGTCTACTGGTCTTGCAAACTTTGAACTAGGCCAAGTCATCATGATGTTAGTAGGTTGCGGCTTACTATATCTTGCCATTGCTAGAAATTTCGAACCATTATTATTGGTACCTATGGGCTTTGGCGCCATATTAACTAACATCCCTGTTGCTGGTTTTTCGGAAGTCGGTGGATTGCTGCATTATATTTATTATGCAGGTATTGATACCGGTATTTTCCCATTACTGATTTTTATGGGGGTTGGCGCAATGACGGATTTTGGTGCTCTTATTGCTAATCCAAAAACCTTATTGCTTGGTGCTGCGGCACAGTTTGGTATTTTTGCGACTTTATTTGGCGCTATTGCCTTAAACTTTGTTGGCTTAGACTTTTCGATGAAAGATGCCTCTGCTATTGCCATCATTGGTGGTGCAGACGGACCAACAGCGATTTTCTTAGCCTCTAAACTTGCACCTGACTTACTCGGCGCGATTGCGGTTGCCGCTTATTCTTATATGGCTTTAGTACCGATTATTCAGCCGCCTATCATGCGAGCGTTAACGACTGAAGATGAACGTAAAATTGAAATGGCGCAGCTACGTCACGTTACTAAAGTGGAGAAAATAATTTTCCCACTGGGTGTGTTATTAATGACAATATTCTTTTTGCCTGCTGCAACGCCTCTAGTTGGTATGTTTTGTTTAGGTAACTTGATGCGTGAATGTGGTGTGGTTGATCGCTTAAGCTCTACGGCGCAAAACGAGCTAATTAATATCGTTACTATTTTCCTTGGTTTAGGCGTTGGCTCTAAATTGAGTGCCGAACAATTCTTAAATGCGAAAACCTTAGGCATTCTAGCGCTAGGAGCGGTTGCATTTTCGATTGGTACAGCAACTGGGGTATTAATGGCTAAGTTGATGAATAAACTTTCTAAGGAGAAGGTTAACCCATTAATTGGCGCAGCTGGTGTTTCGGCGGTGCCTATGGCTGCACGTGTTGCCAATAAAGTTGGCTTGGAAGCAAACCCACATAATTTCTTATTAATGCACGCCATGGGGCCAAATGTTGCAGGTGTTTTAGGCTCAGCAGTAGCGGCAGGTATTCTACTGGCACTTGTTGGGTAGGTTAATATATTAAAATCAAAAAAGGGAAGCGCTTGCTTCCCTTTTTTATGTACTTATTTTACCGTTTACTATGGCTGTAATTTAAAGTTATCCCAACCGTTAGTGGTTTTCTCAAAGCAAACTCTGTCATGTAAGCGGCTAGCTCTACCTTGCCAAAACTCTAAATAGTGTGGTTTTACTCGCCAACCACCCCAAAATTCTGGCAGTGGTACATCTTGGCCAGCGAATTTTTTGGTGTAATAAGCAACGTTTTCCGCTAACTCGGTTTCTGTTTGGGTTTTACTACTTTGCCGTGAAGCCCAAGCGCCAATTTGGCTGCCGCGATCTCTACTATGAAAATACTTGGCTGATTGCTCAGCACTAACTTTCTCGACACAACCTTCGATACGAATTTGACGTTGCAAAACGTTCCAATGAAATAGCAAAGCCACTTTATCGTTGTTATTAAGCTCGCCACTTTTACGGCTGGCATAGTTGGTATAAAAAACAAACCCTTCGGAGTCGAATTCTTTTAATAGCACCATGCGAGAACTTGGCTGGCCGTTATCGCCGACACTACTTACCGAAACCGCTTCTGGTAGTAAAATGCCTGATTTATTAGCATCATCAAACCAGAGTTTAAATAAGCTATGCGGATCAGCATTTGGGTCAATGTTGGGTAAGGGCAATGCAACCCCTTGTCCGAAAGTAAAGAGGCAGCGTAGTTTTTCAAATAGAGTCATATTTTGGTTAAATGAGCTTAATTGATTGTTTTGCCAATGATATCAGTTTTACGACAAAAACAAATCGTTGAGCGTAAAATCTCTAGATATATTAGCTATATCGAATATCTGTATTGTGTAGTTGTACAGCAAGCTTTTAGGGGGTTAAATATCCCAATCGTCAGAGTCATCTAATAACTCTTTAAGGCGCTTTTTCTCTAACAGGTCATCTATTCGTTTTCGAACTTCAGTATTATGTACTGCCTTTTCTCCTTTTGGCAGGTCTTTGTCATAATTCTCTTGTTCAACGGGTGGGGTTATATCATTTACTAATTCGTCGTTCATTTTTAATACCTACGGCGTTTACAGCATGTGCTGCAATTACAATAAATAGTGGCGTACGCTGCCAATAATGCATCAACTTTTTACTTTGCGATATCTTAAATAGCATTAACTCATAATCATATTGAATAATGCTAATCATCATAATTTGAACATAGGCAACTCGCGCAGAATTTTCAACTAAATATTTTTTCAATTCAATAAAATTTTATCTTGAGCGTACTGGATGATTATTTCCTAAGCTGATTTTCATCTATTCGCGTATTTAGCTTTCACTAACCCTCTGATAGACTTATTAACGAATTCATAAAAGGTTGTTTAGGTTAATGTCAAACGAAGGTTTTTCCCATTGGTATAGTCAGTTACAACAATACGCTGTGCGTTCTCGATTACGCAGTCTTATTGTTTTAGTGGGTGAAGATGATTGGTTAAATCAAAGGCTGGCATTAATACAAGAGTCAATGCTCGTACGGGAAAAATCCTTAAAAACGGCAATAAAGGGCCTTAATTTTCAAACGCAATTTACAACATTAAAACGTGAATATATTACTTCGGTGGATAGTAAAAATTACTTGCAATATTTAGGAACTGAGCAAGCGTTAGTTGTTTTTCCTTTGGTGCTAAATACAACCGACGACTACAGCTTTGATGTTGATGCTTTTGCCGCACTTTCTGGCAGTGTTGTTGCCGGTGGCGTTATGGTGATTACGGTGTTAAAAAGTGGCGAGAATGATCCGAAAGTATCACCATCAGATTTATTTTTACAACGATTCTGGCAGTTATTGCAGGAGCGTCATGCTTATATTGTTCAGCAACAAGAGCCTAAATTGCCGCTATTACCTGAACCGATAGCTACACAAAATTCATCTTTAAATATGCCAGAAAACTTGCCTTATGGCTGCGTTAGCAATGAACAAGCATCAGCTGTTGATGCTATGCTAAAAGTGATGGTTGGGCGTCGAAATCGACCTTTAGTGCTGACAGCAGACCGAGGGCGCGGAAAGTCATCAGCGATGGCGCTTGCCACTTGTCAATTGTTAATCAATGCTAAGCAAAAGCTGAAAATAATTATTACCGCAGCCAGTCGCCAAGCCGTTAATATTTTCTTTTTTCACGTTAAACAAACTTTACCTAGTGCAAATGTAACTGCTAATCATGTTGAGCATGAGCATGGTGAGATTATCTTTTTACCTATTGATTTAATATTGAAAGAACAGCCATCAGCAAGTTTAGTGATGGTAGATGAAGCGGCTGCATTGCCGGTTTATTTGTTAGAACAATTATTAGGTTATTATCATCGGCTGATTTTTGCTTCTACGGTTCATGGCTATGAGGGGGCTGGGCGTGGTTTTAGTCTTAAATTTCGCGCTACTTTGGCTAAAGTTATGCCGCAATGGCGTAAATTACATATCAATGAGCCTATTCGCTGGGCGTCAAATGATCCTCTTGAAACCTTTGTATTTTCAAGCTGTTTACTTAATGCTGAATTACCTTCGTATCATGAAAATGCCAGTAGATTGTTAGCCGCTACTGATGTGGTGAAAGTTTCTGCGCGTGAGTTACTGTTAAACGAAACGCTCCTTCAGCAGGTATTTGCGGTGTTAGTTACTGCGCATTATCAAACGTCACCAAGTGATGTACAGTTACTGCTGAATAACCCTGCTGTTTCATTATTTCTTCTAAAACATGAAGATGATATTTTAGCGGTTGCTTTGCTGTTGAAAGAAGGTCAGGTTGATAATACGCTCGTTGATTTAGTACGAAATGGTAAACGCAGGTTGCGTGATCAGTTTCTTCCACAGTCATTACTCACCCATTGTGGTGTTAACGATAGCTTCACTTATAGTTATCAGCGAGTAATGCGTATTGCTGTGCACCCAGAATTTCAAAACAATGGCTTAGGACAGCATTTCCTAAACCATATTGAACAAAAGCTTAGTCATGAAAATGTTGATTTTATCGGTTCAAGTTTTGCGGGTAATGCTAGCTTAATCAGTTTTTGGCAGCAATCTGGTTTTTCGTTAGCCCGTATTGGTTTTAGTAAAGACAAAGCAAGTGGTGAGCATTCATGCTTGTTACTCAAACCAATAACGAAAAGAGCTAAACAAAAACAACATCAAATTATTCGAAGTTTTTATCAACAGTTTGATTATTGGCTAACTGATGAGTTCAAACAGCTTCCCGCGCAAATGGTTTGGCAAGTTTTACACAATAATATTTGTACTAAAAATATAATATTAGCGGCAGAGCATAAACAGGCTGTGGATGATTTTATTTCTGGACGACGACAATACAGCAGCTGTGTTTATGGTTTACATCAGTGGCTGATAATGCATTGCCTTGAAGAATATAGTACGGATGTTTTGCCACTTATTGCTCGTATTTTGCAAAAGCATAGTATTGAAGATGTTTGTCAAAACTTTTCATTTTCAGGTAAAAAAGCACTTAACCAGCATCTTATTAATACCATTGCTAAATACCAAAATTAAAATTTTTACTAATTGCTGAAAACGCTAAGCAATTTGGTAACGCCATAGCCAATAATTTTTCATTTTATAGTAACTGCAATGTTGATCTGCTAGCTGGTCAAAATCATCATGCTGTATTATTGCGTTCACACCGAGACATATTTTCGCTAATAGTTGCTTATCGGATGAATGACTATAGTTACTAATAAAGTTTTCAAGCCACGCTTCTAAATAGCTAATCTCGGCTACTGGTAATTCCGTTGTCATAGTGTTTATTCCTCGAAGGGTAAGTTAGTACTGACATTTAATAAAGACTGCCATAGCGTTTTACGGGCGTTATTATCTAGGCAGCGACAGTCGTTGCCAGCAAGTGCACCAGAAGTGATTAGCTGTGCTAATAAGGCGGTCGGAATTTCAACACGTGATGTGCTATTACAACCTTCATTTACTTGTCTAATACCCATTATTATCTCCTCGTATCGCTCAACTATTTTTACGATAGATGAATTTCTTAATTAATGCAAATGATAATTATTATCATTTATAAAATATTGTCAATACAGTATTAATCTTGTTTCTTAGTCGCTAAAATGAAATTTAGCAGTTTACGAGGTGCGCAATGCAAGAAGTTATTCGAGTAGAAAATCTCACCAAAAGTTATAAAGATGTTATTGCCGTTGATAACATTAACTTTTCAATTAACAAGGGCGTTTGCTTTGGTTTACTTGGACCTAATGGCGCTGGCAAAACTACTACCATTGAAATCATGGAAGGTATTATTAAGGCAACTCAAGGGCAAGTTTTTTATAACGATAAGCCCGTTGACGAGTCAATGTCTCAGCAAATTGGCATTCAGTTTCAACATACCGCCTTACAAGATTTTTTAACGGTTAAAGAAACCTTAGATCTATTTACCTCGTTTTATGAAAATACTGTGCCGCATCAAGAATTAATTGAACTATGTGATTTAAGTGAGTTTTTAGACCGTGATAATCGTTTGCTTTCAGGTGGTCAGCGGCAACGATTATTGTTGGCACTAGCCTTGATTAATGACCCTGATATTGTTTTTCTTGATGAACCCACAACAGGGCTAGATCCACAAGCGCGACGAAACTTCTGGCAACTTATCAAGAACATTAAAGCGCGTAATAAAACGGTAGTGCTAACTACACATTATATGGATGAAGCGCAGCAGTTGTGCGACGACGTACTAATAATGGATCATGGTAACGTTATTGAGCGTGGTACCCCAAGACAGTTATTAGCCAAACACTTTAAAGAAGTGTTTATTTATTTACCTGCTGAACAAGTGCCAGAAGAGCTTTGTCAGCAATCAAATTGGCAAGTACATGAGCAACAGGTAGAAATTACTACCACTGATGTTGAGGCAACAATTGCGCTGTTACTGGCTAAAAATGTTTCACTAGCAGGTTTGCACGTTAAGTCGCCTAATTTAGATGATTTATTTTTAAAACTTACTGGCCATTCTTTGAGGGAATAAAATGATAAATATCTCACGTTTCTTTGCGGTTGTTAAAGCGCGTAATATTGAGTTTTTTCGTGATCGCTCATCACTTGGCTGGAATTTGTTTTTTCCTGTCTTGTTGTTGGTAGGCTTATCATTTGTGTTTTCAGGAGAAGGACGAGCCGTTTACAAAGTTGGAGTGATTAATTTAGCACAAAGTCAATCAAGCTTTTTAGATACTAAGTTTGTAGGTTTTATTGATTATCAAGATAACGCAAAAGCGAAAGTGAAGTTAGAGCAACACAGTATTGATCTATTGGTTGATTTTAATGCTCAACAATATTGGGTTAATCAAGGTGCTCCTAATAGCTATTTAGTTGAAAAGATATTTTTAAATGATCACAACAATTTTCAACGCATTGAAACACAAGGCCGAAAAATACGCTATGTAGATTGGGTTTTACCTGGAATTCTTGGCATGAATATGATGTTTAGCTGCTTATTTGGTGTTGGCTACGTTATTGTACGTTATCGTAAAAATGCCGTTTTGAAACGTTTGAAAGCGACACCATTATCAGCCTTAGAGTTTGTTTCTGCTCAGTTAGTATCACGTTTGTTTATTGTGATGTTTATGTCATCTGTGGTTTATGTCGGCTGTAATTTGTTTTTTGATTTTTACATGCTTGGTAGTTATTTTGATTTATTAGTCATTGCTATATTAGGAGCGTTTAGCTTAATTACGCTAGGTTTATTGGTGGCTAGTCGTAGCAAAAGTGAAGAACTCATTGGCGGGTTATTAAATTTAAGCTCATGGCCTATGATGCTGTTATCTGGAGTTTGGTTCAGCTTAGAAGGTGCGCCTAATGCTGTAAAAGTATTTGCCGATTTTTTACCATTAACACATCTAGTTGCTGGTGCTCGAAAAATTATAACCGAAGGTGCAACTTTGGCAGATATCAGTTACCACGTGACTATATTGGCAATTATGAGTGCATTATTTTTAATGTTGGGCGCGTACCTGTTTAGTTGGAACACCGAGCGTTAGTAATATCTCGTAAGGTTAAAACATAGTTTTTATTTAGGAATTTTTGGTTAGAAATGTTATTAAAAATCGCTGGAATTTTTTTTGTTGGCTTAGCGGCACTAGGTGCTTTTTTGCCATTACTTCCAACAACGCCATTCTTATTGGTGGCGGCTGCATGTTTTGCTAAGTCTTCACCGCGAATGCATAAAATGTTATTGGCGAATAAGGTGTTTGGCCCGATGATTTATCATTGGGAGCAATCTCGAAGTATTCCAAAACGAGCCAAAGTCATCGCATTAACCTCAATTGTTATTGCGACACTTTGGTCTTGCTATATTTTGCCATCACTTTGGTTAAAAGTGCTTGTTGTGGCGTTGGTTACATGGCCATTTATATTTCTTTGGCGTTTGCCATTATCTGATGGCAATGCAGAAATAGCATCAATTACCTCAACGAAAGAAAATAAGCCCAATAGAGGTTAAGCTAAGGCTTTACCTACTAGTTGTGCTAAATGAGGTGGTAATGTTAATGATAATGCGATCTCTTGACCTTTTACTGACATTTTTCGCCAAGTTAATTGCACAATGCGGATAATTTTTTCTTCGGTATGCTTAGCTGCAAATTCGTCAAAGTAGTATTGTAAAAATACTAAACAAGCAACGTCTTCTAGGGTTTGGCTGTCACTATTCGACTTTAATTTTTCTTTACGAATAATTGCGGCCGTTGTTTCTGCTATATCCTCATCATAACCTTGTTCTAGCATTATATTTTTTGCAGTTGCCGCATGGAAAATACCTAGCTCTTTACGCCAAGTTAAATAACCTTGTTTACCTAAAGGAAAATCAGCACGTTTAAAGTGCCAACGTTTTACATGTTGTGCTCGTACCGCAATTTGTAAATTCTCGTTAGCATCAGGCCAGTATTGTTCGAGGCAAGTTGACATATATTGACCATATAGCAATTCTTTTGGGTGGTTGATTCCGTCAACAACCGTAATATTAATATCGTCTTTATTGATGTTATCGATAGCGTCTAAAACATTTTGCAATTGCGTCATAGTGTCTATTTTTATTGTTCAAGAAAAGTAAAACAGCAGTTTACCCCGTTTTCAAATAGATAAAAACTTGTAGTTGATGAAAAACTACAGCTAAGAAAAATTGTGCAACTAGATGCATTGATCATATTGTCGTGAACACGCCTTTTCGGTATAATGCTTTCCCGTCCTACTAAATTCATTTGTTTGCCAATAATCAAATCAATTTAGTGCAAAATTTCTGTTTTTCCTGACTCTGGATATCGCATGACAACTAGATATATTTTTGTTACTGGCGGCGTTGTATCGTCTCTTGGTAAAGGTATTGCTGCAGCTTCATTAGCGGCAATTCTCGAAGCACGTGGTTTAAAAGTTACCATGTTAAAGCTTGACCCTTATATTAACGTTGATCCAGGGACTATGAGCCCAATTCAACACGGTGAAGTTTTTGTAACTGAAGACGGTGCAGAAACAGATCTTGATTTAGGTCATTACGAACGTTTTATTCGTACCAAAATGACTAAGCGTAATAACTTTACTACCGGTCGTATCTATCAAGATATTTTGGCACGTGAGCGTAAAGGTGAATTTCTAGGTGCAACAATTCAGGTTATTCCTCATATTACCAACGACATTAAACGTCGGGTAATTGAAGGTGCTGAAGGTTACGATATTGCGATGGTTGAAATTGGCGGTACGGTAGGTGATATTGAATCGCAACCTTTCCTAGAAGCTATTCGTCAACTAGGTGTTGAACTTGGTCGTGAACGTGCGATGTTTATGCACTTAACATTAGTGCCTTATATTGCGGCGGCAGGTGAAATTAAAACTAAACCTACTCAGCATTCAGTAAAAGAATTACGCTCTATTGGTATTTTCCCTGATATTTTAGTTTGTCGTAGTGAACAAGCTATTCCTGCCAATGAACGCGCTAAAATTTCATTGTTTACCAATGTAGAAGAAAAAGCCGTTGTTTCAATGCGTGATGTAGACTCTATCTACAAAGTACCTGCTTTACTTAAATCTCAAGGTACTGATGAATTGGTAGTTAAACGCTTTGGTTTAGATGTACCAGAAGCCGACTTAACAGAATGGGAAAAAGTACTTTATCAAGAAGCAAACCCTGCGGGCGAAGTTGTTATTGGTATGGTAGGTAAATACACAGAATTGCCAGATGCCTATAAGTCTGTCAATGAAGCATTAAAACATGCTGGTATTAAAAACCAAGTAAAAGTTAAAATTCAATATGTTGATTCACAAGACGTTGAAGCCAAAGGTGTTGAAGTATTAAAAGACTTAGACGCAATATTAGTACCTGGTGGCTTCGGTGAGCGTGGCGTTGAAGGTAAAATTTTAACTGCGCAATATGCCCGTGAAAACAAAGTGCCATACCTAGGTATTTGTTTAGGTATGCAAGTAGCATTGATCGACTATGCACGAAATGTTGCAGGTCTTGCTGATGCACACAGTACTGAGTTCAATCCGGAAACTCCACACCCTGTGGTTGGTTTAATCAATGAATGGTTAGACGAAGAAGGTAAAGTAGAATACCGTAGTGCTGATTCTGATTTAGGCGGCACCATGCGTTTAGGTTCACAATTGTGTCACATTGTGAAAGGTACCAAAGCACATGACGTATACGGCAGTGAAACAATTTATGAAAGACACCGTCATCGTTTTGAGGTAAATAATAACTACCGTGAACAATTAAGCAAAGCTGGTTTAGTGTTCTCGGGATTATCTACGGATAAAACCTTAGTTGAGGTGATAGAAAACCCAAATCATCCATGGTTTATTGCTGGGCAGTTCCATCCTGAGTTTAATTCAACTCCACGTGATGGCCACCCATTATTTGAAGGCTTTATTGCTGCGTCGTTTGAGCATCAAAAACAGCAATCAAGTTAAATCAAACTAATTAAAACCGTAGCTATTTGCTGCGGTTTTGTTTTTAGTCTACAAATTTTATGTATTTGCTAAAAACAATCTGTTATTTAAAATTTAATTTATCGTTAATAACCTGCCATGCGCAGTTAGTAAGGAATAGGGAACATAATGTCGAATATTAGTAAAATTATCGCTCGCGAAATCATGGATTCTCGTGGTAACCCAACAGTTGAAGCTGACGTATATTTAGAATCAGGTGCTTGGGGTCGAGCTGCTGCTCCTTCTGGTGCATCAACTGGTTCTCGTGAAGCATTAGAATTACGTGATGGCGACAAGGCACGTTACTTAGGTAAAGGTGTATTAAAAGCTGTTGCTGCTGTAAATAACGATATTGCTGCTGCACTGAAAGGTAAAAATGCTATTGATCAAGCTAACATTGATAAAGTAATGATTGATCTTGATGGCACTGAAAATAAAGAAAACTTTGGTGCTAATGCTATTCTTGCGGTTTCTTTAGCAAACGCTAAAGCGGCAGCAATGGAAAAGAAAGTACAATTATTTGAACACATTGCTGATCTTAACGGTACTTCGGGCCAGTACTCTTTACCTCTACCTATGATGAACATCATCAATGGTGGTGAGCACGCTGATAACAACGTTGATATTCAAGAATTTATGGTTCAACCTGTTGGCGCAAAAAGCTTTAAAGAAGCATTACGCATGGGCGCTGAAATTTTCCACGCATTGAAAAAAGTCCTTTCATCAAAGGGTATGAACACAGCCGTTGGTGACGAAGGTGGTTTTGCGCCAAACCTTGAGTCAAATGCTGATGCTTTAGCGGTAATTAAAGAAGCAACTGCTGCTGCAGGTTACGAGCTTGGTAAAGATGTAACGCTAGCTTTAGATTGTGCAGCATCTGAATTCTACAATGCTGAAAAAGGTATTTATGACCTTACTGGTGAAGGCAAGCAATTTACAGCTAATGAATTCTCAGATTTTCTTGCTAGCCTTTGTGAACAATACCCAATTGTTTCAATTGAAGATGGCTTAGATGAGTCAGACTGGGATGGTTTTGCTTATCAAACAAAGTTAATCGGCGACAAAGTTCAAATCGTTGGTGATGACTTATTCGTAACAAACACGAAAATTTTAGCTCGTGGTATTGAGCAAGGTATTGGTAACTCTATCTTGATCAAATTCAACCAAATTGGTTCATTAACTGAAACATTGGCAGCGATTAAAATGGCGAAAGATGCAGGCTTTACTGCTGTTATCTCTCATCGTTCAGGTGAAACTGAAGACGCAACCATTGCTGATTTAGCGGTTGGTACAGCTGCAGGTCAAATTAAAACAGGTTCACTATGCCGTAGTGACCGTGTTTCTAAGTACAACCAATTATTACGTATTGAAGAGTTCTTAGGTGATAAAGCTGTGTTTAATGGCTTGTCTGAAGTTAAAGGGCAGTAATCAGAACCTTTTTGCTAATTAAATTCTGCGTAAGTTACGACAGGGCTTTGGTTATACTCACTGACACTTGTCAGCTCCGTGTAACCGCATTGTTCTTGAACTAATTAGCGACAAGTTTACTGATTACTTAGCAATAATATTCTTTTAAAAGCCACTCAAACGAGTGGCTTTTTTTGTTAACTGTAGCCTTGTAGTTATAGTGAACTATATTGTCCAATTTTCAAGGGAAATATTAATACTGTAAGTTATTGTATTAGTATTAATTCTTTAGATTTAATAACTCTACTTTACAGTGAGTCACATTTAATATTTTAATAATCTAATAGGTGAAGCCATATTAAATGTAGTATTAATTCATATAGGGATATAAATGAACCATCTTGAAGAAAAATTTAATAAATTTATTTTGTCTCGAAGCTCTAATGAGTCAATTGATTCTCTACCAAATGAACTCTTTAAGAATAAAAAGGCGGATTATTTAGTTTTTTCGAGAAGCTTGATTTTTGAAGTGAAACACTTGGAAAGTGATCGAAGTGAATTTATAAACCGTAAGTGCTCTGAGTTAGCGCTTAATGATCCGAAGTTTCCAGATTTTTATGGAAAAGTATCTATTGATAGCTTAATTGATGCTCATGACGATAGTAGAAAATTTAGCTTACACATTCGTGACTATATGGGAATGCCAATTAGAGACCTTATTCGCTCTGCTAATTTGCAAATACGAGATACTAAAATTGCCTTAGATAAGAATAATAGTACTGGTGTGCTAGTTCTGTTGAATGATTCTGTGCCAATGTACACAGGCGAGTTTATTTATCAGCAAGTGTCTAGGTTTCTGTCAAAGAAGCGCTCTGATGGTAGTTTTGAACGTGAGCATATTGAGGTTGTATGGTTTATCAATGAATTTGATACTTCAGAATATATTTCATCTGCATATATACTAATAGGTCCTTCTTTGAAAAATGAAAATGTGGTTGCTGCTTTTGAACAGCTAAAAACAATGTGGGCAGGTTTTAATAATGCAGCGATAGCAAATAACTAGGTATTTTCGAATTTGGTGCTACTGCTTGAGTTCTATTAATAAATTTTTAATAAGTTAATTTAAACCTTTTCCCTAATTTTCTTCAACAAAGGTATATAGCTTATGAAAAACAGGGCTATAAATTAATAGCTATGATGCGTGAACCTATGAATTAAACAAATGTCATAAGTTAGTTGTTATTTTTCGTATTAAGTAGGATTAAAAATTTTAGAGTAGGGGAAGTCGTCAATTGCATTTGAAAAAAAGTATATTAGTTTTAGTAACGCTTTTGTCTTTTAATGTTCTTGCGTCATCGCAAGATGAAATTACACATTTACTAAGTTACGTTAAAAGCACCGACTGCCAATATGAACGTAATGGCACTATGCATAACGGTGAGGAAGCTGCTAAACATATCAATAAGAAGTATCAATATTATATTGATGATATAAAGTCTACCGAAGACTTTATTCGATATTCTGCAACCAAAAGTACAATGTCAGGTAAATTCTATAGAATTCATTGTCCGAATAAAGCGGTGGTGAGAAGCCAGCAGTGGCTTTTAACAGAGTTACAGGCATTTAGGCTGAAACAAGAATAGTCATTTTATTGTGTAATCATCAAGAAATAGTGGAGTATCCTTTGTTTAAATTATTTTTAATCTTGTTCGCTTTTTTGTCTTTTTCTAATTTCGCAAATGAAACTGGTACTTTAACGGTTGACCGCGTTATTACTGATAAACTCGCCTTAGCATTTCCAAATGACCAAAATATTAAAGCCAAAAGTAGTGATTTTATGTTGCTAAATTGTGTCACTATGAGTAACGAATTAGGCGAGCGCTGGGCAGTAGTTACCATAATCAATAATGCCAATGGCGGGCGAATGTTAGAGCATGAACATTTAATGGCGTTATTTGCTGACGGTACAAGAACTACACCTAGTACATTCAAAGTGAGTTTTGAAGGGCAGGAAATACAATCAATGACGATCTCATTTGGTGAGAATAAGTTTCCTATTTTATCGATAACTACTGAATCGAAATAATTAGCTTATATTAATTTGCTTTAATAAAGCCGAGCATAACGTTCGGCTTTAATTTATTCACTTGTGAGCTAGTAATTAAAGCGCAGCGTGTGGGCCGAAAACTTCATAGTGAATATGACTTTCACCAACCCCAAGTTTTAATAGTTGCGTCTTAACAAATTGCATAAAGGCAATAGGGCCACACAAGTAGAAGTTACCGTTATTTGTTGGTAGGTCAATGGAGGTTAAATCCATCATCCCATTACTAATGTGATCTTGTTCTGAACTTTCGTTTCTATACCAAATGTTTTGTTGCCACTTATTTTTGTTTATTAATTCGCTCGTTCGTAGTGAAAATGAATGTTGTTCACTACCTTCACAGGCGTGCAGAAAATGCACTGGCTGACCATATTCATTTGCGGCCAATGTTTCTAACATGCCTTGCATTGGTGTAATCCCAACGCCTGCTGAAATTAAAACTGCTGGACTTTTTCGATCGATAAAGAAAAAATCACCGGCCGGCGCATATAAATTAACTTCATCACCAATATTTACGGCATCATGCAAAAAGTTTGAAACTTTACCTGGTACGCCTTGCTGTTCGCGTTTTACAGAAATTCTGTAGCTACTGCCATTAGGTTTATCTGATAGTGAATATTGTCTAATTTCTTTGTAGTCATTACCTGTTGGGTGTACTTCTAAACCTAAATACTGGCCAGGTGTAAAACCAATAACATCTTGCTGATCAACAGGCTCAAAAATAAAGCTTTTCACAAGCTCTGACTCGGTAATTTTATTGACGACTTTGAAGGCTCTTGCACCTTGCCAACCACCGATCTCAGCTTTGCGCTGTTGGTATAAATCAGATTCTCGGTTAATAAAAATGCTCGCTAAAAACTGATAGGCATTAAGCCATGCATCTTCTACATCTGCTGTGAAGGCTTCAGGGGCAAGCTCTCGTAGTGTTTCAATTAAGTGATGACCGACAATAGCGTAATGCTCAGCCTGAATGTTAAAGCTAGTGTGCTTTTGAGCAATTCGCTCTACGGCTGTTGTTAGTACAGCTAAGTTTTCTATATTTTTAGCATACGCAGCAATAGCTTCGAATAATGCTACTTGCTGGCGACCAGTATGCTGATTAGACATATTAAAAATATCCTGCAGCTCAGGGTTATGATTGAACATACGTTGATAGAAATGAGAGGTCATTGCTGGCCCAGCGTTTTCTAAAAGTGGAATGGTACTTTTAATAATATTGATATGTTTATCAGTTAGCATTGTTACTCCTAAATAACTGAATTGTGTGGTTTACCAATAGCTAGTTATTGGTAGCTTGTTGGCGTTGTGAATTTGAAATAAGTGCTCTAACTGACATTTTTAGTTATAAGCACTGGCATATAAACGAAGAAAAATATCAATGACGCGGTTAGCCATAATGCAATACTTAAGTTCCATGCTAGCATTGGAAGTTGTAGTACAGGTAGAAATACACGGGCAATTGCACTGAGAAAAACTATGATAAAGAGCCACTTAACTGAATTATGAGGTTGCAGCTTTCTGCCTGTGTGGCCGAGTGAAACTCGTGACATCATGGAGAAAATCATTAAGGCCATCGCAGCTATGGTAATAATATGGAGTGCATCTGAAAAGCTGATATAGAAAACACTATTGGCTGCAGTTATGTAACTTAAACCAAGGAAGGTCAAACCTAAACCGAGTGAAAAGTATGATAAATGCAAAGACCATAGTAAAGGAGTGCGTAGTGTGGCATGAGATTGCCAAAAACAGAGACGTACAGTATGAGCAATACCTGCACTGATCATCAACATTGCGGGAGAAAAAGTTAATTGCAGAAAATAGCTGCTGAAAAATATTACGATTCCTAATAATGATAAGGTAACAATTGTTAAGTTTAACTTCTTTGTTTGAGGTATGGTCGTTACTTTAGATCCTGATATTGTAAAAAAAGGAATAACGCGACCCGCTAAAATGCCGATAAGTAAACAAAATAGTAATACTGTCGTTTTGGCAATATGCGAACTTAACATGTAGGTTCCGAAAAGCTCAGATAACAGCAAGCCTATGTTTGCGGTCATTAGGGTGCTAAGTAGCGGAATGAATAAATAGTTTCGATGATTTTTACTTTTGAATACTTGTTTTGAAAACGCCAAAATTGCGCCAAGCCACCAAAAAAACTGCGCGATAACGGCTATGTACAGAAATATTTGCTGATATGAATTTTTATCGGCAGTAATACTAATAAACAAGCACACTCTGACAGCAAACCAAATTACGATAAGAGCGAGTACAGTAAGGCCTTTGATGCTTGGCTGCTTGGTCCATGTTTGTGATGCTGTTAAAATAAAGCCAACAGCAACGGTTGCAGCGAAACCAAATAGCATTTCATGACTGTGCCAGCCTTTTAGCGATAACGTATTAGAATTTGTGTTTATCGTGCCATTTAAAAATAAACCCCAATAAATTAACGAGATAAAAGAGCAAGCAACAGCTAATAGAAAGAAACTCCTAAACGGTAAGTCAAAAATTGGCAATCGATTAAGTTTAGCCAGCACCTTAAATTGGCGTTGATGAGCTGCTTGATGTTGAAGTTGTAATAACTCTGTATCGTGAGGATTAAGCATTTTAAAAATCACTCTTGCCGAAACCGTGCAATGCAACGCAGCGCAAAACATAACCAAGCTTTAATGCACCAGCAAAGACGATAGTAAAAATATGAGCAGAAATTTGTGTTGTCATCGTGAAGTGATGATCAAAAGCGAATGTGATAGCGATACAGCTACTAATTATGACAAAAGACACTAACATCATGTAATTACCAAGAATTAAACATTTTTGGAAGTTGAGTGCATTTTCAACCGCTGGTAATTGTTGTGAAATGAAAAACTGTGAATACATGTTGCCTCCAACTTCATATGCTTGGTACGTATATCGAGCATCCATGTGGATTTCTTAATACCGTACGGTTCATGATAGACATAGCAAAGCTGGTGCCATGTTTTTAATCTGTTAGTTATCAATATGTTATAGTTTTTGTTGCTTTCTTGTAGTCAAAGTGACTCTTTTCTTGTGTGGTCATAAAGACACATGTGTGTTATTTTTATGTGGGGTTTGTAGTTATAGGATTGAGATGAGTCAAATATCATCAACTGCCATTATTGAATTAGCCGTCGATTTAACGAGCAGTTTAAATCGAAAAGATAGGTTTGATCGCCTGCTTGATACTGTGCGAAAAACTATTAGTTGTGATGCTGTTGCCTTGTTGTCTTTTAAAGGTGATGTATTAACACCATTGGCACTGCAAGGGCTTAGCCGTGATACGTTAGGACGACGTTTTTTTGTAAATGAACACCCTAGATTTGAGCAACTTTGTCGCTCTAAATTGCCAATTCGATTTGCTGCTGACTCCCCGTTGCCAGATCCATATGATGGATTATTAGTGGATAGGGAAGGCGATTTACCTGTGCATTCATGTATGGGCTTACCACTGTACTATGATGATAAATTGCTAGGGTTATTAACCATTGATAGCCTAACGCCCCATGAATTTGAAGATATTGCTGAGCGAACACTTGAGGTTATTTCAGCTATTGCTGCAGCAACACTTAATACTGCTCTTTTGATTGAGCAATTAGAGCTACAAGCTGATCATTCACAGCGTGTGGTAGCAGAGCTTACCGAGGAAGCTTGGAAGCGTGACGGTGGTGAACTTATTGGCGAAAGCCCAATAATGCAGCAATTAAAGCAAGAGCTGGATATTGTCGCTAGTTCAGATTTTAATATTCTAATTTACGGAGAAACTGGGGTCGGTAAGGAGCTTGTCGCTCGTACATTACATCAAAAGTCTTTACGACAAAACGGTCCTATGGTTTACGTTAACTGCGCGGCACTGCCAGAGAACTTGATCGAAAGTGAATTATTTGGCCATGTTAGAGGCGCATTTACTGGTGCAGATAAAAATCGAGCTGGTAAGTTTTCCCTTGCCAACGGCGGCACATTATTTTTAGATGAAATTGGTGAATTACCTTTAGCCGCACAAAGCAAGATTTTACGAGCCATTCAAAATAATGAAATACAACCGGTTGGGCAAGATAATGTTGAGCAAGTTGATGTTCGCATTGTTGCGGCAACTAATCGAGATCTGCGTGAAGAAGCTGAAGGTGGTCGTTTTCGTGCTGACTTGTATCACAGGTTAAGTGTTTATCCGATTAGAGTGCCTAAGTTGTATGAGCGTGTTGGTGATGTACAAGTATTAAGTGGTTATTTTGTCGAGCAAACGCGTCGAAAGCTCGGTATTCAGCAACTGAAACTTTCAATTGAAGCTATTGAGCACCTTGAACAATATAAGTGGCCTGGAAATGTTCGTGAGCTTGAGCATGTGATCAGTCGAGCAGCATTAAAGGCAAGGGCACGTCAAAAAGGTAAGGCAATTATTGCCATTAACCAAACAGATTGTGGTTCACTTATTAATATTCAAGTTGACGACGATACTGAGCAGTTATCTGCAAATATAGCGCTTTCATCAGAGCCGCTATCAACAAACACAGATTTGTTTGAAGGTTATAGTTTACGAGAAGCAACTGAGCAATTTCAGCGAGGTATTATTATTGATGCGCTTGAGCAAAACCAAGGAAGTTGGGCAGCGGCGGCTCGCACGTTATCAACAGATAGAGCTAACTTAAATCGCATTGCAAAAAGATTGAACATTAAAGTTACTAAGAGAATTCAGTAGCTTTGATTTCATTGAATTATTTGTTAATGAATTGTTTGTTGATGAAATATGGAGACGAAAAAGCCTGAGTAGGTATGCTCAGGCTTTAGCAACACGCTAGTGTGTTAGTTTAGTTTTAAAAGTTAATAGTTAAAAGTTAAAGGTCTTTAACTTCTTCTTTCGGTAAAAGTAAGTTTAGGCCAATCGCTACTAAGGCACATAAACTGATACCCTGAATGCTGTAACCACCTAAATTTAGCGCCATACCACCGATACCAAAAACTAGTACAACGGCGAAAATAATGAAGTTTCTTGGTTGGTCAAAATCAACTTTTGCTTTCACTAAACTGCCTAAACCAACGCTGGCGATTAAACCAAACAATAGCATCATAATACCGCCCATTACTGCACCTGGTATGGTTTGTAAAAGCGCACCTAATTTGCCGACAAATGCCATGATGATGGCAGCACAAGCTGCCCATGTCATAATTCTTGGGTTGAAAGCTTTAGTTAACATAACCGCGCCAGTCACTTCAGAGTAAGTAGTATTTGGTGGACCACCTAACATTGAAGCGGCGGTGGTTGCAACGCCATCACCGAGTAATGTGCGATGTAAGCCTGGCTTTTTAATGTAGTCTTTGCCTGTTGCTGAACCAATAGCTAGTACATCTCCAATGTGCTCGATGGCCGGGGCGATGGCAATCGGTAACATGTAAACAATAGCTTGCCAATTAAACTCAGGAGCTGTGAACTTTGGTACAGCAAACCAAGCCGCATTTTCAACTGGAGTAAAGTCAATTATACCCTGATAGAGCGATAGTAAATAACCAACAACAATGCCAGCTAAAATTGGCATTAAACGCATAAAGCCTTTGCTAAAAGCAGAAACTAACAGCGTTGTTAATAATGCAGGCAAAGAAATGCTTAATGCGAGTGATTGATCAATTAGTTGCGCTGAACCATCTCCTGTACGCCCAAGTGCCATATGAACAGCAACCGGAGCGAGTGATAAGCCAATCACCATAATGATTGGACCGGTAACAATAGGGGGCAAGTATTTGCTAATAAAGCCAGTCCCTCGCATACGAATGAAGCCACTAAAGCAAGCGTAAACAACACCAACAACGGCCAGAGCCCCCATGGTTGCTGGAATCCCCCATGTTTGAGTGCCATACATGATAGGAGCAATAAAAACAAAAGAAGAGGCCAAAAATACTGGTACTTGACGTTTCGTTACCAATTGGAATAACAAGGTACCGATACCAGCAGTGCACAAGGCAACATTTGGATCTAAGCCTGTAAGAAGCGGCATTAATACTAACGCGCCAAAGGCAACAAATAGCATTTGTGTGCCAGTAAGTACTTCTTTAAATAGTGATTGGTTATTGAAATTGTCGGTTGAGTTATTTTCTGAAGTCATATTTTACTCAATAAAACTGCCAGCAAGCTGGCAGTTAAGTGGTTTAAACGCATATGATGAAATGTTGGTTATTTACCAAGCCAACAAACTTATTTAGTGCCGAATATTTTATCACCAGCATCACCTAAGCCCGGCAATATATAACCCGCATCATTTAAGCAATCATCAACAGAGGCAGTGTAAAGCTCAACATCAGGATGTGCTTTTTCTAATGCAGCGATACCTTCTGGCGCCGCAACTAACACTAAGGCTTTAATATTTTTACAGCCACGTTCTTTCAAAAGATTAATGGTTTCAACCATAGAGCCACCAGTAGCTAGCATAGGATCAATAACCAATGCTAAACGCTCATCAATTTGACCTGCTAATTTTTCAAAGTAGAAAACTGGCTCTAATGTTTCTTCATTACGGTACATGCCAACAACCGAAATACGAGCGCTAGGAATAAGCTCTAAGACACCATCCATCATACCTAAACCAGCACGTAGAATAGGTACAACAGTAACTTTTTTACCTTTAATTTGCTCAACTTGAATTTCACCATTCCAGCTATTGATGGTCTTGGTTTCAAGTTGAAAATCTTTTGAAGCTTCATACGTTAATAAGCTACCAACTTCAGCTGCTAACTCACGAAAACGTTTAGTACTGATATCACCTTCGCGCATTAGGCCAAGTTTGTGTTGAATAAGGGGATGGTTTACTTCGATTACGCTCATCGTTTGCTCCAGAAATTGATGAAAATATTTTTCATATTATATGCCATCTGTGGTGTAATGTACTTAAAAGTAAGATGAAAATAACAATTTTATACACTTAATAGACTCAATTTTTGAGTCACATCGGATTAGTGCGGAACATTTTATAATTTATTTTTTAATAGGGCTTTGTCGGTGATCAATTAAATGTTTTAGCGTTAATTAATATACAAATGCCTTTTAGCTATTTTATCTTTACACAACAATCAAGTATGCTTAAATTATCATCAGAAAATTATAACAGCAGTTAATTTCATGGTAACTCAATCTCTATTATGGCAACCAGAGCAAGTGTCAGCAGACTTTGCTGAACTTTGTAATGCCTTATATGAGCGAGAGTTACGAATTTTAGCAAGTGGTGATTTTGCAAGTCCAGCAGGTTTACAAGGGCGCATTAAAAGTCTGCCTTATTATGTGAAGCGCAGTGCACACGCTCTATTAAATGCTGAGAGCCCATTAGATTTAGATATTCAAAATGCCAGTTGGTCAGCTAAACAAACGGCGACGCATCCGTCCATTAATCAGCTGAAAAATTATCAAGATAATGTTTTAAAATGGTATCAAGAGCAAAAATTAGCACATGGCTTGGTAGTACCAATAGCGACCGAAAGTGGGATTGTTCTTGATTGCATTGACCGAGTTGATTTAACAAAGCAAAGATTTCGTACTAACGTTTACGGTTGGTTTAATTTAACTGATCAGAAAGCGCGAGATAAACGTTATCATTTGCTAAAACCAAATAAGCGAGTGATGACTGCTGCATGTGCAGGACATTGTTGGCAAAATGCCCGAAAAGTACAGCCTATTATTCCTTCATTACGTGAACTTTTGCTGTCTTGTTCAATTAATTGGCGTAATTTTAAGCAGCCAAATAAGGTAAACAATTAATATTAAATGCCTTGGGGTGTTTACAGCAGGTGGTACACACTTATAATAGCTATCATTAGTATTTAAACCTTGAATATAGATAGTTTATGCGGCTGATCACAGCAATTTTGATTATTTTTTTTGCCTTACTGCAATACCGACTTTGGTTTGGTAAAAATAGCATACCTGACTATCTGGCATTAGAAGAAGAAGTGACACGCCAACAAGTTAATAATAATAAGTTAAAACAACGCAATAAATTGCTCTATGCCGATACCGATGATTTAAAGTCGGGCACAGAGGCAATTGAAGAGCGTGCACGCCATGAATTAGGCATGATAAAGCAGGGCGAAACGTTTTTCCGTGTTATTCCTAATGATTCCGATACCAATAAAAAGGAACGATTGCGATAATGAACCACTCTTTAGGGCCGTATGTAGTAGTAGTGCCCGCTGCTGGTGTCGGTAAACGTATGCGTTCATCTTGCCCAAAGCAATATTTAACCATTGATGGCATAACCATTTTAGAACATACCGTTTTACGTCTATTGAGTCATCCGGCTATTTCGCACGTTGTAATTGCCTTAGGCGCAAATGACGAATATTTCCCTACTACGACTCTTGCAAGTAATAGCAATGTCACTCAGGTCATTGGTGGTAACGAGCGTGTTGATTCGGTATTAGCAGGTTTGCTAAGCCTAAATGTCACACAGCAACCTTGGGTTTTAGTCCACGACGCTGCACGACCTTGTGTTCAACATCAAGACTTAACTCGTTTGATGGAATATTGTGTCGGTAATGGTCATGGTGGAATTTTAGCAACGCCAGTACGAGATACCATGAAACTTGCTAGTTTAACAGGCGTAGTAGATAAAACATTAGACCGCAGCCATATGTGGCATGCCTTAACTCCTCAAATGTATAAAACTGAAGAGTTAACTACAGCAATTACTAGGGCATTAGCACAAAACATTGAAATAACTGATGAGTCATCTGCGATGGAAGCTTTTGATTACCCTAGCGGCTTAGTCAGTGCTAGCAGTGATAATATTAAAATTACCCAGCCAGAAGATTTATCATTGGCTGCGTTTATTTTGCAACAACAAAATGAAGTAGAGGCAATATGAGAATAGGTCATGGTTTTGATGTCCATAAATTTGGTGGCGAAGGCCCGTTAGTTTTAGCTGGCGTTGAAATTCCTTATGATTATGGCTTTGTTGCTCACTCGGACGGTGATGTTGCTATTCACGCCTTATGCGATGCTATTTTAGGTGCACTCTGTTTAGCTGATATTGGCAATCATTTTCCTGATACTGATGGCCAATATGAAAATATTTCCAGCCGTATTTTATTACGCCATGTTGTTGGTTTAATGCAAGAAAAGGGCTACCGAATAGGTAATGCTGATATTACCATTTGCGCGCAAGCACCGAAAATAGCACCGCATTTGCTGGCTATGCGCACGATTTTAGCTGAAGACATGCTGTCAGATATTGAACAAGTTAATGTAAAAGCGACTACCACTGAAAAGCTTGGTTATGTTGGTCGTAAAGAAGGTGTATCGGTGCATGCCGTGGTTTTATTGATGAAAGCTGATTATACGAGTTGCTAATGTCTGAACATTCAATTGAAAAGGTTGCAGAGCCAGTTATTAATTCATTACCAACTTTTGCCTATTTATATGGAAAGCCTACAGCAACAGGCTTATTGCGTAGCCAAAAATCTGATTTTAAAGTGTTTGAAAAGTTACCATTTTTACCTTGCGGTGAAGGTGAACATTTATTTATTCATATTCGTAAAACTGGTGCTAATACTGCATTTGTTGCTAAACAACTTGCGCAATATTTTTCAATAAAAGAGTCCCTTGTATCCTATGCGGGTTTAAAAGATCGTTTTGCAGTAACTGAGCAATGGTTCGGTGTACATGTGCCCGGAAAGCAAGTATTTGATTTAAGTGATTTGAATATCGAAGGTGTTGAGGTTTTGGCTTATAAGCGTCATAACAAAAAGCTTCGTATTGGTGGATTAGAAGGTAATCGTTTTGAAATTACTCTACGAAAAGTTACCGATATTGATGAGTTAGTTCGACGTTGGCATGTGGTGAGTAAGTTTGGGGTTCCTAATTACTTTGGCGAGCAGCGTTTTGGTATTGAAGGCGGTAATATTGAAAAAGCATTAAGTTTGTTTTCTGGCCGAAAAGTTAAAGATAAGAAAAAGCGCGGTATGTATTTATCTGCCGCACGTTCATTAATATTTAATCAAATTATTAGTGAGCGTATAAAACAGAATAACTTCGACACACTACTTAATGGTGATGTTTTAATGCTTTCAGGTACTCAATCGGTATTTCTAGCGCAAGAAATTAACGAAAGCTTAAAGGCAAGACTTCTGAATCATGATATAGATATCACTGCACCTATGTGGGGAGCTGGAGAGTTAATGACCACTTCTGACGCGTTAACACTTGAGCAGAGCGTTGCAAAACAACAGCAAGGATTTTGTGAAGGTTTGCCACGTTTTGGCTTAAAGCAAGAACGACGTCGAACACGTATTGTTGTAAAAGAGCCTGAAATCAAGATCAAAGATGATGTTGTTACCTTGTCTTTTTTCTTACCAGCAGGTGCTTATGCTACAACTATTATGCGCGAGTTGGTTAACTATACCGATATGACAGAGCGTGTTGTAAATGATTCATCAAATAGAAATTCAGAGCACGGCAAAGGATAACTATGCGGATATTATTAAGTAATGATGATGGCGTTCATGCTGAAGGCATAAAAGTCCTTTACGAAGAGCTTGTAAAGTATTTCCAAGTTAAGGTTGTAGCACCAGACAGAAATTGCAGTGGTGCTAGTCACTCTTTAACTTTGTTAAACCCGCTGCGAGCACAAGCCATGGATAATGGCTTTACGGCCGTAAATGGTACTCCTACTGACTCAGTGCATCTGGGGGCGACGCAGTTAATGCAGCCAGCTCCAGACTTAGTGGTTGCTGGAATTAATCACGGTGCTAACTTAGGTGATGATACCATATACTCTGGAACAGTAGCTGCAGCGACGGAAGGACGACACTTAGGGATGCCAGCAATAGCCGTATCTTTAGTATCTAAGAATCCACAACACTTTCAAACCGCTGCAGTAGTAACTGCTAGGTTTATAGAACGTCTGCAAGCACACCCGCTGCCTAGCGACCAAATTATTAATATTAACGTGCCAGATATGCCATTAAGCGAGCTTAAAGGAATACAAGTGACGCGTTTAGGACATCGGCATAAAGCTGAAACCATGAAAAAGATGCAAGATCCTTGGCAACGTGATATCTATTGGTATGGGCCACTTGGCCAAGAGTTAGATGCAGGAGTTGGAACTGACTTTCATGCAGTTGCCAATGGTTTTGCGTCAATAACACCGTTAACTATTGATATGACTGCTTATAAAAGCATGACACAAATGACAGAATGGATTAATGAACTCTCAATATGAAACAAAGTAATATCAATGCCAGAGTAGGCAGTAGTATCGGCGGTAAATCAGGTCGAAGTGGTGAGTTGCTGGCACAAAAATTACTGGGTGAAGGCATTCAAAACCAACAAGTATTGCAAGCCATTGCTCGTTCTCCGCGCCATACATTTGTTCCTGAAATACTTGCTCATAAAGCGTATGACAATACAGCTCTCCCGATTGGCCAAGGGCAAACTATTTCTCAACCTTATATTGTCGCTAAAATGTCAGAGTTGTTACTTGCTGACGGTATTCCTGAGAGTATCTTAGAAATAGGTACAGGCTCTGGTTATCAAACCTCAATTTTGGCACAACTAACATCGAAAGTATTTTCAGTTGAACGAATTAAATCGTTACAGTGGCAAGCAAAAAGAAGATTACGTTCGATGGATTTACATAATGTTTCAATGAAGCACGGTGACGGCTGGCAGGGTTGGCATAGTAAAGCGCCATTTCAGGCTATTATAGTGACTGCTGCCCCGACAGAAGTTCCGGTAGCATTATTAGAACAGCTTGCTGATGGTGGGCGCTTGATCATTCCCGTTGGCGAGCAAAGTCAAATTTTAAAACTTATTACTCGCCACGGCGATGAATTTAAAGAACAACAAGTAGAAGCAGTACGCTTTGTTCCTTTAGTACCGGGCGCATTAGGATAGTTTGTGAAAATATTTTCAGCATTATATGAATGGACACTTAAGTGGGCAGAGCATAAATTTGCTCCTAGAATTTTAGCAATATTAACTTTTGCAGAATCAGTTTTTTTCCCAATACCACCGGATGTATTACTTGCGCCTATGGTATTAGCACAACGTGAGCGAGCATGGCGTTTAGCTGCGCTAACCACAGCAGCATCAGTTATTGGGGGAGTTGTTGGTTATGGTTTAGGCTACTTAATGTTTGAACCTTGGATACAACCATTAATAACAGAGTTTGGCTATCAAGCTCGCTTTGATAAAGCGATGTCTTGGTTTAGCGAGTGGGGTGTCTGGGTAGTATTTTTAGCGGGCTTTTCTCCGATCCCTTATAAACTATTTACAGTCAGTGCCGGTTTTCTACAAATGGCTTTTTTACCATTTTTAATAGCATCAGCAGTTGGTCGAGGAATGCGGTTTTTCTTAGTTGCTGGTGTTATTCGTTGGGGCGGAGCGCCAATGGAACAAAAAATTAGACAATGGGTTGACGTATTGGGTTGGTTGCTTGTAGGCGCAATTATTATTGCGTATATAGCAACTCGATAAAGGATCTTTACGTAACTATGGCTAAAAGGATGAAGTTCGAGTTATTGCAAGTGAACAGTTTGTTATTAGTAGTCGTATTGCTACTACTGAATGGTTGTTCTAGCCGCAGTAAACCAGCGCCAGTTGTTGATGTTCAAGGTTCACTACCTTTAAGCCAACGCATAAAGAATAGCGTTACTGGAAGTGAATATATAGTCAAAAAAGGTGAAACTTTATATTCAATTGCCTGGCGTGCAGATGTCGATGTTCGCACTTTAGCAAGTATAAATAATATAAAAGCACCTTATAATATTTTTCCAAATCAAAAATTATTTTTAGTCAAAAATTCCAGCAACGCAAGTAAAAATAAAGCTAAGAGTAAAAGCTTTAACTCATCAAAACAAAAAGTTATAAAAAAACCTATTGCGCAGAAGAAAAAGCAGGAGTATGGTGGAAATGTAACTGAGCAAAAAACAAGCAAAAAGTCTCAGCAACCAAAAGCTGCATTTTCGCAGAAAATTAGAAAATGGCAGTGGCCTGCGAAAGGAAAAGTTATTCAGAGATTTTCCACCGCAAAACAAGGGAATAAAGGAATCGACATTGCGGGGCGACGCGGTGATTCGGTGAAAGCAACTGCAGACGGCAAGGTGGTTTATGCCGGTGATGCGTTACAAGGATACGGCCAGTTAGTCATAGTTAAACATAATGATGATTATCTTAGTGCTTATGCCCATAACGATCGCATTCTAGTTAAAGAGCAGCAAGTTGTGAAAGCCGGTCAAGTGATTGCCAAAATGGGTGATACAGACGCTGAAAGAGTCATGCTTCATTTTGAAGTTCGCTTTCGCGGTAAATCAGTTAATCCCATGAAGTATTTGCCGAAATAATAATAAAAATTTATCAGAAATAGATTGGAGCCAACGTGAATATTTAGTCAGTAAATTTAGCTATAGCTAATAGTGGGAGATATAACATGGGCATAAAAAAACAAATAGAATGTTCTGATGTTGCAGAAAAGGAAAAGCCAGAAAATAGTAAGGCTACAATGCCTGAAGAAGCGCCTTCCAATTTAGACGCAACGCAAATATATTTAAGTGAAATCGGTTTTTCTCCGTTATTAACTGCTGAAGAAGAAGTTTACTACTCGCGCCTTTCCCTTAAAGGCGATGAACCATCCCGCAAACGTATGATTGAAAGCAACCTGCGTTTGGTCGTTAAAATTGCTCGTCGTTATAATAATCGCGGACTTCCACTATTAGACCTTATTGAAGAAGGAAACTTAGGCTTAATTAGAGCTGTTGAAAAGTTTGATCCTGAACGTGGTTTTAGATTCTCAACTTACGCAACATGGTGGATTCGTCAAACCATTGAACGCGCTATTATGAATCAGACGCGTACTATTCGTTTACCTATTCATGTGGTTAAAGAGCTTAATATATATTTACGTACAGCACGTGAATTAGTCCAAAAACTTGACCATGAGCCAACCGCTGAAGATATTGCCACTGAGCTAGATGTTCCTGTTGAAGGTGTTAGTAAAATGCTACGCCTGAATGAGCGCATAGCCTCTGTCGACTCGCCATTTGGTGGCGAAGGTGAGAAAGTTCTATTAGATGTTATCCCTGATGAAAAGTCGGGTGGGCCAGAAACAAAGCTACAAACCAATGATATTAAACATAGTATTGTCGACTGGTTAGGTGAGCTTAACTCTAAACAACGTGAAGTTTTAGCAAGACGTTTTGGTTTGCTTGGCTATGAAGCGGCAACATTAGAAGATGTAGGTGTTGAAATTGGCTTGACACGTGAACGTGTTCGTCAAATTCAAGTGGAAGCATTAAAACGCTTACGTGATATTTTAAGCCAACAAGACTTATCTATCGAGGCGTTATTCCAAGCGCAATAGAGAGTTTTAATAGACAACGGCTACTAATAAAAAAAACCAGCAATTGCTGGTTTTTTTGTTTTATTTAACTATGTCATTAGTCAATAAGTTGAACTGCACAATAGGCACTTAAACTAGTTCTTTAAGCTTATACAATAAGTCTAATGCCATTTTAGGACTTAAATCATTCACATCTGTTGTACTTAAAGTATCAACAACTGGGTGACTGGTGTCCATTAATGATAATTGCTCAAACGCTTGTGGTTCATTATTCATTATTGAGGGAGCTTGCATATTTTCAAGTTCAGATAGTCTTTGTTTTGCTCGTTGAATAACAGGCTTAGGTACACCAGCAAGTTGCGCAACTTGTAAGCCAAAGCTTTTACTCGCTGCACCTTCTTGTACTGCATGCATAAAGACAATACTATCTCCATGTTCAACGGCATCTAAATGCACATTGGCAAGGCTATCAATTTGCTCAGCTAGTAAGGTTAATTCAAAATAATGACTTGCAAACAAAGTAAATGCTTGTGTTTTTAGTGCCAGCATTTCGGCACATGCCCACGCAAGCGAAAGACCATCATAGGTGCTGGTTCCTCTACCTATCTCATCTAAAAGCACTAAACTCTTATTTGTGGCATTATGTAAAATGTTGGCGGTTTCTGTCATTTCAACCATAAAGGTTGAACGTCCACTGGCTAAATCGTCTGAAGCACCAATACGGGTGAATATTCTATCGACCATGCCAATCTTAGCTGCACCAGCAGGTACATAACAACCAATATGAGCAAGCAATACAATAAGTGCAGTCTGTCTCATATAAGTTGATTTACCACCCATGTTTGGGCCAGTAATTATGAGCATTTTACGGCTATCGGTTAGTACTACTGGATTGGCGATAAATGGCTCTGTAGTCATTTGCTCGACAACCGCATGACGACCAGCTTCAATGTTAATGCCACTATCTTCTTGTAATACTGGTTTGACGTAATTTAATGTTTCTGCACGCTCGGCAAAAGTATTCAATACATCAATTTCAGATAATGATTGTGCTAAAAATTGTAAGCTTTCTAATTCAGGTAAAACTTTATCAAACAATTCCTCATACAAACGTTTTTCAAGTGCAAGAAATTTACTCTGTGCTGATAATACTTTTTCTTCATGTTGTTTTAATTCATTCGTAATAAAGCGCTCATTGTTTTTAAGTGTTTGTCGACGAATGTAATCGTCAGGTACCTCATTAGCAGCACTGCGGCTAATTTCAATGTAAAAGCCATGCACTTTGTTGTAACCAACTTTTAATGTTTGAATACCTGTACGGGCTTTTTCTCGCTCTTCAAGTTGTGCTAAAAATTCAGTTGCACCATCACTTAAGTCGCGCAGCACGTCTAATTCTTGATTATATCCGGGCGCAATAACACCACCATCACGAATCAATACAGGTGGGTTTTCAACAATAGCACCTGATAATAAGTTTTGAATACTAGGCAAAGGCTGGCATTGAGAACTTAATGCTGACAAATGTGTTTGCTGACATGTTTGTAATATATTTTGTAATTCAGGTAAGAGAATTAAAGCATTACGTAAGCGAGCAAAATCTCGTGGTCGGGCAGAGCGCAGAGCAATTCGCGCGACAATACGTTCTATATCGCCAAATTGCTTTAGATTACTATGCAATTCAAAACTCAAATCTTGCTGTAATAACTCTTCAATTGCATTTTGTCGGTTATTTAACGTGTTGAGATCTCGTAATGGAAAATGCAACCAACGTTTTAATAGTCGCGAACCCATCGGCGTGGCAGCTTTATCTAGAATGGCAGCTAAGGTATTTTCAAAGCCACCTTGAAGATTTTGAGTTAATTCTAAGTTGCGCCTCGTTGCAGCATCAAGAATAACAGCACTTGATGCATTCTCTGCAATAATCGAGCGAATATGGGGTAATGCCGTACGTTGGCTATCTTTCACATATTGAAATAAACAACCTGCAGCAGAAATGCCCAATGGTTTATTGTCGACACCAAAACCTGAAAGTGATTTAGTACCAAACTGCTTATTAAGTAAGGTTTTACTCGTTTCTAGGTCGAATTCCCAATCAGGACGTCTGCGTAAACCTTTACGGCCTGTAATAATGTTATTGGCTGATAATGACTCAGGATATAATAACTCTGCTGGCGATAGTCGCTGTAATTCAGCTAATACTTGTTCTTCGGTGCTTGGCTCAATTAACACAAAGCGACCACTAGTCATATCTAAGTATGCTAAGCCAAAGCCTTGTTGTGTTTGATGAATGGCAACAATTAAATTGTCTTGGCGATCGGTAAGTAACGCTTCATCACTAACCGTACCAGGTGTCACTACGCGAACAACTTTACGTTCAACGGGCCCTTTACTGGTGGCAGGGTCGCCAACCTGTTCACAAATTGCAACAGATTCACCAAGTTGTACTAACTTTGCTAGATACCCTTCTACAGCATGATATGGAACACCCGCCATTGGTATAGCATTACCACCTGTTTTTCCGCGAGCAGTTAATGAAATATCTAAAAGATCAGATGCTTTCTTGGCATCATCAAAAAATAATTCATAAAAATCACCCATACGGTAAAAAATCAATATATTAGGAAATTCTGCTTTGATGGTGAGGTATTGGCGCATCATTGGCGTATGCGCAGAAAGATCTGGTGTTATTGTTGTCATTGAAATGTGCTAACTCGTAAATTCATCAATGTATTGAGTGAAGAGATTATGCCATAAGGCAAGCATTTAGATCTTATTATTTTAATAAAATTTAGCCTGCACTTAGCAGAATGAAACACCTGTATAAGCACTGTTATTTGTAATAGTAACTTTTTTATAAAAAAATATAAAAAGTTACTATTGTTTGAAAACCCTTTATTTTTCAATTGTTAAAAAGTCTCCTTTGTTTTTATTTTAGATGGTAAAAAAATAATTTGATAAAAACCTTGATACTGTACGACTATACAGTATACTTTGCGTCATCGAAACGAATTAACCACCTAAATCATTGTGGAGCACAAAATGAACGATAACAAAGAAAAAGCATTATCCGCTGCCTTAAGTCAAATTGAACGTCAATTTGGTAAAGGTTCAATCATGAAGTTAGGTGATAACCGCAGCATGGATGTTGAAACTATTTCAACAGGATCGCTAGGTTTAGATATTGCATTGGGTGCTGGTGGTTTACCTTTAGGTCGTGTAGTTGAAATTTACGGTCCTGAATCAAGTGGTAAAACAACACTAACGCTTGAAGTTATTGCTGAAGCACAACGTAACGGTAAAGTTTGTGCATTCGTTGATGCTGAACACGCACTTGATCCTATTTATGCAGAGAAACTAGGTGTAAACATTAATGACTTACTCGTTTCACAACCAGATACGGGTGAGCAAGCGCTTGAGATTTGTGACATGTTAACGCGTTCAGGTGCTATTGACGTTATTGTTGTTGACTCGGTTGCGGCATTAACACCAAAAGCTGAAATTGAAGGTGATATGGGTGACTCTCATATGGGCTTACAAGCACGTATGCTTTCACAAGCTATGCGTAAGCTAACCGGTAACCTAAAACAATCAAATACTATGATGATTTTCATCAACCAAATTCGTATGAAAATTGGTGTTATGTTTGGTAACCCAGAAACCACTACAGGTGGTAATGCTTTAAAATTCTACGCTTCTGTTCGTTTAGATATTCGTCGCATTGGTGCAGTTAAAAACGGTGATGAAATTGTTGGTAATGAAACTCGCGTTAAAGTCGTTAAAAACAAAATTGCTCCTCCATTTAAACAAGTTGAGTTCCAAATTTTATACGGTGAAGGTATTAACAACTTAGGTGAATTAATCGACTTAGGTGTTAAAAACGAAATGGTTGAAAAAGCTGGTGCTTGGTATAGCTATAAAGGCGATAAGATTGGCCAAGGTAAAGCAAATGCCGCTAAGTTTTTAAAAGAAAATCCTGAAATAGCACAAGAAATTGATACCCGCTTACGTGAAGTGTTTTTATCAAAAAATAAACCTGCTGAAGCAATTGAAGAACCAGCTAAATAGTTTTAACTCGCTTTTGAGATAATAAAAGGCCACTGAAAAGTGGCTTTTTTGCTTTATGATTTCGTAAATTACATAAGCTAAAGTATCGATTATAGAATTTATTGCGCTGTGAAATAGTTTTGAACTTGTTATGATGATTCAACGGTCTATATTGTTGAATGCTAAAAAAGAGAGTAATTATTTGTTAAAAAATCATGGCCATTTTGCACTTTTAGAGCATTACTTGAATCAAAGTGATGCGTTTGAATGGGTGTTAGCAACTATTGTTAATAAGGAAGGTTCTAGTTACCGCTCTCCCGGTGCAGTCATGCTGGTGAACAGTTTAGGGCAATCTTATGGCTTGGTTAGTGGTGGCTGTTTAGAAGCAAATATTGTTTTACATGCTAAGAAAGTACTCGATAATAAACAAGCGCAATATGTCGAATATGATATGCGTGAAGAAGATGGTTATGCTGCTGAGCTTGGTGTTGGATGCAAAGGTAAAATAGGGGTTCTTTTGCAATATTTGACATTGCAACATAGAGAGCTTTTTACTCAGTTATTTCAACGTATGAAAAGTGGTGTTGCTAGTTATATGCAACAAGCATTTATTGCATCAGATGAGAAGCAAGAACAACTCAATCATATTGCGTTACTTGATAGTAAAGGTCAGTGGTTAATGAGCACAGCTCAAGAGGCAGTTGAACTTGAGATTGAGTCCCTATCACGAACAATAACGTTAAATCATTCTCATAGAAATATTACTGTTGAACAATCTGAATGTTCACTGACAAAAATATCGGCACCATTCAACTTATGGGTCTTTGGTGGAGGCTCTGATGCTGTGCCTATGGTTTCTATGGCGGCTAAATTAGGCTGGCGACTTACTGTTGTTGATCATCGTTCAAGTTATGCTAGGAATAATGTCTTCAAAGATGCTGATAATATTTTCAGAATTCGCCCGGAAGATCTATTCAACCCAGAGAATATAGAACTTTTAAAGCAATTCCATCAACTTGATGGAGCAGTTTTGATGACGCATAATTTAACGTTAGATGCTGCTTGGCTGAAATTATTACATCAAACGAATCAGGCAAAGTATATTGGTTTACTGGGACCGCTTGAGCGAAGAAGTAATGTTGAAGAGTTAAGCCATATTGACGACAGAGCTTGGTTGTCTAGAGTGGTTAATGGTCCTGTAGGCTTTGATATCGGTGGTGATTTGCCCGAATCAATTGCTTTATCAATTCTCGCACAATGTCACAGTGTTTTGCATAACCGTAGTGGTTTGGCATTATCCGGTAAATTTATTAATAGTTAAGCCTTAGATTAAATTCCGTAAATTTTATATCAATGCTTAGTCCTTTAGTCTAGTTTATGATTTTCTTCGTTGACGTGCTCTATAATATTGATACGTTATTGGGTTAAAGCTAACTTATGCTAAGTGTAAAGTTGGCTAAAATGAAAAGATCATTATTAGGTTAAAATAAAATGACATCAAATACTAAGATCATCATTGCAGATGACCATCCTCTTTTTAGGCAAGCATTGTCGTTGATGCTGAAATCTAGTTTCGTTTGCTCACATTTACTTGAAGCAGAAACCATTCCTGAGCTAGAGCAGAAGTTATCTGAAAACGCTGATATCGACCTTATTTTACTTGACCTTGATATCCCTGGCGCACATGGTTTTAACACGTTGAGCAATATAAGGCGGCAATACTCCGATATTGGTGTCGTTGTTATTTCTGGTTTTGAAGAGCCTGAAATTATTAACAAAGCTATGAGTTTCGGTGCTGCTGGTTTTATTCCTAAATCAACGCCAGTACCGGCAATGATTAAAGCAATTAACGATGTTATTCAAGGTAAATTATGGACACCTGAAGGTGTTTATAGCTCGGAAGAAGAAATTGTTGAGCAGGAAGATAAGCTAGCGTCACTTACTCCGCAGCAACATAAAATACTTTTTATGTTTGCTGATGGATTACTAAATAAGCAAATTGCTTATGAACTTGGCTTATCTGAGTCAACGATTAAAAGCCATGCCAGTACTATCTTCTTAAAACTAGGCGTAAAAAGCCGTACGCAAGCGGTCATTTTGCTGAATGAGCGACAAATGGCCAATGCATCTTTTACTTCTTAATGAATGCTAAACGCTAGTGAAAATTGTCTGAAATATAATTTTGCTCAAGCTTTTTAGTTAATAGCGAGCTCATTAGGGCACGTAAAGCCAATGGCTTAATTATTTTCCGTAAATAACCTATATCCGCTTGTTGAGCGTGCTTTTGTATCAATTCATCTGTTGTCGCTGTGATCAAAATTGCCGGTAACGGGGAGTAGCTTTTTTCGCGCAAGTAACGAATAAGCTCTATGCCATTGAAATCTTTTGTTGATTTTTGCGTAAGAGGCTGACTCATTAAGTTAGAATTAATGTGTGAATCTGGTTTATTATTTACTATTACTTCTTCATCAGTTAATTGGTAATCAACTAATAAAATATCGATATCTTCTTCATGTTGCAGGTAAAGCTCAATTGCTTTTTCTGCACTTGTGGCGGTAAATGTACGACACTTCCATGCTGAGAGTAAACCCTTCATTCCAGAGATAACCTCAACTTCATTATCAATACATAATACGCCAACTCCTTGTAAGGTTGAACTTGCACTGTTTTTACTCATTTGCTTTTGTTTCGGTGGGCTAACAATTGGCACCTCTACACTGAATAAACAGCCTTGTCCTGACTTGGATACTAAGCCAAGTTTATGCTGAAGAATATTAGCTAAACTTTGTGCGATATTTAATCCTAACCCTAAGCCTTTAGGCCCAACAATTTTTGTTGATAATTGTGTGAATTGTTCGAATACCTGTTGCTGCATATCAACAGGAATACCAGGGCCATTGTCTAAAACTTGAATACATAAATGTTGACCTTTACGTCGGCACCCCAGTAATACCTTGCCGTTATTGGCGTAGCGAAAGGCGTTGCTGAGGAAGTTTTGTACAATTCGAGCCAGTAATGTTAAGTCGCTTTTAATAAACAACTTGCTCGAGTGGCAATGAAAATCAATCTTAAAATCGTTAGTGAGTGCGGAAAATTCAGTTTGCAACATAGTGAATAAGCGCTCTACTGAAATTACTGAAATGTCAGGGCTTATATTACCGCTTTCAATACGTGCAATTTCATTTAAGTCGAGCAACAAGTTATTGGCGATGTCTAACGAATTATCGATCTGTTTGATTTGCTCCTTTTCCTGCTCTGAAACTTTCGAGCTCAGTCTTATCGCAGATGAAAATAACCGAGCAGCAGATAAAGGCTGTAATAAGTCGTGACTACAAGCACGTAAGTATTGGCTTTTCTTTAGGTGTGCTTGCTCAGCTTTAAGTTGTGCATTAGCGAGGTTTTGGTTAGCTTTTTCTAATTCTAGATTGGCTAGTTCTAGCTCTTTTGTACGTGCAAGTACACGGCTTTCCAAGTCGGTATTTTCTTCTTTCAAATAATTTTCTGCACGCCGAAACTCCGTAATGTCTGAAAAAATCATCACAAACCCGCCTCCAGGAATTGGGTTACCTTCAATAGAAATTATTTTGCCGTTGGATAAAGTTCGTTCAGATTTGTGCTTACTGCCAACCCTGATAAATTGTAATCGTTTGGCAACTTGCTCCTCAATATCGTGTACATAACGTTTTTGATGGCTGAGGTTATAGCGAATAAGCTGACTAATTGGGCAGCCAATATAAATGAAATCATTTGGGTAATTAAAAATATCTAAATATTGTTTATTCCATGCCACTAAATTTAGGTTGCCATCGATAACAGAAATGCCTTCACTGGTATTTTCAATGGCGCCTTGCAGTACTGAACGGCTGAATTCTAATTGTTGAGTGGAGTTATCTTCAACAATTTTAGCTACTTGATCAAAAGCGATATCTCGTCCGCCTAAGGCAAAGGAAATCACTAATTTAGCAGAAGCAGAACCCATAACACTCGCTAATGTATTTTCTGAATGAAGTAATAGAGCTTCGTTATACGACTTATGTTTTCTATTTTTGTTCTTCTGATTAAATTCATTGAAGCAATCTTTTGCTTTATCTTGACCAATAAAGCGCGCAACTAAATATTCAAGTTCTCGAATATCAACTTTCGGTTGTTTAGGTAAATGAGAAAGCTGTTTTTGGTCTTTTTTGTAGAAGAACTTACTTTGCATTTCTTCACGAATACCTTGTCGCGTTAGCAAAGATACTATAGTCATTACAATAATATTAATGAGTAATCCAAGCAAAGTGATGATGGTTGTTGCTGGTAAGTTTGAGCTAGCTAATGGGTGCTGATAGAAACCAAGTTGAGGCAATAAATTAAATAATACCCAAATAGAAAAACCACTTGAAATACCCCAAAGTACACCTTTTTGTGTCGCTCGTTGCCAGAAAAATGCCGCTAGTAGTGCAGGACCAATTTGTGCGATAGCGCCAAATGCTACTTCACCTAAAGAAGCCAGTGTGTCGGGTGGAGATAGCAATAACATGCCATAGCTTAAGGTAATTACAGTGATAACGAGTGCTTTGCGAATACGCAAAAGTCTTGACTGAAAATGTAAAAAATCGTGTTGTTTGCGTGGAGATAACTTAAACATTAGTGGGAAAACAATTTCGTTACTGAGCATGGTACTCAAAGCAATGGTTGACACTATAACCATAGAGCTTGCGGCCGAAACTGCGCCAAGAAAGGCAAATAATGATAACCATACTTGACCGTTATAAGCAGGCAAAAATAATACATAAGCATCAGCTTCTAAAGATTGACCGTAATTTAAAGTGCCGGCAAGGCCAATGGGACCCGCAAAAAACGCGAATACTAAAATGTAGAGGGGTAAAAGCCAGCGCGCAATATTACTGTTTTTTTGTTCTTTTATTTCAACAAACATCACTTGAAACTGTCGTGGTAAACAAAGAAATGCCGACATCACAATTATCAATAAGCCAATCATGCCAATAAGGTTGTTGCTCTCAAACTGCTGGCTTAGTGAAACATGATCTTGCGAGAGTTGCCAAATATCGATTGGCGAGTCATAAATGAAGAAAGAAACAAAAATTCCGACCATTAAAAAGGCAATCAGTTTTACTACTGATTCAAAGGCAATCGCTATCATAACGCCAGGGTGACGCTCAGTAACATCGATAGTTCGAATGCCAAATATAATGGTAAAGCCAGCAAGAATAATACTAACAATAAGGCCTAGCTGCCAAATGGGGAAATCTTGGTTTTGTTGCAGTATTTTATATGAATAGACAATGGCTTTAAGTTGTAATGCTATGTAAGGCAGAGTGCCAATCAAGGCAACTAAGGTAACAATGAGTGCTAAGCTTTGCGATTTTCCAAAACGTGCTGAAAGCAAGTCGGCAATGGAGGTTATTTTTAATTGTAAACTGGTTTTAATAATACGTTGGATAAATGGCCAAGCAAAAACAAATAACAATATTGGTGCTAAATACACTGATATGTAGGTAAAAGAACTATTCGCTGCTTGCGCGGAAGTACCCAAAAAACCCCACGAGGTACAATAAACTCCTAGTGACAGCGCATAAATTATCGCATGTTGTTTCTCAACGAGTTTGTGACGATATTTCCCACCTAAATATGCAATAAGGAATAACAAACTTATGTAGCCAATACTGACACTTACTAATAACCAATTCGAAAACATAGTGTCCTTTTGTTGATGCTTTAAACGGTAATTTTTCTCTATATTAGCGGTTGCTAATTTTCCTCACAAGCCATTGCACTTAAGTTAAGACTAAAGGACTAAGCGCATGGTGCTAAGTCTTATTGCCAATTGTCGATTTTTTCGACTTCCCTAGTATTAATCAAACAAAATACACAGGGGAAATAGCTAGATGTTTAATTCAAATTATAAAAAAGTACTTTTTGCATCTTCGTTAATGGCAGCGACAACTTCGGCGTTTGCAGGTTACGAAATCGACTTAACAGATAACGATAAATTAACCTTCGGTGGTTATATTAAAATTGATGCTCGCTACGTAGATGGCGATGTTGCTTATCGTGATTTTTGGATTGGCGATGGCGCTCCTCTGGCAGAAGATGCATCACAATTTAAAATATTTGCTAATGAAACCCGCTTTAATACCAAGTATGTACATGGTGACGTAATGGGCTTTATTGAGATGGATTTTTGGGGCGGTGGCGGTAACGAAATTGTTTCCAACTCAGCGCATCCTCGTATTCGGCATGCCTTTGTTAAATATAAAGATCTAACGGTTGGGCAAACATGGTCAACTTTTATGAATACCAGTGCCATTCCTGAGTCTGCTGACTTTGCTGGTGCCACAACTGGCTTGGTATTTATTCGTCAAGGTCAAGTGCGTTACAACATGGGCAATTTCCAAGTTTCACTTGAAAACCCTGAAAGCTGGGGTGGTGATACCGCTAACGATAGTGTTCCTGATGTTGTCGCTCGTTATAACTTTAAAGGTGATTGGGGCAGTGTTTCAGTGTCTGGTTTAGCACGTCAATTAAATACTACATTAGGTAATAGCGAGTCGGCATTTGGCGCTTCAATAGCAGGCCGCATTAAAACCGGCGGTAAAGATGATATTCGCTTTCAAGTACATAAAGGTGAGCTTGGGCGCTACGTTGGTGTAGCTGCAGTGAAGGATCTTTATGGTGAAGAAGTGGAAGATCTAACCTCTGTACTTGTTGCTTATCGTCATTTTTGGAATGACACCCTTCGTTCGACTGTTTTGTACGGCAAGGTAGAAGGCGATGTTTCTGACCGTGAACGCACGCAATGGGGCGTTAACTTGTTTCAAAACCTAACCAAAGAATTAGCCGTTGGTGTTGAAGTAGGTAATTTCTCAATTGATGAGTTAGAGAAAGACTCTAATTATGTACAAGCAACTTTGAGATACATGCTTTAAATCCTTGATAGTCATTATTGTTTGAAACTTTCGTAACTTTCCCAATCGTTGTTACGTTTTTGGGAGGGGGCTTGCCCCCTCTATTTTTTAATTATGAGTTTCAAACTGTCAGCTGCAAAAAGTGAGTTTTCAGAATTTTCATTTTCACTCGAATTTAGGAGGTTGAGTATGACAAAGTCAATACTCAATATAGAGCAAATATCATTGGCTTTCGGTGGCGTTAAAGCGCTTACCGAAGTTAGTTTCTCAGTCAAACAAGGCTCAGTTTTTTCCATTATCGGCCCAAATGGCGCCGGTAAAACCTCAATGCTCAACTGCATTTCTGGTCGTTATCGTCCTAATAGCGGCAAAATTTCTTTTGACGGTAAGGACGTAACAAGTTTACGACCGAATGATCGTGCGGACCTTGGTATGGGCCGTACTTTTCAAAATTTAGCATTATTCGGCCACATGTCGGTGTTAGATAACATTATGGTTGGGCGCCACCATCTATTAAAAAATAACTGGCTTACCGGACCATTATATTGGGCATCTGGCGCACAAAAAGAAGAACTTGCCCACCGCCGTAAGGTTGAAGAAGTTATCGACTTTCTTGAAATTTCCCATATTAGAAAATCAGTTGCTGGCACCTTGTCATACGGTTTGCGTAAGCGTGTTGAATTAGCTCGAGCCATGGCGCTAAACCCAAAACTCATTTTACTTGACGAGCCCATGGCTGGAATGAACTTGGAAGAAAAAGAGGATATGGCTAGATACATTCTCGATTTAAATGAAGAGTTTGGCATTACCGTGGTGATGATTGAGCACGACATGGGTGTTGTCATGGATATTTCTCACGAGGTTATGGTGCTTGATTTTGGTAAGAAGCTTATTTCAGGTCTACCTGATGAAGTGATGGCCGATCCTTATGTTAAACGTGCTTACTTAGGACTTGAAGAAGAGGCTGATGAAGCTGAAACATCTCAAGTGAAATTAGAGGAGGTGAGCTAATGACTCAACATATTCAACACGCTAGCCAACCCCTGAACGATTTTGAAATGGGCGAGTTAAATACCTTTCCAAAAATACTGCAGCACAATGCTCAAAGCTGGCCTGATGCGGTTGCCATGCGTGAAAAGGAGTTTGGTATTTGGAATGAATTCACTTGGAATGATTACAACAACCGCGTTAAATGGTTGTCGCTTGCCTTATTAGATATGGGCGTAACCAAAGGTGACGCTATCGCCTTGCTTGGTGATAACCGACCAGAATGGGTTTGGGGCGAAGTTGCTGCTCATGCTATGCGTTGTTATTCGTTAGGCATTTATCAAGATTCAATGCATGAAGAAGTGGTTTATCTACTTGATAGCAGTGGTGCTACTGTGGTGATTGCTGAAAACGAAGAGCAATGCGATAAGTTGCTTGAACTTGGTGATGACATTCCAAAAGTAAAATTTATTGTTTATTGCGACCCTAGAGGTATGCGTAAATATAACGATTCGCGCTTGGTTGATGTTAACGTACTTTATAAGCTAGGCCAGGAAATTGACCAGGCTAACCCAAAGCGCTATCAAAAGTTGCTTGACGCGACAACGCCAGATGATATCTCCATTTACTGTACTACCTCGGGCACTACTTCTAAACCAAAAATTGCGCTACTTAATGGCGGCAATTTTGTTAAACACTGTAGCTCATACTTACGTGCAGACCCTCGTATGCCCGGTGATAACTATGTTTCTGTATTACCGCTACCTTGGATCATGGAACAAGTTTATGCGGTTGGCCAAGCTTTAATTGCTCGTCAAATCGTTAACTTTGTTGAAGAGCAAGAAACCTTGATGTCAGACCTTCGCGAGATCGGACCAAGCTTTGTGTTACTAGCGCCAAGAGTTTGGGAAGGTATTTTAGCGGATGTTCAAGCGCGGATGATGGACTCAACACCCTTAAAAAGAAAGCTCTTTAATTATGCGATGAAACTGGCCGAAGCGAGCCAGGCAGAAGGGAAAAAATCGTGGCTAGCTGAAATATTGCTGATGAAAGCACTACGTGACCGCTTAGGTTTTTCATTTCTAAAGTCTGCAGCAACCGGCGGTGCGGCAATGGGGCCAGATACTTTTAGGTTTTTCCAAACCATTGGTGTGCCTTTACGTCAGCTATACGGTCAAACTGAAATGTGTGGCGCTTATACCATTCACCAAGAAGATGATGTTGATTATGACAGTGTCGGTGTTGCCTTTGATAATGCCCAAGTGAAAGTGATTAATACTGACGACGCTGGTGTTGGTGAAATTATCTCGAAAACTGTTGGTATGTTTACCGGCTATTTAAATAACCAAAAAGCCTACGACGAAGATGTGGTTGATGGTTGGATGCAAACCGGTGATGCTGGTTACTTTAAACCATCAGGTCATTTAGTGGTTATTGACCGAATAAAAGATCTCGCTTGTACCAGTAATGGCGCACAGTATTCACCGCAGTACATTGAAAATAAATTGAAGTTTTCTTCGTTTATTGGTGAAGCGGTTATTTTAGGAAAAGACAAACCTTACCTTTCCGCCATTATTTGTATCCGATTTAGCATAGTGGCTAAGTGGGCTGAGCAAAATGGCTACGCATTTACCAACTACACCAATTTATCTACCTTGCCAGAAGTTTATCAAAAGCTTAGTGAAGAAATATCACGCGTGAATGAGTCACTACCTGAAGCCCAGAAAATTCATAAATTCTTATTACTTTATAAAGAACTTGATGCTGATGACGGCGAATTAACTCGCACGCGTAAGGTTCGTCGTGGCGTTATTGCCGATAAGTATGGCGATATTATTTCATCAATTTATGACGGCAAAGACCTTGTTGATATTGACACCGTTGTAGTTTTCCAAGATGGCACTAAAACCCGTATTCAAACGCAAATTCAGGTGAAATCACTATTGCCTAGTCAACCATCAAATGCTTTTGAGCAAACAAATATTGAACGGAGAGCATCATGAATTTCGAATTATTAATCCAGCTGATTGTTAATGGCTTAATTGTTGGTTTGCTTTATGGCGTGGTCGGAATGTGTTTTGTTTTGGTTTATAAATCAACACAAATCGTTAACTTTGCTCAAGGTGAATTCTTACTAGTAGGTGCTTGGATTTGTTGGGCTGTGCTGGTGTATTTAGAGTTACCTTTTGTCGTAGGTTTTCTGCTCACCATGGTGTTTATGGCGGTTTTTGGCATTTTGATACAAATGATTGTGCTTAGGCCTATGATAGGTGAACCGATTATTTCTGTGATCATGGTCACTATCGGCTTGTCGATATTCTTCCAAGCATTGATGAAATGGATATTTGGTGTTTCGGCACAAAGTTATCCAAAAGTATTTGAAACCGAAAGTATTCAAATAATGGGCTTAAATATCGAAGCCGCTTACTTAATGAGTACCGTTATCGCCCTAATTATTATGGTGGCGTTCTACTTATTCTTTAAACATTCCAAATATGGTTTAGCGATGCGAGCCACGGCGTTCGACCAACAAATTGCACAAAGTTTAGGTATTTCAGTAAAACAAGTATTCGCCATGAGTTGGGGCATAGCAGCAACTGTTTCGGCAACCGCAGGTGTGGTTATCGCTATGGTCAGTGGTGTATCAAACTCACTTTCAATGATGGGCATCAAAGTATTTCCAGCGGTTATTTTAGGCGGTTTAGACTCCATTGTTGGCGCCATTGTTGGTGGTTTGATCATCGGTGTTTTAGAGAATGTTGCCGAGTTCTTTGATAGCCAATATCTGCAAATTGGCAACATGTATGACATCGCACCATTTTATGTATTGCTGATTATTCTTTGGTTTAAGCCTTACGGTTTATTCGGCACTAAAGATATCGAACGAATTTAAAGGTTCGCCATTTAACGAACTTGTAAGGCGCTGCAACAGCTCACGTAGCGCCAATTAACAGCGAACAATATTGAATTTTAGGAGTTTATTATGTCGAGTTTAACGATGCGACCGTGCGGTGATTTTCGCACTAGCTATAAACAAGATAATACTATTTTTGAAACAAAAACCATTAAGCATTTTGCCATTATCGCGATCGCATTATTGTGTGCAGCACCGTACTTGGTTGACGCATATTATTTAACTTTATTTATTCAAATATCTTACTTAGGTATTGCTGCATTAGGTTTAAATATCCTGGTCGGCTATACCGGGCAAATCTCATTAGGTCATGGTGCATTTTTTGGCTTTGGTGCGTTTGCCTCTGCATGGTTGAATATTTCATTTGGTATTCCTGTATTTCTTTGTATCCCACTTGCCGGCTTTTTAACCATGGCCGTTGGTATGATGTTTGGCTTGCCAGCGTCCAGAATTAAAGGTTTGTATTTAGCCATAGCAACGCTAGCGGCACAGTTTATTTTAGAAGACTTTTTTGCTCGTGCCGAGTGGTTCTCAGGCGGCTCAGCAGGTTCTTCTGCTGACCCTATTAGCTTATTTGGTTTTGCATTTGATACCGACGAAAGCTTCTTTTATATCGCGCTATTTGCCTTAGTGTTTATGTACATCTGGGGTTGTAATTTAATGCGAAGCCGTGAAGGCCGAGCCTTTATTGCTGTTCGTGACCATTACCTTTCCGCTGAAATTATGGGCATTAAGCTCAACAAATACCGCTTGTTGTCGTTTGGTGTTTCGTCATTTTACGCCGGTATTGGCGGAGCGTTATACGCGCATTACTTAGGTTATGTATCGGCTGAAGGTTTCACGCTGTTCATGTCAATTCAGTTTCTCGCCATGATCATCATCGGTGGCCTAGGTTCAATTAAAGGCACCTTAATGGGCGTGGTGTTTATGGTGTTTCTACCTGAAGCGCTGGAAGGTGGCGTTGGCCTAATGAAAATGACCGAGTGGGGCAATATTCCTATGGTGGTTGATGGCTTAGCTTACATCAAAGAAATGGCAATAGGGTTAGTGATTATTTTATTTCTTATTTTTGAGCCAGAAGGCATGGCTCACCGTTGGGGCCAAATTAAAAACTATTGGAAGTTCTATCCGTTTTCTTATTAGAAGGCTCTAAAAGCTAAAAAATTAAAATAACAAAATCAATACAAATATTAATACAACAAGTCATTGGCAATATAGCCATTTAAAAGAAGAAGGAAATAGTCATGCAACATAAAGCAAAATTAAGTTCTCTATTCGTATGCTGTGCTTTGGGGATGAGCAGCCAAGTTTTCGCAGAAGATTCAGTGTTTGTTGGCCACTTAGCTGATATGTCGGGTCCAACTGCCTTTGTCGGTAAAAATTATGCCGACGGCGTTCGAGATTCACTTGCCTATATTAATGCCAATGGTGGCATTAAAGGCACAAAATTAGAGTATGAAACAATTGACTATGCCTACAAAGTACCACAAGCCATAGCCTCATATAAAAAATGGCACTCACGTAAAAAAATGGTGGCGATGCAAGGATGGGGAACTGCTGATACTGAAGCATTAATTTCGTTTGTCGCGAGAGATAAAACCCCGGTTTTTTCAGCGTCATACTCAGGCCATTTAACCGATCCAACAGGGAAAAACCCGCACACTAAAAAGCCTGCACCTTATAACTTTTTCTATGGTGCTTCGTACTCTGACTCTTGTCGTGGCTTAGTGCAATGGGCGGCAAAAGACTGGCAAGAAAAAGGCGGTAAAGGTAAGCCTAAGTTCACCCATATTGGTGCGAATCATCCTTTCCCTAACGCGCCCAAAGCTGCCTGTGCTGAATATGCGACAGAGCTTGGTTTTGATGTGCAACCATCAGTGGTTATTTCCATGAAACCCGGTGATTTCAAAGCGCAATGTTTAAGTTTAAAAAGCTCAGGGTCAAATTACGGCTACATCGGTAACTTAGGTGGCTCGGTACTTTCACTAGTGAAATCTTGTAATACCGTAGGTACCGATATCCAGTTTATGTCAAACATTTGGGGCGGGGATAAGAAAATATTTAGTGCTGCAGGTGAGGGTATTAAAGATTATGTTTTCCCGACTATGACACCATTTTGGACTGACCAAGTACCTGGCATGAAGCTGGTAAGAGAAATTTCTAAACAGTCAGATAAGTCAGGCCAAGAGCAGCGCGTGCATCATTACATTCGTGGTGTTTGTTCAACTTTCTTTATGAAAGAAGCAATGGAATGGGCAAAGGATAATGGCGGCATTACCGGTGAAAACATTAAAAAAGGTATGTATGCCCGTGATAACTGGGTACCAGCAGGGCTTGAAGGTGTTTGTTTAGCGGCTAATTGGAGTAATGATGACCATCGCGGTGTTAACCAAGTGAACATATATAAAGGCAATTATAACGGTGGTGATATTGCGGTAGAAAAAGTATCACAAGTAACGTTAGAGCGCCGTGATGACTGGTTAGGTTACTAATTTATACCTTGTCATAAAGGCTATTTAGCTGAACAAAGTAATGGCTTTGTTCAGCTATTAATTAACAAAGTTTATCAGTAAAACATTATTTATACGGAGTATGTATGTCACAAGCGGCTGCAAAACTACAACCGGCATCACCAATATTAACGGTGAACAATATTGAAGTTGTTTACGATGAGGTTATTCAAGTACTTAGAGGAGTGAGCTTAGATGTACCCGATGGTGAAGTTGTTACGTTATTAGGGCCCAACGGCGCGGGTAAGTCGACTACGCTAAAAGCAATATCAGGCCTATTGAAAACTGAAAATGGTGAAGTAACCAAAGGTGATATCACCTTTATGGGCGAAAGAATTGATAGTAAAAATGCAGAGGACGTGGTTCGTAGCGGGCTATTTCAAGTCATGGAAGGACGTCGCATTGTCGAAGATATGACCTCGCTAGAAAACCTTAAATTAGGGGCGTTTACCCGTAAAGATTCACAAATAAATCAAGATATTGAAATGGTTTATCACTACTTTCCAAGGCTGAAAGAGCGCACTGGATTAGCGGGCTATTTATCGGGAGGTGAACAGCAAATGTTAGCAATAGGGCGCGCATTAATGGCACGACCGAAAATGATTTGTCTTGATGAACCCTCGATGGGTTTATCACCACTTTTGGTAAAAGAAGTTTTTGGTATTATTCAAAAAATTAATGTCGACCAAGGCATTACTATGTTGCTGGTTGAGCAGAATGCTAATTATGCGTTAAGAGCAGCAAATTATGGCTACATTATGGAGTCAGGAAAAATTGTTCTCGATGGTACACAAGAGCAGTTGATGAGTAATGAAGATGTAAAAGAGTTCTACTTAGGTGGCGGTAATGAAGAACGCAAAAGCTTTAAGGGGTTGAAGTCTTACAAGCGTCGTAAACGCTGGTTGTAGTTGGTTTACCTTCGAACTTTATAAAACACTTTTATTGTTATTGTTATTGTTATTGTTATTGTTATTGTTAGTAAATTTATTGAGCCATTATGATTACGTTTTATCAACAAAAAGAAAATATTTCCGCAACTGTTCGAGAGCAAAGTTTATTTTCCCAGCTACCTGAGTTTATTGATTTTGTTAAACAGCATTCAAGTTACTATCAAGGGCTACTGGCAAGTTTCGATGCCAATGCTGTTGATTCTAGAGCGCAACTTGCAAAACTGCCTATTACGCGAAAATCAGATTTACTGCGCTTACAAAAACAGCGACCACCGCTAGCAGGTTTAAATACTGAAAATGGCACAATTAGTCGAATTTTCCAATCGCCAGGGCCAATTTACGACCCCGAAAATTGTCAGCAAGATTGGTGGCGTATGGGACAAGCATTTAATGCTGCTGGTTTTATTAGTGGTGATTTAGTGCAAAATTGTTTGTCTTACCACTTAACCCCGGGCGGCTTTATTCTTGATTCTGGTGCACGAGCTTGTGGTTGCACAGTTATTCCGGCAGGGCCAGGGCAAACCGAACAGCAACTAGACATTATAGAGGATTTAAAGCCACAAGGTTATTGCGGAACACCTTCATTTCTAAATATTTTACTGACAAAAGCACAACAGCAAGAACGTGATATTAGTAGCCTTAAAAAGGCTTTAGTAACGGGTGAAGCATTGCCAGCAGCGCTGCGTGAAGAGTTTACTGATGCTGGCATTAATGTTTTGCAAGCTTATGCGACGGCTGACATTGGCTTGATTGCATATGAAAGTATTGCCGATGATGGTTTAATTATCGCCGAAGACTTAATTGTTGAAATTGTTCGCCCCGGCAGTTTGGAACCGGTTGCAGACGGTGAAGTTGGTGAAGTGGTTGTTACCAGTTTTAATAAAGACTACCCATTAATTCGCTTTGCTACTGGCGATTTATCGGCAATTAAACTCGGTGAAAGTGCTTGTGGCAGAACCAATATGCGAATTAAAGGTTGGTTAGGCAGGGCGGATCAAACCACTAAGGTAAAAGGTATGTTTGTTCATCCAGAGCAAATAGAACGAGTACGATTAAGTGTTGAAAAGGTTAATAAAGTACGACTAACGGTTACCCAAAATAATCATCAAGATAAAATGCATTTGCAGTGTGAGTTTGATAAGGAAAATAATTCAGAACAAGCTGTTCAAGATTTATTGTTTCAACTAGAAAACAATCTTAAAAAATTCACCAAACTTAATGGTAGTGTTGAGCTTGTCAATCTTGGTGGTTTGTTAAATGACGGGAAAGTTATTGATGATAAAAGAATTATTTAATGAGGTCTTGAAAAAATAATATACATAACATAAGTTTAATATTTGATTTATTTTACATATATACAATTTTTTATAAAGGAAGTTTTAATGTCGAATGATGCCTTTCAAGACTGTTACCCTGATGATCTTAGCCACTGTTATGGCTGCGGTAAGAACAATATAGACGGCCATCAATTGAAAAGTTTTTGGCATACTGAAGGTGGTCTTATTAGTAATAAAGGATCGGAAAAAACCATTGCCCACTTTATACCAGAACAATGCCATACCGCTATTCCTGGGTTTGTTTATGGTGGTTTAATCGCATCACTCATTGATTGCCATGGCACAGGCAGTGCTGCAGCTATGGCTTTTCGTCAGGCTAATCGTCCAATGGGTACTGAACCAGCACTACGCTTTGTTACCGCCGCGTTAAATGTTAGTTATTTGGCGCCTACACCTATGGGGACTGAGCTTGAACTAATTGGCACGTTTAGCGAAGTTAAAGAAAGAAAAGTTGTTGTTGAAATAACGGTATCTGCTGGCGATGTTATTTGTGCGAAAGGTACAGTAGTGGCGGTAAAAATGCCTGAATCTATGCAGCTTAATTAATATTGAACTGCATAAGGAGATGTTTTCATTCTAAGTGATTAATTTTACATTATTCTAATGATGTAAATTAACTAGAACTAAATACTTATTGAATTTAATGCTGTAACTAGCTTTTCAGCTAGCCATATTATGATAGCTATAATTAGCTCTCTTGTTATTATGTCTGCGATTTTAAAAAATTTTATAGCTATTTTTTAACAATAGTCACATAGTTAGCTATTGAAACTACCTCTAATGACAAAGGAATTGACATGAAAGTTTTATTAGCTGTCTTTATATTTATTTTATGTGGCTGTTCTTCAATTAAATTTAATAGTAACGGTGGCGAATACGTTATAAATAAAATTGAAAACAACATTCGAAAGAGTGGTGTTAAAAGGTACACAAATTATGAAGTGTGGGAGCTAGGGGCTTCACAAATCGGTCATGTAGAGTCTGAGTATTGCCAAGTAGATTTAAGGGATAATAAACCTAATCAGCATGCGTTAATCAGTTCATTAGAAGTTAAAGCTCAGCTAATTGGTGGTAATGCATTGGTTTTTGATTCGTGCTTTGTTAATACCACAACGGCTAGTTGTCACAACTACACTAAGTGTCAAGGCATGGCATATCTAGTTAAATATTAAATTTTATCGCTTTTCTAAAATAAGTTACTAGCCTGCTGTCAAAATGGCAGGCTAATAAACAGTGAAAAAACTTTAAAAGTTATCGTTATTTTTCTACGCTCAGGGTCTGTTTGAGTTCATTATAAACTTTAAATAACTCTTGAAGCTCTGGATCTTCAAGTAATTTTTTTTTCATATCATCAAGCTGAGCACGACGTTTAGGAGCAACCATTGCGATGATGTGTTTTCGTGATTTGAGTCTTAACGCACCTTTCGCTAAAACGCTTGGATCTGTCCAAGCGAGCTGAGTCATTTCTCTTATTTGATCTTTATAGAATACCGGCTCACAAACTCTTTTCTTTATGTGGCTACCCGTTGCAGCACGAGCCTCACATAGCACTTTGTACTCATCTTTCTCTGCTAATTGATTATAAATATCAAAAAATTGCCCCTGTAAGCTGAGCATTTTTTTCGCAGTAATATGCTTTGATGGCAGTGAGGTACCATAAACCTCGATAACTTCTGTAGGTTGTTTTGCTGTTGATTGATTAGCACTGCTATAGGTTGTAGCTGAAGCAGAAATTGAGAGTAAAAACACCAGTGAGCTAACTGTTTTGTATATTAGTTTCATTTTAAGTCCTTTTAGATTCTGTTGTTAATTTCACCATTGCTAATAGATAGTTACCATTAATATTATTCTTGGTTATCTAAGGTTTGTTTGAGCTCATTGTAAACTTTAAATAACTCTTGAAGCTCTGGATCTTCAAGTAATTTTTTTTTCATATCATCAAGCTGAGCACGACGCTTAGGGGCAACCATTGCAATGTTGTATTTTTTTGTTTTGAGTCTAATAACACCCTTACGCATTACGTTCGGATCTGACCATGCCAATTGTGTCATTTCTCTTATTTGGTCTTTATAGAATACCGGTTCACAAACCCTTTTCTTTATGTGGCTACCCGTTGCAGCACGAGCCTCACATAGCACTTTGTACTCATCTTTCTCTGCTAATTGATTATAAATATCAAAAAACTGCCCCTGTAAGCTGAGCATTTTTTTCGCAGTAATATGCTTTGACGGCAGTGCGGTACCATAAACATCAATAACTTCTATTGGTTGTTTTGACGCTGATTGGCTAGTATTGCTATAGGTTGTAGCTGAAGCAGGAATTGATATTAAAAATATTAGAAAGCTAGCTGTTTTGTATATTTGTCGCATTTTAAAGTCCTTTTATGAAAATGTTATAGATTAATATTTAATCTATATGGTAATTGTTGATAAAGCAATAAAGTGCTTATTTATTAATTTTTTATAACGCTATTTTATTAATAATGTCATCTTAGCTTTTGACAGCCACAGTGATAGGTATTATTGTTTTGAAAAAAATAACGATAAGAAATAAATGGACTTTATTAATCAACCTGACTGCTTGAATTGTGGCTCGCCTTTAAATACTGAGTATTGTGGTCAATGTGGACAAAAAAAAGCACAACGTATTACTTTTAAACATTTAATCGCTCTAGTGCAGCGTGGCACCTTAGAGCTTCGCTCGCCATTTTTACAAACAATCATAGGGCTAACAGTAAGACCTGCAGATACTTGCCGTGAGTATTTAGACGGCAAGAGAGCTAAGTATTTTAACCCAGCTAAATATGCTTTTTGGTTAACCACTTTTGCGATATTACTTGCGTCATACTTAAATATCAGTTTAGTTGAATCTAGCTTACAAGGCTTTACTTCAGAAAATCTTGCTTCTGAACGCTTCGATACATTTAAAGCCATTCTCGAAAATGGTTTAATTTATTTTTTCTTTATTAGTGCTTTTCTAATGGCAATGGCTTCTAGATTAGTCTTTAGAAAAGAAAAATATAACTTATTTGAGCTCTACGTCGTTTACTTGCTACTAAATGGTCACTTAACACTTTTATCTTATGGGTTGTTAATTTCTGGCCATTATAATGACTTATTTACTCAAATTGGATTGATGCTATTAGCAATTATTTACCCTGCTATTGTTATTGCTCGTATTTACATGAAAGATGGTTTTTTTATCTATATAAAGTCATTTATTGCGGCCATTATTGGTTTCATTTTCGCAAGTATAACCTTTGGCTTCGTAGGTGGTTTAACCGCAGGTGTGTTAGGCATGTAAGTAAGTCTTGGTTCTTGATAATCGAAATAATACGTCGAATAACGCAATTTATTGAATTAACCCAAGACTATTGCCGAGAAAAAAACGATAATTAGCGCCATTAAGAATATTTTGCTGTTTTAGCAGTTTTGCGTGGATACCGTTAATGGAAATCAAAGTTAATTTTCTCGACAATTTGAAAGTTGAAGCTAAATTTGACGACTTTACAGTCGTCGCCGACCAACCTATTCGTTATAAAGGGGATGGCTCAGCGCCTGGCCCGTTTGATTATTTCCTTGCATCTTCTGCCATGTGTGCAGCGTATTTTGTTAAGGTATATTGTAATTCTAGAGATATTCCTACCGAGAATATTCGTTTATCACAAAATAATATTGTTGATCCTGAAAATCGTTATAACCAAATTTTCCAAATTCAGGTGGAATTACCAGAAAGTGTTTCAGAAAAAGACCGTTTAGGTATTATGCGTTCAATTGACCGCTGTACCGTTAAAAAAGTTGTGCAAACGGGGCCTGAATTTAAAGTTGATATAGTTGAAAACTTAGAAGAAGACGCACAAGCTATGTTAATGGGTCACACTGAAAGTGACGCTAGCACATTTATCCTAGGTAAAGACTTACCGTTAGAAGAAACAATAGCCAATATGACCGCACTTTTAGCTGACCTAGGCATGAAAATCGAAATTGCGTCATGGCGTAATATAGTGCCTAACGTATGGTCATTACATATTCGTGATGCAGCATCGCCGATGTGTTTTACTAATGGTAAAGGGGCTACTAAAGAAAGTGCTTTATGTTCGGCGTTAGGTGAATTTATTGAACGCTTAAACTGTAATTTCTTTTATAACGACCAGTTTTTGGGTCAAGAAATTGCCAATAGTGATTTTGTTCACTACCCCAACGAAAAGTGGTTTAAGCTGACGGAAAGTGATGAACTACCTAAAGGTATTCTCGATGATTATTGCTTAGAGATATACAATCCTGATGATGAGTTGCGCGGTTCACACTTAATTGATACCAATTCAGGTATGGCTGAACGCGGCATTTGTGCTATTCCTTATCAGCGTCAATCAGATGGTGAAACAGTCTATTTCCCGTCTAATCTGATTGAAAACCTTTTCTTAAGTAACGGTATGAGTGCCGGGAATAACTTAGCTGAAGCGCAAGTTCAGTGTTTATCTGAAATATTCGAACGTGCGGTTAAACGGCAAATTATTGAACAAGAAATTGTTTTACCTGATGTACCGAAAAGCGTGCTAGAAAAGTACCCAAGTATTTTAGCTGGTATTGACGCTTTAGAAGAGCAAGGCTTCCCTGTTGTAGTGAAAGATGCCTCATTAGGCGGTCAATTTCCGGTGATGTGTGTGACTTTAATGAACCCTAGAACCGGTGGTGTATTCGCTTCATTTGGTGCTCACCCAAGTTTCGAGGTTGCTTTAGAGCGTAGCTTAACTGAGTTGCTGCAAGGCAGAAGCTTTGAAGGCTTAAATGACGTACCTAAGCCTACATTTAACAGTATGGCAGTGACTGAGCCTGAAAACTTTGTTGAGCATTTTATTGACTCAACGGGTGTTATTTCTTGGCGCTTCTTTAGTTCACAACATGACTTTGAGTTTTCGGAATGGGACTTCTCAGGTACAACTGAAGAAGAAAACGCTGCCTTATTTACTATTATGGAAAGCTTAGGTAAAGAAGTTTATGTTGCTGTGTTTGATCAGCTCGGAGCAACCGCATGTCGCATGTTAGTGCCGGACTATTCTGAAGTTTACCCGGTTGAAGATCTTATTTGGGATAACACCAATAAAGCACTTCTTTACCGTGCAGATATCCTTAACCTTCATATTCTTGACGACGATGCTCTAGAAAATTTGGTAACACGTTTAGAAGATAGCCAGCTAGATAATTACATTGATATCAGAACCTTAATCGGTATTGAGTTTGATGAAAATACCGTATGGGGCCAATTAACCATTCTTGAATTGAAAATTCTCATTTACTTAGCTCTTGGTGCCTTAGAAGATGCAACTGAACTAGTGGAAGAGTTTTTACAGTTTAATGACAATACTGTTGCTCGCGGCTTATTCTATCAAGCAATGCACGCGGTACTAGAAGTTGAATTAGATGAAGAAATGGAGCTTGAACACTTTATTGAGAACTTCAATAGAATGTTTGGTAAAGAGATCATGGAAAATGTTGTTGGCTCAATTACTGGCGAAGTAAAGTTCTTTGGTTTAACAAAAACCAGCATGAAATTAGAAGGTTTAGATAAGCATCAACGATTAATTGAAAGCTATAAAAAACTACATCAAGCACGTGCAAAAGTTCAGTAAACTTTTTTCGAGTATTATTATGTAATCATGTTGACACGTATGAACGTGTCAACTTGTTGCATTTTTCTAGCTAAGTGGCGTGGTTATTCATTTTAAATAGCTGTAACTAGGCAAAAATGTCTAAATATAAATTCAAAACGATAAGGAGTTTGTTATAAAATCACTATTTCAAAGCGCTTCATTTTTTGTTTTATTAGGTGTCAGCACAATATACGGTTTTCTATCGTTAGCCACCGAAATGGGCTTAGCAATTCTAGCTGGCGCACTAGGTTTAGCATTTTCAAATATTGATAAAATATCGAAGTTTAAAGGTGCTGGTTTTGAGGCTGAGATGAACATGGTACATACTATGTTAGAGAATCAAACCGAACCCTCTATCGAGCAGAAAGAGCAAGCCAAAGCACAGGCAGAACTAACCCACGACGAAAACTGCATTTTAGTGTGCTTGCAACAAGCCGGTTATACTTGGCGGTATGCTAAAACAATTGCAAGTGAAACTGGAATCAGTCAAGCACAAACTGGCGCTTACCTTCACACCTTGATGGCGCGAGGGATCACAAAAAATGGCAAAGGAACAAATGGCGAAATATGGTCGATTACTGCGTTAGGGAAAAGCGTTCAGCAGCAGTATTTATCGAAAATTGAACAAAATAAAAAAACATAAATTGTTTAATCTGATTTTTTATCCAAAACTCAATCAATGTAGCATTAAGCTTCTTAACCTATAAAATTAACATCTATCATTGGAATATGTAAGACATGCGCGTAGCCGTTTCCCAGTTTGCCACTTCATCTAATATTCAAGAAAACTTAGCAATTTGTCTTCGTATGATAGACAGCGCTGCTGAATGCAAACCTGATTTAATTGTGCTACCTGAATTTTGTAATACGTATTGTTACAGCACTCCCCCAATTGGAGAGAGGTTACAATATGAAAATCATAATCAAGTTTGGGATGAAGCAATATCTGAACATGGCTTATTTATTAAAAGTATTGCTGAGCGAGCAAAAAAGCATGAATGTTTTATTACATTGAATGTAACCGTTAAAGAGGATGAGCAGCAAAGCCCTCAACAAAGTGATATTAACTCTAATATTAGTGTTGTGTCATGTTTGATTTCATCTACAGGCAAGCTTATTCAACAAAATAATAAGCGTCTAATAGTAGAAGATAAAAGCATTTTTGTCTCCGATAGTAATGAAGTTGCTCAAGTTACAACTGCGCCTTTTGGACAGTTAGCTTTGCTGAATAGCAATAATGCTGCTCGTTTCAATGATTCTCGGCAATTAGCTAACGCAGGCGCACAATTATTGTGTCAGTCAACCAGTACATTTTTACGTGACAATAGTGAGCTATATGGCGCGGCGCGCTCGCATGAAAATAATTTATTTATTGCCATAGCAAATAAAGTAAGCTCATTTGAAGTGGCAGCAGGTAATGATGATGAATTACTAGATAGTTCACGTTTGCGTGAGTATTTAGCAAACGTTTGCCAAAGCCAAATCATTGCCTGTGATGGTACGGTACTAGCGAAAATGCCTCACAATAAAGAAGGCTTCATCTTTGCTGACATCGATTTATCAATAGCGGGACTAAGCAACAAATTACGCCCTGATAATACTTGTATGATTAGCCAAATGCGTCCTGAGCTTTATCAAAAGTTGGAAGGGCAACCCGATTTACCTCTAGTTAAAAAAATCCCTGAAACCGTTAATGTTGCGATATTTGCCACTTATAAAGCTGATGAATTTGCCATTGAAGATGTTTGCCATTATATCGAAAATAATTTGAGTGACATTATTCAATTACCTGAACTATTTTTTGTTAGTGATAAGTCACTTACCCTAGAAGCACAACAAAGATTAAGAATTGAAGGATTATGTGAGCAGCTAGTTGTGCAAGTAAGCGCAATGCTTCGACCATTTCAATATGTTTGTACAAGCCTAATTCTTGATGGCGTACATCAGGCGGTTTTGATCAACCAACATGGAATACTTGCTCGCCAACCACAGTTGCATGCTTGTCAAAGGTATCGATGGACAAAATTGGGTGATGAAATAAATATTGTTGAATTGCCGTTAGAGCAAGGAACAATAAAACTGTCAATGTTGACTGCAGATGATGCAAATATGCCTGAGCTTGTCGATGTTGTAGGCTCTAAAAACATTCACTTACTCTTAGTACCATTTGATATCCAATCATCGAATGAAGTTGAAAGTAGTTTGCTCGCTCAAGCCGTTGAACATAAGTTTTGTGTTGTTGCAGCAACACGGGAAAAAAGCTTTAGCAGGAGGACGCTAACAGGTAATAGTAATGACAAAACAGAAAAGTCGACCGGTTTTATTGCTAGCTTTCCAAAAACGCGGAAATTATCGAGTTTATTAAATTCTAAGAAATTCGATGGTTACCTTGATAAGCCAATAGTGAAACAACAATACGGCAAAATTACTAAAGCACTAATTCACCCTGTGTTGGAAAATTGAGTTGATTCGCAGTAAAAATATTAGTTAGATAGAAAAATTAGCACTTTTTTCAGGTGCTTTACCAATACTGATTTCTGCATTTATTAGTAAGCTTTGTACTAGATCAAAATCATTGCTCGTCAAGTCTGTAAACTTGTTAGCGTGTTAGTTACTAAGATGATTTTATGCTGTATTTATATCTAGGTTATGTTTTTGCCCAATCCTATGCGGTAATCGAGAAACTCATTGTTTCTAATATTTCGCCACTTGCGATGTTCTTCTCTATTGTGGTCTTTATTATTTGGTCTACATTTCCAGTTGCAGGGTTTTTGATTGCAAAAGCCTTTAATGCAAACGGTAACTTAAATAATAAAGCCTTGTTTGGTTGTGGCTTTGCTTTTGGTTTTGTTGAAAATATACTGTTTTATTTCAATATATTGCCATATGGCTGGGAAACTGTAGGTACGTTAATTGTATTTATGCTGTCATTTGCTTTAGCGTTTATTCAACTAATGAGACCGAGGCAGTTATTATTGCAATAAAGCTAATTGATTTACGTTATAAACTTAACGCTAGAATAAAGATTTTAAAGGGTGTTTTATTTGAAGTACACCCTATTGAACTTTAAGTGTAAATCAGAGCTATATTGCTTAAACAAGTACGCCATGTTTAATTTCTTGTTGAGTTTGTTCAACGACATCTGCGAGGATATTAATAACTTTATGAACACTACTTGGTAGTTGATCTACATCTATCGCGTCAATAAGGTTTTTCACTTCTAAGCCGAGTTCCGTATCCCCTTCAATATGTAACCTTCGTTGAAAGAATAGTGTGTCTGGGTCTTGTTTACGACCTGCAATTAACAATAAGTCATCGCCACTGGCACTAAAACTAACATCTTCTGAAACTGCTAGTTGTGGCGAAGCCATTATTAACTTGCCGTCTGCAAAGCTAAGCCACCAATGTAGGTCAATATCGGTTATTGATATTTTTAGCCATTTACCCGTTAAAAACTCAAAATCACCATCTTCAATCGCTTCTTTAAAAACCGAATGTAATGCTGGTATTAATAAAGACTTCTGCAGTGAAAAAGGCACTATTCGTAAGCTAGGCTTGAGTATCTGAGGTACTAAGGTTAGGGCGCGGCGACGAACACTAAAAGGTAATTTTTGCAAGTTAGCCTGTTTGGCGATTTGATTAATCAAAGTAAATCCCATACTTATCAGGTGGCTGTGTTGGTATTGTCACAGCGTTAAATTTATACATTTCAACAATGTGATTACATTAGCATGCAGAGCAAGGCGCTTTTATGAAGCAGATCAAAGTTGAACCACTTGTCTTGTAAACCTTGTTCAGTAAATCCTGTTAAATACGTAGTACAAAGGATAGGGATATCTCGAACAGTGAGATTAATTATCTTAAACGCTGATAAAGGAATAGTTATTTTATATCAAATAAACCTTGAATGAAGCTAGGTACACTGCCTAGCAAAATAATTTCTGGTTAGGGTGATATGGAGCTCTTGTGTCCTGCAGGTAATTTACCTGCTTTAAAAACAGCAATTGATAATGGCGCTGATGCCGTTTACATAGGTATGAAAGATGATACTAATGCGCGTCATTTTGCTGGGCTAAATTTTAATGATGGCAAATTGGCTAAAGGTGCCGATTATGTTCATCAACACGGGAAAAAATTGCATGTTGCAATAAATACCTTTGCTCATCCTGATGGTGAAGAACGCTGGCGTAAGGCCGTTGACAATGCAGTTGCCATTGGTACAGATGCTTTAATTATTGCTGATTTAGGTGTGCTAGATTATGCCGCCACTAAGTATCCTGATGTTGAACGCCATGTTTCGGTACAAGCGTCTACAACTAACTTAGAAGCAATTAAATTCTTTAAAAATAACTTTGATGTTGAACGTGTTGTATTGCCACGTGTTTTATCTGTGCAGCAAGTTCGTCAACTTGCAAAAACAAGCCCGGTGAAGTTGGAAGTTTTTGCATTTGGTAGTTTATGTATTATGTCAGAAGGGCGCTGTTATTTATCTTCCTACATGACAGGTGAGTCACCCAATACTGCTGGCGCTTGCTCACCTGCTAAATATGTTCGCTGGCAGGAAACAGAGAAAGGCTTAGAAAGTCGTTTAAATGACGTACTTATTGACCGTTATCAAAGTGATGAAAATGCCGGTTACCCAACTTTATGTAAAGGGCGTTTTGAAGTTGATAATAATGTCTACCATGCACTTGAAGAGCCGACGAGTTTAAATACCTTAGAGTTGATTCCTGAACTGGTAAAAATGGGCATTGCTTCAGTAAAAATTGAAGGTCGTCAGCGCAGTCCTGCGTATGTTGAGCAAGTTGCTAAAACCTGGCGAATGGCATTAGACCGCTTCGCTGAGAACCCTGAGCAATATAATGTTGAGCAGGCTTGGATGAATACTTTAGCCAACCTCTCTGAAGGCAGCCAAACAACGCTTGGCGCTTATCACCGTAAATGGCAATAAATTGTTAAATAATCACTATTGGCTAGTACTGATGGTGAATAGTTGAACTGAATAATTGGAAATGAATATGAAATTTTCTCTTGGTCCTAGTCTGTTTTTTTGGCCAAAAAATGATGTTGAGGCATATTACCAGCAGGCATTAAACAGTAAAGCTGACATTATATACTTAGGTGAAACAGTTTGCTCTAAGCGTCGTGAGTTACGTGCAAAAGATTGGATTAATCTAGCCAAAGAACTTGCAAAAAATAGTGATAAGCAAATTGTTTTATCGACGATGGCATTACTTGAATCACCCGCTGAAATTCAAACTATGCGTCGTTTATGCGGTAATGGTGAGTTACTTATTGAAGCGAACGATTTAAGCGCCGTGCAAATGATGCACGAGTTGAACTTGCCATTTGTCGCAGGCCCAGCAATTAACTGCTACAACATTGCCACCTTAAAAGTATTACTTAAACAAGGCATGAGCCGCTGGGTTATGCCAGTAGAGCTTTCAGGTGACTGGTTAAAGACACTCTTACAGCAAGCACAAGATGCAAATATTCGTGACCAATTTGAGTGCGAAGTATTTTCATGGGGCTATATGCCATTAGCATATTCTGCACGTTGCTTTACCGCTCGCTCGGAAGATAGACCAAAAGATGACTGTAAGTTTTGCTGCATTAAGTACCCACAAGGGCGAAAAATGAATAGTCGCGAAGGTGAGCGGGTATTTATTCTAAACGGTATACAAACCATGTCAGGTTATCAGTATAACTTAGTGAACGAAATACCTGAAATGGCAAATATTGGTGTCGATATCGCTCGCATTAGTGCTGATGATGACAATGCCTTTAACATGCTTGACCGCTTTGGTAACCAGTTAGTTGACGCGAAAAAGTATCCACTGGATGGTGTAGCAGAGTGCAATGGCTACTGGCACAAAATTGCTGGTATGTCAGTCGCATAATATCGTTGTTCAGCAAAAAGGCTGGCTGCATTATATAAATGCTAGCAAGCTTTAATTGCTGTTGATTTACAAGAGAGAATAAAGGTTATTTATATGTATCAGTTAAATGCTGAAGAATTTAATACAGAGCTTTTTTTACGCGAATATTGGCAGAAAAAGCCGCTGGTGATTCGCCAAGGTTTTAAGAATTTTCAAGACCCTATCAGCGCTGATGAAATAGCCGGTTTAGCTTGTGAAGAAGAAGTAGAGTCACGCTTAGTTTATAAAAATGGTGAACAATGGCAAGCTGAGTTTGGTCCATTTCAGTCATATGAACATTTAGGGGATAAAAACTGGTCTTTGGTTGTGCAAGCGCTAGACAATTGGTCAGAAGACGCGGCGAAAATGATTGAACCATTTCGCTTTTTACCTCATTGGCGTTTAGATGACTTAATGGTGAGTTTTGCAACCCCAGGTGGTGGAGTGGGGCCTCATATTGATTGGTATGATGTTTTTATTTGCCAAGGCTCAGGTAAGCGCAACTGGCGTGTTGGCGACAAAGGTCAGCACCGTGAATATGCTGCTCATCCTGCTCTTTTACATGTTGATGCATTTGACGCCATTATTGATGTTGAACTAATGCCTGGCGATATTTTATATATTCCGCCAGGGTTTCCGCACGACGGTATTACATTAGAAACTAGCTTAAGTTTTTCAGTCGGGTTTCGTACTCATTCGGCGGTGAGTTTATTAAGTGGCTTTGCGGATCATTTAATTGATAATGAACAAGGTGGGCAACTGATCACCGACCCTGAGCGTCAGTCAACTCAGCACTGTGGCGCAATTAGCTCGGATGATTTTGCAAAAATTAAACAGCAATTAACCTCACTCACCAGTGATGATGAAATGCTACGTGACTTTATTGGCGCCTTTTACACCCAAGCAAAGCATGAACTTGACTTGCAAGCTGATGATGAGTTGAGTGCTCATCACGATATTAAACTAGCGATGGCAGAGCATAACTTAATGCGTTTAGGCGGCGCTAGGGCCTTTTACTTCCCTGAAACCGTTATCAACGGCGTTTGCTATATTGATGGTAAAAAAGTAACTTTTTCTCCAGCTATTGCTGATATTGTCAAATTAATGTGTGATCAGGTAGAGATCACACCAGCACAATTAACCCCATGGATGGCTAGTGATGAACTTATTACTTTTCTTGCCGAACAATTGGCGGCAGGTTACTGGTACTTCTCATAAAGTAAGGTAATGAGTTACTACTGAACTTAGCTGCATTAACCTTGCTAAACGTTTAAAAATGGCGATAATAGCGGTCGCCATTTTTAATCTCTCAATAGTGATAACGTCTTTATGCGCCTTGATAAGTTTATTTGTAAAAGCACCGAATTAACCCGTTCAGAAGCTAAAAAAGTGCTGAAAATGGGCAAGGTTCAAGTTAATCAAGAAGTAATAAAAGACCCTGCAACACAGGTACATGAAAATAATTCTATTACCATTGAAGGGCAAGAGCTAACAGCCCGTAGTTCCCGATATATTATTCTGCATAAACCTGTTGATACTATTTGCTCAAACGTTGACGAAATGTACCCGTCGTTATTGCACTTGCTTGATGTTGACCGTACATTTGATATGCATATTGCCGGACGCTTAGATGCCGACACAACAGGCTTAGTCTTAATTACCGATGATGGCCGTTGGTCGCATAATATTATTTCTCCAAAAAAACAGTGCGAGAAAGTGTATCGAGTTTGGCTACGTAATCCGCTAAAAGATGATACTGCAGAAAAGTTTGCTCATGGCGTGCAACTTCAAGGCGAAGATAACTTAACGCGACCAGCAAAATTGGAGAAAATTGCTGATAATGAAGTGTTGCTGACCATTACCGAAGGTAAGTATCACCAAGTTAAACGTATGTTTGCGGCTGTGGGGAATAAAGTGGTTGGCTTGCATCGTGAACAAATAGGGCCAATTAAATTAGCAGATCTAGAACTAGGACGATGGCGCTATTTGACGGAAAGCGAAGTAGCTGCATTTTTGTAGAACATGGTATCTATAGTAGCTCGATATTCTACAGTTTTTACTTTATGAAAGCTTTTATTTGTTGCTTGTTTAAAGGTAGTAAGTTTAGTTAAATCTTAGTTATTTTACGGCTTTTACTCACACCTTAGCTTACGTCTTTTATTTGTAATCTTCCGCAAGTTTTTTCATCATTTATTCTTAATAACCGATTAACTTTCTGTACTGGGCAAATACTGGATTGAAAAGCGCGAGTTTGCTTGCGTATAGAGATCGGTAAAAGAGGTGAAAGCCAAGATTTAGGCTAAAATATAAGGTGAATATCGTGAAAAACGGCTTTTATTCTATCTATATTCGCAACGATTATAAAGGATGAAGGAGATACAACATGGCTAGTTGTTTTAAGGATTGGTTGAATTGTATGAGAGGATGTTCACGACTGCCTGGCACTGCTGATCAAATAGCATGTGCCGCTGATTGTGACCTAGATCTTGCAAGATGTGTAAGAGATTCACTTTTTATGACCTCATCAGAAGATGCATTAGTTTTAGCGCGAACGATAAGGTCTGGCTTTCCTTTGCCACTTGAGTTTCTAGTAAAGGATGAGTCAAATGCTGCAGTAGATCCCTGTTTTAGTATCAAAGGTTTAGTCGATAAAGCTTATGAAAGTAAACCATTAAATGAAGTTGCTGACGCCTCGGTTTCAGCGCTTAAAGGCGTTACTGCCGCAGATGCAAAAGTACTTGCTGAAAGCTTTAATATTAAAACGGTGCGAGACTTTGCTAATCATGAGTTTGTAAAATATGCTCGTAGCATAGTTGCTCAGGCCGACGTAGGAGATTGTTAACTTAATTCCTGACTTAGCTTTTATTAGCAATTAATTATCAATAAAGCACTAATTTCTTTTTGAAGTTAGTGCTTTTTATTTGGTTTAATTAGTCGTTACTGCCAAGCTTCGTTGTTATAACGTTAACACTTGAAGTATTCATTTATTGCGTAAGATTCATTTTATTATGCGCTTCAGTCGCCAATGCTTTAGTATTGGTTAATAATTTTTTATCGCCGATTTTGCCATGACCTGGCACAACAATCTTTACCTGTGGGTATTGTTCAATAAGGGTTTGCATTGATATTGGCCATTGTTTAATGTCAGCGTCACCTGTATAACCAAGGGATGTACTTGATAAACTTTTCACAAAGCAGCCACCAAATAGTATTTTATGCTCTGGTAACCACACGACAATATTATCCATGGAGTGTCCTGCTCCAGGGTAAAACACTTCAACAGTATCGTTAACCATTAATTGCTTCTTTTTAGGGAGGGGCAGTGACAAGCTGTGTTTAGCCACGGTTTTATTACGACTTGCTAATAACTTATTGGTGAACTCACTAGCATAAGTATCAATGGATAATTTATTTAGGTAAGAAATTCCACCTGCGCGATCATCATGAAAATGGGTAGATATACTGCTTTTTAATGTGAAGCCTTGGCTGTTAATCCACGTGACTAATTGTTCTGTATCGGTGTTTGTCCAGGGTGTATCAATAATGTGAGCGTCTTTATCGTTAATGACAACAAGACCAGAAGCCGGCACTAACCCAAAACCTTTAACCTCTTTATACGAAACGTGTTGGAATACATTTTCGGCAATTTTTGAAACGGTAAGTTGATGCTTATCCGTTGTTTGGTTTGAACTTTCGGTATGTGCGTAGCTATTAAAAACGCTGAATATTGTAATAATAGCTGCAAATAGTAATTTCGAATTTTTTTTATCCATGTACCAGTTTATATTGAGTTTTTTGAAGGAATAAACAGCCTATCATTGGCTGTTAGGCTTTGTCGAGAGACATAAGGTTAGCATAAATTATTGGTTACACTTTTCTGAAGTGGCATTTTACTAATAGTGCGTTGGTTGTAGCGAGGTAACAGTTAAAAAAATTAAACTTTTATTTTTAACTGCCGATTTAATGAACAATTGATAAATGATTTTAGTAATCCAAAAGAGAATTAAGATGGAAGTGTTCACTGATTTACTGCCGCCAAGTTATACCGCGAAAGCTGAGCCTTCGGCTAAAGATAGCAATAAGCATCAACAGCAGAAAAAAAGTAAGCAAAAGCAAATAGTTAAGCTGGTCGCAGAGCAAGAGCCAAGTGATATTAATTTGTACGTATTGACGGGGGAAGATCGCCGTACAGGGGATGATCGTAGACAAAATCAAATCAATAGAGGTCGATGGTTAGAATCTCGAAGTCGTAGTGACCGTCGAGCAAGCGAATCTACAATTTTTGTTCGAGTTTAAAGAGTTTATATTGCTATCAGCACAAGAAATTAAGTTAATTACTCGGTGATTACGTCGCCGTAACGTGGCGCAATTTTAGGGACATGTTTATATCTAGCTAAAATGTTTGCTATCTCGCCCGAAGTTTTCAAGATATCAATCGCATTATTTATTCGTTTTAATGTTGCCTCTTTCATGCTTGGCGCAAATACACAGTGTATATCGTTGTTGTTTAAGATAATTACCGAATCTTCTATATCTTTAGTAAAGTAAGACGCCTCAACAGATGCGCTAATAAAGCCAGAAACTTTATTTTTTCTATATTTTTCAAAGCTTTTATCAGGAGATAAGCTCGTTACTTCTAAGATATTTTTATTCTCAATATGTGCAATTAGTTCTGGGTAGATATAGCCTAATGTAGTGCCTATTTTTAAATTACTATAATTTGAAAGCTCAGCTATTGAGGTTATGCCTTTTCGATTGATCAAAATGTCAGGGTTTTTATAAAGAACAGGGCTCCAACGTAACGTTGTAAGTTTGTACCACTTGGGGTTGGCTACACAGTGCATATCAATGATATTTCTGATTAATGATTGTGTAATTCGTTTCCGTGGAATAGGCAAAAGCTCTAGTTTCACAGCCATTTCATTGGCAATCGCATGAGTTATATCGTAAAGAATGCCACTTGTCGGTCTGCCATTTTCATCAAAAAACAATTGTGGCGCGACATTCTGTCGATAATAGGACGTACGAAGAGTTTGCTGATTTGCATAGGAAAAATCAGCTATAAATAGAGATAAAATGACTATTACAGTACTTAGCTTCATCACTCGTTAATATCTTGGTACTTCATCAAAAAAACAAAGGGTTATTTTTTCGGGTTTAATTCATTAAATTTAGCCATTTGCTCTTCGGTTGCTGGAAGTTGATGTTTTTCCTTCCATTCAGTATATGGCATGCCATAAACCTGCTCACGAGCCGTATCTATATCTACCTCTACCCCGAGTTTTTCAGCTTCGGCAACCGTCCATTTAGAAAAACAGTTACGACAAAAGCCTGCTAAATTCATTAACTCAATGTTTTGTACGTCTTTGCGGTTATCTAAATGTGCTAATAAGCGGCGAAAAACTGCTGCTTGAATTTCAACTTCTTTATCCATAGTGTCCTCTACATTATTGCTGGTTAGGCAACAAAAGTTTAATTATTGGTTTCTTCTTTTGGTTTCTTGTAAGGTCTTATTTGTACAATCATGCCCATATAAGGATGATCAAAATAGTGAACCTCACCACTAATCACTCGACGATTTTGCTTAAAGCGAATGGCTTTTGCTTGAGTTGGTAGTGCATCACGACTGTTTTGTGAATTGGTGTTATTTATCGCTGGTGAAGCGTCGCTTAATCTTGCGGTCGCAAGTTCAGCCAAGTTTTTATCAAGGACATTAAAGTCAGCTGTAATAAATAAATAATGCTTTAAATGAACGTTAAATAAGCCATCAATAAACCAGTCTTGCACTGGTGCTATTGGAGCGATATTTTGCTCAACATTAACATTTGTCTCATCATCAAGTTGTAGGGATAAATCATCACTTTCAATAGTGTTTAGTAAAGTGTCGGTGTCGTCTGTAATAGCTGATATTTGCGATACAATATCAGCTATTCTTGTTTGCTTGGCTTGTGCAAGTAAAGCTGCATTTCTCTCTGTGAGTGAATCAGTTTTTGGCTGCTGCCCGCTAGCGGCGGCTAATGTTTCATTGATAGCAGCCTGTGACATCAATGCATTTTGTTGTGTCTGAAAAGTGGTTAATTGTTTTTCGTAGTCAGCAGCAAAATTATCACCGGCATATACTTTTACTGGAATTGACTGTTTTTTAGGCCGGGCAACTTGCCGCCAACCCATATGAAGTATTGGACGAAAGTTTTTACTGTATCGTAAGTCAGTAATTACATCCCCCAGTTTTAATGACTCTTTACTGAGTAAATGGCTCTTCGTATTGTTTATATCTTCTGCGGCATTAATTGCTAATGGCATTTTATCGACGGTAAAGCCGTAGTAGTCAAAATCATCATTATCTGATTGTTGCGAAGTAAGTTGCTGCTTATCTATTCGGCACCAGCTTTCAGCTGATTTATCTGTTACCTGTTCAACGGTATAAGGAAATTTAAAATGACTAAATTCATTTTCAGCAGCAATGACTAATGCTGCTATTTCTGTGCGTTCTTCAGCTGAAAGTTCAGAGCTTAACTCTGTTGCAAGTGAGGGCTGTAGATGGTTGTTTTGTAGCTCAACGTTTTGCTGCTCATTGTCTTGTAAGCTATTGTTTTGTGAATCAGTTATTGATAATGGTTTTTCTGCTTCTGTAGGCAAAAGCTCAGTGCCATCACTAAAGCTATCCGCAGCGTTATTTAATTCATCAAATGATGTGCTTGATTGAGCTGTTAATGCTGGTATTTGCGCTATTTCAGCTAATGATTTTTCAGTGAAAAGAGCTGGAAGTTTTGCATTTTGGCTAACTAAGTTTGCAGCGTAATATGGCGATTCACAACTGGGCAATAACTGTTTTAAGCTAGCAATATCAGGATTTAAGTAGTTAGCAAGCAAGTCTAGGCTACGACGGTATTTTGGTAGTTCACTGTGCTCAGGAAAACTTTCTTTTAATGCACTTTTATCACCTAATTGGCTAAATAAGATAACTTCTATCTCAAACCATCGGTCTTTATTTTTCTTTGACGCAGCATTTGCTGATAGTGGTAATACTATTGCGGCGGCACATAATATAAACTGCTTTAATTTCATTCACTTTCCAGTTATTAATATCCGTTATCGGCAATAAAAATGACGATATTACATTCGGATAATAGCAAAGGTTGATCAATACTTAAATTATCAATCATTTACCTTGGCGTTTATTTTCTTACACAGCTAGTAATTGTCAGTACTGTATCGAACATTGAGTGAGTTAACCATCCGCACGTAAGTGGTTTGCTAGTTCATTGACCATGGTAGTAATTAAAATAAACCGTGCTTTAGCATCTTCACTTGCTTGGTTAAATTTAAGCTTGCTACCGCCTTCCATTTTATAAATTTTAGGCTGTTGCTGAATTAACTTCATGATGAACATAGGGTCAACTTTAGTATCACTGCTGAACTCTATCGCACCTCCAGCAGGGCCAGCGTCAATACGAGAAATACCAATTTTTTCTGCTTTTAATTTAAGCTTGGCAATATGAATGAGGTTTTTGGTTGCCTGTGGCAATAAGCCAAAGCGGTCTATCAATTCAACTTGCACGTCGTCTAGGGCTTGTTTGCTCTTACAACTAGCGATACGTTTATATAGACTTAGTCTTAGGCTAACGTCAAAAATGTAGTCATCAGGCAGTAATGCTGGCACGCGTAAATCGACTTCGGTTTGCGTTTTCATGACCTGTTCAAGCGATAACTGTTTGCCGTCTTTTAGGGCTGCAACAGCGGCATCAAGCATTTCCATGTATAGACTAAAACCGACTTGGCTCATAGAGCCACTTTGATCTTCACCTAATAATTCACCGGCGCCACGAATTTCTAAATCATGGGTGGCTAAGGTAAAACCAGCGCCCAAATCTTCAAGTGATGCTATGGCTTCAAGGCGTTTTTTCGCATCTTTAGTCATGCGTTTTTCGTGCGGCGTTAATAAATAGGCGTAGGCTTGATGATGAGAACGACCAACGCGGCCACGAAGCTGATGTAACTGCGCTAGGCCTAAGTGGTCAGCTCTATCCATAATAATGGTATTAGCGCTTGGCACATCAATACCGGTTTCAATAATTGTTGTACATACCAGAACATTGAAACGCTGGTGGTAGAAATCACTCATAATACGTTCAAGTTCACGTTCACGCATTTGACCATGAGCTGTGGTTATTTTGGCTTCTGGTAATAAGGCTTGTATATCGGCAGCGGTTTTATCTATGGTATCAACATTATTATGTAAGAAATAAACTTGGCCACCGCGTAGAATTTCACGCAATATCGACTCTCTAATAAGAGCATCGTCGCGTTGCCTAACAAAGGTTTTTACTGCTAACCGTTTTGCTGGCGGGGTCGCAATAATAGACAAGTCGCGCATGCCACCCATTGCCATATTTAGGGTTCTTGGGATAGGTGTTGCTGTTAATGTAAGAATGTCGACATTTGAGCGCAGTTGCTTAATTTTCTCTTTTTGCTTAACACCAAAACGATGTTCTTCATCGACAATAAGTAGCCCTAAATCGCTATACTTAATGCTGTTTTGCAGTAGCTTATGGGTACCAATTAAAATGTCAATTTGGCCAGATTCTACGTCTTTAATGACTTGGTTTTGTTCTTTAGTGGTTTTAAAGCGAGATAACACTTCTATGCTGATAGGCCAGTTGGCAAATCGGTCACGAAAGTTTTCATAATGCTGCTGTGCCAGCAAAGTGGTAGGTACTAATATTGCCACTTGTTTACCATCATTAACAGCGACAAATGCTGCACGCATAGCCACTTCTGTTTTACCAAAACCAACATCGCCACAAACTAAACGGTCCATAGCTTGAGGTGATAGCATGTCGCTAATTACTGCATTAATGGCTTGTTCTTGGTCTAAGGTTTCTTCAAAGCCAAAGCTGTTAGCAAAAGCTTGATAATTATCTTTGTCACGCTTAAAACTGTAACCGTGATTACTGGCACGTTTTGCGTAAATATCAAGTAATTCTGCGGCTACATCTCGTACTTTCTCTGCCGCTTTTTGCTTGGCTTTGCTCCAGGTATCGTTACCTAATTTATGCAGTGGCGCATGGTCGGCGTCAGCGCCAGAGTAACGACTAATTAAATGTAATGCGGCGACTGGCACATAGAGCTTGGCTTCGCTAGCATAACTTAATACTAAAAATTCAGTGGTAATACCGGCGTTCTCTATGGTTTGTAAGCCCATGTAACGTCCAATTCCGTGCTCAATGTGTACTACAGGCTGACCAATACTGAGTTCCGCTAAGTTTTTAAATATTGCATCGTTTTGGATGTCTTGCTGTTTATTGCGTCGGCGGGTTTGGCGAACAATGTCACCTAATAATTCAGCCTCGGTAACTAAGGCGATGGCATTCTTTTTTGCGCTGCCTTTTGCTTGGAAGATGAAACCTGCGGTTAGGGCATTTACCGTAATGCCTAAGTTACTGTCACTATTAACAAAGTCTTCTATGCTGTCAAAATTTGTCGGCTTAACTTGGTTACGTTGTAGTAACTCTAAAACACTTTCACGACGTCCCTGGCTTTCGGCGACAAAAAGCAACTTTGATGGTGTTTCTTTATCGCTAATAAAGTTGTTAATTAACTCAAATGGCTGCTTTAGTTTATGATCAATTGTTAAATCTGGTAGCGGCTTAACATCGAATTGCACTTGCGATGTTTTAACCTCTTGCTCAATAACTTCTGGCTTTAGGCTTATACGGTCAAATGGTTTTAAAGCGCTGTATAACTCTTCATTATTGAGAAACAGTTGTTGCGGAGGTAGCAGAGGGCGTGTCGGGTCATAACGTCTGTCTTCATAGCGATATTCTATGTCGCTCCAATAGTGTGCCATCGCTTTGTCAATATCACCACTAACAATGACTAAGGTGTTCTCAGATAAATAATCGCATAGCGTATTTGATTGCTGGAAAAAAAGCGGCAGATAATATTCAATACCTGCAGGCATAATACCGTTGCTAACTTGATGGTAAATTGATTCTTTGTCTATGGTGCTAGTAAATTGCTCACGGTATTGACTGCGGAACAAGTTAATACCATCACTATCCGTGGGAAATTCATGTGCTGGTAGTAAATCAATGCCAGCAACTTTGTCACTTGAACGTTGGTTTTCAGGATCGAATAAACGAATTTCATCGATTTCGTCATCAAAAAAGTCTAAACGGTAGGGGGTTTTACTACCCATTGGGAATAAATCAAGAATGGCTCCGCGCGCCGAGAACTCACCATGTTCCATAACTTGATCAACATAACGATAACCGCTAGCTTCAAGTTCTTGTCTTAATTGGTGAAGATCTTTTTTATCGCCTTTTTGAATGATAAGGCTATTTGCTTCCAAATACTGTTTAGGTGCTAATCGCTGCATTAACGTTGTTACCGGTACGATAACAATGCCTTGTTCCATTCGTGATAATTGATATAAGGTCGCTAAGCGCTGAGAAATAATGTCTTGGTGCGGAGAAAATGTATCGTATGGTAAAGTTTCCCAGTCGGGGAATAAGCAAATAGGCAATTGTTGTTGATGGTTTAAACTGGACAACTCTTGCTCTAAACGTAACGCAGAAGGCGTGTCGTGAGTTAATAAAAGAACTGGTTGTGACGCTGACAACGCACCATGGAAAACTGCCAAGCTCGCACTACTGCCGGGTAAGTTTTGCCAGATTTTTTTGTCGGCATTTTTACCACGACTTTTTGCTAAAACAGGATTGAATAAATTAACGTTTTTGCTCATGACTGCTCTTTTTATAACATAAATAGCTGATAGCTGCCTTAACCGATATATGGCTATGACAGTGTAAATTGCGCGTATCTTAGCATGAGTTTCTGTGAAGTTTTAGCGGCTAAAGCTATTCTTGAATATTGCGCTTTATAATTTGCTAAGAATTAGTTTTGGCAAGTACAGAATTCACTAGGGGCTGTTGAACTTTCAGTTTATAGCTTTGTTGCTCTTGAAAAAGATGTTAATCGAGGTGCTTAATTTAATGTTTGGTTGTTCCAAATGCACTTTAAGCACAGCTTCCGCATCCTGCTCACGCTATGTACCTACATCCTGCAGGCAACAAGAGTAATGCTTTTTCAAGGCAACCCGAAGGGCTATAGCTAATTTTCAACCTAACAATGTTAGAAAAAATTAACGTACGACTGCAAGGATGCAGAAGGTAGAGCGACTCAGGAGACAAAGCCGAGAATAACTACATAGCACAATTTCCGCCTTGTTATCTCAAATATTAGCCGATAGCAGAGACTAAAGTGAAAGATCAACAGCCCCTAACCAAATCATGTATAATATCGGCTAATTAAATTATTGTTTTGTTATTTTTATGCGCTAAATACGCGTGTTAATAAGTAACAGTTGTCAGCTATTGTTATGTTGACGTTTTTGGAGAAGTTTGTGACTAATAACGACGTTTTACGCCGCCTAAGATATACCTTTAATTTTAATGATCAGAAGGTTATTGCCATTTTTGCAGCGGGTGATCTAACCGTAACACGTGAGCAAATAAGTAATTGGCTTAAAAAAGAAGAAGATCCAGCATATGTCAATTGTCCAGACACAACTTTTGCTGCATTTTTAAATGGTTTTATTAATGAGCGTCGTGGCAAAAAAGAAGGTGCGCCAGCAAAAATAGAAAAGCGATTAAACAATAATATTATTTTAACTAAACTTAAAATTGCCTTTAATTTAAAAGCTGAAGATATCATTGAAATGTTGGCCTCAGTAAACTTTCGTTTAAATAAACCTGAATTAAGCGCGTTTTCCCGCAAGCCAGATCATAAGAATTACCGAGAATGTAAAGATCAAGTGTTACGTAACTTTTTGCAAGGTGTAGACAAAAAATTTCATGTACAGCGTCGGGCCAAAGTACAGGTTAAAAACCAAGAAACTGAAACAGCTGATAAGTTAGAGAAAATTTTAGAAAATAAAAATTATAAGGCTGCAAAACCCAATGCTAGTAAAATCTATGTTAATCCAAATAAAAGTAAAACGGAGCGTAAGCCGGGTGAGCGGAAAGTATTAAAGTTAAAACCAAAAGATATTTGGGGTGAATAATTTAGCGTTATAGATTTAGGTTCTTGTGCTATAAATAAGTGACGTAACTTATTTATAGCTTCTTAATAATAAAACCAATAAGGAAAAGAACTATGTCTGACAATAATTCACCTGAAAACTCATCTGATAACACTGAGCCGGAAATTAAGCCAACACCAACAATAAATACAATACCAAGTTGGTTCAAAATTGTCGCAGTTGTAGCGCTAGTATGGAATTTACTTGGCGTTATGGCCTTTGTTGGTCAGATGATGATGACACCGGAAATGGTTGCTGAGCTGCCTCAGGCCGAGCAAGATTTATATGCTACAACTCCAATATGGGCAACTGCCGCGTTTGCCGTTGCCGTATTTGCTGGTGCTTTAGGAAGTTTGGCATTATTGCTAAAGAAAAGTTTATGTTATCAGTTATTTGTCGCCTCATTTGTTGGCGTTATCGTACAAATGTTTCACTCTTTCTTCATCAGTAACTCATTTGAAGTTTATGGTCCTGGGGGCATGATAATGCCAGTTATGGTGATTGTGATTGCCTTTGTTTTAGTGCGTTTTGCCGCGAAAGGTATTAACAACAAATGGTTTAGCTAAGCTATAATTTATAGCTAAATATTGTATGCTTGAGGCCTGTGATTGCAGGCCTTTTTATTGCTGAAATTTAATTTTAAGTACTTTAATAACGGGTGGTGCTGAGGGTAATCACTATTGATTAACGATATTAAAAGCTAGAAATTACAGCTATATTGGCAGCACTAATGGTATAATTTATAGCGCGATTTTTAATGATAACTATGCTGCGGTAAAACGAATAAATGTTAGTTAATTTACAAGCAAAATTGCTAGGGGCCGCACTGTGCTCGATAATTGCTATTTTTGCGACAATTGTGGCAACTCGATATCAAGCGCCGGTGATGTTATTTGCACTACTATTGGGGTTAAGTGCTCACGCGTTTTATCGCCACAAAAAAATCCAACACGGAGTTAATTATTGCTCACGAGAGCTATTGCGGCTTTGTGTTGGCATGTTAGGTGTTCGTATTGCTTTTGCTGACATTGTTTCTTTGGGTATTACCCCGCCATTAATTGTGATGGTGAGTATGGCTCTGACTATGATATTTGGTGTGCTCTTTTCACGGGCACTAGCGTTACCGAAAACATTTGGGGTACTTTCTGGAGGAGCGGTTGCTGTATGTGGGGTTTCTGCTGCCGCGGCTATTTCAACTGTACTACCAAAGGATAAAGCTCAAGAAAAGTATTTCGCCCTTACCGTTATTGGTATTACCACTTTTAGTACCTTATCGATGATATTTTACCCTATTTTAGCAGGATACTTGGGCTTTTCAGATCAATTAGCCGGCGTTTTTATAGGCGGCGCTATTCATGATGTTGCGCAAGTTGTCGGTGCAGGCTATACCATTTCACCAGAAGCAGGTGATGTTGCCACTTATATCAAGCTATTACGTGTTGCGTTATTAATGCCAATTGTGATGATGGTATTTATTGCTTTTAAAGAGCGTGATAGCAAAATGGAAGCAGGAGTTAGCGCTTTTATTCCTGGCTTTTTGATATTATTTTTTGTACTGGCATTTTTAAAAAATATTGGTGTATTACCTATCTGGTTAATCGAAATTATTCGTGGTTTATCAAGTAGTTTATTGGTAGTTGCTATTGCAGCGATTGGCGTGAAAACGTCTTTAAAGCAAGTATTGTCGGTAGGATGGAAACCGGTATTACTAATGGGCAGCGAAACGGTATTTTTAGCAAGTTTGATTGTTGGCGGTATTTTATTTTTCTATTAGTGGGTTTTAGTTACGTATTAGTTTTATACGTTATTAATAATTGTCTTCGATGGTGTTCGCTTCATTGATACGCTCAAGCCTAGCTTGTTCTTGTGCAAATGCCGCTTTAATTTCTTCTAAAACTGTATCTACATCGGCGCTTACGGCACTTTCTTTAAATAAGCCGGTAAGTTGATATTCAGGAGTAAGCTCTCCACGCTCAAACAATGCCCACATTTCTTCGGCGTAGCGGCTGTGTTTAAGTTCTGGGCTAAATTGACTGTAATAATTGGTCATGTTGTTAACGTCGCGAATCAACATTGCTTTGGCATTATTATTCGCAGAGGCATCAACAGCTTGTGGTAAGTCAATGATAACAGGGCCATAATCATCTACCAAAACGTTAAACTCTGATAAGTCACCATGAATAACACCAGAACAAAGCATCAATTTAACATAATGCATGACTAACGCATGATCTTCTTTTGCTTGTTCGTTAGGCATAATAACGTCATTTAACCGTGGTGCCACATCACCGTCGTCATCGGTGACGAGCTCCATTAATAAAACGCCATCAAAACAGCCAAATGGCTGAGGTACTCGCACGCCAGCTTCTGCGAGTTTATACAGAGCATCAACTTCTGCACTTTGCCAAGCAGACTCTTGTTGCTCGCGGCCGTATTTAGAGCCCTTTTCCATGGCTCTTGCACGACGACTGTTTCTACTTTTTCGCCCTTCTTGATACTGCGCCGCTTTTTTAAAACTGCGTTTAATGGCTTCTTTGTAAACTTTAGCACAGCGAATTTCGTCGCCACAACGAACCATATAAACGGTAGCTTCTTTACCGCTCATAAGTTGGCTTATTACTTCGTCTACTAAGCCATCGTCAACAAGTGGCTGTATGCGTTTAGGTACTTTCATGGCGTCGTTATACCTTAGTTAAGCGCTGGAAGATATAACAAAATTATAACTTTTTATTTATCTTTAGATTAAAACGCTGCGATGTTGAGATATAGTTGAGGTAAAATAAAGGCAAAAATCATTCAACAGATATCTCGATATGATCCCTTTTATCAGTCAATTATCAGCTGCAGAGCAACAGATGTGGCTTGAAGCATTAAGTATTGAACTACCTAATGAAAACATTGTTTTAGCCAGTGATGTTGCACCAGAGCAACGACAATTATGTACGATTGCGATTGTTGCTAATCCTGACATAACTACGTTATCTAGCTTTAACAATTTAAGCTGGCTACATAGTGTTTGGGCAGGCGTAGAAAAATTAATGGCAAATTTGCAATCTTCCGACATTAAAATAACTCGCTTGATTGATCCTATGTTAAGTCAAACGATGGCTGAAGCAGTTCTAGCTTGGAGTTTGTACTTGCATCGTGATATGCCAATCTATGCCAAGCAGCAGCAAGAAGCTACTTGGCTACAGCATCAATATACGCCAGCAAATGAAAGGCGAATTGGTATTCTAGGTTTAGGTGAATTAGGGTGCGAAAGTGCACAGCGGTTACAGCAAAATGGCTTTGACGTGATGGGTTGGAGTCGTTCCACGAAAAATTTGCCGAGTATTAGTACTTTTAGCGGGCAAGAAGGTTTATTAGCAATGGCATCAAGGAGTGATATTTTAGTTTGCTTATTGCCATTGACAGCAGAAACTCAAGGATTAATTAACACTGAGCTACTTGAGCAGATGCCTAAAGGCAGTTCTGTGATTAATTTCGCTCGTGGCGGTATTATTGATACTGATGCTTTATTGCATACACTTGTGAATAATCATATTAAACATGCGGTACTTGATGTGTTTGACCAAGAACCATTGCCGACAGATAGTAAACTGTGGCAACAGCCAAATGTGACGGTATTGCCGCATATCTCAGCGCCAACACAATTGCAGTCGGCTTGTAAAATTGTTGCTAATAATATTATTGAATACCGAAAGTCTGGGCAACTACCGGTATGTGTTAATAAAGCTAAAGGGTATTAATATTATCTTTTTTTTTCTAGAAAGTTATGGTTTAAGGTGCTCATCTAGATAGTCAACTAAGGTACGAATTTTAGGGGATAGTTGTCGGTTGTGAGGGTATACGGCCCAAATACCTTCTTCAGGCTCTTGAAATTGCCTAAGTAAGGGAATGAGGTTGCCTTTAGCTATATCTTCTTTTACATAGTAGTCGGGCAGTTGTACTATACCTAAGCCTTTTAAGGCTGCGTCGGTTAAGCCAGTACCATTGTTGTATCTTAATGCACCACTAACTTTAATTGTTTTTTCTTTTCCTGCTTCATTGAAGCGCCAATAATCTAATGTACCTAATAAACAGCTATGATCACTAAGCTCTGACAATGAGTGCGGCATACCATATTTTTCTAGGTACAGTGGCGAGGCGCATAAATAGTTAGTTCTAGTGCCAAGTTTTTTGGCCATCAGTGTTGAATCAGCAAGTTTTCCTAAACGTATTGCTAAATCAAATCCTTGTTCAACTAAATCAACATTTTGGTTACTCAAATAAGCACTAACATTCACTTCACTGTGCTGCTGAATAAAATTATTTATTAGCGGCAATACTTTTTGCTCACCATATGTCACTGGGGCTGTAAGCTTGATATGTCCTTGAGGTTTTTGTTGTAAATTAGTAACCAGACGTTCAGCTTCTTCAACACCATCAACAAGGTTACGGCAATGTTGGAAAAATAATTGCCCTTCTTGGGTTAAGGAAACCTTTCGAGTGGTGCGATAAAGCAGTTTTATATTAAGTCGTTGTTCTAGCGCTGTTACCCGGCGGCTAACATGAGCAGTTGAAATATCGAGCCTCTTTGCTGCTTGGGTAAAACTTGAGGTTTCTGCGACATAAACGAATTCACTAATACCATCAAAGTTCATGTTTATCTCTCATTTATCTGTTGTTTACCTTTTTATTGTTACATATAGGTAAAAGTGAATTGTTATTTGTCTATATTATCATTTAATCAGAAATAAATATAATAACACCACTAAGACAAATTATTACGCTGTTGAGCACATCAGTAGTTAAGTTATTCAACTATAGTTATTGCGATGTTTTTAATTAAGTTGTTGGCAACCAGTTCATGTTTAGCGGATGTAACAAACAAATATTATGGCTTTACGGCGTGAAAGAATTAATTTTATTGAGGATTAAAAATGACTGACAAATTTATTAAATCAAAAGCGGCGATTGCTTGGGGCCCTAAACAGCCATTATCGGTTGAAGAAGTTGACGTTATGTTACCTCGCAAAGGCGAAGTATTAATTAAAGTTATTGCTTCTGGTGTTTGTCATACCGATGCCTTTACCTTATCTGGCGAAGATCCAGAAGGTGTTTTTCCTGCAATATTAGGCCATGAAGGCGGCGGTATTGTTGAACAAGTCGGTGAAGGTGTTACTAGCGTAGAAGTAGGTGACCATGTTATTCCTTTATACACCCCTGAGTGTGGTGAGTGTAAATTTTGTTTATCAGGAAAAACTAACCTTTGTCAGCAAATTCGTGAAACGCAAGGTAAAGGTTTAATGCCTGACGGTACCACGCGTTTTTATAAAGACGGCCAACCTATTTACCATTATATGGGCTGTTCAACATTCTCTGAATACACGGTATTACCTGAAATTTCTTTGGCAAAAGTCAATAAAGAAGCACCATTGGAAGAAGTTTGTTTGCTAGGTTGTGGTGTTACTACTGGTATGGGCGCAGTAATGAATACTGCTAAAGTTGAAGAGGGTGCAACAGTCGCTATTTTCGGCTTAGGTGGGATTGGTTTATCGGCAGTTATTGGTGCAACAATGGCAAAAGCGAGTCGTATTATTGCTATTGATATCAATGAAAGTAAGTTTGATTTAGCTAAAAAGCTAGGTGCTACTGACTTTATCAACCCGAAAGATTTTGATAAGCCAATTCAAGAAGTGATCGTCGAAATGACCGACGGCGGCGTTGATTACTCTTTCGAGTGTATTGGTAATGTTAACTTAATGCGCTCAGCTCTTGAGTGTTGTCATAAGGGGTGGGGAGAATCAGTAATTATTGGTGTTGCTGGCGCTGGTCAAGAAATCTCAACTCGTCCATTTCAGCTCGTTACTGGTCGTGTTTGGCGCGGCAGTGCATTTGGTGGTGTAAAAGGTCGCAGTGAATTACCTGATTATGTTGAACGTTACTTACAAGGTGAATTTAAATTAAGTGATTTCATCACGCATACTATGGGCCTGGAAGATATTAACGAGTCATTTGAATTAATGCACAAAGGTGAAAGTATTCGTACTGTTATTCATTTCGATAAATAGTAGATAGCATACAAAGCCCTAGTGTTATAGCTAGGGCGTAATGATTTTTGGAAGGCTTAAAATGACATTAGAAAATATTAATTCGAATAAAAGCTTTGGTGGTTGGCACAAGCAATATCGCCATTATTCGAGCAGCGTTAATGGAAGTATGCAATTTGCTATTTATCTACCGCCACAGGTGTCACAGGGCGTAAAAGTGCCAGTACTTTATTGGTTGTCAGGGTTAACATGCAGCGATGAAAATTTTATGCAAAAAGCCGGTGCACAGCATATTGCTGCAGAGCTTGGTATTGCCATCGTTGCTGCTGATACTAGCCCTAGAGGAGAAGATGTTGCTAACGATGATGGCTATGATTTAGGCCAAGGTGCAGGGTTTTATGTTAATGCCACACAAGCACCGTGGAATAAGCATTTTCACATGTATGACTATATTGTGAATGAGTTACCTGGGTTAATTGAGTCTAACTTTCCTGTCACTAAGCAACGTGCTATTTCTGGACACTCAATGGGCGGCCATGGTGCATTAATGATTGCCCTGAAAAATGCAGATCGATATAGCTCTGTCTCAGCCTTTAGTCCTATCTCTAACCCCGTTAATTGCCCTTGGGGTCAAAAAGCGTTTGCAGCATATCTAGGCAACGATAAATCAACGTGGCAGGAATTTGACAGTAGTAAGTTAATGCAAAAGGCAAGTGCTCATGTACCTGCTAAAGTTGATCAAGGTTTAGGTGACGATTTCTTAGTGGAACAACTGAAACCCCAAACATTAATTGCTGCAGCAACTGAAAATAATTACCCATTAGAGTTAACTCAACATGAAGGCTATGATCATAGTTACTACTTTATAGCGAGTTTTATTGAGCAACATTTGCAGTTTCATCACAAGCACTTTACTCAATAAGCTTACTATTAAAGAATAGCCCAATATTGTGTAAATCTTACATGAGAGTGCATTTTGAAGCTAGCTAGAAGCTATTTTTTAGCTAGCTTTTCTTGGCTAATTTTGGGGCTAATTTTTTTGTTATTAGCTGAAGTTATTAGTACTTATCAAAGCACTAGTTTTATTTATGATTCATAATCGTTTTGCTGTTATTACATAGCGTTCATTGGTATCACTTCCAATGCTGTTAAATGGGTAGCAGGTAATTAGTATTAAGTTACTATTGTCAGCTAAAACAGGCAGTGGCCCTTTAGAAGCATCCACTATTTCTATCGCTTCTACTTGATAAAGTTGATTGATACCTGATGGGTCGGTCATTGAGATGACATCTTTCATAATTATGTTCTCCAAAAATGCAAAGTGGCTGTCGCGATGGCCAGCTATAACAAAAGGTTTGGTTGCGTGAATTTTGTTAAATGGTGCTACCGCACCAGCGGAAAATGCTAACGTTGTTGGGTCGCCACCATTTAAGATCACTACTTTTTTATGTAAGCGCTTGATTGATAATTCACCAATAGGAAACGTATCTGCCCATGGCCAAGGTTTAACAGCAAATGTTCTAAGCTGATGCGCGCTCTGCTGGGGTGTTTGCTGCTGGTAGTTAGCCATTGATTGTTGCCAACTATATTGAATTAGCTGTTGTGATAACCAGCCTTTAGCTGGCAACCAGCTAGCATGGATGCTGAGCAAGCTGCCGACTAATAGCAGTATTTTAGCCACTATATTGATCATGTTATTTTGACCAAATACGTAAAACTAAAGGTGCAAATAACATTAATAGCAGGCCAATAATTAACTGCTGATGCCAGCCAAGTGCAGTTTTAGGCATAGCTACCATCAAACTTTCGTGGGCTTTAGCGAGCATGTTCTTCTGACTAGTAAACTTTTTTGTTTGTTGTTCTGCTGTTAACGGTGAAAGTTCCTTCGGCTTTTCTATGGCAATAAAACTGGTATAAGGAGAAATGATTTGATGGGCAATAGAGGTAGTAATTACTTCTTGCTTTACTTGCTCTTTATCATTTCCAACCACTAAACCGTCAAGTAAATCTTCAATTTTATTCCTTGCCCAAAGGCTTGAAACCCCTTGAGCGGCTTGGCTATCGTCAATAATGATTTGTTGATACCAAGGTAGGTCGGCTGTGTCACCAGAAAGTTGCAGGCTGGTAATGGGAAACTTAGATTTAATGGCAACTTGCATTGGCTCGCCCATGTATAAATCGGTTATTTTTTTCGGGTAAATATCGACTTTCTGATGAATTTGATTATCAAACATCAAATTAATGTTACTGACTGCTGGTTTGCTAATTTTATCCATTAGTGCTGACATATTGGTCTGGACATCATGGTTGTTCTGAATGAAGACATAACTACCTCGGCCAAACTGCGCTGCCTTTTTCATAAAATATCCGTTCGGTGCTGCGCCAATACCGACAGTGAATAATCGGAAATTGTTTTGTGCACCTTCCAGTAATTGCATTAATTCAAATTCATTAGCGACTGCGCCGTCGGTAATAAATACCACTTGTCGAATAGCTTGTGAGCTTTGCTGATCACTTTTTGGCATAACTAACGCTTGGCTTAGCGGCCGATACATTTCTGTGCCGCCATTAGCCTGTAAACTATTAATAAAGCGCTTTGCTTTATTAATGTTGTACTCAGTTAACATTTTAGTATTAGCAAATAACAACTCGACTGAACCATTAAAGGCAATAATATTAAAACTGTCTTTGCTATTTAGTAGTGACAATGCATGTTGCAAGCTAGACTTAGCTTGTTCCATTGAGCTACCTTGCATAGAGCCAGAGGTATCAATGATGAAAATTACATCTCTAGTTAATATTGTCGCGTTATCTGTTGTAGGCGGGAAAAATGTTAGTAAGGTAAAGTACTCATCAGCCACTTGTTCGGTAAAGCTACTAACTTGTGGTTGCTGACTAGGCTCTAATTGCCAAGTTAAATTGAAATTTCGATTAGCAATGCTTTTCGCTTTGGCTAGCGAGATTAAATAAGATGATTGCTGACTACCTAATGCCTGAACATTAATATTATGGCTACTACTACGGATAGTTTTAACTGCAACGCCTGCATTTAGTTCGATGTTAATTGAGGCTTGGCTTTTCGCTAGCACCTTTCTAACGGTTGGATTAAATACCGTATGGTTATCTTCATCAATATCATTGAAGTTAATGTTAATACTATTATTGTCACTTTCAGCAGGCGAGGGTTGATATTGCTCTGGCTGATATCGGCTTGTAGTTGCTAGCGGTAAATTAAGGTTTAGTTCGTCATTAAAAAAATTTACTGGCGTGATAAAGGTTAACGTTACAACAACGCGAGACTGAGCAGGAATGTTGGCAATATTATTGGTAAATAAATTGGCTCTTTGTTGTTGCACTAAGCTGGCTTTTTTACCTTGACGCTTCGCACGTTGGTATACTGCTTTTGCAGCTTTTTTTTCCATAATCTTACCGACAATTTCTTTGTCGGCAACTTTAACGTGCAAATGCTTTACGGCTGCGTCTTCAGGTAATGGGAATTGGTATTTTGCTTCTAATTCAAGATCATATGGGTTAATGAAAACTTGTTTTATTTGCGTATGAGCCACCAAACCGTTAATTTCAATATTAGCGGTTATATCTATTGGTAATGCTACTCGCTGGCTTTTATCAGGATGGTTAAATTGTAATTGTGGGCCGTTAATAAGACCATTTCCTTGACTTGATGTTGGTTGTTCTTTATGTGCTGAAGCCAATGTTTGGCTTTGTGCCAACGGTACAATAATCACTACTAGTATGATAATTAGCGTGAGTAGGGCTGTTACTTTTAACCACTTTTGACGTCGTTTTTTGCGCTTTTGTTGATAAAAGTATGAATCTTGATAGTCAATTAATCGTAAATTTTTGTTTGAACTAAACATCTGTCTTCTCCAATATCCTTGTGATATTGGTTATTACAGCAATATAAAGCGTCTTGCGAAAGGCGACATTAAGGCAAGCTAGTGAGCAATTGTGGCAAAATTATGGCGAAAGGGCACAGCAAAAATTATCGAAGAAAAACCAATCTATAGCATTTAAAGATGCTCCTTAGAAGTATAACTGCGCCTTTTTAGTTCGCACTTATAATTCATCACTATCAAAACAAGCGAAATTTTAAATGCTAATTCAACTGCCTTATACCTATACAGCGCTATGTTGCGGTTGTGTCGTGCGCTATTAAAAACAACGGAAAAATATTCTTAATAGCTTACACTTACACCTTTATATATTTTGATATTAACTTTTTGCTAGTAGTGTTTGTTGTGCACTAGACCAAAACTGGCTAGTAATTTTATTAATAACGTTAGACTCAGCATTGATAAGCACCGCAAAGCCAATGCCTAATTCAGGGGAGTATCCAATATCGGCGCGATAACCTGCCACCCAGCCAGAATGATAGATGATTGGCACTTCTCCAAACTGATAAATTCGCCAACCATAGCCGTAATGGGCGTCTGTTAAGTACTGACGCCAATGTCGTCGGCGTAAATCTTTTTTTGTTTTTATGCGTGGTGTGGTTAATTCATCTAACAATGCAGGAGAAAGAATTTCAGGTTGGTGGCCTAAATTTGCAATTAGCCATTTTGCCATATCTGTAATGCTGGCATTAACACCGGCTGCGGGAGCTACTTTGTAGTAGTCAGGCTCAACAGTTACGGTTCGCCAAACATATTTTCTAATGTCTTTGCCGTTTTTATCTTTTTTACCTGTTTTGACGCGTTTTCTCAAAATATGCGGTTTAGCGGTATTGTCACTTTGACGAAAAACATCGATGCCCACTGAGGCATTACTCATTTTTAGTGGTGAAAATATGCGTTCATTTAATAATTCTGAGTAACTTTTAGTTTGGCTTGCTTCAATTGCTGGCTGCAAAAAGCCATAAGCAATATTTTGATAGCCATAGCATTTCGCCGGCTGACAAATAGGGGTTACACGGTCAAAGCGATTGATTATTTTTTCCATACTCCAATTTTCATGCAGTAAATTATCGTAGGCATTCGGCATTAGTCCACTCGAATGACTAAGTAAATGCTTTAGCTGAATTTTCTCTGCGGCACCTTTTGTTGCTAGGGTAAAGTTTGGCACATATTTAGTGATAGGATCTGAAAGGCTAAGGCGTTGTTCTTGCGCAAGCATAGTGGTAATGGTGGCAGCAAAAGGTTTTGATACCGAAGCTAAGCGAAAAACAGTGTCGCTATTTACTTTATGTGACTTTTTAGTGTCAGTATAACCAAAGTTCTCTATGGCAATAATTTCATCACCTTTAACAATAGCGTAAGCCGCACCGGGAATATTGTGCTTTTTTAGCTCGGTAGCAAAATTAGAGGCTAATTCTTTATTAAACTTTTTAAGGTCAGTTGCATGTGAACTCAATGTTAAAAAGTTTAATTGAAATGCTATTAAGGCGAGAAAGACGGTAAAAGAATGCGTGCGCATAAACTGAACTCTAAATGAAAAACAGTTAATTCTAGCGACTTCAAAAGTAAATACCAAGTAGAAATGCGATAGCTATGAAATCCTTTATATATTATTTCCACTTGAAAAAGTAAGTTGAAATCTGTGACAAGCAGTATCTTTAATTTTTTTGGTAAAACCAACGAACTTTGATTTATATCAAAGCTACAGTTACTAAGGTGATTAAAATGACATAATGCGCAAATTATCGTTTCGATAATTTGGACAAGATATAACTGACAATTTGCTTTTTTGACTGGCAAATTCATATTGTGGAGTTTTTAAATGAAAAACACTAAACCTTTAGTTTTTGCATGCTCAGGCTGCTCGCATTTAGCGACAATGGCAAATGATATTGCTTTAACCCTAGATAGTGATGGCATTGCTGAAATGTCTTGTATTTCTTGGTTAATGGCTGCACCTGAAGCAAAAGTTAAAGAGAAGTGTGCAATGAGAAAAGTTATTCTTATTGAAGGTTGTGGTGATTCATGCAGTCAAGAATGTTTGGATAAAGCTGGTGTTGAAATTGATATACATTTTAACCTTTCCGATTTGGGCTTTATTGCCCGTTCTGCGAGCGATTGTTCTTTGCAAGAAAATAGCATAGCGATGAACCACATTTATGAAAAGCTTACCGCGCAGGGAATAGCTGTTAATTAGTTTTATTTACCGTTTATCTCTATAAAATAGCAAGCTGTTAGCTTGCTATTTTTTTGTTAAAAAGGCCGTTACACTGATATATCTTGTTATTGTTAAGCCTCTACTTTCTATAGGGTGAGAAAAAGTAGCGCTGAGAATATATGAACAAACGTGTATTAACAGTTTTGCCTTACCATGCGAGCTGGCCTGAAAAATTTAAAAGTGAGCAAGTACTAATAGCTAGAATCTTGCCGCTAAAAAACGTTACCATTGAGCATATTGGCAGCACTTCTGTTATAGGGTTAATGGCAAAACCTATTATAGATATTTTAGTTGAAGTTGATTGTTTATCTGTGTTTGAAAAATATGCCGTGGCAATGTCCGCAATTGGTTATGTGACAAAAGGCGAAAATGGTATTGTTGGTCGTCAATATTTTCAAAAGGGGGACGAAAATCGTAGTTTTCATCTGCACGGTTTTCTGCGCGGAGATATCCATGCTAGGCGGCATGTAGCATATCGAAATTACTTACGTTGTCATCCAGATGCGGCCCGACAATATGGCGAACTTAAGCAGCAATTAGTGAAAAAAAGTGCTAATGATATGAATTGCTATATGAAGGGGAAAGATAGCTTTATCCAGCATCATCTTTTAAAAGCGATGTCGCAATAGCGCTATCAGTAAAAATTATGATCTTTGTTCAGCTGGGATTAATGTTGGTGCGAATAAACTACGAAAAGTAGGCGGTGAGTAAGAAACTTTATCATCGTGCTATGGTCAATATGGTACTTGCCAATAATCGTGCTATTAATAATTTTTACTTTTGAGGACTGCTGATGAAATACTTTTTCTCTTTTACCCTGATTACTTTGACTGCGTTAACCTTTTCAACTTTATCCCTTGCTAATAGCAGTTTACCCAATAACCGCCATATCACAGTCACAGGTAATGCAAAAATGATGGCATTACCTGATATTGCTATTGTACATTTGAATGTTGAAAGCAGTAAAAAAAGTAGTTTAGACGCAAAAAAAGATGTAGATGAACGAGTTAACAATTTACTTGATGGCTTAGCCCGTTTTGAAATTGATGAAGCTAATGTTTCAGCGTCAAATATCACTACCGAAGTACGTTATGCTTATGATAGAGGTGAGCGGGATAAAGTGACTGGTTATTTTGCACGCCGCTCGCTAAAAATAACATTAAACGATCTTGATAAATTAAATGCATTTATGGATTTCGCCTTAAGTGTGAAAATTAATGCCATTCAAAATATCCAATTAAAATCATCCGAAGAGCAAAAGTTAAAGGCAGAAGTTAACGCCTTGGCTGTCGCGAATGCAAAAGAGCAGGGAAAAACGTTAGCGAATGCCTTTGGTGCTAAATTAGGGAAAATCTATAGTATTAATTCTAGTGCGAATCAAAACCACCACAGGTACGGTGCTAACAGTAAAGTTGAGCACTATGATGTTAGCATGCGAATGGGCAGCAGTAGCGCGAAACCAGGCCGGTATTTGCAAGAGAATATCGTATTTACCTCAACCATAAATGTTGTTTTTGACCTAGAGTTATAGTTATAAGTTAGCCCTAATGTTGACGCAATAATGTCGTAAATAACTGGCAGTATTATACTGTCAGTTTTTTTAGGAAAAAGCTTTAACTTACATTTTCCTCTATATGAAATAACAGCTATTTACTTGATAAGAAAAGCTTTTGTGAAAAAATATAGAGCTGCTATTATTAAATTAACTCGCTAGTACTTTAGCAAAGTGAGTTAATGTGTATGTTGATATTTAAAAAGGAAACTGGCTCGTTTGTACAACCCGTTAAATTATAGGGTATGGAGGCAATATGGATATCGTTTATTGGGGCAAGTATGTAGTAATGATACTCTTTAGTATCTTATTGATATTATTGTCATCACGTGAATGTCTGGCAGCATTGAATTTAACCGTCAAACCTCAGCAATGGCTATTGTTGATGTTACGCTACTTGGGATGCTTCATCTTGGTTTACAGCAGTTATTGCATAATTATTGATATTATCGTTTACTAATGACCTTGGTCATATTCAATGAGCTATAGGGATTAAATGGAATATCATTATGCTGGTCATTGCCAATGTAAGCAGGTTTACTGCGAGATTAAATTACCTCTAAATCTTCAAAATTTTAGCGCCAGAGCATGCGATTGTGATTTTTGTACTGAACGAAAAATCAACTATCTATCCGCCAGTGATGCAGAGATATTTATTAAAAGCAAAACGCCTCTTCTTACTTTACAACAAGGTTCAAAACAAGCAAAGTTTCTGACATGTTCACAGTGCAAAACCGTTATTGCTGCCGCGATTGAACTCAATAACGCTCTTATCGGTGCAATAAATAGTACACTTCTTTCTAATGCACAGCTGCTTTTACCAAGTACAGTTGCCTCTCCTAAATTATTAAGTAGCAAAGAAAAGTTTGAACGCTGGCAAAATGTTTGGGTGCCTATTTCTTTGACGACAACATAATACTATGTATTATAACGTGCTGGTAAAAAGTAAGTCTGTAAAGCCACTTTTCTTAAAGCACTATTCGTTGTGTGATAATTCATTGGTATTCTTAAAAGACATTTATGAGCTATAAAGCAGTAGCGGTAAAAATATATATTCTCAAGCCAATGCTTAATGTGATTAGTATTGGCTGTTTAGGATTCATTGCTTACCTATTCTTGTTTTCGACTATTGCACGGCAAAATCAATACGGTTTGCCATGTTTAGTGCTAGCCGCGTGGTGTTTGCTGTTAAGTGCGTTACTGGGGTTGCTTGTAAACGCACCCGCATTAGCTGGTGACAAGTTAGGCTGGTTTGCTCGAATGCGTTTCAAATTAATGAAAAAGTTGTTTGCGCTTGCTGTGATCGTATTTTTTGTTTTGACCTTAGCTTTACTGTATTTGTCATTCAGGTTATTAAACTTATGATCTTATTAATCATTATTTAACAGAAAATGTTTAAAAAGGAGAAAACATGGCCACTAACTTTTCGCAATCTAACATAAGCTTAACTGGTGAAAAGGTAATGTTAAAGCCTTTTCACGCAAGTTACGGTGACGAATTGGTAGCGCTTGCTGAATTAACGAATATGTCTTCGCTTTGGTTTACGCAAGTGCCAAATAAAGCAACTATAGCGGATTATATCGAAACTGCTTTATTACAACAAAGTGCCAATAGCGCTTTGCCTTTTGTTGTGATTAGTAAAGATAGCGGAAAAGTTATTGGTACAACTCGTATCTGTAATGCCGACTTTGTTCATCGGCGATTTGAAATTGGCTATACTTGGTATGGCGAAGATTTTCAAAAAACGGCTGTAAATACTGAGTGTAAATTATTGCTATTAACTTATATATTTGAAGAGCTTGATGCGATTGCTGTTGAGTTTCGTACCCATTGGCATAATCATAAGTCTCGAGCTGCCATAGCAAGGCTAGGTGCCAAGCAAGACGGAGTTTTGCGAAACCACCGTATTCACCCAGACGGTGAACTGCGTGATACCGTCGTATTTTCTATTATCGCTAATGAATGGCCGACTGTGAAAAAATCGCTAAGCTATAAGTTGCTGACAAAATAAAAAAGCCCTCGCTAATTGCTTAGCTAGGGCTTAATAATATCTAGGTTATTCTTTACGACTAGAGTTGTGATTTTCGGTATGCTTCACATGCTTCTTCGTCTTCACATTCACCATATAAATATAAGCTGTGGTTAGTTAGCTTAATTTTATGTGACTTTGCAATGTCTTCTTGGCGTTGTTCAATAACATCGTCTTCAAACTCAACAACCTTGCCACAATTTAGGCAAACTAAATGGTCGTGATGTTTTTTATGACTTAATTCAAAAACTGACTTACCACCTTCAAAATGGTGACGAGTCACAATACCAGCATCATCAAATTGGTTTAAAACGCGGTAAACGGTTGCTAAGCCGATTTCTTCTTGCTGTTCGAGTAATATTTTATATACATCTTCCGCGCTGATGTGCTGATTGTTTGGATCTTGTAAAATCGCCAATATCTTAATGCGGGGCAGAGTAATTTTTAATCCGGCTCTTTTTAGTTCTTCATTTTGTTCAGGCATTAATTTAAATCTCTGTATTGGGCTTTCAAATTATAGAAAATTATAGGTTGTTATGACCTTGGTGGAAAGCGATAGTTGCAACTGATTATTAATTTCATTGGTTTTATTGCTTTAAATGGTCATAATATCACGACTGATCCGATGAGTTGGTGTTTATTAGACCACAATATTTTTGCGGGTACTTACCTTTTTAGCTATTCAATAAGGAATGTTTATGTTTAAAAGAGCTTGGCTATTGAAATTACTACTAAATATTTGGCCACCGTTTTGTTTCAGTGGCATTAAAGTTGTAAATTTGTCTGCAGATTTTAGAAATGCAAAAGTTCAGTTAAAACTTGGTATGCTCAATAGGAATGCCGTTGGTGTACATTTTGGTGGCTCATTGTTTGCAATGACAGACCCTTTTTATATGCTGATGATTTTGGCCTGCTTAGGAGATGAGTATATTGTATGGGATAAGTCTGCGGATATTGACTTTATTAAACCTGGTAAAGGCAAAGTAACCGCAGAGTTTATGATCACTGATGCTTTACTTAACGATATTATTGCTCACACCGCCCACGGTGAAAAATATCTGCCAGAGCTGCCTGTATTTGTTAAGAATGAACAAGGCGAAGTGGTGGCTAAGTTAAATCGAAAATTGTATATTCGTAAGAAAAAATCAGCACAATAATTGAAGTAAAACAAACTTGTGTTCGGTATTTGGTATTACCTTAGTGTTTTTAAATATACTTATTCCATTTTAATCAGGACGATTTCATTATGTTCGTACAATTATCTTTAGCAAAAAAAATTAACATTATTTTGGTTATTTTTGCCATTATCTTTTTAAGTACAACGGTTATTTTCTTTTGGTTTGATGAAAAAGCTTTGAGTGAAAAGTTTGTTAAACACAACCTCGAAAACTTGGCACTAAATTATTTTGATTCCGTTAACACTATGATGATAACCGGAACTGCAGCTAATCGAAAAATTGCTCAACAAAAAGCGCTTAGTCAAGAAGAAATAGTTGAAGCTCGTATTATTAGAGCGCCTGAATTAATTGAAACGTTCGGTAAAGGTTTTGACGACCAATCAGCTACTAATGATTTTGAACGTAGCGGTTTAGTTGGTAATAAAGAATTTAAGCATGTAGTACAAGATGGCAAAAACATGATGAGCTTTATTATGCCAATTGTTGCAAAAAGTGATTACCGAGGCACTAATTGTTTAACTTGTCATCAGGTCGCTGAAAATGAAATTCTCGGTGCAGTTAAAATTACTTATGATTTAACGCTTGTTGATAAAGAAATTCATCAGTCAATTATTCAAGCTGGTTTATTACAACTTGTTATTACAGTGATATGTTTTGGCTTATTAAGCTTTATGTTTAGTAAACTAGTTATCGCTCGTTTACGTCGATTAAAGAGAACCATTAATGATGTTGAAGCCAACTTAGATCTCAATAAAACCATAAAAGTTAATTATGATGACGAGTTGGGAGCCGTGAGTATCGCGCTTAATAGTATGATGGATAAATTTAAAGTGAGCTTTTTATCTTTCTCAAGCGCTACGGAACAGTTAATTGGCTCAGCAAAAAATGTTGATGAAATATCAACGTTAACCCGTGAAGCAGTGTTGAACCAGAAAAACGGTACTGATTCAGTTGCAGCTGCGATTAATGAGCTTGATGCCTCGGCTGATGAAGTACAAAGTAATACCGGCCTGGCTGCTGAGAAGTCAGTGCATGCAAGTGAAAGCGCCTCACAGGGGTTGGCTTTAGTTGATAGTGCAAAAAATGGCATTAATCAGTTACGAGATCAAGTAGTAGAAAATACCGTAATGATCACCGAATTAAGCAATAAAACTAATGAAGTTGGTACGGTTTTGGAAGTTATCACCGGCATTGCTGAACAGACTAACTTATTGGCACTTAATGCCGCTATTGAAGCTGCACGTGCGGGTGAGCAGGGCAGAGGCTTTGCGGTTGTTGCAGATGAAGTTAGAAGTTTAGCAACCCGTACTCGTGAGTCTATTGATCAAATTCAAAGTACCATAGGTAGTTTACAAGTTGATGCAAAACAAGCGGTAACTTCTATGAATGATGTTAGTGAACAGGCAAGCGAAAAAGCACAAGATGTTACTAATGTTGCTAGCCTGCTTGAAGGTATTGCTAACCAAATTAAAGAGTTGGATGAGTTAAACTGTCAAATTTCTGATGCGGCTAAGCAACAAAATATTGCAGCTGATGAAATTAATAAAAATGTAGTTGATATTAGCAATGTTGCTGAACAATCAAGTGAAGATGCAATTAAAGGCAAGCAAATTAGCGAGGAATTACTAGAACTAGCCTATGAGCTAAATAGTCAGCTTTCTAAATTCAAATTATAAGTATATTTTTATCTAGTTAATCGTTTTTAAGGTCATGTGATACATGGCCTTTTTTATAATTGAGTTGATTTATGATAGGTAATAAATTATTAGTGTAAAAATAAAATGAAGAAAAATACATACAAAATTCAATATGCCCCGCCTACAGTTTCAGATTTTATGGCGCTTCGTATGTCGATAGGCTGGGAAGTAATCGACTCTACTATGTCGAAGGCAAGTTTAGATAATTCTCTTTTTCATGTCACTGTGTACCAACAGTTGGCCCAATCAGAAATCTTAGTTGCGATGGGTCGTGTTATTGGCGATGGTGCAATGTATTTTTACCTACAAGATATTATTGTTTTACCTGAGTTTCAGGGGCAAGGTCTTGGCCAATTAGTCATGAGCGAAATTGAGTCATATTTGACACAAACAGCTAAAAATGGCGCAACTATTGGGTTACTTGCGGCAAAAGGTAAGGAGAGTTTTTATCAGCGCTTTGGCTATATACAACGGCCAAATGAGCTATTAGGTAATGGCATGTGTAAATTTATTCATGATGAATAAAGATTAATATAAAAGCTTATTCATTTTCAGCTAATGCCTTTAGCCTTAACTCAATGGCTTTAGATAATGCTGGTTGCAAATGTTGATGCTTTTTATTTATGACATGGTACGCCTGATATTGTCCTAAATTAAAGTGTGTAAATTTAACATCAGTGAAACTAGGTAATGCATTGTTCCCAGTTGGTAATATGCCGTATTTTATACGACCATTTCTTATTAGCTGAGCTATTTTCGTATGGTTGTCGAATACCATCACTTGTGCTTTAAGCGCTATTTTCGGCATTCTATTTTCGGAACTTTTTAAAGAGACAATCGTAGTCGCAATAATATTATTTTGATCGGATAGTATTGATTCATTGCATATCTCAGATTGAAAGCAGTAAAGGGTAATATTGGTGCTAACTAATGGGGGCTCAACGAGTATGATATTTTTGTGGATAAGAGTAACGGCCTTATAGCGAACAACATCGGCATCTGTTAATCCTTCACTCAACAGCTTTAACCCTTGCTCTGTACCTACCTGCGTAAATTTAACCTCGATTCCTATATCTTGGTATGACTTATAGATAAGGTCTTTATAAATAGCAGCAACTTTTGGATGGTCAATATGCCCAATTGTAAAACTGCTCTGTGTTGAAAGGGCTTCAAGAGAGGTTAATAACAGCAAGAAGGTTACTACAATTTTGCGCATGCATTAGTCTTTTATTGGTAATTTTAAGCAATCGCTAACAATTGATTGCACATTAGTGATTCAATTGAAGTATAAACCACATTAGCCACTTTACTGATTAATTACTATATGTTTATAAAAAAGTGGGATTTCCTGCAGGCATGGTGTTGGTTAGAAGATAGATTTTTAAATAGAAAAAAGCCAGCTAATTGCTGGCTTTTTCATACAAACTAAATGCAATTTTGCAAAAATTAATCTTCTAATTCAGCTAAACACAGTTCGTCATAAATTTGTTTAACCCAAGCATCAACACGAGCTTCGGTTAATTCTGGTTGACGGTCTTCATCAACACATAAGCCAATAAATGTATTCTCGTCAATTAATGCTTTTGAGGCTTCAAATTCATAGCCTTCAGTTGGCCAGTTACCTACAACAATGGCACCTTTTGATTCAACGATGTCACGTAGTGGTTCCATGGCATCACAGAAGTACTCAGCATAATCTTCTTGATCGCCTAAACCGAAAATTGCTACTAACTTATCAGTGAAGTCTATTTCTTCTAGTTCAGGTAAAAAGTCATCCCAATCACATTGGTTTTCACCGTAATACCAAGTAGGAATACCTAAAATTAGTAAATCAAACTCTGCGATTTCTTCCTTGGTGCTTTTGGCGATATCTTTAACATCAACTAGCTTTTTACCCAATTTCTTTTGGATCATTTTGCCTACGGCTTCGGTGTTGCCTGTATCACTGCCGAAAAATAAACCTACAATTGCCATGAATCTAACCTTTTATATCTAACTAAACTTTAATATTGTTGGTGTCGAGCGACTGTACTAATAGCGATTCTATTAATTCACTTCGACTAACACCCTTATCTTTTGCTAAAGCGTCCAAACGTTCAAAAACGTCTTGATGTAATTTAAACTCTACTCGCTTTAAGCCATTGTTCTTATCACGCTTTACTTGATTGCGTTTATTAATCTTAACTTGTACGCTGCGTGAATGCGGGTTGGTTTTTGGTCGACCCGGACGCTTTTCATCGCTAAATAAGTCAATGGTTGTTAAATCTGCTACTTCTTTTGCCATCTTTCTACTTACTTATCCAACACCTTGGCTTTCCCAAACAAACTGAATAACGCCTTTAGCAATAAATCCAGCACATCCTAAAAATAAAACAAAATAAACAACCATTTTGCCCATTTTAGGGACATCGTTCTTTTTCATTACATCATGGATTGATAACCCAATGAAAATAAAGATAAAAGCAAAAAATAAATTCAGCCCAATGGCTTCAACTAATTCAAAGTGTTCTGCTAACATAATCAACCCTAAAATTTTCAGGGCGCACTATAGCATATCGTTGCTTTTAAACACATTAAATTTACATCTAGATAAATGAGTTTATTGATATCACGCAACTGTTTTTTGCTTACTAGACCGAGTGTTCGATATTTTAAGTGTTTCGATTATACAAACTTTACTTGTTCAAAATTAGAACTAGATCAATTAGTTTGTGGTAAAGCCGCAATTTAGCATAAAAAGCTTTCAACGCTGCGATTAAAGGCTGCGGTTTTTTCGGCATGTAACCAATGCCCAGCACCTTGAATTACACGAGCGCGGCTTTGTGGAAATAAACGTAGAATCTCCGCTCTGTGCTCAGGTAAAATATAATCTGAATTTGCACCTTTAATAAACAATGTTGGGCCATTATAACTTTTATCACCTTGATAGGTTTTCATAATGTTAGGGTAGTTACTTTCAATATTGTCAAGATTACATTTAAACGAAAACTGATTGTTGTTACTGGTTAAATTTCCCAATAGAAATTGACGAACACCAATCTCGTCAACATATTGAGCAAGTTGCTGGTCAGCATCTTTACGTTTGGTAACACGATTAAAATCAATAGCTTTAAGGCCTGCAATAATTTTATTGTGATGAGGCGGATACTCAACTGGGGCAATATCAGCGACGATTAGCTTTTCAATTAATTCAGGCGCCGTTAATGCCAGCTCCATAGCTATTTTTCCACCCATAGAGTGCCCAAGTATGATGGCTTTTTCTATGGCTAGATGTTGCATTAACTCTACAATATCTTGTGCCATGGTAGGGTAATCCATGTGTTCATGATGAAATGAGTTGCCGTGATTACGTACATCAACACTAGTTACGCGATAATTTTCAGCAAGTTGTTTTGCCACCATATTTAGATTTTCTAAACGACCAAATAAGCCATGTATTAGAATAACGTTTTTGCCGTTACCAAGTTGTTGATAGTTTAATTGTGTCACCATTGATGGATATTACCTACTTGAATTGAAGATTTGCTTTGTACTAATTTTCATAGTCAGAAATTGTGCGGCTTTTTACTTTTTGATGCAAATTATAAAGTAATATTAATCGTGACAGGATTTTCGTAATCGATGTTTTACAGCTGTATTTTAAAAAAAGTGCGAGCAATTGTTAATCCACTATAGAGACTTGCTATTAACGTAAGTATAATCTTGCCGCGATCTATAATAATTTTCCTAGGGTCATCAATGAAAAACATCGAAATAGATGAAGAACTTTATCAGCACATTGCCTCAAATACTCAGTATATTGGCGAAAGTGCCTCGTCGATTTTACGTCGTCTAATTAACTTACCTGAACAAGCTAATGCCGAACCTGAGATTCAGCCAGTATCAGCATCAACTGCTGTTGCAGATGAATCACCAGAAGAAGATGTAGTTGATACAAAAGAGCCGGTAACAACAGATGTTGATGGCAGCGTATTTAATTATATTAATAAAGAAGAGTTGGCAATGCAGCGTGGCGCTGTGGGTCGTTTTTTATTAATTTTAGCTGCGCTTTATCGAGTTCATAATCAGCAGTTTTCTGCGGTTTATCAAATACGAGGTCGTGACCGATTATATTTTGCTGCTAGTGAAGCAGAATTAGCCGCGAGTGGCAGCAGCACGAAACCACGTCAAATTCCTGATAGCCCATATTGGGTGATCACGAACTCTAATACCACCCGTAAGAAAATGATGCTGACAGAAGTAAGTCGAGCATTAGGGTATAACGAAGATGATGTCGAAAGTATTCGCGATTTATTATAGTAAGGCATTGCATCTCATGCGTGATCTACGTTTTTAAGCAACAAGGAATTTACATGACAATTCATCATCACGCTGGTAAGCCAGCAAGACCTGAAGATAGAATTAATATTGGTCGTTTAGTTAGTGATTATTTTCTACAAACGCCTGATATTGGAATTGCCGAGCAGAAAGTTACTTTTGGTACATCAGGTCATCGAGGTAATGCCAGTAAATTGAGCTTTAATGAAAATCATATTGAAGCCATTTGTCAGGCCGTTGCTGAATATCGTCAGGCGCAAGGTTTTCAAGGGCCGCTATATTTAGGCAAAGATACACACGCTTTATCTGAGCCTGCATTTGCATCGGCAATTTCGGTATTGATCGCTAACAACGTGCCTGTTGTTATTCAAGATGATGAAGGCTTTACGCCGACACCGGTTATTTCACGGTTGATCATTGCTCATAATAAAAAACTCCCTGCACAGGCCGATGGTTTGATCATTACACCATCGCATAACCCACCAACAGATGGTGGTATTAAATATAACCCACCACATGGTGGCCCGGCAGAAGGCGCAATAACTAAAGTTATTGAACAACGTGCTAACGAAATTATTGCCAATAAACTTGTTGATGTTAAACGTGTTAATTATACGCAAGCGTTACAGTCACCAATACTGAAACGTGAAAATTTTATTGATTTCTATGTTAATGAATTAAGCCAAGTTATTGATATGGAATCGATTGCTAAAGCAGGTGTTCATATTGGTGTTGACCCGCTTGGGGGCTCTGGTATTCATTACTGGCCGGTAATTGCAGAAAAGTATGGTTTAAAACTTGATGTCGTGAATCCTGTCGTCGATGCTAGCTTTGCTTTTATGCCGTTAGATAAAGATGGAAAAATTCGTATGGATTGTTCATCGCCTTATGCTATGTCGGGTTTGATTGCATTAAAAGATAAGTTTGATGTTGCTGTTGGGAATGATCCAGATTTTGATCGCCACGGTATTGTGACCAAATCTGGTGGGTTAATGAACCCAAATCATTACTTGGCTGTTGCTATTCACTATTTAATGACACACAGAAACTGGCCTTCAACGGCTAAAATTGGCAAAACACTGGTTTCAAGTTCAATGATTGATCGTGTTGCTAAGCTTATTGACCGCCCACTTTCTGAGGTGCCGGTTGGCTTTAAGTGGTTTGTTGATGGCTTACACGACTCAAGTTATGCCTTTGGTGGCGAAGAAAGTGCTGGCGCGTCATTTATTGCTCGTGACGGTAGTTGCTGGACCACAGATAAAGACGGCTTTGTAATGACCTTACTTGCAGCTGAAATGATTGCAGTAACAGGTAAAGACCCTTATCAGTTATATCAAGAATTAGTGCAGCAGTTAGGTGAACCATGTTATGGGCGTGTTGAAGCTGTGGCTAATCTTCAGCAAAAGCAAGTACTAACATCTTTGACGCCTGACGCGATAACCACTCAAATGCTGGCAGGTGAGAAAATCACGCAAATATTGTCGCACGCACCAGGTAATGCTGCTGCTATTGGCGGTATTAAAGTGTGTACTGAAAACGGCTGGTTTGCAGCTCGTCCATCTGGTACTGAAGATATTTATAAAATATATGCTGAGAGCTTTATTGATGAAGAGCATTTACAGCATATTATCGATGATGCTCAACAGTTGGTTAGCGCAGCTTTTGTTGCTGCGGGTTTGTAATCTTCCTTGCTGATGCTATAGCTAAGTTATAGCAAAACCATTGAAAAATCCGTTACAGAATAAATCGCTATGTTAATTTAAGAAAAGGTGCCTTAGGGTACCTTTTTTGTTACTTTTATTTGGACAATTATTGGTGCTAGAAAGTCAAGTAGCTGGTAAATTACTGTTATTGGAGAAAGCTATTTTCAATAAGAAACAATCTTCAATGATAAACAACTTTAGTTTATTAAAAAGGTAATCACGTGGAATATATATTTATCTTTACCTATTCGGTGATATTGGCGGTAATGTGTGGGCTGCTGGTTGGCGCTATTGTGGCGCTATTTAGTAGAGTTAATAAGCTTAAAAACTTTCAAATTAGCTTTTGTTATAGTTCGTTGATTACCGCGCTTTGCCTGTTAGTTTATATATTTTTATTAAATTGAAGAGGTTACTAGGTTAAGTTTACCTGTAGGTAACGAATTGAATTTAAAGTAATAGTTTTGGTTGATATCAAGTTTTAAACCCTTATGTTACTACTATTATCATTTACAGGAAGTCGTTATGGAACAGAGCAAGGATGACTCAAAGTCATTGTGGAAATTATTATCTCCTCACAAACCTTCAGTTAAATCATTTGTTTATCTCGTTGTCTTAGTCATAGCATCAACCAGTCTTGAGCTAGTTTTACCCTTATATTCAAGTTATTTAGTCGACTCTATTAGTAGCGACGGACTTGAAACCATTATTATTGTTGGCCTCGTTGCCATAGTATTAATTACTGCTGTTTTTGAGGCAATGTTAGGTTGGTTTGGCGGTCGAACCGGTCATCAAATCAGTTTCCGGTTACGCTTTAGTTTGATTGGCCGATTATTGCATAGCCAAAGCCAAAGTTTAGATCTTGAGCACAGTGCTGAGTTGAGTGCTCGTGTAGTGAATGACTCGAAAGAAGTGAAAAACGTTCTTGCAGAGGACTTAATCGGTTTGCTTAGCGGCGTGGTGTCGTTGTTTGCTGTTATTACCATAATGTTTGTGCTTGATTGGCGCTTAACATTAGTACTGGTAAGTTGTGTGGTTGCGGGTTTTGTGCTTATTACGCCAATTGCGTTGATGATGAACAATATTGGTAAGGCGACACAAGCAGCAGAAGCTAACTTATTAAAATATGTTACTGAATGGCTACGTTATGGTAAGTTGATTAAATCTCATAATGCAGGATCGCAATTGCATCAACAGTCAAATGAACTGCTAAACGAGTGTTTTGTACAAGAAATGCGGGCAACTAAAGTACTTGCACTTATTGGGCCCATTGCCAATCTTGTTTTGATGATCAGTATGATCGCCATTTTAGCATTTTCGGCATATTGGCTAAAACAAGGTTCAATTACTTTAGGTACTGTAACCGCATTCTTACTGTATTTGTTTGGTTTGGCTTTCCCGTTAATGTCGATGGCTATGTTTTTTAGTAACTTGAATAAAGCCATGGGCGCAGCGAGCCGATTATCGGAAATTAACAAGCTACCGCTTGAACATAATGACGCTCCTGCAGTACTAGAACAAGTATCAACATTAGCAGTTAAAAACTTGAGTTTTGTCCGCAACGATAAATACATTCTTAAAGATATTAGTTGCCAGTTTTCTGCCGAGGGCTTAACAATTATGTTAGGTGAAAGTGGTAGCGGCAAAAGTACTTTACTTAACCAGTTTTTAGGTTTTTACCCGGAAACCCATGCCTCTGTGTTTATTAACGGTAAAGCACTCAGTCACTATAACCTTCACTCTGTTCGGCAAGTGATTGCTTGGGTTGACCAAGAGCCTAAATTACTACATGCCAGCATTCGTCAAAACCTTACCTTAGGTTTGGATAACACCATTAGTGATAAACATATTTTGGATGTTTTAGTCTCGGTTGGTTTACAAAGCTGGTTACAACGAATTAATCAAAATTTAGAACAAATTGTTTCAGAACAGGCACATCAATTTTCTGGCGGAGAAAAGCAACGTTTTGCTATTGCACGGGCAATACTGCGTCAAGCAAAAGTATTATTACTCGATGAACCTACGTCTGCGCTTGATAGCAGAAATAAAACTGAATTAATGGCTTTATTACGACGTTTAGCGACAGAAATGCATGTGATCATGATCAGTCATCATCGAGAGTTAATCCAACCACAAGATGATATTATTGAAATTGCTGATGGTGAGATTATTAGTTCTGCTATTGATAGTAGTGCTAGCTTGGCAGAGTCCAAATAGATTAAGTACTTCAAGGCAGCCCTGCGTTTATGGGCTGCTATTCTCTCCACTTTTTTCATAACAAGCCTTGCTAACGCTCTGTTCGCAATATTAACTCGATTTAGCTGTTTAAAGATTAACGAGCAGGGAAGACTGTACTATTTTGTCGGTGATGCACATACATCACAGGCAAGACGTATCTCGCGAAATCCTGTACAATAGCGCGCAATTATTACAGTGTATGAAAGTTTTTAAATTAAAATTTACCATACAACAGATACGACAATAGGTGATTCGGCGTGAGCGATATAACAAATTCAACAACTACTTTGGCATCAAGATTACAACAAAGTGGTGACTTCTTATCTATAACACGTGCCAATGAATGGTCGCTACCAGGTGGTGAATTCAGCTTTGAAGTTGTTCATCAAACATCGCAATCAAAAAGCAAAGTGTCAGTTTTAGAAACAGGGTTAATTACCTTTGAACCACTGGATCGTGAAACTAGTCAAGATATCGTTTTATCAAGTGCGGTGCATGGTAATGAAACTGCGCCAATTGAAATTTGCAGTGATATTATTGGCCAGCTAATTCGTGGTGAGTTAATGCTAGCTGAGCGTGTATTGTTTATTTTTGGAAATCCAGCATCAATGAACATTGCTGAGCGCTTTGTAGAAGAAAATATGAATCGTTTATTTTCAGGTGGTCATTCACAAGACCAAGGAAACGGCCCAGGCCTAATTAATAAAGAGCGTCACAGAGCATTATTGTTAGAAAATACCGTACGTGAATTTTTTGAAGTTGGCAGTAAATTACCTTGTGCAAATGGTGGTGAACGTCATCGATGCCACTACGATTTACATACGGCAATTCGTGGCTCTAAATGCGACAAATTTGCTGTTTATCCGTTTCTTCATGGCGCACCACGTAAAAAATCTCAACTTGCATTTTTAAATGCTTGTGGTGTTAGTACTGTGTTGCTTTCTCATTCGCCAACGACCACATTTAGCTATTTTTCTTCAAATGAATTTGGTGCTGATGCTTTCACTGTAGAGCTAGGTAAAGTGCGCCCATTTGGCGAAAATGATATGACGCAATTTGTGCAAGTGCGTGAAACTTTAACACGTTTAGTATCAGGGCAAGATCTTGAACTAACGCCGTATCAAGCAGAAGATTTTAATTTGTATGAAATATCGCAAGTGATTGATCGCCATCATGAGGACTTTTCCTTAACGTTTGCAGATGACGTTGAAAACTTTACGGATTTCCCACAAGGGCATGTATTGGCTGTTGATGGTGGTGCTGAGGTGAAAACCCAACAAGATGGTGAAGCCATTATTTTCCCAAATGCTAATGTGGCAATTGGTCAACGCGCTATGTTAACCGTTACACCAACAACACTTACTTAAGCGAATTAATAACTTAGCTTTGACTAATATAAATAGTGCAGATGCTATGTATATTGAATAACAAATTATTCCTGCATAACTAAGCATATGGTCAGGTATTTATGTGCGGGTATAACTGTAAAGAATTATGCTCGCCGTTATACAAATAAAAGCACTAACTTTGATCACTAAACTTGTTTTTCAGTTTACGTAAAGGTAAAGTGCTTGCGATTATTACAACCAACAATTCATAACAATGACATAAATATTCACCTCACCGTGAAAGCTTCTATACTTTCAATGGTAAATAATTTGTGAATGTAAAATGTCACCTTGTCATTCAAGGTTAATAAAAAAGAGAAGGCTATGAACACTGACGTATATAACGAAAGCCCGGTAGTACATCAACCAGCTTTTATTGATGGTCATTCAGTTGAAATTCCAATCCTTAAAATATTGAAACAAGATGGTAGCATCTATGAAAATGCTACCATGCCAGAAATTGATCAAGAACTTGCCACTAAAACATACAAAACGCTCGCATTTCATCGTGTTTTAGATGAGCGCATGGTGGCGGCACAACGCCAAGGTCGCATCAGTTTCTATATGGCAGCACTCGGTGAAGAAGCCGCAAGTGTTGGTGGTGCTGCAGGCCTAAAAGATCAAGATATGATCATGGCGCAGTATCGTGAACAAGGCGCATTAATGTTTCGAGGTTTTAGCCTTGAAGACTTTATGAACCAAATGTTCAGTAATGAAAAAGATTTAGGTAAAGGTCGTCAAATGCCGATTCACTACGGTAGTAATGAATTGAACTATATGACGATTTCATCACCGTTAGGCACACAAATACCACAAGCTGCTGGTTATGCCTACGGGCAAAAAATGCAAGGCTTAGACGCTGTTACCATTTGTTATTTTGGTGAGGGTGCAGCTTCTGAAGGTGATTTTCATGCTGGTTTAAATATGGCTGCAGTACATCAGTCGCCGGTTATTTTCTTCTGTCGTAATAATGGTTATGCCATTTCAACACCGTCTGATGAACAGTACGTGGGTAATGGTATTGCTTCACGTGGTGTTGGTTACGGTATGAAGACTTTACGTATCGATGGCAACGATATTTTAGCGGTAATTGCAGCTGTGCAACTTGCGCGTGAATATGCTGTTAAAGAAGGAAAGCCAGTACTAATTGAAGCTATGTCTTACCGTTTAGGTGCGCATTCAACTTCAGATGATCCATCAGGCTACCGTACCCGTGAAGAAGAAGCTAAGTGGCAAGAGCATGACCCTATTCTTCGAATGAAGAACTGGATGTTGGCGCAAGGTTGGTGGAATGAAGCACAAGAAACTGAGTTATTTGAAAAACTTCGTGAAGAAGTTTTAGCTGCAGTAAAAGTGTCTGAAAAAATTGATAAGCCGCCAGTTGAAGATTTAGTGACGGACGTTTACGACCAAGCTCCACCGTTGTTACAAGAACAACTTGAACAGTTAAAAGTACATATTAAAAAGTATCCGCAAGCTTACCCGTTTACTGCAGGGAGAATTAAGTAATGGCGCAAATGAATTTATTACAAGCGATTAATAATGCGCTTGATACGGTAATGGCTGAAAATGATCGTGCAGTTTGCTTTGGTGAAGATGTAGGACACTTTGGTGGTGTTTTCCGTGCAACTAGTGGTTTACAAGAGAAGTACGGTAAGAACCGTTGTTTCAATACACCATTGGTAGAACAAGGTGTTATTGGTTTTGCTAATGGTCTAGCTGCACAGGGTAGTACGCCAATTGCTGAAATCCAATTTGCTGATTATATATTCCCAGCTTTTGACCAAATTGTTAATGAGTCGGCTAAATTCCGTTACCGTAGTGGTAATGAGTTTGATGTTGGTAAACTCACTATTCGTACGCCATACGGCGGTGGTATTGCTGGTGGTTTATATCACAGCCAATCGCCTGAAGCTTATTTTGCGCATACGCCAGGCTTGAAGGTTGTAGTACCTCGAAATCCATATCAAGCAAAAGGTTTGTTATTAGCATCAATTCGTGACGATAACCCAGTAATATTTTTTGAGCCTAAGCGTTTATACCGTGCATCAGTTGGCGAAGTACCTGAAGAAGATTACCAGTTACCATTAGGTAAAGCTGAAGTAGTGCAACAAGGTAGCGACATTACGTTGCTAGCGTGGGGCGCTCAAATGGAGATCGTAGAAAAAGCAGCAGAGATAGCCTCAGCTGACGGTATTTCATGTGAAATTATCGATTTACGTACCATTTTACCTTGGGATGTTGAAACTGTAGCTAATTCAGTAACGAAAACAGGTCGTTTTGTGGTTAGCCAAGAAGCGCCGTTAACGGCAGGTTTTGCCAGTGAAATAGCGGCAACTATTCAGCAAGAATGTTTCTTACACCTAGAAGCGCCAATCGCTCGTGTATGTGGTATGGACACACCATACCCATTAGCACTTGAGAAAGAATATGCTGCAGATCATTTGAAGATCTACGAAGCCATTAAAAACAGTATGAATTACTAGGACTTTATCGCATGAGTATTGATTTTATATTACCAGATATTGGTGAAGGTATTGTTGAATGTGAACTAGTTGAATGGCTAGTAGCAGAAGGTGACGTGATTGCAGAAGATCAGCCAGTAGCCGATGTAATGACGGATAAAGCGTTAGTGCAAATTCCTGCGATGCATTCAGGTGTTGTTGATAAACTTTATTATGCAAAAGGCGATATTGCAAAAGTGCATCAGCCATTATTTGCCATGACGCCAGCGGGTGAAACAGCAAGTGCGCCAGTAGCAGCAGATGCTGTTGTTGAAGAGCCAGCTGTTCAAGCCGTCGCTGAAAGCAATGTACCTGCAGCATCAGGTAGTCAAATTGAAGACTTTATTTTGCCAGATATTGGTGAAGGTATTGTTGAATGTGAATTGGTTGAATGGTTAGTGGCTGAAGGCGATGTGATTGAAGAAGATCAACCTATCGCTGATGTAATGACAGATAAAGCGTTAGTTCAAATTCCAGCTATGCATAATGGTAAAGTGGTTAAGCTTTATTATGCTAAAGGTGAAATAGCTAAAGTTCATTCGCCTTTATTTGCCGTTGAAATATCTGGCTCTGTCACTGCTAGTGTTGCTGTACATAATGCCGAAGCGCCAAAAACTGAAGCTGTGAAAGTAGCACCAGCTGCACCAAGTAAACCTGCACCAGTGAAAGCCAATGCTAAAGTTGTTAATGAAAAAGCTGTAGCAAGCCCAGCAGTGCGTCGTGTTGCTCGTGAGCTGAATGTTGATATTCACCAAGTTCCAGGTAGTGGTAAGAAAGGCCGTGTTTATAAAGAAGATGTTGTCGCCTTTAATGAAGCACCAGCAGCGACAGAAGTTAACACTGCAGCTGTAGGAAAGGTTAGTGGTGGTACTCGAGTTGAGCCTATTCGTGGTGTTAAAGCGGCGATGGCGAAAGCTATGGTGAATTCTGTATCAACGATTCCTCACTTTACTTATTGTGAAGAAATAGACATGACTAATTTGATTAAACTTCGTGGTGAACTTAAAGAAGTTTACGCTAAGCAAGATATCAAATTAACTATGATGCCGTTCTTTATGAAAGCAATGTCGTTAGCATTGAAGCAGTTTCCATTAGTTAACACGCAAGTGAATGAAGACTGTACAGAACTAACTTATTTTGATGATCATAATATTGGTATGGCCGTTGACTCAAAAGTTGGTTTGTTAGTACCAAATGTTAAACAAGTACAAACTAAATCAATTATTGATTTAGCTGTTGATATTACGCGTTTAACGAATGATGCGCGTTCAGGGCGTGTGCCAGCAGAAGATTTGAAAGGTGGTACTATTACCATTTCAAATATTGGCGCTATTGGTGGTACCGTGGCAACACCTATTATTAACAAGCCTGAGTCGGCAATTGTTGCTTTAGGTAAACTACAAAAACTACCTCGCTTTAATGATAAAGGTGAAGTTGAAGCTCGTTCAATTATGCAAGTAAGTTGGTCTGGCGACCACCGCACAATTGATGGCGGTACTATTGCTCGTTTTTGTAATCTATGGAAGTCATTCCTTGAAGAGCCAAGTAATATGCTAGCGCATATGTCTTAGTCTTTACTGATTATTTGTTACTAAAAAGCCTGCACTATGCAGGCTTTTTATATTCAGGATGAATGGTATGTCCCGATCACAAGGATGTGAAAGAGGGGCGATATTCAGGATGAATGGTATACCCCGATCACATGGCCTTTCATAGCCATCCATGGCTACAAGGCATTAATACCTCCATGTATGTCGATGTGAAATAGGGCGATATTCATGATGTACGGTATGTTTCGAACACACGGGTGTGAAAGAGGGTGATATTCATGATGTACGGTATGTCTCGAATACACGGATGTGAAAGAGAGGCGATGCACAGGCCCTTCACAGCCTCCATGGCTATAGGCATTACGTCGAAGAGTGGTCAATTTTTAAGTTCCAGACAAAACTAAGTACCTACATCCATGCAGGCAATGCCTTGAGCACATGAGCCTTTACAGCCATTCGGTCTTAATATAGCAATCGCTAGTCAATTAATGAAAAGATAAAAAAAGCCCCAATTTAACAACACTTGTTATTAAATTAGGGCAATAGACATAGGGAAAGTCCAATAAAATTCTAGAGAGAGTTCTGTTCTACATATCAATGCTATGTTGGGTTATGATACTTTTTCACTGTGACAGTAATGTTACATCGACTGATAATATTTAAACTTTTTTAAGTACCTTTTATCTGAGTTACATTTTTGCTTAGTAAATTAGTGGCTTAGGTTAAATGATAATCGTACAAAATATTACTTGATGCATCATCATCGAGCAGAGTTCACTGTTCAATTTTTATAAAATATGCTTTTCAAAGTGCCATTAAACTTGGTCATTAGTAAGACACGTTTACCCGAAATGAATTACTGCAAAGTTAGCTTTTTTATTATGCTGATATTTTTATCGGCATGTAGTCAAATATTAACGAGCCCAAAAGCTAGTTATGTAATTACGGATGAGCTGAGTAACCAAGACACAACTCGGCAGTTGCTCAAGCAAATAAATTTCACGATTAACCACAGATTAGTGTATCAGTTAGATCAACAAAAGTCTTTGGTGAATAATACCGATATACTGCCTAAATTCACCGCGTTAATCTCACGCCAGCAACACTAAAGTTAATTATTATTTTTACCTTAACGCCGTTGCTAAGCTTTATTTTTTATTAACCTCTAATCTTGAAAAATCATGGTATGATTTTATTCAGACAATACAGGCGGTTATTTTCTTCTCTTTTGCAGTCGTTTCTCGAATAGCCAATGTCTTGTGTTGTACTTTTGATGATAGATAAACAATTACAGTGCATTTTCTTTGAGGTTGACGGTGGTAGAAAAGAAACTCCAGCATTTTTATATTGCCGAAGAGCAATCAATATATTTACTTAACCATGAAGATGCGACCAAGTTAAAACAATGGGTTGAACTTTGTCAGCAACAATTAAGTTTGTTGGGTTATAAAAATATTTCCTTAATTGGTAAAGGGGCATTCGGTTTTGTTTTTGGCGGTGATGATGAAGCAGGGCAGTCCCAAGTTTTTAAGTTTTCTCGAATAAATTTGCCACAACATGTGCAAGACCGTTTAGCAGATGAAGCTGAAATTCAAGGTGAACTTGCTCATAGTCGCATTCCTAATATTATTGAATATTACAAAATTAAACGGCAATCCATTGTTCATATGCAGCGCGCGCCGGGAATAGATTTAGAGCAGTTATCGCATAAAAAAGGCCCGTTACCGGCAGAGTTAGTGGTAAAAATTTCCTTGCAACTTGCTGATATTTTACATTATCTACGTGACCCCAGCCAACATGTTAAAGGTAAACCTTATGTGCATGGCGACATAAAACCGTCGAACGTAGTATTTGATGAGAAAACTGAAAAAGTTTATTTGGTTGATTGGGGCTCAGCAGTTACCGCACAGCTTGATATATACGGTCATACAACGGCGAATAATATCATGGACTTAATGAGCAGTGACTTACAAAATAGTAATGCCCGTTTAGGAGATGTTTATTTCATTGGCCCTGAGCAAATTAGTGGTGAAATGTCATCGCCACGATTTGATGAACAAGGCCTAGCTGCAACCTTATATGCCATAGCTTCTGGGCAATCTTGTCGTTATGGTAGTGCGGTTATTCCCCCTTCGTCTTTAGGCTTACCTAAATTGTTAGCACAAATATTAACGGGTATGCTCAGCAATGATAGAGCGACTAGAAATAAAGCCGGAGATTACTTTTTTCAGCACCTTAGTTTACTAAAAAATACTGTATTAGCTGAACCGCCACTAGCCATTGAAATTTCACCTTTAGTGCCAGTGTGGTGTAAAAATTATAATAAAAATATCGATACCGTTGTTTATGGCTCGCGTAAGTCATTTTTACGAGAGTCTTCTGATCGAGAGCAATTGAGTGGTATTGATGATGTACAACTGGAAAAATATTATAAAAACTTTCTCATGGGGATGGGAGACACCGAAAAAGCCTTTATTGCTGCAGTAAGCCGCTTAGCGAACTTCCCTGTGGTGGGGGGCTTAGCCGTTCGCTGGGAAAAAGATGGGGTTTATATTGATTCGAATTTATCGTTATTTGATCCGAAATTAAAAGCATCCTTTCAAAGTGCGGTGAATAACATGGTTAGGTTAGCACAAGGTATTTTCCGAGTCGGGGTTTTTAAAAGTTGCTTGTTTGATGCTCGTAATACTCTGCACGTAGAGCGCGAGAATGAAGCGTTGCCATTTAAGGCTGCGAGCGAGCAGTTTATACCATATGACATTAGCGATGTTGCTGATATCGACGATGTTACTCGCCTACATTCCTATTTTGAAGATGGTAAAGATCCCGACGAATATTTGTATCTACCCGATGAAATAATGGCCGTTTTGGCAAGAATGAATCAAATTCACCATACCGGGTGTATTATTTTTGAAGTATTACCAAAGCATTTGAAAATTCATAGCTATTTAATGTTATTAAACCACGACAAAGAAGCTGAATTTAAGCAGTGTTTAACTGAGTTACTACAGTTGTTACCTACCATTACTGGTTTTGGTATTTCTGGCTTTATGAAGCTACCTTATAAAGACACACGTTTTTTCGAGCATATAAATGCTTTACCTGACAAATTTTATCCGAGAAACCCTAAAATTTAATAAAGCGAACGATATCACCGGAGAGAAATAATGAGTGAAAGTAAAATAGGTACCATGGCATGGCTTGATTTATCGGTCGAAAATGCTGGAGAAGTAAAATCATTTTATCAAGATGTTATTGGCTGGAAAACAGAAAGTGTTTCGATGGGAGATTATGACGATTACGCTATGCTTGAACCCATTAATGGTGCCGCTGTTAGTGGCATTTGTCATGCTCAGGGCGTAAATAAGGATTTACCACCAGCGTGGTTGCCTTACTTCTTAGTCGCCGATATTGATGCCTCAATCGTGGCGGTGAAAAATAACGGCGGCGAATTAGTAACGGAAATTAAATCAATGGGTAGTGATAAATATGCAGTGATTAAAGACCCCGCTGGTGCCGTATGTGCTATTTATCAGAAAGCTTCTTAAATTAAAAATTTCTTAAAGTACTGTTTTTTTCAACAAAAAGAGTAAGTGCATCTGCTGTTGATACATTAGTTACTGGAAGAACTTTTTATCTTCTATTTGGATATGATGTAGCAGCCAGTCGGTTAAAAAATAAAGTAACTCTTCGGAGATTTTTATTGTTTCGCCGAGCGCTATGATGCGGTTAAGCTCCTCAATAAAATGTTTGTGTTGCAACTGATGTAATAAGCAGTCATTTTTATTAAGGGCAAGTATATAAGCTTCTTCTGTTTGAAAGTGGAATTGTGTGTAATCACAAAGCTTATCAAATAATGCCGACATAAGTTGTTTATCTTGTTTATTATCAATAGCCCAAGCTAAGTCATTAATGTAGCCAACTAATATTTTATGTTGGCTATCAATTTCTTCTATCCCTGTTGCAAAGGTATTGTTATCCCAAATTACCAGTGGTGGCTTAGCCATATACTTATCATTCCCTGCTGTGACCATTTTAGGTTATTCTATCAACCTGATATTTTCAGTTCTTGATGTTGCTATAACTTTGGCGAATTCTTCTGCTAAATAGTCAGATTCTCTTAATACAGTTTGCCAGTAATCTAATCGCGTTTTTGCATCTAAATCAGTGAAGTCTTTTCTATTGGGTATTTTTGCAAACGGTAACCGAGCGATAAACTCATTCGATGGCACTAGCATCACGGTATTTTCATAGTACTTGGCATTAACCTTTCGATTCAAGTTTTTGTCAAACCAACCGGCCTTCGGCATAGAAGAAAAGTGCGGATAAAGTGTTAGACCATTAGCTGGTGTAATATCAAGGTCAAAATGATAATCAATAATGCCGCCATCACGATACATGCCTTTTGGTGAGCCAATAATATCCTGTATGCCCTTCATTACAATGGGGATAGAGCCAGAGGCTAATAAGCTTGTCGCTAAATTTTCTTGGTTTAATGGCTGGTATTGGGTGTTGAAGTTAAAATTGTCGTGTACTTTAAGTTTGCTATTTGGATGGTGGTAAACAAAACGTTGATATTGTTTCGCGAGTAGGCCACGGTCAACTTGGTTAAATACCATGCTGGCCACTAGTCCTAACATTAATGGAAATTTATGCTCAAATGACGTTAAACCTTGGCATTTTGCAACGACAAAATGTGCTTTAAATATCGGGTTGTTGATAATTTCACGACAGCCTTTTTCACCTAATACCTCGTTAAGTAAAGTAATGGCTTTGTCGGTTATTTCAGTAGCATTAGCATTTTGAGAATATTGTGTTTGTGAGTATAGTGTTGCTAAGCGTGTTATGGCCTCAACAGGCTGTTGTTGGCTTAGCGCAGCAAATCGAAACGCACCAGCAGAAGAGCCAATTAAATTTAGCTCTGTTGTCCTATTTTTAAAATATTCGCCAAATAAAAATTTGTCTAAGCCAAATAATGAAAACCACTTTGGGCCACCGCTAGCACCGAGCATAGTGGTAAATAGTTCTTGTTTAAAACCGTGTTGTTGAATTGTTTTTAAGGCATTTTTACCTGCATATATATCTAGCATATTCGTCTAATGTTAAAGTTTTTAATAAATACACCCTCATAAGAGCTTTTAGCAAGCTAACTAATGTCTAAATAAATCACTTTTATTATGATTTATTTGTGGGTAGGAGTTTTGCTTTTCATTTTATTGAGTTTTGGATTGTTATGCTAACACGTTTAAATTTGACTGTTTTCGCTGATGTGCCAAGTTTCTATTATTCCATCTGAAGATATTGTTAACACGTCATTATTTTCTTTTAAGGCTACATCCAGTACTGTAGATCCAAAAGAGAGTGATTTAATGTTCCCTTTTTGGACTTGTTTTCCCGTTTTTATATCCCATATCGCTAATTGGTTTTTAGGTGTAGAATTGAATAATTTTTTACCTTCATTAATAAATATCCCTTTTCTAAAGTATTTGAATCGCTCAAAATAATTTAATGATGAAATCACCGTTGAGTTTTTTAGGTCAATGACTTGATGCTTATTCAATGCGTCAGAATAAAAAAACTGACTAGATTGATAATCTAAGACTAGGCTGGTAATTCTTGTATTCGCTTGGACACTCGATAGCTTGTTGCCCGTTGACGTATTAAATAAAATTACACTGCCATCAACACTTGCTGATAAAACATATTTCCCATTTTCAGCAAGCTCTAAAAAGCTCACATTGGAGCTATGCATTTTAAATAGTGACTTTGTATTATTATTTAAATCAATTTGGACAATGGTACCTTCATTTAGACCAATGAATATTTTTTTTCCGTCATCATTTAGCTTTAAAGAAGTAATTTTTGATAACGAGGAAAAGCCATTGATGTTCCATGTGCTTTTTATTTCTTTGGTTCGTAAATCAAATATAGTGACTTTATTTTTATCTGCGCTTGCGACAAATTGTTTGTTTTTTGAAAGCGAGACAAAATATTGATGGCCTTTAAGAGTTTCTAGTTCCCACCTTTGGATTAATTCTCTAGTTTCTATTGACCAAACAGATATGGTATCAACTGAAAGTAAAGCAAGAATTGAAGCGTCATCGGAAATATCAGCCTCGAGTAATGAGGTAGCAAGAAACTGAAAGCTTTTTAAAGCTTTTAATTGAGGTATATCTCTACTACAAGCTGATATGAGAATAGAGGCTATTAATGGGAGTATTACTTTCAAGTTGATTTTCTATACTCTACATTTTTCATATGCTTTAAAGAAAGGTTTAATTCAATGTATTCATCTTGTTGTGTGAATGAAATAGTTGACATGTTATCTTGGTCAACCCAAACGCCTTCAGTGGATTGATCATATTTGATTGTACCAATATTTTCTAATTCCATGACAAGCTTATTGTTGGCATAAAAGATTTTTATTTCGCCCAATTTTTCTATGCTTTTATATCTACCAATGTACTTAAGTTCTTGAGTAATTTTATTTTTGAAGTTTAATTTATGAAAACTCCCTGATATGACAGGGCTAGAAAATAATACTTCATCCTCCGAAAACTTAAAGGTATTGTTTTGTTGAAAGTTAACGCCATTATAGAGATTTTTATTACTATTAAAGTTAAGTTTTGCATATGCGGAGTTATTAGGACTAAGATAGTAAAATTGCTCTTTATGTTTTTCAATATAAATGAATTCATTTAACTCTTTATTATAAAACAAACCTGTTTTGACGCTTGTACTTGAACTTCGAGTTATTTCACTTTTTGGCCATGAAAATAAGTTTCTTGCTATCGAGTAGTTTAACTTGTTAGTGGATATATCTGCGCGATTGCATAGGGAAATAATCGCAATGTTTTTATCGGGATATAGACTAAAACCTTGCCTCCAGTTTTCATAGTAACCAGCATGCTGGTATACATGCAGCCCATTAAACTTTTCTTTAAATAATCCTGCGTAATAACTAACATCACCACCTAACTTGCTGCCATTAAATTTTGCTAACGGTGAGTATAGATCGCTTAAGTTTGTATGTAGAAGAAACTTTGCCCAAAGAGAAAAGTCCTCTATTGTTGTTATTATATGACCAGGGCCTACTATTTCCGAATGTGTTCTCATTGCAAAAAAGTTTTTATTTTCATCGGTTAAGTAACCGTCAGCCCTATTTTTGATAATCTTTGTATAGTCATCAAAATAGTAGGTGTTTTTCATTCCTATTTTTTGAAAAATAGCCTTTTTCATATAGATAGAAAATGATTGTTGAGTAACTTTCTCAACTATTTTAGTAAGTAAAAAATATCCTCCATTTGAATATAAGTAACGTTCATTCGGGGAGAAATCTGTCTTAGATCCTATTAATGTTTGTTCTACTAATGATGTTTTATATTCATCGTATAGGCTCTTGCCCATTAACTCGAATATTCCCCAGTGATCTCTAATGCCAGAAGTGTGATTTAAAAGCTGGTGAATTTTTATTCCATGAAAAGCTTTATACTCAGGGATATATTTTTCGATTTTATCATCTAAATTGATTAAGCTTTCTTTTGCTAATAGCAAAATAGCATAGCCAAGGAATTGCTTACTTGTTGAGGCTGTGAGCATTTGAGTTTGGCTTGATAAATTAGTTTGATACTCTAAGCTTGCCATTCCTCTTGAAAAGTATGAACTGCTATCTTTATTTGTGATCGCAACACTACAACCAGGGGCTTCTGATGCTATTTGTTTTTTCAATATTTCATCAATAAAGTGAAATTTTTTGGCAAGAGTACTAAAGCTAATATTTATTAAGATTAATAAAGCTAATATTTTTATATAATTCATTTTTTCCTTTTTATCTTGCTCAGTCAATGCAGAGTAAAATTTCTGCTTTACATTTTATTGGGCGAATAATCATTTCTGAAATCATTACAGCGTAAAGGATTGGTAAACCAATAATTGATAAATACAAATGAATTTGAGAAAAATTCAGATCTTGTTGACCGAGAACACCAAGCAAACCAATTAATGAAATGAAAATGCTAGATGAATAGAGGTGAATTGTTAGTTTATGAAGCGTTCTAATTCGTGCAGCTAATTTTTTTACGGGGTATGGTTTGAATACAAGCCACTTAAATAGCTTGAGAACCATTAAAGTATCTTGAACACTCTTTGACATAATTGTTAAAGCTAAGGACATGATTACAAGAATCAGAAATGATATGTAATCTGCAAACAATGCTATTCCGCCTGATATGCTTACCAAAAGAATCAATGTACTAAGAATTGACAGTAAAGAAATGCATCTAGGAATGTCTAATTCATTATCACCCTGAGATTGGTGTTTTAGTTGTGTTAAATCTTTGGGCGCAACATCAAATGTTGATGCCAGTGAAAGTTTTGATTCAACTGAGCAAGACTCTCCAGCTTCAATACGTTGAATAGTTCTTAAGCTTAAACCACTAACTTTTGCTAGGCGTTCTTGAGACCAGCCATGCTCAAGTCTAAGCAGCTTAATTTTTTTATTACTGATTATTTCCATTTTAGGTATTCGATAAAATTCAAAGTATTTAAGTTATACCCTTATTTATAAATTTTAGGTGACGACAGGGTAGCGTCAATACCACGTCATTATGACGCCAGCGCTTAATTCGTATACTTAAACTGAATATTAAGAGAATAATTTCTTAGTATAAAAACATGAGCAATATGTGAAATTTACTTAAAAGTTCTTAATGTTTTAAGTGTCTTATGGTGTAACTATTAACGCTTCGGATTAAATAGTCGTGCACATTTTTGTATAAAAATCGGTGTTTAGCTATACAAAGGTAACCACTTTAGGTCACCGTTAGCACCGAGCATAGTGGTAAATAGTTCTTGTTTAAAACCGTGTTGTTGAATTGTTTTTAAGGCATTTTTACCTGCATAAATATCTAGCATATTCGCCATTAGTAGATAACTTCTCTTTTGCTCATTTATGTTGAAAATTCAGTATTAAATTTTTTATGTCATGCTTGTGATGATTACTATGCACTAGTAGTCATGTTTACCAAAGCCAGTTTGCCCAATGGGTAAAAATAAAGTTTGGTAGAGGCGAGTTGCGTATTCATCTGTCATGCCTGAAACGTAATCGGCAATTACTCGATATGAATTTGTTCCATTTTCTTGTGCTTGTTGCCAACGTAATACCGTACTTTTCGGTAATAAGCGTTCAGGATCGGAAGCTAATGCCTCAAATAGCTCCATAACCACTTGTTGACCACGATACTCTAATTGCTGAATTGAAGTTTGTTTTATAACATATTGATATACAAAATCTTTAAATATTTGTAAGGTTTTTTCTGCAATTGGAGGATGCACGGCATTATATTTAAGTAGTGGCTCCTGAAAGTCGGCAGATTTCTCTCGGCTTATATCCACTAGCTCTACTGCAGTAATTAAGTAATTCACTAAGCCACCGATGACTTCTTTTTGAATAAAACGTTGGTTGTCAAAAAGTTTGCTGGCTAAATTTTCGCTGTATGATTTTATCCAAGGATCATCTAGTTGTTGCAGTTTAACAATAACCTGTTGGTGAAAGTCGTGCTGTGAAACAACGCCGGTAACAATAGCGTCTTCTAGATCATGAATGCCATACGCAATATCGTCTGCTAATTCCATTATTGAGCAGTCGAGTGATTTAAACTGAGTTTTCTTGTGAGCACCGGGTTTTACAATAGCTTGTTGAAATTGCTCTTTATCTTCGATTGATAAAGGCGATAATACCCAATCAATCATCTCGCTATCGTCTTGATATAAACCTTTAGGTGGGTGCCATTGACTTGCTTTTAGTTGTCTTGTTGAATTAGGAGCCAAAGGCAACGGTTGGCATTGCAGCTCATCAATAACTTGAGGGTACTTGATTAACCCAAGAAGCGTTCGACGGGTTAAGTTCATGCCAAAGTTTTCACTAAAGGGTTCTAAATGACTAACAATACGAAAAGTTTGGCCATTACCTTCAAAGCCACCATGATTGCGCATCATGTAATGTAAAGCAACTTCGCCGCCATGTCCGAAAGGGGGGTGGCCAATATCATGAGCTAAACATAAAGATTCAATTAAACTGTCGTCTGTTGGGAAAAGTTGCTGGCTTTGTTGTGGATATTTGTTACGGATTTGCGCAAGAATTCCAGAGCCGATTTGAGCAGCCTCTAATGAATGAGTGAGGCGAGTACGATAAAAGTCACTTTGGCCACTGCCCATTACTTGTGTTTTTGATTGTAGTCGGCGAAAAGCGGCTGAGTGCAATATTCTTGCGCGGTCACGCTGAAAAGGGCTACGGTGATCTTGATGTCGATTTGCAACACGTTCTAGTCGTCTTACTAGCCAAGGATTGTCCATGATACCTCTACGTTTCTTTGAGTTAACAGTAATGTTACATATAGTTTATTATTATTTACAGGAGTCTAATTGAACGTTAGATTAAGATAATTGTATTCTGAGCACAATATAGTTACATTAGCGAACTTTCCTGGGCTAGCGCAATAGCTAGCATGTTTTTTACATCAGCAAATAGCATTAACGTGGAGCAGTTTTATTCGTGAGAGATAACCGTAATATATTTTGCCTGGTTGTTTTATTATTTTTCTTGTTGCCAAATAGGGCTATAGGGGCTATTGATAATGCAACTGAAGTTATTATCGATAAAACTAAGCCTATTTCTCCACAAATAGATATGTTAGCAGGCTTACCTAAACCACCATTTATTATTGAAGAGAATGGCGCTGGCTTGCAGCTAGATCTTGTTCGTGAAGCATTTATTAGTGTTAATCAACAGGTGAATTTTACCCATTTACCATTAGGGCGAAGTATTAGCGGTTTTAAACGGTTTAATGCTGACGGAATTACTACACTGCCAGCAGATTATCAGCACCCAAGCATATTTGTTTCTAAACCATATATTAAATATCAAAATGTTGCCGTTAGTTTAACAGATAGTGAAGTTCGCGTAGATTCAGTAAAAGGATTGTCTGGAAAAAGTATTGTAGCCTTTCAAAATGCAAAAAAGTTTCTAGGCGATGATTATAATGCCAGCGTTAGTTTATCGACTGATTACCGAGAAATTGCAGATCAAAACCAGCAAATAGAAATGTTATTCTCGCGCCGTACAGAAGTGATTATTTTGGATGTTAATATTTTTAAGCACTTTGTTAAAACACATGTTGGTGGTCGTTATAATCAGCACTTTATTATTCACCAAATTTTTGATGAGCGAGAGTATTCTGCCGGTTTTAACAGTGCACAACATAGAGATTTATTTGACCAAGGAGTCGCGTTAATTAAAGAGCAAGGTGTTTATCAATTGGTATTAGACCGTTACCTACAATAAAACAGGTAACGGTAATATGGCTAAGCGCGGCAATCCTGCTATTTATTAGCAATAAATATGGCCCTTTTCGGTGCAGGGTAACCTTCAATCGTTTTACTGCTGTCATTTGGATCAAGAAAGTCTTGCAGTGACTCAGTATCTATCCAGTCTGTTTTTCGTTGTTCATCCAATGCGGTTACATCGGTATTTACCACACGAATATTTTTAAAACCACAACGTTCAAGCCAGGCGCACATAGCATCACAACTTGGTAAAAACCATACGTTACGCATTTTTGCGTAGCGTTCACCGGGAACTAAAACCGTGTTTTTGTCGCCATCAACTACCAAGGTTTCAAGCACTAATTCGCCGCCTGGGGCTAATTGAGCCTTTAATTGGTATATAAAGTCGATAGGCGAGCGGCGGTGATATAAAACGCCCATGGCAAATACGGTATCAAAAGCTTTTAACTCAGGAAGTTGCTCAACACCTAACGGCAGTAAGTTAACATTATCGTCCTGTACAAAATGTTGAATGGCTTGAAATTGAGTTAAAAATAACTGTGTTGGGTCAATGCCTACGACAAATTTGGCACCAGCGCCACGCATTCGCCACAGGTGATAACCACTTCCGCAGCCGATATCGAGTACATAGCGATTCTTTAAGTCGCTAATATGTGGTGCTAAACGCTGCCATTTAAAGTCAGAACGCCACTCAGTATCTACATGTAAGCCATGGATGTGATATGGTCCTTTGCGCCAAGGTTTGAATTTTTTTAGTAAATTTTCTATACGTTTGTATTCGCCGTCATTAATATCGCTACGTTCACCTGCGCGAACGGTGGAGCTAATATCAACACTTGAAGGTGATGTTTTAGGAAGGGCTGTTATGGTTTTTTGCCATTGAGCAAATTCTCCATGCAAATGATGCTCTTGCCATTGCGTTAATTGGGCAGGTAAGGTGTTTAACCAGTGATTTAAACGGTTGCCGGCAATTTTTTGATAAAAGTTGTTAAATAAAATCATAGTTTGAGTAATTATTTGATGGCGATAAGCGAGAAAAAGTTAAAACACTGAAACCAAGGTGTAGTGTGGTTAAAGCCTGCTTGCTGTAGGCGGTTTAAATGAGTGTCTAAGGTATCTATACGCATGACATTTTCGAGCGCGGTGCGCTTTTGTGCTATTTCTAATTCGCTGTAGCCGTTGGCACGTTTAAAGTCGTGATGTAAGTCAATCAGTAATTCATTACAAACTTGATCACCGTCGGCAATTTTTTCTGATAGCAATAGCAACCCACCAGGCTTCAAGCCGTTAGCAATTTTAGTTAATAACTGTTGGCGAAGTTCAGGGGCGATAAATTGTAAAGTAAAGTTCAACACCACCATGGAAGCATTTTCAATATTGATATTAAGAATGTTGTCTTCAAGTATTTCTACCGGAGTTTCGCCTTTAAAGGCATTTACATGCATTTTACAGCGCTCGACCATAGCACTGGAACTATCAATTCCAATAATTTTACAATTTTTGGCGGTTATTCCTTTACGCATTGCCAGTGTGGCAGCACCTAAAGAGCAGCCTAAATCATAAACATGGCTGTTATCAGTAACAAAGCGCTGGCTGAGTCGACCAATAGTGTCAATAATAGTATTATAACCGGGTACTGAACGGCTGATCATATCGGGAAAAACTTCAACGACTTGTGCGTCAAATGCAAAGTCTTTGATTTTACTTTGTTTGTTAGAAAAAATTAAATCGGTATCTGTTGCTTGCATGATGTCGAAACTATACTAACGTTTAAATTAAAGCAGTATTTTACCTGATATTTGCAACGATAAATACGCTAAACAAAGTTAAGCATTAAATTAGCTATATTTATTGGAATTCAGTTAGTTTTTAAGGTGCTAACAAATGACGAGTTTAACTATAACAATAATCATGAGTATATAATTTGTTAAATCGAACGGCACAGCTGCTGAAAATAATGCTGACGCTTTGTGGTTTTTTGTTTACTGCTAACTTATGCGCACAAGAATCTATTACTTCTTATAGTGTTGCCATTAATAAAACCTCATATCCTTATCATTTTATTGATGATACTCGTAAACCTCGTGGTTTAATGGTTGATATGTGGCGACTATGGGCACAAAAGCAAGGCGTTGAAGTCAATTTTGTACCAATGAATTGGGAGCAAACTATTGAGCAGGTTAAAAATGCTGAAGTAGATATTCATGCTGGATTATCTAAGAATCTCGAACGAGAGCAAATATTAAATTTTAGTAAAGCTTTTTTCGACCAAAGTCGGCACTTATTTTTACATCGCTCCATTGCTAATATCCGAGAAATCTCCCAGTTAACACCTTATACAATTGGTGTTGTTGCTGGCTCAAGTCATGAGATAACTATTAATAATAAGTATCCGTTTTTAACGGTACGAAAATTTTCTAATCGTCATGATCTATATAATGCCGCTATTAAGAATGAAATATTAATTATTGCCGGTGTTGAAAAGCTTTCCAAAAATTTTTCTGCTTATGCATTACTTAATCAAAATTTTCCAGCATTTGCCCGTATCCCCTATCACAGTAATGATTATAGTACTGCCGTAGCAAAAGAAAATGAGCCATTATTAGCGTTTGTACAGCAAGGTATTGATAAAATAAGCGCTGAAGAAAAGTCAGCAATTGAGCGCAAGTGGCTAGGTATCGATAAGTCAGACAACTTAATCACCTTGTCATATTCTGGTATGCAAGCACCGTTTTCCGAAACGTCATTAACAGGTAGTGCGCAAGGTTTTTTTATTGAACTATGGCGACTTTGGGCGCAATACAATGGCTTAGAAGTTGAGTTTCTTTTGGATGATTCACCTGAATTAAATCAACTGACACAAGGTCATGCCGATATTCATATTGATAATGTACTTGGCGCTGAGGCGAGTAAAAAAGCTTTTCTTGGACCGGTAATTTATAGTGTCAATTATGGTTTGTTTTTAGCAAACGATATTGAAAGAGTCACCCATATTTCTGAATTAAAGAGCAAAACTATAGGCGTATTATCTAATAGAGAGTTTATTCAAGATCTTAACGAAAATATTAACCAAGTTAACATCGTAAGTTTTAATAATTATACGTCATTATTTGAGTCTGCAGAACGAGGTGAGCTTGATATCATCGCTGGTCAAAGAGACTTAGTTGAACACTATTTAGTGCAAAGTAACTTACAATCGTCGTTTACTCAGTTTGATGATTATCAATTTACGCGTAATATCAGTGCGCTATTAAATCAGTCACAACCCGAACTTGCCCAATTAATTCAAGAAGGTTTTGATGAAATTCCGTTAGAGAATTTGGTTGCTTTGGAGAAAAAATGGCAGTTAGATCAATCATCTGGTTTTTATAAGCGCCAACTCGCTATGCTTAAACTTAGCGAGTCGGAATCTTTATGGCTGAAACAACATGGTACTATTAAATTTGGTATCACGAAAAAGTGGTTACCGATAGAGTTTGTTGATAAATACGGTGACTTTAAAGGCATAAACTTAGATATTTTCAACTTAATTTCACAACGATTGAATGTTGATATTAATTATACAGCCTACGATAATTTTGAAGCTCTTTATCAAGCACTACTTGAAGGTGAAGTTGACGCTATTGGCAGTGTAATGGCAACTGAAGCACGTAAAAAACAAGTGTTATTTACTGATTCATATTGGAGTATGCCTTGGGTTATTATTCACCCACGCGAGTTAGGTAACCAGTTAAATTTAGATGATTTTAAAGGGCGTTCATTAGCGATCACTAAAGGCTATTATTTAGTGTCTGTGATCAGAAATGAATTCCCAACAATTTCGCTAAAATTAGTTGATGAAACAGAAGAAGGGTTACTTGCTGTGCAAAAAGGCATGGTGGATGGTTTTATTGATAGTTTATCGTCGGGAACCGAGTTACTTAAACGCGAGAGCATGGTTAGCCTAGGTATGTCAGTGTTAGATGAGGTGGATCGCAACGGCAATTATATTGCGGTCAACGAAAAGCTGCCAATACTTGCAACAGTACTCAATAAAGCGGTGTTGACAATCACAGATGTCGAAAGCCAGCAAATTTACGAAAAGTGGTTTGATATCAGTATTGAAACGGGCTTGGATAAAAACGTAGTGGTTCGGGTTGCTGCGCAAATTGGTGTGCTGATTGTGATTATCATCATTATTATTATGATGTGGAACCGCAGACTCTATTTGGAAATTAAAAATCGTAAGCGTCTCGAACAGCAAATGAAATATATGGCGACTCACGATGATTTAACTGGACTTGCTAACCGTGTATTACTAAAAGATCGACTAAATAAAGCTATTTCATTTCATCAACGCCAACAATTATCAATTGCAGTTTTATTTATCGATCTTGATGGCTTTAAAAATATTAATGATAATTATGGTCATGATATCGGTGATGAGCTTCTCATTGAAGTAGCAACAAGACTAAAAGGCTGCGTGCGAGACTCTGACACCGTTGTTCGTTTTGGTGGTGATGAATTTGTGCTATTGCTTACAGGCTTGCATAATCAAGATGAGGCGGCTTACATTGCTGAGAAAGTATTAAAACTTATTCAGCAACCGATTGAATTATCTTCTGATATATCAGCAACTATTGGTAGTAGTATTGGTATTGCTATGTATCCGGATGACGGTGATACTGATAATGATCTATTAAAAGTCGCCGACTCTTTGATGTATAAAGTTAAGGCATCAGGCAAAAACAGTTACGTCTTTAACCAGCCAAAAAACTAACCGTAAAAATTACTCGTATTATTCAAAGAATGTCAGGTGACTTTGCCTGACATTGCTTTATAATGTCGGCAATTTTTTATCATTAAAAGTGATAGATTCGGGTCACTGTTGACTAATTTTCTGTTACTCATTTGAATTCAAGGTAAATACATGCGCGATCTTTATTGTGGTGAGGTAAATGAATCTCACATTGGGCAAGAAATAACTTTATGTGGCTGGGTGAACAAGCGTCGAGATTTAGGTGCTGTTATATTTTTAGATTTACGTGACCGCGAAGGTATTGTTCAAGTTGTATATGATCCTGATTTACAAGAAGTATTAAAGAAAGCAAATACCTTACGTAATGAATTTTGTGTACAAGTTAAAGGCAAGGTTCGTGCACGTCCTGAAGGTCAAGTGAACAAAGACATGGCAACCGGTGGCATTGAAGTATTAGGTTTAGAATTAACTATTCTCAATAAAGCTGCACCGTTACCACTAGATTCAAACCAGAAAAACTCAGAAGAGCAACGTTTAAAATATCGTTACTTAGATTTACGCCGTCCAGAAATGACAGAGCGTATGCGCTTTCGTGCAAAAGTGACTTCTGCGGTTCGTGCATCATTAGAAACACAAGGTTTCTTAGATATAGAAACGCCAATTCTAACGGCTGCAACACCTGAAGGTGCTCGTGACTACTTAGTGCCAAGCCGCACACATAAAGGTCAGTTTTTCGCATTACCACAATCACCACAATTATTTAAGCAATTGTTAATGATGTCAGGCATGGAACGTTACTATCAAATTGTTAAATGTTTCCGCGATGAAGATTTACGTGCTGACCGTCAACCAGAATTCACGCAAATTGATATTGAAACGTCATTCATGAGCTCAGATCAAGTAATGGAAGTTACTGAAACTATGATTCGTGAATTATTCCAAACTATGCTTGACGTTGATTTAGGTGAGTTCCCTCGCATGCCTTACTCTGAGGCTATGTCTCGTTTTGGTAGCGATAAGCCTGACTTACGAAATCCATTAGAAATTGTTGACGTTGCTGATATCTTAAAAGATGTTGAGTTTAAGGTTTTCTCAGGCCCTGCAAATGACGACAAAGGCCGTGTAGCTGTTATTTGTGTGCCTCAAGGTGCATCTAAATTCTCACGTAAAGGTCTTGATGAGTTAACTAAGTATGTTGGCATTTATGGTGCTAAAGGTATGCCTTGGTTAAAAGTGAATGACATTGACGCTGGTATGGAAGGACTACAGTCTCCAATTTTAAAATTCTTATCTGAAGATGCCGCTAAAGCCTTACTTGAGCGTGTGAATGCTAAAACTGGCGATATCATTTTCTTTGGTGCTGATCAGTACAATGTAGTAAGTGAGTCACTTGGCGCATTACGCCTTAAATTAGGTGAAGATTTAGACTTATTACAAGGTGATTGGAAACCTCTTTGGGTTGTTGACTTCCCAATGTTTGAAGAAGTTGATGGTCAAATGCATGCCATTCATCACCCATTTACAGCACCAACAAATTTAACTGCACAAGAATTAGAAGCAAACCCTGTTGGCGCGCTATCTGATGCTTACGATATGGTATTAAATGGCTGTGAACTTGGCGGTGGCTCGGTTCGTATTCATAACCAAGACATGCAAGCAGCAGTATTTAGAATTTTGGGTATTAGTGATGAAGAAGCTCAAGAGAAATTTGGCTTCTTATTAGAAGCATTGCAATACGGTGCTCCACCACATGCTGGTTTAGCATTCGGTTTAGACCGTTTGGTAATGCTAATGACAGGTGCAAGCTCTATTCGTGACGTTATGGCGTTCCCGAAAACGACTACCGCGGCATGTCCATTAACAAATGCTCCAGGCCAAGCAAACCCGGCACAATTAACTGAGCTAGGTATTACTCGCATAGAAGAGCCCACAGCAGAAGAAAAAGCAGAGTAATTTTACAAAAAAGTTATTTCTGTCGGTGAATGCCAGGCAGTAAATTCAATAAAACGCACTTATAAATGCTAGGTAGGCTTTATTAGTGCGTTTTTTTTCATTAGCATTATTACTGTTCTACGTATCAAGCGTATTTAGTGAAGGTAAATTCTTAGTGACTATAATTTTAGGTATAGATCCTGGTTCACGAATTACAGGTTATGGCGTGATCAAGCAAGATGGCCGAAATTTTACTTATCTTGGCAGTGGTTGTATTAAAGCTATTGCCGCTGGTGATGAGTTAGGGCCGCGCTTACAAACTATATTTGCTGGTGTAAGTGAACTTATTTTGCAATTTAGCCCTGACATGTTTGCCATAGAGCAGGTTTTTATGGGAGTAAACCCAGGAGGAGCACTAAAGTTAGGGCAAGCCCGAGGTGCTGCTATAGTTGCTGCTACCAATACAGGACTGAGTGTAGCCGAATATTCTGCACGACAAATTAAGCAATCTGTTGTTGGCACTGGCGCTGCTGATAAAGCTCAAGTTCAACATATGGTTAAAACTATTTTGAAATTACCTGGTACACCGCAAGCGGATGCCGCCGATGCATTAGCAGTTGCTTTGTGCCATGCCCATAGCCATGACTCCATTACCAAAATGTCAGGCCAAGCCAGTAAAACAGTGAGAGGGCGCTTACGTTAGCGTTGAAAACTTACTACTTGGATACGCTGTCTTATTAAAAATAATGATATCAAACTTTACTGTATAAATATCTAGTGTTATGGTGGCGGACATTATCACAACTAAGTTATAGGTTAAGGCAGTGATCGGACGTTTACGCGGTATTTTAGTAGAAAAAACAGCACCTGAAATTTTAATTGAATGCCACGGCATTGGTTATGAGGTCACTATGCCCATGACTAGCATTTACGCATTGCCAGAACTTAATCAAGAAGCAACCTTGTACACACATTTTGTTGTGCGTGAAGATGCACAGTTACTCTACGGCTTTGCCAATAAAGTCGAACGTAAATTATTTCGCTTACTGATCAAAGTTAATGGTGTTGGGCCAAAGTTAGCATTAGCTATTTTATCAGGTATGTCTGCAGACCAATTTGTAAGTTGTGTTATTCATGACGATTTAACAACGATAGTTAAAATTCCAGGGGTTGGCAAAAAAACTGCTGAGCGCTTATTAATTGAAATGCGCGATAGACTCAAAGATTGGCAAACTGACAGTAGTGATGCGTTATCACATATGATGCCAATGAATGTTAAACAAGAGAATAGTTTTGTTAATGATACGAAAGGTGATGCTATTAACGCATTAGTTTCATTAGGTTATAGTCAACAACAAGCCGATAAAGCCGTTAAATCGGTATTTGGCGCCGATAAAAATAGTGAAGATCTGATCCGTGACGCGCTAAAAGCAATGTTATAATTATTGCAAAAGCGATTTACTAACTGAATTACTTAACCGTAAAGTTAAATTTTCCAAGAGTACAACATGATAGAAGCAGATAGATTAATAGAGCCCGTAGCGAGCCGTGAAGATGAATCGGTAGATAGAGCTATTAGGCCCAAAATGTTGTCTGACTATACCGGGCAAGCACACGTAAAGTCACAAATGGAAATATTCATAGCAGCGGCATTAAAGCGTGAAGAACCACTTGATCATCTTCTTATCTTTGGCCCTCCCGGTTTAGGTAAAACAACATTAGCTAATATTGTTGCTAATGAAATGGGAGTGAATATCCGTACAACCTCAGGGCCGGTATTAGAGAAAGCCGGAGATTTAGCGGCGCTGCTAACAAATCTTGAAGAAAATGATGTTTTATTTATTGATGAAATTCATCGTTTAAGTCCCGTTGTTGAAGAAATTCTTTACCCTGCAATGGAAGATTATCAGCTTGATATCATGATTGGTGAAGGGCCTGCTGCTCGCTCGATTAAACTAGACTTACCGCCATTTACCCTAATTGGTGCAACAACACGCGCTGGTGCTTTAACTTCTCCACTAAGAGATCGTTTTGGTATTGTGCAGCGATTAGAGTTTTATAGTACAAAAGACTTAACCGAAATTGTTGTGCGCTCTGCACATTTTTTGAATTTGGCTATTGACCAAGAAGGCGCTTTTGAAGTGGCAAAGCGCTCACGTGGCACGCCTCGAATAGCAAACCGGTTATTACGTCGCGTGCGCGATTACGCTGATGTGAAAACAGGTGGCGTGGTTAGTAAAACTACTGCAGCGAAAGCACTAGATATGCTTGAGGTTGATAATGAAGGTTTTGATTTAATGGACCGTAAGTTACTTGAAGCCATTATTGATAAGTTTAATGGTGGCCCTGTAGGTTTAGATAATGTTGCTGCCGCCATTGGCGAAGAAAGAGAAACCATTGAAGATGTCTTAGAGCCATTTTTAATTCAACAAGGTTTTTTACAGCGTACACCACGAGGGCGCATTGCCACGAGCCGAGCTTATTTACATTTTGGTTTGGACTTCCCTAATTAAGATATCTGGCATTTGTAATATAAAGCCTAATAATAAAAAAGCACCTACGGGTGCTTTTTTATTATTAGAGGTACCTACTTTGCTCAAGCCAGCTAATAGTAACGTCAGAAAATTAATGAGGGTAAGAAAAGAGAATGAATAATTATTATGCCGTATTATTTGTGATTGTGGCGCTAAATACTAAACATGAAAACGTATGGTAAATTTTAGGCAAAAAAAAGCCCACATAAAACTATGTGGGCCAACTTAGAATGTAAGTTGATAGAAGGAAATTAGGTTCCCAGGAAATATGTCAGAGAGAAAGGTAACAATACCTATTCAAAATTCATGGGCTATGGGGAATATTCGTCAGCGAAACAAACATTCTGCGCTAGCTCAGAAAACAAAGGTATTCTAGTCCGACGAGTGAAAATGGACAAACGAATTAAATTTATATTAGTCATTAGAAAAACTAATGCGAAATATTTTTGATAGATTCGCTTGGCCACAGCTTCTGATGTGTTGCCATTTGCCGACAAGTTTTTATAAATATTGGCATATGTGAACTAATTGGAAAATATTGCAGAATTTGTTACAAAGATTCGCGCTTAACCCTTGTGAGACGTGAGGTTTATCTATTACTATAGAACAATAAAATTTTACCTAAGAATATTAGAAGTTATTAATGTCATTAAGTAGTCACCAGCACGCGATTCGCGTTTATTACGAAGATACCGATGCTGGTGGGATCGTGTATTACGCAAACTATTTAAAGTTTTTTGAGCGAGCCCGCACTGAGTGGTTACGTGCGCTTGGTATTAATCAATCAATATTTTTAGAACAAAACATTGGCTTTGTGGTCACAAAGGTAGAAATGGACAATAAAGCATCGGCAAAATTAGATGATTTATTGACGATAACAACCACAATAAGCCGATTAAAATCTGCCAGTTTGGTATTTTCTCAGCAACTTGTTAACCAGCATCAGCGAATATTATGCACTGCTGTTATTAAAGTTGCGTGTGTCGATTTATCCATTGCTAAACCCTGCATTATTCCAAAAAGCATATTAGGAGCATTAAAACGTGTCAGCTGAACTCTCATTTTTTGATTTATTTATCGAAGCAAGTTTATTGGTTAAATTGGTAATGTTGACCTTATTAGGGTTTTCTATTGCCTGTTGGGCAATGATCTTTCAACGTAGAAAAGTACTAAATGCTGCCCGTGAACAATTGCAAAGTTTTGAAGATAAATTTTGGAGTGGCGCTGACTTAAGTAAACTTTATAGTGAAGTGTCTGCAAAAGATCAGGTAGATGGTATTGAAAACTTATTTGTTTCAGGCTTTCGTGAATTTGCCCGTTTACGAAAAACACATGCTTATTCGCCACAAATTATTGTTGATGGTACCCATCGTGCAATGAGAGTTGCACTTTCTCGCGAGGTTGATAGTTTAGAAACTCACTTGCCATTTATGGCCACTGTAGGCTCTATTAGCCCTTATATTGGTTTATTTGGTACTGTTTGGGGCATTATGAATTCGTTTATTGCCTTAGGTGCGGTTGAACAAGCAACGCTTGCTATGGTTGCACCGGGTATTGCCGAAGCGTTAATTGCCACCGCTATGGGGTTATTTGCCGCAATTCCTGCAGTAATGGCATATAACCGTTTTAGTCATAATGTTGAAAAGCTAGAAAATAGTTACGGCAACTTTATGGAAGAATTTTCGAGTATTTTGCAAAGACAAACAACCGCTGAACAACAAGCTTAAGGTTGGTATTAGCTTATGTATAATCGCGTTAGGCGCCGGAAAGTCGCCGAGATAAATGTCGTACCTTATATCGATGTAATGTTAGTGCTTTTGATTATCTTTATGGTAACTGCACCGTTAATTACCCAAGGGGTGAAAGTGGATTTACCTCAGGCGGATGCAGAACCTTTAAGCAAAGATAGTAAACCACCGCTTGTTGCCTCGGTGGATGCAGAAGGAAACTACTATTTAGCAGTTGGAACAAGCAAAAACGAGCCTATGTCGGCAGAAGAAGTTGCTACATTAGTTGCAGCACATCTAAAAGTGGAGCCTGAAACACCTGTAGTGGTAAATGGTGACGGTGCAGTGTCTTATGATGCCGTTATTCAACTTATGGTTATGCTACAAACAGTTGCAGGTGTACCTTCAGTTGGTTTAATGACAGATACACCGGAGAGCAACTAGTGTCTTCAAAGTATACGCTTCCAATCGCCTTAAGTTTCGGTATTCATACCGCTTTAGTTGCGGTATTACTCTTTGGCGATTTTTCTACCGCCCCTAAGCCAACACCTACTGCTGTGCAAATGGAGCCTATTCAGGCGGTTGCTATTGATAAAAGTAAAGTTGAAGCGCAGATCAATAAAATCAAAAAACAAAAAGCTGACGATGCTAAAAAGTTGAAAGATCTTGAAAAGCGTGTAGCGGCGGCAAAGAATAAGCGTAAGAAAGAAGAGCAACGAATAAAAAACCTTGAGCAGCAACGTAAGAAAAAAGAGCGCGAGAAAAAAGCGGCTGATAGTGCAGCAAAAAAAGCTAAGGCAAAGGCCAACGCTGCAGATAAACTGCGTAAGCAAAAAGAAAAAGAAAAACGCTTAGCTGATAAAGCGGCAGCAGATGCAAAAGCAAAGCGTCTTAAAGAAGAGCAAGCCGCTAAAAAAGCCGAGCAATTGCGCAAAAAGAAAGCCGCTGAACGTAAACGTAAAGAGCAAGAAGCACGAGAGCGAGCTGCTCAGCAGAAGTTGTTAGAAAAGCAAATGGCAGAAGAAATGGCAACACGCCAAAAAGCTCGCCGTCAGCAAATGATGACTGAGGTAAGTCGTTTCCAAGCGTTAATTGGACAGGCAATTCAGCGTCACTTCTTAATTGATGAAGCGACAATGAAAGGTAAGTCTTGTAAATTGAACATTAGTCTTGCACCATCAGGCTTTGTTACTAACGTTGTTATCGGTAAAGGTGACCGTGCAGTATGTGATGCGGCTAAAAATGCGGTTTATAAAGCGGGTACATTACCGGTATCAAAAGACCCTGAAGTATTTAAAGAAATGCGCACGATCAGTTTAACAGTAGCACCAGATAAATTTAATTAAGTTTAATATTAGGAATATGACGAACCCTATGAAAAAAGTAACCTTATTTTTACTACTCTTTATCAGCCTGTTGTCAGTAAAAGCTATGGCAACATTAGAGATTGTTATTACTGAAGGAGTTGATGGAGCGCGCCCAATAGCTGTAGTGCCATTTAAATGGACAGGAACAGGTGTAATGCCTGAGCGGTTATCACAGGTTATTAGCGATGATTTATTACGTAGTGGTAAGTTTAGTCCAATTAATGACTTACGTTTTCCACAGTCGCCTAGTGATGATAGCGAAATTGATTATGCCGCATGGGCTGGTGAAGGCGTAGAAGCGATAATTATTGGAGAAGTCAACGAAACATCGATTGGACGTTACCAAGTTAAGTACCAGTTAGTTGATGTTATTCGTGGCCAGGTAACTGGTGGGCAAACACAAATGTTAAGTAATGGTGAGTTAGTCCGTACATCTGATCATATTTTAGATGAAAGTACTGTAGAAATAGGTAGTGACCAATTTCGTCGTTATGCTCACCGTATCAGCGATGTTGTTTATGAAAAACTTACCGGTACACGTGGTGCGTTTTTAACAAAAATTGCCTATGTTATTGTTCGTGATCAAGGAGACTATCCTTATCAATTAGTTATCGCTGATTATGATGGCTTTAATGAACATGTTTTATTAAGCTCTAAAGAACCTTTGATGTCGCCTGCATGGCACCCAAATGGTAACCAATTGGCATATGTAACTTTTGAAAACCGCCAAGCACAAATACATGTTATTGATATTTACTCAGGACAACGTAATTTAATTAGCTCTTTTGAGGGAATAAATAGTGCGCCACGATGGTCACCTAACGGTAAGCAACTTGCGATGGTATTATCGAAAGATGGTAATCCTGAGTTATACGTTATGGACGTGGCAAGTAAAAAGTTACGTCGAATTACCCGTCATCGCGCCATTGATACTGAGCCAAGTTGGACACCAGATGGAAATTCATTGGTATTTAGTTCAGAACGGGGTGGAAAAGCGCAGCTATATCGCGTAAATTTAGTCGATGGTAAAGTTAGAAGGTTAACTTTTGATGGTGAAATGAACCTAGGTGGTTCATTAACGCCAGATGGACGTCAGCTAGTTATGGTAAATCGTACACGCGGTCAATATCATTTAGCTAAGCAAGAATTTGATTCGGGGATCTTCCAAGTGTTAACAAAAACACGTTTGGACGAGTCACCAAGTATTTCACCTAATGGTGGGATGATAATTTACAGTACACTACATAATAACCGCCAGGTGTTAAGTTTAGTTTCTGTAGATGGAAGGTTTAAGGCAAGATTGCCAGCATTAAACGGTGAAGTGAAGTCACCTTCATGGTCACCGTTTTTATAATAATTATTAGTAATTTAATTTGTAAACATTAAGGACACATAAAATGCGCTTGAATAAAACAGTAAAAGCCCTAGCGGTTGCTTTACCAATTTTGGCTTTATCAGCTTGTAGTTCATCAGACTCAGCTAGCGAAGATGCTAGTGCAGTGCAAACTAACGAAGCAGCCATGGCTGAGCAAAAAGCTCGTGAAGAAGCTGAGCGTGTAAAAGTTGCGGCAATGCAAAAAGCTGAAGAAATTGAACGTCAGAAACAACGTGAAATTGATCAGTTACGCACTAACCACATTGTTTACTTTGATTTTGATAAATCAACAGTAAGTGCTGAGTTTGCTGCAATTTTAGAAGCGCATGCTAAATTCTTAAATGAAAATTCAAATGTTAATGTATTAATTGAAGGCCACTCTGATGAGCGTGGTACTCCTGAGTACAACATTGCACTTGGTGAGCGTCGTGCAAAAGCTGTTGAAACCTTTTTAGAAAATATGGGTGTTTCAGCTTCACAACTTAGCACAGTAAGCTATGGTGAAGAAAAGCCAATGGTTAAAGATCGTAGTGAAGGCGCGTTTGCCAAAAACCGTCGTGCAGTATTGGTATACTAATCAGGTAATTAAATGAAACCCAATAGCATTCTATTTGGGATGTCCTTTGCTGTTGCTGCAAATATTGCAGTAGCGGCAGAACCGGCTCCTGTTATTGAAGTTACTGCAGGTAATTCAGTAAGCGGCAATTCTTCAAGTTTAAGTGAACAGCTTGGCAATCTTGAGCGTAAATTAGACGCGCGTAACCGAGCCCAAGTTAATGTGCAACGTCAACTCGATGATTTACAAAACGAAGTCAATGAGCTACGTGGCATAACAGAACTGCACACCTATCAATTAAGCCAAGTATTAGATCGTCAGCGCGAATTGTATCAAGAGCTTGATCGTCGAGTATCTGAAGCATTAAAACCTGCAAACCAAGTTCCCACATCTATAAGTGCGCCAACTGATAATGCCGGGTCGGTAAATTACAGTTCTAACCTAACTGAAAATGAAGCCTATGACCGTGCGGTAAATATGGTGCTTAAAGATAAACGTTATGAGCAGGCTATTCCAGAGTTTGAAGCGTTTAATCAAAAGTATCCTAATTCAAGTTATGCAGCTAATGCTCATTATTGGTTAGGTCAGTTATTGTTTAACAAAGGTGAGTTAACTAGAGCGCGCCAAGAATTTGATGTGGTTGTTAGTCAATTTCCTGATTCAAGTAAACGTAGTGATGCTTTGTTAAAACTTGCAATGGTTGAACAGAAAGAAAATAACAAAGGTAAGGCAATAGCTATTTATCAAAAGTTATTAGCAGAATACCCTAATTCAAGTGCAGCTAAGTTAGCTCAACCAAGATTAAAAAGCTTAAAACAGTAAAAGTTGCTGTTAACTTATGCGTTTTGCTGTCTTTTTGTTCGAACAGACAATAAAGTTTAAAAAAGCTGAAAATTGTTGTTGCACTTAAAAAAATTATGAGTATTATATGCCCCGCGTTGAACGAGTAGGGCAACGCAAACAAATGTCGGTCGTTAGCTCAGTTGGTAGAGCAGTTGGCTTTTAACCAATTTGTCGAAGGTTCAAATCCTTCACGACCGACCACTTTCTTTACCAAGGTTAGTGTTTGGCATTTGTTTCAGAGTATATATCGGTCGTTAGCTCAGTTGGTAGAGCAGTTGGCTTTTAACCAATTTGTCGAAGGTTCAAATCCTTCACGACCGACCACTTT
>CAJXQJ010000011.1 GCA_913058245.1 uncultured Colwellia sp.
GAAATGCAGTAGCGCCGATGGTAGTGTGGGAGGTCCCATGTGAGAGTAGGACATTATCAGACTTCTTTTCCAAGCCCTTGTCTATTGACAAGGGCTTTTTTCGTTTAAGATATCAAATAAATAATTGTTGATAATAAGGATACTCTAATGAGTGCATGGCAACCGAGTATGAGTTGGCAAGATGCCAAATTACGAGCAAAAATACTTGTATCAGTGAGATCTTTTTTCTCTGCTCGCGATGTTATTGAAGTAGAAACACCTTTATTTTCAAACTCTACAATTACCGATGTTCATTTAGACGCTTTTACTACCGACTACAATTACTTTTCTGATAGTGATATTAATAGTTCAACTACATTGTACGCCCAAACTTCTCCTGAATATGCAATGAAGCGCTTGTTAGCTGCTGGTTACGGTTGTTGTTTTCAATTATGCAAAGCATTTCGCCATGAACAGCACGGGCATCATCATAATCCTGAATTTACTATGCTTGAGTGGTATCGACTTGGCTTTGATCATTTTCAATTGATGGATGAATTGGCCGAATTTTTACAAGAAGTACTTGGTTGTAAAAGTACTGAGAGAATTAGTTATCAGGCTTTATTTCTTCGTGAGGTAGGCATTGATCCCTTAAATACAACAAAAGCGCAATTGTTGAAAGTAATTAAAGAATATGGCGCTTTTAGTGATTGGTTGGCAGCAGATAACAATAAAGATACTCTTTTGCAATTTATTATGGCTGAGCTAATTGAGCCTAAGGTTGGTAAAGAGGTTCCTTGTTTTGTTTATAATTTTCCTGCAAGCCAAGCGTCACTTGCGAAAATATGCACAGAAGACGCTCGAGTGGCTGAACGATTTGAATGCTATTTTAGAGGACTTGAGTTAGCCAATGGCTTTAATGAATTGACTAATGCGGAACAACAGGTTGACAGATTTAAAGATGATAACAATAAACGAGCTGAGCTGAGTATGGCGCAGCGTCCTATTGATAAAAACTTTATCGATGCTTTATCTCATGGTTTACCGACATGCGCCGGTGTTGCTTTAGGCATTGACCGCTTAATTATGTTAGCACTAAATCGAGACTCAATTGAGCAAGTACTGAGTTTTCCAATAGATAGAGCCTAGAATTAGGAATTAGATATATTAAGTTCTTTAAGCTTCCTTGTCAGCGTATTTCTGCCCCAACCGAGACGTTTAGCAGCTTCTTGTTTATGGCCTTGTGTGTGCTTTAGAGCGCAGTTAAGTAGTATTTTTTCAAACTCAGGTAAAGCATTATCGATGATGTTACTACTACCTTGGGCTAATTCATTGTTAACCCAAGCTTTAAGACTCTCCTGCCAACTAAGCTCAGTATTGCTTATTGCTACAGCTTTATCTGTCAATTCGCTGGGTAAATCATCTAACAGTATTTCTTTACCACTTGCCATAACCGTTAGAAAGCGACAAATATTTTCCAGTTGCCTAACGTTTCCGGGCCAATCACATTGTTCAAGGTATACCAATGTACTTTTATGTAGCGTTTTACTTTCGACGGAGAGCTCGTTAGCTGCTTGTTTCAAAAAGTGTAGGGCTAGTTGGGCAATGTCTTCTTTTCGCTCTCGCAAACTAGGAATGTGGATTCTAATGACATTGAGTCGGTGAAAAAGATCTTCACGAAATTCACTGCTATTAACGCGCTCTTCAAGGTTTTGGTGAGTTGCTGCAATAATTCTGACATCAACCTTTATCGGTGAATGGCCGCCTACACGGTAAAACTGCCCATCAGCTAATACCCGTAATAAACGTGTTTGTATATCAAGTGGCATATCACCTATTTCATCTAAAAACAGCGTTCCTTGATGAGCCTGTTCGAAACGGCCTTGCCGGACAGCATTAGCACCAGTAAACGCGCCTTTTTCGTGACCAAACAATTCAGATTCTATTAAATCTTTAGGGATTGCGGCCATATTAAGCGGGATAAATGGCGCGCTAGAACGAGGGCTGTGCATATGTAAGGCGTGGGCAACGAGCTCTTTACCCGTGCCAGACTCACCGTTAATTAATACGCTAATACTTGACCGAGACAATCGACCTATTGCTCTAAAGACTTCCTGCATAGAAGGTGCTGCGCCAATAATACCTACGTTGTCTACGGAAGGAATGTTAAGTTGCTTCTTTGATTTTAGTTCTTGGGCATGTGTTAATGCCCTATGGGTAAGGGATATCGCATCTTCAATATCAAATGGTTTAGGTAGATATTCGAAAGCGCCGCCTTGGTATGCGTTAACCGCACTATCTAAGTCTGAATGCGCAGTCATGATGATCACTGGAATATCAGCAAATTTTTCGTTTATTTGGCCAAGAAGACTCATACCATCAATGTTTGGCATGCGAATATCAGAAATGATTACTTCGGGTTGATTATGCTCAAGTGCAACTAGAAGATCTTCAGGGTTGTGAAACGTTCCAACGCTGATATTAGCATTAGATAAAGCCTTTTCAAGAACCCAGCGAATTGAACTGTCGTCATCAACTATCCAAACTTGTTCTGTGATCATTAACTTGCCTCGCGACTAAATGGTAATAAGATGGTGAATTTGGTATATCCGGGTCTGCTTTTACAAGAAAGCTTGCCGTTATGTTGATGGACTAATGTCTGACAGATTGATAAGCCAAGTCCTGTACCAGACGCTCGACCAGATACCATAGGATAAAATAATGTGCTTTGAATATGATCAGGAATACCTGGGCCATTATCAATAATGCTAATTTCCGCACATAGCTTTATGCGCTTACCATTTATCGTTTTATTGCTAGCGGCACGCGTTTTTAAAGTTATTTGGTTACCTGCATTTAGCACTTGTATTGCATTGTTCACAATATTAATTACGGTTTGCTGTAGTTTGTCTTGATCAAAGATTAAGTCAGGTATCGAAGGATCATAATCTCGCTTTAATACAATATTTTTCGGATTGTCGTATTGAATTAATTGGAAGACTTTTTCAATAACAATATGTACATTTTGCAATTTCATGACCGGTAATTGGTTAGGCCCTAGCAAGCGGTCAACTAAGTTGGTTAACCTATCCGCTTGCTCGATGATCATGGCGGTATATTCTTTTTGCTCCTGATTAAGCTCTAAGTCTAACAATTGTGCTGCTCCACGAAGCCCACCGAGTGGGTTTTTAATTTCGTGCGCTAAACCTCGTATTAAATCTCGAGCTGACTCCCATTGCTGCTGCTGAAATGCTTCAGCACTAATTTGTTTTTGCTGATCTATCTGTTTGAATTCCAGCAAAATGTGTGGAAGATTTTCAAAGGTTACTGATGAGGCGGTAATTTCTACTGTGATCAGTCTATGATCAAAAAACTCGATAGTTACATCACTGTCACTAAATTCTTGTCCTGTGGTTAGTAACTGCTGTAAGCGATCATTGTTGATAGGAGTGTTATAGAACACTTGCTCAATCGGCAATGTATACAACTTACTTAAACTCTTAACTAATAATGCTTCTGCAGCAGGGTTTACATAGCAAATGGCAAGCTGCTGATCTAACACCACAACTGCTGTTACCATTTGATTAGGCAATGCTTGTTGATAGTGCAACTTTAGCTTTTTTAAATTTACGGCATTATTAGACATCATCATCCTTTGCACCGAAATGGTGCGTTAAGTAACGAGTGTAAATAATTATGGTGCAATGTGCACTTAAATACTGCTAATTAGCCTTATTAACAGAGACTCTGTGCATATAAAACGTTACTGGGGAAGACGTTGCAATAACCTTGCCTTTATCACTGAGCAACGCCATTTTTATTTGATGCTCGCCTCTATCTACATTTCGTAAAACAAACATAGAATGAGTTTGTGGCTTTTCATAAGGTTGGTCGTCTAGATATAGTTGAATTTTAAGCCCGCGCTTGAAAACAGGTTGAATACGACCAGAAACATAAACTGAGCCAGTATTGTCCCGAACTGTCGCATTGTTTTCTGGTTGAGTGATACTAACTTGATATTCTTCTTGAATTACTTTTGGTTTGATGTCTAATATCGAGGTATCAATATTAGACTTGACGGTATTTGGTTCTTTTACTTCGACTTCTTCAGCACCAGGTTTAGGACTATCGGAAAAGACTAACACCCCTTGCTCATTACGCCATACATATATTTTAGCCGAGCCTGCAAATAAAGGCGCAGCGAGTGTAAATAACACTAAAAATATGCATATTCGTGCGATATAAATCAAAAGTTAAGTTCCTGTTCCATAGGCCTATCTATTAATCTATCCAAATATTGTGCTTTTCGCCACAAAAAAAGCTCACCGAAGTGAGCTTTTTATTAACTAACTTGTTGAATTAGTTAAACGCTGTAGTACATATCGAACTCAACAGGGTGTGTTGTTGAGTTTAATAATTCAACTTCTTCACGCTTCAGACCAATGTATGCATTGATCATATCTTTATCCATAACACCGCCTTCTGTTAAGAAGTCCATGTCATTTTCTAATGCATCAAGTGCTTCTTCTAATGAAGCTGCTACTTGTGGAATAGCTAACGCTTCTTCCGCAGGTAAGTCGTATAAATCTTTATCCATAGCATCGCCAGGATGGATTTTGTTTTTGATGCCGTCAAGGCCAGCCATTAGCATTGCTGAGAAAGCTAAGTATGGGTTTGCTGTTGGATCAGGGAAACGCACTTCAATACGCATTGCTTTTGGTGTTGGCACGATTGGGATACGAATAGATGCTGAACGGTTACGAGCTGAATATGCAAGCATTACCGGCGCTTCAAAACCAGGAACAAGACGTTTGTATGAGTTAGTTGAAGCATTAGTGAAAGCATTTAGTGCTTTAGCGTGCTTGATAATACCACCAACATAGTAAAGTGCTGTTTCTGATAAACCGCCGTATTTGTCACCAGCAAATAAGTTAACACCATCTTTAGCAAGAGATTGGTGAACGTGCATGCCAGTACCGTTGTCACCTACAATTGGTTTTGGCATAAAAGTCGCTGTTTTGCCGTATGCATGTGCAACATTATGAACAACATATTTGTATATTTGTACTTCGTCAGCTTTAAGTACCATAGTATTAAAACGACAAGCAATTTCGTTTTGACCAGCAGTCGCTACTTCATGGTGATGTGCTTCAACAACTAAGCCCATTTCTTCCATTACTAAACACATAGCTGAACGTAAGTCTTGAGAAGAATCTACTGGTGCTACTGGGAAGTATCCGCCTTTAACACCAGGACGATGGCCTGTGTTACCTTCTTCATAAGAAGTGCCTGAATTCCATTTTGCTTCTTTATCATCAATCTTATAGAAAGAACCACTCATATCTGTGTGGAAACGTACATCATCAAATACGAAGAACTCTGGCTCTGGACCAATTAGTACAGTATCTGCAATACCTGTACTACGCATGTAGTCTTCAGCGCGTTTTGCTACTGAACGAGGGTCACGGCTGTAACCTTGCATGGTAGCTGGCTCAACGATGTCACAACGAATGTTTAATGTTACAGCTTCAGTAAATGGGTCAAGTACAGCTGAATCAGCATCAGGCATCATCACCATGTCTGATTCATTAATACCTTTCCAGCCTTCAATAGAAGAACCGTCAAACATTTTACCGTCTTCAAAGAAGTCTTCATTTACTTGATGATGAGGAATTGAAACGTGTTGCTCTTTACCTTTTGAGTCAGTAAAGCGTAAATCAACAAACTTGACGTCATGTTCTTTAATTAAATCTAAAACTGCGTTTGACATTGATAGTCTCCGGTATCGTTAGTTCTTCAAATTTCAAAAATACATTTTCTATTGTTTGAGCATAAGCGAGTATTGTGCCAATAGTAAAGCTATTGAAATGTATCGTTTTATTTTTTTTACCTAATATCGTTTGCACTAATTTGGTGCGAGCAATGTTGTATTGTGGTGCAGATGCTCTAATTTGGGTATTTGAACTATTTTAGTTTAAAACTAAAGGCCTAATGTGAATTAATTTATATTTCTTCAGGACAGTATATTTGTTGCTACTTCTCCTGTACAATACGCGCCCAATTATAGCCCTATTGAGCAAAACGCCCGTGTTAGATAAATTACGTAATGTTGCCATCATCGCCCACGTTGACCATGGTAAAACAACCTTGGTTGATAAGTTATTAGATCAGTCAGGTACGCTTGACGCAAGAAATGGTCTTGAAGAACGTGTTATGGATTCAAATGATATCGAAAAAGAACGCGGTATCACAATTTTAGCAAAAAACACTGCTATTAACTGGGGCGACTACCGTGTAAACATTGTAGATACTCCAGGCCATGCTGACTTTGGTGGTGAAGTAGAGCGTGTTATGTCAATGGTAGACTCTGTACTACTAATTGTTGACGCGCAAGAGGGCCCAATGCCTCAAACGCGTTTTGTAACCAAAAAAGCGTTTGCTCAAGGCTTAAAGCCGATTGTAGTCATTAACAAAATTGACAAGCCTGGTGCACGTCCTGAGTGGGTTATGGATCAAGTTTTCGATTTGTTTGATAACTTAGGTGCTACTGACGACCAGTTGGATTTCCAAGTTGTTTATGCTTCAGCCATCAATGGTTGGGCTTCAATGGAAGAAGGCGAAGTAGGTACTGATATGACACCTCTTTTCCAAACCATTGTTGATCAAGTACCTGTGCCGGATGCTGATTTGGAAGGCGCATTCCAAATGCAAATCTCTCAACTTGATTACAGCTCTTATTTAGGTGTTATTGGTGTAGGTCGTATTACTCGTGGTAGCGTTAAACCAAACCAGCAAGTAACGGTTGAAGGTGCTAACGGTAAACTTCATAACGGTAAAGTAGGTAAAGTATTCGGTTACTTAGGCTTAGAGCGTAATGAAACAGATATTGCTCATGCTGGTGATATTATTGCCATTACTGGTTTAGGTGAATTAAAGATTTCTGATACTATTTGTTGTCCAAACGAAGTAGATGCTTTACCACCGCTGTCAGTTGATGAACCAACAATTAACATGACTTTCCAAGTAAATACTTCACCATTTTCTGGTCAAGAAGGTAAGTATGTTACTTCACGTAACATCAAAGATCGCTTAGATAAAGAGCTAGTACACAACGTAGCACTACGTGTAGAACAACTAGACGATCCTGATAAGTTTAAAGTATCAGGTCGTGGTGAACTTCATTTAGGTATTTTAATTGAAAACATGCGTCGTGAAGGTTACGAATTAGCTGTTTCTCGCCCTGAAGTAATTATGCGTGAAGTTGATGGTCAGTTAGAAGAACCGTATGAAACTGTGACTATTGATGTTGAAGAACAGCACCAAGGTCCAATCATGGAAAAAATGGGTGTTCGCAAAGCAGAACTTACTGATATGGCACCGGATGGTAAAGGTCGTATTCGTATGGACTTTATCATGCCAAGTCGTGGTTTAATTGGATTCCAAACTGAGTTTATGACATTAACTTCAGGCTCAGGCTTGATTTACCATACATTCTTACAATATGGTCCGCATAAAGGTGGCGATATTGGTCAACGCTTAAATGGTGTTATGATCGCAAATGCTACTGGTAAAGCACTAACCAATGCACTATTCAACTTACAATCTCGCGGTCGTATGTTGATTGGTCACGGTCTTGATATTTATGAAGGTCAAATTATCGGTATTCACTCACGTGATAACGACTTAACGGTAAATGCGCTTAAAGGTAAGCAATTAACTAATGTTCGTTCATCAGGTACTGATGAAGCGCAAACGTTAACGCCACCTATTTTAATGTCATTAGAGCAAGCGTTAGAGTTTATTGATAATGACGAATTAGTTGAAGTTACACCTGACAGCATTCGTATTCGTAAGAAGTTCTTAAAAGAATCTGATCGTAAACGCGAAAGCCGTACAGCTAAATAGTTTTAATTAAAAGCTTGTCAAAAGCCATCTAGGGAGATCTAGGTGGCTTTTTTGTGCGATATAACTTGTCGACCAGAGTCTCTCTATGTAAGACATGTCTCAAAATGCTATAGGCTATAATCAGCCATAACATAGCGGACCAATATTAATTCTAATAAAATCAGCTTATTAAAATTATAAATAACTTATTTCTCGCTTTTTTTAAATTTCCTTAATTTTCAATTTTTCTTCTACCTTTTAGTATTTATTACTGATGCTATATTTAATACATCTAATAGCCGTAGTGAATTCAGCCATATAGGAAGGCAAAATTATGGAACCAAGTAAACTATCGCGATTGAATTGTTTATTTGAAAAAGCCGTTGCTAATAATGCAAAGTTATTAGAAAAGCGTGAGCTCAATGCGCTATATAATGAATTTATTAATGATGGGCGAGATCACAAAGCGAGTAATACAGTAGAGTTTCCCATTAAATCGAGATTAACTGCTGGATAGAAATACCAATAAAATAATAATTATAATAAAGAAAAGGATATTTCGATGTCACCCGAACAGCTTCAAACGCTACAGAAGCTAAGTCAGCTATTTGAAGACGGCTTAGCAGGACCAAAACAGGTGAAGCAATTGTCAGAATTGCTTGCTGAAATCAATCAACGCATTGATACACCTGAAGATAATTTTGAAGAACTGTTTTTATAGTGATTTTGTTACTGATTAATAAAATGCTATAGCTAACTGTAAATTAGAGAAAAGTATTAGCTATTTTTGATACTTTTTGCCTACCTATTTGTAACAATTCACTATCACTCCTATTACCATTCCCTTAATATATAACTATGCGCTTATCGAAACAGTGCTTTAGAGTAATTAACTGACAAAATAACCAATAGTGGACTTTATGTTTGATCAATTTGAAAAAATTAAACAGCACCGTTTTACAGAGCGCATTTTTAGCTTTCTATTATTATTTTATAGCAACTTAAAAAAAGAACATATTCATGTAACTGCTGGTTATCTATCATACGTTACATTGATGTCATTGGTACCTTTAATCGTCGTCATGTTGTCAATGATGACAGCTTTTCCTATTTTTTCTGAAATTCGTGAATTGATAGAGAATTTTGTTTATCAAAACTTTGTTCCTGCATCTGGTGATGTGGTACGTGAATATATAACGGGGTTTGTCAGTAATACTTCGAAAATGTCAGCTGTTGCAATTACAGCACTCTTTATTCTTGCCATGCTCCTTATTTCTGCCATTGATAAATGCTTAAATAAATTATGGCGTATCAATGAGAAACGACAAGTAATGACCTCATTTTCTATGTACTGGATGGTCTTAACTTTAGGTCCGGTGTTAGTTGGTAGTAGTTTGGTTATGACCTCCTACATAATTTCATTAGTATCGCTTGGTGATTATGACTTTCTAGGATTAACCAATATTCTTGTTAGAGCATTGCCATTACTTGCCTCTATTGCGGCATTCTTTATTTTATATATGGTGGTGCCAAATAAAGTTATACCGGCTAAGTTTGCTTTTGCTGGTGCAACACTAGCAGCTATTTTATTTGAGGTGGCGAAAAAATCATTTGCCATCTATGTTACTCAATTGCCATCATACCAAGTAATTTATGGGGCATTATCGAGTATTCCAATTTTATTTTTGTGGGTTTATTTAAGTTGGTTAGTCGTTTTAGTTGGCGCATTGTTTACTGTTTCTTTAGAAGATTTTGAGGAAAAACGTTTAGCAAAATTGACAGAGAAATAAGCAGGTTAGTTAACAGTTTCAATTGCTAACTTAAAATCGCAATTTATAGTGTTAGTTACTAAACTGATTATATTCTCGCCAAGGAGGAATATATGTCTAGAGTGCTTTTTCCGAATATTGCTGCGTATAAAACAGAATGGTTAGACGTTTCAGGTGGGCACCAACTATATATTGAACAATCAGGAAACCCTCATGGCATTGCGGTGATATACCTTCATGGTGGACCTGGCGGCGGGTGCAGCAAAAATCATCGTCGTTATTTTGATCCTGAAAAATATCATATTATTTTGGTGGATCAAAGAGGTTGCGGCCGTTCTATTCCTTCCCCCAGTATTGATAATAATACCAGTGCAGATTTAATTGAAGATATAGAAATAATTCGTCAACATCTAGACATTCAGCACTGGCTTGTTGCTGGTGGCTCATGGGGAACCACGTTAGCAATGCTTTATGGAATTAAATATCCTGATACGGTTTTAGGGTTTATTCTTAGAGGGATATTTCTTGGTACGGATAATGAATATCGATGGTTGTATAATAATACTGGTGCAGCCTGTTTTTTCCCTGAGTATTATCAAGAGTTTAGTCAGCATATTTCATCAGTAAACGATAACCACCTTCTACACAGCTATCATAATGTACTAACAGGTAATAATGAAGTAGCAGCTATTGCCGCGAGTAAGACGTGGTGTTTATGGGAACTGAGGTTATCAACTATTGAGCATCACCATATTGAAATGCATCATGTTGACGATACCCATCAAGCTTTATGTATGGCAAAAATTTCTAGCCATTATTTTGTTAATCAATGCTTTATTGAAGAAAATTTTATTTTAAATCATTTAGCTAGTATTTCAGAAATTCCGGCAATTGTGCTACACGGACGTTACGATATGGTATGCCAGTTAAGTAATGCGTATAACTTAGTAAAAAACTGGCCAAACGCACAATTACAAATTTTACCTAAAGCTGGGCATGGTGGCTTTGAGTCACAAACTATTGATGGATTTTGTAAAGCAGCAGATACTATGGCTAATTTTATTGCTGAGCAGGGAAATATAGAGTAAATGATTGCATTATTACAAAGAGTTTCTGAGGCCAGTGTTCGTGTTGAAAATGAGCTTGTAGGTGATATTTCACAGGGCTTATTGGTGCTTCTGGCTATCGAACCAGATGATACTCAAGCGAAAGCCAAGCGCTTAGCGGAACGTGTTGCCGGTTATCGTATTTTTGAAGATGAAAATGGCAAAATGAATTTAAACGTTAAGCAGGTTGGGGGTGATATTTTAGTTGTGTCTCAATTTACTTTAGCGGCAGATACAAGCAAGGGCCTTAGACCAAGCTTTACCAGTGCCGCAAGCCCAGATATGAGCAAAGACTTGTATCAATATTTTGCTACTCAACTGCGTAGTTTTGGCTTCACAGTACCAACTGGAATTTTTGGCGCGGATATGAAAGTCAGCTTAATAAATGACGGCCCTGTCACAATTAACCTACAAATCTAATCTTATCTTCAAGCGTTTATATGATGAGCGAAAAGTCGACGCCACCTTGAGTATTGCCAGTGTGGTAAGAAAGAATTCTTATTGCGCTTTTTTATATTATTTGTTTGCCAGTGGCTCGGTACCAAATGAATGACGATATTAAGATAGCGAGGAATGTGAAAGTAAATAATATTATGGCTACTTTGTAATTGTTTGAGAATGGTTAAGCATAAGTTGATTTCATGGTCATCCAAATCAGGTAAATTAATAGTTAAGCAAGCGTTATTTTCCAACTTGTCAGTTAAGGCAGTTAATAACGCTACTCGGCGTTGAAAGCTTTCTGTGTGATGCTGATAAACATCGCAAATCATCCAGTCAATATCATTATTGTGCCACTGCTCATCTTGCGTTAGCCATGACATAGCGTCAGTATGCTCTGTTATTAAAGTACAATCTTCAGCTTTAAAATAGTTGTTATAACAAGTGATTACTTGTTGTGAAAGTTCGACACTTTTGACGCTTATATCAGGTGCTAATGCCTGAATGAAACGGCTTAAATTGCCGCCACCTAAGCCTAATTCAATAATACTCTTAGGTTTGAAGAAAAGTAGTGGCATTAGTACCGCGTATTGATGAGGCAAGGTTAATTGTTTAGGTGCACGTAAAAGCATCACACTTTGAATAACATCGTCAAACATAAGCCAACGATAATGGGCATTTTGATAAATGGATATTTGGTCTTGATCATTACTAAGGTAAACTAGTTGGCCTTGATTAACATGTTGAGCAAGTTTCACGTGTTGTATCGATCCTGTGTTTAATAGCAATAAGAGAAATAATAGACAATGTACCAATGTAGGGCGCCAAAAAATCAAGCTGAATTCGATGGATATTACCAACTACGCTGGCAAATATTGCGCAGTCCATGGCAACAGCCGTTAGGTAGTGAACAAGATGATTTGGAAGGGCAATCATACCATCGAGTGATTGTTGATGATATCGATAACGTTGTTGGTGTAGGTCGAATGCATAAGTGCTCGCAAGATACTGCACAAGTTCGATATATGGCGATTGATGATTCTGCCCAAGGTAAAGGGCTTGGTAAGCTACTGTTAATAGAGTTTGAAAATATCGCAGCAAAAGTTGGCGTTAAGCAAATGATGCTAAATGCTAGAGAGAACGCCCTTGGGTTTTATCAGCGCCTTGGTTATGAAGACAAAGGTTTTTCGCACACCTTATATGAAAGTATTGTGCATAATAAAATGACTAAGTATTTGAGCTGTGAAAATGCCCATATGGAAGAAAAAGCACAGGCATTGCAAAATATTTGGCATCAAACTATACCACTTAGCCAAGCAATGAATATCAATATTAGCTACTTTGACGGACAAGAGCTTATAACTAACTGCGAGCCTACATTTAATAAGAACTTACACAATACGATGTTTGCTGGCAGCATATATACATTAGCAACATTAACGGGCTGGGGTTGGGTTTACTTTGCCTTAGTACAATATCAACAACAGGCCGACATTGTTTTGGCAGAAGGGAATATACGTTATATAGCACCATTAGCTGGCGTTGCACATGCACGAACCTCGCAAACGTTAATAATAGGAGATGGTGATGCACTACTGCAAGGACGAAATGCCAAATTTACTATTGAAGTCGAAGTATGTTGTGGTGATAAAACGGTAGCAATTTTTACGGGTAAGTATGTAGGTGTATTAAAACGTAAGTAGCTACAGAGTTTGATTTACATGCGTACTGACAGCGCATTTAAATTTAGGTTATGATGGCGCGATTAAATTCCCATAAGGATATAGGTAGAAATGTACAAAATTATATTAAGTTTTATGCTTCTTAGTGCTTTTGCATCTGCAAATGAGTCACTTGAACAAGTACTGGATAATTTTCATCAAGCGGCGGCTGACGCTGATTATCCTCGTTATATGAATTTACTTGCAGATGATGCTATTTATTTAGGGACCGATAGTGGTGAACGTTGGAATAAAGCTGAGTTCTCTGCTTTTGTTAAGCCTTACTTTAGTCAAGGAAGAGGCTGGTTATACAAGCCAGTACAACGCCATATCTCAAATACTAAAGCAGCTAATATCGTATTTTTTGATGAGTTATTAGAAAATAAAAATTACGGACGTTGTCGTGGCAGTGGTCTATTAATTCGAACTGAGCAAGGCTGGAAAATTTTACAATATAATTTATCAATCCCAGTACCAAATGCTATTGCTTCTGATGTTGTTAAGTCGATTCAAGGGTATCGTAGCAATCAAGTAAAAGATGTTGGTGAGTAAGTATCTACTTATTCGAAAGTGCTTCAGAGGAAATGTGGAAATGAGTGTCAGTATCATAGGTTGTGGCTGGTTAGGGCAAGCATTAGCGCAAGCGCTAATGGCTGAAAACGTTAAAGTGTTAGCCAGTTATCAATCACAACAAACGTTAACGACGTTGCAGCAATTAAATATTCCAGCAACAAAATTAACATTACCGATTACGGGCATGAGCCAAGAGCAGGCATTGTGTTTCAACGACATTGATGTTGATGAAGCTTTATTTCAAAATGATGTGTTGGTTATTGCTTTACCACCACAATTGAAAAAAGGTCGGTTAGACTATCCGTTAAAAATTCAGCAATTAGTTAGCATGGCTGAATTAGGTGCAACAAAGAAAATTATTTTACTCAACTCGACCGCTATCTATAATGGCTTAGTTGGCGAGGTTGATGAAAACACCCGTTTAGACCTTAAGGCTCCGAAAGTTGAAGTGTTATTAGCTGCTGAGAAAGCAGTACAGGTTTTTACTAAAGATGTGTGCATTTTACGTTTGGCAGGCTTAGTTGGGCCTAGTCGCCATCCGGGAAAGTTTCTACAAGCAGATCGGTTGTTTAATAATGCCAGTGCGCAGGTAAATTTAGTTCATCAACTTGACGTGGTGAATATTATTAAAAAATTCATCGAAGCTACAGGTAATAATTGTTCAGAGATTTATAACGTTGTTAGTGCAACCAAAAGCGATCGTAAGCAATATTATCAAGTAGCAGCTCGTGCTATGGCTTTGCCTATTCCTAAGTTTGAACCGGAGACGACAGCAAATTCCGGCAAGAATGTGCAAGGAGTTAAACTTCGCAAAGCGTTAAATTATCACTATCAACATGATGATTTATTGTTGTGGGCAAGTAGCTTATAAACGCAAATTAAGTTTATTTTCAATTTCATATTTAGCTCCAATTTCAGGTTAAAATTTTATGGCAAATAATGTCATCACTAAAACATTAAAGAAGCTTTATCGATATAAGATTGCATTGTTATTTATCGCCTTGTGGGCGCATGTATCTTTACTTAATTTATTCTTTGTTTCTTATACTGGGCCAGTTTTTTTATGGCAAGAAAACAGCGAACCATTAACAATACAAGTGCACTTTCTAATAGCTCTCTTAACCACTCTATTTTATTTAAGTGTGAGTAAGATAAGGCAAGTTAATGCTATTAAAACGGTAAAAGTTACAGATAAATTTTGGTTGGTTTGTTCTGTTGTTTTATTGCTTTCGATTGGCTCTTTAGTCTTTTAAGTTCTTTTATACCGTTATAAAAAAGCCGACAAAAACGTCGGCTTTTATTTTTCTGATAAGCTAGAACGCTATTTATTGTGAATACCTGCAGTCGCTAACCATTGCTGAAAGTCTAGTAAATTAGCCGGTAATATCACTTTAGTGGCCTGTTTATTTAAGCCCTTCATTTGTTGTAAATATTGCTCACTTAGCTGCATATCTAAAGCTTGTTGGCCACCCGGTTGCTCAATAGCAGAAGCTAATTTACTTATTGAGTCGCCGGTGGCTTGCGCTATCGCCAATATTTCTGCAGCTTTACCTTGTGCTGAGTTTATTCGACGTTGCTTTTCACCTTCTGATAAGTTGATTAATTCGGTCATTTGTCCTTCTGAACGATTAATACGGCTTGCTTTATCTCCTAAGCTTTTAGCTAATATTGCTCGGCGCTCTCTCTCAGCATTCACCTGCATTTCCATGGCATTACGCACTGTCATAGGTGGGGTAATATTTTTAATTTCATATCTGTGTACTCTAATCCCCCAGCTTTCACCAGCTTTATCAAGTACTTCAACTACTTTAGCACTGATAATATCACGCTCTTCAAAAGTTCTATCGAGCTCAAGTGTACCGATAACCGAGCGAGTTGTAGTTTGGGCAAGTTGCATTGCGGCAAAGCGATAATCAGTTATGCCATAGCTGGCTTTAACAGCATCTACCACCTGAATATAAATAACGCCGTCAACTTCAACATTTACTTCATCTTTTGAGAAACATTCTTGTGGTGGCACATCAATAGTTTCTTCTTTTAAGTCTTGTACAAATGCGACACGGTCAATAAAAGGTAAAAGTACATGAAAACCAGCAGATAAAGTGCAGCGATATTTACCTAAGCGCTCAACAACATACGCAGATTTTGTAGGCACCAAGCAAATTGCTTGAAAAAATTTAAATGCTAAATAGATGAAAATAAATGCCCAAACACCTAATACGGCAAGTTCGATAGGACTAGCGTTTGCTGGTATCATTATTTTGCTCCTTGAATATTTTGCGTTACTTTTTCCATGCCTTGGAAAAAACCTTCAAGCTTGGCGACATCGCTTGGTACAATTGATACATCGGCAGTTTTAAGGATCTGACCCGTTTGGCCAATAAATTGTTCGAGTAAGCGCATTTTTATGGCTTGATCACCACTAGGCAGTGCCGCAGCTTTAGCAATTAAATTAATACCTTCCGCTGATGCCTGTGTCAGAATTTCAATTTCCTGAGCACGTCCATGAGCTTCGTTAATTTGTTTTTGTTTGTCACCTTCAGATAAATTAATAGCTTCTTGACGTTCACCTTCTGATAAGTTGATTGTCGACTCCTTTTCAGCCTCAGCTAAGGTAATTTCAGCACGTTTTTGACGTTCTGCTTCCATTTGCTTTTCTAAGGTATGAATTACGTTTTCTGATGGCGTAATATTGCGCACCTCATAACGTAATACTTTTATTCCCCAAGGATCTGAGGCTTTATCAATTTCACGAACAATAGTTTCATTGAGCGTTTCGCGTTCAGAGAAAGTTTGGCTTAAATTTAATTTACCAATTTCCGAACGCATTGTGGTTTGCGCTAAATTGATGCTGGCGCGACGATAGTCTTCAATACCGTAACTTGCTTTCGCACCATCCATTACTTGAATATACACTAAGCCATCCACACTTATTTGAATGTTGTCACGTGAAATACAGCTTTGTGCGGGAATATCTAATACCTGTTCTCGGGTTTCGTGACGATAAGCCACACGGTCAAAAAATGGAATGAGAAAATGTAATCCGGGTTGCATTACCGCTCTAAATTTTCCGAGGCGCTCTATTACACAGACTTCTTTCATTTGTACTATTAGTACTAGCTTTACAACGATAAACAGTAAAGCGAGAAAGACAAAAGTCACAGTCGCTAACATAGGTATTCTCCTATTTAATTGAAGTTAATTAAGTTTAAGTTTTGAAAAATGTTAGTTGAAGCGCTTTATTTGACGGCTTCAACCACTAAAGAAATGTTTTCTTTGCACACAATTGCTGCTTTTTCTCCTGGCAATATAACAGAGCCATCGCCTAGTGCTGCCCATGTAGTACCTTGAAATTCAACACGACCAGATTGGGTGCCCGGGCCTATTTGCTCAGTAACATTAACCGTTTTACCGTAGATATCTAGTTCTTCATGAACATTGTCAATGGTGGTTTCGCCAGCAAAAAAGTACTCAGTGACGAAATACGCGGCAAAGAGGAGAAAGGTTGAAAGAATAAACCAAGTAGTTAAGGTTAGTACCCACGTATCAAGAAGTTCTTGGTGCACACCTATGGCGACAAGCAAAGATGCAATGCCTAAATTAAGCAAAATACCACCGGGAATAAAAATTTCGAGACAGGCAAGCACTATTGCAAGAACCAACCAAGTTTCAAAAAATAAAATGTATTCCATTACGACCTCCAATAAATCAAACACTGTTAACTATTCATTAACAGCGTATTAGAGAAAGTAACAAGCTTGACATATTATGTCAAGCTTGTTTGGTGTTGCTGAAATTGAGGTGAAGGCAGAGCTTAGTCGAATTGAGTTACCAATTCTCTTTGTTCTAGTTTAGCTGATAGCGGCCGTAATATGCCTTCAGCGAAGATCGCGCTATACAATAGAACAATTAAATTCACCGCATAAGCACGATGAAATACGATAGCCTCGTCAACATTGGTGTGAATTGCAATACTCCCGATTAGCAGGCCAATAAGTGCTGCGCCATAAATAAAATATATTTGTTTTTTAAAAATTAAGGATAAATACTCAGTTGCTGGCGTTGATGATATTTCACTTGCGAATAAGTAACTTAATCCTTTAATCGACTTTATTAAACCGGAAGAACCAAAAGCAATCACGGTTGCGGCATACATGAATAACATAACAAACAACATACTCTGGACGTCTATAAATTGCGAGACACCTCCGGCAAGTATCGCTAACATTACAACGACACCAGTTACAACAATTAACGCTAAAAAACTCTGCATAATATTCTTCCTCTTCCAATTTACATCTAGGGTTGATGAAACAGGGAATAATTCTTTAGGAGAAATATTAAGAGCAGCAGCTAAGGCTAATTGTGTTTCTGCCGAGCTATTACCATCTTTTTCTGCGCGCTGAATTGTACGCAAACTAAGGCCCGATGCTTTTGCTAATAACTCTTGCGACCAACCGTTATCTTTGCGGAAGTGTTTTACCCTTTCAGGGGATAAATTAGTACTGAGCTTATTTGATTGATTAGTGCGCAATGAATACTCCTAAAATGTCATTCTCGTTTCGCTGGCAAATATGCTATTGGCTTAAGAGAAAAGCGAGAGTTATGTTACGTCATTATAGCGTCATTGTTATGACAGGCTATATTTTTATTGGCTTGTAGCAATGCCGATATTTTTTCTTAATTCGCACTCTCTTCGGGACAGGCGCAGTTATTGAGTTAAGTTTTGAGTAACCGTTAAGCTCAATTTCGCTATATTAATTCTGTTGGGCGTTCATTCAACCTGAATGTATTTCCGAAGCACTCGCGTTATTGCCTGCATGGATGCACTAATGCCTTGAAAGGCAGGATGTCTGAGAAAGGCCTGTACATATACGCTCATGTACATCCATGTCCCCGCGTTATACCGTACGTCCTGTACATAAAAAAGCCGGCAAGTGCCGGCTTTTTTATTACTTAGTAAAGTGTTCTAATTTTATAGTGATAAATTATCTAAAATATCATCTTCAACTAAGTTGGCTAAAGTCACTTTTAGCTTAGGTGTACGCGCCATTTCACGTTTAATAGCAAAGTTGGCTTCAGAGTTACGTGCCCAACTACGACGAGCAATACCGTTGTTAACATCAAATAGTAACATCGATTTTAATCGGCGTTCTGCTGACTCTGTACCATCGAGTAACATACCAAAACCACCGTTAGTTACTTCGCCCCAGCCAACACCGCCGCCATTGTGGATTGATACCCAAGTAGCGCCACGGAAACTATCACCAATAACGTTGTGAATCGCCATATCAGCAGTGAATCGGCTACCATCGTAAATATTAGATGTTTCACGAAACGGTGAATCAGTACCACTGACATCATGATGATCACGCCCAAGTACTACTGGGCCAATTTCGCCATTGTTGATGGCATCGTTAAATGCTTTTGCAATTTCCATACGGCCTTGAGCATCGGCGTAAAGAATACGAGCTTGTGAACCAACCACTAATTTGTTCTGTTTAGCATCTTCAATCCAAGTGATGTTGTCTTGCATTTGTTGCTGAATTTCTTCTGGCGACTCTTGCATGATTTTTTTAAGCACACTTGCGGCGATTGCGTCAGTTTTATCTAGGTCTTCGGGCTTTCCTGAGGCACAAACCCAGCGGAATGGTCCAAAACCATAATCAAAACACATAGGGCCTAATATATCTTGAACGTATGACGGGTATCTGAAATCAATACCGTTTTCAGCCATAACATCGCCGCCAGCACGTGAGGCTTCAAGAAGAAAAGCATTACCGTAATCGAAAAAGTAAGTGCCGCGAGCTGTATGCTTATTCACAGCGTCAGCATGGCGCTTTAATGTTGCTTGTACTTTGTTTTTAAATACTTCCGGCTCTTCGCGAATCAAACGATTTGATTCTTCGTAACTAATGTCTACAGGATAGTAACCGCCTGACCAAGGGTTATGTAATGACGTTTGGTCTGACCCTAAGTGAACATATATTTCGTGTTCATAGAAGTTTTCCCAAACATTAACAATGTTGCCAATATAAGCAATTGATACTACTTCTTCTTTTGCTTGTGCGTCTTTAACACGAGCAATTAAATCGTCCATGTTGTCAATTAGCTCGTCAACCCAACCTTGTTGGTGACGTTTAGTTGCTGCATTAGCATTTACTTCAGCACAAACCGTTACACAGTTAGCAATGTTGCCCGCTTTCGGTTGTGCGCCACTCATGCCGCCTAAACCTGCGGTAAGGAAAATTTTACCTTGTGGGCTTTCACCTTTGTTTAAAACTTTACGGAAGGCGTTCATTACCGTAATGGTTGTGCCATGTACAATACCTTGTGGGCCAATGTACATAAACGAGCCGGCAGTCATTTGGCCATACTGAGTAACACCTAAAGCGTTGAATTTTTCCCAGTCATCGGGTTGAGAGTAATTTGGGATCATCATGCCGTTGGTAACAACCACGCGAGGAGCATCTACTGATGATGGGAATAAACCCATAGGGTGACCAGAATACAGGTGTAATGTTTGGTCGCTTTCCATTTCACTTAGGTATTTCATGGCTAATAAGTATTGTGCCCAGTTTTGGAACACTGCACCGTTACCACCATAAGTAATTAGCTCTTCTGGGTGCTGTGCAACCGCTGGATCTAAGTTATTGTCGACCATTAACATAATCGCCGCAGCTTGCTCGCACTTTGCTGGGTAATCAGCAATTGAGCGTGCTTTCATGTGATAGCTTGGTTTGAAGCGATACATGTAAATTCGGCCAAAGTCTTTTAGCTCTTGTGCGAACTCAGTAGCTAATTCTTGATGCCATTCTTTTGGGAAGTAACGTAATGCGTTTCTTACCGCCAACTGTTTCTCGTCTACTGAAAGAATATCTTTACGCTTAGGAGCACGGTTAGCATCAGCAGGGTATGGCTTAGCTGCTGGTAATTCACTTGGAATACCTTGCTTGATTTGTGCTTGAAAGTTTATTGCTGTCTCCATGTTAAAAGCTCCCCTTAGTTAACGATAAATGCTTGTGATTTTACTAGTGAAATCATGGCATCAATATCAGGCTTTAATAGTCTATCTTCTTCAAGCTTATCGACTTTTGCTCTGATTAATTGGAAGTTTTGCTCGATAATATCTGAACATTTATTTGGGCGTCTAAAATCAACAGCTTGCGCGGCATACATAAGCTCAATTGCTAGGATTTTCTCTAAGTTACCTAAAATTTGGTTGAGTTTACGGCCTGAAATGCTACCCATAGAAACGTGATCTTCTTGCCCCATAGACGTTGGAACGCTGTCTGCAGATGGTGGGAAACACAAAGATTTGTTTTCAGTAACCAAAGCCGCTGTCGCATATTGTGGGATCATCATACCTGAATTTAAACCGCCAGCAGTGGTTAATAATCGCGGTAAACCGTGTAAACCTTCTAATAATAGATAACAACGACGGTCAGAAATATTACCTAATTCAGACGCTGCGATTGAGGCATAATCAAGCACCATGGCTAACGGTTGACCATGAAAGCTACCACCCGAAATAGCTTCCTCGCTGCTGATAACAATTGGGTTATCAGTAACAGAGTTCATTTCAATTTCAGCTAATTCTTTTAAGTGGTAATAAGCGTTACGTGAAGCGCCATGCACTTGTGGAATACATCGTAGTGAATATGGATCTTGCACGCGATCACATTCTTCGTGGTCTGCCATATTTTCTGAATTCTTAAAGAAGCTTCTCATGCGGGCGGCAACTTCTAAGTTTCCTTTAAAAGCGCGTGTTTGATGTAACTCTTCTCTAAATGGTGACTCACTACCTTGCATACCTTCGATACTCATGGCACCGGTAAGATCTGCTAAATCTAATAAGTAACGCATTTTTGTTAAGCCAGTAATAGCATGCGATAAAATGAACTGCGTACCATTAATTAATGCTAAACCTTCTTTAGCATGCAGTTCCATTGGTGCTAAACCATGCTCTTTTAGCGCTTGTGCAGCAGGAATGATTTCATCACCTTTTCCGCTTACCCAAAATTCACCTTCACCAAGTAGCGGTAAAAATAAATGTGAAAGTGGGGCTAAGTCACCCGATGCGCCAACTGAACCTTGCTCTGGTACTACAGGAATAAGGTCAAGTTCAATAAAGGTCAGCATTCTTTCAACAGTTTCCAGGCGGATACCTGAAAAGCCTTGGCTTAATGCGTGAACTTTAGTGATCAACATTAACTTTGAAATTGCTTTAGCAATTGGTTCACCAACACCTACTGCATGGGTGATAAGTAGGTTTTTTTGTAGTAAATTTGTGTCTTCTGGTGATATTTGTGTATCACATAATGGGCCAAAGCCAGTATTAATACCGTATACGGCTTCATCAGAAGCAGCCATTTTTTCAACTCTTTGGCGGCTTGTGTTAATTTTATCTAATGCTTCTTGGCAAAGCTCGGCTTTGATACTGCCATCGGCAATACCGTTCACAATATTAAGCTCTAGATGGTCAATACCATATTTAAAGGTCATCTCAATGCTCCTAAATTAAAAAATTAAATGGCTGCCTAAGCGATATTTGTTGCCAGGACTTGTTAAAATAGCAACGCTAACAACACCTTGTTTCGACCATGTTCTTCGTTTTACCTGTAAGCATGGTGTGGTTGCCGTAATAGCAAGTGCATGGCAAATATCTTGTTCAGCCAATATTGCTTCCACTTCATGAGTTGCTTCTGTTAGCGGCGCTTCAGAAGATAAATATTCATGAGGGGTAATTTGGGTGTAATCTTGTGTTAAGTAATCGGGTACTAATTTAGGGTTTACAAAACGCTGTTCTAACTGAATCGCAGCGTTGTTTTCAAAATGTAATACACTTGAGAAATGTGCTTTATCACCGGGCTTTAGTGCCAACAAAATAGCCATTTCTTCATTTACTTCAACCGTTTGTAAGGCAAGTTGCTCAGCGTGATGCTGATGGCCTCGGTCTTGAATTTCATCAGAAATATTCCGAATTTCTAATAAAGATGATTGCGATTTAAATGTTGCCACAAAAGTACCTGAGCCCTGAGAGCGCACTAAAAGCCCTTGCTCGGTCAATTCTTGCAAGGCACGGCGAGCGGTCATTCTGCTTACCGAGAACTGTTCCGTAAGCTCATTTTCAGAAGGCACTTTACTATGTTCAAGCCATTGGCCAGATTCAATTTTTTCGCAAATGTATTGCTTGATGATAGTATACTTAGCAGGTTTTAATTGGCTCATTGTTATACTCGGTAAAATGCGACAAACACTTTCAATTAGATGAAAGAATAAACTTGTATATACAATCTCATTTTTTTTCTAGTAGGTCAAGAGTTGTATATACAAGCTTGCTTGTTAATTTGCTATCAGTTAGAGTGCGAATTATTGATAGGTGCTAACCTTACTTTGTGATTTTAATTAAGAGTTAAAATGTAGATTAAGCGTAGCTGGAAATAAATTATTTGGAATTTTTATGTCAACATCACCCCAACAATGGCAAACACTTTGGATAAATGTCAATCTCGCGACGATGCAAGATGGTGGCAATAGCTATGGCAGTATTGAAAATGGCGCATTAGCGATTAGCCAAGGTAAAATTGCTTGGCTAGGGGCGATGGATGACTTACCTGCGTTCAACAATGAACAGGTTGAGGTGATTGATGGACACGGTGCTTGGTTAACTCCTGGCCTAGTCGACTGTCATACCCATCTTGTTTATGGTGGTAATCGCGCCAATGAATTTGAAATGCGCCTTGAAGGGAAGAGCTATGAAGAAATTGCTAATGCTGGCGGCGGTATCGTTTCAACCGTAAAAGCAACACGTGCAGCAAGTGAAAGTGAGCTATTTGACAGTGCTTTGAAGCGCTTAAACGCGTTGCACCAGCAAGGCGTTAGCACCGTTGAGATTAAATCTGGCTACGGTTTAGACACTACCAATGAAATTAAAATGTTGAAAGTGGCTGAGCAGTTAGCAAAAGCGCTGCCAGTGACGGTTAAGAAAACATTTCTGGGCGCTCATGCTTTACCTGTGGAATATAAAGGCAAAGCGGATGATTATATTGCATTAGTTTGCAATGATATGTTGCCGAAAATTGCCAGCTTACAGTTAGCTGACGCAGTCGATGTATTTTGCGAAGGTATTGGTTTTAGTAAAGAGCAAACTGAGCAAGTGTTTGCTGCTGCGCAGAAATTTGCTTTACCGGTAAAAGTACATGCTGAGCAGTTATCAAATTTAGGCGGTACGGAGTTAGCTGCTAGGTATCAGGCTTTATCTTCAGATCACATTGAGTTTCTTGATGAGGCAGGAATTGTTGCGATGAAGAAAGCGAATATGACCGCTGTGTTATTACCAGGAGCATTTTACTTCTTGCGCGAAACGCAATTGCCACCAATTGATTTATTACGAAAACATGGTGTAAATATGGCAATTGCAAGTGATGCAAACCCTGGTTCCTCTCCAATAAACTCAATTCAGTTAATGTTAAATATGGCCTGTACGCTATTTCGTTTAACTCCAGCTGAAGCGCTTGCTGGCGTTACTTGTAATGGTGCGAAAGCGCTAGGGCTTGGTGATGAAAAAGGACAATTAGCAATTGGTTTTGACGCTGATATTGCTTGTTGGGACATTCAACAGCCGGCAGAGTTGTGCTATCAATTTGGTGTTAATCCGTTGAGTAAATTAATGCAGGTGGGTGATATCGTTATTGCTTAGAACAGGTACATTATAACAGTGATATTAGTATTATCACTGTTAATTTTCTTATCTACTTGTTGATTCGTTAGTTGCTGTACAAATACCATTCGATTGATTACCCTTAGCATACGTGGTGAGTACTGGGGTTGCTATGCGAAATGCTAAAGCTACATCCTACTTTGTTTTAACTGCTATCTGCTTCTGCTTGTTTAGCGGCTTTTGTTCATTTCCTGCTTATGCTGGGAATACATCTTTTTCGTTTTTCGAATTTAATATTGCCTTTGTACTAGGTTTGAGTTTACCGACATTGGTGACAGCCTTTCTTATTAGTCGTGCTAATGGACTTTCAGCATACTCTCCTGTTTTATTAACGGTAGCATTATTGGCACTACTTTTTAGTATGGTTTATATACCTGTAAGAAATGATGCTATAGCGTTAACTTTCAGTGCTTTAATTTTGCAGTTAAGCTTCTATTGGTTCGCGGAATTCCAAGCGGCAACGATTAAGAATACAGAGATAAATAAACATGCTTGGCAACGTTCGGCGTACGCTTTTCTGTTGGTCGTTTTTTTAGTGGTATTGTGGTTGGGCATTATAGATGCAGCGACGGCTTGGCTAGCATTTAGTTTTTTGCAAATATTATTCTTTGTGATTCAGCCCGATTTTATTAAGCGTATTGTCAGTAAAAGTAAGCAAGGTTTTTTGCCACTTTTGAGTGCGAATATTGTTTTTGCTATCGCAGTATATATCTGGGTAAGCAGCCAACTTTCTCTTGAAGTACTAGCCATGATTGTCGTAACAAGTTATGTGGCATCTATGGTTGTTGGTTGTTGGTTGTTAATTTTTTCAACTAAAACTATTGAAATTTCTCGAAATAACACCTCGCAAGAACCTGAAAATATCAGCTTAGATCCAGCAACAAATTTACCAAGCTATCAAAGTGCATTGAGCAGATTTAATTTTAAAGCCAAACATCAATCATCGGCACGCTATGCAGCAATCACTTTTAAGCCTACCAATTTTCAACAGGTTAATGCGGTATTAGGTCACCACAATTCCGATATCCTTTTACTACAACTTGCTTATTGTCTGCAAAAAGCTGTTGAACTTGATCATGAACTTTTAAATTTTTCTGCCGAGAAACGACCAGTAAGGATCGCACGCTTACAAGGTTTACATTTTTTAGTGGTAATTGATGTTTCGTTAAGTAAGCACGATGATGAGATTATTATTGAACAACTTTGTAAAAAGCTAGCAAATGCGGTACCTGGCCCTATGAGCTTTAAAAGCTTTTCATTATTTTTTAAATTAGTTTTTGGTGTTGCTTTTGTTGGTAAAGACAGTAGCAATGTTAGTGAAGTTATTGCATGTGCAGAAGATGCCTTGCTGCAAGCTGATAAACAGCAAAAATTAATGTGCTTTTTTGCGCAAGAGCTTGCCGTTTTTAATCAACAACAATTGCAAAAAATGGAGCATCTTAAACGTGATATTTTATCGGATGCCATTGCATGGCAAGTTCAACCACAAATTAAGTTAGCTTCAAAGAATTTACTCGCGTTTGAATTGTTGCTGAGTTGGCAACATCAAACCGACAAAAAGTTAAATTTTAATGAAGTAATGTTGTTAGCTCAACAAAGTGGCGATGCTTTTATTCTGTGCCAAAAAATGATTTCTCAAGCGTTTATTTTTCTAAAATTGCTACACAGTAATCACACACCAGTGCCTGTGGCATTGAAAGTGTCTCACCATTGTCTACTCGAGCCCGATTTAATTGACTATATTGAACAGCAAGCCATACAACATAATATTGATTGTCAGTATTTGGTACTAGAAATTCAAGAGGAAGTGTTACTAACGACAGCCCAAGCTGCTAAAGCGAGTATTGAGCAGCTAAAATCACTTGGTGTTAAGGTTGCGATTGATGAGTTTTCTGGTAGTTATGAAGCGTTACGCTATTTAAGACGGTTAGCTGTAAGTGAAATTAAAATTAATTGTCAGGCCTTAGCGCAAGCAGAGGCTGGCTCGTCGGATAAGGCAATTATCAATGCACTTATCAACCTGACACGTAAAATGGATTTACCACTAGTTGGCACCAATATTAATAGTACTGCCATTGAAGACATGTTTGTGTCAATGGGGGGGGAGTACGCACAAGGAAACCACTATAGTGCTGGCGTAAGTCTTAATGAATTGTCAGCATGGCTTAAATCTTGGTATCAGCAATATCCAAGTCAAACGCACTAAGGTTACCATGCCAACAGTTTGAGATAAGCTACATAGTTAGTTGAGAAATGAGAAAAAGACTATTCGATATCTAATGGATCTGGTGACAAAATAACACCCGTGTTATCAGCATAAATGTGGTCGTCAGGTAAAAACGTTACACCGGCGAAGTTTATTGCTAAATCACTTTCCCCAACCTTACTGTCATTTGCACCTACGGGAATCGATAATAAGCCTTGAATACCGATATCAATATCTTCTAATGCATCAACATCACGAACACTGCCAAAACAGACTATGCCTTCCCAGTTATTTTGGGCGGCAAGTTCAGTAATTTTACTATTAATTAATGCTCGTCGTGTTGAACCGCCACCGTCTATTACCATGACTTTACCAGTACCGTCAGTAGCTGCTACTTCTTCAATAAGGCCATTACTTTCGAAACACTTTACTGTGACAACTTTACCGCCAAAGGAGTTACGACCACCATAATTACTAAATATAGGCTCAAGTACATCGATTAAATCTGTGTAAATGTCGCATAATTCTGAAGTGTTATATTCCATGATTGGTCCCTAATGCTACTATTTCTTAACTTCTAGTATAACGACTAAGTGTCAAGGCACAACTGCTAAGCTACTATAGTGGCTAAAATTTTTTCAACTAAACTGTCGCTTGTAATTAGCCAAGAAACATTATTTAATAACAGTACTAATTTATCTCCCTTAAGAGTTGTATTCATGGCAGAACGGGCATTAACCCACAGCTTAATTTATTTTAGTGAAACTCTTATTTTCAGTATTCTCGCATTACTTCTTCTTGCTTATTATCGCGGGTTAGGTCGCCAGTACGTTAAGTTTTGGACCATCAGTTTATTTGCCCTTGCTGCTAATCAATTTGCTCTTTTTTGCCAAAATACTTTCAATGAACAAGATGTTGGTAGTGTTGTTGATATTAGTATTGCATTGCTGCGGCAAATTAGTTTGTATTTACATATTTTGTTTTTAATTTTTGGTATTTATGCGGCGACTAAGCAGCAAATAGTTTCAAATAAGTTATTAGTGATTGGAGTATCACTTGCCGGTGTATTGGGAGCATTAGCGGCATTGATTTACGGTTTTGATGTCGAAAGTGTATTCAATCGCTTTTATTTAAGAGAAAGCCTATCCGCTTTTATTTTTGGTAGTGCGCTGATAGCTTCAGCTTTTTATTTATATTCAGCCAAAATTAATCATTTTTCTGGCAAAGTGTTTTTAGCGTTTTGCTTAGTAGTGGGCACGCGATATATAGCTTACTCTTTTGCTTCTATTATCTTTTTAACCGAAGATTGGTTTCGCTATTTGACACAAAATTTAATTTATATCGATATTGGTGTAAACACTGTGCTAGGTTTTCTGGTGTTGATTTGGATGCAAGGCGCAGAGCGTCATGTTGCTTCGACAGCTATCAACCGAGCAAAATATCTTGGCAAACATGACTCATTAACGGGCGTGCTAAATCGCGAACAGGTGTTAGAAAAACTCACTAATGAAATGCAAATAGCACAAGGGAGTGAGCAGTCCCTTTGTGTATTTTTATTAGATATTAAGCGCTTTAAATTTGTTAATGATACTTATGGCTTGAAGGTTGGAGACCTTATTTTAGGTGAAATAGCCCGAAGACTGAATCAGAGTTTATTAAAGCCTAAAGTGGTAGGGCGCTTAAGTGGCGATTCTTTTATGTACGTTGTTGAGTATGAAAATGAGAAACAGCAATTGACAGTCTCAGAGCATATACATGCGCTAATAGAAAGGCCTTATTTGGTTTCTCAACAGGAAGTGCACTTACAATGTAGTGTTGGATATTGTGAGTTTCCTACTGATGCTAATGTCGCCGATGAGTTACTACAAAAAGCAAATTTGGCATTATTCCAGGCAGAAAGTAACAATATTCAGAGTGTTAAGTATCAAGCAGGAATGCAGTCACAAGGGCGTCGTTTGCTCGCAATGGAAAAAGAAATTAGGCAAGCCATTGCAAATGAAGAGTTTGTTTTACACTTTCAGCCACAGCTTAACTTGAAAAATAATCGCTTAGAAGGTGCTGAAGTATTAGTACGTTGGCAACACCCAACTAAAGGCTTATTAGCACCAGGTCAGTTTTTTGACGATATAGAAGCACTAAATTTATATAGTGAACTCGACAATTATGTTTTGGAGAAAACCTGCCAAATCATTGCTAATTGGTATCAAACCTATAAACGTCGTGTACCGTTAGCTATTAATATTACCGCAGATGAATTTCAAGCACCTGATTTTATCAGTAACATTCAAAACTTACTGATGAAGTATGAAATACCACCTATTTACCTAGAGTTGGAAGTCACTGAAAATGTTGTGATTACTGATATCAATCTGGTGATGAATACCATTGTTGTTTTACAAAATATGGGTATTAAAGTTTCTATTGATGACTTCGGAACAGGCTATTCCTCATTGGCATATTTACGTAAATTACCGATAGATAAAATAAAAATAGATCGTAGTTTTATCCAAGAAGTAGCCTCAAATGATTCTGACTTAACCATAGTAAAAACTATGGTGGAGTTATCTCATGGCTTAGGAAAGCGGGTACTTGCTGAAGGCGTTGAAACGCAGCAGCAATTACAATTATTACGCAATATCGGCTGTGATGCGGTTCAAGGTTACTTTATCAGTAAGCCTATTAGTGAAGAAGAATTTACTAAGTACCTAAAGCGTAAATAATTTTAACTAAAATTATTGCTATTTTTTTATGCCGTCTATACTCAATTTATTGTGAATAAACTTAGAGTATAAAATAAGGTATGTTAATAAAGCACAAACTACTCGCTAACAGCGCTATTGTTGGTGTCGCCATGCTAGTCATGCTTGGTTTAATAAATTATTCTGTTAACTCTCTTGAAAGCGATGTGAATATTGCCAGAATGATAGGTAACACTGAAAGCCTAGTGTTACAGTTACGGCGAGACGAAAAAGATTTTATTGCCCGCAAAGATATTAAATACCTGCAAAAATTCGAAACTAACTTCACAAAACTACAAACCGAAATATCACAGCTTTCTGAAAAATTTAAAGATATTGATAAAGATGTTACTGAGTTAGCAACATTAGCGACAGTGCTCAATGACTATAATGAATTCTTTCGTCAATTTTCTAGTGCGCAAAAGCGTATAGGCCTGCATCCAAAAGATGGCTTATATGGAGAGTTACGTAACGCTGTACATGGGGTTGAAGAGTTACTTACCGGCGCTGATTTCAGATTACTTAGTGATATGTTACAGCTTAGACGTAATGAAAAAGATTTTATGCTACGTCTAGATGAGAAGTACTTTGTGCGATGGCAAGAAAATGCCAGCGAATTTTTATTGCATGTTGATGAAAGTGCATTAAATGAAGATGTTAAACAACAAGTGATTAGCAACATTAACGTTTATCAGCAAGGCTTTGGTAATTTAGTACAAGCACAAAAAAGCTTAGGTTTTGATGCAAACAGTGGTATTCAAGGGCAAATGCGCTCTGCAGTTCATAAAGTTGATGACATGATTGCTAAAGTTGTCGCTGCGAGTAAAAGTAATGTCGCAGAGCATGCGCAAACAGTTAATGTTATCTCCTATAGTGTTTTTGCCATTGTTTTAATATTAGCAACTTTAATTGCCATGGTAGTGAGCCGTAATATTTTATCGCGTATTAATAATCTGAATGAAGTGATGAATAAGGTTGCTGAAACACAAGACTTGTCAATTCGAGTGTCGATGGACAATAAAGATGAAATAGGTGAAATGGCTGAGATCTTTAATCAGATGCTCAATAGTTTTAGACACCTTATTGTGCAAGTTAATCAATCAGTTGGTACGTTAAATAATGCGACAAGAACTCTATCAGAGAATATTCATATTTCTAACGAAGGGGTTGATAATCAAATTCAGCAAACTGATTTAGTTGCAACAGCTGTAACAGAAATGGTGGCGACAGTAGAGGAAATAGCCTCTAATACTCATGAAGCGGCTAATAAAGCGGAAAGTACCAGTCAAAATGCAAATGCTGGGAAAACTGGCGTTGCGCAAACCATCAGTAAAATAGGTCAGTTGTCAGATAAATTATCAGATTCAGAAACTGTTGTTCATGCGTTGGAAAAAGACAGTGATACCATTGGTTCAGTGCTAGATGTTATTCGTGGTATTGCTGAACAAACGAATTTATTAGCGTTAAATGCCGCAATTGAGGCTGCAAGAGCTGGTGAGCAAGGACGCGGCTTTGCAGTGGTTGCAGATGAAGTAAGAACTCTTGCCAGCCGTACTCAAGAATCTACACAAGAAATAGAGACTATTATTAGCTCATTACAAACCCGCACCAGTGATATTGTTACTCATATGGCATCATGTCGAGATCAAGGAAAAGAGAGTGCGGAGCAAGCGAGTAGTGCTGGCGAGATGCTAGAGCAAATAACAGGAGATGTAACGACTATAATGGAAATGAGCACCTCAATTGCTACTGCAATTCATCAGCAAAGCACAGTGGCATCTGAAGTTAACCAGCATGTTGTCGCTATTCGTGATGTTGCAGAACAATCTGGTGTTACCGCACAGCATAATGCACAGATGAGTGAAGAGCTCTCCGAACAAGCACGTGTACTGCATGACGAGGTTAGCCAATTTACGGTTTAAGTTAACGTTTTTACTCAAAGGTAATAAAAAAGAGCTTAAGTTATTTAACTTAAGCTCTTTCATTATTGCAGTTTGTTTTTGACTATTTAACTTCCGTGATCTCTATTGTTGCTTCGCGGCTATTGATAGCTGAATTGGCGCCTTTTAAATAATGTTGCCAACGAATTTCACGCTCTGCTAGCAATATCCTTAAATAGTCATTGCTATATATATTGCTGTGGCCGTCATCAAAAATAAATCGATAACCATGTTTGCCAACAGACTCGATATTTAATAGCTGAACTTGCTTTTTATGGTAAACCTTAGGAGTTAAGCCTGTTGGTTGGCCTTTATCATCAGTTGGCGCAAAAACTCGTAAATATTCAAAACTCAAATCTGCACTATCTTGCGTCTGATTATCAAATTGTATTGATAAACTTGCTGCATGACGGTGAATAGTAAAGCTATTGATATTACTCATAGTTAACTCCAATAGGTTTGTACATTTTTATTATAGAATAAAGCGGCTTAAGTCTTCGTCTTTAACTAAGTCATTTAAAATGTTGCTAACAAAATCAGCATCAATAACAATGCGTTCACCGGCACGATCGTTAGCGGTAAAAGACAACTCTTCAACTAAGCGTTCCATCATAGTATGTAAACGACGGGCGCCAATGTTTTCTGTGCTTTCGTTTACTTGCCATGCGGCATTAGCAATGGCTTGAATGCCATCTTCACTAAATGAAATATCAACGCCTTCGGTGGCTAATAGTGCAATATATTGTTCAGTTAACGAAGCGTTTGGCTCAGTTAATATACGCACAAAGTCATCGGTTGTCAGTGCTTTAAGCTCAACACGAATGGGTAATCGGCCTTGTAACTCAGGAATTAAGTCAGAAGGTTTTGCCATTTGAAAGGCGCCGGAAGCAATAAACAAAATATGGTCGGTTTTAACCATACCGTGCTTGGTGCTAACGGTTGAACCTTCAACCAAAGGCAGTAAGTCACGTTGCACGCCTTCACGTGATACGTCTGGGCCAGAAGAGTCACCACGTTTACAAATTTTGTCAATTTCATCAATAAAAACAATGCCATTTTGCTCTACAGCTTCAATCGCCTTTTGTTTTATATCGTCTTGATTAACAATTTTTGCCGCTTCTTCTTCTTGCAGAGCTTTAAAAGCATCTTTAATTTTTAGTTTACGCTTAGTAGTTTTTTCACTCGACATGCTTTGGAACATGTTCTGTAATTGCGATGTCATGTCTTCCATGCCTGGAGGCGACATAATTTCCACACCTACTTGTGGCGCTGCTAAATCTAATTCAATTTCTTTATCGTCAAGTTTACCTTCACGAAGCTTTTTGCGAAATACTTGGCGGGTTGAGCTATTATCAGCTTGTTCGTCATTGCCAAAACTATCACGAGCTGGTGGTATTAACACATCTAAAATTCGCTCTTCGGCCGCTTCTTCAGCTAAATGCTTAACGCGTGACATTTCTTGTTCTTTGGTCAGTTTAATTGCCATATCAGCTAAGTCGCGAATAATGGTTTCAACTTCTTTACCTACATAGCCCACTTCCGTGAATTTAGTCGCTTCAACTTTAATAAACGGTGCATTTGCTAATTTTGCTAAACGACGAGCTATTTCTGTTTTACCGACACCAGTTGGGCCGATCATTAAGATATTCTTTGGGGTTACTTCTACACGCAACTCTTCATTAAGTTGCATTCTGCGCCAACGGTTTCTTAATGCAATAGCAACGGCTCTTTTAGCGTCACTTTGACCAACAATATGGCTGTCTAATTCGTGAACTATTTCACGTGGCGTCATATTCGACATAGTTATTCCTTAGCAAATCCGGCGTTATAGTTCGTCAATCACATGTTGGTGATTGGTGAACACACAAATATCGCCAGCAATTTTTAATGATTTCTCGACAATTTCTTTAGCTGATAATTCAGTATTTTCTAATAGGGCTGTGGCGGCTGATTGCGCAAAATTACCACCACTACCAATCGCAATTAAGTCGTGCTCTGGTTGTACAACGTCACCATTACCGGTAATGATTAAAGACGCAGTTTCATCAGCAACAGCAAGTAAAGCTTCGAGTTTACGTAATGCACGATCACTACGCCAATCTTTAGCAAGTTCAACAGCAGCTTTAGTTAGGTGCCCTTGGTGCATTTCTAACTTACTTTCAAAACGTTCAAATAGGGTAAATGCATCAGCAGTACCGCCCGCAAAACCCGCAAGTACTTTATCATTATATAAACGACGAACTTTACGTGCATTGCCTTTCATTACCGTGTTGCCAAGAGAAACTTGGCCATCACCACCAATAACAACTTTGCCATTACGTCTAACAGAAACAATAGTAGTCACAATTAACCTCTTACATTTTGCCAACTAAGGTAGCTGGCTTGTCCAATGTAGAAGAGATAAGGGATAGCTCACGCTTTTTCAAGGGAGCTATCAGGAAATTATAGGAATTTTTTTGTATTGTAGAGAGTGGAAAAGGTCTTAGTTCCAATTCCAAATTTTGCAGCCATGTACTGAGTTGTTTTTTAGTTTATGTTTATCTTTTTCCGCGCCACGCTTTTTCGGGTAAGGACCTAAATAAACTTTAAACCAAGTGGCCGAGGTGCCGACTGACTTACTAACAATAGCTTCTAAACCTGTAAAGGCTATTTTGGCTTTTAAAGCTTCCGCTTGTTTACGGGTTTTAAAAGAGCCACATTGCATTTTATATGGCCCTTTTTGCGTTACTTCGTACTCGCCAACTTCGACTTCCTTACTTTTTAGATCGTCAACGTAAGTCCATTTTTCTTCTGGTGGCTTAGGTAATTCTGTACTTTTTGCTTTTACAGTTTTAGTCGTTTGAGGCGTCGTAATAGTTTCCGGTTGCTTGTCTTTAATACTCCACAGTAAATAACCAAATGCAGGTAAAGCAATTAGTAAAAATACCGCAATCATTTTCACTTTAATTGATACCGCAGGCGCTGGCTCAACATTTTTTTTATAAGGACTTTGCTTTTTATTTTTTGCTCGAGAGCGGGAAACGTAATCTTGATGTGCCATGGAAAACTTAAACTGGAAGACTTTCGACAATTCTAACCAACTGGTAGAAAAATATCACTACTTTGTCAGCTATATATTGTAAATGCTTATCAGTGTTTTTATTTACCAACTTAAATCCATAGGGTCGATATCAACAGTCCAACGCACTTTTGATTGCCATTCATTATTCGCATGGTGGTGAATGAGCTGAAATACTGCTTGGTGTAATTGTTTTCTCGATTTTGCCTGCAATATTAAATGATAGCGAAACTTACCGGCTTTCTTTTCCATTGCCGCAGGTACAGGCCCTGCAAATTGGCAACCATCGTAATTTACCTCGGAAAGTACACGTAAGAATTTCTCAGGGTAAGATGGGTAATTCGCTTCGGCACGAAATAGGGCCTGAAAACTAAAAGGTGGCAATAACGCTTGTTGGCGTTCAATAAGTGCGTGTTTAGCAAAGTGTTGGTAGCCATTGTTAATCAAATCTTGCAGTAACGGGTGATCAGGGAAATTACTTTGTACCATGACTTTGCCCGGCTTGCTGGCTCGACCTGCTCGACCAGAAACCTGGACGAGTAATTGTGCCATATGCTCAGCAGCACGGAAGTCATAGCTAAACAAGGCGCCATCAACATCTAGTATTGCCACTAAGGTAACATCGGGAAAATGATGCCCTTTTGCTAGCATTTGTGTGCCAATTAACAGTTGATGCTCTTTATCATTAACTTGTTGTAATAACTTGGCCAATTCACCTTTTTTACGAGTGCTGTCACGATCAATGCGCACAGCGCTGTATTCTGGAAATAGTGCGCTAATTTTTTCTTCTAATTGCTCGGTACCTTGTCCCATTGGCTTTATTCTAACGCTGCCACAGCTTGGGCATTGTGGAGGAATACGTTTTTGGCTGCCGCAATGGTGGCAGATCAATAACCTTTGTCCTTGATGCAAGGTATAAGGTTTATCACAACGTTGGCAATCGTCAATCCAATGACATTCTTGACAGTTTATTGCTGGAGCATAGCCGCGGCGGTTGAGGAATACTAAGGCTTGCTCACCACGTACTAAAGTATTCTTGATTGCTTGTTTTAAAGTACCAGAAAGGCCATGTTCCATTTGCTGCTGGGCGACATCAATTAAGCTAATTTTTGCTGTTGAGGCATTACCAGCACGCTTTTTAAGTTGATGATAATGGTAACGACCGCTAAGTGCATTTTGTAATGTCTCAAAACTTGGGGTAGCACTGCCTAAAATAATCGGAATGTTTAATTGTCTAGCACGTAAAATAGCAATATCACGGCCGTGATAGCGAAAACTATCTTGCTGTTTAAATGATGCATCGTGCTCTTCATCAACAATAATTAAGCCTAAGTCATGCAGTGGGGTAAAAATAGCTGAACGTGTGCCAATAACAATTGCTGCCGAGCCGCGCTGGGCTTCAAGCCAAGTTTGGAGTCGTTCTTTATCGTTAAGTCCTGAGTGATGTAGGCAAATAGGCACATTAAAACGTTGTTCAAATCGCGAAAGTGTTTGTGGTGTTAAACCAATTTCTGGTACAAGCACCAATACTTGTTTATTGGCCGCCAATATTTGTTCCATGGCCTGTAAATAGACTTCGGTTTTACCACTGCCGGTAATACCATCAATTAAGTGACAAGAAAATTGCCTTTGCATTTCTTTGATTGTCGACACTATTACTGCTTGCTCGGCGGAGAGTGCTAGGCGGTTTTCTTGTTGTAATGCACTTTCTTGCCAAGCAAAAACTTTAACATCACGTGTTTTCGCATTTATGTACTGCTTTTTTTCTAGGGCATTTAATTGCGCTTTATTAAAACCTAAAGTTAGTAGTTCCGACCAAGTCATGCCTTGGTGTTGTTTGAGTAACGTCAGCAATTCAGCTTGCTTAGGGGCTCGTTTTTCTATTGCCTTGTAATCATTATCACTGACAGACTCATTTGCCAGCCAAATTTGCGGTAACTCAACATCGGGTTGCTTTATTTGTCGTAACAGTACGGGCAATGCTTGCTGAAAAACATCTCCAATCGGGTGATGGTAATAATCCGCACAGCGCTGTAAGAAAGAAAGTAGCTCTGCGGAGAAACTATAATTATCATTTACACGACTTAAAACAGTTTTTAACTTTTCGGCTTCATATTCACTTTCCTCGTCAATTGCCAATACTATGGCGACAACTTGCCGTGATCCAAACGGAACTATGACGCGTTCACCCAACTGTACTGATGGGGTATTTAATTTTTCTGGCAACTTATAAGTAAATAATTGGCGCATTGGTACAGGAATAGCGACTTGTAGGTACTTATCGGGAGGATTTACTGCCACAAATAATTGTCATATAGAAAGTAAGTGTTGCCTTATTTTACTGTTAAATTAACTGATGCCAAGCGAGAAAATTGTTTGAAACGATTATTTATTTCATAAAACCCGTAATTGTTTATTTTTTTAGCGATATTTATTGCCATGCTGGTTGTGATCCTATAATATTCGCCTCCATTATTTTTAACTCGTATGGTGCTTGGCAGCAATAATGACTGATCAAGTGGCGATACGGCCTTAACAGAGGTTCCCATGAAAGACGGTATTCATCCTAATTACGTTGAGTTCAACGCAACTTGTTCTTGTGGTCACGTTATCAAAACTCGTTCAACTGTAGGTAAAGACTTACACTTAGACGTATGTTCTGAATGTCACCCATTCTACACTGGTAAGCAAAAAGCTGCTGAGACTGGTGGTCGTGTTGATAAATTCAACAAACGTTTTGGTGCGCTTAGCAAGAAGTAATTCTGCTAGTTTATCAAACGGAAAAAAGCGCCAACTGGCGCTTTTTTTATGTCTGTAGTTCTCATATCTCAAAAAATTAATTTATTTTTACTTTTCTTTAAACCCTTTTGCGGCATACTGCATCTAACCTAATAATTAAGCAAAACATCGAGAATTTACTTTTTGGATAAGTTAAAAATTATTGATGCCCATGAACGTTTTAGCCCAGATGTTGAGTCACAATGGATAGCGCAAGCTCAACAAGGCAACCAACAGGCATTTTATCATTTGTATGAAAACTATCACCGCCGAATTTATGCGCTGTGCTGGCGAATGATGGCTGACAAAGACAGTGCAGAAGATGTTTGTCAGGAAGTGTTTGTACAATTGTGGCAAAAAATAAATAACTTTCGTGGTGAGAGTAAATTCTCTACTTGGCTCCATAGCGTTGCCACCAATATTGTTTTAGGACACATTCGTAAGAATAAAACTTGGATACAGCGCATTTTTAGTATTGAAGAGCAAATAGTAGAAGATGTTGCGATAGAAATGCCTGAATTATCGAATTTGGATCAGAAAATCCAAACGTTACCAGAGCGAGCAAGGCAAGTGTTTGTATTGTTTGCCATTGAAGGCTATCGCCACGAAGAAATTGCGAAAATGTTAGGTATGGCGGTTGGTTCGAGTAAATCGCAATATCATCGAGCAAAAAGTTTATTACGTGAATCGTTAAGCGAGTAAAATATGAAACAAACGATGACGAAAGAGCAGAAATCAGAGCAGTACTTACGAGATGCTGTTGCAGAGTTGCCAAATGAAATGACACCAGAGCGTGATTTGTGGTCAGGTATTGAAAAAGCCATTAATCAACAAGCTCAAACGGAAAGTAAAAATCAAAGTGCAAAAGTTTTTACACCTAGCGCTTGGGCAGCTTCGGTAGTTGCGGCGGTATTACTTACATGGGTAACATTGGCACCACAAGATAAAAATACCGAGCAACCATTTAATTTAGTTGCTCAAATGCAGCAAGATTTTGAACAACAAAAGCGTACTATGTTAGTGAGTTTTGGTACGCCAGATGTTAAACAGCTTTCTGATGCCATGCAGGCCGAATTAACTAAACTAAGCTCGGCGCAAAAAATAATTAGCAAAGCTCTTGTTGATGATCCAAATAATAGTGATTTATTAAACTTATTACGCTGGACACAGAAGCAAGAGTTAGATTTACTAAAGCAATTATATAGTCCACAGTGGCAAACAATATAGTCGTTATTTAGTTGTTATTAAATACGAAACAAGAGGTTTATATGGGAAACTTACGTAATTATTTACCACTACTACTACTTACAAGTGCGATGCCAACAATGGCTGGTGAGCGTGTTGATGAGTCAATGTCGTTAGGTGATGTGAAAAGCGTTACTATTGAGAATTTACGGGGCGAAGTAAAAGTTACTGGTAATAGCGGCGATACCGTATCGGTTGTTGGTGAATTAGATGACAAAGCCGAAGGTCTTACATTTGAAAAGTCAGGTTCACGGATAATTATCAAAGTTGAAATTCCTCATAATAACCATAATGGTTGGGGAGCTGATGGTTCTAATTTGGTTATTGAATTACCAAAACAAGTGCGAGTTAGCTTTAAAGGGGTGTCATCAAATATTGATATAGATAATTTTACTAACGGTGCTGAAATACAAACCGTGAGCGGCGATGTAACGGCTAAAAACTTACACGAACAAGTTGAGTTAGCGACCGTAAGTGGCAATATTGATAGCAAAAACTTATCTGGAAAATTACGCCTATCGTCTGTTAGTGGGGATATTGAAGACCGTAATTCATCAGGTAGAGCACGTTTTAAAACCGTTAGTGGTAGCTTGAGCTCACGCTCAAGTGCTAACGAGGTATCTGCAAACTCGGTATCTGGTGATATTGAATTACAACTGGCAGACATTGATGAACTTATTGTTTCTACCGTTAGTGGCGAATTTGAAAGTGATTTATCTCTAAATGACAATGGCTTGCTGAAAATGTCGAGTGTTAGTGGAGACTTGCACGTTAACTTTAAAAATGAAGTACAAGCGAGTTTTAATTTAAAGGCTAACGCGGGTGGTGACATAGTTAACCGTTTAACGTCTGCAAAAGCAAAGCGAGCTAAATACGGACCAAGTTCTAAACTTGCTTTTGAAACGGGTAATGGTAGTAGTTCAGTGCGAGCGAGTACAGTTAGTGGGCGTATTGAGGTTAAGTAACTTTAATAGAGATGCGCTTGCCGCCATATCGGTAAGCGCTCATTTAACATTTTTAATAGCCTAGTAAACCAATACCTGCAAACTATGTTATCTCTTCATAAACCTTTCTACTTAATATTTCTTTTCGCATGAGCATTTTGCTTAAGGCTAATTTCTGCTACATTAGCACTCTTTATTTTCGAATAATTTTTTAAATTTTCGCCACAAGTTTAAGGTGTAATATGGCCGATCGAAAGCCAGCCAAGTTTAGTAAAAACAACCAATTTCCTAAAGACAAACAAATTGATGAATTGAAAGTACCGCCGCATTCCTTAGAAGCAGAGCAGTCAGTACTTGGTGGTTTGTTATTGGATAATGAAACCTGGGACAAGGTTGGTGAGCGTGTAGTTGCACAAGACTTCTACAGTCGTTCGCACCGTATTACCTTTGAAACTATCGGTGCCTTAATTGAACTGGGTAACCCAGTAGATTTGATCACATTATCTGAAGCCTTAGAAAACGAGCAAACGTTAGAAGATGCTGGTGGTTTTGTTTATCTTGCCGAGATGATGAAAAACACCCCAAGTGCCGCTAACATTACCGCTTATGCTGATATAGTACGTGAACGTGCGGTTACGCGTGAAATGATCAGCGTTGCTAATGAAATAGCCGAAGCAGGTTATGACACACAAGGGCGTACCAGTGCTGATTTGCTCGACTTTGCCGAAACTAAAGTTTTCGCGATAGCTGAACAAAGAGCGAATAAATCGGAAGGGCCTGAAAATATTAGCTCGGTATTAGAGAAAACTGTCGATCGAATTGAAAAGCTTTGTTCGGAACCAACAGGAGGTGTTACAGGGGTTTCTAGTGGTTACACAGACTTAGATAAAATGACCGCAGGTTTACAAAAATCGGATTTGATTATTGTTGCAGCACGTCCATCTATGGGTAAAACCACTTTTGCCATGAACTTGGCAGAACATGCCGCCATGACTGAAGATAAACCCGCGCTTATTTTTAGTTTAGAGATGCCTTCAGAACAAATTATGATGAGGATGCTTGCCTCGCTTGGTCGCATTGACCAAACCAAAATTCGTACCGGCCAGCTTGAAGACGAAGATTGGGCACGATTATCGTCAACCATGGGCTTGTTGATGGAAAAAGGCAAAATGTACATTGATGACGCCGCAGGTTTAACGCCAACGGAAGTGCGTTCAAGAGCGCGCCGTATTGCCCGAGACCATGGTGGTATTAGCTTGATCATGATTGATTACTTACAATTAATGCGTGCACCTCAATTTGCTGATAATCGTACTTTGGAAATTGCTGAAATATCACGTTCACTTAAAGCTTTGGCAAAAGAATTGGAAGTGCCTGTAGTAGCCTTATCACAGCTTAACCGTAGTTTGGAACAACGTGCCGATAAACGTCCGGTTAACTCTGATTTACGTGAGTCAGGTTCAATAGAGCAAGATGCCGATTTAATCATGTTTATATATCGTGACGAGGTTTATCACGACGACTCTGAGTTTAAAGGCATGGCGGAAATTATTATCGGTAAGCAGCGTAACGGGCCTATTGGCCGTGTACCATTAACATTCCAAGGGCAATTTTCTCGTTTTGATAATTATGCGGGACCACACGTGCTTGAAGAAGATTAGTTATAGATGACCTTACGCACAGCCACAGCAGTAATTGATTTAAATGCGCTAACAAATAATTTCCGTTTAATACAATCATTATCGCCTAATAGTAAGGTGTTAGCGGTGTTAAAAGCTAATGGCTACGGTCATGGTTTAGAGCGTATTGCCAAAGCATTGCCTGATGCTGATGCTTTTGGTGTTGCACGTATAGATGAAGCGCTTGCTCTTAGAGCTGCCGGCATAGTTAAACCAATAGTGTTATTGGAAGGTTTTTTCGCTAAAGAAGATATTGATGTTCTTGCTATTCATAACCTGCAAACGATCGTTCACAATAGTGAGCAACTTGCCGCTATTGTTGATGCTGCTGTAAAAAAGCCGTTAAAAGTCTGGTTAAAAATTGACACAGGAATGCACCGTTTAGGTATTAATCCTGGGCAATTATCCGACTTTTATAATGCACTAAGTCAGTCTAATAATGTTCAACAAGCTATCGTGCTGATGAGTCATTTAGGTTGCGCAGATGAAAAAGATAATCCAGTGACACCTAAGCAGTTAGCATTATTTAAAGAGCTTACTGCGGATAAGGCGTTAGAAAAAAGTTTAGCAAACTCTGCTGGCGTTCTCGCGTGGCCAGAAAGTCATTATGACTGGGTACGACCTGGTTTAATGTTGTATGGTGTCTCGCCGCTTGCCTCTGGAGTGTCTGTTAACGGTATTGCGCCTGTTATGACCTTGCAGTCAAGCTTAATTGCTGTGCGTGATATTGCAGCTGGTGAAGCCGTTGGTTATGGTGGAGCTTGGGTTAGCGAAAAATCGACAACTATAGGTGTGATTGCTATTGGGTACGGTGATGGTTACCCTCGCCATGCACCTAACGGCACGCCGGTATTAGTAAATGGTCGCCGAGTACCGCTAATTGGTCGCGTGTCCATGGATATGATCACCGTTGATTTAGGTTGTGACAGTCATGAGCAGATAGGAGACATTGCGACTTTATGGGGTAAAGGTTTACCCGTAGAAGAAGTTGCTGAGTTTGCGACTACCATTCCCTATGAACTTTTATGTAATATTACCCGCAGAGTTCATATTCAGCTTGCCTAGTCGTTTGAAGAGGCTTTAACCAGCAACTAAAATAGTACGTGTGAATTATTATTCACCTTGTAAAGTCAGCACTAAAGTTCGCTCACCAGCATGATCTCTATGTTCACCTAAATAGATTCCTTGCCATATGCCTAAATTCATTTTTCCATTTGTTAATGGAATGCTCACACTAGTGCCTAAAGTACTGGCTTTAATATGAGCTGGCATATCGTCAGGTCCTTCATAGGTATGACGGTAGTATGATGCGTTTTCAGGAACAAATTGATTGAAATGACTTTCCATATCAACTCTAACAGTGGGGTCGGCATTTTCATTAATGGTCAACGATGCTGAAGAGTGTTTAATAAAAATATGAAGTAAACCACAATGAACAGTATCGAGCTTGTCGAGAGTGTGCTCTATTTCATTTGTGATCAAATGAAAGCCACGACGGTAAGGTTTTAGAGTTAACTCAACTTGCTGCCACATAAACACCTCTTAGGTGGAAAAATAGGTTCTTAACACTAATGATGATTATTTATACCTTAGAATAGACTATCCTAAATAGCTCTGAACATAAAAAAGCCTCGTAATAACGAGGCCAGTTTAGAAATTTATTTACTTATTTATCGAAGCTAAATTCAATAAAAGCTTTACCGTGTTCTGAGGCAAGTGGAATAATGACAATTGGGCCGTCGGCCTTATGATTAATGGTATGATCTTTACCTGAAACGACCATAGGTGTCGCCATATCAAATTCAAATCCTTTTTCGCTTAGCATACGTTTTGCACCACCAGTAACCATATTAGTGATTTCGCCAACTAAGTCAGTAATTTCTTCATTAATTTCGTCAGGGCCTTCACCCACCATGCCTTTCATCGTTGCTAAGGCAAGCTTACCTTCAAATGTAATAGATAATGACCCTTTGGTTTGTTCACTTACCATGCCAATTAGACCGGAAACGTCACCTTGAGCTACCTCATTCTTTTTTAAACGGGGTTTTTCAGGGGTAAGCTCCATTTGCGCCATGGTTGACATAACATTAAGCATTGAAGACAAAAACGGGTTAATAAACTCTACATTCATGAAGTTTTCCAAAACCTTTTGGTTTTAACTAGTTATTTGATTTTGCACGTATCTGAGTAAAATGTAAATCTACTAGTATTAATTATTATCGGCGATTTTATTAATAGTAACTGATCTTTTGAAAGTTAGGCTACCTTTTATCGCTTTATCATGAAAATTAACAGTATTAATCTGCTTTATATAACTATCAGTTAACAATATCAGAGACAAGTTAGTTGCTATAATTTGCTCGTTCACCTCTGTTTTATATTTTAATACTTATTGGTGATTAACTACTTTCAGTAACTAATAGAGTAGGTGTAGTTCATAAATAAAGAAATAAAGGCTGGTACTATTTAGAATACCAACCTTGTTATTGATTTTACTTGCCTAACTTACATGGCTCTAATTTTGCTAATTTCTGCTGCGTTAATGCCTAATGATTCTAAGAATTTTTGATGTTCTTCGGGTTCCATAGCTTCAAAGTTTTTGTGCCATGTTTTCATATCATTATCATCAAAACCTGATGCGCGCATTATTTCTACCCAACGTTGTTTAGTTACCATTTTTTCCTCCAATAATCCCGGTTCTTTTAGCGTAACAACAATGGCTTCTTGCTGTTTTCGCAGTATATTTATCTCTTGCTCAAGTTTATAAAATTGATCTTTTAACAACTGAGGTTGAGATGACTCGCTGGTTTGATTGAGCAATGGAGTGATATCAGCAAGTGACATTCCAAATGCACGATAAGCAACAATGCTTGCTAATCTCGACACTTCGTTTTCGCCATACCAACGATAACCATTATCGGAACGAAATTTTGGTGTTAATAAACCAATGCGTTCGTAATACAAAATAGTCGTACGCGATAAATTAAAGTGCTTTGCCAGTTCGGTAACGGTTTGCATGTTATATCCTGTGCTCATCATGCCAGTGGAGGAAGTATCAGCCCTACACTTATAGACGGGTCAATAAAGTAATGCAAAATAAACTTACTTGCTAAGAGTGCTAGTTCACTTCCCTAAAAACACTCTTATTAGCGGCTAGTTTTAAACAACATCCGGTATGTTTTGAGCAAATATGCTGCTCTCGTTGTACTGATTAAACTGTAGTTTGGAATTTAAGTATGAAATTAATTTAACTGATATAAAAACTAAGCAATTGGTTATGTATTTTATTTCATTATGTTTATTTGTTTTTTGTTAGGTATATATTGACTTTAGCTGCACCGTTCCTCTGATTATTAATTGACCAAAAGGTCAGTATATGAGATCTTAGTTGTTGAAAATTTGTAAAATAAAATTATAAAAAATTTAAATAGTGCCTGTTATGTAATCTTTTTGTCACGTAACAGTGCCACATTGCTCAACAACCCTTTATAAAAATAAACTGCTGAGGAACTAAAAATGAAATTGAGAACCGTTGCGCTCTCATTATCGTTATTTGCCGGACATACTTATGCTGATACGATAATTGATGCCTGCTTTAATTGCCCTCCTTTAGACACCATTGCCGATGCAAGTACTTTTGATGATGCGCAGTATTATGCTGATGCAATTGCAGCAATCAGTAACAGCGCTGATGCGGCAACGATTAAGGAAAATATCACAGCTGCAATCAGTGCCGGTCATAAAAATTTAACGTATTCTGAAGTGTGGACTGCGTTGACCAAAACTGATGAAGATCCAAATAATTCTGATAATGTTATTTTGCTTTATAGTGGCAAGTCATTAGCGAAAATGTCGAATGGTAGTGGTTCACAAAGCACTAATCCAGACAACTGGAATCGTGAACATGTGTGGCCAAAAAGCCATGGTTTTTCAAGCTCTAGCCTAGAAGCTTATACCGATATTCATCACTTACGTCCAACTGATATCTCAATTAATTCTTCACGTGGCAATCTAGATTTTGATAACAGTGATTCACCATTAAGCGAAGCACCAGCAAACCGAGTAGATAGCGATTCGTTCGAGCCGCGTGATTCAGTAAAAGGTGACGCTGCACGCATGGTTTTTTATATGGACATTCGCTATGAAGGTTTTGACGCAACGCCTGATTTAGCGGTTGTTGACCGTTTAACGTCTACTAGCGAAGCGGCACTTGGTCGCTTATGTCGTTTGCTTGAATGGCATAATGCCGACCCAGTCGATGCAACCGAACAAGAAAGAAACCGCCGCATTTATGAGTTCCAAGGTAACCGTAATCCATTTGTTGACCATCCTGAATGGGTTGAGCTTTTATATAGTGCAGCTGCATGTACTGGTGGCGGCGACAATGGCGGCGGTGACAACGGCGGTGGTGACAACGGCGGTGGTGACAACGGCGGTGGTGACAACGGCGGCTCATCATCAAGTGCATTATTTATCTCTGAATATGTTGAAGGCAGTAGCTATAACAAGGCCATTGAAATATTTAACCCTTCAAACTCTGATATTGATTTATCGGCAGACAATTATCAGTTAGGTCGCTTTAGCAATGGTGGTACAACACCATCAATGATCGATTTAACAGGTACTATTGCGGCTAACAGTACCTTTGTTATTGCTAACAATCGTGCGGTAACTGAAGTGCTTGACCTTGCAGACCAGTTAAGTGGTTCATTAAGTCATAATGGTGATGATGCTTACGTACTTTATAAAAATGATGAAGTAGTTGACTCATTCGGTAATGTCGGCGAAGACCCAGGTTCAGCATGGGGTAGTGATACTAGCACCACCAAAGATAATACATTGCGTCGTAATGAAACCGTAGTTGCAGGTGACACTGTGATTAACGATAACTTCGACCCTGCACAAGAATGGACAGGCGCAGGTAAAGATGATTTTTCAGATTTAGGTTTACATACAGTTATTAATCCTGAAATTTTTATTTCTGAATATATTGAAGGTAGCAGTTTCAACAAAGCTCTAGAGTTTTTCAACCCGTCACCTTCAGAGGTTGATCTTGCCGGCGAAAACTACCAATTAGGGTTATTCACTAACGGTAAAACGACCGGCAATATGATCACGCTTGACGGCATTATTGCTGGCAACAGTGTTTATGTTATTGCTAATTCAAGCGCTGACAGTGCAATTTTAGATGTAGCAGACCAAACAACGGGTTCATTAAGCCATAATGGTGATGACGCTTACGTTCTGTATAAAAATGGTGAAGTTGTTGACTCAATTGGTCAAGTAGGTGTTGATCCGGGCTCTCAGTGGGGCAGTGACTTAACCAGTACTAAAGACAATACGTTAGTACGTAAATCAACAGTTACAGTGGGCGACACTATTATTGATGATGCGTTTGATCCATCACTAGAATGGGAAGGTTTCGCTAACAATACATTTGACCAACTTGGTGAACATGAAAGTTCAGGTGGTGGCGATCCAATGAGCTTAATTGGCGAATGTGCTGACCCAGCAACATTGATCAGTGCAGTGCAAGGTAACGGATTCACATCACCAGTTGTTGGCGAAGTACATATTGTTGAAGGTGTTGTTACGGCCTCATTTCCGGCGCTAAATGGCTTTTTCATGCAAGAAGAACATATTGATGAAGATGCTGACATTTTAACGTCTGAAGGTATTTTTGTTGCAGTTGCAAACGGTGAGTACCCGTTACAAGGCAGCGTAGTGCGTGCCATTGGTAGTGTTTCTGAAAGCTACGGAAAAACTCAAATTAGCTTAAACGAAGCATTCCTTGAGTGTGGTAGCGACAGCGTTGCCGCAACTTCATTCACTTTGCCATTTAGCTCAAGTGAAGCGCGTGAAAGCATAGAAGGTATGTATGTTATCGCCGAAGAAACGCTAACAGTTACTGATAATTATAGCTTAGGTCGTTACGGTGAAGTAGCGTTATCAAAAGGTCGTAACTTCGTACCAACTAATATTCATTTACCTGGCTCAGCTGAATACACAGCTGCAGCTGCTAGCAATGCTTTAAACAGCATTACCCTTGATGATGGTATTAATGGCTCAAATCCTGAAACGGTAATTTACCCAACGGGCAATTTATCAGCTGATAACACATTACGTGCTGGTGACTCAGTGGATAACCTTGAAGGTGTAGTTGACTACAGCTTTGGTAAATATCGTGTTATTCCTACACAAGCGCCAAGCTTTACGGATACCAATGCTAGAACTACGGCGCCAGAGCTAACGAAAGGTAACTTACGTATTGCCAGCTTTAACGTATTAAATTACTTCAATGGTGACGGCTTAGGTGGCGGCTTCCCAACTTCACGTGGTGCTGATACTGCCGAAGAGTTTGAACGTCAACGCAATAAAGTCATCAGTGCTATTTCTGCTATGGAAGCCGATATAATTGGTTTACTTGAAGTAGAAAATGACGGCTTTGGTGAAAACAGTGCCATCCAAGATTTAGTGAATGGTTTAAATGCGGTTGCTCCTGCTGGCGTTCATTACAGCTTTGTTAATCCCCATATTGCTGCTGATACCGAAACAGGTGTTGAGTTGCTAGGTGGTGACAGTATTAAAGTTGCAATGATCTATAACGATCTTGCCGTTACTGAATTTGGTACAACAGCATACTTAACGGGTTTTCCATTTGAGTATCACAACCGTCCACCTATGGCGCAAACTTTTAGAGCAAGCGAAACTGGTGAGCGTTTAACGGTAGCTATTAACCATTTCCGTTCGAAAGGTTGTTCAAGCAGCGGTGGTGTTGAAAATGAAGATAAATTAGATGGCCAAGGTTGTTACAACCTACGTCGTGTTCAAGCGGCTGAAGCAGTAACGGCTTGGTTAGCGCAATCACCTACCGGTGTTGAAGACGAAGATGTACTGATTATTGGCGATTTAAACGCGTATAGCAAAGAAGATCCAGTAGCGACAATTGAAAATGCAGGTTATACCAACCTTGCACAAAAATTTGTTGGCGAAATGGCATATTCATATGCTTACCGAGGTGAAGTTGGTACCTTAGATCACGCATTGGCATCAACTTCGTTAACCGAGAAGGCAGTTGATTTAACAGAGTGGCACATTAATGCTGATGAACCGTTAATTCTCGACTACAACACCGAATACAAAAGTGAAGAACAGGTACACACTATGTACAATAGTGATGCTTACCGTGCTTCTGATCACGACCCTGTTGTAATGGAGTTTAATGGTGAAACCCCATTACTAACTAAAACTAAAATTAAAGAAAATTTAGGCCCAAGAGCACGCTGGAAAACTTTCCGTTTTCGCGTACCAAAAGGTGCGGTTAGCTTTAAAGCAACTATTACCGGTGGTATAGGTGAAGCTGATTTATACGTACGTAAGGGTAAAAAGCCAAATAAAAGAAAGTTTGACTGTGCACCGCGTTTAGAAGGTAACGAAGAAGTCTGTGAATTCATCAACCCTGAACCGGGTAAATGGAGAATTCGTGTTCGTGGTGAACGCTTTTATGACGACGTAACCTTAAAACTAGAAGCCATATATCCAGAACGTTTACATAAAAAACACTAAAAACTTATGTAGTACTATTAGTTAAAATCAATGTCCAAAGCCAACGTGTTAGTCGCGTTGGCTTTTTTGTTTTTATTGACGTGCCTAAAAATAAATAAGCCTTTAAACGCTGCGTTTATGGTATTGGCATTAGCTAAAATTTATGCAGTTCTATATTGAGTTATGCTGTTCAATATTGAGTATTGCTGAGAAGTCTGCATAATAAACAATTATATTTTTATTATTACAAGGATAGTTATATGTCTGAAAATAGAGAAGAATATTGGGGAATGCCCTTAAACACATACTGCATGATGATTCACTTAAGTCAATTGTCTAGTATCATCATTCCTGGGTTAGGCTTTATTTTACCTATCGTTATGTGGGCAACGAATAAAGACAAACATGAAAGCATAGACCAACACGGAAAAACAACACTTAATTGGCTAATTAGCCTATTCATATACTCTATTGTGTGTGGGATTTTGACTTTTATATTTATAGGGATAATTGGCCTAATCGTATTGGCAATACTTAATTTCATCTTTGCGATAATTGCAGCGATCAAGGCAAATGATAATCAACTATGGGCTTATCCTTTTAGCATAAGATTTATTAAATAATAAAGCCTATAAACCGACAAGCAATCATAGTAAGCCAATAGCGTTTTGTAGGTTGGCTTCAATGCTTCATTCGGTACATTGACCAATTATATTTTCAAGTCACTACTAATATTTATGGTTTATAAAAGCATGAAAGGAATTCTCATTGAAAATATTACATACACTATTACTTTTAGCTATATTGTCTCTTCGCTTTAAGCGGGGGAGGATAACTTCGAATAGCTATTTTCCAGAGATTCAGACAAACCTAGCTTTAAACGCACTTGGGCTTAGGCCAATGATTTTAATAAATACTTTACGGAAACTGTTTACGTCATCGTAACCTACTGTCGCTGATATTTGTTCGAAACTTTGTTTACTGGTTTCCAATAACTCACAGGCTTTTTGTACGCGAAGGCGTTGCAAATATTGCATGGGTTTATGTGATGTCGCACTAGTAAAATGTCGCAAAAAGGTACGTTCGCTTAATATTGCTATCTCCGCCAATGTGGTTATGGTTATTGGTTTAGAAAAGTTAGCTTGCAAGTAGTGTTGTACGTTAAGTATTGCCTGGTTGCCATGGTTAAATGATGGCGTAAAACTGCCATAATAACGTTGCTCCCGCTTACCGGTATCAACTATTAGTAACTTACCCAATTTGCGCATAATGTGCGGCTTCATAAATTGTGCTACTAGCTCTAGTCCTAAATCAAGCCACGACATTAGCCCGCCGGCACAAATAATATCGCCGTCGTTGATAAGTAAACTTTCTATATTTAAATTTACCTTGGGAAAGGTTGCATTAAATTGCTCAGCTAGTTGCCAATGAGTTGTCGCGGTGCGGTTATCGAGCAAGCCAGTATGCGCTAAGGTAAAAGCACTAGCACATGCTGAACAGGTCACGGCGCCAGCTTGATGAGATGCTATTAAAAATAACAATAATTCTTTTGGCGGTTGACGAAAATATTCTTCATTTGAATTAGGTGGAAGAATAACAAGATCAAATTGCTGTGCGTTGATGTTGTTAGTTTCAAGCTGAGTTGGCTGAATGTGTTCAATAACAAAGCAATTATCAAATTGTTGATCTTTAGCTATTTTGTTTGCCATGGTAAATAACTCAGTTAAGCCATATACCGCACTTTGCAGTGCTTGTGGGTAATCTATCAGAGCTATATTAATTGATTTTGTCATTTTTAAACTGTTATGTGTCAGTTACGCCATAGGTTTAGCTAGTGCAAGTTTTGCATAATAGCACTCAATAACCAAGTATTAAGCTAATAGATCAAGTAGGAGTTCAAGATGAATAACCAACAAACAGGGCAAAAACAAATTTCGGAACAAGTAAAAGCACAAGTATTAACAGCGGTTAATGAAGCGAGTAGTAAATGGAAAGCGGCATTTAATAGCGGTGATTATGTTGGTTGTGCGCAACAATATGAAGCCGGCGCGGTAATGAATGCTATGCCATTTGGGCAATTTAAAGGCAGAGAAGCAATTCAAGGCTTTTGGCAGCAATTAATAGCTGATGGATTTAGCGATGTTGACTATGTAGAGCCAAGTATTGAAGTAATTAGTGAAACTAGCGCAATATTAAAATCAGGTTGGAAAATGAATAAAGCTGGTGGTGTTATTACTAATGAGCTTTGGGTATTGCAAAGTGACGGTAGTGCAAAGTTACGTGAAGATGATTTTGAAGCGCAATAGTAATTAAACTGCCATTCCTTATTGTAAATCAAACTGTCACTAATTGAGCAAGTGACAGTTTTTGCGCTATGTATTCATACTTACATATATTGCAATATTAGTGCTTTAGCGATTAACTACTATTTACGTAAAACTTCTATTGACTCTACCCCAACAGGAGGCATCAAGCTTCATTTGTAAAAGAAGGCGGTTAGTTTATGTATACAATTGGTGAGTTTTCAAAAATTACAAAAATCACGGTAAAAGCCCTACGTTTTTATCATGAAAAGGAATTATTAACTCCATCTTATATTGATAGTGAAAGTAATTATCGCTATTACAGTAAAGGTGACATAGAAACAGCACAGATAATTGTCAATTTGAAGTCTTTTGGGTTTAGCCTACAAGAAATTCAGTCTATAACCAAAGAATTCGATGACGAATCAGATGTTACGCAAATATTGCAAAAACAAAAAGATGCTATCGAACGTGATGTTAAAAAACTAACGGCCATATCTTCAACCTTAGAATTAATTTTAATGAAAGAAAAAGAGGTGGCACAAATGACAGATGTTTTTGATGATATTCAAGTTAAGAGATTGCCTGAATTGCAAGTGGTTTATGTACGTTGGCAAGGTAAATATAGTGAAACTGGCAAAGCAATGGGGCAAGTCTATCGAGCGGCAGGTCGACATGCAGGTGGAGCAGCTTTAAACCTTTATTTTGATTGCGAATATAAAGAGAATACAGAAATAGAGTCGTGCTTACCTATCAAAAAGAAGATAACAACCAAATTAGAATGCAAAGCTTTACCCGCGGGTGAGTTTGTTACCCTTGTTCATGTTGGCTCGTATGAAAATATTGGCAGTAGTTATGAAAAAATCTTTGACTATATTAAATCTATAAACAAAAAAACACTTTTACCATCGCGAGAAGTGTATTTAAAAGGGCCCGGTATGATTTTCAAAGGCAACCCTGATAAATATTTAACTGAAATTCAAATACAAATCGAAGAAAGTTAGTTAGGCGTGCGCTTCTAATCTAAAAGCCGTACATTTTCATTTTAATATAGAGCTTTTAAATAATAGTAACTTTGCACCTATAGCTAGTTATCATTAGCTAACTAAGCGAAACTGTTAATCGTTTATTCGGTTTCGCTTCATCTCTTCTTCTACCTGCCGTCGTAAGTCGCGTAAACTAATTACGCTATTTAGTAAATCTTTCGGTAAAAAATCAGCCAAAAATCATAGTAACGTCAGGTAATTAAAACTTGTTTTGCTAAGGTGGCTATATGTTCCTTCACAACAAATATTCTATCAATGAAAGTAACTTCACTGAGAAGTAAACTCACTCGCTGATTTAAATTTAAGGGTAATTTATGAGTCGCATTTGCATTTCAATTTTTTTATTTGTTTTCACATTAACCGTAAGTAGTAATAGTTTTAGTAAAGACAGTTCCTCAGCTATAGATAATCACTATTTTGGTGAAAAGCCTCCGGGTTTAATAGCAAAGCTATTTGATCCCAAAGTAGTCTCACCAGATGGAAGGTTCGAAGGTGGTTCGTTTTCTCCTGATATGAAAACATTCTATTTCACTCGGAAAAACGGCAAATATAAAGAGCGCGCATTCTTTGTAATTAAATATCAGAACAACCGTTGGGGTAAAGAAACTGAAACAGGTATTCGATGGCCGCAATTTTCTGCTGACGGCGAGGTAATGTACCTAGGTAAGGAGTATAGAGAACGAACAGATTCAGGATGGTCGCCGCGAAAAAGCAAAGGGAAGTTCTTAAAAGAACAGGCGCATGGTATATCGATTTCATCTAAAGGCACTTATTATTTTCCCTTTTTTAAAAAAGAAGATAAGGGCCATGGCAACCTTGCTTACTCGCGCATAATTAACGGTAAACATGAAATGCCAGTAAAAATGTCTGAGGATATAAATACCGGAAAGTACATTGCTCATCCTTATATCGCACCTGATGAATCTTACTTAATGTGGGATGTAGAGCGGGAAGATGGGCAAGGTAAGTCAGATATCTATATCAGCTTTAGGCACAAAAATGGCTCGTGGTTACCTGCAATGAATATGGGGCCGATAATAAACACAGAACTACAAGAAAGCTCACCACGCGTGACCCATGATGGAAAATATTTATTTTTCTCTAGAGGGGAATGGAAAGTTAACGAAAGTGGGGCTCGTAATTGGGTTGGCAAAAGCTACTGGGTTGATGCGCAAGTCATTGAGAATCTTAGAGTGAAACAATAAAACACTTACAAAGCTGCAAGCAAAATAACCAGCTACTAATGATTTAGCTTATTTTGTTTCACTCAGCTTTTTAAAATTAATTAAAAGCCTTTGAAAAGTAGGGCTAAGTAAATGGAGATATTCGTGCAAAAGTTAACTATTTTATTGATCACTTTACTGTTGTCGCTTCCCATTCTGTCAAAAGAACTTACTTGCGATAACGAGTGTAAAAAAATACAAACTGAAAATTACCTACGCAATATTGTGCAAATTTTTATAAAAGGGTCGACTGTAAAAGAAATAGATAACTTTCTTGATGGATTACACGAAGAGATAAAATACGAGCATCAAGAGTATGAAGCTGATTTTGATAAAACAAAATGGCGTAAAGCGTTTATTAATCAATTAGAGTTGGGTTCATATGTAAGTAGCCCAAACGCCAAAGCTAAAATATTAAATATTATTTATGGTAAAAATCATGCGGCAGTTGAATATTCCTACGGTACATTGAATGAGGACGGAAGCTGGACTAAAGGGCATGTAAAGTTTGCTTTGTTTGGCTTTAAAGGCGGAAAAGTCTCACTCGTTAGGGAATATTGGTAAGTCTCAAAGAATTTAAGTGGAGCTTTCAGTGGCTTCGCTTATAACTTCAAACTACTTAAAGACATTTTAAAGAAGTGCCTTTTGTCTTTTAGCTATTAGAACGTACTAATTTCATTATTGTTTCTATAGTTACTGTGCAGTCTTAATAAAGATCTTAAAAAATAGTCGTTTACTTTCTTAAAGCGTTAATACTAAATATAAAAATATCTTGTTAAGTATTGTGTATTTCGGTGAAATACCACTAATTCTGTGTTTTGTGCTCAATTTTCTCTTTTCTAGTTTCTAATACGTTGAAATTGTGTGATATTAATGTAAATCAAATGAGTTTTATGAGATGGGTTTTGCTGAGACGTCTCGATAATAAACGGTTAGGCGTGCCAACAAGGAAGTAGTAAATTGAAATATTTAGTCTTAATATCCATCGTCATTTTATTCGGGTGTAGTTCTACACCTAAAATTACTTCAAATACTGATACGGCAAGTATTATGAACTTGATTGCTTTAACTGAAGATAAGGCACCTGAAGGGGTCAAAGGTACGTTTCGATTTCCAATAAAAACTTCAGGTAATCAAAGAGGTGTTATCTATTTAAATACTGAAAATGATTATCGAGATAGAAGAAATATTACCGTAGCAATTCATCCTAAGTTAATTAATGCGTTTATAAAAAAGTATGGTGAATCTCCAGAATCATACCTCATAGATAAAACTATTGAAGTAACTGGTGAGGCAAAGCGTATGAAAATTTTCTTTTTTTCAAAGGGAAAAATTACTAAAAAATACTACTTTCAAACGCACGTTAGAGTTGCCTCGCTTGAGCAAATTAAAATTTTGAGTTAAGCATGCCTAACTAAGCCGTTGAGTGGCACTGCTAACAGTTGCTTGGTTCCGTTTTTCCACACAATTTAAGCAAGCTCGTTTTAGCCCTTAACGGGGCATTTGAGTTATAAGTCGATTTTAGGAAAAATTATGGACAATAGAGATGAATTGATACGTTTTACTAAAAAGGGAATTGGCTTCCCTTTTGCGGGACTAATTGTAATGTGCGTTTGTGCTATTGCTATTAACTTACTTCCACAAAGACAGGCTTTAATAACAACTATCATTGCTACAGGAAGTACATTCCCAATTGCATTTTTTATCTCAAAAATATTTCGAGTCAACCCATTTGCTAAACTGCCGCCATTAACAAGTTTAGGTACTGTGCTCGCCTGTGCTCAATTCTTATATTGGCCTGTGCTTATTCTAGTACTGCAATTAACACCTAATTGGTTTCCTTTTACTTTAGCAATTCTTTTTGGCTCTCATTTTATTCCTTTTGGTTGGCTTTATAAAAGTAAAGCCTACTATTTTTTAGGTATAACTATGCCTTTAATGGGGTGTGTGATGGCTATTTGGGGGAGTGAGTTCTCATATGCATATACATTTATTGCACTAATTCCATTGTATTTAGCGACCTGTTTGCTTCTTCTTAAAGAAAATTCAACAGCCAAGTGCGCAGTTATATAGCATTAACAAAGCAACAAAGCGGAATTGTTAAAGTACGACTTAATTCCGTTTCGTTACACATCTTGGCCAAGCGTAATTTACTTCTTAGTAGGGCGTTAGCAATATAATATGAAATCACCAGACCGCGATAAAACCTCAAAAATGACAGATTTACCAAATATTGGTAAAGCTATATCGGCTGATTTAGAAAAAATTGGCTTAACTCACCCAAAACAACTCATTGGCAAAAATGCATATGACTTGTATCAACAACATTGTACTAGACTAGGTTGCAAACAAGATCACTGTATTATAGATGTTTTCTTATCGGCAATATCTTATATGGAGGGTGGTGATTCACTTCCGTGGTGGCACTTCACAAAAGAAAGAAAACGTTACATGGGGTAGTATTATTGCTAATAAGTTGTTCAAGCTGAGCTGCTAAAGTTTGACTCGGTTCCACCTCGCTTCGCATTTTAGACAACAATTATCAACCTCTCAAATGTGCGTCAGTTTACTAGCCTAAGCCTAGCGTGCTTTTATAAATAGCATCAATTTATCTGATGGTTATACACTCATAAATTGTAACAATTGTAATGGTTTACTTAATTTCTATTTGCGTATTAGATAGTACCTCTTCAAAATTAAACGTTAATCTATTCGGGAAATATAAGTAAGATGAATAAAATTAAATTACTTTTAATGACTGCTGTGATGTTTACATCTTTTATGTCACTGTCTAGTCATGCTGAAGCTTTGACAGGTAAGGAATATCAAGCCGTTGTAGAAACGGCCTATGATTATTTTAACGGGGCGGCAAATGGAGACCAAGAGCTACTTTCAAGTGCTTTTGATCAAGAGTTTGGTCATGTAAAAATGATCACCCTTAGCAAGGAAACAGGAAAGGAGATCATCAGAACAGTTTCATTAAAAGAGTTCGCTGGCTATTTCAAAAAAGCGACCAAAGATAAGTGGGAAGCTAATATATTGTCTGTTGATATTGTTGACGATCAAATGGCTATGGTAAAACTAGATTTTGATACGCCAAAAACACATTATATTGATTACCTTGTAATGTATAAGCGCCAAAATGAATGGCGTATAATCAATAAAACTTTTACTGCAAAGAATAAAGTCGTAGTAAAAGAAAACTAACAAGGCAATCGAGCGGCATTTTTAACCGTTGGCTAAGTTTCACTTCGCTACATATTTTGGCAAACTATTAAAAAGCCCCTTTAGTTGGGCGCAAGCTATTGCTTGTTAATTGGGTGTTATGTGTTTTATATATCATATGGTCGTTTATAGTTTTAAAACTAATTAAGGATATTGAAATGAGTTATGTAGATGGATTTATTGCAGCTGTACCTACCACGAATAAAGAAAAGTACATTGAACACGCAAAAATTTCTGCCGTTGTTTTTAAGGATCATGGAGCATTAAAAATAGTAGAAACTTGGGAAGATGATGTTCCCGAAGGTGAAATAACTTCATTCCCAATGTCAGTAAAACGAGAAACAAACGAATCAGTAGTTTTTTCTTGGGTAACGTGGCCTTCTAAAGAAGCTCGTGATGCAGGTTGGAAAGCATTGATGGAAGACCCACGAATGCATCCAGATAATAATCCAATGCCTTTTGATGGTAAGCGTTTAATTTATGGCGGCTTTAATACTATTCTGGATGAGTAGTTTAAATACATAACAAGCTGTTCAAGCGGGGCTGCTAAAGCTTGGTTCAGTTTCGCTCCGCTAGGCAGTGTAGCCAAGCATTATCAGCCCCTTATTGGGACGTTAGGCATTCTAAGGAGATATGGTGAAAGTTCACCTAGTTGTAGCACATCCAGAGCAAGGTTCTTTTAATTTCGCGTTACACAAAACAGCAATAGAAGTTTTGAACAAAGAGAACATCAAGTTTGAAGTTTCAGACTTGTATGAACAAAACTTCAATCCTGTTGCGGGGAAAAATGATACTACTAATTTTCCAATTGAAGATATATTTCAATTGGCAAAAGCCCAAAGGTTAGCGCTTTCAAGTAACTCTTTTGCAAATAGCATTAGTCAAGAGCAAGAAAAGTTGGCTTCATCCGATCTGCTAATTTTTCAATTTCCTTTATGGTGGTGGTCTTTTCCTGGCATATTAAAAGGCTGGATAGATCGTGTTTTATCTTCCGGCTTTGCTTATGGTAACAATGCAATACTTAAGCCTAAAAAAATCATGTATTCAATTACAACTGGCGGTGCTAACTCTAAAGAGGAGTTAGAGTATTACCAAAATAAAATCGATGGATTATATCAAGATATATTTGGATTCATCGGTTGGGAAATACTACCTGCATTTATCGCTCATGGTGTGCAACGAAAAACAGAAGAAGAAAGGACGTTGTTACTCAAAAGTTATAAAGAGCACTTAGCTAAAAACGTAATTGTTGATAGTTTAGTGCTGTCAAATGCCTAATAAGGGTTTTCAAGTCGAACAAATAACAGTTGGCTTTTGCTGCAGCGTCGCTTATTTTAGCCAGCAATTATTTGCCTCTTAACGAGGAGTCATTTGGCCTTACTTACTAAAATGACTGCTGGATTGGACTGATTTAGCTAAATTCATAGTCTCCAAGATTACAAGGTGTACTAATGGTGTACTTTTGATTTTTTCAAATGTTTGGTTGTACTTCTTTAGGTCTTATATTCAAATTAGTATTAATTCTCACTAATTCCGCGTTTTATGCTTCATTTAGTCTTTTCTAGTTTCTAATGCATTGAAATTATGTGATATTAATGTCAATTAAATGAATTTTATGGGGCGGGAATTACTGAGACGTCTGCATAATAAGCTGTTAGGCAACAAGGAGTATTATTCAGCTATGGCAATTAGCTTGAGAGAAGTTACTAAAGATAATTGGGAAGATATTATCTTGCTAGAAATCACAAAAGAACAAGAAGAGTTCGTCGCTTTAAATGCAGAATCAATTGCAGGTTCTAAGTTTAACGAACACTATGTTAATCGAGCAATCTATTTCAATGAAGAACCAGTTGGTTTTATCCAGTACTTTCCTAACTACGAAGATGAAAAACCAAATGAAATTTACATTGATCAATTTATGATCGATGTGCCGCATCAAGGAAAAGGTTATGGCACGAAAGCAATTAAGTTAGCTCTCGATGAAATCAAGCTTAGAGAAGATTGTAAAGCTATTTCAATATGCTACGTAGAAGGGCATGATGTAATGAAAGGCTTTTTTGAGCGCTTTAATTTTAGTGTTGTTGAACAAGATGAGTTTGATGAAACTATCATGGTGCTAAATGTTGCCTAACAAGGGTTTTCAAGTCAGACAAATTACAGTTGGCTAGGCTTCGCTTCGCTGCACATTTTAGCCAAACATTATCAGCCCCTTAACAGGGCGTTATAAATACAAGGAAGGGTCAATGAAAATTTTCACCATAATATTACTGTTCATAGCATTTAATCTATCAGCTAAAGAAGAAAGAGGAGTTGTTGTGAAAATACTTCCTGATTCTTTAGTTTTAAATTCAAGTTGTAAAGCAATGGCAGATTTAGTTGCCCAAGATTTTTCAATTTTATACGCCTGTAAAGACTCTTTTCAACGTATGTACTTTTATAATTTTCGACTAAATAATATAGATTTGGTGGCTGACTTTAAAGAAAGTTCAACTGATGTTGTGGTAAATGAAAGTCAGTTTAAGTCTTATACACTTTATGAGTTAACCGCAAAGGACTCCGATAATAAACCAATCAAATTTGTTTCCTATTGCACAAAGGAGCTTTGCCTTGATTTGGTTAGTGATAATGAATATGACAAATCAGTTCAAGATTCTATAACATCGCAATTACGTGGCTAAGTATTTATAACAAGCTAATTAATAAGGACAAAAACTAGTTGGTTGTTTTCGTTCCTCAACATTTTAGTCAACAAATTTTTGCCCATTATTAGGGCGTTAGGTGTTCGAAAAATGAAATCTTCAATTACTGATTGGATCCAAGCTCTTGCAGTTACTATTGGGATTGCATTTGCCATGCGGGAGTTTGTTCTACATGACCGAGCACAGGAGCGCTTACAAAAAGAGGCGGTGCTGCAACTCATAGTTAGTGGGCAGAATGAATCAATATCGAAATCCGCACAAAGGATTCAGGAAGTATTTAATGAGCTGATAAAAAAGAAAGATGCTACTAAGGAAGAATGGGGGCACCTGCAAACGATTTATTTTCCAATTCAGGCACACTTAAGTGCTTGGGGATTTTGTTATCACAACAATATGTGCAATCGAAATCTTACTGAAGCTTATATCTGCGAAAACCTTGTAGATTTCGACAAATTTAGAGTAGTTGTGAATAATAAAGTAGATAAACCAGATTTCACTCGGGAAAAAGGGTATGCGGCATTGCTCAATGTATGCGTATCAAAAAAGTATTAATTGCATCGCACACTTAACAAGACAATCATACGGATACGCAACAGTTGGCTCAGTTCCACTCCGTTTCACAGTTTAGCCAAGCATTATCAGCCCCTTAATGGGGCGTTATTTTGGGCCTTACTTACTAAACTGATTGCTGGATTGGACTGATTTTAGCTAAGCATATAGCCTCTAATGCAGCAAGGTGTACTAATGGTGTACTTTTGATTTTTTCAAATGCTCGGGTGTACTTCTTTAATTTTTATATTTATATTGCTAAGAAATCATAGCATGACCAAATATGTAAAATTTTTTTCAATACTAATTATAAAAGAGCTAAATTTATTCTAAATATCATTTGAAACAATCCACCTCCTTTCTTATTTGCTTGGAATTATTCTTGGCTAGATAAGTGCAGATTATTACTACATAATGGAAATCTTCCAAAATAACTCATAACCAAAGGACTTTTATTGCAGCTTCATGACATAACTCTAATGTTAACTTTATCTTTAGCGTCTTTGGTTGGTGCTATTATCCTAGGAATTTTATCGCAGTTGAGTCGAGCCGTTGAAGGTTCGAAATATTGGGCAATTGGTCTTGCATTATTATCTGTCGCTTATGGCTCTCACTTATTTCTACAGGGAATGCCATTATCCATAAGAGCCAATAGCCATAATTTATGCTTGGTCTTGGGGCATGCTTGCTGGTTGATAGGAGCATATAAATTTGTTGGACGACCATTAACAACTCAGCAAAAAACTTGGCTTATTTTTCCTGTCGTTGTTCTTATTCTAACTTTCACCATGATATGGCCAGCAATAGAATATCGGATTGCTATTATCGGCATTTGGTTGATTGTAGTTCGTCTGCACTATGCGTGGATATTGTTTCGATACGCTCATAATAATCGAATAGAAAAGTTGGCAGCCAACATTGCCGCTGTCGTAGCGTTAGCAGAAGTTTGCTTTACAATTATTTATACTATTTACGGTTCGCTCGGACATCTATCTTTTGTGGGTACGCAAATGAGTTGGGTATCGGGCATAACGTGGTTAGGTGCTTTATTAGGTATAACTATTAGTACGCCACTATTAATGTTGCTAAGTGTGGGAAGATTGGTTGAAAAGCTCGATTTTGCAGCCCATCATGATCCATTAACAAAGTTGCTAAATCGTAGAGGTTTCTTTGCTCAAGCTAAACCAATACTGTCAATTTCGAAACGCAATAAGCAGCTGGTCACCGTGATGATGTTAGATATTGACCATTTTAAACGTATTAATGATCAGTACGGCCATGCGATAGGGGACGACGTATTAGAAATATTTTCAGGTACATTACGAAGTACACTACGTGAAACTGATATAGTTGCTCGTTGGGGTGGAGAAGAGGCGTGCATATTATTGCACGACGCCAATGCTGATTATGCAATTACGGTTGCAAATCGTATAAGGGAGTCTTTCAGCTTTGCTTGCAAAGCAACGTCAGCTTTTGATAACGCTATTACGCTAAGTGTAGGTATCGCCAGTAAACAACTATCAGATGTTGATACGTTTGATTTTATTCAAGCCGATGCAGACAAAGCATTATACAGTGCTAAAAGCCAAGGTAGAAACTGTGTATATGTAAGTGCTATATAGCGTTTCTGAGCTTTTGTATCGTTAATGATTTCAATTGCTGGATTGAACTGATTTTATCTAAATACAAAACCCTCAAGGCAACAACGCGTGCTAAAGGTGTACATTTGATTTTTTCAAATGTTCGAGTGTACTTCTTTAATTTTTATATTCATATTACTGAGACGTCTGCATAATAAGCGGTTAGGGCTCTGTAGTATCAATTAAGCATATTCATCTAATTTGAATTTTGAGTATCGTAAAAGTAAGTTTATGAAGATAGCAATAGTTTTGGGAGCGACAGGTTTAGTAGGAAAAAAACTTGTCGAAAGATTAGTGAAAGAGCCGAGTATTGAAAAAGTTGTTACTATTACAAGGCGACATGTTGAATACGCATCCCCAAAAATTGTTAATGAAGTTATCAACTTTGAAAATATTGAGGAATACATTAATGTTTTTAGAGGAGATATGATTTTTTCATGCTTAGGGTCAACGGTCAAACAAGCCGGAACTTTTCAAAAGCAAAGAAAAGTTGACTTCGAATACCAGTACAAAGCAGCAAAGCTAGCTTCAGAAAATAAAGTAAGTCATTATATTTTAGTTTCTTCTAGTGCCGCTAATGAAAAAAGTAAAAGCCCATATTTAAAAATGAAAGGTGAATTAGAGACTGAAGTTTCAGCGTTGCCTTTCAAACAGATAACTATATTACAGCCCTCTCTTCTAAAAGGAGAGCGCGAGTCTTTTCGGTTAGGAGAGACTATTGCAAACTGGTTACTTCCCATTATATGTAAATTGCCATTTCTTAAGCGGTACAGACCAATATCAGGAGAAGATGTTGCTAAGAAAATGGTGTCGGTTAGCTTGTCGCTTGGAAAAGGGAAGGAAATATACCGGCTTGATGAACTTTTTAGTAAAAGGTAAAGTTAAACAAAGCTCTAACAAGCTGTTCAAGCGGGACAAATAACAGCTGGCTGGTTCCGCTTCGCTTCACATTTTAGCCAATTACAATTTGCCCCTTAATAGTACGTTAGTTGCCAAAGGAGAATCTGGTGAACGTTGATGATATTAGAGTTTTCATCCCTAGTAAGAATTACGAAATATCTAAGTCCTTTTACCAAGCTTTAGGCTTTAAAATGGATTATGTAACTGATGATTTATCTTTATTCGAAAATGGCGAATGTACGTTTTTTCTACAACGGTTTTATAACGAAGAGTTAGCAAAAAATTTAATGCTTCAACTTTCAATTTTAGATATAAATGAAGCCTTTGAGGTTATTTCAAGTCTTGATGGTTTCGACATAAAGTATGAACCAATTAAAATTGAGCATTGGGGGAAAGTTGTTTATCTGTGGGGGCCATCAGGAGAACTTTGGCATGTCACAGAATTTAGCAACTAATAAGCTGTTCAAACGTAAAAATACAGCAGGCTGTTTTCACTCCGTTCAACATTTTAGCCAACTACAATTCTCCCCTTAACAGGGCGTTATGTTACTTAACTCTTCATTATTTCAATCGAGGCACTTGTGGGTTCTTTTAAAAATATTAATGTAGTAGGAACAAGCGCTAGTGGTAAATCTACATTTAGCAAAGAATTAGCGGCTAAATTGAATGTTCGATATATAGAAATGGATGAACTCTTCTGGAAACCTAACTGGGAAGAGTCGAGTAATAATGAGTTTCTTTCTAAAATCGAGGTAGCTATTTCGAAGGATGGCTGGGTTCTTGATGGTAATTACTCCAGAACTGCCTCGTTAAAATGGGCCAAAGTTAACACAATTATTTGGCTCGATTACTCGTTAAGTCGCACTATATTTCAGGCCTTTAAAAGAGCAATTCAGCGAATTATAAGTAAACAAGAAATATGGCCTAATACTGGAAATGTTGAATCATTTAAAAAAACATTTCTTAGTCGAAAGTCAATAATTCTCTGGACATTGCAAAACTATCATTCAAATCGTAAGAAATATTTTGAAATAATGAAATCTGAGAGATATTCACACATTGATTTCGTTAGGTTAAACTCGCCAAAGCAGGCAAAAAAATTTATTGCTGAATCTCTTGTGTAGTTAACAATATAACAAACTAATTAACAGGACAAAAAGCTAGAGAGCTATTTTTGTCCTTTATTAGGGCGTTAGCAGTACAGGAAAGTTATGTATCAAGGAAGCTGCCTCTGTGGCAAAATTAAATATCGATTACTAAGTAAGCCGAAAAAGGTTACGAGTTGTCATTGTACTATGTGTCAAAAGCAACATGGTGCAGCTTTTGCAACATACGGAAGCCTTCTAAAAGCAGATTTAGAGTATGTTGTTGGAAAACGGCTTTTAAAATCTTATAACTCATCAGGGACAATTAAACGCAAATTTTGTGGCGAGTGTGGTTCTAATATTGAGTGGTCTGGAAGCTCTAATTTTCCAGACTGGACATCAGTTACGCTATCAACCTTGGATACACCTTTTTATCCTGAAGAAATTTCGAATATCTATACTGAAACAAGGCAGTGTTGGCTAAAATACAGCTAACAAGCAAGTTAATTAGGATACGTAAAGTTGGCTGCGTTCTGCTTTGTTACACATTTCAGCCAGCGTTGCTTAGCCTATCATTTGGGCGTTATTTTTGGCCTTACTTACTAAACTGATTGCTGGATTGGACTGATTTTAGCTAAACATATAGCCTCTAATGCAGCAAGGTGTACTAATGGTGTACTTTTGATTTTTCAAAGGTTCGGGTGTACTTCGTTAATTCATATTAGTGAGAAGTATTAGTAAAGACCAGAGAACAGTGTTTTATTTATTTAATCTTTTGATATTAAATATAAAGGCGTCTCTTTAAATGTTCCGTATTATTGCGAACTCTCACTAATTCGGTCTTTTGTGCTTCATTTAGTCTTTTCTAGTTTCTAATGCTTTGAAATTGTGTGACATTAATGTCAATCAAATGAATTTTATGGGGCGGGAATTACTGAGACGTCTACATAACAAGCTAGTTATATGCACCTAAAAGGTTGATTATCGCCGTTAGAGAAAAATCATCTTAAAGTCATAAGGACGTCAGGTTTTTAAAAGCCGGTTTGATTAAACTGACGACTTCTTTAATCATATTCAAATAGGACATGTTATGAAGCATATTTGTATTTCAGTTATTTTACTATTTTCGGTTCTAACTATGAGTAGCAAAAGTCATAGTCAGGATGCAATTTCAGCTCCAGCTGGACCATATCTTGGACAAAAGCCTCCTGGCTTAATTCCCGAAGTTTTCGCTCCTGGTATTGTTTCATCAGAGCATCATGAGTGGGGCCCTGGCTTCTCACCCGACATGAAAGAGTTCTACTTTAGTAGGAGAAACAACAAAAGTGGAAAAGATTCGCACTTTGTTCTTAAATACGAGAATAATCGATGGCACGCGTCAGAAGTGGAGCCTGGGGTGGGTGCGTCTATCTCTCCTGATGGTAAAACTATGTTTTTTAAAAACCAATATAGTGAGCGAACCGATGAGGGATGGTCAGAGTTTAAAAGTCTTGGTTCTGCGTTTGAAGACTTCGACATCATGCGGCTTACTACTTCATCCAAAGGCACTTATGTTTTTGATGAATACCCTAAAGAAGGAGATTTTGTTCTTCGATATTCTCGATTAATCAATGGTAAACGTGAAGCCCCGAAGCTACTTAGTAAAGAGATAAATACTGGAAAACAGAACGTCCATCCCTTCATTGCACCTGATGAGTCCTATATTTTGTGGGATAGTACGAGAGATAATGGCTATGGCGGAAGTGATATCTACGTTAGTTTTCGGCAGGAAGACGGCTCTTGGGGAGCTGCCATTAACTTAGGTGATAAGATTAATACAAGCGTATCAGAACGTGGAGGATATGTAACGCCAGATGGAAAATATTTTTTCTTTTTTGCCCCTGATAGCAAAGGGAAAGGAGATGTATTCTGGGTGAGTGCACATGTTATTGAGACACTTAGACCCAAATGATGAGTCATATAACAAGCGCTTCAAACGGAAAAAATACAGCTGGCTGTTTTCACTCCGTTCAATATTTTAGCCAGCAATATTTTTCCCCTTAATGTGGGCGTTATTTTTGGCCTTACTTACTAAACTGATTGCTAGATTGGACTGATTTTAGCTAAACATATAGCCTCTAATGCAACAAGGTGTACTAATGGTGTACTTTTGATTTTTTCAAATGTTCGGGTGTACTTATTTAGTTCTAAATTTATATTAGCGAGAAGTTTTAATATAACCAAATAAATATATTTCTATTTTTTATCGTTCAGTATTAATTAGAAAATCGTCCTATTTTAATGGGATATTATTGTTAATCTACCTTTATTGATAAAAATCAATCTTTATAGTTTCTAATACGTTGAAATTGTGTGATATTAATGTCAATTAAATGGACTTATGTGACAGAGGTCATTGAGACGCCTACATAATAGGCTGTTATAACGCAATTTAAATATATGAGGAAGTTAAATGAATAGGGAAATTCTTGAAGCAATGCAGGTCCTTCTTAACTCTCTGTTAAAAGAGCACCCAAAATATGAACAATGGGTGAATTTTGATAGTGTTGCTTTTGACTCCAGAATTGGTTGGGTACCACGAGTGTCTTCACCTGAACAAAATCAAACATCTCTAAATCCAATCGAAATATCAAATATTTATGATTCAGTATGTCAGAAAATAATCAAAAAAACGTACTAATAGCAGTGTAACTTTATAACAAGTTGTTCAAGTGGGACTGCTAACAGTTTACTTGGTTTCGTTTCGCTACACATTTTAGCTAAACATTCTCAGCCATTAACAGAGCGTTATGTTTTAGTATTTGTATCTGATTTACGGCAATTACATTATTTGTCACTAGCTAGCTATTGTATTACTTTATAAAGGAATTGGTATGCCAGGGTATTTAAGTAAAATTAAAACTAGAATTCCGCACTCATCTAAAGAAGTTGATATTAATATTGAAGGAAAAAATTTGATATTAACAGGCGGTAATGGTTGCGGTAAAACACAGCTGATTGAATTCATCTTCAGTCGACTATACGATAAGGTAGTTCTCAAAAATAACGAAAATTTAAGTGATATAAGAGATAGGCTTACTGCCAATAAAATAGCTCTTTCAAAAGTAGGTCCAGCGCATCAGCACTATGAACATTATTTGAAGGAAATTGATATTCTAACAAAACAGTTAGAGGAAAGTGAAAATCCATCAATACAGCTCGATAGATTAGATGAATATGTAGTTGGGTATGGCAACTACACCACTATTTTATCTAAATTTGATGCAATGAGAAAATCAGATATTATCCAACCTTCTTCAGTTACAAATTTAGATAAACTACGAATTCATGATAAAGAGTCAGAGAAAAAGCATATTAGTAAAACGACCTCTTCTATGTTTGAAGAATTTTTGGTCTCTAATATTGCAAATCAAGCTTTTTCAGAATCAAAAAAAATAATGAACGAACCAGAAGAAGCCAAACGAATTGAAAAATGGTTTAATAAGCTTGATAAGGATCTACAAGACCTATTTGAAGATGAGTTTCTTTCCCTAAAATTTGATTCTGACTCGTTTACATTCAAAATTCATCAAACTGATAAAGACCCATACACCTTTCAGACATTATCTTCTGGTTTTTCATCGATTATGGCTATTTATGCTGATCTGATAACTAAAGTTTCTTTACGATCTATTGATCCAGAAAACTTAACTGGTATTGTTATAATTGATGAAATTGATGCTCATCTTCACGTGTCTTTGCAGAAGAAAGTTCTGGCGTTTTTTTCAACTTCTTTTCCAAAAGTACAATTTATCGTTACCACTCATTCTCCTTTTGTGGTTTCATCCATCGACAATGCTGTTATATATGATTTATCAACATGCCAACAAGTTGAAGATCTTTCAATGTATTCATACGAGTCAATCTTAGAAGGAGTTTTCGGAGTTCTCCCAATTTCTTCAATTTTACAAGACGAAATAGAACAATTGGGTAAGCTACTTAAGGAAAAGCCTTTAAATGTCAGTGATATAGAGGGGTTGTTAAAAAGAATACCTAAAGATGAAAACGTTTTAGATGCGGAGTCATTATATTTTGTTAAATCAGCAAATATTGCAATTAGTAGAGCAAAGAGGCGGTTAGATGTTTAATGTATTAAGGAATGAAGCCGCGCCTATATCACTAGAAAACAGACAAAGCTACAGTGGAGAAGATGTTTGGGATGCCTTAAGTCGCGTTTTTAATAAAAAGTGTTACATCTGCGAAACTAAAGAGCCAAGTGATATAAATGTAGAGCATTTTGAGCCACATCGAGGTGACCCCGATAAAAAATTTGATTGGGATAACTTATATTTCTCTTGCGGTCGTTGTAATAATATTAAATTAGCTAGATATGATGAATTAATCGATTGTTGTGATCCAAGCATAGATGTATTAAGAGCGATCAAGCACGTCCCTCCTGTTACACCTTATGCTAAGTCTTTAAGAATAGAGCCTCAGCTTGAGGATGAAAAAACAAAATTAACAGCTGAATTGATTGAAAAAGTATTCAACAGCACGCACACGCCGAATAAAACTGTTTCAGCATCATTTCTAAGAAAAAGAGTTTTTCAACAGTTCAATTTATTTTTAGATTTACAGCGTGATTACTTTGATGAACTAACTTTATCTGCTGAGAAAGAGACTACTATTGAACGTATGAAATTATTAATTAATTCTTCATCTCAATATAGTGCATTTATTAGCTGGTGTGTTTTGGATGATGATGAACTAGCACCATTATTAAATGATTTTATTGGCTTTTAAGTCTAACCTACATAATGATTTTAAGTTAGATTCGTAAATTCTGCGTCTACATTTTAGCAAGCATTACTCGCTGTTTAAAATGGTTATATAGAGCATTGACTATTAGATTTTTGCTTAAGCTAACAACAGTTTGCTTAAGCCACAATCTATGCAGTTTAGTGTGTGCACTTTTCTTTTTAGACACTTTTGTATTTTTGCTTTTTAATCACATTCTTTGACCTGACCAGACTACACGGGCAATTAATTCTATATCAGTTCCATTTAAATGCTTTTTGTTAATTTCCCATGGCTCGTACATGTTGCTATCAGATTTAACTTTGATAGCTAAATAATTGCACTGAACCGGGTAATGACTTTAAGCGTTTAACTAATAAGTTGTTGTTGTGACGCATTACGTAAATGCCGTCATTCTTTAATCTTTTGTATATGCTAGCATTTTTAGACAAACTCAAAAGCAGAAATTATTGATATTTTTGTTTCTATGCTTTCTTATAAATTTTGCTTAACTCTTTTTAGCACATGTTTTAGATTCTCAGTGTATAATCGCGTTGTTTTTATGATGTGTGTTGTCATCATTAGTTATATCACGCGAATCGTTAATAAAGTACATCGAACAAGGTAGAAAAGTGTCTAGCTCAGTAAAGCCATTAAGCTCAACAAATTCAATAAGTCACAAGCTTTCCATTGCACCCATGCTGGATTGGACAGATCGTCATTGTCGGTATTTTTACCGTGTAATGTCGAAGCAAACGGTGCTGTACACTGAAATGGTAACTACTGGCGCTATTCTATTTGGTAAGGGAAATTACCTAGAATATAACGAGCAAGAGCATCCTGTTGTGTTACAACTTGGTGGTAGTGACGTAAAAGCGATGACAGAATGCGCGAAAATTGCTGAGCAGCATGGCTACGATGAAATTAACATTAACGTTGGTTGCCCGTCAGACCGCGTGCAAAATGGTATGTTTGGCGCATGTTTAATGGCAGAGCCACAGTTAGTTGCTGATTGTGTTACAAGTATGCAAAATGCCACTAATGTGCCGGTTACGGTAAAATCGCGTATTGGTATTGATGACTTAGACAGTTATGAGTTCTTACATAAGTTTTTAACAACGGTAAGTGCGGCAGGGTGCCAGCATTTTATTATTCATGCGCGCAAAGCCTGGTTAAGTGGTTTAAGTCCTAAGCAAAATAGAGATATTCCGCCGTTGGATTACCAAAGAGTTTACCAAGTGAAGCGTGATTTTCCTGAGTTAGAAATATCGATTAATGGTGGTATTAAAAGCTTTGCTGAAGCTAATGAACATATGCAGCATATTGATGGCGTAATGATAGGCCGAGAAGTTTATCAAAACCCTTATATGTTAGCTGAGGCTGACAATGCTATTTGGCAAGCCAACACTGCTGTTAAGTCTCGACAAGCTATTGTTGATGAAATGGCTGAATATATTGATCGCAACGTTGCCAATGGTGGCCGTGCCTGGCATGTTATTAGGCATATGCTTGGGCTGTGTAATGGCTTAGCTGGAGCCAAGCAGTTTCGTCGCTTTTTAAGTGAGAATTGTAGTGGCAAAGAAGTTACTGGTGATATTTTGCATCAGGCATTTGCCAATGTTAAAAACTTAAATCCAGATCTAAACTAATAGCTATTGGCTTTTAATTATTGTTGATTGATAGCTAGCCCGCAATATACGTATGTCTCGATTTCGGTAAGTCATTTCCCGATATCGGGACATTTTTTTTGGTTTTTATCAGAAACTCTCTAATTCACTATTAATTAGTAAATTTAACCACATTGCCCGTAAAACAGGGTGTTTTTAACAAATACAGAAAAATTGTAAAAATTAAATTCAATTTAAAAACAGTAGGTTAACTTTTTTTTCGATCCTTGGCACAACCTTTGTAAGTGTTTGTGCAACTTAATTAGTAACAAATTAAAAATGTTACTTTAAAAACTGCTTAAAAGGATTGATGCAATGCCAAGTTTAACCATGTTATTTACTCTATTTATGTTGCCAGGTGTATGTATGTTAGCAACGTCTTTTGTTGTGGCTCGTTTAGAGCAAGGTAAAAAATCTTTATTGTCGTAAGGTAAGTTTGAGACTAAACCTTGCGGCATTTTTATTTTAAGGCTGATGTACGCCATTGCCTAACGACTTATTATACTAAAATACTCTCCATTATTTCTCCATGTTACTTTGCTGATTGCTGCCAAACTAAAGACTATTTCAAACTAATTTGAATAGAATCCCTAACATTTACTAGCACTGTACATTCTGTTTAAACTCGGTTAATTTTGCTTAATGTTACTCAGCATAGCGTTATTAAAATGACTCATTTTCAACAGTTAATTTCTTGTATTGATTTACATTCTATTTTAGATAGATCCGATTTAGTGCTGCTAGATGCCAGTATTCCCCCTGTAGGTAATATGAAAGCTGCTGAATTTAGCTGGCCAACGCATGCTATTCCTAATGCACGTCGCTTCGACTTAAATAAAGACTTCTCTGATCTTGATAGCCAATTACCTCATACTATGCCGTCAGCTGACCATTTTGAGCGTGCAGCGCAAGCATTGGGTATTAATCAGCAAAGCCAAATTGTAATTTATGATGATCTTGGTTTGTTTTCAGCTGCTAGAGCTTGGTATATGTTCAAAGCCATGGGCCATAAAAATGTGGCAGTATTAGACGGTGGTTTACCTTACTGGGTTAAAATGAATAAACCGTTAGTAAGTGCCGAGAACAACCTTAAAGTAGCAAGTAAATTACTAACAGGAGACTTTATTGCAAAGGCTAACGAAAATTACTTTTGTGATTGGCAGGAAATTGAAAAACAAACCCAGCAACAAACTGAATTAATACTTGATGCTAGAGCCAATGCTCGCTTTAAAGGCGAGGCTGCAGAGCCACGTGCGGGTGTGCGTAGTGGTCATATTCCAAATTCTAAAAACTTACCTTTTAGTGACTTACTAATAGAAGGTGTGTTTAAAAGCACTGATGATGTGGTTGAAATATTTAAAAGGTTAAATGCAAATAATAAACCTATGATTATGAGCTGTGGCTCTGGCGTTACCGCATGTGTGCTCGCACTAGCTGCTAATATTAGCGGTTTACATGATGTGCGTGTTTACGATGGTTCATGGAGCGAATGGGGGTCACTTGAACATACAAAGGTCGACAAGGGCTAGTTGCCACTATAAGTTTAACTCCTACTTAGCTAATAAAGCTTAAATTGATGGCAGTAGCCTAGCTGCCATTTTCTATTTTTATCTTACTTTCTGTTCAGCATTTTCAATTCAATTTTATTCTTTAATATCGGTTGGTCAATTTAACCAATGGTAGTGATTATATTGACCACATTTTCGTGTGACATATTATGTCTCATGAGGGTGGCTTTTATTGATAAAATTAAAAAGCCTTTTATAACAGGTGCTTAAAAGTTTTTTAGCAATTGGCACAGCACTTGTAATAGTAATATCAGAAATCAACAAGAAGAGTTAACAGTTAGCTTTTCATGTGACAGACATAAGGATATTCATAATGAAACTATTACAAAGTAAACGCACTTTAAGCACCGTTTTATTATCTTGTACGTTGCTATTTACAGTAGGTGCTTCGGCACAAGAAGCTTCACTGGAAAGAAGCTTAGCAGCAACGGTACAGGCACAAGGACAAAAGGTTGCACGTGATTTATCTGCAGAACTTTCAAATTCAATTAAAGCTGAGCTGCAACGATTTTCAATGCGCTACACCTTAGTAAGCAGTCAAGACGTGGCAGCAGTTACCAAGCAAAGTAAATTACGTCAACAAAAACAACAAACTTCAGAAGAGTAATAGGAGAAAAACCATGGGCATGTTTTCACGATTCACAGATATTGTTAACGCGAACATTAATTCAATGTTAGATAAAGCAGAAAACCCTGAAAAAATGATTAAGTTGATTATTCAGGAAATGGAAGAGACTCTGGTTGAAGTACGTTCAACAGCCGCGAAACACATTGCGGAAAAGAAAACGGTAATGCGCAATATTCGTGATATGGAAAGTCGTGTTGCCAACTGGCAGCAAAAAGCCGAGCTAGCGTTAACTAAAGGCCGAGAAGACTTAGCAAAGTCGGCACTTGTAGAAAAGCAAAGTTGTGCGCAAAAGCTTGCTGAATTTAATGAAGAGTTAAGCCAGTTTGATGAGTTTTTAACAGCGGTTCAGCAAGACGGACAGCGCTTACAAGATAAGCTAAGTGAAGCAAAACGTAAGCAAGAAGCCTATGCAATGCGTCAACAGTCAGCTGAAGTTCGTTTGAAAGTTCGTGAAAAAGCGGCGGTTTACAATATTGATGAAGCTATTAGTAAGTTTGAGCGCTATCAGCAAAAGATTGATCGAGTAGAGGCAGAAGTTGAAGCTTATGACATGACAACTGCAAAAGACTTAGACAGCCAGTTTCGTGAGCTAGAAACTAATGAAAATATCGAGCAAGAGCTTGAGCAACTTAAGAAAAAAGTTGTTAACGGTTAAGAGATAGGCAAGGTATTAACGTGGCATTTTCATCGTGGTTGATTGCTGGTGTGATGTTTATTACACCAGTGGTTAGCTTCTTTATCGGTGCTGGGCTGCTAGTTTTTTTAAAGTTGATGTTCAAACGCCCCAGAATTGGACATGAGGAGTAAAGTATGAGTTTTAATCGCGAATATTCAGTAAATAAAACCTTAACGAAAGATACGGTTCACAAGAAGTTATCGGGCGTTTGTGGTGGTATTGCCAAGCATTATAACGTACCTCGTATTGCGGTTAGAGCTGGCGCTATTGTTGCCTTGCTAATGTTTCCTGTGGCTACTGGCGTTGCCTATTTAGTTGCAACTTTATTAATGCCATCGAAAATAAGTAAATATTAACCTTCTGTTGTAAGAGTTGTAATTAACTTTAGAGGTTACCAGCGCTTTTATAAAGAGGGAGAGCCAATGTCATTCTTTAAATCATTATTTTTAGCTATTTTTGCCACGATGTTTTTAACCTATGTTTTAGGTGCAAGTTTGATTGAGCTACTCGATGTCGACATCTATATTGGTGAACAATTGATTGAACCATTAAAGGCAATTAGTATCTCAGCATTAGTTGTGGTGTTATTGGTGTTGGTTGCATTGGCTATCGCCATGAGTGTATTTGGCTCACTAATTTTTGTCGCTATTCTGTTACTAGGTGGCGGCGCTATGTTGTTAATTGGTGTGTTTTGGCCAATTATTTTAATCGCTATGGTTATTTGGTTAGTGACGCGAGACAAAAGAGCAGCTCAATATTAGCACCGCTTAATATGACGAATAATAAAAATACAGGACGTAAGATGAAAAGAAAATTGGTGGCGCTAGTTATTGCTGGTGCAGTAACTATGGCAAGTTTTGCTGATATTAATGATGTACAGCAGGCATTGGAAGCTGAAGATAAAGTTGCAGCTCAGCAGGCATTTGATGGTTTATCAGCAGCTGATAAAAACAGTATTGATGGAAAAGTGTTAACCGGTCGACTAATGCTGGTTAAAGAAGATACTGAAGATGCATTTGATTACTTTGAAGAGCTGCAAGACGAGCACAGTAGCAATGTTGATGTAAATTATTACTTAGGTGTTAGCGCAGTAATTATGGCGCAAAAAGCGAGTATTTTTTCCAAGCTGGGCTATGCAAAAGACTTTATTAAAGCCATGGAAAAAACCGTTGAACTTAAACCTGATCATCAAGATGCGCTTAATACTTTAATCGGCTTCCATTTGAATGCGCCAAGTATAGCTGGTGGTAATTCGGAGCAAGCACTTACTTTTGCTAAGCAGCTGCAACAATATGATGAAGAACAAGGGTATAGTCAAATTGCCAATGTTTACTGGCAAACAGAAAAGCCGGAACTCGCCAAGCAAATAATGGCAGAGGGCTTTAAGAAACACCCTGAAAGCGGCACGTTATATTTTACTCGTGCCATGGCGAATATTGCCGATGAAGCTTGGCAAGATGCCAGAACTGATTTAATTTTTGCAGCTAAATATGCAAAAGATGATGAGAAAAAAAGCCGAGCTTTATATCAGCAAGGTAAAGTTTCAGTGAAATCTGGTGAAGAAGCGGCATTGGGTATTGATGCTTTAACGCAGGCATTACCCATTGCTGATAAACAATATAAACCTTGGGTTACTTATCGGTTAGCGCAGTTATATATTACTGAAAAACAGTTAACTAAAGCGGGTGACTTTATCGCTGAAATTGATGTAAGTGAAGATGAAGAACTTGAAGATAAAGTGAAAAAACTGAAGAAAAAATTAAAAAAATTGATGGGTTAAGAAGCTGGGAAATTAAGAATAAGCTGACATAGAGTTCAGCTTATTCTTTAAAAGGTTTGTAGCTTAAAGTTAGCAACGTAATTGTTATTTAAAAAAGCTATTTAGAATGGTTTTACATTCATCAGTATTCACTAAACGTTTGAACTGCTCAGCTTCATTTTTCATCACTTGCGGTAATAGTGCCTGCGTATGCGCTTTCATTAATTTTCGGCTGGTGAGCAGTGAATCTAATGGTAGCTTGGCAATGGCTTCTGCGGTATTAAGTGCTGTAGCTAGTAGCTCTTCGGCAGGGCAAATGTCATTAATTAAGCCATATTCGAGTGCTTGCTCAGCAGTAAATAATTTGCCTAAAACCAGTAATTCAAAAGCGCGATTATGGCCTATACGTAACGGTAGTAATAAACTTGAGCCAGCTTCAGGGCTTAAACCTAATTGGGTAAATGGTAGTTTAAATTTTGAATTGTTAGCGGCGTAAACCATGTCGCAATGCAGCAGTAATGTGGTGCCGATACCCACGGCTGGGCCCGCAACTGCGGCAACTAATGGTTTTTCTAAACTAGCTAAAGCTTTAACAAGGTCAAATGCTGCTAGGTCACCACTTTCACTGCATTTGATAAAATCGTGTAGATCGTTACCAGCACAAAAGCACTTTTCATCACCTTGAATTAGCACACAACGAATATTGTCATTGCTGTTGGCTAAAGTGAATAAGCGACAAAGCTCTAAATACATATCGTTATTTAAGGCATTTTTTTTGTCGAAACGGTTGATGGTAATCGTGAGAACACCATTGTGTTCATTTGAAAGAATTAAGTTATCCATTTTGCTCGAGCTTAGTTACAATAGTGAAGTTGAATCATAATATGGATAAAAAAGGATGTATAGCGGCTTATGATGAATATACTTAAACCTATTTTTTTACTTGCGTTATTAACAACTAACCTACTGTTGAATGTGAGCTTTGCCAACCAGGGAACACAGGTTTCGGCGCAAGATGGCTATGTTAGGGAAACTATTCCCGGTACGAATATTTCTTCAGCTTATATGACGTTGAATAACGCTACATCTAAAAATCGCCGTTTGATTTCAGCCGCTAGCCCGGTAAGTGAGCGTGTCGAGATTCATGAGCACATAATGAAAGATGGCATGATGCGTATGCGTCAGCGAGATTCTGTCGAAATATTAGCTAATGATAGTACGGTATTTCAGCCATCGGGGTATCATTTGATGATATTTGATTTAAAGCAGCCATTAAAAGCTGGTGAAACTATTATCATCACTTTGTATTTTGATGATGAGTCAAGTATTGATGTGAATTATCAGGTAAAAGGCCTTAAACAAAAGCAGCACCATCACCATTAGGAGTTTATTATGAGTGTGAATATTTCAACCAAGGCAGTGATATCTGCTTTCTCCGGTTTAGTTATCGTATTGTATTTTATTGGTGTTTATTGGAGCTTTGAACCAGCCCAACTTGATATTCGTGAAGAAGTAACCAAAGCTGCGACAGCGGAAAATGTAGCACCTGTAGTTGGTTACACGACAACTACAGCATTGATCAGGGTAACTGAAACTTTGCTAAATAAGCCGGGTGGCTACTTAGCAAATGATGCTCTTCCTCCGTCAGTTTTTTTGGATAATATTCCTGCGTGGGAATTCGGCGCGTTAGAAATGATTCGTGATATGGCGTTAGTTATGCGCCAGGAGTTTAGCCGTTCACAATCGCAGTCAGTAGAAAATGTTAACTTAAAGGCTGCACAACCTCAGTTTAATATTGACCATACGAGTTGGGCTATCCCTAGTGCGGAAGGTGAATACCAAAAAGCGATTAAAGAGCTTTATGCTTATCGTACAGCGCTAACACAAGTTAATAATCAATCAGCGCAGTTTTATGCCCGTTCGGATAACTTACGCGGCTGGATTCAAGAAGCAACTAAACGTTTAGGAAGTTATTCACAACGCTTAAGTGCCAGTGTTGGTCGTGAGCAAATTAATGTTGATCTTGCCGGCGATAGTGGTGCGCAGCAATCAACGTCAACTGCGGCGAGTATGCAATTAAAAACCAGCTGGTGGGCGATAGATAATGAATTTTATGAAGCTCGCGGAGCCTGTTGGGCTTTATTGCACTTCTTAAAAGCCATTGAAATTGATTTTAATGATGTTTTAGAAAAGAAAAATGCTAAAGTTAGTGTACAACAGATCATTAGAGAATTAGAAGCAAGCCAGGAATCGGTATGGAGCCCTATGGTGCTTAATGGCGATGGCTTTGGTATGTTAGCAAATCATTCTTTAGTAATGGCAAATTATATATCACGTGCAAATGCTGCACTGATTGATTTAAACGACTTATTGAGTCAAGGGTAATAAAAACATGAAAAAAATAGCATTAGTGGCGGCACTTACCACTGTTTTATCAACCAATGTACAAGCTGATGCCTTAGGCATTTATTTAGGTGGTCAAGTATGGGACAACCAAGCTTCAGGTACATTTGGTGATGGAAGTTCATTGGTTGATTTTAATTTAGTTGATGAGAAACAAAATAGCTTTTTTATTGCTTTTGAGCATCCTTTACCACTTATTCCAAACGCACGTATTGCTTCAACATCGCTTGAAACAAACGGTATGACAACACTTGGTGAAGACTTTAAATTTGATGATGAAACTTTCGTTAGCGGTGCAGATGTCAATGCTGACTTTGATGTAAGTTATGTTGATTACACCTTGTACTACGAGTTGTTTGATAATGATTTACTGTCGTTCGATTTTGGTATAACTGCACGTGACTTTGACGGTGATGTTACAGTCTCTACACAAATAACAACAAATACAGGTACAGTGACTCAGTCAGACACTATTGCCGTGACAGATATTGTTCCTATGTTATATGTTGCCACTAATGTTGGTTTACCTTTAACGGGTTTAAATTTATATGCTCAAGGTAACTTCCTATCAATCGACGACCATACCTTATATGACTACGAAGTCGGTGTAAGTTATGAATTAATTGATAATATGGTTGTTGATATGAATTTAAATGCGGGCTATCGTTCGGTTAAATTAGAGCTAGAAGATTTAAATGACTTGTATACAAACATTGAGTTTGATGGTGTGTTTGTTGGTACAACAATTCACTTCTAAGGCTTAGATTAATTCACTTACAAAAAGCAGAGTTGAGAAATCAGCTCTGCTTTTTTATTGCTTGTTATTTGCTTTAATGATTTCGTGTAGTGCTCTATTTAGGTCGCTAATTTAAGATTCTTAATTAGAGCTAAGTGATAGTGCTGCTTTAAAATTGAAATGCCAGCAATGAAAATCTCTTAGGTAACATATCGCTGAGGTAGCATTCATTATGCCATGTATTAGGCTTGAGAATTAACTGATCTTAAGACGAGGATAGAGGGCAGTATGTTTCGCTTGCTGATTTGACTTTAGTTGACATCTAAATATTGTTGATTATTTATGGTTAAGTGGAGCGAGGGCTATTTGTGTAAGGTGTAGTTTTGAATTGAAATTAGTGTTATATCAGCCTTGGATTTATAAAAGATAGTTCCATGTATAAAAAAAGCCATCAGACTATGCTGATGGCTTTTTATTTATTAGTTACTTATTAAATAACAGCTTCTATATTATTGCGCTTTTTTACGACGTGTAAATAACATAGGAGTAAGTAGTAACATTAACCAACCAAATGAACCACTCTCTTTCTTATTAACAATAGATACTGATTTTACTGTAGTATCTGAGTTACCAGCACTGTCAGTTACTGTTAATTGAAAAGATAATGTTTCATCGTTAGATACACCTGGAGCTGTAAATGATACCGAAGCTGAACTACCAAGTGTTACTGGAGTACCAGATAATTGCATCCAAGAGTAAGTTAAATCATCGTTGTTGGCATCAGTTGAACCTGAACCATCGAGAGTGACTTGATCATACTCTTGAGCTGATGTTGTACCAGAAGCTTTGGCAACCGGAGCTACGTTAATTACACCAAACTTGTAGCTAGATTTCATCGTATCAGAACCAACAGAGTTAGATAATTTAACTTCAAAGTTCTCACCAGATTTACGTGGTAATAAATCAAAGCCGACATTTAATGCTTTAGCTGACTTACCTACTTCACGAGTAACTTCCCAAGTAACCTTATTACCTGAAACAGTACCACCGTTATTCACGTTAGCAATTTCATGACCGTCAGATATTTCAGCCGTTAACTTATAAACTTTATCGTCATTAGTATGGTTAGGAGCAATCTGCATTAGAACTGCTTGTGCTTTACCCGGAACCATTGTTTGAAGACCAGCCTTTAAGTCGCCTGAAACATTATCAGCTACATCGGTTTTACCTAAAGAAAATGACCAAGGTAGAGCGACAACTTTATCATTACCTTTCTCGTCTTGACCCTTCAACTGAATTAAACCGTTGCTGTTAGATGCACGCTTCCAGTTCACTTTTACGTCAAAACTATCAGCATTTTCAGTTGCTTCAGCTGTGATAGTTTTACTTTTGCTATCATCAGTGAATTCAGTTTTAGATATTTTTAAATTCACAGGATCTTTGATGCCTGTTCCTGTTCCTTTAAATGACAATAACTGAATAGTGTAATCAGCAGCAGGTAAGTTAGCTAAAGTTACTCTCTCTGTTGAGTTAGGACCTGCACTAGAACCTAATAACACGCCGCTACTGTTTCTGATGCGTAAATCAATATCAGGAGCTGCAGTTGAACTCGTTGCAAATGAGACAAGTGGCGTATCAGCAGTTAAGGTGTATGTAAGTGATGTTATAAAGCGATGTTCAGTATCAAAGTTCGCATCAACTGCAACTTTTTCTTCATGAACAGAGGCATTAATCTTAGTAAATGCACCGCTTTTTAAGCCTCTATAAGTCATAGAGCCTTCTGCACGGTTTGCCGCAATATCTAAGCTTGCTGGTAAATTATTATCTGCAAGTTTAGTTAATACTGGTAATCTTGCATCTGGAGTGCCGTCAGCAGTTAATAAGATATCACCAAAGTTCCACTCACCCATATTTGCATCTTTTACATCTGCAGTTACGGTAATTGTTTGAGTTTCGCCGGCTTTGATATCAAAGCTTGCAGGTGAAACCGTTAACTTCATTAAGTTTGGTACTTCTGGAGTTGTATCTGTTTTCTCTTTTACTGCTGGAGTACGTGCAGCGACTGTCCAACTTGCATCTTTCGTTGCTGTAAACGTACGAGTCCAAGTACAAGTGTCGATACATTTAGTATCAGCCATTGAAGGAATGTTCAACGATGAAGGAGTACCAGCACCAGCTGGGTTTGCTTTTTGATAATTAGCAAAGGTTTCATCCATGATCAAACCAGTATTTGTTGCTAAGTTTACACGAATACTACCAGAACCCATATCAAACACATCAGCTGCTGTTTTTGCATCTTCTTTACGAACATCAGTAGATGCAGTCATCATTAGTGCTGAACGAATATTATCAGGCGTCCAAGTTGGATGAGCCGATTTCAATACTGCACCAGCGCCTGCTGTATGAGGAGCAGACATTGAAGTACCCTGTAAGAAGTTGTAGTCTGCAGGGCTTGGACCTAAAACATCATGCCCATAATGCTCATCAGAGTATGCTGCGTAAATTGAGACACCAGGAGCTGTAACAGAAGGAGTCATAATATCAGGTACTGTGTTGTTACTACCTCTTGAAGAGAAACCAGCCATAACATCAGCATCTTTAGCATTTACTACGCGTACAATAGCTGGGTCAATTGATAATGATTTTGTCGCGTTATTTGCTAAATCAGCAAGCAACTTTGTGCCAGAATTCTCCGAGATCATTACTGCTGGAGTTTTTATTTCATCTAAGGCTCCCATAATAAAGTGATCATCACCATCACGATTGTTATGGACAACAACAGCTTTAGCGCCAGCAGCAGTTGCGTTATTTACTTTATCAGCAAAGCCACATGCGCCACGACTAATTAATGCAATTGAATCTTTGAAAGAATCAGCAGCAAAAGCAGAGCAACCTGTAAGGTTAGCAGCATCAATATTTACAGCTGCTTTTACTGGTGCAGAAATAATATTTTTGAACGCAGGGCCAGAACCCGGTGTATATTTATATTCAACGTCATTGAATTCTAATTCTGTATCTAGCGTACGACCATGTGTTGAAGCACCAACAACAGTATACCAAGGTGCATTCTTAGGTGTTGTACGAGGGCCTGGGCCACTATTACCTGCAGAAACAGCTGCAAAAATACCTGCTTCTTGGGCTGCCAAGAACGTTTGTTCTGTTGAGCTTACCCAAGGATTGCCGCCACCACTAATTGAATAGTTAATTACGTCAACACCATCGGCAATAGCGTCATCTAATGCTGCAACAATAGCTGCACCAGGACAACCAGCGTATGTATCTGAAGATGTACGAGTGCTATTACCTGGACTACAAATTTGGTAAGAAATAATATTTGCGTGTGGTGCTACACCTGATATTTGCTCAAACTTAAATCCAGTTGGAGATGGAATACCATCGCCAGTTTCTTTGCCACCTTCTGTGCCTACTAAAGGTGCTTTCTTAATAATGTTACCGCCTGAGGTACTTGCTGTATGCGAGCCATGGCCATTGTAATCTTCACCATTTTTTGCAGGAGCATCAACACCAAAAACATCAATATCGTCATAATTGTTAACAACAGAAGGGTATGAGCGAACACCAATTAGTTTGTCGTTACAAAGTTCAACATAGTCACCTGCACAATCACCGACATAGTTACCAGCACCTTTAGGGTTAGTATGGTCATAATCATCACCGCCAATATCAGCAAATGAAGGGTGATCGGTGTTTACACCAGTATCAACCACACCAATAATTACGCCTTCACCCATGTTGGTTGCTGAAGGCCCTTCACCTTGCCATACCTGTGTTGCACCAACATGAATTGGACCTTGGTCTGTATCAATGTGCTCCATTCTTTCACGTTCAACGTATGCAACACTACCAAAAGAAGCTAGTTTTGCTGCTTCATCTTGTGTTAAACGTAATGCCATACCATTAAATGCATTTTTATAGCGGAAAAGGACGTTAGCGTCTTTACCTAGCTCATTGCTTACTTCAGATAAAAATTTATTTTGCTTGCTTTCAAGGAAGTTAGCATATTGCACAGCTTCTTTAGAATTTAAATCTAAACGTAGTTTGTTACGTACTTCTAGCGATGACATTTCAGCTTTTGCTAGTGTGTTAAATAAAGCTTTTTTGGCTATTTTAGGATTTGTCGCTGCAAGTCCCGGGATGCTACCGTCATAAGTAGCAATAGGCATATTGTTCAAGCGAACGATATAAGTATGTTCACCAGCAGCTAAACCTTTTTCATAAAAAAATTTTTGACTAATACCGTCGTTACTAAAAGCGGCTTTAGGTTCAAGCAATTTTGTTACTGATTGATTTGAAATGTCTACGCTCGCAACCGAACTTAATGACACAGACATTAAAGCTGTCGAGACAGCTAATGCGACTTTATTTCTCACTGATAATCTCCTTTGCGTTTGGTTCACGCACTTTATTATTTTATAGCTGATATAAAATTTTGAATTCCACGTCATCAACTAATTTTTATAATTGTTTTTAAACTGTTAAATAGTTCAAATTTAAGAACTCGCAAAAATTGCGACGCTTAAACATAGCACATGTAAAAATAATGTAAACAAGTTGTGTTGAAAGAGTTTATCTTAATTGCGTTAATCAATTTAAAGTGGAAAATAGAGTTTACAGTGTGGGGATTCAATGAAGAACAAGGGGGGCTAAGCGATCGATATTTCATTCGATCGCTGAAAACAGTTTAATGGTTTTAATGAACAATCCCATCCAAAAATTGGATTAGTTGTGGGCGTTCAAATTTATATGTTGTAATACAATAATCACAAGTCATTGAAACATTGCCTTGTTCAGTGAGAATGTTTTCTAATTCACTTGGTTCTATTTGAGCAATTGCATTTAAGCACTTTTCTTCAGAACAACTACATTTATAACTAACGGTTTGTGGATCGAATAACCGAACTTCCTCTTGATGATACAAACGATATAGTAATGCTTCGCTATCTAAAGAAAAAATTTCTTCATTCTTAATAGTATTTGTTAGCTGGCATAAATGCTCAAAATCTTCATGCTGCTTTTCTTTGTCTTCACCGTCAGGTAAAAGTTGTATTAAACTGCCGGCAATTTCCGTCTTATCATCATTGGCAAATAGCCAAATTTTTGTCGGTATTTGCTCAGATACCTCAAAGTAATGTGCTAAACACTCCGCCAATGTATCTTCCTCAAGAGCAACTACTCCTTGATAAGCTTCGCCGTTATTTGGGCGAATAGTAATGACCATATTGCCTTTGCCAATCAGTTCATGAAGCGAGGTCGCAGTTGTTTCGCGAGTTAAACGAGCAATACCACGCATTTCTTGTTGGTGATTACCATTTACGGCCATATAACCTATTGGTCCATCGCCTTGCAATTGCACAGCAATTTCGCCTTCAAATTTTAGCGTTGCAGTCAGCAAACAAGTAGCTGCAACAAGTTCACCTAATAATTGCTCAACGCCAACAGGGTAATTATGCGGTGCAATAATATCTTGAAATGTTTGCTTTAAATTGACTAACTCGCCACGTGCGTGCAAGTTATCGAATAAATAGCGATTTAATACATCAGTTTGCTTTGTCACTGTTTAAATCCTTTCTTTCAAATGTCGAATTTGTCGACGTTGTTTCTTATCGGGTTTTGTATCACTAGCAGGGCTAAGTAATATGCCTTGCTTGCGTGCTAAACTATTTTTTTCTCTTGTTTCAATACTGTCTTTGGTTTCTTGATATAGCGTTTGGGCAAAATTAGCGTCCCTTCTTTTATCTGCAAGAGCGATAACGATGACCTGCTTTTCTTCAAATCCTTGTCTTACAGTAATACGGTCGCCTAGTACTACGGCTTTTCCTGATTTGCTACGTTGGCCATTATAAAAAACTTTGCCGCCATCAATCATTTGCTTGGCTATAGCGCGGGTTTTATAAAAGCGTGCCGCGCATAACCATTTATCTAAACGAATTGAAAGCTTATCTTGGCTTGGATTATTACTGAATTTGGCCATTATTTTGCGTTTACTCAAAGTAGATGTTATAAAATTGGCGAAGTTACCACAGCTATTGTGTGTAAGCTAGTCGGAAAAATTTGTTTACTAATTATAGCGAAAAAATAATATGACGTCTTGTTGCCAAGCGTCCGGTCAAGTATCATCAAAGTGAATTAAAATTTCCAGACAATAAAATTATTATAAAAATGTCATTATTGAATAACTTATCAAGCGTGTTTGATCAGCTGTCTAAACTCCCCCAGCGAAAAATATCGCAAGCGATTATTTTCTTGCTGCTTGCATACATTGCCTTACTGTGCGCGAAATTAACTTGGCAAGCGATGCCGCAAGAAAATAAAGGCCTGACAATTCAAAGCAATGGTTCACAGCGTAGCCAAACAGTAAATACTGAAAAAATTAACGTAAAAGCCGTTGAAGCACTTAACTTATTTGGCATTTTTTCTCTGCAAGCGGTTGAAAAAGTCGAAGAGGTTGTCATTGAAAATGCGCCAGAAACACGCTTGAAATTAACATTAACAGGGGCAGTGGCAAGTAGCGATAAATCAACGGCTGCGGCAATTATTGAAAGTGCTGGTAAACAAGAAACTTACAGCATTGGTGAAAACATTAAAGGGACACGAGCGGTTCTAGAAAATGTATTTAATGACCGAGTACTGCTAAAAGTATCAGGTCGTCTCGAAACCTTGATGATTGAAGGTGTCGACTTTAATAAAAATGTTAAAGCAATAAAGCAAACTAATAAATTACAACAAAACGGGTTAAAAAAAGCTCCGTCTAAGCGCTTATCTTCCCTTAACGTTGTTGATCAAAGAAACAATAAGGCGTTAACGCAAAGTACTAAATCATTGAGAAAAGACTTAGATAAAGATCCAGGAAAGATTACCGACTATTTAAAAATATCACCTAAGCGTGATAATGGGAAAATAAGCGGTTATCGAATCATGCCTGGAAAAGATCCAACTTTTTTCCAAAGTGCTGGTCTTAAAAGTGGTGACGTTGCCATACAAATGAACGGGTTTGATTTAACTGAGCCTAGAGAAGCTGCTCAGGCATTAAAGTCTTTAAAAGAACAGCGTGAAGTTTCATTATTGCTTGATCGCAATGGTGATATGACCGAAATACTTTTCAGTATAGATAATTAGAATAAAAGGAATAATACATGCGCAACTTATTAAGCGCACCTTGGTATAAGCGAAGCCTTACCGGGGTTGTTACCGCAGTTATGCTAAATGGTGTTTTACTTTCAACAGATATTGAAGCTGCTGAATATTCACCGAACTTTAAAGGCACGGAAATAGCTGAGTTCATCAATATTGTTGGTAAGAACTTGAAAAAAACCATGATCGTTGATCCTAACGTTCGTGGCAAAGTTAATGTGCGTAGTTACGACCTATTATCTGAAGAGCAGTATTATCAATTTTTCTTAAATGTCCTTGAAGTTTATGGTTTTGCCGCCGTAGAAATGGACAACAATATTGTTAAAATTATCAGGAATAAAGATGCAAAAACTTCATCTATTCCTGTTGTCGGTAATGATAATCCTGGTGCTGGTGACGAAATGGTTACCCGTGTTGTTGAAGTTAAAAACGTTACCGTACGTGAATTAACACCGCTACTACGTCAACTGTCAGATCAAGCAGGTGGTGGTAACGTAGTAAACTACGACCCAGCCAATGTTATAATGCTAACAGGCACCGCCGCTGTTGTTAATCGTTTGGTTAAGATTATTGAGCGCGTTGATAAAGCAGGTGACCAAGACGTACAAATTATTAAGCTCAAGTATGCTTCAGCCGCTGAAATGGTGCGTATTATTGAAGCGATGAACAAGTCGAGTCAAGGTAAGTCAGCAGGAACTCCGACCTTTTTAATTCCAAAAATTGTCGCTGATGAGCGAACTAATAGCGTTATTGTCAGTGGCGAAATACAAGCTCGTGAGCGTGTTGCTCGTTTAGTTTCTCGATTAGACAGTGAATTAGAGTCAAACGGTAATACCCGTGTTTATCATCTTAAATATGCTAAGTCTGAAGACATGGTGAAAGTGCTAGAAGGTGTAAGTGAATCTATTGTCTCTGATAAGTCAGGGGCTAAAAAATCATCGAAAAGTAACAAAAGTCGTGACGTTAGTATCGATGCACATGAAGATACCAATACTTTAGTTATTACTGCTCAACCTGATATGTTGCGTTCGTTAGAGGCGGTCATTCGTCAATTAGATATTCGTCGTGCACAAGTCTTGATTGAAGCGATTATTGTTGAAGTATTTGAAGGTGATGGCGTTAATCTTGGCGTGCAGTGGTATCACGAATCTGGTGCTATGTCACAATTTACTAACGGTGTTGCGCCAATTAGTTCAATTGCTGCAGCAGCTGACGCGGCAAAGTCTACTCCTGGTGCTAAGGGGTCTACAGTTACTTCACCGAATGGTGCTGTCACAGTTAACCCAGATCAACCTGATGTTAAGGGTGATTACAGCTTAGCAGCGCAAGTTCTAGGCTCAGTTAGTGGTACATTATTTGGTATTGTTAAAAATGACTGGGGCGCTATTGTACAAGCGGTAAGCTCTGATACTAATTCAAACTTACTTTCAACGCCAAGTATTACCACACTTGATAACGAAGAAGCCTACTTTATCGTTGGTCAAGAAGTACCTATTATTACCGGCTCTACAACGGGGAGTGGTAATACCAACCCATTTCAAACTGTCGAACGTCAAGAAATAGGCATCAAGTTAAAAGTTACACCACAAATTAACGAAGGTAGCGGTGTACAATTAACGATTGAACAAGAAGTGTCTTCAGTGAGTGGCGCAACGGGCGTTGATATTTCGATTAACAAGCGTGAAATTAAAACTACAGTTATGGCAGATGACGGCGCTACCGTTATTTTAGGCGGTTTAATCGACGATGATGTGCAAGAAAGTGTTCAGAAAGTACCATTACTTGGTGATATTCCAATTCTTGGACACTTATTCAAATCAACCAGTAACAGCAAGCGTAAACGTAACTTAATGGTGTTTTTACGTCCTACAATCGTTCGAGATGGTCAATTAATGAATGATTTAAGTAAAGAAAAATACAACTATATTCGCGCACAAGAAATGGCAAGTCGTGAAGCCGGTCTTGAATTAATGGATAATGAGAAGTTACCTATTTTACCAGAATGGAATGATCAATTGTCATTACCACCTTCATTCGAAGAACATATGAAAAAAGTAGAGAACGAAAAACTCTCGACTAAAAAAGATAAATAAACATGAGTGAAATAGACTCTCAAGCAGAAGCGTTTATTAACGCAAGTGAAGCTGATAGCAAACAGTTATTGGAAAATGAAGACAACATTGATGCTGCAGGCATAAGTCGTTTTCGCTTACCGTTTGGTTTTGCAAAGCGCCACAGTGTATTAATTGAAAAGGACGATAGCGCATTGCGCCTAGTCTGTTTAAAAGATTTAAGTGCAGAAATATTGTTAGAAGTTAGACGAGTTTTAAAAGCGCCGTTTGAAATTGATGTAAAAAACGAAGAAGAATTTGAACAGTTACTAACCATTGCATATCAGCGTGACTCTTCAGAAGCGCAGCAAATGATGGAAGATATCGGCAATGAAGTGGATTTATATTCCCTTGCTGATGAAATGACCGAAACAGAAGATTTGCTTGAAAATGAAGATGATGCGCCGATCATTAAATTGATTAATGCTATGCTCAGTGAAGCGATTAAAGAAAATGCTTCTGATATTCATATTGAAACTTTTGAGCAAGCACTGCAAATTCGTTTCCGTGTTGATGGCGTTCTACGTGAAGTATTGAAACCTAATCGTAAATTAGCATCACTGCTGGTGTCGCGTATCAAAGTTATGGCTAAGCTTGATATCGCTGAAAAACGTATTCCACAAGATGGCCGAATTTCATTGAAAATTGCTGGTCGAGCAGTTGATGTGCGTGTATCAACAATGCCGACAGGGCATGGTGAACGCGTAGTATTGCGTTTACTTGATAAAAATTCTACTCGACTCGATTTACAAGATTTAGGTATGACTGACGGTAACCGTGCTCGCTTTTCTGAACTTATTGATAAGCCGCACGGCATTATATTGGTAACAGGCCCTACAGGCTCAGGTAAAAGTACCACGCTATATGCCGGTTTAAGCCAAATTGATAGTAAAGAACGCAACGTATTAACGGTTGAAGATCCAATAGAATATGCCATTGAAGGTATTGGCCAAACGCAAGTAAATACCAAGGTTGATATGACCTTTGCGCGTGGTTTACGTGCTATTTTACGACAAGATCCTGATGTGGTGATGGTTGGTGAAATTCGCGATTTAGAAACTGCACAAATCGGCGTGCAAGCAAGTTTAACAGGCCACTTAGTCTTGTCGACATTACATACTAATACTGCCGCGGGTGCTATTACGCGAATGGAAGATATGGGTGTTGAACCATTTTTATTATCTTCTAGTTTGCTCGGGGTATTAGCACAACGGTTAGTGCGAACCTTATGTCCTCATTGTCGAGAGTGTTGCCCAACGTCTGCAGAAGAACGCAAACTATTGCAATTAGCTGACGATGACCAAGCGCCAATATTTAGAGCGGTTGGCTGTGAAGAATGTAATTTCAAAGGTTATCGTGGACGAACCGGTATTCATGAATTAATTGTTGTTGATGATAAAGTTCGTGAACTTATTCATAACGGCAAAGGTGAGCAAGTTATCGAAAAGTTTATTCGTAAAACTACACCAAGTATTCGTCGTGACGGTTTTGATAAAGTAATGCGTGGTGAAACCACTATTGAAGAAGTGTTACGTGTAACACGAGAAGATTAGATTATGGCTGCTTTTGATTATCAAGCGGTTGATAGCCGTGGCAAAAATAAAAAAGGTGTCATTGAAGGGGACACGCCAAGGCATGTTCGTAGTTTACTGCGCGAACAAGGTCTGATGCCGATTGAAGTTACGCCAAGCTTACAAAAAAGCAAACAGCAAAATAAGGCTTCTCGTTTTGGTGGTAAGAAAATATCAGCGGCAGAATTAGCGTTAATTACTCGCCAACTATCAACATTAGTTGAATCAGGCTTACCAATTGAAGAGTCGTTGATGGCGGTTGCCGAGCAATGTGATAAGAACTCGCTAAAAAGTATGGTGATGGCAGTTCGCACTAAAGTTACCGAAGGTTATGGCTTAGCAGAAAGTATGGCGGAATTCCCGCAAATCTTTAATCGCCTATTTAGAGCTATGGTTGCTGCGGGTGAAAAATCAGGCCACCTTGATAAAGTACTTGATCGGTTAGCTGACTATACTGAGCAGCGCCAGCAATTAAGGTCTCAGTTAATTCAAGCGTTAGTATACCCAATAATTATGACTGTTGTGGCAACAGGGGTTATTGCTATCTTGTTAACTGCAGTTGTACCGAAAATTGTTGGTCAATTTGAACATATGGGAGCCAATTTACCGGGCACCACCAAGTTACTCATTGCTAGTAGTGACTTTCTACGCGACTATGGCTTAGCAATTGTTTTGGTTATTGCAGCACTCATGTTTTTATGGTCGCAATTACTTAAAAAAGCGAGCTTTAAGTTTGCCTATCATAAGCATTTTTTGGCTTTGCCGGGAATTGGTAAGGTTGCTAAAAGTATAAATACCGCAAGATTTGCTCGTACATTGAGCATTTTAACCGCTAGCGCCGTTCCTCTATTAGAGAGCATGAAAATTTCTGGTGAGGTACTAGATAACCTGTTTATAAAACAGAGTGTCAAAGAATCAGCAGATAAGGTGAGAGAAGGAGCTAGTTTGCGAGTCTCGTTAGAGCAAACAAAACTTTTTCCACCTATGATGTTACATATGATCGCCAGTGGCGAAAAAAGTGGTCAGTTAGAACATATGCTTGGCCGCGCAGCAGACAATCAAGACCGAGAGTTTGAGGCGATTGTAAGCATTTCACTAAAAGCATTTGAACCAGCGCTTATGGTAGTTATGGCTGGTATCGTTTTATTCATCGTAATGGCTATTTTACAGCCAATTCTTCAGTTAAATACATTAATAGGAAGTTAGAAATGAAAGCAGTAAAAAATACGCGTGGTTTTACATTATTGGAAGTCATGGTAGTTATTGTGATTTTAGGTATTTTAGCCAGTATGGTAGTGCCAAATTTAATGGGCAGCCAAGAGCGTGCTAACATGCAAAAAGCCGTTTCAGATATTAACGCCTTAGAAACATCATTAAGTATGTATAAAATGGATAACTACAAATATCCAAGCACTGAACAAGGTTTAGAAGCTCTAGTTACAGAAACTGATATTGAGCCAGCACCACGTCGTTTTCCCGAAGGTGGTTATGTTAAACGTTTGCCTAATGACCCTTGGGGTAGCGAATATCAATTACTTAACCCAGGTGAGCATGGAAATATGGATGTTTTTTCTATGGGACCCGATGGTGAAGCTGGTACAGATGATGATATCGGTAACTGGAACTTAGGCGATTATCAGTAATTGTTTATTACTGTCAGTTGTTCACTATGAAAGCTAATGCCGTTAAGAGGTTGAATATAAAGTCTCAGCCATCTCGAGGCTTTACATTAATTGAAGTTATGCTGGTGATTGTCTTAATTGGCATTATGATATCGGCGGTGCAATTTAGTTTTTCTAGCAGCAAACCTGAGCAAATATTACAACAAAACAGTGCCCGCTTTGCGGGCATTTTTGACGTCGCAGCTGAATATGGCATGCTCAATAATGTCGAACTTGGTTTATATATTGAAGAAAATAGCTATCAGTTTTTAGGATATGACGGTGTGCGTTGGTCACCGATTGCTGATAAACCATTGTTTGAAGTTTATGAGTTGCCAGAAGGTATTGAAATTTCATTGCAACTAGATGACTTGCCAATTGAAGAAGAGTTATTGTTTGATCCTGAGTTATTAAATAACGAAGAAGATGAAGATAGTTTTTCTGAAGAAGACGAAGAAGAAAAGAAGACTATTCCACAGGTTTATATTCTTTCTGGTGGTGATATTACCCCGTTTAGTTTGACATTTGCATTAGCGGATTTTGCCTTCGACGAAAATGATGATGTAATTTTTAAAGTTACAGGTATTTATGCAACACCATTAACGATAGAAGGGCCTTTAGCCAATGAAAACCGTGGTTAATTATAGCTACCTCGTTGGTAAGCGATTGAAAGAAGGCTTTACATTAATTGAAGTGATGCTAGCGATGGCGGTGTTTTCAGTTGCAGGCATTGCCATTTTAGGTACTGCTGATACTAATGCCCGAAATTTAGGTTATTTGGAAAGTAAAATTATTGCCAGTTGGGTAGCGTCAAATCAATTAGTTGAGGCAAATCTAGACAATAGTTGGCCACCAAAGAATAACCGTAAAGGCAAAGTAGAAGTTGCCGGTCAAGAATGGTTTTGGCAACAAAAAGTGATCAAAACAACCGATAAGGATATGCGAGCGATTGTCATGGAAGTGCGATTGGAAGAAAAAGAAGAATCAGCATTGACCACCTTAATGACATACGTGTCAAAGAATAGTAAATGAAAACATTAAGTGTTCATCACGCGCTTAAAAGGCCACCAATAAAGTTAAGCGGTAAGCAAAAATTGCAAGGCTTTACCTTGCTAGAGGTGCTGATTGCAGTCGCTATTTTTTCTGTTATCAGTATGGCGAGCTTTAGTATCTTTCAAACAGTACTAAATAGCGACACTGTTTCGAAAGAACGCACCGATCGCATTAATGAGCTACAACGCGGCTTTTTAGTTATTGAACGCGACATGATACAAATTACTCGCCGTAGTGTGCGCTTTAATGGTGAATCTCCGCAGGAAGGCTTTTTACATACAGACAATGAGAGCTTTTCAAGTAATGAGCAGGCATTAGGGTTTGTGCGCCATGGTTGGACGAATCCAGGATTATTACTACCGCGTAGCGATGTGCAGTCAGTAGCGTACCAACTAAATGAAAACGTACTTGAGCGTTTACACTTTAACTTTGTTGATGCAGTACTGGGCGAAGAACCAAAAGTAAGACCATTAATTTCAAAAGTTGAAAAGTTAGATTTTGAATTTTATGACGGCAAAAAATGGCAAAAAACACTGGCCGAAAACTCTTTGCCAATTGCTATAGCGATCGAACTTGATACTACAGATTATGGCGTAATTCGTCGTCAATTCTTAGTAGCTGGAGATAGTCTAGCTGATAAGGAAAGCAGTAATGATTAAAGCTTCTTTGCAAAAAGGTGTGGCATTAATCACGGTTATGCTGATTGTTGCGCTTATTGCCATACTAGCCACGCAAATGACAGCGCGTTTACAGTTACAAATGCAGCGAACAACCAATGTGGGTTCAAATCAACAGGCTTACTGGTATGCTATGGGGGCAGAGGCATTCGCTAAGGGAATATTAAGAAAGTCATTTGAAGATAGTGAGGAAGTAACAAATTTAGAACAGATATGGGCTCAAGGAGAAAACACTTTCCCAGTTGATTTCGGTGAAATTACCGGTGAAATAACCGACTTGCATAGTTGTTTTAATTTAAATGCACTTCGCACTGATAACAACGATGAAAATAATCAAAATACGAAAAAATCAGCAGCGAGAAAAGGTTTTGAAGAGTTACTTATTGCATTAAATATTGAAGGTGTTGGAAATTTTGAGGCCGAGTCTATGGCTGATGCATTAACTGACTGGCTTGACGCTGATGGCAGCATTTCAAGCGCAGGCGGTGCTGAAGATAATGATTATGCGGCGAAAGAGTTTCCGTATTTAGCTGCAAATAACTATTTGGCGAGTATTGGTGAACTGCGAGTGATTGAGCATTTTAGTGTTGCTGTCATCAATAAGTTGAAAGATTATGCCTGTGTGCTGCCAAATACAAATTTGAATAAAGTTAATGTGAATACAATTGCGCAAGATAGAGTTGAAATACTTGTCGGTATGTTGGGGATCAGTCAAAATGATGCTTCGCAAGTGCTTTCCAGCCGTGAAGATGATGGTTTCGAAAACATTGATGATTTCTTTGCGCTTAAAGAGTTAAGTAAAGCTGAGATATCAGCAGAACAAAAAGAGCAGTTTACCGTTAAAAGCGAGTACTTTAAGTTGAAAACAACAGCAAGTTTTAATAACAGTTATTTTGCTATGAACTCGGTGATACAAGTTGAAAATAAAAATAAAATTAATGTCATCAGCCGTCGCATAGGACGAGATTAAGCCGTGATGAATGTTGTTATTAAATTGAAAAGCTAACGTGAATACTAAAGTGAAAAATAAGAATAATATATATGTGGATAGTCGCATCATAGGACGAAAATAATGGGTGAAACCTTATTTATCCGTTTAGGTAGCCAGGTAGAAGACAAAATACATTGGTTAATTAAAACTAACGGACATGAAGAAATTATAGCTAGTGGCGAGTTGCCAAATGCTGATGAATTAACGCAATTAACTGAGAAATCAAACTCTCGAGAAGTGATTGTATTTGTTCCTGCATCTGACGTTGCTATAAAAAGTTTAACTGTGCCTGGTTCTTCGCAGCGTGCTATTCGTTTAGCTGCGCCATATATGCTAGAAGATGAATTAGCACAAGATGTTGAACAATTGTTCTTTGCTTTTAGCGAACAAAAGCAAAGTGATGATGGCAAAAATTGTTTTTTGGCTGCATTAGAGCGTGCACAGCTAATGCAATGGCGACAATGGCTTGCTGATGCTGAAATATTTTGTAAAGTGATGATTCCGGATGCCTTAGCGCTCCCCGTGACTGAAAATTCTGTGACTGCGGTAATGTTAGAACAGCAAATATTGATGCGTCTTGATACATGGCAATTAATGTCATTTGAAGAGAATGCTTGGTCAATTATAGCTACACAGTTAAATCAGGGTGATGATACGAGAAAAACCATTAACGCCTACTCTCCATTAACTAATATACCGGATGAGTTACTGATAGAATACCTGCCAGAAGAGTTGCCTTTAGCTATATTTGCAAATAACTATTCACTTAAATTTAATTTATTGCAGGGTGAGTTTCAAGTTAAAGAAAAACGCTCAGCTACAGCTAATAACTGGCTTTGGGTAGCAGGTATTGCAGGTCTAGCACTGGTATTAAATTTTGTCCTAAAAGGTACTGAACTTTACCAATTATCAAATCAGCAGGCTGATATCGAAGCGCAAATTGTTGCTAACTACAAAAAAGCGTTCCCAGCAACTAAACGAGTTAAAGTGGCAACCATTCGTTCACAATTAAAACGAAAGTTGGCTGAAGTTGGTACAAGTGGTGAGTCAGCAGGTTTTTTACCACTGTTGATTAATTTGGAGCCAGCATTGGCAAGTGTGCCAGAAATTAAACCACAAACTTTAAAGTTTGATGGCAAGCGTAACGAAGTGCGTATGCAAGCAACAGCACAAGATTATCAGTACTTTGAAAAATTAAAGGTCGCACTAGAGAAAGCTGGCTTATCGGTTAATTTAGGCGCACAGAATAATCAAGGTGATGAAATTTCAGGCTCGTTTAGTATTACTGACAAATCATCGAAGGGGCGCTCATGAAAACTTGGTGGCAGCAATTAAATATTCGTGAGCAACGATTAGTGATGGCGATGTCAGCATTGATATCGATTTTTATTCTATATAGTCTTATTTGGCAGCCAATTAACGAAGACATAGCGAATAGCAAAGCTAAAATTGAACGTCAACAAACACTATTAGCATGGGTACAAGAAGGTACTCAAAGATATCAACAAGCTAAGCGTAATGGTGGCCGAAGTAGTGGTGAAAGTTTATCAAGTATTGTTAATCGAACTTCACGATTGGAAAAAATCACCATTACTCGTATGCAACCTCAAGGAGATGACTTACAAGTGTGGATTGATGAAATCTCGTTTAATCAGTTGTTGTCTTGGCTAGAACGTTTAGCCGTTCGTGATGGCTTGCAAGTAAAAAGTATTGATTTAAGTAAGGCCGATCAAGCTGGTGTTGTCCGTGTCCGCCGATTACAGTTAGGAAAGAATTAATGAAAAAGCACGTTGCTATCGTAGCAATTTTTCTCGTTTTATATGGTGTTTTTGTCATCGCGCTTATGCCGGCAAATTGGCTTGTTGGTCAAATAAAGTTACCAAGCAATGTTGCTGTTGCTGGCGTTGAAGGCAGTATTTGGCAAACGAACATATCTCAAGTAAAGGTTGATGATATCGTTATTAATAATGTCGAAAGCTCATTGTCTTTGTGGTCAGTGTTTATGTTTGATCCTAAACTCGATATTCGCTTTGGTGATGCATTAATCAGTGGTCCTGAAGGGCAGTTAGAGTTAAGTGGTTTATTGGCTGAACTTACCGTAGAAAATGCCAACATCAGTATAGCGGCGAACAATATCACGCAAAGATTAAACTTGCCTATTGATGTTATTGCTCACGAGCAGTTAACGATTAATGTGCCTAATTTTGTGATTGGAAAGCCTATATGTACAGAACTCTCTGGTAATTTACATTGGCAAAATGCTGCAATTACAGCGCTAGATGAAAAAGTAAAACTGGGTAAACTCTCAGCTAAGCTTAGTTGTGAAAAAGGTGAGCTAATTGCAGAAATTGATCCAAAAAATAACTTAGGTTTAAGTTATAAAGCGCAAATTAAGCAAGGAGGTCGTTTCAGTGGTAGCGGTTACTTAACGCCGGGGCAGCAATTTCCTGAACAGCTAAAAGGTGCGCTAAGTTTCTTAGGCAAGGCGGATAAAAAAGGTCGCTACCGATTAAAAATATAGCGACGCTTAATTAATATCTAAATAACGTACTGGCACAAATTCCTTTTATTTATTTCACGCTAGTACGTTTTATTTCAGCTATAAACTCTCGGTAATCTGTTACTGCTGGGTACTCTTCAATAACCTTATTTTCTTGCTGACTATCGGGATTAGCTACCGCCAATAAGTGTTTAATTCCGAACTGCTTCGCTGAATCTAAAATCGTTAGGCTATCATCAACAAATAGTGTTGTTGCTAAGTCGAAGCCATGTTTAGCTTGCAGTTTTTGCCATAGTAGTTGTGATTCTTTGGTGACACCAAATTCATGGGTTGAATATAAGGTATCAAAGTATTGATGAAGTTCAGTACGTTCAATTTTTAGTGACAAGCTATCTGGGTGAGCGTTTGTAACCAGTACAACGTCTCGACCAGATTCTCTTAATGCCGTTAAAAAATCATGGGCATCAGCACGTAATTGTATTAAATGTTGTACTTCTCGCTTTAAATCAGTAATCGATAGTTTAGTTTGCTGAGCCCAATAATCTAAACAATACCAATCTATGGTTCCCTCTACCTTTTGGTAATGACTTCTCAGTTGGCTTTGTGCTTCTTCAAAAGAGATATTGTTACTTTCACTAAAACGTTTGGGTAAATGTTGCAGCCAAAAGTGGTTGTCAAAATGCAAATCTAGAATGGTGCCATCCATATCCAGTAAAACAGTTGAAATTTTTGTCCAATCAAGCATAGATTTTTTCCTAGAAACACGTTTATTATAGGATTATACCTATTTCTATAGATTCATTTCCTCATTTCTGTAGTGTTTGAAGGGCATTATGAGCAAAAAAAAACAACTGCCACAAATTACCGCAATTAAACAGGTTGCGAAAAGTCGATTATTTGCTGTTGAACAGGTTGATTTAACCTTTAGCAACGGCGAGAGCAGAGAGTACGAGCGAATCCCTGGTAGCAGTAATGGTGCAGTAATGGTGGTGCCAATGTTAGATGCCAATACTATGCTACTGGTGCGAGAATATTGTACTGGTACGCATAGCTACGAACTAGGTTTTCCAAAGGGTTTGATTGACGCTGGTGAGGATGCGCCCACTGCCGCAAACCGTGAGCTTAAAGAAGAGATTGGCTATGGTGCCGATAAGCTAAGCTTTATTCATAAGTTAGCAACAGCCCCTGCTTTTTTTGATGCGAAAATGACTATTTTCCTTGGTGAAAACCTATATCAAGAAAAGCTTGAAGGTGATGAGCCTGAAGAATTAGAGGTGGTGCCGTGGCGTTTAGATGACTACCAGCAATTATTGCAAGCTAGCGACTTTAACGAAGCTCGAAGTATTGCCGCGTTGTTATTAGTGAAAGATCATTTAAGAGGTACTGAATGAGCTCAGAGAAATTATTAGCAATAGCCATAGAAAGTGCAAAAAAAGCGGGAAAAGAAGTTGCTCGCTACTATAAGCATGGCGATTTTACCGCTGAAATGAAAGAAGATAATAGCCCTGTCACGAGTGCTGATATCGCCGCTAATGATATTTTAATGGCACAGTTAAAAACCTTAACACCGGATATTCCTGTGATTTCAGAGGAGGTTGGGGCGTTAGAGCTGGCCAAACGTGGCAAATGGTCTCGGTATTGGTTACTTGACCCTATCGACGGCACAGGTGAATTTATTATTGGTAGTGGTGACTTCGCGGTTAATATTGCTTTAGTGGAAAACGGTTGGCCAAGCATTGGCGTTATTCATGCCCCTGATCATCAGTTAACTTATTATGGGCAAAAGAACCTTGGCGCCTTCAAAGAAAATAATGTTGGTAGCCATAGGATTCATGTTGCTGAGTACGATGGAGAGCGCCGGATAAAGGTTGCTATTAGTCGTCGTCAAGATATCAATTTAATGGGGCAATATCTTAGTGATGAGTTTTCTTATGATCATATTGCCTTAGGCAGTTGCTCACTCAAAAACTGTTTAATCGCTGAAGGTGGAGCTGATTGTTACCTAAGAGTTGGCCCAACAGGGGAATGGGATACCGGCGCTAGCCATTGTATTATCGAACAGGCGGGCGGCAGTATTATTGATAGCGAATTTAAGCCGCTGACCTATAACCAGCGTGATACTTTAATGCAGCCTGACTTCCTCTCCTTAGGGAATAAGGCTATCCCTTGGCAGAAGGTCATTAAACCACACCGAGCTAGCCGATTGTTAACGTAAAAAATTCTATAATGTTAGAAATGTCACATAATTAGCCTTACAATTAAGTTAACTGAGAAATTGCTGAACGAGTTGAATAACTTAATCAGCAATTATCGTTTAACTTAATTTACGGAGTGCTAAATGCGCAAATCCATCTTGTCTTTAATAACATTCTTCTTATGCTCGGTAATAAGTTTATCTAGCTTCGCCGGTTGGCATTTAGATAATAAGAATTCACTGCTTAATTTTATTTCAGTAAAAAAGGGCGCGATTGCTGAAAATCATAGCTTTAAAACGCTAGAAGGAAGTGTTGATAAAAATGGTCAAGTTAATATCAGTGTTGATCTAACCAGTGTTGATACCAATATTGCAATTCGTGATGAACGCATGAAAAAGTTTGTTTTTGAAACACAGCAATATACTTCAGCAGTATTTAATGCTCAGCTTGATAAACAACTGTTAGCGAAACTAAGTGCTGGCGATAGCAAAATGGCAACTATTAACGGCACATTAAACTTCCATGGCCACAGTCAAGAAGTGAACTTCGATGTAACGGTTAGTAAACTTAATAAAGATACGTTACTAGTTACCACGTTAAAGCCATTTTTTATTAAAGCTGACGCTTACGGAATTGTTGCCGGCATTAATAAACTAAAAGAGTTAGCGTCATTACCAAGTATTGATTATGTCGTGCCGGTGAGTTTTTCGGTAACGTTTACTCGCTAACAGTGCCAACACAGAAATAAAAAAAGCACTTAACCAGTGCTTTTTTTATTGCAAAATTATGCTTAATACTCTTCTTCAACGCCCTCTACAAATTGATCTGCAGGTAAAATATTAACGGTTTCGTGTAGCTCAGAATAAACCAGTAATGCCGTACCTTGTTTTAGCTGTTGATAAACTTGCTGAATTTTATCTGCTAATGCGACATCTTCACGGCCATATTCAGTGCCTTCACGTAGTACGAAGTTTTCAATAATGGCGATTACTGTTTCTTTCGGTAAGCTATCTAATGGGATGATCATAAGTGTCTCGCAAAAAATTCAGGGATCCGTGATTCTAGCCAATAATGTGGTTTGAATGGATTGTTACCACTAATAAAACCAACATGACCGCCTCGTTCACTGACTTCAAAAATTATATGGTCAGGTAGACTACTGATTGCGGTGGTGTTCTTATGACATAAAAAAGGATCATCGCTTGCGTGCATAATTAAGCAAGGTGTTTGAATATCACTAATTACATCGCGGCCACTGGCTTTTTGATAATAATCATTAGCATCAATAAAGCCATTTATTGGCGCGGTTACCATTTGGTCGAAGTCGCGAATAGAACGAATATTGAGTAATTTTTGCTTATCAATATTGTTGACTAAGTTAATACGCATTTTTTCCAGCGTACTATCTTTTAACATATCGACTAGGTATTTTTGATAAACTCGGGAAAAGCCTTGGTTAATTCTATCGCAGCAGCTGGATAAATCGAGCGGCGCGCAAATAACGCTGGCGGCGTGATAAATGTTTTCTTTTTGTTCAGCCAAATAACGGGTAAGGACATTTCCACCCAGTGAAAAACCAACAATAGCCTTTTTTGCTTGCGGGTACTGCTTGGCTATATAGCGACTAAAAAAATCAACGTCGCAAGTTTGGCCACTGTGATAAGATTTTGCCATGCGATTTGGCCTGCCACTACAGCCACGAAAATGCATTAACACTCCAACCCACCCTTTGGCTTTGATTGCTGAAAGCATTCCTCTGGCGTAATGGCTGTTTTTAGAGCCCTCTAAACCATGTAATACCGCCACTATGGGGCGATCACAATCTGCGCTCACTCTCTCGGTCCACGCTAAGTCAACAAAATCACCATCGGGTAACTCTAGCGTTTCATTGCGAGTATCTAAAGTATGGTTACGTCTAAGGAATTTTGCCGCCATGGTTTGTACATGACCATTTTTAAGCCACCACGCAGGTGAGAAAGAGCTTTCGGTAAACATAAGGTATTTAAGGCTGAAAACAACAAAAGCATATTGTACGATATAAGCATAATAATGCCCACCTTAAGCCACAATGAACTTTACTCAATATGACTTAGGTGTTGTGACATGCTAACTATTGGCAGACTAACTACTTTTCGTCTTCGTTTATATGTTTCAAAAAGTAGTAAACATAAAAACTACAAATACCTAATACAACAGCTAAACCGATAAAAGAATATAGCACTACAGGGTCATTGATAAGCATATCGAAAATGTTCATAACTCACTCCTAGAGATAACAAAAAAGTAAATAGATACTTAACCTATTGTAAATAACCTCTTCGGAGTGCTTATTGATTTAGATCACTGTCGTCCTCTCTTTTAAACAATATTTGCAGTTTTGCTTTGAGGGAGCTTGCGACTTAAATCAATATCTCTATGCCTATGGGTAAAACCATCAAAAGCGTAATAGTATAAGCGAATCGTTGACTTATTTGTCGCTTAAACGGTCGCATTTTTAATCCAAAGCAAGGTCTGAGTAGGTTAATACGTTTTATGATTTCGTAGCTAATGAAACAAGAAATGATGGTTGCAAAAATAAGTAAACTAGCCTCTATAAAGGCACCTAAATGATAGTTAGATAATTGATAACCAATAACGACGATAAAGCTTTGATGCAATATATAGAATGGATACACGGCGTTATTTAAATAACTTAGCGTTGGCGAGTTTTTGTTAAGCATTTTGTAGGCGATGGCAAAAAGTACCAGAGCACCGAGTATGCGTAATAAGCTGTAATTAAACATACCAAGCATAAGTAGCCAAGCGTCATGACTATTAGGGTTTGCCTGTTCGAAAAGCCAAACCTGATTATAAAAATAAATGAAACAGATAAAGGCCACGGCAAAGCTACTGCTTAGCCAACCTAAATTACTGGTTAGTCGTTGCCAAAAGTTCGGTTGCCAACCAATTAAATAGCCGTAAAGCATAAAAGTGAAGCCAAGCGGGTAACGTACCGTATTCATTGGCCAATTAATTTGGATAATAAATATCGGTAATGTTGCCAGTAATATTGCCAGTGCGCCTGGTTGACGAAACAGCCAGTTAACGGCACTGGTTATTTTTGCGCTATTTAGTACAGGCAATAGGCAGAGTATCAGTAGTGAGTACTGCCAAAGAGAGCGTAAAAACCATAAGTGGTTAACATCAATATGTGGCCAAATTCCAGATTGATAGTTGTCAAATACGCCACTGCTATTGCTAAAAAATGCCTTTAGAAATTGCCAGTAATTCATATTGATATCACCATTTACAGTCATTTCAACGTAAAGCTGTGGCGGTACGACAACCAAAATTCCAAATAATAAAGGTAGTAATATGCGTAAAGAACGCATACTAATAAAATGCCACACTGAAACTTTCGCAATTATAAAGCGAATGGCGATACCTGAAATTAGCCATAATAAGGCCATGCGCCAGGGCTCAACAATTAGCATAATATTTTCAAGCAACGCTGACTGATATTGGCTTTTAACGTGCCAGCCCCAGTTTTCTACGTAAAACATACCGCAGTGGAAAAGGATCAATAAACCGAAGGCGATGACTCTTAGCCAATCAAGATCATAGCGCCTATCTGGCATTTGCCTAATGTCTGGAATGAATAACTTGGTTAAGGTACTTTTAAGGTGGTGCGGTAATAAATTTGGCATTTTTTTAAAAACTCATTCAACTTGTGATGAAGATATCTTCACTGATACACTCAATAAATACTTGCTATAAAGGTTGTAAAAACAATGGCTAGGGATAAAAGGCGATATACGGGGATAAAAAATATAGTCTTGGGATAAATATTATGAGCAAGTTAAAACATTTTCAGAAATACAAGCTACGTTATGAAGTTGTTGCGGTTGTTATTTATTTTTTTATTAATAATACCTTATTAGCAACTTCTGAAATAATGGAAGCACAGCGAAAAAATACCTCATTGCCTTTCGACATGTGGGAACCTTTTGTTTGGGAATACTCTAGTGCAATAAGTACCTTGCTGCTGTTACCTTTTATTATTCTATTATTGAGAAAAATACCTTTTAATTGGCAAGCTGTTAAACGCTCGTTTTTGCAATATTTTGTTGCCGCTTCGGTATTCTCACTATTGCATGTTGGCATTATGGTCGGGCTTAGAAAATTAGCTTATTTTTCAGTGCAGCGTAGTTACGACTTTGGTGATTTGTGGTTTGAATTGCTTTACGAGTATCGAAAAGATTTATGGGCATTTATATTCTTTATTATATTTTTGCAAGGTTATCGTTTTATTTTGGCGCGCTTACAAGGTGAAGCGAACCCTGTGGCAGAAAGTGAAGAAGAAAGTGATAACCAACAAGTAAATAAACCTATTGATAGGCTATTAGTGAAAAAGCTTGGCAAGGAATTTATTATTAAGATTACTGACGTAGAATGGTTAGAGTCAGCTGGAAATTACGTCAATTTACATATAAATGGCCGCATTTATCCAACACGAGCAACTTTAACACAGTTAAGTGAACAGATAGCAGAGAAGGGTTTTTGTCGTATTCATCGCTCGCATGCCATTAACTTAAGCTATGTTGAATCAATTACACCGCTAAGTAGTGGTGATAGTGAAGTAAAGCTTAATAACGGTAAAGTTCTAAACTTATCTAGAAGATATAAAGATAACTTGAAAGCACAGTTAGTTTAATTATTTAGTTTTATTTGCAGTGTTAGGTGAATTATTTTCGCTTCAAAAATAATAAGCCCGCTATGTTTGTAGCGGGCTTATTGTGACCATTTAGCGTTAAACGCTATGAGAGTTTACGTAATTTTAATTCTCTTTGATCTAGAATTTTTCGATAAATAGCATCGGCCTTCTCACGATTGGTTTTTATTTGATCAACCGTGAGTTTATGTTCGTCCATATCGCGACTTTTTTCCGCCATTTTATAGCCATTTTTAGCGGCGATAATATTCCAGATATAAGACATTTCTGTGCTTTTTGCTACGCCTTTGCCTTCAAAATACATTAAAGCAAGGTTGAATTGCGCTAGGGCGTAGTTTTGGTCAGCCGCCTTTTGATACCAACGTGATGCTTTTAAATAATTGCGAGTTACACCATCACCGTTATATAACATAACCCCAAGATTAAACTGTGCACGCGGTAAGTTTTTATTGGCAGCTTTTTCCATTAAAGCATAAGCAGTTTTTAAATCTTTCTTGATGATTTCACCTTCACTATACAGTAACGATAAATCAAACAATGCTTCTGTATAATTTTGTGAAGCGGCTAAATTAAATAACTCAAGTGCCTTTTTAGGGTTTTTGATCACACCATAACCATTTAAGTACACTAAGCCCATTTGATATTGAGCTGGTGCATATTCTTCAGCAACTAAAGGCTCAAATTCGGCAATAGCGGCTTTAAATTCTCCTCGATTTAATTCGTAAATGCCAAGATCTAGGTCAGCACTGTGCGCAAAATTCGTTGTACATAGGGCAATACTCAATATTGCTAAGGTTAATTTTTTCATCATAATGTCCTATAACTGTGTTGTGCCAAAAACTAAAATAACGGAATGCTTTAGGGCGTGTTGAACTTTGTGGTATAAATACTCACTAAACTATTGCAAAAACATACACCAAAGATCAACATGCCTTAGTTTAAGTGTAGCAATAAATTTATAATGCTTGTGACATTATCTCTTCTATTTGCTCTTCTAAGTCGAGCCACTGCATTTCATTCTCTTCAATATCTTGTTTAAGGTTTGCTTGTTGTTTTAGTAATTTTGTTAGCTCAGCCTTATACTCTGCTTGATAAATGTCGCTATCCGCAAGTTTAGCTTCTACTTCAGTTAAGATGCTTTGATCTTTTTGAACTAATTTCTCAAACTTGTCGGCTTGCTTACGAAGTGGTGAAGCTTTTTTACGAAGTTCTGCCTGCTCTTTACGCAATTGCTTTTTATCGATTTGCGGTTCGCTAACCACTTTATTTGCTTTTACTGTTTGTTTTTTATCATCGTTCAGCCATTGTTGATAATCGTCAATGTCGCCATCAAAGTCGGTAACTCGACCATTTGCAACCAAATAAAACTCATCAACACATGACTCTAATAAATATCTGTCATGGGCAATCAGAATAATAGCACCGTCAAAATCTTGTAGCGCAAGTACCAAGGCTTGGCGCATTTCTAAATCAAGGTGGTTGGTGGGTTCATCAAGTAGTAGCAGCTGTGGTTTCTCTAGAACAATAAGCGCTAGTACCAACCTAGCTTTTTCACCGCCAGACATAGTGCCAACACTGTCGAGAGCTTGGTCACCACTAAAGCCAAAACGCCCTAAAAAGGTTCTCGCCTGTAATTCAGTTAATTCTGGCTTAGCGCGAATAATATGCTCAATTGCACTACTTGCCATATGCAATTGTTCTAACTGGTGCTGAGAGAAGTAGCCAACGCGCAACTCTTGTGCGCAATAACGCTCACCTTGCAAAATGCTTAAGTCTCCAGCCAGTGATTTTATCAAGGTTGATTTACCGGCACCGTTACGACCAAGTAAGCCGATACGACTGCCTGGTACAAGTGTCATAGCAACATCTTCAAGAATTATTGCCTGATCATTATAACCACATTGGCTTTCTGTTAGTGCCAATAATGGGTAGGGTAAGGTATCCGGTTTTTCAAAACTGAAAGTGAACTGACTGTCAACGTGAGCCGGCGCTAAATCTGGCAGTTTCTGTAATCTTTTTAATCGACTTTGTGCTTGCTTTGCTTTACTTGCCTTAGCACGAAAGCGGTCAACGAATGAGGTTAAGTGCGCCACTTCCTTTTGCTGCTTTTGAAATTGTGCGTCTTGTTGGGCTAAATGCTCTGCACGCTGGAGCTCGAATGCCGAGTAGTTGCCAGAGTATAACTTCGCATTTTGTTGCTCAATATGTAAAATTTGGCCGATAACATCATCTAGAAAGTCGCGGTCATGTGATATTAATACCAAGGTGCCAGTAAAGCGCTTTAACCAGCGTTGTAACCAGATGACTGCATCTAAATCTAAATGGTTAGTAGGCTCATCGAGTAATAGTAAGTCTGCTCGGCTGATTAATGCTTGTGCTAAATTTAAGCGCATTCGCCAACCACCAGAAAATGATTTTACTGGGTTTGATAACTGTTCTTGCAAAAAACCTAAGCCATGAAGTAATTCACCTGCTCGCGCTGGTAAGCTATAACCGCTAATAGCGTCTATTTGGTTGATAATAGTCGCTTCTAGTGTTCCGTTGTCGTCTTGTCGTGCTTGCTCTAACTTTGCTTCTAGTTGACGATATTCGTGGTCGCCATCAATAACATAATCTAATGCTGACTGTTCTAGTGCCGGCGTTTCTTGCTTAACGGTGGCAATTTTCCAACTTGCAGGCATTGATAAATTGCCCATGTCTGGCGGCAAGGTGCCTAATAAACTTGCAAATAATGATGATTTTCCACAGCCGTTCGCACCAACAAGCCCAACTTTATGGTTAGGGTGTATTGTAAAGCTTGATGATTTTATGAGGTATTTTGCACCTCGGGCTAAACTTAAGTCTGTGGCTGTGATCATTTATCAATTACTCTTTTCAATGCAGGGCGCTATTGTCGCTTTTCCTTAGGGGATTATTCAAGGTAAAATAAAGCAGCAGGACATTTATCTTGCTTTCTTAACTGAAATTGAAATGAAACTTACCTTAAATTGAGTATTAGCGTGAAAAAACGATTTATAGCCGGGGCTACTTGCCCAAAGTGTCAGGCAATGGATACCATGGCGTTAACCAAAGAAAATGAAGTGGAAACTGTTACTTGTGTAAATTGTGGTGAACAAATGTCGCAAGCACAAGAGCATGTTGCGCAAGAAGTGCGACCTAATGAGCAGGTTATTGGTATTTTTAAGCAGGAATAACGAAAGAACATTAAGCTAAACAAATATTTATTTAGCTTAATGTTTGTTTAACTGTGTTTAGTAGTGCGGTGGTGGAGGCTCTATTTCTTCTTTACCTGATTGACTCGAATTGTTTTCTTTAAGTCGTTTGGCAATTAAGTTCAGTTGTAATTTTAATTCTGCTATTTCACTTTGGTGCACTGATAATTCATGGTTGAGTTGCTCAATAACGTCGTCTTGAAAAGCGTTACGAGTTTCAAGCGATTCTATTGCTTGAGTTAGGTCATTAACTGATTTCACTATTTATTTACCTGCCATAATTCGGCGTATCCGGAAGAACTTTCTGTAATTACTTGGCTATTATCTCTAAAAGCTACGCTGTAAACAACAGCACCAGCGGGTCGAATGTCTTCACGTGGCGTTACTCGCCAACTGGTAATTCTATCGCCAGTTGAAATTGCCCAGACACTAACTTTACGTGATGGCGCACCAGTAAGGAGCTTAGTGCCATCTGGCGAAAATTGTACGGCACTGAAAACTTCTTGGCGATTAGTGTAATTTAACTTTGTTATTAGCTTTCCGGTTTTTAAATCCCATATATTTGCCGACTTTTTGCTGTCAGCGGTAAATGCATATCGGCCTTTAGGGTCGAGGGCAACCATGGTGACTCTACTTGGGTGATTAAAGCGATAAATGACTTGCCCTGACTCTGTGTCCCAAACATAGGCAACAAAGTCATTCGAACCAGAAATGGCAACGCGACCATTCGGCATCATATCTACGGCATTGATTTTTTCTTGATGACCTAAAAACTCCAACCGGCGACCATTGTTGGTATTAATATGAACCACTTTGCCATTACTTTGCCCAACTAAAACATAACGACCATCATTAGCAACGGCAATGTCACGAATGTTGGACTCGCTAATTGCCCAAAATCCCTCTGAATTACCATTGGTTATATTCCACAAAGAGAAGTCATTACGATTTGCAATCAGGGCGTGGCTATTGTTGTCGGCAATATCGGCAACGAGGACTAAGTTATCGGCACTGTTTTGCTGCTGTGACCAACTATATTTTAAGGCATTCTTTTCAAGATCCCAAAGACTGACACCATGATGAATAGAAGACACCACACTATATTTGCCGTCATTTGAAATATTGGCAGCATAGGCACCTTCAACCGCATGTTGCCAACGTTGCTCTGGTGCTTGGCCGCTAGGTTGGCAAGCCGTTAGTAATGTTAGTAAAAACAGTAGTTTGAGCGTTCGAATAGTTAAGTTACAGTTTAGCAAAATATTAATACTTTTTTCTTGTCTCATTTATCGTTAGTATAAGCCGCATTGTTTCACAATTCACACATATTTAATGACTTAGCGGGAATTTCCGACTGAGTAGTAAAACGGAGATGTAAATGAGATTTTTTAAACCGACTGTAGTCGCCATTGCTTTATTGTCAGTAATGGGTTGTCAAGAACAAGCAAAACAAGAAGAAAAGCCAGCAGTTCTTGAAACTGAAATACAAAAGCAAGCCTATGGTTTAGGCGCTTCTATTGGTATGTACATGGAGCGTAACCTAGAAGAACATAATAAAATGGGTTTAGCGTTAGATAAGTCACTTATCCTTCGTGGTTTCACTGATAGCTTAAATGGCGAATCTCAAATAGAGAAAGAAGACATTCAGGCGTTGTTAATGAACTTAGATCAAGCGATGAAAGCTAAGCAACAAGAGCAAGCATTAGTAAGTGCTGAAGCAAGCCTAGCTGAAGGTCAAAAGTTCTTGGAAGAAAATGCTAAGAAAGAAGGTGTTAAAGTAACAGATTCAGGTATTCAATACCTTGTAATGACTGCAGCAGAAGGTGAAAAACCAGCGGCGACTGATACCGTAAAAGTTCACTACAAAGGTACTTTCTTAAATGGCGAAACTTTTGATAGTTCATACGATCGTGGCGAGCCAGCAGTATTCCCACTGAATCGTGTAATTTCTGGTTGGACTGAAGGTGTTCAGTTAATGTCAGTTGGTTCTAAATTTAAATTTACTATTCCATCTGACTTAGCGTATGGACCAAACGGTAATCCACCACGCATTCCTGGTAACTCAGTGCTTGAATTTGAAATTGAATTACTTGAAATTCAAAAGCCTGAAGCAGCAGCACAAGTTGGTGATAAGTAATTTAATGTTATTAAATGCTTAACCTACAGCGTTAATATGAAAAGCCAGCCTTAGCGCTGGCTTTTTTGTGCTTAAATATTATGAATTGAGTAAGCCTTCAACATACTCAGCAATCGCTAGGCTTGAGGTTAAGCCTGGAGAGTCAATGCCAAAGAGGTTAATTAGCCCTTTCACATTGTGTTGTTTTTCATCTTGTATACAAAAGTCTTTAAAGCCTTCATTAGGGCCCTGTAATTTAGGTCTAATGCCTGCATAGTCAGGTATTAACTTATCGTGATCAATTGTAGGGAAATATTTTGTGATTGCTTTAATAAACTTTGCTTTTAAGTTGTCGGAAACTTGGTAATCAATATTTTCGATATATTGTGTATCCGGGCCAAACTTTAACTGCCCAGCTGTATTGAGCGAGGCGTGAATACCAAGCCCGTTTGCTTCTGGTATTGGATAAATAAGCTGTTGAAAAGGGCTTTGCCCTTGATAGCTAAAATAGTGTCCTCGACAATAGTGAAGTTTAGGGATTTTATTAATTGGCATATCTGTAATTGCTTTTGCAACTTGTGTTGCGTGCAAGCCCGCACAATTAATAATTGTTTTACATTGCAGTTTAATTTGTTCTCCCTGGCTATTCAGTGTGGCAGCAATACCAAGCTTATTTACGGTTGCTTTAACAAAGTTGGTTTGTGCGACAAATAATCCACCTTGATTTTCAATATCGGCAAGTAAGCTTTGCATGTAGCTGTGTACGTCGATAACCCCCGTTGATGGAGACAATAGTGCGGCAGTAGCGGCTAATGCTGGCGTGGACTTAGTTAATTGCGATTGGTTCTGCCACACTAAATCATCAACACCGTTACGCTTAGCTTGAGCTAAGGTTGTTTTTAACTGTTCTTCTTCTTGTTTATTATTTGCTACTAGTAATTTTCCGACTCGTTGATGTGGAATATGGCGCTGTTGACAGTATTGATATAGTAGCTCTTTCCCTTTCACACATAACCGTGCCTTTAAGCTGTTTTCTGGGTAATAAATGCCTGCATGGATCACTTCGCTGTTACGACTACTGGTTTCTTCACCAAAGCTTAAGTTTTTATCAACTAATAAAACATTATTATAGCGTTGGCTTAATCGCGCAGCTATGGCCAAGCCAACAACCCCTGCGCCCACGATTAATACATCAACTTCTTCCATTTAAATACCCTTAATTTGAATTCATTTTTATTTGTGGGAATTATTACTAATGTACAAGCGAAACTATAAATCAGTATTTTAGCTCTATAATTATTTACTTTTAAATAACAGCAATATAAGGTGATATAATAACAATAATACAAAAACAAGGAACGATTTTGAAATTATCTATTTTTCTATCTTTACTCTTATATTCACTCTACGGTTATTCACAAGAAAAGGCTATTATTCCTACTTTAGAGGACGATGAAGGCTTTGCTATCATTGCTATTTATAGTAAAGGGAAAGCCGGGCAGGTTATTTTAGAAGGCAGTGGTTTTGGTAATGCCCATTCGTTTGGTCCTTTAAATTATTCGCAACACTTTAGTGTTATTAAGCTCAAAGCTGGAACATACAATTGGAGCAGAGTTTCAAATAAAGTTGATAACTCTCTTAAGCAATATTCTAAATTAGAACATTTAAATCTAAATTTTGAAGTTAAAGCTGGCAAGCTCAACTATACCGGCTTACTGATGTATGAAACTAATAATAGTTCTTTCTCAGCTAAGATATTAAATCGTACTAGCATTTTATTGGCAATAACTAAGCAAGACTTCCCCGAATATATTGATAATTTTGAAGTGGTTAATGGTATTTATCCAAATGATCAATATATCGATTTTTTCTTAAATAAATCAAAACCAGTAGTAGGGGAAGATTGAGATGAAAATGAAGATTTTTTTAATTACAGTATTGATGTCATTAGTGGCTCACACTAGCTTTGCTTCTGATGGTAAATCAGCAGCTGATAAGTTATCGATAAAAGATTTTTTTTATGGCAGTAATTATTCAAGCTTTGCGTTGAGTGCATCAGGAAATCTCGTTACTTATACCAAAAGGTTCCCAAGGCAATATGGTATTTATGTTAAAGATATTTCAAGTGGTAAAGAATATGAAGTTTTACGTGCTGATAAATATTCAATAGAACGCTTCAAGCATGAAAATTATATTCAAACAATTAAACATGATAATGAAGTGGTCGATTTAACATGGCTAGGTGCTAATGTAATAGCATTGAAAGAGCACTCTAGAGGCGGGTTCCGTCGATATGTTCTGATCACACTTGATATTGACGATGACGATATTTCTATCAGTAAAGTCGCATTTTTAAATCAAAATGGCTATTGGTTAGATCCTAAAGTTGATGATGATAGCTATGCTATTTTTGCTAAATATAGGGAGAACGAAGAAAATGACAGTGGCTATCATGTAGATTTATTTAATATAAAAATAAAAAGCAAAAGTTTGGATAGTCAGACTGGTAACAGAAAAAGACTGAATAAGCGAGGTCCTAAACTAGAGCGATGGTTGGTCGATGAAAAAGGCCAGCGTACGGCTGGAGTTAGGTATGTTGATAAAAAGCCAGAGCTATTTATTCGTCAAGGCACAAAATCTAAGCCTAACCGCTTGAAGCATGTATGGACTGGAGATGTTGACGACCACTTTCTGCCAGTTTTATATGATGAAAAAAATTCGGCCTTGTATATATTAACGAACCATAAAACCGATAAGAAATCACTACAAATATTTGATTTATCAAGCCATGAAATTCGAGAAACGGTTTATATTCACCCAAAATATGACTTACGTGATGTTATTATTTCGCGAGGTTCAGTTAGTATTTTAGGTGTAGAATATTTGGAGAAAGGTGCTGTGAGCCAGTACTACTTTGATAGTCGATTAGTTGAGCATAAGGAAGCTTTAAGTAAAGCATCGGGTGCAGAGAATACATACTCTCTTGGTACCGCATATGATAATGCAAATCGGTTGTTTAGTGTTTCTGGTAGTGATAGCGGAGGAGAAATATTTGTTTATCGTGAAGAAGAAAAAGATTATGTATCAGTTATCGATTTAAAGCCATGGCTGAAAAATGCGAGTTTACAGAAATCAAAGGTTATTACCTTAACGGCTAATGATAATAGTGAAATAGAAGCCTTTTTAACTATGCCGGAAGAAATTAGTAACCCTCCACTATTAGTTATACCTCACGGAGGCCCAATCGGTGTTAGTGACACTCGGTATTATTCTCCAGAAATTCAAGTATTGGTTGATGCTGGCTATGCAACATTACAAGTTAATTATCGTGGCTCATCTGGATACGGGAAAAAGTTTAAACAAGATGGCATGGGACAGTGGGGACAATTAATTGAAGATGATATCGAGTTAGCCTTAAAACATGTGAAAAACAACTTCACTATAGCTAATGACAAAGTGTGTATTATTGGTGGAAGCTATGGTGGCTATTCTGCGCTATATAGTGTTATTAGATCTCCTGAACTGTATCAATGTGCAGCTTCTTTTGCCGGTGTCACAGACTTAGCACTATTGTTTCAGCGGTCTGACATTGAAAATGATGACAATGTTCAAAGTCAATTGAGAAAGATTGTTGGTAATCCTGAAACAGAGCAAGATAAACTATTTAAGTATTCGCCTATATACCATGCGAGTAAAATCACTAAGCCGGTCTTTATTGCTCATGGAACAGAAGATGAAGTGGTGGATATAGAGCATGGGTATCGTTTAAGGTTTGCTTTACAGGCGAATAAAATTAAGCATGAATGGAGCGTTTTAGATGGTTTCGGTCATAGTTTTGAGACGGTAGATCAGGCCGAACATTACTACTCAAAATTAATTGGTTTCTTAGACAAACACCTAAAAAAATAAGTTGTTAAATAATACTGTTTACAGTGAAGCTTTTAACCACAAAATAGCATCATCACGATTGTTGAATATAGAGATATTTTGTTTTGCACGTGATGGTGCGTACTTTTCAATTATAGCCAAGGTTACAGGGGAGTCTATAACCATTGCCTTGGCGCGCATATTCTGAGTATTTAGCCATTGATTGTATAATTCAAGCTCGGCATATGCTTCAGGTGTGCCACCAATAACTTCTAAATCATCAACTAAAATTGCAAATGGAGCACCTTTTAGGCTTAGAATTGCGTCTTTCATTCCTTTTGTAAACTTTGCTGCACCCATTTCATTAAAGGAACCGATTAACTTCAAAAGAATTATGTCTCCTTGAATGTCGATGGTATGTTCGCCGTGTGCAACTGTCATAATTAGACTCTAGCTATTATCCTGATTAGTACAAAAAATATATGTGCTACTTTTAATATACTACTTTTGTTAGTGATGTTAACACTCACTTATTGATATAAATCATTATCGATGTTTATTTTGTAAAAGCGCAAGGGGAAGTTGTTGGACTAGTAATTGAGAAGCAACGTAGATAATCCAATTGATATGACTCACCATTGGGAAGTAACCTTGCCCTTGATTACCAAAAATCCAAAATTGGCCAATGATTGCATCCGCTATCATAGCGAGCACTAAACCAAAGGCGACTAACCATATTTTTAGCGAAGCCTGTCGCCATCTAAAAGCTTTTAATAACCAAATTGCTGATACAGCTAGAATACTTACTAATACTGAATATGATGCGGTAATAAGTGTTAATAACGTGCTGCTATTCGCAAGGTGCATATCAAAGTAAGTATATAGCGCCGTAATGCTTGCCAATATTGCAGTGGTAATTAAGAAGCGATTTGATACGCCTTTTAATTTGGCAATATATACCACTGCTGCAGTTAAAATTAGATAGCCGGGAAAGAAAAATACTACCGAGTCAGCAAGGTAGCTGTGTTTTATTAAGCTGTCATACTGATAAAACTGCTGTAAAAAATTGCGATTAATAATATCGCCTATAAAGCAGAATAATAATGAGTAAAAGCATAGCCGGCCCAGTTTATATGCAATAGGATGTTTCTTCTTTGCAATAAAGCGATTAATTGCTGCTAAATTGGCTATCACTAGCACCATCGTCATTAACTCTAATAGACCAAAGGTTATACGCTCATAAGTTGTGTTTGTGATACCAAATATACCGCTAATAGCTAATAAACTTTGTGTGACAGCGATTAGCCAAATAATAATAGCGGTTTTCATTGTGCGATTACATTCGATTACTGTTGGCATGCTAACTCTCTATTATTTTATTAGTATTTACGGTATTAAAATATAACCACATTAGTATATTGGAACTGCAGACTATAATAATTTAGGCAATAAAAAAGCCTTACCGAAGTAAGGCTTGAAATGCTCGCTGTATGGTCTAGTTAAACTAGCTTCTTTTTAGTTATTCTTGATTTTTATTATTGTTTTTCTGTAGCGCGGGATAATTTATAGCAAAGGCTTTTTCATGCTGCAACAACTTTAATAGAGCATATATTCCACGAATTTCTTCGTACGTAAAGTGCCGTCATTAGCGTTATTTTTACTAGAATTGCTTTTTTGACAGAGAAAATTTAAAAAGCTTTTTTCATCAACTAATTCGGAAGCCATTTTTACTAAAAAGATGAATGTAAAAAAGTGTTACCTATCAAGAGTTAAAGATAATGTCCACGATTAACCAGATGAGAATTCTTGGTTCATATCTGGTTAACCACTGGTGTGGAAGCTAATGAAAAATAACAAAAAATCTGTAAAATATATTGACACGTATGTTTCTTGCTACCGCTAAAAAAATTTCACTATTTATTAATTTATTTTTTTGCTGCTTGTTTTTTGTACCTCAAATTCTGTGATTAAAACGTAAAGTGTATTTCGTTAATGAGTTCTTTTAGCTGTACCTCGAATATTGCAAATCTAGTTTTTGTCATTAATTTTGCGAAATATCACAAAAAAAGTGCTTTGAGCTGGAAGAGCGTGCCTAGATTTGATTTGGGACATAGATCAATAAATTTTGAAGTGCTAGAATGCGCGCATATTATAGCGGAGAAGAACTTTCATGACTGAATTAAAAAATGATACTTATTTGCGCGCACTATTGCGTCAACCTGTTGATTACACCCCTGTATGGATGATGCGTCAAGCTGGTCGTTATTTGCCTGAGTATCGTGAAGTGCGTAAAGACGCTGGCGACTTTATGACGGTTTGTCGTGACGCAGACTTAGCGTGTGAAGTGACTATTCAGCCATTGCGCCGTTTCCCGCTTGATGCTGCAATTCTATTCAGCGATATTTTAACGATTCCAGATGCGATGGGATTAGGTTTATATTTTGAAACAGGCGAAGGCCCTAAGTTTGAACGCCCGATTACCTGTAAAGCCGATGTTGATAAAATTGGTATTCCTGATCCAGAAGGCGAATTGCAATATGTCATGAATGCGGTTCGTACTATTAAGAAAACTTTAAATGGTGATGTACCATTAATTGGTTTCTCTGGTAGCCCTTGGACTCTAGCGACTTATATGATCGAAGGTGGTAGTTCAAAAGGTTTCACTAAAATCAAAAAAATGATGTTTGCAGAGCCGCAAACATTGCACTTGTTACTTGATAAGTTAGCTGATTCCGTTATTTCTTACTTAAATGCACAAATTGCTGCTGGCGCTCAGTCTGTAATGGTATTTGATACATGGGGCGGTGTATTGTCGCCACGCGATTATAAAGAATTCTCACTACAATATATGGCAAAAATTGTTGATGGTTTAACACGCCATAATGATGGCCGCCAAGTACCAGTAACTTTATTTACTAAAAATGGTGGCATGTGGTTAGAAGATATTGCTGCAACAGGTTGTGACGCTGTTGGCTTAGATTGGACTATTGATATTGAAAATGCCAAAGCACGCATTGGTGATAAAGTGGCGTTACAAGGCAATATGGATCCTTCAATGTTATATGCACCATTACCACGCATTGAGCAAGAAGTATCAAAAATACTAACTGGTTTTGGTGATGGTGGCACTGGTCATGTATTTAACTTAGGCCATGGTATTCACCCTGATGTGAATCCAGAACATGCTGGTCACTTTATTGACTCAGTACATCGTTTAAGTAAGCCATTTCATAAATAAGCTTAACGAGTTGCCAAGTTATTAACTGGTAGAAAAAGTTTTAAGAAAGGGAGCCATAGGCTCCTTTTTTATTATTTAACGTAATATTATTTATATCTTTAGTAACTTCTTCAGAGGTTTTATCGTGTAATTTTACTACCATAATTAAGCTATTATGAGTAATGGAATAGTTGGTTATTCGTTTTGGTTTAGTGCATGTTTAAGGTATGCTTAAGCTAAAGGCTTATTTTAGAAATGGAAATTATAATGATGATAAATAATAAGGTGATATCAGCGTTAGCAGTTGCTTTGCTAGTTGCCGCTTGTGGCAGCAACACAAAAGATGAGGAAGCTAATGTGCCTGACAGTGGTAACGAGGCAGCGCAGCAAGTAACCGACAACAACTCTAAAGAAAACTCAACTAAACTTGTAGCGACACCAATTAATACCGAAGAACGATTAAAAGAGCATGAAATGGTAGAAATAAAAGATAAATTGAAAGGAGAGTACTCTGGTTGGCAGCGAGGCCGTGTGCAGTTTTTGAATTTAGAAGGTGGCTTTTACGGTATTATCACTGATTCAGGTAAGAAATTATTACCAATGAATATGAAAAAAGAGTTTGCTCAAAATGGTGCAATTGTTAGGGTTAAAGGTAAAGTTAAAAATATTATGACCATTCAGCAATGGGGTACGCCGTTCACCATTACTGAAATTGAACTTATTAGTCCGGGTACAATAGGAAATCCTGCTGAACGTTAATTGCTATCAATAACAAGTTAGTGGCTGAGTTAATAAAGTTACTGTTTTTACTCTGCCGCTAATTTGTATTTGGTATAAATTTTGATATTCCTTTTCAGATATTTTCTCGATATCACTACCACTTAATAGAGCCGCTAGTTGTGGTGTGGTATTGCTGTGACCAACCACTAAAGCATTTTCTTTGTTAGCAAGTAATTTCTTGGCAAATTCCTTTAGCTTTGCTGGCGAGTAATATTGAGTTTCTAAGGCATATGTTTTGGCTGTTGGCTGCGCCGTCGCAAGTGTACGGTTATATTGTGTGCTATAAATTTTTTTGAGCTTAGTCTTTGCTAACAAACTGGCTAATTGCTGTGCGCGCTGTGTTCCACATAGGGTTAACTTTGGGTTTTCTTGCTCTTTTTGTTTTTCAGCGTGACGAGTTAAGTAAATGGTGAAGTTATTATCAGCATGAGTCGCGAAGGCTGATAGCAATAAAATGAGCATTAAACTATATTTCATGAGTTCCTCTAAGTGTTCGGGCTAGTATAAAGCTAACTTTTATCATTCAAAGTAAGAGTGAGCAACGCTGAATAAATAAAGCTTTGCTCACTTTAATCACTAGAATAATCGGTTTAAACCATTTAATGCTGCAACCCGAAATGCTTCTGCCATGGTTGGGTAATTAAAGGTTGTTTCAACAAAGTATTCGATATTATTGCCGCCATTTACCTGTTGCATTATAGCTTGACCAATATGAATAATTTCAGCTGCATTCTCACCAAAACAATGTATCCCCAAAATCTCTTTAGTTTCTCGGTGAAATAAAATCTTCAAAGAACCAACTAAGTTATTGGAAATTTGTGCTCGCGCTAGGTGCTTAAACTGCGCTCGACCCACTTCATAAGGAATTTTTGCTTCCGTTAATTCTTGCTCTGTTTTACCGACCGAGCTAATTTCTGGGATGGTATAAATTCCTGTTGGAATATCAACAATTAACTTAGCTTTACTATTACCATCGAGCATAGCGCTGGCACAAATTCTACCTTGGTCGAATGCGGCACTGGCTAAACTTGGGTAACCAATAACGTCACCAACGGCAAAAATGCTTTCAACTTCGGTTTGATATGTTTCACTGACTTTCAGTTGCCCACGGCCGTCGGCTTTTAACCCTGCATTTTCAAGTTTTAAATCTGCGGTATTACCGGTTCTACCATTAGCAAATAATAGACAGTCAGCACGCATTTTTTTACCAGACTCAAGATGAACAATTACTGATTCATTACTTGCTTCAACTCGTTCAATTTGCTCACCATGGCGAATAACAACACCATTGTTCCATAAGTGGTAACTGAGAGAGTCAGACATTTCATCATCTAAAAATGACAGTAAACGATCACGGGTATTGATCAAATCGACTTTTACACCTAAGCCGCGAAATATTGATGCGTACTCACTACCAATAACCCCTGCACCGTAAATGATAATATGCCGTGGTGAATGCTCAAGTGATAAAATACTGTCTGAGTCATAGACACGAGGGTGTGAAAAATCAATATCATCAGGATGGTATGGACGTGAGCCAGTAGCAATAACAATTTGTTTTGCTGTTATGGTGTCGATAGAACCATCATTTCGTAGTACTTGAATAGTATTTGCATCAACAAAAGATGCTTCACCATAAAAATGCTCTACTTGGTTTCGGTTATAAAAACCGCTTCGCAAGTTAACTTGCTTACGAATAACAGCAGAGGCGTGACTTAAAATATCTTGAAAGGTTAATTGCTTGGCACTTTGACCGGCATTGAAAAGTGGGTTTGAGTTGTACTCAATAAGACGGCTAACCGATTGTCTCAGTGCTTTTGAAGGAATAGTGCCCCAATGAGTACAGCCGCCACCAACGTTATGATAGCGCTCAATAATGGCAACATGCTTGTCACGTTTTGCTAAGTTCATTGCAGCGCCTTCGCCGCCAGGACCTGTCCCTATGATAATAGCGTCAAAATCATATTGCTTCGGTGTTTTTGCTATTGTTTTGCTTTGTGCTTGCTTACTCAATGATCAACCCTGCTAATTCCTGCCATAATGTCGAAAATTTTAGCAGGAATTAAATACAAGGTAACTGTTTTTATGCTAGTTTCTCAATCGTAAGTTGCCAGCTGCGTCGTTGCTGTGCCAAAAGCTGCTTAATTTCTTGGTATTGAGCCATCGCTTCTGAGTTTTCAACATCAGCAATTAATTGATCACGTTTACTAGCAAGTAAGGCTTTGCGGGCGGCATAAAATGCATTTACTTTATGAATAAGTTCGTCGTACTCATATTGTAAACGCTCAAGTAATTGTTCAGCGTCAGGGTGAGTAGCTATTTTTTGCTGGCTACGTAATAACACCATAGATAAACGGGCTTTTTCAATTTTATCTTCAGGTGTTACTCGTAATTTAGAAGTAAGTTTTAAATGTTCACACCCTTTGATTAACCATTTAGTTGGGTCAAACTGCCACCAACGAATACCATTACGATAATCATTTTCAAATATATGATGGTAATTATGATATCCCTCACCAAATGTAAAGAATGCTAAGAAGCCGTTATCACGCGCTGTATTTCTCTCGGTATAGGTTTGTTTACCCCAAATGTGGGCTAAAGAATTGATAAAGAACGTTGTGTGATGGCTAAGCACAAGTCTTAAAAAGCCTAGTAATAATAAACTGCTAATGACATCGCCATGCCATAAACCAAATACTAGTGGCACGCCAAAGTTCATTATGATGGTAAGAAGCAAATAGTGCTTATGTTGCCAAACCACGATTGGATCTTTTTGTAAGTCGCGAACATTATCGTAGTCGTTATAACGCTCAGGTTGGAAATCTCTTAGCATCCAGCCAATGTGTGAATGCCAAAATCCCATTTTCGCTGAATATGGGTCAACATGATTCTTATCGACATGTTTATGGTGAATGCGGTGATCTGAAGACCAGTGTAAAGCACTATTTTGTAACGCAAATGCGCCGCCTAATGCGTATATTATCCTTAGCGACCAATGCGCTTGATATGTTTTGTGTGACCATAAGCGGTGATAGCCAGCAGTAATCGACATACCACAATAAATAAAGCAAATAATTGCTGCGGTAATTTCTGCACCATCAAAACCGTGAGTAAATGCCCGGTAAGGTACCGCAATAGCAGCAAATAAAAAGGTAATGCTAAATACGAATACATTTAGCCAAATTACAGGAGGTTTTTTCATTAATTTTCCAATAAAGATTAAACACTGTTTTTTCAGTGTACACATGTACGCTATTTTAGCTTTAGTGGCACTAGAGTCAAGTGTTGATTGGTGATTATTACCTTGTAATAAAAAATTCAAAGTTGTGATATTTATCATCGTTTTAATTCAATTTACTGGCAATATCAACGGTTTTCAGTATCATGATAACCTTGCTGTATAAGAAAAACGAAGATTAGGTTTACAACGTTATGAGTGGAATTCGTGCACTACAAAAAGAAAAAACTCGCCGTCAATTAATTGATGCGGCGCTGGGGCAACTCAGCAGTGAACGAAGTTTTTCCAGCTTAAGTTTACGTGAAGTAGCTAAAGAGGCGGGATTGGCACCAACATCATTCTATCGACATTTTAGTGATATGGATGAATTGGGCTTAACACTTGTTGATGAAGCGGGTTTAACCTTACGACAGCTCATGCGTCAAGCAAGGCAGCGTATTGAAAAGGGTGGCTCTGTTATTCAAATATCAGTACATACCTTTATGGAATTCATTGAAAACAATGGCAATATATTTCGCTTATTGTTACGTGAGCGTTCTGGTACATCGGCAGCCTTTCGTGCTGCGGTTAATCGAGAAATTCGTTATTTCACTTTAGAGCTTTGTGATTATTTACAACAAGCAAATAAGTTAGATGCTGAAGTGGCTTATTTACAAGCCAATGCAGCGGTAACTATTGTTTTTAGTGCTGGCTCTGATGCTTTGGATTGCGATAAAAAAGATTTAGAAGTATTAGCACAGCGAACAATCAAACAGCTTAGGTTTATTGCTCGCGGTGCTTTTGAATTTGGCCTACGAAACGAATCCCGTAAGTCGGGTAGTGATAGCACTAAAGGCGAGTTAAAATAACCCCTGTTTCCACGTGGTGGGTATACGGAAATTGATCAAATAGTGCAAAGTGCTCTATTTTGTGAGTTTTAACTAACTCTATCAGGTTGCTCTTTAATGTTTCAGGGTTACATGAAATGTAAATGATACGCTCAAAGCGGCTAATGAGTTCAACACTGTCCGGATCAAGCCCAGCACGAGGAGGATCAACAAGTACGGTTTGGTAGTTATAGCTAGTTAAATCGAAACCCTCTAACCTGCGAAATACTCGTTCACCATTCATTGCTTGGCTGAAATCTTCACTGGCCATTCTAACGATATCAACATTGTTTAACTTATTGGCTGCAATGTTAACTTGCGCAGATTTTACCGAAGACTTTGATATTTCCGTACCCAGTACACGATCAAAGTTTTCTGCTAACGCCATGCTAAAATTACCATTGCCACAGTAAAGTTCAATTAAGTCACCGCCAGTATTTTTAGTTGCTTGTTGTGTCCACAACAACATTTTTTCATTCACGACCGCATTAGGCTGTGTAAAGCTATTTTCAACTTGTTGATAATGGAATTTTTTGCTGGCAACAGTCAGTGTTTCCATAACATAGTCTTTATCAAGTATAACTTTTTGCTTTCGAGCTCTACCTATAATATCTACAGGGGCAATTGTCGATAGGCGAGCTTTTAACTGTTTAGCATGTTCTATCCATTCATCATCTAATTGTTTATGGTAAAGCAAACTTATTAATACCTCACCATTTAAGGTAGAAAGAAAGTCAACTTGGAACAAACGCTGGCGTAGTACTTCCTTATCTTTAATATCACTAAGTAGTGCCGTCATAAATTGATTGATCAATTCACTCGCTACAGGAAAATCATCAACACGAAATTTTTCTTTCGTCTTACTATTAAACATAATGTAATAAAGATCATCCCCTTCGTGCCAAACTCTAAATTCTGCTCGTTGGCGATAATTTAGTGCTGGCGAGGTAAATATTTCAAACGAAGGCAAATCAAAATGTGCAAAATCGGCAGCGATGGCCTGCTGTTTTTCATCAAGTTGCTGCTGATAGTTGTCTGGATGGATATGGCTGAACATTGAGTTACCCTTTGAAGTATGCAGAAAATAATAGCGTGAACACTGCTATTAAAACATTGAAACCTAGCTTATAGCTGTATTTTAAAAGAATTGGCTTTAATGTGATAGTGGAACTTTGTAGTCTAATGACTAAAGATATTTTTAGCTAAGCCGATATAATGCAGTAATAGTGCACCATTTAGCGATATCATCATGAATAGTATAGATAATTTGTTTCCTAACCAAGAAGTGTTGAAGTCGTTAACACCTAATGTTGCAAATGCAAACATTGAAAGTCAAACGCTAGAAAACAAACCGCGGTTAAATAATACCGACGGTTCACCAGTGCTATCCAATAGGGGGCAGGTGGCAACAGCCGTTATTAATCGGTCAATGTCTAGCCATCTGACCTTAAAGGAACAAAGTTTTAATTATTCAGACACAGTCAAAGAGTCAATCGACTACAAGGCTGTTGCTAAGTCAATTATGAGCTTTGTAAGTGAAAGTTTGGACGCAGCTAAACAAAGAGGCGCTAGTGATAACGAGCTTGACACTCTTTTTGTTCAGGCCAAAAAAGGCATATTAAAAGGTTTTTCTGAAGCGATTAAAGAATTAAAAGAACTCAATATATTTGATGAATCAATAAAAGATGATCTTTCGAAAGCTAAAAGCACCATCGATGGCGGATTAGAAAAGTTACACCAGCAATTATTACCGGAAGAAAAAATCAACCAACCAACACTGAATGAAAGAATAGTTGGCTCAATCTCTAATCTGGCAGTTACCCCTATTGATGAACAACAGCAATATTTATCTCGATCACAAAGCGCTAACCTTATTGTTGAGACTGCAGATGGTGATAAAATTGAAATTTCATTTGAGCGCATGCAACAAAAAGCTTCAACTTTTAAAGGCCAAAGTTCACAATCTGAAATGAATTTTTCATTGTCAGTGAATGGAGAACTGGATGACGATGAGCTAAAAGCTATTGAGTCGTTGATGAAAGATATTAACAGTTTACAAAAGGACTTCTTTTCTGGTGATGTTAGTAAAGTGTTCGAAAAAGCGCTGAATCTAGGATTTGATAGTGAAGAACTTGCAGGTTTTTCGCTTAACTTGCAACAAACCCAGACGAGTATTGTGAGTCAAAGGTATGCCGAGGTTGAAAATCTTAGTGAGCAGCCTAATAAAATTGTTAATAGAGAGTTGTTATCTTTAGCCAATTTATTCCAGCAAATAGAACGTTTACAAGCCGATACGGATAAAGTGTTTGGTAAAAAAGATGTTTTTGGTGAATTACTTGGTTTGGTATATGGCAAGGGTCATAACGCTGAAGATAGTCAAGAAACAAAAAACTTTAAAACTTTACTGGAAAGCACTGCAATCAAAGGGGATATAAAGTAGAAATTTGATGCCTATTTGTGCATTTATAGTTATGCCCAAAGAGGTATGTAAGCCGATAAGTTAAACATTGTAATAAAAAGCAGCATTTCGCTGCTTTTTTAGCGTGAAATTACTCTTCAGCTGAACGTTCTGGACGCTCTTTCGCTTCACGAACTTTAAGTGTTCTTTGTTGAAACTCGCTATCGTTTAATTCTGAAATAGCTTTTTCAGCATCTGTTGAAGAAATTTCAACAAAACCAAAACCGCGTCTTTTGCCTGTATGCTTATCTTTCATTAACCTAACAGACTGAACTTGCCCATATTCTGAAAATAATTCTCTAACGGCCGCTTCATTAGCTCTATATGGCAAGTTACCAACATATAATGTTGTGATTGTTGTATCTGCTTCTTGGCTAGTGCCATTTGCTTTACCAACTAAAGGGGCGACAAATGCACAAACAAATGCGACCACGGCAACGCTTATATTGTTTAGTTCAAATACGCTGCCCGCTAAAAAGTAAACAGCAATAGCAAATACCAACGCTACAATTAGCGTTAATGCTTGAGGAGACTTCATAATGGATACCTAATTATTATTTTATAAAAAACTTAAATTGCAATTCTATGTTACCCACCTTTTAACAATGTGCAACTATAAGTGTAATTTTTATTCAATTTAATCAGATAACTAACTCATGCCTTTTTTGATCATCGTGTCATCTGACTCCGTCTATTGATAGCTTTCAAGTAGCTTTTAAATTTAAAACTGAAACAACCTATATGAGTAGCTAGAGATGGAAGTAGTGAAAGAGTGTAGAAAAATGGTTGGTTATTAATCTCATTAAACGGCTAAATTATGTTAAAAAGCTCAATAAAAGCACGGCCTGTACAAATAAAAAGCAAACAAACCCATTTATCTAAATAAAGTGCATTTAGCTGTTGACGGCGGGCCAAAAATCTCTAAAATGCGCTCCACTTCTTC
>CAJXQJ010000012.1 GCA_913058245.1 uncultured Colwellia sp.
GGCTCTGGCTCTGGCTCTGGCTCTGGCTCTGGCTCTGGCTCTGGCTCTGGCTCTGCAACAGTTTGTTCAACTGGAGAGTCTTGGCAAGTATTATCATGTAAATTTGACGCATGTTCTTGCCCTGACTCAACATCACTGGCCACTACATTTTCATCAACAGTATCACTCGATTCGATACCTTGTGTATTTTCTACTACTGACTCTTCTTCAGTAACTTTTTCTTTCTTCCCAAGACCTAACCAGGAAAACATACCTTTTTTCTTCGACATAAATCTATTACAGCGCTAATTTAATGAATAAAACAACCCTTTAAGAATGGCTTATTCATGAGTTCAATTGGTATTCGCTACCAAACAAGGATAAAATTGTCGATATAGTATCACCTTACCTGCCGACAAAAAACAAAAGCTGTTGAAGTTATGAGCAAACTCAAAAAACAATCAAACAAAAGTGCTGCAAAAGGCAGTATTCGCATTATTGCCGGCCAACATCGTGGTCGAAAGCTACCAGTATTGATGGCTGACGGTCTACGTCCAACAACAGATAGGGTCAAGGAAACCGTTTTTAATTGGCTCATGCCTTACATACAAGACGCAACCTGCCTAGATTGTTTTGCTGGCTCCGGTGGCTTAGGTTTCGAGGCACTTTCGCGTGGGGCTAAATCTGTCACCTTTATTGAACTCAACAAAGCAGCTGCTCAGCAATTGAAAGATAATAGAGCATTATTAAAAGCCGATAATGTTGATGTGCTTTCAACTAATGCCATTAATTTTCTACAACAAAACCAACAAGCCTATTCATTAGTATTCATCGATCCGCCATTTAGAAAGGGCTTGGCTCAACAGGCAGCAGACGCTATTTCACCGCAGGGGCTAACAGAAAACGCATTAATCTATGTTGAAATGGAAAACGATAACAATAATCAAGTGATGCCAAGCCACTGGCAGTTACTTAAAGAGAAAGTAGCAGGACAAGTGATTTACCGACTTTATCAAAATAATTCGATATAAATTTACACATAAGAAATAGTAATAAAAAAGAGGCGTTAGCCTCTTTTTTATCCAGCAAAATTTATTTTTATTACAAACAAATTATCAGTGCACTGTTGAAGCCGGTTTTGGCAATAACTTCAAGTCATGAAAATCAAAACTAAAGTCTGTCGCCCAAGATACTGCTTCCATAGTAACGTAGTTAATACTGCCATCAGAATTTAAGTTAAAATTAACGTAAGCATCTGCTTCAAGTGTTCTGTCATCCCAACGAACAATAAAAGTATTATGTTGGTAATGCTCAAGAGAACCACGTAGGGCAGGGGTGTTGCCAAATTGCATCACAAGTCGATTATTTTCTAATGCAATATCTATTTCACCATACCAATTATCAACATAAGTTTGTGCATAATCGCTAAGTGCTAGCGAAGGTGTAGAGTTTTTATCAACGCTCGCTGCAGCCTCTGCCTGTTGTTCTTTTTTCGCTGCATTATAATCTTTCAATTTGTTCACATAATGCTCAACCCAATTTTTTTCAGGTAACGCCAAAAATTCATTAAGTATTTGCTGCGATAATGCATTAAAAGCAAAGCCTGACTGCTGATTCGTTAAAATAACCATGGCAAGATTTTCTTCTGGTACCATAACCACTTTTGATACCATACCTAAAATACCACCAGTATGTTGTATCACTTTAACGCCATGGTAATCTTTCACAAACCAGCCAAGGGCATACGCAGTAAAATGAGTTTTATCTTGATCTGTCGCGCTTTGCGGTACAGGTAATAAAGTTCTAGCTTGCCACATAGCGCGACTTTGTTGTTCACTGAATAGTCTTAACTCTTTCTCACCATCTTGGCCATACTGTCCGCGATTTAACTGCGCTTTTAGCCACAACGACATGTCATTAACACTTGATGCAACAGAGCCTGCAGAAGAGAATTTTTCTAAAAAGTTACCGCCAACTACATGCAATTCACCATCAAGTGGAACATGCGCACGAGCAACATTTTTATTCGTATTAGGAATAAGTGAAAACTTCGCTCGAGTCTTTTTCATGCCTAATTTATCGAAAATATTTTCTTGTATATTTTCATGCCACGGCTTGCCAGTAATCTTGGCAATAATTTCACCAGCAATCACATACATTAAGTTGTCATAAGCAAATTCACTGCGAAAACTAGACACTTGTGGCAAATGCTTTAAACCTTTAATCACATCTTGGTTAGTTAATGTAGTTTCCGGCCAAATCATTAAATCACCAGCACCTAAACCTAAACCACTATTGTGTGATAGTAGATCTATAATGGTAAATTCACGAGTAACATAAGCATCTGGCATCTGAAATTCAGGAATAATATCAATAACTTTTGTTTGCCATGTTAACTTACCTTCATCAACCAATTGAGCCAATAAAGCGGCGGTCATTGCTTTGGTATTTGACGCCACGCCAAACAAGGTATCAGCTGTCACCTTTTCTGCACTACCGTGTTTTAACACACCAAAGCCTTTACTTAATACCACTTGATCATCTTTAATAATGGCAACGGCAATGCCAGGAACCTGAAAAGCCTCCATTGCCTGAACCACTGATTGCTCAATACGAACAACCTCATTACTTGGCTCGTTGTTCGCAGCATTGGCTAGCGTAAGCGTTGATAAAAATAGTGTACTAATGCACAACCATGAATAAGCTAATCTCATTTATATTCCTTATCGCGCAAACCTGCGCTTATTTTTATTTGTCGTCGAAAATACTATTAATATTCGGCACGTCATGAAACAAAAGTATTTACAATGCGTGACTTTGTTCAACCGAATCAAGCGCCTTAGCTTGCATAAAGTGTTGTTGTGGCAATATATAATTGGCAAAACAAACGAAATAGTTATTGCTCAAATGCTGTTGAACCAAAGACGTTGCTACATAATTCTCTGGTATGTACTCGCTAGCTAGATCACTAAATTCAAATTCATTAAAACTCAATAAATCAAAAGATTTTGGCGCCAGTATTTTTAAAAACATTGGTGCTAATGCAATTAAATTAATATTCGACTCAATACTAACGTAACTACTATGTTCTTGCGGTGTAACATGGATGGTAAAATATTGCTTATCTTTAATGGCATTAATCGAATAACCGTAAGGTTTAAAAACAAAATCATCAAATACAAAATCGATAAACAATTCTTCTAACTGTAAAAATGCTCTTATTTCTGCCGCAGTTAAATCACTACTGGTGAGTTTTTTTGATGCTATTTCACCTATTTGGTAAGCCAACAGCTCATAAGTTTTATCACTTTCAAGCGCTTGAAAATCATTTTGTTGATGAAAAATATAATTATGATGACTATCAAGTTCACCAAAACGATGCGCCTTACCTGTAACATGTCGTGCTAAGAGCTTAATATCATCACCAAAAGTGCTCGGTTGCGCATGAGCAAAGTATTCGTTCTTGCGTTGATAGCTAACCTGAGCAATGCAATCGACACCCATTTGTTGAATAAAATACTCAACCGAACGTACTAATCTTGTGTTACCACAAGTAATAATTAATAAACGGTCATGCCAAACAAATAAGCTTGATTCCGACAACAAAAAAGCTTTGCAGTGCATATTTTCAATCGATGACAAAATATGTGCGTCAGCACATTGCACTAGTTGTTGCCAAAATTCGTCGGCAATATCAGTTAACAAGGAAAGCTGGTCGCGCTCAACAATAATGGTCGCTTTTTTTTCCGAACCTTCAAAAAACAAATAATTATCCTCAGCCTATTTAACGCCTATACATTTGTATGCGGCTAACACTGAGCATTACCGACTTATTGGCATTAAATATTCAGTGTTTGAAATGAACCGCTTAGATTATTTATTTACTGTCAATTCGTCAATGTTTTAGCAATATTAAAGTAGCATCGATCACAATAGTGCTGACGTTTTTTTAACAATATGAATCACTAGAATAGGGCCAATATTTCAGTTGCATTTAACTCTATTTCTCACAATGAATAGCAATAATTTGTCCGCTATTTTCTTATATTTTTTCCTGCTCTCTCGGTTAAATTGATCTGTGTCAAATCAGAGTGCGACATAATGTCGCACTCTGCCCATCTAGCTTTGTTTTTATAAAAAACTTCAGTAAAAATCATTTGGTTAGTTAATTTCTAGGTTCAGGATGTCGTAATGAAAATCTCAAAAATCTCCCAAGCACTCACAGTTGTTTTATCCGTTAGCGCCGTAAATTCCTTCGCTGATGATCTCAATAATAATAGTATTGAGGTGATTACAATAGAGGCACCAAAGTTAACGCATTCTGAAACGGCACTAGCGGAAGGCAACTTAGTGATGCCCGATGTTGCTGATTGGCTAAAAACCGTTCCTGGAGCAAATATTAATAAAAACGGTCCTATTACTGGTATTGCTCAATATCGGGGCATGTTCGGTGAACGCATTGCCAAAACTATTGGTGGTCAGCAAATTGTTAGCGCTGGACCTAACGCCATGGATGCACCGTTAACTTACATCAACCCGATTATGGTTGAATCTGTATCGGTTTACCGAGGAATTGCTCCGGTGCGCAGTGGTATTGATACCCTTGGCGGTGCTGTTGAAGTTAACCTTAAAAAAGCAGAAGTCGATACTGGCTCAACATTCAGTGGTGATTTAGCACTTAGCTACAACGACATTAACGATGCATCAACTGTTGCCGGTGACATTAATATTAGCAATGAAAATACCGGTGTTTTATTGTATTTAACGGACCAAAGTGGTGATGACTATGAGGACGGTGATGGCAACATTATCTCTTCAACAAAATACGATAAAAAGCAGTACGGTATAGATGTACGTCATCAAGGTAAAGATTGGCAAATTGGCGCTACCTGGCACCACGCAAAAACCAATGATTCTGGCACGCCGGCACTACCTATGGATATTGATTACATCGATTCTGACCGCTATAACCTTGATGGTGAATTACAACTTAGTGATTGGCAATTAAGTTGGCAACTTGGCTATCAAGATGCCACACATGGCATGGATAACTTTAGCCAACGCGACAACATGAATATGGCTATGTACCGCTACAATACTGCTGACGCACAATCATTAGACTATAAACTATTACTCAGTCAGGGAGATTGGCTGTTTGGCTTTGAAGGCTTTGACGCTGAACACAATTCTGTGATCACTAATCCTGAAAACATGATGTTTGAAATTAAAAACTTTAATAATGTTAAAGATGCACGCCATTCTATTTTCGCTGAATGGACACCAAGCAGCGGAAAGTTTTCTCATACGTTAGGACTTAGAATTAAAAGCAATAGCGCTGATGCGGATGAAATATCTCATTCAATGGCAATGATGAATCCAAATATTAAAGCCCTACAAGATGAATTTAACGATACTGATCGCAGTGTATCAGATACCACATTTGACTTAGCACTAAGCAGTGAATATCAATGGACCAATACCACAACCGTTAATTATTCAGTCGCAGTTAAGCAGCGCGCTGCAAGTTACCAAGAGCGTTACTTGTGGGTACCAATGCAGGCAACAGGTGGCCTAGCTGATGGTAAAACATATGTTGGTAACATCAATTTAGATAATGAAACGGCATATCAAATTAATGCCGGTATTTCATACGACAATGGTGACTTCGCTATTGCACCACAAGTATTTTATCAAAAAGTTTCCGACTATATTCAGGGTACACCATCAACTGACATGCGAGTTAAAATGGTTGCAGGCATGATGGGAGATGACAGCCCATTAACGTTCACCAATATTGATGCAACGCTATACGGTGCGGATATGAATTGGCATTATCGTTTAAATGAACAATTTAAATTATCAGGTATTGTTAGCTATGTTCGTGGTGAGCGTGATGACATAAATGATGATCTTTACCGCATTTCTCCGTTAAATACTCGTATTAATCTAAATTATCAGTATAAAAATTGGCAAAGTAATTTAGCAATTCATGCATACAGTTCACAAAATAAAGTATCTGAGCTGAATAATGAAAAAGCTTCGGCTGGCTACGCTATTGTTGATTGGCAAATAGATTACTTTGTTAGCAGTGGATTGGTAGTTCGTTTAGGTGCCAACAATTTATTAGATAAACAATATAGTGATCACCTTGGCGGAGTTAATCGTGCTAATGGCAGTGACATTGCTGTTGGAGATAAAATTTCCGCTATGGGTCGAAATGTTTATCTAGCAATGGATTACCAGTTTTAACCGCTATTTTTGATGGCGCCACCCTGCCATCAACAATATTTTGGTGTTGATAGAGCCAGTATCATTTTGATACTGGTTTTTTTTGCAACTTTCTTTGTAAAGTACGTCGGTGCATACCAAGCTGTCTCGCAGTAGCTGACACATTGCCGCTATTACTACTCAGTACTTGGTTAATATGCTCCCACTCAACACGCTCTGCTGACATAGTATCAACATCTAAGCTGACTGCGGGCTCTGGTATAGTTTCAGTATTTAAAGCGCTTAATAACATTTGCGTATTAACGGGTTTCGCTAAGTAATCATCAGCACCTAAACGCATCGCTTGAACAGCCGTCGTCACACTAGCAAACCCCGTTAGCAGGACTAACCTAACCATAGGTAATGCTGCACGAATTGGCTTTATTAAAGTAAGACCATTTTTCGATGCCAATTTCATATCTAATAAAATACAGTCTGGCTTTTGTTGCAAGCAGGCATGCAACGCTTGATCTGCTTGATGTACTTGCTGACAACTAAAATCATGCTTCGCCATCCGTCTAGCTAAAGTAGCAGCAAATGAAACGTCATCTTCTATAATTAGCAACTTTTTCACGGTTCACTTTGCTCCTTACAGGCAAGTAACGGTAAATTAACTAGAGCAATACAGCCTTGCTCACTATGGTTTTTCAACTGTAATTTTCCACCTAGGCGATGAAAGGTAGAATTAGATAGAAATACTGCCATACCTAAGCCTGATTTGCTGTTGACCATTTGTTCCCCAAGCACAGCACGTTGCGCTTGATTCATACTCGCTTCAATGCCTAAGCCAAAATCTCTTAATTTCAAAATTAATGAATTTTCTGTGACACATACCGTCAAGGTTATTTTACTTTGTTTGTTTTCTTGGTTTGCTCGAATAGCATTTTGCACCAAATTGAGCAGTGCAGGTAACAACATAGCATCAGACTCTATTGTCGCATCAATAGGCTCTGATTGAATAATATCAAGTTGCTGCTCTGGAAAATGAAAATGCATTTGATCAACTAATTGCTCAATTAGCTCATTAATAGACAAGCGCGCTTTTTTATTTTCACGAATTGATGTCGCTAAAGAACGAAAGTACCCCAACTGACTAGTGCACTGACTTAATGGCTGCGCCATTGCGATCACAGCCTCGTGTTCCGGATAGTCTTCCGCAAGCTCTTCGTAAAGCAATTGAATATTAGCCAATGGTGTTGCGACCTGGTGAGTTACTTGTGCCGATGCAACACCTAGTGCTAATAGTTGCTCACTCTTTAATTGATCTTCACGCTGTAAGGCAATAGCTCTTTCACGATTAGTTATCACCCGTGCCATAGCGCCAACGACAAAGGTTACCACTAAAACTGATAGTAGAAAGTTTGCCCACATACCAATAAAATGGTTGCTCATATCCATATGATGCATAGTATGTTCTGGCATTGTTAACAACAACACACTGTAAGAAGCTACCGCTGATAGTGAAATGAATAATAAATAACGTGCTGGTAAGCTAACCGCAGCAATAACAATTGGTAAAAGTAGCAGTGACACAAAGGCATTAGTTGCGCCACCACTTAATGATAGTAAAACCGTTAAAAATATTACATCTGCAACCAGTTGAAAAACTATCGCTAAATTACCGGCACTGCGTTTACGAAAAACTAATATACTCACCGCATGAAAAACACTTTCTACAATTATTACAACGACTAACGGCATCAGCGCTATTTGCAGCGACATAACAAAATAGACAATTAGTACAGTAAATAACTGAATAGCAATCGCGATAGTTCTTAATAAGAACAATCGTTCAATAATGGTCATCGTTTGGTAGTTAACTGATGGCATAGTGACTCATAAAAGCTTTAAGGTGAAAGAGGGCGATTCTAAGAGTTAATTTCTATACCTAAATTTGACAAACCTTCTTCTAATACTAACGCTTTAGCTTGTTTGCAAGTGGCTTTATTTTCACTAGCGTTTTTCAGAAAATCAAATAACTCGTTTTGGGTTGCTTTTTCCCATGCCATTAAAGGGTGTTCATTGATTTGTTGCGGAGAAATGATAAGTTCCTCTTCATCTGGCGTTTGTTCATCCATTACTTGTGCCAAACTCAATTCAACATAGTAGCTAACGCTGTTTTCCGACAACTTACCGATATTTTCAAAAGCACTATTCTGTATATCTTGCATAGATTGAAACAAAGACATTAATGCCATTGCACTGTCTAAAGCAGGAAAAACACCAAAAAAATCAAAATTTTCAGGATTGGGAACTTGTTCTTCTAACTTAGCAATTTGTGCATCATAATTAATTTTACAGCGGCTATCTTTGTCTAGCCATTGCCAAACAAGATCTAGCTGATTTCTTAGCACTTTATATTCACCAAACTCTGCATGTTCTGCAAACATTTGATAATTAGGTAGCATGCGTTCCAATAATGCCGCACAAAATGCCACTTGTTGCCATTGGCTTAAATTTTTCAAAGGTAGATGAATTGCCACATCGAATCTCATTATCTGTCTAAAGAGTAGGCCGCTATTATAACCTTATTTAGCCATTTTCGTTAACTGCTTCTGCGCATATTCAAAGCGTAACCGGTATTCTGTTAATTTATCTTCTAACTCATTAACTCGTTGCTCAAGCTTATGGTTTAAATCGGTATTTTCATCTCGTAAGTATTTAATGGTTTCACGGGCTTTGTTGTATTCAAGCTCTTGCTTACTTTTACTTTCCTGCACCATTTGACGGTTTTTAATTGCTGCTGATTTTTCTGTTTCTAGCTGTTGTGTTAACTGCGTTATTTGCTGTTCCGTATCCACTAATTTATTAACAACACTATGATGTTCGTCGCTTAGTTGCTGATGATCAGATTTACTTTGTTTTAGTTCATCTACTTTATTTTCTAGCGCCGATTTTTGCTGATTAATTTTTTCTTCCAATAGCTTCTCTTGACGATCAGTATGTTGTTGTAATTTAGTTAGCGCAGTGTTTTTATCTTCAATACTCTTATTAAATTCCGCGGTCACTTGTTGATGATTTATCTGTAATTTTCTAAGAGCTTGCTGGTGCTGTTCACCACTTTGCTTCGCTTGAGTAGTTATTGCTTTATTGTCAGCAACTTGCTGTGCAAACTCTTGCTCTATAACTAATAGTTCTTGCTTTAAGTCTTGCTCATTTTCGCTGTTTTTAGCGATTTCCTGCTCAAATTTTTTCACCACTTCTTGGTGCTCTATTTGTACTTTTTTTACGTCTTTTTGATACTGTTCTTCACTTTGCTGAACCTGCGTTATTAAAGTTTTGTTTTCCGCTAACTGTTTAGCATTATCTTTTTCACGCGCGGCAATATCACTTTCAAGCTTAGTAATTTCTTTTTGTGCTATTTTCAGCTGCTTTTGATCTACTTCATTTTGTGCATCGAAGGCAGAATTTTCAGTTGTTAATTGTGTGATTTGCGTTTGTAATTCTTGGTTTGTAACCGATAAATTCTGACAATTGTCAGTTAACTTTTCTATTTCTTGTGTTTGATTTTCATTGGCTTTTTTTTGCGCATTTATATCATTAACTAATTCGGTATTTTTACTTTGCAATTCTGCTACTTTTTCATTTTCTTGCTTCAGCTGGCTTTCAAGCTGCTGGCTCTGCTTAATCAAATGCTCGGTTTGCTTTTGCTCACTACTTAGTTGTTCATCGCTGTTTATCTGGCTTTGTTCTTGTTGCGCCTTTAATAATTCCAGTTCGCTTGCGACTTGCTCATGCTTTAGTTGTAGATCAGAGATTTGCTGGTTTTGTACGGTAATTGTTGCAGCTTTTGCTTTGTCAGTTTTAACTAGGTTGGTATGCTCAGTTTGTGCCGTAGATAGCTCTTTAAATAGCATCGAATTGTTTATTTGAAGTTTATCTAAATTGCCTTGGTGGTCGTTGTTATCAGTTGTAAGCTTTGCAACTTGCTCACTTAGTAGCGAATTTTCCTGAAGTTTCTCTTTAAGTACTTGTTCAGTATCCGTGAGCTTAGCACTATTAAGCTTGGCATGATTCTCAAGCTCTTGATGCTGCGCTTCAAGCTGTTTTTGTAATTTATTATTGTGCTCAATATGCTCTTTAATTAAGGCATCATGAGCAACTTTACTATCATCAGCAGTTTTTTTTAATTGTTGATTTTCTGCTTTTAATTGTTGAACGCTGGGGTGTTTTTCAACTAATTCAGGGCTTAACTTTAGGTTTTCACTATAACTAGTAATTAACTCTGTAATTTTATCTTCTATTTGTAGATAAATATCACCTGCGATACTTTGAATATTATCTTCTAATTCACTTGGCAGTTTTTTCTGTTCACTCATATGGTAAAAATCCCTAACCCTAGATCAAAATAAACATAACACCCAAAATTATCCTAGCAGACGTTTAATTTTTATTCATGCTTAATTACTATGCCACAAAATTAGCTTGCTAACGTTTTTTAATTCTATAAGCACAACGACGATCACCAGTAAGTAAATACTCACTTCTTTCGACGCTATAATTTTCACCTAAACACTGTTGGAAAATGGTCAATTCAGAGCGACAAAAATTTTGACATTCTCGTGCCGCTGCACATATCGGGCAATGACTTTCAATTAACAAGTATTCGCTACTAGCAACTTTTTCTACACTTGCCATGTAGCCCTCTTGAGAGCGCATCAACGCTAAGGTTTCAACCTTACTGACTAAGCTATTACATAAGGTTAACGCAGCCTGATACTTTTCAAGCATTTGTTTTTCACGCTGCAAAATAACTTGCTCTAAACCTTGCTCACCAAAAATTTCACTGACAGATTCTATTAGATGCAAAGTAAGATCGGCATGCCGATCTGGGAAGCGTTTATGCCCGAGTTCAGTAAGTTGCCACATTTGCTTTGGCCGGCCAACATCCGCTTTTTGCAAAAAATGATTTACTAGTGTTTTCTCTTCTAAGCGCAGTAAGTGTTGGCGCGCCCCCATACTGGTCATCGCCAATTCTTTTGCCAATTCACCAGAAGTCATCGCACCTTGGTTTTTTAACTTAGCTAAAATGGTATCAACATTTTTCATTTGTGCCATATTCGCATCACCTAATCGATTGTTTTTTAGTTCTGTAAGGCGTTTAAGGTAATAAACATAATAATTTTAAACACTAAGTTCAATGTATTGCATAGAAATAGTATTAAAAGTAACTGTCACGCAACTATAGTTTTTGAGGTTAGAAACAAAAAAAGAGCCTTAAGGCTCTTTTTTCAAAGTTTAGTAGGGTTAACTACTATGCTTTAGCTTCTTCAGCTGTTACTGCTGTAAAACGAATAGCATTTATTTTTGCTGCAGATTCACTTTGGTTACGTAATTGTGCTAAACGATTAACTTGGCCAGTAGCACCTAACATTGCATGAATCGGAACAAATAAGCCACGCTTATGGAAATCTAGCACTTTATCATCGCTTAATGTTTGAAGTTTCTTCTCGTCGATACCATATAAGCCAACAAGTTTCTTAGTTTCACCGGCTGCAAAGTTTACGTTCAGCTCTAATTCCATCAATAATTCATTATCAAGTAATTCTTTAATGAACTTCTCGTTCATAACTTCATTATCGTACAAACGACCTAGCGAGTCTTGAACACCTTTAAAAAATTCGCTGTCATTGCCTTCGGCATCAAACAATTCATGTTCTTTGTCTTCACCAACAAATTTATTGTCTAAATCCACACATGCAGTTAGTGTTTTTTCTTTTTCAGGATCTAATCCTAATGAGAAAGGTGCCATAGCAATACTTTGCGGGATGTAAACTGCATTCCATAAATCTTTAGTATGAAAAAGGTTTTCACCAGCTTCTAAGCCAAGCATCACAACACTACGGTAGCGCTCAGAACCTTGATCTTTTACTAATACAATTGGGTAGCTAGTTGCAGCTTGTGAAAATTCAGGCGCAGTTATAGGCGCAATATGCTGGTTTGCAACATGTGATAAATCACGTTGTGCTGAAATTTTAACGTTTTGATGAGTTTCTTTTTTAATTGGAGTAATGTTAGCCATGAATAAATTCTCTTTTATACTGCGTCTTTAATCGTTGTCGTTTTTGACACTTTTCTGTTGTTGATAATAGTTATGGAGACACCTAATAACGCTTTCAATGGTATAATTGAAATAATCTCAATATTATTTACTACAATGTTGGTATTTTGTTAAATGAATACTTACAAGCTCAAATATAACTACAAGTTAAATATGAAAATTTTAAATTACTTATCTGTTCTTTTACTTATCTTCAGTCCGTTAAGCTGGGGAAAGCCCAAAATAACTGTAACATTTGACAAACTCGCTACCGGCTTTACTCAGGTAAAGATTAGAAATGATACATTTGAATCATTAGCTTGTTATGTTGCTATTGATGGCTTTAAAGAAAAATTTCAATTACGCGCCAAATCAAGCTCTCCTTGGATAACGGCGACCGACAAACGTTACAATTACCAAAATTTCAGTACTTGGTGTGATTATTTAGAAACTCACCCTAGTTATAGAAATTATCGTGCTTATTAGCTAGTCCGAGCAATCGAGCATATCCATCAACCCCATATTTCGCTACAACAATAATCTTTTTCACTTAACTAAAACACAAACAGTAGCGCAAATGATAACAATTATCAGTTGCGTTACTTTTTTTAACAAATTATAATGCCGAAATAACAAAATCATCTCTCTCAGATACATTTAGGCTTTATAAAACATGAAACTGAACTTCAACACCATCATGGCGGCAGCAATATCTGCAGCCACTTTTACTGCATCTGCAGGCGAAAACCTATGGGTTTACGCTAAAGGTACTGATACCAGGCCTGCTGGCAGTTACGAATTCAAAATTGCTGACACCATTCGTTTAGATAAAAACGCGGGTGATCATTACACTTTTCATGATATTCGCCCAGAAGTTGAATACGGTGTAACGGATAGTTTAACGGTTGCTGTTGAAGCGATTATTTTTGACCACGACTATGATGTAGGTTCAGAAGAAGATGGTGCACCATGTCCAATGTGTGAAGCAGGCGACGGCACAGGTAAGTTTAGCGATACCCAATTTGCCGGTTATGAACTAGCAATGAAATACAATGTATTAAGCCCATATAAAGATGCTTTTGGCTTCTCATACGGTTTAGCATATGAGCGTCGTGACAAATATCGTTTAGATGGTGCTGATATCGATCAAGACTCATTTGTTGGTACCTTATTTTTCCAAAAAGACTTTTTAGATGACACTGTGGTAACAGTGCTAAATATTAAAACTGAATTTGAACGCAGAAAGTCAGGCACTGTTGTAGAAGATGAATTTGCTGTAGATATTGCCGCCGCTATTTCTTACCGTTTCGCACCACAATGGTTTGTTGGTTTAGAATTCAGACATCAGTCAGATTACTTAAACCCACAAGACAAGGCAGAAAAAGGCAATACTGAAGACGGATTCGATGCCGATGGCTACACTGTTGGTTTAAAGAAAACCAACTTTGATTTAAGTGACTTCCGCATTGGTAGCCAGCATCAGCGTGGTAACTATTTCGGGCCAACATTACATTTTGCTGAGCAGAAGTGGTGGGTAACTGCGGGTGTACTATGGCAAATCAGTGGTGGCGGTTCAGAGCACGCTGATGTTCGTAACGGCCGCAACTGGGATGAGCATGAGAAAATGCACATTGGTTTATCATACGGTTACGAATTCTAATAATATTAAGCAGTTAGCTTAATTCGATAAGGCTTACAGATTCCAATAAATGATCTGTAAGCCTTTTGCATTTATATTAATCATAAGTAATTTATTATCATGAGTATGTTACGTAGACGATTTTTAAAGGGTTTAATAGCTACAGCAGCAAGTTTTGCCCTGCCAATTCAAGTGTCTTTTGCGAAAAGCTATTTAACGATCGAGCAAGCACAAAAAATATTATGGCCGGAGCAAAAGCTCACGCCAGCCCCTGTTGACTTAACCGAGCAGCAAGCCGATTTAATTGAAGACTTATCAGACATTCGTGTCCGTAATCATCATATTAACAGCTGGCGATCGGAAGATGGTGGCTGGTTTATAGTTGACCAAGTTATTGGTAAACATGAAAATATCGATTTAGCAGTTGCTATCAGCGCTGAAGGGAAAGTTATGGGTATTGAAGTATTAACGTACCGTGAAACTTATGGCGATCAAATTATGCACCCTAAATGGCGCGCACAATTTCATGGTAAAGACAGTAGTGAATTTCTCAAACTTGATAAGCAAATAAAAAACATTTCTGGTGCAACATTATCATGCCGCCATGTCACTGATGGCATCAATAGACTAAATCATACTTGGTCGAGCGTGCTCAGTAAAATAGCACTGTAAAGTTAAGTACTACTGTGACAATGCATCAGATTAAACGTTGCCAACCGCTATTAGGCACTTTTATTGAAATAAGCTTACAGGCAAAGTTACCTGAAAAAGCTTTGATTGCTAGTGCAAATATTGCTTTTAAAGAAATAGAGCGAGTGCAACAAGCGTTAAATTTTCATCGAAAAGACAGTGAATTATCACAGCTCAACATGGCGCTAATTTCAGCGCCAAATACAACTAAAGTACTTTCGGATGATCTTGCCACTGTATTAGCATTTGCCCATGAAATTCACCTCGTATCAGCTGGTGTTTATGATATTTCAATTGCATCAAAGTTAATGATAGACAAGCACTTACCTAATCACCTTGATATCCCGCATTCTAGTTCAGCAGCCTTTGGTAGTTTTTCTGATATTAGTCTTCAAGGAAACAGCATTTGTAGTACCAAACCGGTAGTTTTTGATTTAGGTGGTATTGCAAAAGGTTATGCCGTTGACCAAGCGATTGCAAAGTTACCTGAAAATATTTCTGGTTACGTTAATGCTGGAGGTGATATGCGGGTTATTGACTGGAAAAATCAACAAGTGTCAATTAAGTACGCTCGTCGCCCAAGTGCATTAAAAGCATTAACATTACGCAATACTGCATTAGCAAGTAGTGGCAGTTATTACCAAGCACAAGGCTCACAATACTTTCACCCTAAAACTCAGCGCTACAACACCATTAAAGGTTGTATTTCAGTATTTGCTAACAACGCAATGCAAGCTGATGCCTTAACTAAAGTTATCGCACTTATGAAGCGTAAAGATGCAAAACCAATACTAAAACGTTACGGTGCAAGCGCAATAATCACCAATAGATTCGGCTTTAGCCGCCAAGTAAACTAGAGTAAAATTAATGTCCAATGTCAGCCGGAAAATAGCCAAAAAATATCGTTATTTATTTTACGGTTTTTTAAGTCTAAGTGTGTTTAGCGGTACAGGGTTCTGGCTATTACGAAACTTTGCCATGGTTGAGGGCGACTTTGGTCCAGAATCACACTTTTTACAATACCCATTTCTACAGTTACATGGCTTGGCAGCATTTTTAATGTTAATGGCTTTAGGCAGTATTTTCACCTCGCACGTTTCAAAAACTTGGACATTGGGCAAAGCAAAAAAATCGGGCATAACGCTATTAAGTTTTATCGTTTTTTCCCTATTATCTGCATATAGCTTATATTACTTAGTTGCTGAAGACTGGCATACTTTACTTGGCAATTCCCACGCTGTCGTTGGTTTAATACTACCAAGCCTATTACTTTTCCATATCAAGATGGCGAGAAAAGGCCGAAAGCACAAGCAAAAATATAACCACAAAAAACTAAAACATCGAGCACAATAGCCATTATGAAACGTCGTGAATTTTTAAAAACGGCCTGTTTAGCAAGTGCATGTTTATTATCTGCCTGTAAAAGTACAATACAGCACGTGCAATCAACACGTCAGGGTAATAAATTAGTTGCTGAGAAAACACTATTTAACACGAAAACAACCGTTGCCATTGCACATGAAGGTTACTCCATAGGCATTGTAAAACTTGATAATAATAACTTCGCCGCTTCAAAATTAATTTGCAGCCACCGAGGATGCGCTGTTACACCGAATGAAAATGGTTTTATTTGTCCCTGCCATGGCGCTCGTTTTGATAAGCTAGGACAAGTAACGAAAGGCCCTGCTGAAGAAAACTTAGTAAGTTATATTACGAGTACCGACCAGCAATTTGTTTATATTCAGTTATCAGAATAAGTTTCATACTGTGCTCAACTATTTATTTAAATTACTTCAAATTGGCAGTTTTTTACTGTTGTTATTGGCGCTAGCAGCCTCTGCACAGCAACCTGAAAACTTCTTAACGGCTGTGACAAAACCAGAATTTAATACATCTGATTTGCAACCCACAGAGAGAATGCTGGTTTCATATTCAAAAACAATAAAGTCACTTAATGATGTTCGAACCAGCGATAATATCTTGATTTATCCAGAGCAAATTATTAATGCACAACATACTGTTGCCGATCTTATATCGCAAAGTGATGGCGTGAACCTCAATGGCCAAGGTGGCCTATTTCAAAGTTACAATATTAGAGGTTTTAGCCGAGCGCGTATAAAAACTGAAGTTGATGGTATTCCTATTATTACTGATAGAAGGGCAGGTAATTCAGTTTCTTTTATCCCTGCTGAGTTAATTTCCGAGGTTTATATTCAAAAAGGACCGCAATCAACGCTATATGGTTCAGATGCTATGGGTGGCGTGGTCAGCATTTCGACTCAAACTCATCAAAACTCTGCGATCAGCTTTTCTGCGCAACAACAAGATAATGCACGACATATATCAGGCAATTTTGTTGGCGAGCAGGTAAACGCTAGCTTAGTGCAGCGACAAGCTGATAACGCTAACTCAGCAAGTGGCAGTAATACAACACCACTAAATACTTCATATCAGCAAAAGGCAGCAACACTTTCAGGTGCAACAAACTGGCGCAATATAGATATTTTCGCCTCGGCAATTTTAAGTCAAGGGAGCGACATAGGTAAGAGCGCAATTACTTTTCCAAATAAACGTATTAGCAATTACCCACAGGACGACCATTTATTATCGCAAATAGAATTTTCAGTTGCACAAGCTTGGAAGCTAAAACTCTATCAACATAACCAGCAATGGCAAACTGATATTGCTCGCTTAGATAACAAACAAAATATTACTCGTAAAAATCTAACAAGTTATCAGTCTGATACCTTTGGTGCTTATGCTTCATGGCTTGTCGACAAGACAGTAATTGGCGCTGAATGGCTTGGCCGTCATAATATTGAAATTAGTGAGCAAGAATACACTGCAAACAATGAGCTAGTTTGGCAAAAAGATATGATTAATGCCGACGAAGATACTTTTGCTATTTACACCTTGCATGACTGGTATTTTAATAACCTAACTATATCGACAGGTGCAAGATACGACACCATCACCCTCAAGCAATACCAGCAAGAAAAAAGCGACAACTTCCTTTCCTTGTCCACTCACTTTAGTTATCAATTTTCCCCAAAAACAAACTTGAGTTTGCAAGTTGCGAATGCCTTTCGTTTTCCAACCGTCAGTGAACTATTTTTTTCTGGTGAAACACCACGAGGCAATACACAAGGTAATAGCGAGTTAAAAGCTGAAACGAGCCTTGGCTGGCAGTTATCAATCGCTCATAACATCAATAAAAATATAGCAATAACCTTCAATAGTTATCACTATACTATTGACGATTTTATTGAACGATATACGCAAGATAGCGTGCGTTACTATCGAAATAACCAAAAAGTTAAAATACAAGGTTTCGAACTTTCAAGCCAATGGCAAATCAATCAACAATGGCAATCTAATTTAGGCTTTCAATGGCAACAAAGCCAAGACGAAACAGGAAACACGGTTGATGACGGCATTCCTAAAGCAATTAAATGGGCAATTAGTTGGCAAAACGATAATATAAATATTCGCCAGCAATTAAACTATCAATTTTCAAAACAAGATATTGGACCATCTGAAATTGCACAAGAAAGTGAATTGATTTGGCATACGCAACTTGAGTATCAAGTAAATAAAAACTTAATGTTTTCCTTGTCGGTTATCAACCTGACCAACAACGCCTACAAATCATCAATTGATGAAGATGCAGCTTATCAGCCAGAAAGAAGCATTAACGTTAGCGGAACATGGCAGTTTTAATTACAATATTCATAGCAAGAAACCACGCTTTTAATCACGAGTCATAAATGAACTTTAATAGAATCAACCGTAGTACCCATAAATGGGCAAGTATCATCATTGCGATTCCATTTTTGATCATCTTGATTACAGGTGTGTTATTACTACTAAAAAAAGAAGTGGAATATATACAGCCGGCGAGTACAAAAGGCAGTGTAAAAAACCAACCGAGAATCAGCTTTGAACAAGTATTAATCATCGCTAAATCTATTCCTGAAGCAGGTATTAATTCTTGGCAAGAAATTGACAGGTTAGACGTTCGCCCAGGCAAGGGCATAATAAAAGTAAGAGCAAAGTCTGAATGGGAAATTCAAATTGACGCCACTAACGGAGAGGTACTTAAAACTGCTTATCGCCGATCAGATTTTATAGAACAACTACATGACTTTACTTACTGGCAAGACAACGCAAATTTATGGTTTACACTGCCACTATCAATTGCACTACTTCTAATTTCAATAACTGGCATTATTTTATTTTTTCTACCTTACTATAAACGCTATAAAAACCGTCTGCGTATTAAAAGCTATAGCTAAACTAATCTTGCCAGCGCTTAAATATTAATGAGGTATTAATACCGCCAAAAGCAAAGTTATTGCTCATCACATAGTCTGTTTCGATATGTCGACCTTGCTCAACAATATAGTCTAGATCGCCACATTGCTCATCAACATTATCTAAATTTAATGTCGGAGCAAACCAGTTATCTTTCATCATATTGATACAAGCCCATGCTTCAATGCTGCCACATGCACCAAGAGTATGACCTAGATAACTTTTTAATGAACTCAGTGGCACCTTTCCAAAAACATTAGCTGTCGCATTCGATTCAGCAATATCACCTTTATCAGTTGCGGTGCCATGCGCATTCACATAACCGATTGAGTCTGCAGCTATGCAAGCATCTTCAAGTGACAATTCTATTGCTATTCTCATGGTTTCAGCAGTAGGCTGGGTTACATGCTTACCATCAGAGTTTGAACCAAAACCAACAATCTCAGCAAGTATATTAGCGCCTCGCGCTTTTGCATGCTCAAGTTCTTCTAAAATCAAAGTACAAGCCCCTTCACCAATCACCAAACCATCACGCTCTTTATCAAATGGCTTTGGCGTTAATTTAGGTTGCTCATTTTTAGTACTAGTTGCATATAAAGTGTCAAATACTGCTGCCTCTGTAACGCAAAGTTCTTCTGCACCGCCAGCGATCATCGCCTTCTGTTTACCAAACTTAATAGCTTCGTAGGCATAGCCAATTCCTTGCGAACCCGATGTGCAGGCAGAGCTAGTCGTAATTACCCGACCTTTAGCGCCAAAAAAAACGCCAATATTAACAGGGGCAGTATGTGACATCATTTGTATATAGCTAGTCGCTGTGACACCTTCCATTGTATCGTTTTCCATCATATTACCAAAAGCAACTAAGGGTGATGTTGAACCAATAGATGAGCCGTATGATACACCTGTGCTACCATCAGTAAGAGCTGCATTTGTTAACAAGTTTGCTTGTTCAAGCGCTAGTTCTGTTGCACGGGTTGCCATCAATGAAACACGCCCCATTGAACGAATCATTTTTCGCTTATAGTGAGCTGGTTTTTCAAAATGCTTTACAGGTGCGCCCAAACAGGTATTCAGGCCATCTAATTTCTGCCAATGTGGCATTACCTCTACCGCATTTTCACCTTGTTCCAACGCGGCTCTGAACGTTGGCCAATCGTCTCCCAATGCTGTTATTGCCGACATTCCAGTAACTACAACTCGTTTCATTAGACTATCCCACCATTTACTGAAATCACTTGCCTTGTAATATAAGCTGCGCCATCTGAAACTAGAAATGATACCGTTGCAGCAACTTCTTCTGGCTTACCTACTCGCCTTAATGGGATCATTTTTTTCACTTCGTCTAGTGGCAAGCCTTGCGTCATGTCGGTATCAATCAAACCAGGAGCGACACAATTCACGGTTATTTTTCGTTTTGCTAATTCAAGTGATAATGCTTTCGTTGCTGCTATAACACCACCTTTAGCTGCACTGTAATTAACTTGACCTCTATTGCCAGCTATACCTGACACCGATGCCATAGTGACAATACGACCACCGTTTTTTGCCCTCACCATTGGCATAACCACTGGATGTATAACATTATAAAAACCATCTAATGCGGTATTAACAACACTACTCCAATCTTCACTTTCCATGGCAGGAAACGCCATATCTTTAGTTATACCTGCATTACAAACAACACCATAATATACGCCATTTTCAGCCATATCATTTTCAATGGCTTGTTTTGCCGCTTTTTGATCGCAAACATCAAACTGTAGCAAACTTGCATTACGACCAAGTGCGATAATTTGTTCTTGTGTATCCTTTGCAGCATCTATGCCGCTACGACAATGTACTGCGATATCAAAACCATCTTGTGCAAGCTTGATTGCAATTGCTTTGCCTAACCCTCGGCTCGAGCCTGTAACTAAAATTCTTTTAATATCTTTTGTCATGGTCATTTTTCACTTTTATAATTTATCTTGTACTTAAGTATTTTATGCGTAGCTTTCTTGAATAAATGCATCTGGATCTTTCGGTTGAAATACATTGATATTTGCTTGTGCCAGTACTTCACTTTTAATACTTAATATTTCACACTCAAAAACTCTTAAGCCCGAGTCTTCACGGTATAGCTCTTTAATGGTGATAGTTAAGGTTTCATTGACCTTAAAATATGGTTGAAATGTCTTATATTTCCTTGAACCTAATAAAAAGCCTATTTGCACATCGTCTTGTTTATCTAGTGCATGCGAGCCAGCAAATGCGGCAATAGCCTGTGCCATATATTCACTACCAATATAACTTGGGACGCCGTGCTTGAACTCATCATAAAATGGACTTGCAGGATTAATTTCAACCTTACAACGACAAGTATCCTCATCGTAATACTCCAGTAAATCAATTAGTATCATTGGCGCTTGATGAGGTAAAACCTGCGTTATAGCGTAGTTATTCATAAATTTTCCCAATCACGGCACTAAAATTATTACCTCCAAATGCAAAAGAATTACTTAGGCAATATTGCAACTTAGCTAGCTTTTCACCTTGGCTCAGTTTTATTGAAGGCATTTTTTCATCAATATCACTACCGCGACAGTTTGCAGGCAACCGCCTATCAATATTATAATCACTCAACAATAACCAACAAAGCCCTAACTCTAGTGCACCTGCAGCGCCAAGCGTATGGCCAGTCAAATGCTTAGTTGAACTACAAAAAACTTGTTTTCCGCAGACCGACGCCATTGCTAACGCTTCCATTTCATCATTTTTAATCGTGCCAGTACCATGTAAATTTACATAATCTATTTGGTTAGCATTAATTTTTGCATCTTCAATAGCATGTGCCATCGCTTTAGCTGCACCAGCACCATCAGGTGAAGGTGCAGAGATATGATAAGCATCAGAGGTTTCACCTGCACCCAGTAATTGAATACCATCACTATCTTTAGTCATAATAAACAAGGCTGCGGCTTCACCAATATTAATCCCATCTCTATTTTCTTGAAACGGCTGACAAACATTTTTACTTATCGATTCTAGAGATTTAAAACCATTAGTTGTCAGCTGTGTTAGACTATCAACTCCACCCGCAATAACCACATCAGCCAAGTCATTTTCCAGTAAAGTTTTTGCACTTACCAAAGCCTTACCACTGGAAGAACAAGCTGTTGAAATGCCATATACTGGTCCCTTGGCGTTAGCTAGTTTAGCAATATAAGTTGCTGGTGCTGACATTTCTTGCACTTCATATTGAAAGTCTTTTGGAAACTGCCCTTGTCTAGTTAATTGCTCTCTTGCTAACTCGCCTTCATAAATACTTGCAGTACTGGTACCAATAACCACAGCAATACGATGCTGGCCATATTTTATCGATAGCGGCTCTAAAGTCTCTGCAATTTGCTGATAAGCAATGTAAGCCAATTTATTGTTGTTAGTCGAAATTTGCTCAATAGCTTCGTTATTTTTAGGTAGCTGAACTCGACCGACATATTGGGGCTCTTCTATGGGTAATTCACTATCGAGTGACAAAAATTGCTTTTGGTCAGAAAACAAAGCCGTTAGGACTTCTTGCTTATCATGACCAAGCGCACAAATAACGCCAAATTCTTTTAAGCAAATACTCACTCACTTTCCTTATTTAAATTGACTAGCCGAATACTATAATCTCGCATAACATTTTCTAATTGATAACTGCCTTTAAGTTTATCAATCTTAATAATAATTTGATCATTGTCCCAAATTGTTCTCTGCCAAACAGCCTTTTTATCATTCGTATCTTCTACTTGAACGGCACGAACGTTGCTCCCTAATAATGAACTTTGAATGATATTTATTGGCCAATGACAGAGCTGCATATCAGCAATAATAAAGCGAATATCAACAAACGGTAATGATACATATTGATTGATTTCCGTTGTTTTATTGCTAAACCATGTAAAATCAAACAAAGGAACGCCTGATGGTGAAACTGCTGCCATAGCAATTTCATTACTACGATATTCAACTTGAGCAATAAAACGATGGCTTTCACCTTTAGTGGTAATTTCAACTAGGTGGCTATCTATAGAACCAACTTTTTCTGTTGGCGGTACCGTTAATACTAACCCCATGCTTTTAGTTAAATATAATGCTTTGTCATCAGGCAAGGCACTACAACCAGCAATGAAATAGGCCAGTAATAACAGCAATAGCTTTTGCGTAAGATACTTCAATTTACTACCCTGCTTGGCACACTTCTGCCAAAACATTCAATCGCCTGACACTTTTGGCAACATAAGGGTTTTGTTCATCCCATGCATATCCGGCCAATATCGAACTTATCATTCGACGCACAGAATCATCATGGCGATCATGATAAACAACATTCTGAAAACTTTCGTTATACCAACCTTCGACAAAGCAACGGAAAGTATCTACACCAAATTTCAAAGGCTGTGCATATTCAACTTCCCAATTAACTGTATCGCCCTGTAATTGTTTTTTCACTAAAGGTGCGGCTAAAGAAGCAGATTTCATTGCGATAGTGACACCTGAAGAAAATACCGGATCTAAAAACTCGCCTGCATTACCTAATAAGGCAAAATTTTTCCCGCATAATGTCGTAACATCAGCAGAATATCCTTTAATAACTCGTGCCTCTTGCAATGGTGTTGCATTTTGTAAAAGTCGCTGCAGGTTTTCATCCTGTGCGATGAACTCTTGCAAAGTATCAATAGCAGACAATGATTCATCAAATCGCTCTGGTAAGCCAACAACACCAACACTTGCCGTTCCATCAGAGAATGGGATTAACCAATACCAAACATCACTATAATTTGGATTCACCGTAATAAGTATTTTATCACGGTCAAATTCGGCACAATCAATGCCATCTTTAAAGTGACTAAAGTAACTATGCCTAATCGGAAAGTCTGATGGCAATTCTAAATTAAGCAACCGAGGTAAAACCCGTCCAAAACCACTGGCATCTAATAAAAATTTCGCTTGCACTTGATACGGGTTATCGCTTTCATCGTTAACGTCGAGACATACTTCAGGTTCCAATGAAACAACGGCATTTACTTGGTGACCATAACGTATACTTACACCTTTCTTTTCAGTTTCATCTGCCAACAATTTATCAAAAAGTCCTCGTTTAACTTGATAAGTTGTACCGCGCCCGACACTAAACTTTTCAGTGAAATCAAATGATGAATTTTTACCTTTTTTATGAAATGCTGCGCCATTTTTAAACTGAAAACCAAACTCTTTAGCGTATTTATCTAACGCCTGTTCCAGCCCCGCTTCTTTTAAAAACTCCATACATTGAGGCAACAAACTCTCACCAATAGAGAAACGAGGAAAATATTGTTTTTCCAAAACCAGCACTGATACTCCAGCAGCAGCAAGCAAAGAAGCGGCAACAGTACCTGAAGGCCCAGCTCCAATAATAACCACATCATATTGCTCAATGGTCTGTTGTGTTGGTGACTTAGTTTCCATTAATTTTCCCTAAAGTTATAACTTACCAAATTGCAGAGTTAATCAGTCAACTTGCTCTTGTGCCTTACTAAAGACATAGGCGCTAAAATAAAAATACTGGCAATTCCAATCATCACTGTAAGACCAAAGCTGCTTACAGCGGGTGTGGCACTAAATACCAGAATGCCAAAAACAGCAGCAGATGATAAAGCAGACAAACTTATAGCAAGAAACGTTTTAGCCTGTAGGCCACGTTCTTGATAAAAAATGACATAATCGATTGCTAATGCAAGAATCAATAAAACAGCAAGTAGGTTAAAGATATTCAGGTGTTGGGCAATTGCCTGAGTAATAATCAACGATAATAGGGCACTCCCTATTGTTGCTATTGCCGATAAAAAGCCAGCTGTTATTCCATATTTAATAATCAAGATGACTATTACAACAATAAATGCGCTGGCAAGTAAGATTAAAATACCTTGCCGATACTCTGAAAGCGCTGTACTAACCTCTTTTGCTGGATCATAAACTGAAGCACTAACATTATTTTCAAGCCATACTAAATTTTCAGCTGATAACCTTTCTTCTGTTAACTCGAGCCAGGCTGCATACTCATTTTTAGTCAATAAACCACTATCTGTTTTGTATACAGCGATATAAAACTGACCAATAAAAGCTAATGGACCTTGGGCAAAAACGCTATATTCTAATGGCTGAAATTTTTCGATCGGATCTGTTAGCCCTGTAATGGCCAGAGCCCCATTAAAATATCCTAATTTATCTGCACCTTTTAACAACTCATAATGCTGTTGTTGCTGTTTAATTGAAGGTAATAGTTCATGTAAACCTTTTACATGAATTTCTGGTTGAGTTTTATGCAGTTGACCTACTATCTTTTCCTGCGTCTCCAACAATGCTTGCACCGATTCAGCTTTTACAATAACCCGTTCTGAGTCTCTGTTTGATAATATTTCTGCCGTTTTAGCTTCTTGTGCAAGTAACCAATTTGGGCTCGAATTCAAAAGTCTAACATCATCATTAAATTGCAGTGGCGTAACGAAAAAAAACAACGTCACTATACATAGTAAAGCAATTGAGATTGTATAATTATAGTTTCGCACTTTGCTAAAAAGCACCACACCATATTGGCTAAAGTTCATGGCAATAGTTGATTTTTTGACATAAACGGCGCGATCTAAATATGGAAGTAGCATCAACACAGTAATTAACGCTCCAAACAAACCAAAAATCATAAAAACCGCCACTTGGCTCAATAGTGACAATGGCGAATAAATTAATACAATATATCCCATTGCGGTCGTTAAAAAACCCAATATTAGGGGCTTAGCGATAGAAGGCTTTTGATTACCATCTACACTAATATCCTGATTATCAGCATAAACAAAAGCATGAAAGCAATAATCTACGACGACTCCAATTAACGTTACAGCAAAAATTAATGTTAATAAGTGCAAACTATTAAAAAACCATAAAATAGCGATAAAGCCATAAAAACTGGCAACTGATAATACAACTAACGCTGCTGTTATCGGGAGTAACGAACGAAAAACTAAAATGATCAAAAAAATAACAGTAACAATAGAAAAAACACCAAAACTAGAAATTTCATTTTTTGCTTGAGCAGTTGATTCAGCAGTATGAAAAAGAATACCTGAATAATTGATATCAACTTCGAAATCAGTATTAATGTGACTAAAAGCCTCTGTTAATTTGGCCACCATTGCCTGGCTAGCATCGAGATCAAAGCCATCTAGCAATAATTGTAGACGCATAATTAAATACTGCTGTTTCTGCACACTTATCGTAGCAATTCCTTGATGGAATTCAACGTCACTAAGCTTGGACAGTGCATCCTGAAGGTATATGGCCAAATTAAGTCGAGGAGCAGTTGCAATAGTTTCACTAACAAAAGGATTGGCAAGCTGAATAAGTTGATTATTAGCTAATTGGGTTAACATTTGCCCATTAGCTATATTATTTAAATACGACTGTGGCAGGAAATTGTACTTATAAGGAGAATAAAAACTAGCAATATCGGCCAATGCGGGTTCAGGTGTACGCAACTCTACCACCTGTGAAATTTCAGAAATATCTATTCTTAATTTCCTATATGCCGCTATTGCATTATCACCTGAAAGCAACACCACCAACTGTTGAGATTTTTGCTGAAATAACGCATGTTCTGCCGTTTTAAAACTTTGATGTTGAGCACTTTTAGGGAAAATTGATAACAAGTTAGTTTCAACTTGCCATTTACCCCAAAAAATAATGTATACGCCTAGCAATAATACGATAAGTAATTGTAGCCAGTATAATTTTTGAAACTTAGTTAAAACGAACACGAACAGTCTCTGGCAATGCTGATATTGCAGTTAATTTGACATCAATTTCCGTCCTATTGCCACTATGTTCTCGCAAAATAATGCGTTCAATATGGTTTAAAGCAAGTTCGGTGTCTTCATTAGATTGTTTTTGGCATAATTCAATCGCCTGCATCACCTTAGACAGCTGTACTTGTTTAGGTGTTAACATTACACACCCTTGTATTTCGCTATTTGTCACAATAAAGTTTGCGTCGATTTGCACACGATTGCCCGAGAGAATACTCAGTAACATCAAACTTAAATTACTTGCTCCTTTAAGCTTTTTAGGTGGATTGTGACCATCTTCTGAATAAACACTATTATTTTTTAAAATTAACGCTGAGTATAAGGGAGTATTCGTTTGCCATAGCAAGCCTAGATTAACATCAAAATGCAATTCCCCATGTGACTTAATTGGCTGCTTTAACACTTTAAAGTATTTACGCTGAACAAAACTGCCTGAAGCTACAGGAATAACACTAAAATCCAACATACCTTCCGTTACATTGTTAGCTTCACTGGCTAGTATTTCGTAACTAAGAAATACCATTAAAAATAATAGGACTCTTAACATGACTGAGCTACGATTAAGTGCTTTCATGAGTATTTTCATTCAGTTGTTTTATTTTATTCACCAATACTTGCGGTGATACATACTGCATTTCTTGTGTGGTAATATCGACAGCAACTTGCACCGTATTACCTTTCGTTAATTTAGTTCCTGTTCTTGCACAACAGATAACATAATTAATTTTCAGCCGTGATTCATACTCAACAAGCTCTGCCCTTACAATAATTTTTTGAGTAAAAACAGCAGAACCAATATATTTAGTGCGCATATCAACAATCGGCCACATATACCCTGATGCTTGCATATCTAAATAATCGTACGATATTTTACGCAATAGTTCGCAACGCGCCACTTCAAAGTAGCGCGCATAATTACCATGCCAAACCACCTGCATAGGATCACAGTCATGAAATGGTACATCAATGATAGCTTCCGCTGATAAAAACACCTGTTTAGTCATATAAACTCCAGCGTTGTGTTTGAATCGCATCAACCGTAAAACGCAATAGCTTATCTAACGGCCGATCATCTAATAGCGGCTCAAAAAACTGACAAATATCATCATACATTTCCATCACAGGCAACGGCAATGTGTCGTGATCAAGCTCATTATTCGCAATACGAATTCGAACACCTTGCACTGCAGCAAGTAAAGTACTTGCCAATACCTGCTCGGTTAACTGTAACACCCGCATTGCGTCACGGGCAGCAATAGTACCCATACTAACTTTATCTTGATTATGGCACTCTGTTGAACGCGAAAACACACTGGCTGGCATCGTCTGCTTTAGCGCCTCTGCTGTGTACGCTGAAGCACCGATTTGCACGGCTTTAAACCCGTGATTTATGTACCGTCGAGCGCCATCACTCATGGATAAATTAGATGGTAAACCATTGTTATAACGAGTATCAACCAAGGATGCTATTTGGCGATCAGCTAAATCGGCTAAATTGGCTACAGCGGTTTTTAACGAATCCATCACCATAGCAATATGTCCACCATAGAAGTGACCACCATGTAAAACATGCTCACCAGGGCCATCAATGATAGGGTTATCATTGGCTGAATTTAACTCATTTTCTATCATTTGACGGAACCAAGGTAATGAGTCTTGCAATACACCAATAACATGCGGCGCACAACGAATAGAGTATCTGTCTTGTAAACGGTCTGCGTTACGAGGGTGGTCAACGTGATTCAAATCATTACGGATCCAAGTAGCAATTTGCTGCTGACCTGGGTGAGGTTTTACTGAAAACAAAATATCATCAAAATGATGACTGTTTCCTTTCAAAGCCAAACTTGATAATGCCGTAATTCTCGTAGCGAGTTTAGCTAAATACTGTGAACGGTCATACGCTAAACAAGCAATAGCGGTCATTACCGCTGTACCATTCATGATTGCTAAACCTTCTTTAGGTCTAAGTGTTATCGGTGTTAAATTTAAACCTTGCATGACTTCAAGACTATTTTTGATTTCGCCACGATAGTAAACATCGCGTTCACCAACTAACGCACCTGCAACATAAGATAACGGCGTTAAATCACCACTAGCACCTACAGAGCCCTCTTGAGGGATCACAGGCACAATATCATGTTGTAAAAATGCTTTGAGCAGCTCTAATAATGGCCAACTTACACCAGAATAGCCTTGTGATAGCGATGCTAAACGTGTTGCTAAAATGGCTCGCCCTTCAAATGAGCTAAACATTTCACCCAAACCACACCCATGAAACCGGGTTAAATGCAAAGGTAATTCAGGCACTAAACTCAATGGAACATTCACGGTAACAGAATCACCGTAACCCGTTGTAACTCCATAAATTACGCCATCTTCTTTTAAAAGCGTATCAAGAAAATTCACACCTGAATCAATTTTATGACTAAAATCAACAGACTGACTTAACTCAACATCAATATCGTCTTTGGCAATATCAACTATATCTTCTATTTCTAGGCGTGCTTCACCAAATTTAATAGTGCTGTTACTTGTTGGCACTGTGACTACTCCAATTTTTCATTTGTTGAGTTTGGTTCATTTACATTGCGAACAACATCCTGATCATTTCGCCAGAAGTCGAAAAAATTAAACCATTGAAAAGGGTATGCTAAGCAATAATATTCTAACCGTTGTGCATATTTATTAACGACTGCAGCCAAAGACTCTTGCCTATTTTTACGAGAAAACTTCAAACTATCTGCGACATGCTCGAATATTACACGGTAATGCGCTTTTTCTTTGAGACAAAATAAAAAATATACCGGACAATCTAATATAGATGCCAGTATAAATGCACCTTGTGAAAAGGGTGCTGGTTTACCTAAAAATGGGCTATAGATAACTCTGCCTTGTGAAGTTACGCTAGTACGATCACCAGCAATCACTAATATTTCACCGTTATCAATACGTTCTTTAAGCAATATAGCTAAGTCAGCACCAACATGAGTTGCCTGAATCAAATCGACATTAGAATTAGCATTAATTTTTTTCATCACCTTATTAAATTCAACAGCGTGATGAGTAAAAACTAGCACATTTATACGTGTTTGATATCGACCATGACCAAGGGCACGGCAAACTTCCAAGTTGCCTAAATGAGAACCTATAAACACTGCACCTTGCTGCTTTTCTTGTAACTCCGCAATAGGGTGTTCTTGGCTGTAAATGATGTCTTCGGGCGTTATACGCCCCATCCAAGCATCTATTTTATCAAAAGCACTTTGTGCGAAACTATAAAAGTGCGCTACACCAACACGGTGTGTAAAACGCTTAGTAGATTTTTTAACAGAAAAAATTTGCTGCCAATATTCTTTCGATGCCTGCTTACTAGCACCACCGGTAAAATACAAATACGCAACCACAGGATAAAGGAAAAAAGAAAGCACTTTTCGACCGAATAATTGATAAACAAAAAGTAGCACTTGTATCCCTAAATACGTGCCGCGTTCTTGCATTTTTGACCAATGTTTAGTTTCAGCCATGGGACTATTTGAGCTTTCTTAACAGTAATTGCGGAATACGCGGCAACATACCGAAAAATAAGCGTGTATGCATCCATGATATCAATAAATTATCTTCTAACGCTCTAAAGTGAGAAACACCATGTTCTGGGTAATCAACTGCTGTATCAATAAACTTAAATTCAATGTTTTTCCAAAACAGCCGTACCATTACTTCAATATCGAAGTCCATTCGCTTACCTAGTTTCTGTTGCTGCAGTAAGCCAACTGTGGGAGCCAAAGGATAAACACGATAACCACACATGGTATCTTTTATTTTAAAAGATAAGGTTTCGATCCAAACCCAGAAGTGGGTAATGTTACGCGCGTAATATCGAGACTTAGGGATAGACTCATCGTAGACAGGTTTACCGCTAATAAGAGCATCAGGAAAACGCTTTGATTCAGCGAGCAGTTTTTCAACGTCATCTAAATTATGTTGTCCATCAGCATCTACTTGCAATGCATGGCTATAACCTTGTTTAAATGCCGCAAGCAAACCAGTTTGAACTGCACCGCCTTTACCTTGATTAATTTGATGTTCAATCACAGTTAAAAGCGGAAATTTCAATGCTAAATCTCGGAATAACGCTGTTGCTTGTGCATGACTAGCATCATTTACCATAATAATAGGTAAATTAAACTTTACTAATTTTGACACTAATTCATCCAAGAAAATGGTGTGATTAAAGTTTGGAATAACAATACAATAGTTCACTAAATATCCTCAAAAACGATGCGACCTGAGGCGTGTTGCCCCTTTTCTGAGGTATAAGAAAAGAGAATTTTATTTGGTGATTTTTTTGTCAGAGTTAAATTCAATTTTTGTCCAGGAATGATCACAACTTGAAATTTTAGTACTTCAATATTTTTAATCTCACGCTCAGCTAACGAAAACTTCTGTTTGCTATATTCAACTGCCCAGTGCAGTTGCACTACACCTGCTAAAATTGGCGCTTTAGGAAAGTGACCATTAAAGTAATCTAAGTCGGTGGGAATATATAACTGCAACTCAACTTGGCTATCTTCAATGTGTTCAATTAATACTTCAGGCCAAACATTTACTAAGTCGTTATTCACATGTGCAACATTAGTCAAACAGCTTCTCCAAATCACTCAATACTAATTTTCCCTGCGAATTATACGGATATTCAGACAAATATCGCCACTTTTTTGGTAAGCAAATACGCTCAACATCTGTAAGCAAATGCAATTTTAAAATGTTATTCAGTGCCAACTTTCCTCTGTTATTTAAACTCGCTTGCCCTTTATCCGTTAAAATAAGCACCGCCGCTAATATTTTTCTTATGCTAACCGATTTATTGTTGATCACGATAATGCGTGCTTCTACAACTAATGGGTGTTCAACCAAGTGTCGCTCAATATGTGTTAAGTTAACTCGTTTTTCTTCTATTTTAACGGTTCGATCAACACGTCCTTTTAACAGAAAACTCTGAGTATCAAGTAATTCAACGCAATCATCTGTTATATAAGGCTGCTCATCAACATATGGAGAAAATATTTCCAAGCGTTGGCGTTTATCAGACACTTGTATTTTAATATTTGGAAATGCTTGCCATGGTTCAGCGGCTGACGCCTGACCACAACGCCAAGCAATTCCACCAGTCTCGGTACTACCATAAACTTCTGTAGGCGATATTTTCATCTGTCGCAACAAAGCTTGACTGCTTGCCAGTGACAGCATTCCTCCTGAACTAAAAATACCAGCAAAGTACTCTGAATTGACCGCTAAAACATTGTCATGCACTAAACGTTGCAAATGAGCGGGACTCGAAATTAATAGCAAACTACTTTTTTGCTTCAATTTACTTGAAGCGCGTAGTTCCTCGAATAAACGACAGATATGCTCAGGATACTCAAAAGTCTGATTAACGATATTTTTACCTAAAGATAGTGGTAACAGAACTTTAAATAACAAGCCATAAATATGTTGATGGGACACAGTACTAACAATAAAGTTAGCGTGTTCAAATAAAGTTGAAAACTCGCACTTTAAAGTATCAACCTCTAATATTAATTGCCGACAACTTTTACGAATAGCTTTTGCATGACCTGTAGAGCCCGAGGTAAAAAACGTTATCTCACCAGTAAATAAACTGAAAAATTGCTCACGGGTATACTCAACTTCATCAATAGCTATATCTGTATTTGAAACTACTATTTGTTTTTTGCCTGCTAACTCAAGTGTACCTGCTGTTGCGTCACACTCTTGAGCAAGTTGTGATAAAGTGCCTGCTTGCGCATTAGGAGGCAATAACACCTGTTTTTTTTCAAAAATAAGCGCAAATAACCATACAGAGAACTGGTAACTGTCAGCATCGAATAGTAAAACCTTATTTCCAGATATCTTTCGAACAGCCATTCGAGTTCTCGAAACACACTGACAAAACTTTTTAAAGGTGAGGAACTCGCCATTTTGATAAAAGCATTTATCATTCATTGATAGTCGAACTCTTCAAACTTTCTGAGGCTTGCTCAGCCTGCAAACGATGTTGCTTTTTAACTTTTAAACGCACTAAATACTCGACTAACATTAAGGTTGCCATCAATACATAGGATAGAAAACCATTGTAAATCATCCAAATATCTAACGTCATAAAAAGCGCAGTATATAGTGAAATCAAGCCATTAATGATAAAGAATAGGCACCAAACTAATGTAACCTTTGCTGTATATTTAATAGCTGGTGCAGACATATTTTTTTCATTCAAGCGAGCAAAAGTTTCAATAACAGTTGGCGGTTTATAATATGAATAGGCAAAAACGACTAACATCGAAAAGTTAACCGCTAACGGGTAAAGTTTAAAGCCTAATGAGCTATCAGTAATGACACTTGTGCCTATCGCCAAAATCCCCAACAATGATGCAGGTAACATCCATGGCAATTTTTCCAAACGAGCCCTAACAAGTACAATACGCAGTAAAACTAAAACAATTAAAATAATCGCTAAATAGCTTGGTGCAATATTATTTAGGCCAATATAAACCGCAAAGGGATACATCAATAGTATCCCCGTTGTAATAGCTGTTATAAAAAGTTTCACTAACTGATAACCAGTTTTTCAACCTCAACAACCACATCTTCGACCGTGCGCACTTTTTTAAACGCTTCAGGGTCAATTTTCTTACCGGTGATCGCTCTTAGTTTAACTACCAAATCTACCGCATCAATACTATCAAGATCCAAGTCTTCATATAAATTTGCATCTAGCTCAATGTCTGCTTCATCAACTTCAAAATCATCGCGAATAATTTCTAACAATGTTGAAAATATTTCTTCTTTTGATTGCATATCGATTTCCCTTACAACCTATTTACACTTTTGCTTTACTTACAAATTCACACAAAGCATTTATCGATGAAAAATGCTGCTTAGTTTCTTCTGAATTAGCATCAATCTTAACATCATAATTTTTCTTAATCGCTAAACCTAGTTCTAGCGCATCAATACTATCTAAACCTAAACCATCAATAAATAACGCTTCATCATCTTGAATATCAGCAATTTCAATATCCTCTAAGTCCAAGGTTTCAATAATTAATTGCTTTAATTCTACTTTTAAATCACCCATATTTACTGAGTTCCTCTCTAAAAAAATTTTCCAAATCTCGATTGTATTGCCGAACATCTTTGGAGGTTTGTATAACATTATTTTCTGGCAAAATAGGCGAGTGGTCCACGACCATTGCAGAGAAATGTGCTTTTGTTTTCGGTATTCTATACCAAGGGGCATTCTTTGTTAATGTTGAAGGTATGACCTTTAACAAAACTGAGGTAACATTTGCCTGGCATCTTATCGCAATATTGGCCGCGCCGCGCTGAAAATGCAGTTCATCGTCTAATTTAGTTCTAGTACCTTGGGGAAAAATAATTAAATTATTACCTTCTCTTAATGACGACTCACAATCTTCCAATAGCCCCTCAGGATCTGCATTACTGATGTAACCGGTGTTGTTCACCACTCCCTTTAGAAATACATTTTTGAATAGATGTGTTTTAACAATACAATCGGCATTAGGGATCATTGATATCAAGACAACTACGTCAATCAAAGATGGGTGATTTGCCATAATTAAATGACCGTTCAGTGATTTTAACTGCTGGGCTTGCTGCAAGTTAAACTTAAAAATACCAACAAATCCCATAAAACCAATAAAAAATTTAAAGGTGTAATGAACCGTTTTTCTAGCCACTCGCTTTTGTGATTTTTTATCGGAAATAATCAAACGCTGAATAGGAAAAACAAAAAGTGAAAGTAATAAGCCGCCAAGACCAAAAAGAGAAAAACAGACACCTGTGGCAATAATACGCCAAAAATAATTGAGTTTATTAAGCATTTTTTTCTAACGTCCATTGATAATTTTTACTTGCCAGCACAATTTGTTGCTGTGTGCTGCAATACCACTGTGAAAATAATAATGACAACGGCATATTATCAATCACGGCATTAGAAAATTGTTTAAAAGAAAAGCGAATAGATTGTTCATTCGTAGTTTTCTGTTCTTGGTCAGGTAAAGAAATCACCATAGAGATAGCATGCGATAGCTGCTGCTCATCTTGAAAACCAAGGTAGGTTTCTGGCAGCTTCTGATCAGCATGAATAAAAAGAATTTCATCTGCTAAACCTGATTTCAGCCGAGCATAAGCATCAACCAACGCCATCATAAAACTATCTTGTCCTGCAGAAATGGCGTTTATCGCCTGCTTATTGTTGGTTAAAATACTAAATAAGCTTGGTATGGCATTATGGACAGACAAACCAAATGCTGTTGGTGAAATGGCGTTCTTATCAGCTAAATCAGCTAAAAGTGTAGATGTTTTCGGCAGATCACCGTGTCGACTAGAAAAAACAATTGGTAAGTCTTGAACAACGTCAATTATCGAGTCATTAGCAACTTTTAGTGCCATTTTTGCAAATGGGCTTAAGCGACGGCGCTGCATCGCTGGAACAAAAGCTAATTTAGGCCAATTTAACTCTGTTTCATCTGAGTTTACAGCTTGTTCAATAGAAAGTTCATCACAGTGAGCATACCAAACACTTAAGTGGCGTATTTTGATATCCATTGTAAATTCCCAACACATGAAAAACTAAGCAGTAAAAAGTAGCGAGAAATGTTATACAATAGGGGCCAACAAAGCAATTAAAACAGTTGTTTTAATAAAAAATATATCAGCAAATTATCTTCTAACATCGGCATAATTTACTTTACGGGAATATTTCAATTGCATAATGAATTTTTAAACCCTTTTGCAAAGAATACCAAAATAAAAGATTTAACATTACCTTACTATGCCGTGTTTAACGCCAACAATATTTGTGAGAGTAGAATTGCTCTTTTAATAGAAGAACTCCTTCATCGTGATGAGAAAATAGTTATCGCTAAAAGAAAAAAAATTACTGCTAAAAAAGAATATATTGCTAGTAGATTCCTAATAAAGTCATTTATTTCACAATACTTAAATATCCCATATAAAGACCTACAACTCAGTTTTGATCAGAAATCAGTGCAATTAAACGCTATGTATCATAATTCAACTGTAGCCGTTAATATATCTCTAGCCCATTCAAAAGGTTTCATTTTCTTTGCTATCACCCGAGCTAACACTGATATCGGTATCGATATTGAATTTCAAAATCAACATAGAGATACCCAAGCACTAATTAAAGCTTACTTTCATCCTGATGAATTAAGTACTTTGCTTGAAGGTAGCAAAGAGCAGTTTTATCAATATTGGGCACTTAAAGAAGCTTTAGCAAAAATCACAAAAAAAACTATTTTAGAAGTACTAAAGCAAAAGACTACCCAGCAGTTATCTCGCTTTCATCACATAAGTTTTCAATATCAGCAATTTGCATTAGCCATTGTGCAAACGGCACGGATTAAGCCGCAACCTATAAATCTAATTAACTTTGATGAGAAACTACAATTAAACTATGAATAAACTATTAGAGACTTATCGCTCGAATATTTGGCTCAAGTTATTTTGGTGGCTTGCGGTCATCATTCCTGGTATTCCATTTATCATATTCTCTGTAGGCTTTCAGTTATATGCCCATTGGCCAAGAGACTTTAGCCAAATAACCTCAATCACCGTTAACCCAAAGACGGAATACCTATCATTATCAGTTCATGGCGTGAAAGACAATCCAAAAAGCTGGAGTAACCGGCTACAAAATACGATTAAAAACACCAATGTCCAACAACTTGCTAAGTTTCAAAAAGCACAAGTTAGTTTATCTTGGCAGCCATATTCGGATAATGCCTTAGTATGCTCAGTAACAGGAAGAAACATTGGCGAACAGCTTGCAAACAAGGTAGCGAAGTTGCCCAATATTAAGGTAATTCACCTAATAGGGCACAGCTGTGGATCATTTGTTATCTATGGCTTGTGTGAAAAGTTAAAACAGATAAAACCAATGATCAGGGTTCAAAGTACTTACCTTGATCCCGTAGCAATATACTCTGGGTTATTTTGGCAATATGGTGTTAATAATTTTGGCAGTTGTGCAGACTTTAGCGATAGCTATATTGATACTCAAGATACAGTACCAGGCAGTAACCAAAACTTAAAGCATGCTTATACGTTTGATGTTACTGATATTCGATTAAAAAATAAACATCCTTATGCCCCGCATGCTTGGCCAACATTTTTCTATATTGATGCTTATAAGAATAATCAGATACCCATATTATCAGATGAAGATATAGAACTAAGCGATAAACTAAATAATGACAAGCTAACAAAGTGGTGAAAAAGTCATTCTACGCAACAATGCAGAGATGACATTTCGTTGTCTTAATTTATACGCTCTTTCACATCCATGTGACCGCGATATACAGTTCTTCCTGAACATAAAAAAGCCATAAATAATATTTATGGCTTTAAGATTAAGAGCAAAAATTAATTACTTAGTCACATTTTGAACATCAATTGCTCTTAATAAATTTGTTACCCAATTTGCGTATTGACGATGAATTTTTTCACCGTCATATTTTAAATTCAGTGAACTTTGATATTCAACGGTTAAATTCTTGTCGTCATGTTTAATTAACACGACCAATTGATGTTTACGAATATCTAATGTCGCAAGAATCTCCCCTTCTGACTTTACTTTAGTTTTCCAACCTAAAGATGCTGCAGCTCTAATAATTGACCGCTCTACATCTTTTACTGTGCTCTTTGTATCGCCATATTGGGCAACAGGTTGATCGACATACTGTGGTACAGGGATAGTCGATTTACACCCAGTCAGTGCAACCAATGCAACAAATGCTGCTAAAAAGTAGATTTTTTTCATTTTAAATTCCTTATTAATACCGGCAAGTTGACCTACATGTGATCCATGACTTCAATCGTCGCAGCTTGTTGCTTATCTAGTGATTTTTGTTTCCATTCAGGAAGATATTCATTCATTTTAGAGCTAATGCTATTGCCATTTTTAACAGCCCATTGCTCAGCCTTAAGACCACTCTTTACAAATTTACTGTCTGCTAGCATCTCTTTAAAGTCTTTAGAGTCATATTTAAATTTCGCAGTATCATCATTTCGAACTGGGTGCATAGAAAAGCGAGCTTTCCAAAATCCCATTCTTGGTGTTACCACTGTGTAATAAGTTTTGCCTTCAGATACATTAGCTTTCAAAAAGTCAGCACTTTCTCCAACAACCATAAACATATGTTCACCAGGCGAAGTCATATAACTCACTTTGGTATCGTTTGAAACTATGCCTATAAACTCGGGGGTTCCAGACGTAACGTCATAAACAGATGCTTGTATTGCTTGACCAACAAATGCTGAACGAATAAATACAACTTGTGCTTTACCTGCTTGAGCATTAGTTTGAGTTTGCTCTGCAACTGGCTCCATTAAAGTAGATTGACACCCCGTCAATAAAAATAGAAATAGCGCACTAATTAAAAGATTTTTCATCATGATTTTCCCTAATAAATTATTATTTTTCCATCAACAAATATATCATATTTTCTTATTTAGATTACAGCTACCTGATGATTTTTCACTAAAAAGCATCAACTTAAAAAACGACAAATAAATTGTGCGCCACCATTCGGAACATTTTTCACCGATAAATCGCCTTTCATGCGTTTAGAAGCAGACTTCGCAATTGCTAAGCCTAAGCCTAAACCACCGGTTTTTCTGCTACGGCTTTTATCTAAACGGGCAAACGGGAAGAAAATAGTTTCCTGAAATTCTTCAGGAATACCAAGGCCATCGTCAATAACATTAATTTCAATTTGGTTTTGAATTAACTGAACCGATATTTTTATCAATGCTTTGCCGTGACTTAAGGCATTTTTTATTAAGTTATCAAGTAATAAACGCAAATAAACTGGGTTGGTGGTTATTTCTAATTGAGCATCTATGTCGAGTTCAATTTCGATACCTGTTTCGCTAGATAACGATTGTACGCGTGACGAGATAAATGCAGCAAACTCTATGCTTTGGTAGTAATCACTTTCATCATCATCAACCGTGGCATTTAGCTTGGAGAATGCGACAACTTGACTGATCAGTTCATCGATATCATCAATGTAGGTATCAATATTATCAAGTAAAGCAATATGTTTTTCATTCTCGCAACCTTTTCTTAATAAGCCCGCTGCTAACTGAATTCGGCTTAGTGGCGTTCGTACTTCATGTGGCACAGCTTGGGCGAAAATTTGGTTTTCTTGCACGGTATCAGCAATTGCACTTGCCATAGAATTAAAACTATAAGCTAATTTATTTAACGGCTTGGTGAGTTGCTCATTCGCTCGAGTATCTAATTCACCAGCACCAAAAGTTTTTGTCGTCGTAACTAAGGCATTAATTTGTTTTTGTAGCTGCCGTACTGGCCAATAAATGGTAATTGAAATAATTAATAATAAAATCAGTACAAAAAATATAAAAACCGCTTCCGCTACATCTAAACCAGTGAAGCTTTCAATAATCTCTGCATTATCGCCTTCATGATGAGGTGACTGCATATTATCTGCAATCAATAGCTTAGCTTGAAACTGCGGATATGAATGAACGGCGAGCATACCAGCATCATCCGCCAATTCATAAGTATCAACATCTAAAAAACTACCCAAATATTCACACTGCTGACAGTAGTCGATTTCATTTTCTGGCAACCAGCGGATATCAAAATCGGCTGAAAGGGGTAAATTAAAGTTATATTCAAGCGGCTTCTGTACTTTATTTACGTCAATTTGCCGACGAATTTCATTCGAAATATAAGTAGAGTCTCGTACAAAATCATTAATCGAATCTTGCTCCATCATACCTTCAACAAAATACTGAGTAAGAGCAAAACTAAAGACAACCGCAAATAATATACTTAAGTACAGACGAGTAAAAAATGATGGAGAGAGTAGAGTAGGATTAGCCATTAAGTAACATATAGCCTTTATTTCGCACTGTAGTAATTATTTTGTAAGGCATTTTGTCGTCGTTTAATTTCTTTCTAAGCATAGATATTCGCATATCGATAGAACGATCATTAAAGTCATAATCAATACCACGTAGTGCTTTACAGCAATCATCACGTGAAACCGGTATACCAATATTTTGTTCAAGTAAATTTAACATTTCATATTCTGAGCCTGTTAAATTTAATAACTCACCCGCTAAAAACACTTCACGAGTTGCAGCATTAATATGTAATTTACTGTGTTTCTCATTCGTTATGTCAACATTTGATGCCTGTGAACGCCTAATTAACGCTTCAATTCTCGCCACTAAAATATGTGGCTTCAATGGCTTGCTTAGAAAATCGTCAGCACCTAATTTTAAAAGGCTCACTTCACTAACATCATCATCACTTGCAGTTAAAACAAGAATAGGTGCTCGGTAAAATAAGCGAGCTCTTTTGCATATTTCTAAGCCATTTAAACCAGGTAACATCAAATCAAGAATAACTAGATCAGGATGATAGCTTTTAATTGCTGCTAATGCGTCACCACCATCATTAATTATCTTACTTTCATAACCTTCAGCCTCTAAATACATAGCGGTTAAACGAGATATTTCGGCATCATCTTCAACAATTAGAATTTTCATTTCATTCATAAAACCTCACTTAAGCTTGGTGACCGATTCTACTGCTAAAAGTTCCTGAATATAAGGGTTTCTTACATACGCTTACATAGCAAAAACAACACTTACAGAGCCTTACTTTGTAAGGTATTTCAGCTTGCTATTCTGCTCAAAAATTCTCGCTATGAGTAAATGAGAAAGGCATTAAATTCAAGCCTCTCATTTACATAGCCAATGCGGAGCAAAACTAATGCAATCTAACTACCAAATAAAAAAACAGGGTATGACCCGAGTTTTATCGGCATTCAATAACACCTATAAAGGCTTAGTTTGGATGAGTAAATATGAAGCGGCTTTCAAACAAGAGCTGCTATTAATCATGATTTTGATACCACTAAGTTTAATTTTAGGAGTATCTCCATTAGAGCACTTAGCTTTAGTTATTTCATTACTTTTTGTTTTATTTGCGGAAACCCTAAATACCGCAATTGAATCAGTTGTCGACCGCATAGGTTTTGAATATCACCAATTATCAGGGCTAGCGAAAGATCTTGGCTCTGCTGCTGTATTGATCAGTTTTACCATCGCCATTGCAACATGGGGGGTTATATTATGGAATCTATAATTGCTGCACCTCAGCCTGCTTTCATATCCCCGCTAAGTATCGTTCGCCGCACCATACAACCTTATTGGCTATTAGTGCGCTTTGCTTTTTTTGCTCTCATTCTATTGTCTGTAAGCCGTGTTCTCTTAATGGCATGGCAAAGTGACAGAGTACAAAGCTTTGATAATTGGCTGACGATATTTACCAATGGTCTACGTATTGATATTTCCTCAATAAGTTATTTACTCATTATTCCCGTATTGCTAACAGCATTAGCACTTTTTATTGGCCGAGGTACAACAATATTAAATATTTTCGTTCGTTTCTGGCTAACAGCCATGATGATGCTTTTAGTCTTCATGGAGGTACTGACACCAACCTTCATTTTAGAATACGATTTACGCCCAAACCGCCTATTTATTGAGTATCTAATTTACCCTAAAGAAGTGTTCTCTATGTTATGGACAGGTTACAAGTTAGAGATACTGCTTAGTACAGTAGCATTAACTATAACTTTCATCGCAACACATAAATCTCTAGATAATATGCATGAAAAGCCGGAGAAGTTAACCTTATTGATAAAATCTATTTCAACAATAATGTTAATTTTATTACTATTTATTGGGGCTCGCTCTACCCTTGGTCATCGTCCAATCAACCCAGCTATGATGTCGTTCTCCACAGATCATTTACTCAATGACCTGACATTAAACTCTAGTTATTCAGCTATTTATGCCGCATTACAAATGGTGAATGATAAATCGAGCGAGCAGTACTACGGAAAAATGTCAGATCAACAAGTTATTGATACCGTACAATCGTTGACCCTAAATGAAAAAGCTTCTTTTACCAAACTGCAGCAACCTTCATCATCTTATAAACAAGCCAGTTATGTTGGTAAAGCTAAAAACCTTGTTATTGTTTTACAAGAAAGTTTAGGGGCTCGTTATGTTGGTAGCTTAGGTGGCCTGCCACTGACACCAAACTTAGACAAACTAATGCAACAAGGTTGGAACTTTAATCAGCTCTATGCCACTGGTACTCGTTCAGTACGAGGAATAGAAGCCGTGATCACCGGCTTTACACCAACACCAGCACGTGCAGTTGTTAAATTAGATAAATCACAAAAGAACTTCTTCACTATTGCCAACTTCCTTGCAAAGCAGGGCTACCACACCCAATTTATTTATGGCGGTGAAAGTCACTTTGACAATATGAAAAGCTTTTTTCTCGGCAATGGCTTTCAAGAAATCATCGATTCAGATGATTTTGACAATATAGGTTTTGAAGGTTCGTGGGGCGCTTCTGATGAAGACTTATTTAACCAGGCCGATAGAGAATTAACAGCACTTGCTGCGTCTGACAAACCATTCTTCAGTTTAGTTTTCACCAGTTCAAACCATAGCCCTTACGAATTTCCTGATAATAAAATTGAACTGTATGATAGTGAAAAGAATACCCGCAACAATGCAGTAAAATATGCTGACTTTGCACTTGGACAATTTTTTGCTAGAGCCAAGAAATCTAATTATTGGCAAGATACCGTATTCATTGTTATTGCCGACCACGATTCTAGAGTTGCAGGAGCAAGTTTAGTACCCATTGAGCATTTTAGAATACCAGGGGTAATTTTAGGTGATGATATTTCCCCAAGAAATGACCTACGCTTAACTAGCCATATTGACATTGCACCAACACTGCTTTCTCTTATTGGCGCTAGTGGCGAGACTCCAATGCTGGGTCATGATATGACAAAACATGTTCCTAAACATAAACAACGAGCCATGATGCAATACGACAAAAACTTTGCTTTTATGACGCGTGACTCGGTTACAATTTTACAGCCAGAAAAATCAGCCATGAATTTTGACTATAAAGAACGAAAATTCATTGAAAAACCTGTAGATGATAACCTAACAAATGCCGCCAAAGCTAGCGTGATATTTGGTAGTAAAGCGTATAACAAAGGGTGGTATCAATAGCAATTGAAGTCTTGAGAATATTTTTGAAATCTTAAATCAATATAGAAAAACACCAACAAATTAACTTGTTAGTGTTTTTTATTACTTCGTGCAGTAATTCGAATAAAGATTAACTTACTAATTTATCTCGCTGACTTTGATTAAGTTTTTCAACATTACTACCGGAGAGCATCTTTAGTTGAGGTAAAGCAAGTGTGTTAAGTAAACTTGCATTCAATTTATTCAGTTGCTTAGCATTCAGCTTTTTCAGTTGATTCGGCTGTAACTTATTTAACTCTGTTACCGACAGAGCATTTAATTCGGCAACCGTTAATTTTTTCTTAGCTAAACTTGAACTTCCTCCACTATTTGCCTGTTCAGTCTTATTACTGCCACCGGCTGACACACTTCCCGAAAACAATTCATTTGCTTGGCCTGCTTGTACCGAGAAAGTCGATGGCTTCTCTGAACTAACCTGCTCTAGCTGCGATAGCTGCTCCGTTAACTGATTCATTTTTTCAGATAGTTTATCGACTTGCTTATGCTCGCTTATCGTTAATTTTTCAGTTGCTGACTGATAAATATTATCTGCTTGTTCAAATAACGCTGTTGCTGACTTTTCTTGTGTCGCTGATAAGTTATCATTTTCAAATAGCGCATCAAGTTTGTTGTGAATATCACTTAATGCCTCACTTTGCTTAGTCGTTAATTTTTGTTCCAGAATAAGGTCAATACTATCTGAAGTAGCATCTAACGCCTGCATTAAGCTTGCCATTGAAGAAACATTCACTGCTTGCTTGTTTGATGATTGTAATGTTTGAGATTGATTGACTTCATCTTCAGCCGTTGTCGCTTTAATGTCTGACGAACGGCTACCTAATATCTCAGTGGATGTTTGTGCTTTCAATGACTCAATTTCCATATTTAACCCTTACTATATTGTCGCGATTTAAGTTTTTAAAATGAAAAAGGCCTCTCACCAATGTTAGTTAGTATTAGAAGCCTTTTTCTATTGGATTGTTGATACTGCTTATAAATTCGCAGTTTCAAGGGTTACGTCTGTAAACGCTATTTTTTCGATGGCTGTTAAGGTATTCGTGCCGTCACGATTATCTTGAAGGTCTTGCACTGTCACGACATCGTTCTCTTTAGTTATTTTGTATTCTGCTGATGAGCCAGAGAAAGTAACCAAATTAGCACCTGCATTACCGGTAATATCATTATCTCGTTGATTAACAATGACATTACTATCATTCGCCCCCGTTAAAGTAATATCTTTGAGGTATTGTGAGTGATGACTATATTTGACCTCGTCATTAAAAACTAAGCTAAAATCACCGGTAAAGCTTTCGTCAATACGGGCGTTATAAGTCAGGTATGGATGAAAGAATTTATTATCCATAATAGCTGCACCTTCTGGATCTTTTGTTGCGAGGTCTGTACGACCTTTAGCAATATACATTCCCCACATTCCGTATGGGCTGTCATAAGCTCCCCAAAGGCCGTAATAAGTGTCGATGACTGAAGCTAAATATTCTTGCGACAAACTATTCTCTGCTGTTAATTCGGCAATCCAGCTCGCTTGCTCAGCAGGCCATGCCCAAAGTTTTCCCGATAAAGCAGTAATTTGTGCTGCGCGAATTTCGGCTTGGTATTCAGGTAAAGCGCCAATAAAAGAAGGGCCTTGGTCAACACCAATACCGTAATCGTGCACCATATGAAGAATTTCTTCATACGAAGCATCACGATGTTCGTAATTTTGGTTAACATACCAACTGTGCCCTTCAACTTGCATCTCTCCATAATAGAGGGGCTGGCCATCAAGCTCTGCAGCGGCATTTGTGCCGTCATCAACTCCATTCAATAATAATAATACGGCATTATTTTCTGCCATTTTATTCGCTACGGCACTTTTATCTGCGCCATACATTGAACCAGGATAATCAGTTAAATAGTGCTGCAATATATTACGAGAACGTACAATTTGACTTTCTAAGATGCCATCTTGAGCAACAATATGAATAGCGCCGCCATTAGGTGTTGCCACCTTGGTATAGCGATCAAACTTTAATGCTGAGCTATAAGTGGCTTTCAATTCAGCGGGAACTTCAGATATGCCCAAGTCATTTGAGGCAGGGCTTGGCGTGGGTGCTGGCGCAGGCGTAGGAACAGGACTCGTAGTAGATTTTGTCGAACTACCACCACATGCCATAAGGGTACTAGCTAAAATAGTACAGGTAATTAAATTCTTGAATCTCATGTTAAACTGCCTTTAGTTGACGTTAATTAAAGGCAGTTTATAAAAACATAAGTTTAATGTTTGTAAGGCTAAGTAAGGCTATCGCACAAAAATCAAACTATTCTGCAAAAACAAGTAACTTAAAACAACAATTTTGTTAGTACTAGCTTGAATACTAAAGATTAAATTAGCGCTTACAATTGCTTACTTTCTCCTTTGCTTTAAAAATAACAAACATGCTCAACAAAGGGCTTGTCCTATTATATAGATTAGAATTTAGGCAAATGTTGTTGCCGCTAATGTCTCACCATTCATACTGCCGGTTACAGCTGCAACATAAGCTTTAGCTGTATCTACTGCTGATAGTCCACTTTCGGTATCCATCCCCATCATAGCCATAGTTTCTTTAACAAATATTGGTGAAACAGCATTAAAACGTATCCCTTCTAACTCTAGTGATGCAGCTTTTACAAAGCTCCCTAACGCCCCGTTGGCCATACTAATCACGCCACTACCTTGCATTGGCTCTTGCGCTAAAACTCCTGATGTAATGGTAACTGAGCCATTCTCGTTAAGGTAATCTTGCCCCAAGCGCATTAAATTAATTTGGCCCATAAGCTTATTATCAAGTGCAAGCGCATAGTCAGCATCCGTTAATTCATGCAAGGGGGCAAAGTTAGCTAGGCCAGCAGTTGATACAATAGCGTCAATCTTACCAACTTTTTCAAACATGGCTTCAATAGAAGCTTTATCGCCAATATCAACATTAACATCACCACCAGAGTAGTTTGCTCCAATAACGGTATGCTCATTATTAAGTGCCTTTGCTACTGCTTGACCAATTGTGCCGCTTGCGCCAATAAGTAAAATTTTCATGATTCTCTCCAAGTGAATTGTGTAATTGAGCTTGAAACCAGTATATTTAAACTGTTAAATAAGAAAAATAATCACAAAGAGAAATGATTATTCTCATGAAAAGAAAAATAGATCTACTCAAGGCTATGAACACTTTTGTTATGGTGGCAGAAAAAGGCAGTTTCAGTGAGGTTGCGAGAGAGCTCAATATTGTCACCTCTGCAATCAGTCGCCAAGTGTCAGATATCGAGTCGCATTATGATTGTCAATTACTGTATCGCACGACAAGATCAATGCACTTAACTGCTGAAGGTGTATTCTATATTGAGCGCTTTAAAGACATTGTTAGCCGCATTGATGAGTTAGATAACATTGCTCATGAGCGCCAGCAAAAAATTGCCGGTAATATACGAATTTCAGCACCGTTAGGCTCAAGCGAGCTTGGCGTACTTGAAAGTACCAGTGAATTTGTTAAACAGCATCCTGATGTAAAAGTGTCATGGATGTTTGTTAATCGCTTCGTCAATATGGTTGAAGAGGGTATTGATTTAAGTATTAGGGTTGGTGAATTGCCTGACTCAAATTTAATTGCGAGAAAATACTCTACGGTCAACGTTCATTTTGTTGCCAGCCCTCAGTATTTAAAACAATTTGGTGAACCTGCACACCCCAACGAACTGATAAATCACCAATGCATTCTAGACAGTTCAAATCGCCTACCTGGTAGATGGCGTTATATGGAAAACGATAAAGAGCAGCTTGTTGCTGTTTCGGCTTTTATAGAAGCGAATGATGGCGAAGTAACAGCAAGGCTTGCCGCCGATGGCCATGGTATTGCACTGCTACCAACATTTTTAATGCAATCCTATTTAGATAAAGGGCAACTTGTTCCGGTTTTAAAAGCATTTGAATTTAAACCGTCGCCCGTTTCACTGATATTTCCAGCCAATAAATTAGCGAACTCAACACTTAAGGCATTAATCAACTATTTACTGGAAAATAAAAAATAAGGTAAAAATATTCGCATGTTATTGGTTATAAATAAAAAAGCAGCAAATTTTCATCTACAGCTTATTTATGATCAAGAATCAGGTTATTTACTATCAAATTAAATTTAAAATTTACGACGTAACATGAATCCCAATGCACCTAAAGCAAATATTGCGACTGTTTTAGGCTCTGAAACCGAAGCCGATTTCAATGAGTCTGTTGATAATATAGACGTCTCTTGTGTTGCATGATTAGTAAATCGTACGGTGCTTAAGCCATCACAACAATTCTCAGCAAAAAATACATCAATGGTGTGAGCGCCTATGGAAAAATCGTATGTATCGATACTAAATACATCTGAGTGCTGCCAATTTCTAGTCCACCAAAGGTTATCACTTCTATCCACTAAAAGGTTACCATCGATAAACAATTCAGCACCATAGCCAGCATCTAAGCCAAAATCAAAACTCCAAAATCCTTGTTTAGCTAAGTTGAAATCAATACTTAAATGACCAATCGTATTTCGACCAATATCAATAAGCTCAAATTTTTCAAGCTCACGTGACCTTACCTTATTTGAATTCGCAAGCCATGAAGATTGTAAGTCACCTGTTAATTGCTCTCCACTTAAGCTCTTAGTATCGAAAGAAATCAAACTAGCGTATGAGCTTTGGCTCACCATCAAAGAAATGAAAATAAAAACAGTAGTGATAAATTTAACCATGTTACACCTCTCATGCATTCAATATTACTGAGTGTGAGGTAATGCTACATGGTCGGTGACACTAAAAATATGGCCGAACTGTCCACGTATAAAATAAAGATTTCAGTGAAAATTCCTATTATTTGGCAATACGGCCTTTAATATCTCGATATTGTGATAGAGCTTTCTGTAACATTCGCGTATCAAAAGCATTTTGCATTTCTGATAACAGTTCACCTGCGCGCTCTTGTTGATTATTAGCAGCAATTTTTACCCAAGCAAAAGCCTTTAAATATAAAGCTTCATCTTCAAGGTATTGTGCTTGTTGAATTAAAGCAATAGCTAAATCAAGCTGTGCAACGGGTAAATCAAGAAGTGCAGCCTGCTTTAATAGAGGAATAGCTTTGTCATAATCTTTATCTTTTAGAAACTGCCAACCTTTAGCATGAAAGCTAACAGCTTTTGAAGAAGCTTTATAAACTTTCTCCTCTCCTTGCTCTATTTTATTTAGACCAATTACTTCAGAATGATCATCTTTATTGTTTTGATACTGTTGTTGCCAAAACGCTAACTGTTCAGCATTTTTCTTAACCAGCTTTCCTTCTTGATAAATTGACACTACTTTCTGTGCAGCAGATTTAGAACCTAATTTCGCAACACTTTCCAATATTGATAAACCTCTTTTAACTTCCTCCTGCTTTTCAGAAGATAACAGAAGCCCAGCCAAATTTTCTCCAGCAATTACATTGCCTGTTTTATAACTTAGCTCAAACCATTTTTGTGCTTTTACTAAATCAACTTTTGTTCCAAGCCCTAATTTATATATTAGCCCCAATTTTGATTGAGCTTCAGGGTTTCTATGCTCGGCAGCTCTAATCAAATAATAATAAGCTCGCTCATAATCTTGATAAACTATGTCACCACTAAAGTACATATTACCGAGTAAATTTTGTGCCTCTATATGATCTTCATCAGCGGCCATTCTAAGCCACTTAACCAAAGCATTATCATTCGTTTTTACACGTTTTTTTTCACTATAAGCAGTCACCAATTGCACCATTGCAGGCACATAACCAAGTAACGCTGATTTTTCCAAAAACTCGATATATGCCTTATCGTTTTTCGTTAACATAGCAAAGTGATATGGCGCATCGGTCAATGAATCTTTAGTTGCTCCCTCTGCCGCTATCTTAAAATAATGCTCTGCTTGTTGATGATCTACTACATGTTCTTGCTGTCCCATATACAGAACACCCAAGATATAAGCAGACTTCACCTTAATTCCATCTTCGCTATAGTTATCAGCCAATTTCTTAAACAAATTGACAGCTTTTTCAGGATTTTTGGTCACGCCTTGAGAGCCATTTAAATAGACATGAGCGAGTTCGAACGCTATTTTATCGTCTAGCTTCGCCTCTTTTTCAAAGTAAGCTAATTGAGCGGCTGATAAATTATTGGCTACAGCGGAGTTTGTGCCACATAGCACTAGTCCAACGAAGATAACGCCAAAAACAAACTTATTCACTAGTACTACTCTCCTAATATTTTATTAATTAAACCAATAAATTAAGTTAGCAAATACTACAGATTTCCTAACTTACTGCAAGAAAAGCTACTACTGTATTTCTTATTCAGCGTTATCGTTTAACAAAGGTATTAACAGAGTGGGTGTCTTTATTATTCCAAGGAACTAATAAAGGCATAACATGTTAAGTAATCGCTCAAACTTAAAATAATAAAAAAGCAGCCTTATAAGCTGCTTTTATTAAATTGATAATTTAAATTTTAAGACATGTGCTCAACCTAAAAATTATTAATTATTACATTACTCAACCGTAACTGATTTCGCTAAGTTACGAGGTTGGTCAACGTCAGTACCTTTAATTATAGCAACGTAGTAAGACAACAACTGTAATGGCAAGGTATAAACAATTGGTGCTATTAAGTCATCACAAACCGGCACTTCAATTACTTTCATAGTTTCATCGCTGCTAAAGTTAGCGTTTGAGTCAGCAAATACATACATTAAGCCGCCACGTGCACGTACTTCTTCAACATTTGATTTTAACTTTTCAATTAAATCGTTTTGTGGTGCTACAACAATAACCGGCATTTCAGCATCAATTAACGCTAGCGGGCCATGTTTAAGTTCACCGGCAGCATACGCTTCCGCATGAATATAAGAAATTTCTTTTAACTTTAATGCTCCTTCCATCGCGATAGGGTACTGATCACCACGGCCAAGGAATAATGCATGATGCTTATCGGCAAAGTCTTCCGCCAAGTCTTCAATTGAGCTTGCTAGTGCTAGCACTTCTTCAAGTTTATTTGGCAAGGTCATTAGTGATTGGGCAATTTCATTTTGCTTTTGCTCTGACATACCGTGATGCTGACCTATCGCTAAGGTCATCATTAATAAACCAACTAATTGTGTTGTAAACGCTTTAGTTGATGCTACGCCAATTTCTGCACCGGCTTTGGTCATAAAGGCAAGATCAGACTCACGAACCAATGAAGAACCTGCAACATTACAAATCGTTAAACTAGCGCGGTAGCCTAATTCTTTTGCTAAACGTAATGCTGCTAAGGTATCTGCAGTTTCACCTGATTGTGAAATGGTAACTAATAGCGCGTTTTTAGGAACATGTGATTGGCGATATCTAAACTCACTGGCAATTTCAATATTACATGAAACACCAGCAAGCGCTTCTAACCAGTAGCGAGCCACCATGCCAGAATGGTAACTTGTACCACAAGCAATAATTTGCACATGTTCAATTTCTTTAAAAATATCATCAGCACCATCACCAAAAGTTTGCGTGTCTAGTGTATTTCCTAATAAACGACCTTCTAAAGTATTGCGAATAGCTGTTGGTTGCTCGTAAGTTTCTTTCAACATGTAGTGGCGGTATTCGCCTTTGTCACCAGTATCATGACTTACTTCTGATTCTTTTGCTTCGCGCACAACAGCGTTGCCGTCGATATCAAAAATATTCACTTCAAAACGAGTTACTTCAGCAACATCACCTTCTTCTAAGAATGAAAATTTACGAGTAACAGGCAATAGTGCCAACATATCAGAGGCGATAAAGTTTTCACCAACTCCGTAACCAACAACTAATGGACTACCTGAGCGAGCAACGACGACACGATCTTTATCGCGTGTATCAACAACTACAGTGCCGTAAGCACCTTCTAGTTGTTTAACTGTGGTTTGCACAGCAACAAGTAAGCTCTCGGCTGATTTAAGTTCATGGTGAACCAAGTGCGCAATAACTTCAGTATCCGTTTCTGAAACGAATTCGTAACCTAAGCCTTGTATGCGAGTACGAAGTTCTTCATGATTTTCAATAATACCATTATGTACTACTGCAATAGTTTCTGAAGATACATGTGGGTGAGCATTAATTTCACTTGGTGCACCATGCGTTGCCCAGCGAGTATGCGCAATACCTGTGCCGCCTGCTAATGGGTTGGCGTGCAAAGCATCAGCAAGTTCTTGCACTTTACCTAAACGACGAGCACGTTTTAACTGGTTGTCGTTATCAATAATTGCAACACCTGCAGAGTCATAACCACGATATTCTAATCGTTTAAGGCCTTCAACTAAGATGTCTGCTACATCACGCTGTGCTACTGCACCTACAATTCCACACATATTTCCTGTCCTTTTTTAACTGGCAATAACAAGGTTAACACCTTGCTTTATAATTTCATTTCGTACGTTTTCAGGCATATCAGCATCTGTAATTAACGTATGAATTTTGTTCCAAGGTAACTCTAAATTCGGTATTTTTCTGTTCAGTTTTTCTGAGTCTAACATCACAATAACTTCACGTGAAACTTCTGCCATAACACGGCTTAAACCTAGAAGTTCATTGAATGTTGTAGTACCACGCGCCATATCAATACCATCAGCACCAATAAATAACTGATCAAAATCATACGAGCGCAAAACGTTTTCTGCAACTTGCCCTTGGAATGATTCAGAATGGGGATCCCACGTACCACCGGTCATCAATAATGTTGGCTCATTTTCTAAAGCGTGTAGGTCTGATGCAATTGCTAATGAATTGGTCATCACAACTAAACCTTGTTTCGCACTAAGCTCACGTACCAAAGCTGATGTTGTGCTACCACTATCAAGGATAATGCGATTATGATCGCGAATAAGTGACGCAGCGGTTTTAGCAATCAAAACCTTTCGTTTCGAAACTTTTTCAGTTTTGGGCTCAATTATTTCGTTTGGTAATGGCACGGCACCACCATAGCGACGTAACAATAAACCACTATTTTCTAATACCGCTAAGTCTTTACGAATAGTAACTTCTGAGGTATCAAACTTTTTAGCAAGGCTATCAACACTTACTTCACCTAAATTACCTAATTCTGCAATAATGGTATGACGACGTTGTTGCGTATTTCGTTTTGACATTTCTTTCGTTTGACTCTTAAAAGTTTCGATTTAAAACTTATCTATTAGAACAAAAGCTGAAAATAAAAACAATATTTAATCATAATTACGACCACTAAAAGCATTTTTAATGTATTTAGCAGCACAATGTTACTTTTATATGACAAACGTCAGCTATATGACAAACGTCAGCGACTAAAAACAAAAATGCACTCATGATTAAATGAGTGCATCTATTTTAGCGGCAGTTATTCGTGCTACTTTTTCGTTGGACGTTTCCAGCCAGCAATATTTCGCTGCTTACCACGAGCAACGCTAAGCTCATTATCATCGACATTTTTAACAATAACTGAACCTGCGGCTGTTGTTGCCATATCGCCGATAGTTATAGGGGCAACTAATGATGCATTTGAACCAATGAAAGCACCAACACCAATAACAGTTTTTGATTTATTAACGCCGTCATAATTACACGTAATAGTACCCGCACCAATATTAGCCTTAGCACCTATTTCAGCATCACCTAAATAACTTAAATGACCCGCTTTAGCGCCTTCACCTAACGTTGATTTTTTCATTTCAACAAAGTTGCCAACATGAGCATCACGTTTTAATTCTGAACCAGGGCGAATACGAGCAAATGGCCCAACAGATGCTACTTCACCAATAACAGCATCTTCTAAAATAGAATTTGGCTTTATTTCCGCGCCAGCACCAATGCGACAGTTTTTTAGAATACAGTTAGCGCCAATAACTACGTTATCTGCAATTTCAACATCGCCTTCAAAAATACAGTTAATATCAATTACTACTTCTTGGCCAACATTAACATTACCACGAATGTCGATACGACTAGGATCGCGTAAACTAGCACCAGCTATCATAAGTTCTTCAGCTTTACGTAATTGATATGCACGCTCTAACCCTGCAAGTTGAACACGGTTATTGGCACCTTCAACTTCAATTTCACTGTCTGGGTGAGCAGTTGCTATTGTTTTACCTTCTTGATGACACGCAGCAATAATATCAGTTAAATAATATTCACCTTGCGCATTGTCACTAGATAAGTTTGATAACCAACGTTTTAAATCACCGCCATTTGCTAACAAAATACCGGTATTCGCTTCGTTAACTAATAATTGTTCCGCGTTAGCATCTTTTTGCTCAACAATGCCAACAACAGTATTGTCTGCATCACGTATAATACGGCCATAACCTGTAGGATTTGCTAAGTGTACCGTTAATAACGCCATACCGTTGTCTGGTTTCGCGGCAATTAAACGTTGTAATGTGCTTACTTTCGTTAAAGGCACGTCACCGTAAAGAACTAAAACATCTTCATCATCGCTTAAAAATGGTGACGCCATATCGACAGCGTGACCCGTACCTAATTGTTCTTTTTGTTCGACAAAGGTTAAATCGTCACCGATAATTTTACTCTTTAAAATATCACCACCAAAGCCGTAAACCACATAAGTATTTTCAGCCGAAACTTGGCGCGCGGCATCAATAACATGAGCAACCATAGGCTTTTCAGCAACAGGGTGAAGAACTTTTGGTAAAGCAGAACGCATACGAGTACCTTTACCCGCAGCTAAGATAACAACAGAGAGAGCCATAAAATTTCCGGTTATTTTTATTAAATTAAACGATAGACGCCAGCATTGTAGCGCTATTTTAACCACGGCACTATTAAAATTATATGAATGAAAATTATCTTATTTTTATAGCAACTACAGCTGCTTGTATATCGCATATACCTTAGATTTAGGTATATACTATGCGCCAGATATTCTCTCACTTGATAAAGAATTAGGATCACAGCTAAATGACACCCATTGCTGAGCAAATTGCTAAAGAACTTGCGGTACAAACCAGCCAAATAACGACTGCGATAAATTTATTAGATGAAGGGGCAACAGTTCCTTTTATTGCTCGTTATCGTAAAGAAGCAACGCAAGGCCTTGATGATAACCATTTACGCCACTTAGCACAGCGCCTAACTTATTTACGAGATTTAGCGGCACGTAGAAAAGTTATTATTGCCAATATTGAGCAGCAAGGAAAATTAACGCCAGCATTAACATCCGAGCTTAATAATGCCGACAATAAAACTCGCCTTGAAGATTTATACTTACCGTTTAAGCCAAAAAGAAAAACTAAAGGGCAAATAGCCATTGCCGCTGGGCTTGAGCCATTAGCCAATAAAATTTATAACAATTGGCAAACAAATCCAGAGCAAGAAGCTAGCGCATTTATCAATAAAGAGCAGGGCTTTACTGATGAAAAATCAGTACTTGAGGGCGCACACTTTATTTTAGTTGAGCGCTTTGCTGAAGATGCCAACCTAATTCAGAAATTACGCCGCCATTTACTAAAACAAGCGCACTTGTGCAGTAAAGTAATCAAAGGAAAAACCGCAGAAGCGGGGAAATATCGCGACTATTTTGAGCATTCAGAATTACTAAGAACTGTACCTTCACATCGAATGCTGGCTATGTTGCGCGGCCGAAATGACGGTTTACTTTCACTAAGTATTGACGCTGATCCACAGCAAGATGGTTCATTTTCAAGTGCCCAGCAACTGATTACCGAACATTTTAATTTGCGTTTAACCGGGCAAGCTGCCGCACAGTTCTTAACCAAAGTGGTCAATTCAACTTGGAAAGTTAAACTCAGCCAAAGCTTAGAAACTGAGTTATTGGGTTCATTGCGTGAACAAGCAGAAATAGAAGCAATAAAAGTATTTTCACGTAACTTGAACGATTTGCTTATGGCAGCGCCTGCTGGCGCAAAAACAACTTTAGGCCTAGATCCTGGCATGCGAACAGGGTGTAAAATTGCTATTGTAGATGCAACAGGAAAATTGCTGCAAACCGCAACTATTTTCCCACACGCACCACAGAATCATTGGGATAAATCACTACGCACTATAGTCAACCTTTGCCAACAACATAAAGTAGAACTTATTGCCATTGGTAATGGCACTGGCTCACGTGAAAGTGACAAATTAGTCGCTGAAGTAATCAGCAAAATAGAAAATAACAAGCCAACAAAAATGATCGTGAGCGAAGCAGGTGCTTCGGTTTATTCCGCATCAGAATTAGCCGCTAATGAATTTCCGGAATTGGATGTTTCAATACGTGGTGCGGTTTCTATTGCTCGTCGCTTACAAGACCCATTAGCAGAGCTGGTTAAAATTGATCCCAAAGCCATTGGCGTTGGTCAATACCAACATGATGTTAGCCAAAGCCAGCTTAGCCTTACCTTAGACAATGTTATTGAAGATTGTGTTAACGCTGTTGGCGTTAATTTAAATAGTGCTTCCGCACCATTGCTTGCTAGAGTGTCAGGTTTGAATAAAACCATGGCAAATAATGTCGTTAATTACCGTAATGAAAATGGCCGCTTCAACAACCGAAATGAACTTAAAAAAGTTGCTCGCCTTGGACCAAAAGCATTTGAACAAGCTGCTGGTTTCTTGCGTATCACAAACGGTAATAATCCGCTTGACTGTTCAGGTGTTCACCCAGAAACCTATGCAATTGTTGAACAAATATTAGCCCAAACAACTCAAAATATTAATGAACTGATTGGCAATAAAACTGTGCTTAACGCCATTAACATTGAGACATTCACTGACGAGAGTTTTGGTGAAATTACCGTTAAGGGTATTATTAATGAATTAGAAAAGCCGGGACGAGACCCTCGACCTGAGTTTAAAACGGCGACTTTTAAAGAAGGGGTAAATACAATAGCCGATTTAAAAGTGGGCATGATTTTAGAAGGCGTTATTTCTAATGTCGCTAACTTCGGCGCTTTTGTTGATGTTGGCGTTCACCAAGACGGCCTAGTGCATATATCATCATTAACGAATAAGTTTGTTAGCGATCCACATGAAATAGTAAAAGCTGGCGATGTTGTTAAGGTTAAAGTAACCGAAGTTGACCCTCAACGTAAGCGTATTAGCTTAACCATGCGCTTAGATGAAACACCAAAACAGTCTAAAGCTCAAGCTACTGAAAAAGCGCCAAAAGCAGCACCTCATAACAATAAAAATAAGCGTCCATCAAAACCACAGCAAGCTAAGCCAGCCAACAATGCAGCCATGGGTAACGCCTTTGCTGATGCTTTTGCTAAATTAAAAAAATAACACTGGCATGCAGTGCTGATAAGTAAATTAAAAAGTTAAACTAAAAATTCGCAATAGTCATATTGCGGGTTTTAGTTTGCTATAAAGTGATTACTATCAAATAACTCGCCACCATTACACTCTATAACTTGTACTTTTGGCGCAACTCGTTACTATGGCGGCCTTTAAATCATCAGCACAGTATTAACAGCCGTTTTATGGATCTCAGCAGTTACTCTCTTTATTTTAGTATTTCACTTCTTGCTTCTATCAGTATTGGACCATCTGTTATTTTAGCGGCCAGTAATGGCATTAATTTTGGTCGAAAAAAGGCATTAGCCGGCGTTTTAGGCCACGTTAGCGCGGTGATGATTTTAGCGCTAATATCTGCATCAGGCTTAGGGCTTATTTTAATGGCTTCTGATCTTGCATTTACTATCATTAAATATGTAGGTACTGCTTACCTAATTTATATTGGTATCGCTATTTGGCGTAATAAGGGCAGCTGGTCTTTTACCGATAAAGGGGCGATAACACCACAAAAAAGAGCATTATATAAACAGAGCTTATTACTTGGATTAAGCAATCCAAAAGCTTTAGTGTTTTTCTCAGCATTATTTCCACAGTTTATCCAACCAGAGTATGCGGTTTTGCCACAGTTTTTATTACTTGCCGGCACCAGTTTATGTAATGCTTTTATTTTTACCTCTGTTTATGTTTTAGTTGCCTTTCGCTTTCGCCAATATTTCTTATCTTCCGTTAGCCAACGCTGGGTAGGAAAAACAACTGGCAGTATATTCGTTGGCTTTGCCGCAGCACTTGCTGCTAACTAAGTATACCTACTGAGGTGCATCGACAGCTACGAACGACCATGTGATCACGACATACCATTCATCGACGTACAGGGAAGTACTAATGCCGTGAAGCCATGGATGACTTTCAACGGTCTGAATATAAAAAAAGGGAAGCTAATGCTTCCCCAAAAAACCTCGGTTGGGAGGTTAACTAACGCAAAACGCTATAGAGCAATATGAACTTAGCATATTACTCCCAATGTAAACTAAAGCACGTACTTAGCAGAAAGTTGAACGTAATCAGAATCTGCATTTTGGTCAGCTGATTCAAAGTTACCTACTTCAAAACCAAATGAAAGTTCTTTAGTGTAATTTTTAAAGATATTTACACCCCAATGCCTTCTGTCTGCATCCGCAACTTCTGTGGTGGTTTTACCATAGAATGCGGTACTACGAATGTCATCTGTCCAGAAGTGACGGTAAGCAACAGAGTATGATGTTGTTTCTTCAACTTCTTCACCTACTAAATCACGTGCGGCTACTACACCTACGTAACGGCCTGTCTCTCCACCATGGTATTGAAAACGAAAGTCATCTTTACCAAATGTTTTAATTCTACCTGCAACACCGTAACCAAAGGCTGATTCAGAGTTGCCACCCACTGTATTTAACTGACGTGCTAAACCAGCAACGGAAACGTTACCCCAGTCCCCTTTAAAGGTATATTTAGCGATAACGTCTGGCACTGAATCTTGGCTTGGGTCCCCTTTATCTGACTCAGGGTTCTCAATCGCTACTTGAAAGTTTCCTTGGCTATAACGAATTTGCCCCTGTCGAATAAAGGCTGCGGCATTTAACGTACCACCGAAATCAGCTGCTTCTGCCAAAGCACTAGTATTAACAAAGGTTGACCATGTTTGACCGACTAGGATATTTTTATATTTAATAAATGCGTGACGAATTCTTGGATTTGATGAATTTGAAACAATTTCATTACCACCACCACCATGAAAATCCATTTCGATAAAACCAGTAACATCACCATGAACATATTTAGTATTAAAACGAGACTCAGTGGCACGGAAACTAAACTGTGAGATGTCACCAACATTACCTGCACCTACCCAGTAATCTTTAGTGATACTGTTGATATTACCGTCAACGTAGCGAGTATCGAGTTTAATATAGCCACCAAAGGTAATGGTGTCTTTATCAGACAACTTAATTTCATAACCAGCATTTGCACCGCCAGCCATTGCTAACAAACCTGACGCTAATAAAAGCTTTTTCTTATTCAACATTTTACTTTCCCCATGTGTTATTTACCTTAGAGCAACAACATCAATACTCTGATTTTTATCGTTTTAATTATTTAATTAACGTTTTCACTTATTATTTTTTTGCTGAAAATCGTACCTTTTTGTTGTGCTTTTAAGCTGCACAATAGCTATTCATTACCTGTGTTTTTAATCTTTGTCTGCATAGCGGTTTATTTACTAAGTGCGGCAACTCATCAACAAAAGTGATCGCTTCTGGTAGAGCAAATTCTCCGTAACAACCAGCTAATTTTGCATTGATCGCTTGTGATACCTTTGCCGAATGAATATTTCCACGATTAAGTTGCGCATAAACGTGTAGGCCATTACCTTTATGCTCGTGAGGCACACCAAATACAGCAACATGCTCAACAGCAGCTAATTGCTCAATCAAAGTTTCCAAAATATGATTTTCAATTCGATAACCGCTAACGTTGTGCGTATTTTCTGCCTGAGATACTAACCAGATATAATCAGAATCAATGCTTTCTTGTGACTGACTATCAACAGTATCAGCGTCAAAAAAATAGAACCATTCGCCTGAAGATGACTGCAACCACGATAACTGGAGTTGTTGTCCAATTTTGCTCACCAAAGTGTTCGCTAATTTACTCATCATCTGCTCTTTTATGCTTGGCTGTTCGAAAACTATGCAAATATATTTACTGTGCTGTTAACACTAGAGAGTAAGTAAAAATTTAGAAATTAGACCTAAGTCTACATTGCTGTAAAATCCGGGTAGACTTTAGTCTAAATCAGCAAAAAAATAGCTGTTAAAGAGGGTTATATTGTTAATTACCGCAGGTGTTAATCACTTAGTCGAATAGTACAACGAAGAACTCAAAAGAAGTGTTAGAATGCTAAAAATTGAATTTTTATCGCTGATAAATAAAAGGTTATGCATGATTGCTAAAATGAAAATTGTCACCTCAACTATGCTATTAGCTTGCTTAGCAACGGTAGCTAGTGCGAATAATAAAACCCTTGATATTGAAAAGTATCAAAAAGCTGAACATCAATTAAGTAAGTTTACGGATAAATTAGTTACAGGTACCGTAGATTACCCACACTGGAGCGATAACGAACAGTTGCTTTATCGCAGCCACACATTGCAGGGCGAACAGTTTTTTATTCTTGACGCTAAAAGCAAACAAAAGAAATTGGCGTTCGATCACCAAAAACTTTCCGAAGCACTTGCCCGCGTTACGGAGCAAGAAGTTAATAAAGAAAAACTACCTTTTAGCAGCTTTGACCTTATCAGTGAAATGCAAATAGCTGTGAAAGTAAAAGGTAAGCATTATCAATGTAATATTGAAAACTACCTATGTAAGCAAAGTAAAAGTGCTGTTAAGAAAAACGAACTAGTTGCGCCAAACGGCAAACAGGCAGTATTTATAAAACAACATAATTTATGGTTAAGAAATTTACAGGACAATAGCGAAAAGCAATTAACCACAGATGGTATTAAAGATTTCGGTTACGCCACCAACAATGCAGGATGGATCAGAAGTGAAAAACCGGTTGTAAAATGGTCACCTGATTCTAAAAAGTTAACTACATTTAAACATGATGGCCGCAAAGTTGGTGAAATGGGGATAGTGTCAACGGAAGTTGGTCACCCCAAAATTGATGTGTGGAAATACCCATTACCAGGTGATGAAAATATTTTCAAAATTCACCGAGTTGTGATTGATGTTGAAAGTGCCGTAGTTACTCCACTTGCAATGCCTGCGGATGATCATAGATCAACCATTACCGATCACGTTGCTGGTCGCGATGGCAGCCTACTTGATGTTGACTGGTCAACTGATAGCCAACATTTTGCCTTTGTTTCATCAACGCGTGATCACAAAAAGGCAACATTAAAAATTGCCGATGCCGATACTGGCAAAGTTAACACCATATTTACCGAAACAGAACAAAGTTTTTTCGAATCTGGTGTTAGTGGCATTAGCTGGAAGTACCTTGATAAAAGCAATGAAATCATTTGGTTTTCACAACGTTCAAACTGGGGACATTTGTACCTTATTGATGCAAATACAGGGGAAATAAAAAACCAAATTACCCAAGGTGATTGGACGGTACTTGAACTACTAAATGTCGATCAAAACACTGGCAAACTTATTTTTACTGGTGCTGGCAAAGAGGGTGGTGATCCTTACTTTCATTACCTTTATAGCATCAATAAAGACGGCTCAAACTTAACTTTACTAACTCCAGAGAAAAAGCATCACCGCATTACTTTAAGTAAAAATGCTGAATACTTTTTAGATAGAGTATCAACACCAAACCAAGCGGAAGTTAGTTTTATTCGCAGCACTCAAGATAAATCTGGTTTCGTTGTTGAACAAATGGACATTAGCAAGCTTACCGCAACCGGCTGGCAAGCTCCTACACCATTTATAGTTAAAGACCGTAATGGTGAACAAGATATTTACGGCTTGCTATATAAGCCTAGCGATTTTGACGCTAGCAAATCTTACCCTGTAGTGAATTATTTATACCCAGGGCCACAAGTCGGCAGTATTCGTGGTCGTCACTTTAGAACGGCACGTGGCGATAACCAAGCTATTGCCGAGCTAGGTTTTATTGTGATTGAAATTGACGCATTAGGCACACCAGGACGCTCAAAAAGTTTTCATGAATTTTATTATCAAAATATGGGCGACAGTGGTATTCCAGACCAAGTTGCGGCAATTAAACAGCTAGCAAAACAGCATAGTTGGATTGATAGCTCTCGCGTTGGTATCTGGGGTCATTCAGGTGGTGGCTTTGCTTCAACACGCGCGCTATTAACATACCCAGACTTCTACTCTGTTGCCGTGTCACAAGCAGGCAATCACGATAACCGAAACTATGCCGATGAATGGGGCGAAAAATACCACGGCGTATTAGTTAAAAATGAAGATGGCACGACAAACTACGACAGCCAAGCAAATCAACTAATTGTCGAAAACTTAAAAGGTAAGTTATTAATTGCGCATGGCACAACAGATACTAACGTACCGCCTTACAACACATTAGTTGTAGTAGAAGCCCTTATTAAAGCCAACAAAGATTTTGATATGCTAATGCTACCAAATCGTGGCCATGGCTTCGCAAGAGAGCCATACATGATGCGTAAGCGTTGGGACTACTTTGTTGAACACTTACAAGCCGTAACTCCGCCTAAAGAGTTTATTTTTAGTAAATAGCTTTAATTGGTGACAAAACAAAAATGCCAGCATTCGTAACGACTACTGGCATTTTTATTAGAAAAAATAAGGGATTACTAAGTATTTAATATTTGTGATCGTACATAAAATATCATCAATGATTTATTTACTACGCACGTAAACATTACCACTATAAGTTGCTAAGGTAATATCTTGGCCGCCACCATTAATACTGGCACTCATCATGCCCCCAATAACTATTTTCTGTTTACCACCTTTATTTTCCCGTGTTGCATCTTCTGTGGTCACAAACTCAGTGGCAAGACCCGAAAGTATTTCACCTTTATAGTTTTGTACGTTAATTTTCGCTGCCGTTTCTTTTCCGACACTAATATCGATATTGCCACTATGGGTGGTTAACGACGTTGGGTTTTCTTGTGCTAACTTATCAAAAGCGACAACAATATCTGTACTATGAGTTTCCGCCACCATAGGGCCGGAAACGCCATTAGCAATAATGCTGCCTTTAAAGGCTGAAACCTCTATTGCGCCAGCGATATTATTAATTTCGATATCACCACCTTGATATAGCTCGATATCTAAACTGGTATTTTTAGGAACCTGAATACGTAGAACAACTTTTTGCGTGCTATATTCGCTTGAAATATCAATTTCGTTATCTTCTTCTTCAATAGAAAGCTGCAGCATATTATTTTTAACTGACTTCAATCCTTCAGATGATCGTGGCTTACTTTTATTAACCCGTTGGTAATTTCCATTCTGACGATGAGGTTTATGATGATCGGCATCGTTAAATTCTTCAACCTTCGCTGTAACTTTCACTTCAGTGCCATCGTAACCCTCAATCCAAATAGCTCCTGTATGTATTTCAGCACTTAAGCTTGCAGGTTGCTCAGGGTTTGACAAAGGCAAACTATAAATTCGCTCAAGAGCATATGCGTTTTGCATTAACGCCGGCAGTAATAATACGGCTAATACTGAGGTAAGTTTATTCATAATAATGACTCCAATAAATTTTATTAAATATGGGTAATAGCGTTAACTTTCTTTAAAAATTCAGCCATATCAGGACTTAACGTACTGGCATTTAACTGCCTAATTAACTGAGACTGAGTTTGTTGGCTACCAACATTAAGTAGCAAACTCGATAATTCAATTTTTACTAAGGTATTTTGTTCGTTTTCAATAAGCGTTAATAATGTTGGCTCATACTCTGTAATATCTGACAAAGTGCTAAAGGTATTGATAATGGCTAACTTAACCGCGGTTGAGCGATCATTTGCTAGGGTAGTCATTAAGGTTTTCATCAAAATGGGGTTGGTTAAACCTGTTTCCTGACTGTAAGCAACGCCAGTAAGACGTTCAGCCGCTGATGATTTTTCTAACATAGATAAGGCAAGCATGGTGCTTAATGATGAAACTTCTTGCTGTAACTTCGACAAGCCCACATCCGCACTTAATTGTTCCGGTTGGCTATTATTGTCGTTAGCATTAAAGCCAATAATAAACACTAGAGCTAACGCAGCTACTTGAGCAAACGGCTTAACAGGGGCAACAGTAAAAAGTTCGCCTAGTTTCGCTAATATTCCTGACTTACCTTTAGCTACCGGCTTGGCATCTGTAACGATATTTTTTTGCGCCGCTTGCGCTTGTGAAAGCATTTGATAAAAGCGCTTATCCATTTCACTTGTCGGCATTTCGTATTTGCCTTGTTGCCAAAATGCATCAATAAACGCTAACTCGGTTAACAACTCAGGGTGTTTATCCAAATACAACTGCATTTCATCAGTAAGCACTAACTCTGAGCTAATATCGCCATTAAGCGTTGCTAGTTTCCAATCAATAATAGTTTGATGATTAATCATTGTGCCTCACCTGATAACTTACTGTATTGCTGATGTAACTTACTTATCGCATTTCGCATTTTTGACTTTAACGTATTCAAATTACAGTCAAGTAACGCCGATATTTCATGATAATTAAGTTGCTGAAAGCGGCTTAAAATAATTATTTCTCTATGTTCGGCTGAAATATTCGCGAGGGATTGATCAAACATATCTTGTTGCTGCACAGATACCGCTTGCTCTGTTATGCAGTGCTCAGACGGTACTTCATGTTCGTCGATATCTTCATGCTCAACATTGCCTTTATTTTTTCGGTAAATATCGGCAGCAGTATTTCTGGCAATCCCATACATCCAGCTACTAAAAGTACTAGAGCCATTAAAACTGCTGCGATATGCCAATATCTTCATAAAGGTTTCTTGCACCAAGTCTTCACTTTGCGCTTGATTGTTACCCTTTTTCCGAAAATAGTTAAACAACTTAACCTTGTTGTTTTCGTACAGAATAGCGAGTTTATCTAGCTGTCCTGCCTGCACTTGCAGCATTATGTCCTTTTCATTCACCATCGCTGATTTTGTTTCCCATCATCACCCACGTTGCTCTGGGTGAATTTGATGTTATTTACTTTTCGTTATAATTATTAATACCTGAGATTTATTAAAAGGTTTATAAACTTTTTAATTAATTTCTTATAGCTATAAAAAAAGGGCTTAACGCCCTTAATTATTTTCTATCTGTAGTCTATTCGTGCTACTTACGAATACCTTCAATGTGTAATTCTAAATCAACTTTACCGAAATCTTTTTTAAAACCAAAATCCCCCATAGAAATTGAAGCTGTACCATTAAAGCCTGCACGGTAACCACCCCACGGATCTTTACCTTCACCAACTTTAACAGCGTCAATAACTAAAGGCTTCGTTACACCATGCATAGTAAAATCACCGCTAATAGCTAGTTTACCATTGCCTTTATCTTCTACTTTTGTACTTACAAATGTCGCTTGTGCATATTTACTAACATCTAAAAAGTCATCTGAACGTACATGTTTATCACGCTTAGCATGGTTAGAATCAAAACTTGAAGTGTCAATTATTACCGAGATTTTCGAAGCAGATACATTATCTTTATCGTATGAAAAGTTACCTGAAAATTTATTAAAGCGACCCGTTAAAACGCTAAAACCCATATGGCTCGTTTTAAAGTTAATTGATGCATGAGCACCTTTAGTATCGATAACGTAATCTGCAGCGAATGCTGGCATTAATGCGCTTGCTGTTAGCAGGGCGCTTGCAAGAAGTAATTTCTTCATTTCCTTTCCTTAATTTACTTATTATTTTTAATAAATTATGTTTATTTAATCATACGCATAAGCGTAGTGTCTTTATCAATAAAATGATGTTTTAAAGCAGCGAATGCATGGAGTAATGCTAGAATTAACACACCATATGCTAAGTAGTAATGTACAGTACCAGCAACATCTTCTTGGTTATCAATCGGCAACTGCAGAGCAGTAAACGTAAACCAATCAAAAATAGCGATAGCTTTGCCATCAGCGCTAGTAATTAAATATCCTGATAGTAATACAACAACTAAAGCTATATATAAAAAGAATATTGCCACTTTTGCCGCTTTCTTCTCAATATTGCTATGCGACGCTATGGTGTCAGGAGAGCCTTCTATATAGCGCCAAGCTAACCTGAAACCGGTAGCAAATAACAATAATATTCCAATACTTTCATGCCAATGTGGTGCTTGTTGATACCACTGGCTGTAGTAATCAAGATCAACCATCCAATAACCTAGGCCAAACAAACCAAAAACGGCAATGGCTGAAAGCCAATGTAACGACTTGCTAATGAGCCCGTATTGATTCTGGTTATTCTTCCATATGAGTTTATTGCGAATCATTTTCTTTCTCAACTGCCCGCGATTTAAAGAGTTTACCTATTCAACGGTAATAAACCTAGTCGTTTAAGCGCAAATATGCGTACTTTGTCGCAATTCATGCACTTTAAAAACCTTGCCAAAACAAGTTAGAAAACTCGAACTAGTTATTGCGCTAGATCAACACAATGTCAAAGCAGAGGCATAAAATGAAATTAAGCCAAAGGAGAAATGCAAATGAACAAAGCAATCTTAGATAGTTTATTAGAGAAGAAAGTGGAGTTGAAACAACGCATTAACGCAATAGAAGCAGACTTTAAAAAAGGGCGTTCACAAGACTTTTCAGAACAAACCAGTGAAAACGAAAATAATGAAGTGCTTAATGAAATTCATCACGAGGCAAAAATAGAGCTTGATCTTGTAACGCAAGCCATCAGCCGTTTTGAAAAGGATGAATATGGACTTTGCAGCCAATGCACAGCGCCTATAAACCCTGAACGATTGCGTATATTACCTTATATCGATACCTGTATTAATTGTGCTAAATAGGAGCAATAAAAATGCTAGAGAAACACGACTTACACCATGAGTTCCCTGAGTTTGAACAAGAAATTCGTCACTTAAAAATGTCTGACGCTCATTTTTCTCGATTATTCAAAGAGTATCACGAGTTAGATCAAGAGGTGCATCGTATTGAAGTGGGAGTTGAAACAACCTCTGATGAATACTTAGAGACAAAGAAATTAGCAAGGCTGCACCTTAAAGACGAGTTATTTAACATGCTTAAAAAAACACAAATACCAGCGTAACACACGAAATTAGGCAATAAAAAAGCGACTATTTACCGAAGTAAAAGTCGCTTTATTACCATAGATAGCCAAATTAATGAATAGAATCTTGGGGTGACATTTTTGTTTTAATATCGACAGAGTTCGTTGTGGCTGCAGCACCTAAATCCAATGTATTTTGCCATGCTTTTTGCCAACGACTTAAATCATCTTGTTTGATAATTTGTACACGCGGACGAATAAACTGACCAATCTCATTGTTATCGATTACGCCATCATCATTAACATCATAGCCGCGTATTGATTGCTCAAGCACCATGGTATAGCCATTTTCATTTGTGGATATTACTTGCCATGTTCTGTGGGCAGATACATTATCAAGCTTAAGCGTTAAGTTAATAAGATTATTGTCCTTACTCCATTTCCATCGTTCATCGCCTAAGTGAAAATGGTCGAACTGATGATCTCTAATTCCTTCACCTGCATAAAAGCCCTGTATTCCTCGTTTTAGATCACCATTATCAGAAAATTGATAACCATAAGTGTAGTCCAATTTTAATTTTTCCCCTTGCCAAGCATCAGATAAACTGCCATTTAAGTAAGCTAATTGAACTTTAGGTAATTCCGTTGAAATATTATCGGCAAATTGTGTTTGGTCACCATTCAATTTCGCTATTTGCCTAGCATGGGCATATTCAAGCTTGCCATTGAGCCATTTTTCTACGATTGCTAAGTAAGCATTAGAAGAACTTTGAATAGGTTTAATCCTATAATTCTCATTGCCGTTAGTTAGCGATAGAACACCATCTGTCAAGCTAGTACTATATTCCTTTTCATCAGCAATGGCTGAAGCCGAAGATGGACTTAATGCGGTTATAGTTGCGAATGGAGCCGTTGATTGTTCAAAGTTATTCAAATAATTTTTAAAATTACCATCAAAATAGAACAACCATTTACCAGATAATTCGTTTAATAACTTATTTTTCCATAACTTTTCCGGGTTATGAATTAGGGAACCATTAGAGTTGTTAGTAAAAATTTCTGATTTGGCAATGTCAACACTCCAATCTAGTCCTGTAGGCATATCAAATTGATAGTAACTTTTGGTTTCAATTGCCACTTGATAGTTAATATCATTGCTACTAATCAGCGTATAATCAATGTATTCATCGTAAATCATAATATCGACATTTACGCCATTTGCTAGCTTCCCCTCAGCTAAAGCCATCACCAGTTCATCTTCTAAGCTTTGAGAGAATCCAAATTGCTCTACTAACGAATCAAATACTGAAGAGTGTATTGTTATGTAATCTCTCCTATACTCATTAGTTTTCAACCTTAATTTGCCATCAACAATTGAACGTGTATAAACAATCTCTGGATTATCAGCAAATGAGTTGGCATCGTAAAAGACGGTGTAATCATTATCGGAAAACACAAAAGCATCGCCTGTATACGGTAACCATCCTTCCTTCGTTGCAGGTAATTTTATCATGGTTTTACTAGTAAACATTTCTGCGGTAAATTGCTCAACAACATCAGGATCTGCGACGGTTTCATTAATGGCAACAGATAGCGCCTCACTATACGCAGCAGTAGGCTGTCCACTTTCATCGAGTAAATTATTCTCTGTTAAATAACTATTGATAGCATCATAAGTATTTAATGGCTCATTATTATTCTCTGTTAAAAGCGATAAAGTTGTTTCGCCATTAGGGATATCAAAGTCATCGTTATCAACTAAAAGTTTGATGAAACCTGCGGTAGACATGAGTTCATTGCTATCAAGGCCGCCAGCAAGTTGTTTAAATTCAGCCATAGAGGTAACAGCTTCATTGTCATTTCTATCAGCCGTTAATAAGTAGCTTGCTGTAGTTACATGCGTAACGTTAAGTCTATTGCCGTCAATCTCTAAGTCTCTATTGTCGTTTACAAGGGGTAGTAAATTTGTTGTCTCATCAATAACGGCTATCAACTCTACACCTTGTTGACTATTAGCTTCACTACCCACTGCTGAAATAACAACTAGCTGGGGTGCCATAGAGTTAATCGTTAAAGCTAACGTATAATTACCTTCATTGTCAGCTGTAGCTGTAAACACTTCATTACCAAGCGTAGTAGTAACTTCAGCATCAGCAACAGGGGAATCTGTAACTTTGCCATGAATATTTAACGTATGGTTAACCGTAACTTCTACAGTTGCCGTTGCCGTTAATTCACCATCAGAGAGCTCATATTCCAACGAATCTTTTAATGCTACATCCTTATTCGGAGTGTAGACTAATGTGTTGTTAACGATTGCAACACTACCCATGGTTGGCATTGATACAATTTTTGAAATTGAAAGTTCGTTATTTTCAGCATCAGTATCATTACTTAAAACATCAATAACAACAGCTTGATTATTTTGTGCAAGTCCAACATCATTATTTGCGGTAGGTGCTGTATTTACCGGAGGAGGTGTTGGTGTAGGAGCTGGTGTAGTTGATTGATTGCTAGAACCGCCGCCACATGCTGACAAAGCAACGATAGCGAGTATTGAAATTATTCTTTTCACTTTTATCATCCATTATTTTTATTTTTAATGGAAGTCCAGATTTAACGTTTGCTATTGAATTCCATCTCTTTTTATAAGCGACAGCATTATTAACATTTTTATTACATTATTCAAGCAGAAATAAAAAAGCGACTATTTACCGAAGTAAAAGTCGCTTTTTTTGTCACTAAAACTTAGTGTAATTTCTATATAGCTTGTTACTTTTTGCTTGTCGCTTGAATAACACGTAATTGTGCAACAGCACGTGCTAATTCAGCAGCAGCTTCAGCATAATCAACACCGTCGCCGTGAGCGTTTAACTTCTCTTCAGCACGTTGTTTAGCTTCTTCAGCAGCTTGTTCATCCAAATCACCGCCACGTACTGCGATATCCGCTAGTACAGTTACGTTATTTGGCTGAACTTCAAGCATACCGCCAGAAAGGTAGATAACTTCTTCTACGCCACCTTTCTTAACGATTCTAGCCATACCAGGTTTTAGTGAGGTCAGCAAAGGTGCGTGACCAGGCATAATACCTAATTCACCTTCGCTACCTGTGATCTGTAATGATTCAATGCTACCAGAAAATAACTCTTCTTCAGCACTTACTACATTAAGATTTACAGAAAGTATTGCCATGTTGACCTCCTAATTGGCGACTGTCTACTTAAAAGCAGTTAGCCGCCAGCCTTCATTACATGTTTTTAGCTTTTTCAGCTGCTTCTTCAATAGAACCAACCATGTAGAAAGCTTGCTCTGGTAAGTCATCAAATTCACCAGCAAGAATACCTTTAAAGCCACTTATAGTGTCTTTAAGTGATACGTACTTACCAGGAGAACCTGTGAATACTTCAGCAACGAAGAACGGTTGAGATAAGAAACGTTGGATCTTACGTGCGCGATCAACCGTTTGCTTATCTTCTTCAGATAACTCGTCCATACCTAGGATGGCAATGATATCTTTAAGTTCTTTGTAACGTTGTAGTGTTGATTGAACACCACGAGCCGTTTCATAATGCTCAGCACCAACAACTAATGGATCTAATTGACGTGAAGTTGAGTCAAGTGGATCAATTGCTGGGTAGATACCTTGTGATGCAATATCACGAGATAGTACAACTGTTGCATCTAAGTGAGCAAAGGTAGTTGCTGGAGATGGATCGGTCAAATCATCCGCTGGTACGTATACCGCTTGAATTGAAGTGATTGAACCTTTCTTCGTAGAGGTTATACGCTCTTGAAGAACACCCATTTCTTCAGCAAGTGTCGGTTGGTAACCTACCGCTGATGGCATACGACCTAACAATGCTGATACTTCAGTACCCGCAAGTGTGTAACGGTAGATGTTATCTACGAAAAATAATACGTCACGACCTTCGTCACGGAATTTTTCAGCCATAGTCAAACCAGTCATCGCAACACGAAGACGGTTTCCTGGAGGCTCGTTCATTTGGCCGTAAACTAACGATACTTTATCAAGTACGTTAGAATCGTTCATTTCATGGTAGAAATCGTTACCTTCACGAGTACGCTCACCTACACCAGCAAATACTGAGTAGCCGCTATGCTCGATCGCGATGTTACGAATAAGTTCCATCATGTTTACGGTTTTACCAACACCAGCACCACCGAATAAACCAACTTTACCACCCTTAGCGAATGGACATACCAAGTCGATTACTTTGATACCAGTTTCAAGAAGTTCGTTAGACATCGCTTGCTCAGCGTATGCTGGAGCTTCACGGTGAATTGACCACTTCTCTTCTTCGCCGATTGGGCCAGCTTCATCGATAGGCTCACCCAATACGTTCATGATGCGACCCAAAGTTGCAGTACCTACTGGAACTTGGATGTTATCACCTGTGTTTACTACTGTCAGACCACGACGCAAACCGTCTGATGAACCCATAGCGATAGCACGTACAACGCCACCACCTAATTGCTGTTGTACTTCTAGTACTAAGCCTGAAAGGTCACCTTCAGTTACATTTAATGCGTCATATACCTGAGGTACAGCATCTTGTGGGAATTCTACATCCACAACTGCGCCAATGATTTGGACGACTTTACCTGTACTCATGTTTAATCCTCTAATCTGTGCTCTTATTTACTAATAAAATAAATCAAGAACCTTTGCTTATACCGCTGCTGCGCCGGCACAAATCTCACTCAACTCTTGAGTAATACTTGCTTGACGAGCTTTGTTATATACCAATTGTAAATCATCGATTAAGTCGCCAGCATTATCAGTTGCAGCTTTCATTGCAACCATACGAGCGGCTTGTTCACATGCGAGATTTTCAACTACACCTTGATATACTTGCGACTCTGTATAACGAACTAATAATTGATCAAGCAATGCTTGAGCATCAGGTTCGTATATAAAGTCCCAGCGATGCTTAATAGCGTCATCATCTGACTTAGGCAAAGGTAAAAGTTGATCAATCGTTGGCTGTTGCGTCATTGTGTTAACAAATTTGTTGTACACAATAAACAATCTATCAATCTCGCCATTATCATAGGCGTTTAACATAACACGTACACTACCAATTAAATCGGTAAGTGACGGATTATCACCTAAACCTGAAACTTGTGAGACGACTTTAGCACCCATATTGTTAAAAAATGCTGTGGCTTTAGAGCCAACTACAGCAAATTCAACTTCGGCGCCCGCTGCTTGCTGTTTACCAGCATCAGCAAGTACTTGCTTAAATAAGTTAATATTTAAGCCGCCACACAAACCACGGTCTGTTGAGACAACGATATAGCCTACACGCTTAGCTTCACGTTCTTCCATATAAGGATGACGATATTCTAAATTACCAAGCGCGATGTGACCGATCACATTTCGCATATTTTCAGCGTATGGACGAGAAGCAGCCATGCTATCTTGCGCTCTGCGCATTTTACTAGCTGCAACCATTTCCATCGCGCTGGTGATTTTCTGTGTATTTTGTACACTTCCAATCTTTGATTTAATCTCTTTACCACCAGCCATGACTATTCTCCGCGAAAAGGTTAACTAATTACCAAGTTTGGGTAGCTTTGAAAGCTTCAATCGCTTTCGCTAAACCAGACTCGATATCTTTGTTATAGTCGCCTTTTTCGTTGATAGTAGCCATCAACTCAGCGTGTTCATTGTTTACGTATGAACGTAATGCTTCTTCAAAATCAACAACTTTGTTGATTTCAACATCGTTTAAAAAGCCTTTTTCTGCGGCAAATAACGATACTGCTGTTTCAGCAATTGACAATGGGCTGTACTGTTTTTGCTTCATCAATTCAGTTACACGTTGACCATGCTCTAATTGAGCACGAGTAGCATCGTCTAAGTCTGAAGCGAATTGAGCAAAGGCTGCAAGCTCGGCGTACTGTGCAAGTGCTAAACGAATACCACCACCAAGTTTCTTGATGATTTTAGTCTGAGCAGCACCACCAACACGTGATACAGAAATACCAGCGTTAACAGCAGGACGAATACCTGAGTTAAATAGGTTAGATTCTAAGAAGATCTGACCATCGGTAATTGAGATTACGTTAGTTGGAACAAATGCAGATACGTCACCAGCTTGAGTTTCAATAATTGGTAAGGCAGTTAATGAACCTGTTTTACCTTTAACTTCACCGTTAGTGAACTTTTCAACGTATGCTTCGTTTACACGAGCAGCACGTTCTAGTAAACGACTGTGAAGATAGAAAACGTCACCTGGGTATGCTTCACGACCTGGCGGACGACGTAAAAGCAATGAGATTTGACGGTAAGCAACTGCTTGCTTAGACAAATCATCATATACGATTAGTGCATCTTCACCGCGATCACGGAAGTATTCACCCATAGTACAACCAGAGTAAGCTGATAAGTACTGTAGTGCAGCAGCTTCAGAAGCAGAAGCAACAACAACGATAGTATTATCTAACGCGCCGTGCTCTTCTAATGAACGAACTAAGTTCGCAACAGTAGAAGCTTTCTGACCGATTGCTACATATACACACTTAATACCAGTGTTTTTCTGGTTAATAATTGCATCTAGTGCGATCGCTGATTTACCGATTTGGCGGTCACCAATGATAAGTTCACGTTGACCACGACCGATTGGAATCATAGAGTCAATTGATTTGATACCAGTTTGTACTGGTTCATCAACTGATTTACGATCGATAACACCAGGTGCTACTACTTCAACAGGAGCGAAACCATCGTTGTCGATAGGTCCTTTTCCGTCAATAGGCTCACCTAGAGTGTTTACAACACGACCTAAAAGGCCACGTCCTACTGGTACTTCCAAAATACGGCCAGTACCTTTAACTTTTACGCCTTCAGCTAGATCCGCATAAGGACCCATTACTACCGCACCTACCGAATCACGGTCTAGGTTCAACGCGATAGCGAAGCGATTGCCAGGAAGTTCGATCATTTCACCTTGCATTACATCGGCAAGGCCATGGATACGAATGATACCGTCTGTTACAGAAACGATAGTACCTTCGTTACGAGCTTCACTAACTACGTCAAACTGTTCAATACGATTTTTGATCAGTTCAGCGATTTCAGTGGAATTCAGTTGCATGCTCTGTTCCCCGTTAAGATTGCATTGTTGTTGCTAAGCGGTTCAATTTACCTCGTACTGAACCATCTATTACCATGTCACCAGCTTTAATTAATAAGCCAGAAACTACGTTTGCGTCTACAACACAATTGAGCTTTACTTTTCGAGCCAAACGCTTTTCAAGCGCGGCGCTTAATGTAGTTACTTGTTCTGCTGCTAATTCAACAGCAGACGTTACATCCACGTTAATTTCTTTTTCATATTCAGCTTTTAATTCGCTAAATTGAGAAAGAACTTGTGGTAGCACCAACAAACGTTGATTTTCAGCCATCACCTTAATTAGGTTTTGGGCATTGCCATTGAGTTGGTCGTCACAAACTTTTAAGAAAAGTTCTGTGGCTTGCTCAACTGACGCACCACCTGATAGGTAGCTAGTCATAGTTTCATTTTCAGAAACTTCAGCGGCAAATACTAACATTGATAACCAGTTATCAACGGCATTTGCTTCAATAGCAAAATCAAACGCTGCTTTAGCGTAGGGACGAGCGACGGTTGTCAATTCAGACATAGCTCTATTCCCTCTTAAAGTTCAGCTACAAGTTTATCTAAGATATCGCTGTGTGCAGCGGCATCAATTGAACGCTCGAGAATTTTCTCAGCACCAGCTACTGCAAGAACCGCTACTTGTTGGCGTAGTTCTTCTTTCGCTTGGTTACGTTCCGTTTCTATTTCTGCATGGCCTGAGGCTAAGATTTTTTCTTTCTCAGCTTGAGCTTTAGCAGCAGCTTCTTCAACTATTTGCGTTTCACGCTTTTTAGCAGCTTCTACAATTTCAGCTGCTTGCGCTTTTGCATCTTTAAGTTGAGCCGTGGCTTTTTCTTGAGCAAGCTCAAGATCTTTAGCAGCACGGTCGGAAGCAGCAAGTCCATCAGCAATAGTTGCTTGACGAGCTTCGATAGCACCAATAATTGGTGGCCATACGTACTTCATACAAAATATTACAAATACGACAAATGCGATCATTTCACCGATAAAAGTGGCATTAACGTTCATTTGTGTACCTCCTATTAAATATTACAGTTAAAAAAGACTTAATTACTTAATTAGCCGATTTTAACGAATAGGATGTATAGACCCATTGCAACACCGATGATTGCAATCGCATCGATAAGACCTGCTACGATGAACATCTTAACTTGAAGTTGTGGTGCTAGTTCAGGTTGACGAGCAGCAGATTCTAAGAATTTACCACCTAATAAACCAAAACCGATAGCTGTACCTAAAGCGCCTAAGCCGATCAATAAAGCTGCAGCTACATATAGTAAACCTAAGTTTTCCATTTTTATCTCCGATTATTTAAAGTAAAGTTTAAAGTTAAAATTTTTCTTCGGGCTTCCTGCCCTAAACCCTTCGGGCCGGCTTATGCCGTACTAACTTAATCCCGAAAAGTTAGTGATCTTCGTGAGCTAAGCTTAAATAAACAATTGTTAGCGTCATAAAAATAAATGCTTGTAAAGGGATAACCAACAAGTGGAATGCAGCCCATACAAAGTGCATTGGCAATTGGAATACACCAACTGTCGCAATCAGTATAAATATCAACTCACCAGCATATAAATTACCAAATAGACGTAATGCTAATGATAATGGACGAGCTAATAAGGTAACTGTTTCAAGTAAGAAGTTCACTGGGTATAAAGTCCAATGACCAAAAGGCTGTGTAGTTAATTCTTTGATAAAGCCACTGATGCCTTTAACCTTAATTGAATAGTAAATAATTAACCAGAACACACCTAGAGCAAGCGCTAGTGTCATATTAATATCTGTAGTAGGAACGGCTTTCATGTAGTTAACACCAACCAGCTCAAATGCTTTTGGAATTAAATCTACTGGCACCCAGTCCATAGCGTTCATCAGTAATACCCAAACAAAAATAGTTAAAGCTAATGGCGCGATAACAGGGTTTTTACCATGAAAGGTACTTTTTACACTATCGTCAACAAACTCAACAATCATTTCAACTGCACACTGCAGTTTTCCTGGTACACCGGTTTCTGCTTTTTTTGCAACAGACCGGAAGATAGTTAAAAAGACCAAACCTAAGAATATTGACCAACCCAAGGTATCAATGTGAAAAGTCCAAAAACCTTCGCCGACTGATAAATTGGTTAAATGGTGCTTAATATATTCTTGGCTGGTTACTTCAGCACTTGATGACATATTAAAGTTCCTAATGATTAAAGTTTAAATTTCAATGTTTCAAAAAAAAGGGGGTTACTAATGGCAATGCCACTACTAAACAAAAACTGCTGAAAAAAGCTAATGGCTCTATCGCTAAAAATTTGAAGGCTAGCGCAAACAAAACGGCCGTTAATACTAATTTCATTTTTACGCCACTGTAAAAGGAATCTAAAACCTTTCTAGAGGCTCTTGCTCCAGCATATTTAAATGCTTTATGAGCAAAGACAAAATTAGGGATTATACTTATCGCTCCACCCGCTAATACTGAGTATGCGAAAGATAATCCCCAAATAAAATATGTTGCTACACTGCAAGCTAAAACGAATATTATTGCGACCAAAATTTGCATAAAAGCAAACTTTCTTCCTGGTTTAGCTAACTCATTGTGAATGTATAAACTCACCAGAAACTCCGTACGATAAATTTCGTAATCCTTACAGTTTTTTAAAGATGAAATTTACTCTTTAAAAAGCCGACGCAAGTATACTGAATTACAGCGCTAATGCAACAAAAGAGGGCGCTCATTGCCCAGATAATGTGCGAAATGTAACGGTAAACGAACAAAATACGACTAATGTATAATCGATTGTGAAAACTTTCGCTTTTTATCACTTAGATGGGAAAAGATAAGGCTGATATTTTGAAAATCATTTGAATGTGTAAGCTAAAATACATTAGGCAACGACAATAGTTACATTACCTAATGATATTCGACATTTTATTGCCTATTTAAAACGAATTAAAGCGAGAAACGATACCGTCTAATTCAGATAAGTCACTATATGAAATCACCAACTTACCTTTACCTTTTTTATTGTGATTTATCGCAACTTGTGAACCTAATTTTTCAGATAAGTTTTGCTCTAACATTTTAGTATTTGGATCAATTACTTTTTCTTTTGGTTCTTTAGGTGGTTGTTGAACCTTTTTAATCAGTGCTTCTGTCTCACGTACCGTCAGCTCTTTTGCAACAACAACGCGAGCAGTGTTAGTTTGAATATCACTATCCAGAGCAAGTAATGCACGGGCATGACCCATTTCAATATCACCATGCTCTAATAAGGTTTTTACTTCACTATTTAAGTTATTCAAACGTAATAAATTGGTAACCGTTGTTCGAGACTTACCAACCGCATCGGCTACTTCTTGATGTGTTAATTCAAATTCAATTAATAGTCGTTCAAGCGCAATAGCCTCTTCCATGGCATTAAGATCTTCACGCTGAATGTTTTCAATTAAAGCAATAGCGACAGCTGCTTCGTCAGGCACTTGTTTAATTAAACAAGGAACCATATCAAGTTCTGCTATTTGCGCTGCGCGCCAACGTCGTTCACCGGCAATAATTTCATAGCTGTGTTCACTTATTGGACGCACAACAATAGGTTGAATAATGCCTTGTGATTTAATTGAATTTGATAAGTCATCAAGTGCTTCTGCCGACATATCTTTACGAGGCTGATACTTTCCTGGGTGTAATTGCTCAATCGGTAAATTTTGCAATTCAGTATCTTTGTTAGCAACGTCAGTCTTACTAGTTGCTTCTTCAGAAGTATTGCTTGCTGGTGTTGTTAATAAAGCATCAAGACCGCGACCTAGACCTCTGCGTTTACTTTGACTCATAATGTTCCTTGCTCTTGCTCGGTTGTTGCTTGCGGTTTTGTTTGTTTATTTTGTTCTGCGCGTCGTAATATTTCACCGGCCAATGCAAGATATGCTTTTGCACCAGTTGACGATTTATCGTAATACATTGCTGGGGCACCGAAACTTGGCGCTTCTGCTAAGCGAACATTACGTGGAATAACGGTACGATAAACTTTGTCGCCAAAATGACGTTTTAATTGCTCTGAAACATCGTTTGCTAAACGATTACGCGGGTCGTACATGGTACGTAAAATACCTTCAATATGAAGCTTTCCATTAACCACAGAAGTAAGTTGGGAAATAGTATCCATTAGCGCTGTTAAACCTTCTAGCGCATAATATTCACATTGCATTGGCACTAAAACAGAGTCAGCTGCAGTCATAGCATTGACTGTCAGCATATTTAAAGATGGTGGACAATCAATAATAATAAAATCGTAATCTTTTCTTACTTTCGATAAAGCATTTTTCAATCTATGTTCGCGAGAATAAACTTCCATCAACTTAATTTCAGCAGCCGTTACATCACTATTAGCCGCGATAAGATCATAAACACCTGCGGTATTTTTACAAACAACTTGCTCGAAAGGACGTTCTTCAATAAGCAACTCAAAACAGGTTGCTGGAACTTCATATTTATCAATTCCGCTGCCCATAGTGGCATTGCCTTGAGGATCAAGATCAATCAATAATACTTTGCGCTTTGTTGCCGCAAGTGAAGCAGCTAAATTGACTGAGGTTGTTGTTTTGCCAACACCACCTTTTTGATTTGCAACCGCAATTATTTTTCCCACAAGATCCTCAAATACTTTCTGATCAAAAGCTTATTATTATTTATGATTTAACCAATTCAATCAAATGACGTTCACCTTCTAATCGAGGAACGGCAATAATGTGACTTTTTGCAACACTAATATTGCTTGGTAACGCTGCCACTTCATCGTTAGGGTAAATACCTTTTAAGGCTAAAAAACGACCATGTTCAACACTAACAAGATGATCACACCAAGTCACCATATCAAGTAATGACGAGAACGCGCGACTTAACACACCGTCAAATGGTGTTTCTGGTTGATATTGCTCTACACGGGCTTTCACAGGCGTTACATTTTCAAGTTTTAATTGAAAAACCACTTGTCGTAAAAACGTAACTCTTTTACCTAAGCTGTCTAATAATACAAAATTACGTTCAGGATACAAGATAGCAAGTGGAATTCCAGGTAGGCCAGGGCCAGTACCTACATCAATAAATGATTGGCCATTTAGTAGTGGGCCAACCATTAAGCTATCCATAATATGCTTAATAACCATATCCTTTGGATCACGAATTGAGGTTAAATTATAAGCTTTATTCCACTTATGCAATAGTTCAACATATTGGATAAGTAATGCTACTTGCTGATCAGAAACTTCAAGTGAAGTTTCTTTTATCAAAACAACTAGCTGATCAGATAATGTCATTAGGCTAAATCTTAATTAATATGCTGGTTTATTATGCGCTTTTGCGTAATAAACCATGTTTTTTCAGATAGACTAATAATAACGAAATTGCAGCAGGAGTAATACCAGAAATACGCGAAGCTTTACCAATAGTTTCAGGACGAGCGTCTGTTAGCTTAGCGACAACTTCATTCGACAGCCCTGAAATTTGCGTAAAATCGAAGTCACCAGGGATCTGTGTATTTTCATGACGTTTCTTTTTGGCAATATCATCTAGCTGACGATCAATATAGCCTGCGTACTTTATTTGAATTTCAACCTGCTCAGCTGCTTGTTTGTCAGCTAATTTTGGACCTAAACCTTCAATTGACATTAATTCGCCATATTTAACTTCAGGTCGACGGACAAGATCTTCCAAGCTATTTTCACGACTCAACGGAGTTTTAAGTAAAGTATTCACTTCTGCTGCGGCACTATGATCTTTTTGTACCCACACAGATCGTAGACGTTGACGTTCAAGCTCAATATTTTCCATTTTTTCATTAAAACGTTGCCAACGTTGATCGTCAACTAAACCAAGTTCGCGACCTTTCTCCGTTAAACGAATATCGGCATTGTCTTCACGCAATAATAAGCGGTATTCCGCACGAGACGTAAACATACGATAAGGTTCTTTGGTACCTAATGTTGCTAGATCGTCAACGAGTACGCCCATATAGGCTTGATCACGTGTTAGAACTAATTCTTCTTTACCTTGAACACGGGCAGCGGCATTTGTCGCTGCAATTAAACCTTGTGCACCGGCTTCTTCATAACCAGTAGTACCGTTAATTTGCCCAGCAAAATATAAATTCTCAATGAATTTGCTTTCAAGGGTTTGTTTTAAATCTCGCGGATCAAAAAAGTCATATTCAATCGCATAACCTGGGCGAGTAATATGGGCATTTTCAAAACCTTTGATCGAGCGGACAAGATCCATTTGCACATCAAATGGTAAGCTGGTTGAAATACCATTAGGATAAATTTCGTGGGTTGTTAAACCTTCTGGCTCAACAAAAATTTGGTGACTGTCTTTTTCAGCAAAACGATGTATTTTATCTTCAATTGATGGGCAGTATCTTGGACCTACACCTTCAATAACGCCAGTGTACATTGGTGATCTATCTAAACCTGATTGAATAATTTCATGCGTTTTTTTATTGGTGTGGGTAATAAAACATGAAATTTGCTCTGGGTGATCTTTACCTGATCCCATAAATGAAAATACTGGACGAGGATCGTCACCTGGTTGCTCTTCCATCACAGAAAAATCAAGTGTTCTAGCGTCTAAGCGTGGTGGGGTGCCTGTTTTCAAGCGATCCATTCTAAATGGCATATCACGTAAACGTGCCGCTAAATTGACACTTGCCGGATCACCCGCTCGGCCACCTTGATAATTATTCAAGCCAATATGAATTTGTCCAGCAAGGAAAGTTCCAACCGTTAAAACAACGCTTTTAGCTTTAAACTTTAAGCCCATTTGTGTAGAAACACCGACGATCTTGTCATTTTCAAGAATAAGATCATCACAAGGTTGCTGAAATATCGTTAGGTTTTCTTGGTTTTCTAAGAAGTGACGAACAAAGTTTCGGTATAAACTACGATCCGCTTGAATACGTGTTGCACGAACGGCAGGGCCTTTACTGGCATTAAGTGTTCTAAACTGAATTGCAGAATGATCAGCTGCGGTAGCCATTAAGCCACCTAGTGCGTCAATCTCTTTAACTAAATGTCCTTTACCAATGCCACCTATGGCTGGATTACAAGACATTTGTCCTAGCGTATCAATGTTATGAGTCAGCAGTAGAGTTTTACACCCCATACGTGCTGCAGCCAGTGATGCTTCTGTACCAGCATGACCACCACCAACAACAATTACGTCATAAGACTCTTGATACCACATAAATTATTGACCCTAGTTCGATTCATCTTGAAAAATTAAGAGCGGTATTTTAACGCTTTTTTTCACGTAGGGGAATGATCAAATCACTTAAAAGATCTTAGCTCGATCATTAAATAATATATAAAGATCTTTAAATAGATCTTGTTATTATTACTTATTAGGATCCTCTTTTTCTGTTGATAAGTGATTTTTCAATATATAAAACAATATATTAGTTAATGATAAACCTTGTGATCAAACCTTGATCAATTAACTTATAAGCTTTGATCAAAACAGCTAGTTATCCACATATGTTTTTAGTGTTAATTATGTCTACTGAATAATAATAGAAAATTAATAGCTTTTACCCAAAGTTATACACATATCTATATTTTTACAACAGTTTCTGTGAATAACTTATGGGTAATTGCCTTATAGATGATCTTTATTCACAGTTAACCACTGTTGTGATTGCTCTTCTGGATCGATATCTTCACTCATATCAAGTGTCATTAATGGTAATGATTCTTGGCAACCTCTTGATAATAGTAGTTTATTTATGTTTTTTGCTGCGAAGCAAAAAGTATCATAGCTAGAGTCACCGACACCGATCGTTAAAAACTTAACTGAGGATAGATCTTGAACGCTATTTTCAAGATCCGTGACAAAAGCTTGAATGTTGTCAGGATAGTCACCGGCACCATGAGTTGAGGTACACACTAACCAAGTTTGATTTTCGTGCTTTATTTCAGCGAAATTTGGTTGGAAATGTAGTTCTACATCGTGACCAAGTTCGGATAATGTCTCTTCGCAGGCTTCTGCAACGTATTCTGAACCGCCCAACATGCTGCCAACGATAATTTGAAATGAGCTCATTTATTGCTCCATATATGTTATTTAATTTGAAAAAATAAGGGGTTTTTAAGTTTATTTACCGATACAAAATGATGAAAAAATTTGGCTTAAAAGATCATTATTAGTAAATTCACCGGTTATTTTATTAAGCTCTTCTTGGCAGAATCTTAATTCTTCTGCCAGTATTTCTCCGGCTACATAAGACTCGAGTTGCTCTAACCCTATGATCAAGTGTTGATGGGCTTGCTCTAGCGCAACAAGATGACGTCGACGCGCCATAAAGCCGCCCTCAGTACTGCCTTGATAGCCCATAATATGCTTTAAGTGCTCTGTTAAAGCATTTACACCTGCGTTGGTTTTAGCTGACAAGGTAACGGTAGGCGTACCGTTTATTTCGCTGTAACCCGTGTTGGCTTGGCTAATGTCGGCTTTATTTCTAATGATTGTTAAACCAATGTTTTCTGGAAGTTTTTCAAAAAACTCTGGCCAAACAGTTTTTGGATCTATGCTAGTGTCATTTGACGAGTCAACCATAAGCAAAACTCGATCAGCCTGATGTATTTCCTGCCAGGCGCGCTCTATACCAATTTGTTCAACTTTATCAGCACTTTCACGTAAACCAGCAGTGTCAATTATGTGCAGTGGCATACCATCAATGTGAATTTGCTCTGATAGTACGTCACGGGTTGTTCCTTCAATATCCGTTACAATCGCGCTTTCTTTGCCACTTAACGCGTTTAATAAACTTGATTTACCGGCATTTGGACGACCCGCGATAACAACCCGCATACCTTCACGAATTATGCTGCCTTGCTGGGCTTTATTTTTCACTTCTGCCACTTGCGCAATAATGGCTTTTAGGTCGTTAACGACTTTTTCGTCCGCAAGAAAGTCTATTTCTTCTTCTGGGAAGTCTATTGCAGCTTCAACATACATACGCAAATGTATGGTGTCATTAACCATTTGATGTACGAGTTTTGAAAAGTCACCTTGTAGAGAGTGTAATGCGCAACGTGCGGCTTGCTCTGAGCTTGAGTTAATTAAGTCAGCAATTGCTTCTGCTTGTGTTAAATCGAGCTTATCATTTAGAAAGGCTTGTTCACTAAATTCACCGGGGCCTGCCATACGGATGTTAGGGAGGGCGAGTATTTCTTTTAGTAGCATGTCGAGTAATACTGGGCCGCCGTGTCCTTGTAGTTCAAGAATATCTTCGCCCGTGAAAGAACTTGGTCCTTTAAAATAAATAGCGATGCCTTGATCTAACGCTTGGCCTTGTTGATCTTTAAACGTTAAATATTCTGCTTTTCTAAGCTCTGGCAATTTTCCTAAAATGGCTTTAGCAACATTTTCAACTTCTGGCCCTGAAACCCTAATAATACCGACGCCACCGCGTCCTGGTGCTGTCGCTTGTGCAGCTATGGTTTCTTTTTGGCTAGATGAAAATGCTTGCTTGGTCATATCGAAATCTCAATTAACGTTAATTTTTTAATTGTCGATATTATAAACCGTTACGTACTGGCTGGAAATGAACAGTTAATTTTTGTTGCTGTTAAGTGTTGTATTTTTTAGAGCGGATTAAATGTGGGGAGTTAGAATTTTAGCTAAAGGTAAAAATTAGTTTCTGGTATTAATAAAAAAGGTAGCCGTAGCTACCTTTTTAGTTTCATTAGTAAAAGTTATTAGTTAGATTTTGCTTTTTCCATGCCTGAGAAAATAATTTTCATTTGCACGATAGAAATAATGTTACTCACTAACCAGTATAATACTAGACCTGATGGGAACCAGAAAAAGAATACGGTAAACATAACTGGCATATACTGCATTATTTTTTGCTGCATTGGATCTTGTACTGTCATAGGCTGCATTTTTTGCATTATGAACATACTGATACCCATTAGCACAGGTAAAATATAGAAAGGATCTTGTGCTGAAAGATCTTGAATCCATAACATAAATGGCGCATGGCGAAGTTCAACACTTTCTAAAAATACCCAGTAAAGTGCTAGGAAAATCGGCATTTGAATAAGTAATGGCAAACAACCGCCGGCTGGGTTTACTTTTTCTTTACGATAAAGTTCCATCATAGCTTGTGACATTTTTTGTCTGTCGTCACCAAAACGTTCTTTAAGCTGCGTCATTTTCGGCTGTAAATTACGCATTTTAGCCATTGATGTGTACTGTGCTTTTGTTAATGGGTACATACCACCTTTAACAATCAAGGTGATGATGATGATAGCAACACCCCAGTTAGCAACAACTGACTGAATTTTGATTAGCAACCAGAATAAAGGTTGGCTGATCATAAATAAGAAACCGTAATCAATCGTTAAATCTAAGTTCTCTTCGATACTTTCTAATACATCTTGATCTTTAGGGCCGACATAAAATGTTGCAGCCGTTGTTGCTGTATTATTCGGCTCTACAGTGATTGCAGGTGCTTTGAAGCCGATAATGGCATCTTTATTCGCAGAGTACAGGCTATAAAGTTGGTTAGTGGCTGATTTCTCAGGTACCCAAGAAGACACAAAGTAGTGTTGTAGCATAGCCACCCAGCCACCTTGTGTTGATACATTTAGGTTTTTCTCTTCAATGTCATCGAAGTCATATTTTTCGTATACATCTTCGGTAGTTGAATATGCAGTACCTTTATAGGTTGGAATTAAACCACTTGAGGTATCAATTAAAGTTGTTTGCTTTAATTGACCATACATTTGCACGCTAGCAGGTGTACTAGCATTGTTTTTAATGATGTATTCAACGTTAATAGCATAGCTGTCATGATTGAATGTAAAACGTTTGGTTACTGATAATGCATCACTATCAATATAGGTTAAATCAACCATTAAAGGTGAATCAGCAGAAGTTTGATAAGCGGTTGCTGAGGTTTGGTAAACAGGGCGGCCTTGAATGACTCTATCTAAACCTTGTGCACCTGTTAATCCACTTTGAGCAACATAACGGTTAATATCACTACGTAAAATAGTAAATGGAACGCCATTGCCTTGTTCGGTATCAAACTTTAAAAGTTTGGCTTCAATAATATCGCCGCCATTGGTATCAATTTTTAATGCCAAGACATCGCTTGTAATAGAAATTATTGTTGCAGAAGCGGTTGTTGTTTCATTATTAATAGGTGATGCTGTCGCTGAAGACTCAGGAACAAAATCGCCGTTACTTGATGTTGTGGTTGCTTGTTGAGTTACTGCTGGTTGCTCAATTACAGGAGCATTGTCCATTTGCCATTGATTAAATAGCAAATAGGTAACAACCATAAGCGCAATAAAAAGAAAACCGCGTTGAGATTCCATAATGTCTTATTTCTCTTTTTTTGATAGTGGCACGGGATCATGTCCTCCCGCATTTAATGGATGGCATTTTAGTATACGTTTGCCTGCTAACCAACAACCTTTTATCACACCGAAGCGATTAATTGCTTCAATAGCGTAAAATGAACAAGTTGGATCAAATCGACAATTGGGGCCAAGCAGTGGACTAAGCCAACGCTGGTAAGCTTTTACAAAAGTAATTGCTATTTTTTGTGGCGCTGAATTATTTTTCGCCATATTTTTTCCAATTGCTGATTAATTTCTTTATTTTCGAGTTTGTCAGTTCCCGATTTTACCATAACAACTATATCTATATGGGGGAGATTGTGTTGATTTAAACGGAAACTTTCACGAATTTGTCGTTTAATACGATTTCGTTGAACAGCAAGTTTTACCCGCTTTTTAGCTATGGCTAGACCTAAGCGATTATTATTATCAGAATTTGGTGTGGCGAGAATCGTGATATGGCTAGAGCCAAAACGAAGAGGTTTTGAGAATACAGCTTGAAATTGACCGGGAGTCAAAAGACGAGACTCCCGATTAAATTCATAAGTAACCATGTTGGTTACCAATTTTTTAACTTAAACTACGAGTTAAAAAATTAAGCACTAAGGCTTGCGCGGCCTTTAGCACGACGACGTGCAATTACAGCACGACCGTTTTTCGTAGCCATGCGAGCACGGAAGCCATGGTTGCGCTTACGCTTTAATACACTAGGTTGAAATGTTCTTTTCATTACGCTAATCCGTCTGTTGTTGTTGCCCTGGCAAAACAGCCTTCATGAGCACACTGGGTCTAAAAATGAGGCGAAATTCTATATAGAGAAGCAAGCTTTGTCAATGTTTATTCTTTAGCTATTTTAAAAAGATCGTTAACGGATCGTACTGATCGAAAAAGTATCCACAGTTTTATAACAAAATATTGAAAAATGCTAAGGATCATTTCATTTAACTGATCATAATTAAATCGTATATTTAAATTTTTTTAGCACTTTTTTGCTATTAAAAGTGGGTGCAAGGTTTGAGTTTATTGAGTTTGTGAAAAAAAAATGAAAATAAAATGGCTTTATTGAAAAGTCAATATTGATGTTGTGGATAACTATAGTGATAATAGTGCCAATATAAAAATTATTATCTTTTTCTCTATTATTTTTTGCGACTAAATAATGCAAGAAGCATAGTTATTATCAGGAGTCGGTTGTTGGATCATTCACTTTGGCAAAAATGTTTGTCTGTTCTTCAAGAAGAATTACCCGCACAGCAATTTAGTATGTGGATTCGTCCACTGCAATGTGTGGTTACTGATAATATTATGACCTTATACGCGCCTAATAGGTTTGTTTTAGATTGGGTCAGAGATAAATATGTTAATCGTATTAACGAATTAGTTGGTATGCATGATAGCGCTAATCCACCTTTATTGCGTTTTGATGTTGGTAGCATTCCCGATCAAGCAACAAATATTCAAGATAGTATTAGTCAGGTGCAACCTAATCCTAAAGCTGCAAGCAAAGAGGCTAGTGCTCCTGAAAGTAACTTGCCAAAAACAACAAATGTCAGAGTAAAATATACTTTCGATAACTTTGTTGAAGGTAAATCAAACCAGCTAGCCCGTGCGGCAGCATCACAGGTTGCGGATAACCCAGGTGCAGCATATAACCCATTATTTATTTATGGCGGTACTGGTTTAGGCAAAACCCATTTATTGCATGCGGTTGGTAATGGTATTTTACTGAATAAACCAAATGCTAAAATTGCTTACATGCATTCCGAACGCTTTGTTCAAGACATGGTAAGAGCGTTGCAGAACAATGCCATGGAAAAGTTTAAGCAATATTATCGCTCGGTTGATGCTTTGCTTATTGATGATATTCAATTCTTTGCTGGTAAAGATCGAACACAAGAAGAGTTCTTCCACACTTTTAATGCCTTACTAGAAGGTAATCAACAAATCATCTTGACCAGTGATCGTTACCCTAAAGAGGTTGATGTTGAAGATCGACTAAAATCTCGCTTTGGTTGGGGCCTTACTATTGCCATAGAGCCTCCTGAATTAGAAACACGTGTAGCGATATTGAAGCGTAAAGCTGAAGAGAGTCATATCAACTTGGCGGATGAAGTAGCATTTTTTATTGCTAAACGTTTACGCTCTAATGTACGTGAGCTTGAAGGGGCATTAAATCGCGTTATCGCCAATGCTAATTTTACTGGTCGCGCCATTACTATTGATTTTGTTCGTGAAGCACTTCGAGATTTATTGGCTTTACAAGACAAGCTAGTTACTATTGATAATATTCAACGTACAGTAGCGGAATACTATAAAATAAAAGTTGCTGATTTACTTTCTAAAAGAAGAAATAGATCTGTTGCTAGACCTCGTCAAATTGCAATGGCATTATCTAAAGAGTTAACTAACCATAGTTTGCCTGAAATTGGTGATGCTTTTGGTGGTAGAGATCATACAACAGTGTTGCATGCTTGTCGGAAGGTAAAAGATTTGCGTGAAGAGTCACATGATATAAAAGAAGATTATTCAAATTTAACCAGAACATTGTCATCATAATAATAAGTAAGTTAAAAGTGGGTCAAAAATGAAATTTTCATTAAATAGAGAATTACTTCTGAAACCTTTATTGTTGGTTTCAGGCGCTGTTGAAAGAAAAAGTACACTACCTATTTTAGGTAATATTCTTTTTGATGTAAGTGGGCAATCACTTACCCTAACCGCCACGGATTTAGAGCTAGAAATGGTTGCGTATGCGTCAATTGACAATCATGCTGAAGACGGAAAAGTTACCATTCCAGCACGTAAACTTTTAGATATTTGTAAAAGTTTACCGGACGATTCAACACTGACGTTTGAATCTCATAACGATATTATAAAAATTAGTACTGGTCGTAGTAAATACTCCCTTTCAACGTTGCCAGCGAGTGACTTCCCTAATATTGAACAATGGCAGGGAGACGTAGAATTTAAGCTATTAAAGTCAGAGTTATTGCGCTTAATTGAAAGTACACATTTTTCAATGGCAAACCAAGACGTTCGCTATTACCTAAATGGTATGTCGATAGAAACAGAAGGAAAGGAGATTCGCTCTGTTGCAACAGATGGTCATCGTTTAGCTATATGTAAAATTTCTAATGAAGATCTTGAGCTACCTTCTCGACAAGTAATTGTACCGCGTAAAGGTATTTTAGAAATTATTCGTTTACTTGATCCTGTTGATGAAAGCGTGCAGGTATTTTTGGGTTCTAATCATGTTCGCATAATTGACAGTGAATTTTCATTTACCAGTAAACTTGTTGATGGTCGTTTCCCTGACTATCGTCGTGTGTTACCTCGAAATGGCGATAAAATTCTTAATGCAAATAAGGACGAGTTAAGGCAAGTACTTTCTCGCGCTTCAATATTGTCGAACGAAAAATTTAAAGGTGTTCGCCTAAACTTTGCTGCCACTGAATTGAAAATAACGGCTAATAACCCAGAGCAAGAGCAAGCAGAAGAAGTTATTGAAATTGACTTCCCATACGAAGAAGTCGAAATTGGTTTTAACGTGAGTTACGTATTAGACGTTTTAAATGCTATTAAAGAAACCGATGTTAAATTTACTCTAGCTGATGCCAACAGTAGTGTTGTTATTGAAGGTGGAGAGTCAGGCGAAGCTTTATATGTAGTAATGCCAATGCGATTGTAATGGCTATTGGTAAATTATTTGTACAAGATTTTCGTAATATAGAAAGTGTATCAGTAAATTTTCATGCAGATGTAAATTTTATTATTGGTGATAACGGCAGTGGTAAAAGTAGTTTATTGGAAGCTATTTTTTATTTAGGACACGGTAAGTCGTTTCGTAGCGCCAAAGTAGACAATTTACTTCAGCACGAAAAACTTGCATTTACCGTTAGTGCTAAAACGGATAAAGACTGCCAGTTAGGTGTTCGTAAAACATTTGACTCTAGCTTAGGTAATACAGAAATAAGAATTGACGGAGAAAAGCAAGCAAAACTTTCTTCGCTTGCTAAAAACGTTGCTGTGCAGGTAATTACTCCAGAAAGTTTCAAATTGTTTTTTGGTGGTCCTAAGCAAAGGCGTCGATTTATAGATTTAGGATTGTTTCACGTGAAACATTCCTTTTCTGAACATTGGCGAGAGTTTTCTAGAGTGCTAAAACAGCGCAATGCCTGTTTAAGAAATAAGACGGATTTAAAAACCTTAGAGTACTGGAGTGAAGTTTTTGCTGAGCGCTCACAACAAATTGCAGACTTAAGATCTGACTATGTTGATGAGTTGACTAAAGAGTTAAGTTTTTGGTTAAAAACCATGTTACCGTCTGTATCTGATGATATAGTGATTCAATACCTGCAAGGATGGAATTCAAAGAAAAACTTACTCGATGTATTAAGCCAATATCGAGAAAAAGAATTGTCAACTGGGTATAGTTTATTTGGAGCACAAAAATTTGATGTTCGTTTTGTTTTAAATGGCACGTCATTAGATAATCAATTATCACGTGGTCAACAGAAGTTGTTTTTACTGGCATTAACTTTTGCACAAGCAAAATTAATTGAAAGAGTTAATCGAGTAAAACCAATTTTATTAATAGATGATGTTGGTGCTGAATTAGATAGCAATTCTAGAGCATTATTAAATAATGCAATAGCGGCGATAGATTGCCAAGTTATCGTAACAGCAATTGATAAAACAGCAGTGGAACAGTTAGTTCCACTAGAAAAAAACTACAGAATGTTTCACGTGAAACATGGCAAACTATCAGTAATGAGTGAGTAGGCTATAAGCTATGACAATAGAAAATGAATATGACTCGGCTAGTATTAAAGTACTAAAAGGCCTAGATGCAGTTCGCAAAAGACCAGGGATGTATATAGGTGATACCGATGATGGCACAGGTTTGCATCACATGGTATTTGAGGTGTTGGATAACTCGATTGATGAAGCTCTTGCAGGTCACTGTAGTGATATTATTGTTAAAATCCACCTAGATGGTTCTGTGTCTGTAAAAGATGATGGACGAGGAATACCAACAGAAATTCACCCAGATGAAGGTGTTTCTGCAGCTGAAGTTATTATGACTGTACTACATGCTGGTGGTAAATTTGGTGGTGAAGATTCAGGTTATAAAGTTTCTGGTGGTTTACACGGTGTTGGTATTTCCGTGGTAAATGCCTTAAGTAGTAAACTTAAACTAAATATTCGCAGAGAAGGTAAGCTTTACGAGCAGGTTTACCATGCTGGTGAACCAGAAGAGCCGCTTAAAGTTGTAGGTGAAAGTGACAAAACTGGTACTGAAGTAAGGTTTTGGCCAAGCGAAGAAACTTTCTCTGATGTTTTATTTCACTATGATTTGCTTGTTAAACGAATTCGTGAGTTATCATTCTTAAACTCAGGTGTTTCAATTAGACTTATTGATGAACGCGAAGAAGGAAAAGAAGATCACTTCCATTTTGAAGGTGGTATTCAAGCATTTGTTGATTACCTTAATACCAATAAAACACCGGTTAATGAAGAGATATTCTATTTCGATTTAGAGCGTGAAGATGGCATTGTGGTTGAAGTTGCAATGCAATGGAACGATGGCTTCCAAGAAAGCATTCATTGTTTTACTAATAACATTCCACAGCGTGATGGTGGTACTCACTTAAGTGGTTTTAGAACGGCGTTAACTCGTACACTAAATAGTTACATGGTTAAAGAAGGGCTGAACAAAACTAAGAAAGGTGGTAATACTGAAACGAGTGCTTCAGGTGATGATGCGCGTGAAGGCTTAACAGCAGTAATATCAGTTAAAGTACCTGATCCAAAATTCTCTTCACAAACAAAAGATAAACTTGTTTCTTCTGAAGTTAAAACTGCTGTAGAACAAGCAATGGGTGAAAAGTTAGGTGAGTACTTATTAGAAAAGCCTGCGGTAGCTCGTACTATTATAATGAAAATAGTCGACGCTGCTCGTGCCCGTGAAGCGGCCCGTAAAGCAAGAGAAATGACTCGACGTAAAGGCGCTTTAGATATCGCTGGTTTACCGGGTAAACTTGCTGATTGTCAGGAAAAAGATCCTGCACTATCTGAACTATATATTGTGGAAGGGGACTCTGCTGGCGGCTCAGCCAAGCAGGGGCGAAACCGTAAAAACCAAGCTATTTTGCCATTAAAAGGTAAAATTCTTAATGTTGAAAAAGCTCGCTTTGACAAGATGATATCTTCTCAAGAAGTTGGCACTTTAATTACAGCATTAGGTTGTGGCATTGGTCGAGACGAATATAATCCAGAAAAATTACGTTACCATAGCATCATCATCATGACCGATGCCGATGTCGATGGTTCTCATATCCGTACTTTATTACTAACTTTCTTTTATCGTCAAATGCCAGAAATTATGGAACGCGGTTATATCTACATTGCACAACCACCACTATATAAAGTGAAAAAAGGTAAGCAAGAGAGATATATTAAAGATGATGAAGGCCTAACAGAATACTTAACTACATTGGCATTAGAGAATGCTGAAGTTCATGTTAATGAGTCAGCACCTGCTTTATCTGGTGTACCATTAGAGCAATTAGTAAATCAATTCCGTAAGACGCATGAAACTATTAAGCGTGTATCACGTTTAATTCCTGCTGATATTTTAGAGAAAATGATTTACGGTGAAACTATAGATGCTGCCGACTTTGCTAAGAAAGAAAACGTAGAGTCTTGGACTGCAAGCATACTTAAGCAGTTAGAAGAGCAAGATGGTAATGGTTCTATTTACACTGTTAATGTTATTCATGACCAAGAGCGTAATATCTATTACCCAAGCTTTAATGTTAGAAAGCATGGTATTGATACCGTATACGATTGTGGTTATGAATTTATTGATTCAAAAGAGTTTGAATCAATTCAAGGTTTAAACAAAGCAATTAATGGCCTAATGGAAGAAGGGGCTTATGTTAAACGTGGTGAAAAAGTTAAACCTGTAACTGACTTTGAAGAAGCATTAAATTGGTTAATGGCAGAATCAAAACGTGGCCAATACATTCAACGTTATAAAGGGTTAGGTGAAATGAATCCTGATCAATTATGGGAAACCACAATGGACCCTGAAACACGTAGAATGCTACAAGTAACTATCGAAGATGCTATTGCGGCTGATCAATTATTTAATACCTTAATGGGTGATCATGTTGAGCCTCGTAGAAACTTCATTGAAGACAATGCTCTTAAAGTGGCTAACTTAGATGTTTAGTTGCTAAACGCATCAATAAAAAATGCCCGGTCATCTAATCGGGCATTTTTTGTTTCTAACCTTGTAAATAGTTTTGAATAAAATTCAAACATCTAGACAAGGACACTAGGCTAATAAAGTGACAGTAGGTATAATTAGCCTTATTTGACAAATATAACTAAAGATTCGGATTCTCATGAGTACGTTTAATATAAAGACCTTTCAAGGACTAATATTGCAATTGCAAGATTATTGGTCACGCCAGGGCTGTGTCATTGTTCAGCCATTAGATTTAGAAGTAGGGGCTGGTACCTTTCATCCCATGACATTTTTACGCTCTATTGGTCCTGAGCCAATGAGCAGCGCCTACGTTCAGCCATGTCGTCGTCCGACAGATGGTCGTTATGGTGAGAACCCAAATAGATTACAACACTACTATCAGTTCCAGGTTATGTTAAAACCATCACCTGACAATATCCAAGAGTTATACCTTAACTCGTTAAAAGAGATGGGCATTGACCCGCTTGTTCATGATATTCGTTTTGTTGAAGATAACTGGGAATCACCAACATTAGGTGCTTGGGGTCTTGGTTGGGAAATTTGGCTAAACGGCATGGAAATTACTCAATTTACATATTTCCAGCAAGTTGGTGGACTAGAATGTGCTCCTGTAACTGGTGAGATCACATACGGTTTAGAGCGCTTAGCTATGTATATCCAAAATGTTGATAGTATTTACGACCTCGTTTGGACTGATGGCCCTATGGGTAAAGTTTTATATCGCGATGTTTTCCATCAAAATGAAGTTGAGCAATCGACATATAATTTTGAACATGCTGATGTTGATGATTTATTTAAAACCTTTGACCAATGTGAAGCGGTGAGTGAAAAATTAATTGCAGAAGGGTTAGCATTGCCAGCATACGAGCAAGTAATGAAAGCATCGCATGCATTTAACTTATTAGATGCACGTCATGCTATTTCCGTTACCGAACGTCAACGTTATATCTTACGAGTAAGAGCGTTATCGAAAGCTTGTGCGGAAGCATATTATGCGAAAAGAGAAGAACTTGGCTTCCCTCTTTGTAAAAACAATAATGCTAATGGTAGTTCAGCAGAGGGACAATCATAATGACAACTGAAACGTTATTAATTGAATTAGGTACTGAAGAGTTACCACCAAAATCCCTTAAAACTTTAGCAACGACTTTCTTTGAACAAATTAAGCTACAGCTAGATACTGCTAAATTGTCATATAGTGACATTCAATGGTTTGCTACACCGAGACGTTTGGCTGTTAAAGTTGAAGGTTTAGTCGCTAGTCAAGCTGACAAAGCAATTGAAAAACGTGGTCCAGCAGTTAACGTAGCTTTTGATGCTGACGGTAATCCTAGTAGAGCAGCTGAAGGTTGGGCACGCTCAAACGGAATCACCGTTGCTGACGCAGAACGCTTAGTTACTGATAAAGGTGAATGGTTATTACACAAAACTGTTGAAACAGGTAAGCATATTGAACAGCTTATTCCTGATATGGTTAACCAAGCAGTTAGTAAGTTGCCTGTGCCTAAACCAATGCGCTGGGGTACAGGTAGAACACAGTTTATTCGTCCTGTGCATACATTGACTATGCTTTATGGCGATCAAATTATCGCCGGTGAAACATTGAATGTTGCTGCTAATAACTTAGTAACAGGGCATCGTTTTCATCACCATGGTTTAGTGGCAATTAATCATGCTGACAATTATGAGTCGATTTTGCGTGAAGCTCATGTTGTTGTTGATTACCAAGAACGTAAGCAAACCATTCTTGAACAAATTAACGTAGCCGCCAAAGAGCTTGGTGGCGTTGCTTTACCTGATGAAGAATTACTTGATGAAGTTACATCTATTGTAGAGTGGCCTGTTGTTTTAGTTGGCAGCTTCGACGAAGATTTCCTTAATGTACCTGCAGAACCGCTTATTTATTCAATGAAAGATCACCAAAAGTACTTTCCTGTTACTGATACTGAAGGTAACTTGTTGAATAAATTCATTTTTGTGTCAAATATAGCCAGCAAAGATCCAAGTCAGGTTATAAAAGGCAACGAAAAAGTTATTCGTCCACGCTTAGCTGATGCTGAATTTTTCTTTAAAACAGATAAAAAACAATCACTTGAGTCTAGGTTGTCGAGCTTAGAGTCAGTTTTATTCCAAAAACAGCTAGGAACTGTAAAAGCTAAGTCGGAACGAATTGCTAGTTTAAGTGAGTTTGTTGCTGAGAAAATTGGTGATGATAAAGCGCTAGCGTATCGTGCTGGCTTATTAAGTAAAACAGATTTACTGTCTGATATGGTGCTAGAGTTTCCACAAGTACAGGGTACTATGGGTAAATACTACGCCCAACATGACGGTGAACCTGAAGCTGTGGCGCAAGCATTAGAAGACCAATATCGCCCTCGTTATGCTGGTGATGCCTTACCAGAGCAAACAATAGGTTGTGCAGTGGCGATAGCTGATAAAATCGACTCATTAGTGGGGATTTTTGGTATTAATCAGCCACCAAAAGGTGATAAAGACCCATTTGCACTTCGCCGCGCTGCTATTGGTTTAATTCGTATTATTATCGAGAAACAACTTAACCTTGATATTGCTGAGCTAATTGCGAAAAGTGTTGAGTTATACCAAGATAAGTTATCTAACCAAAATGTTGAACAACAAGTTATAGAGTTCGTTCTAGGGCGTTATCGTGCATATTATCAAGATCAAAATATTGCTATTGATGTTATTTTAGCTGTGTTGGCTAATGCGCCGTCAGCGCCATTGGATTTTGATAAACGTATTCATGCGGTAGCTCACTTTAAAACACTAGAAGAGTCGGCAACATTGGCGGCAGCGAATAAGCGTGTTGGTAATATTTTAGTTAAATTTAAAGGTGAATTATTCACTGAATTTAACGTTACATTAGCAACAGAATATGCGGAAAAAGAACTCGCGTCTATCTTCTCAGATGTAAAAGTTAAAGTATTACCACTTATGGCAAATAAAGATTATCAAAGCGCATTAACCGAGCTGGCGACACTTAAACAGCCAATTGATAACTTTTTTGATAATGTAATGGTTATGGCAGACGATGAACAAGTAAAAACTAACCGTTTAACTTTGTTAAGTGAAATTCGTAATAGCTTTTTTGCCATTGCTGATATTTCTTTATTACAATAAAAAGTGAATATTTTGTTTTAAAAGTAAAAAGGAATGCATTTGCATTCCTTTTTTGTTTCTAGCTCTCTCGTACCTTACAAGCCTTTTTTAATAATGTATTGAAAGGGCATTTCATTGGTTTGCTGTTCTATAAGTTGATGTTCCATAAAGCGGCAAAAACTTGGAATATCGCGCGCTGTTGATGGATCATCAGCAGTAACCAATAAGGTTTCTCCAGCTTCAATTTTTCTAATTTTTTGTCGTAGCATCATCACTGGCTCTGGGCAGCGAAGGCCAATGGCGTCTAATTCATGATCTGTTTCGGGTAATGAAGTTGAGTTCATTGTTCACCTAAGTTAGCTAATACTGCTTTTATGTGGAAAGCTATATTGCTATTTCTGCCTGTAATATTGCGCCAAGTTTATCTGTTCATTTAAATGACGCAACATTAATTGTGTAATTTATCGTACTTAATTAACAGGTGACTCATTAATATCAATATTTACAACTATTTTAACAATTATTTTTGATTAAACTTGCTTTGTTTTGGTAGGAATGAATAATTGAAGCATGCATCTTTTTTCCAAGGTTAACTAATGCCGCTAATCCGTTTTGCTTATATTACTAAATATGCAAAAGCCGTTTTACTCAGTAGTATTCTTACGAGCTATTTGTCGCAAGCAAGTGACGAAAATTTGCAGCGAAAAAACTTTCTACAAGCTGAGAAACAAATATGGAACGCTAAATCTTCCACTTATCAAAATTTATATAACCAGTTACATTACTATCCACTGCAACCTTATTTAGATCAAAAACGTTTGATGAGCAAAATGAGGCTATCATCGGCAACTGAGATAGCAGAGTTCCTCAATGAGTACGAGGGAACACCTTTAGATTGGCCGCTACGAAAAAAGTGGCTTAACTATTTAGCCAAACGTAAAAAAGCTATACTTTTTCAAAGCTACTTTAAGCCAACAAGTAATGTTGAATTAACTTGCCTTAATTATCGCTTTCAATTACAAACAGGCGTAGCACCGTCAAGAGTTTTGCCTAAGGTTACACAACTATGGCTAGCTGGAAAGTCACAGCCAAAAGTTTGTGATCCGCTTTTTAAACAGTGGCAAAAGGCCGGCTATCGAACTTCAGATCTTGTTTGGCAACGTATAGCACTCGCTGCTGACGGCGGTAAACATACATTGATTCCTTATTTAACTAAGCTATTACCGGCAAAAGAGCAATATTTAGCTAAGTTGTGGCATAAAGTAAGGCGTGACCCGAGTTATGTTAAGCAGTTATCAAAGTTTAAGAATAAATCGGAGAAGGCTGCCACTATTGTCTCCTATGGCCTTAAACGCTTAATTTGGCGTACACCAAAGCAAGCGCTAAATACCTATGAAGTTGCTAAGACCTTATTGCCTTTTACTGCTAAGCAGCATCAACAAATAACACAAAAATTTGCCTTAGCTTTAGCGAGTAAGAATCACCCTCAAGCTCATGCTTGGTTAGATAAAGTTGACGAGAAGTCTTTTAGCAGTAATTTAACGCAATGGTATATTACTGACCTATTACGAGAACAAAACTGGCAGCATATTAAGACTAAGTTGTTAAAATTACCGAAAACGGCACATGAAAGTCTACAATGGCAATATTGGTATAGCCGCAGTTTACTGGAAACTGATGAAGTTGAAGCAGGTAACAAACAATTAAATGAATTGGCAAAAAGTCGTCACTATTATGGTTTCCTAGCGGCAAGTTATTTAAAGAAGCCAGCTAACTTTCAAAATAAGCCGCTAAAAATAACCGAGCAGGAAAAGGCACTAATTCTAAAGAGTCCGGCAGCGAAAAGGGCATTTGAGTTATTTGCCATTGGTCGTTTCCATCATGCTCGTAAAGAGTGGAATTATTGGCTATCGAAATTAGATAACCGTGATAAGCTCGTCGCATCCAAAGTAGCGAATGAGCAACACTGGTATGATCGCGCTATTTTCACCTTAGCAAATGTCGGTTATCTTGATGACGTTAATTTACGTTTTCCGTTAGGCTTTGAAAAAGAAATCAAACGTTATGCCGGCCATCAAAAAATAAATCCTGCTTGGGCATTTGCTATTACTCGCCGTGAAAGTTCGTTTATGCCTGATGCTAACTCATCAGCTGGCGCCAAAGGCTTAATGCAAGTTATGCCGGCCACAGCAAAACAATTAGCGCGTAAAAAAGTTTCTAACCGAGAGCTATTCGATGCCAAAAGTAATATTAAATTGGGTACTAAATACTTACGTAACTTACTAGATCGACATAAAGGTAATCAAATCCTTGCTACAGCTGCTTATAACGCAGGCCCTTACCGCGTAAAGAGCTGGCTAAAAGACAGTAAACCATTACCCGCTGATGTCTGGATAGAAACCATTCCATTTAAAGAAACACGTGAATACGTCAAAAGTGTTTTAGCATATCAGCAGATATATCAACAAAAGGTTGGTTTAGATGAGTCATTATTTGAACAAATTATTGCCATGAATATCAGCAATAAATAAATATCATCAGTAAGCCACTAATAGCGTTATAATATAGTAATAGAAATACAGAGATAAATTAAATGAACATGTTAGCCAAACACTATCCAGCTCACGTAGCTGAGCTACAAGCAAGAGCGAAAACTGCATTATCAAGAGATAACTTAGACGGCGTAATTATTCATTCAGGCCAAGAAATTAAAGCCTTTTTAGATGATAACAGCTATCCATTTCGTGTTAATCCTCACTTTAAAGCTTGGTTACCTTTGGTTGATATTCCTAACTGTTGGTTAATCATTAATGGCAGTGACAAACCCACTTTAATTTATTATCAACCAGTCGATTTTTGGCATAAAGTTATTCCATTAACAGAAGATTACTGGAATGAATTTTTTGATATTAAAATTCTGAAAAGCCCAAGTGAAGTCGATAAATTATTACCATACGACAAAAAAGGTTTTGCCTATATTGGTGCTCATATTGAAGTGGCGAAAGCGTTAGGTTTTGAACAAATAAATCCAGAACCACTAATTAATTACTTACACTTTCATCGCGCATATAAAACATCGTATGAGCAAGAATGTATGCGTCAATCGAATGTTATTGCCGTTGCTGGCCATAAAGCAGCAAAAGCCGCATTTTTTGCCGGTGCCTCTGAGTACGATATACAACAAGCTTATTTAAAAGCAACTCAACATGTTGAAAGTGAAACGCCATACGGCAATATTGTTGCGTTAAATGAAAATACTTCGATACTTCATTATACCGCTTTAGAGCGTGGTGTTCCTCAAGCTCATCGTTCGTTTTTAATTGATGCTGGTGCCAACTTCTATGGTTATGCGTCAGATATTACCAGAACCTATTCGTTTAAGCGTGATAAATTTGCTGAGTTAATTGCCCGCATGGACCAACTCATGCTTAATGCCGTGAATGGCTTAAAGCCAGGTGTTAGCTATGTTGAACTACATATTGCGACTTACCGTGAAATAGGCAAAGTGTTACGTGAATTTGATTTTATTAATGTTGATGCCGATACGGCTGTAGAAGCAGGTATTATTTCTACCTTCTTCCCTCATGGTTTAGGCCATCATCTTGGTTTACAGGTTCACGATGTTGGTGGTTTTATGGCAGATGAACGTGGCACACATGTTAATACGCCAGAACAACATGCTTTTTTAAGGACCTCACGTGTTATTGAAGCAAACCAAGTATTTACCATAGAACCTGGTTTATATTTTATCGACTCACTACTTGCTGATTTAAAACAATCAGCTCATGCTGACATGGTTAACTGGCAAAACATTGAACCTATGCGTGCCTTTGGTGGTATTCGTATTGAAGATAATATTATTGTTCATCAATCGCATAACGAGAACATGACTCGCGATCTTGAATTAACGTAAACGATTTCACTGTGGCAACACCATATATCATTGCGGCTGACGAGATTATCGATGAATCGATAGTAACTCGCAGTCGCTTTATCTGCTATTTAACTCCTTGTAGCAGTGCCGAACATGCAAAGGCGTTTATTAAAGAATTACAAGCCTTACACCCACAAGCAAATCATCATTGTTATGCTTTTATTGCTGGTCGATCAGAAAATAGCCAGTTATATGGCTTTTCTGATGATGGCGAACCATCGGGTACTGCTGGAAAACCTATGTTAGCTATGTTGATGGGCAGTGGTATTGGAGAGCTATGTGCTGTGGTTGTTCGTTATTTTGGTGGTACTAAGTTGGGGCCTGGAGGCTTACAGCGTGCTTATGGTGGTAGTGTTAAGCAAGCACTAGCGCTTTTACCGACAAAACTGAAAATTCCTATGGTGCGCAAAACTTTAGCGTGTCAATATACACAAGTGAATGATGTTTTATACTTTCTTGAGCAGTTAGGTGGAGAAGTTATCCAGCAAGACTACAATGAAAATGTACATCTAACGCTTGCGTTACCCGAAGAGAAGCTTGAAGACTTTCAACAGCATTTACAAACATTGTCGTCAGGTCAACTACAATTAAAAGCGATTACACCATAATCATTAACTGAAAATAATAATAAACCGCTGTGCAAATTAAAAATATAATTCGAATACTTGGACTGTTAGTTGCGTTGTTAAGCGTGACTATGTTGCCGCCTGCATTTATTTCTATGATCTACCGCGATGGTGGTGGCGTTTCATTTTTAATGGCTTTTGTTTTTTGCCTTTTTGCTGGTTTGTTATCTTGGTACCCAAACCGAGCAGAGAAAGGTGATTTAAGAGCACGAGAAGGTTTTCTAATTGTTGTATTGTTTTGGACGGTATTGGCTAGCTTCTCGGCGGTACCGCTCTTATTGCTTGACGAGCCAAATCTATCAGTTGCTGATGCTTTTTTTGAATCATTTTCTGGCCTAACAACAACGGGGGCCACCATACTTACCCAAATAGACGGCTTACCGCATGCGGTGTTGTGGTATAGACAACAGCTGCAATGGCTTGGTGGTATGGGGATAATCGTACTCGCGGTGGCAATATTACCTATGTTAGGTATAGGTGGTATGCAATTGTATCGAGCGGAAACCCCTGGTCCAGTAAAAGACTCTAAGATGACTCCGCGTATCGCTGATACTGCTAAACACTTGTGGTTAATCTATGTGACATTAACCATTGCTTGTGCGCTAAGCTACTGGGCGGCAGGGATGAATTTATTTGATGCCATTTGTCATTCCTTTTCAACAATTGCGATCGGTGGCTTCTCAACGCATGACTTAAGTATGGGGTATTTTAATAGCCCACTAATTAACTTTATTTGTGTGTTTTTCCTGATTGTTGCCGGAGTGAACTTTGCTTTACATTTTGCGGTAGTAAATAGCCGTTCTTTGCGTAGCTATTTTTATGACTCTGAATTTAAGGCCTTTTTGGGTATTCAGTTAGTGCTTACTTTAGTGTGTTTTACCGTGCTTATGAGCTTTAATGTTTATCAATCTGGCTTTGATAACTTTGAGCAAGCAATATTTCATGCGGTATCAATAAGCACTACAGCTGGTTTTGCTGCAACTTCGTCAGGGGAAGTGGCATTTTCTAATTGGCCAACTTTGTTACCTATTTTATTGATATTTTCTAGTTTTATTGGTGGTTGTGCCGGTAGTACCGGTGGTGGCATGAAAGTTATTCGTGTGTTGTTGCTTTATTTACAAGGTATTCGAGAACTCAATAAACTTGTACATCCAAAAGCCGTATTTACCATTAAGTTAGGAAAAAAAGCACTGCCTAACCATGTTGTTGAAGCCATTTGGGGCTTCTTTTCTGCCTATGCTGCAGTATTTGTTATTTGTATGTTGCTGTTACTTGCCGCTGGTATGGAAGATATTTCAGCCTTTACCGCAGTAGCAGCATGTTTGAATAACTTAGGCCCAGGGTTGGGACAAGTAGCAGCAAACTTTGCTGACATAAATGATTTCAGTAAATGGGTATTAGTTGTTGCTATGTTGTTTGGTCGTTTAGAGATATTTACGTTGCTGGTGCTATTCACACCAGCATTTTGGCGTACCTAAGCGTATTTACTTAAGCTTTTTAATGTTAGAAGAAGGCAAGTGGGTCTAATTGGAATAAACTTTCTACATCATTGATATAACGTTTATTCACTAAAAACAGCACAACATGGTCTTCAGCTTCAATTTTAGTGTTCGAATGAGCAATTAACACTTCTTCGTTTCGAACTATCGCGCCAATTGTTGTCCCCGGCGGTAATTTGATTTCTTGAATAGTTTTGCCAATGACCTTAGAAGATTTTTCATCGCCTTTGGCTACTATTTCAATCGCTTCTGCGGCACCGCCACGTAAACTATAAACATTGTCGATATTACCACGGCGAACATGAGTTAATAATGCCGAAATGGTGGCATGTTGCGGTGATACTGCAATATCAATATTACTACCGTGCACTATATCAATATAGGCACTACGCTGTATCAACACCATAGCTTTGCGAACACCTAAGCGTTTGGCGAGCAATGACGACATAATATTGGCTTCATCATCGTTGGTTACGGCAATAAAGACATCAAATTGATCAATATGTTCTTCCATCAACAGTTCTTGATCAGAAGAGTCACCAGTAAAGACTAAGGTATCATTTAGCTCTGAAGCTAAATATGCCGCACGTTTTGCAGAATGCTCAATAAGTTTAACTTGATGATTCTTTTCTAATAAACGCGCTAAACCAGCACCTATATTACCACCACCAGCGATCATGATTTTTTGATATGGCGCTTCTAGTTTTTGTAACTCATTCATTACCGCACGAATATGTATGGTTGCGGCAATAAAGAACACTTCATCGTCGGCTTCGATGACCGTTGTGCCTAAAGGGCGAATAGGTCGACCGTTACGATAAATAGCAGCAACCCGGGTATCAATATTCGGTATATGCTCGCGCAGTGTTGATAGCGCATGACCAACTAACAAGCCGCCATAATAAGCTTTTACCGCAACTAAGCTGACTTTACCTTTAGCAAACTCTAATACCTGTAATGCGCCTGGATAATCAATTAAACGAGCAATATCTCGGGTAACTAGTTGCTCAGGGGCAATAATGTGATCGACAGGGATATTTTTATTTTGAAATAATTCTTTTTGATATTTTAAAATTTTACCTGAACGAATACGGGCAATTTTATTTGCGGTATTAAACAATGAATAACAAATTTGGCAAGCGATCATATTGGTTGCGTCATCACTTGTTACGGCAATAACAAGCTCTGCGTCTTCTGCGCCGGCTTGTTTCAATACATCAGGGTGAGAGCCTTGCCCCGTGACAACTTGCAAGTCCATTTTATCTTGCAGTTCACGTAAGGTTTCACTATTCGTGTCGATTAGCGTGATGTCGTTTTGTTCACCGACTAAGTTTTCCGCTAATGTGCCACCAACTTGTCCTGCACCAATAATTATTATTTTCATTTTTAATAGCTTTTATTATTGTTTTTTAATGAGTTTTGCGTAGTAAAACCCATCCATCGAATTATCATTCGGTAATATCTGCCAGCCAATCTCTGTTGTATTTTCAGTAATCGAAATTAACTCAACATCTGAATTTTTCTCAATAAAACGCTGAACTTGTTGGCTATTTTCTTCCGGTAATATACTGCATGTTGCATATAGCAAAGTACCACCAGGTTTTAATAATGACCATATATTTTTTAAGATATCTTGCTGTAAGTCAGTTAAAACATCGATATCTTGGCTTTTGCGCAACCACTTGATGTCAGGGTGTCGGCGAATTACACCGGTGCCAGAGCAGGGAGCATCCAGCAAAATACGATCATATAATTGTCCGTCCCACCACTTTTCAGGTGTAGCCGCATCAGCAGCAATAACATCGGCTGTTAATTGTAAGCGTTCTAAATTCTCATTTACTCTTACTAGCCTTGACGCTTCAATATCGATTGCGGTCATCGCTTTTATATTGGGGCTGTACTCGAGAATATGACAGGTTTTTCCGCCCGGAGCTGCGCAGCAATCAAGCACATTGTCTTGAGGCTGGCAGTCAAGTAGTCGTGCAGCTTGTTGTGCTGCGCCATCTTGAATAGATACCCAACCTTGTTGAAAACCAGGTAATTTATTAACGTCAACCGCTTCAGTTAAACGAATCGCTGATGATTTTTTATCCACTAAAGTATATTCAATATTTTCTGCAGCTAGTAATATTAAATATTCTTCCAACGTATGATGGAGCTGATTCACTCGAAGCCACATTGGTGGGCGCTGCATATTGGCGTTTAACACACTCAGCCAGGCTTCTGGATACGCTGCCTTTACCTTTTTAATAAACCAAGAAGGGTGGTTATAAGCTATAGCGTCGGGTAGTTCTGTACTAGTAGATGAGTCATCGCTTGCTTGTCGGCGCTGAAAGTTTCTTAATACACCATTGATAAGCCCTTTTAAGTGATCACACTTTAGTGGCTTACATGCGGAAACAGTTTCATTAAACGCAGCATGATCAGGAATACGGGTATATTTTATTTGGTAAATGCCCACTAACATTAAAAAGTGACCAACACGTTGCTTACCGGTTAGTGGCTTTTTAATAAATTCGCGTACGTCGTTCTCAAGTTCTGGCAAGTGCCTCAGTACGCCGTAGCATAGTTCTTGTAATAGGCCTTTGTCTTTACTTTCAATTTTTGCCAACTGTTGTGGCAACTCATCAGCTAAACTGCGGCCTTTATCAACAACAGCAAAGGTACAACGAGCTGCTAATGCTCTTAAGTTTGCTGCCATAGTTAGCTTTGCTCTTGTGTTTCGGTATTAACACCATTAATAGAAAGGCCAGCGGCGAACCAATCTGCCTTACCATTCAAAATATCAGCCACAGCTAAAGCTTTTTTACCCGGAAGCTGAATAACTTCAAGGCGCAGCGCGCCATCATTCGTAGCCACTAAAATACCTTGCTTGTCAGCACTAATAATTTCACCGTGAGCTTGGTTATGTTTCATTTCAATCGCACTTGCTTGCCAAACTCGAATGCGATGCTGTTTGTTGCTCTCACTAAAAGTAAATTGTGCAACAGGCCATGGGATATAGGCACGTACTTTACGATCTAACTCTTGTGCAGGTAATCGCCAATTAAGTTCTGCTTCCACTTTATCAAGTTTAGCAGCGTGTGTTGCTAAATGATTATCTTGTGGTTGGCGTGGGTAAACACCTGTCGCCATTAAGGTTAAGGTGTCGAGTAAGGCCACAGGACCTAATTTAGCAAGCTTTTCGTATAAGCTGGCACTAGTGTCCTTAATGGTAATTTCACATGTCGACGTTAATATCATATCGCCGGTGTCTAAGCCTTTATCCATTTGCATAATGGTGACACCCGTTTCTTTGTCGCCAGCTTCTAACGAGCGCTGAATAGGAGCAGCACCACGCCATTTAGGCAAAATTGAGCCATGAACATTAATACAGCCTAATCGTGGTGTTTCTAAAATTACCGTTGGCAACAATAAACCATAGGCTACAACCACCATAACATCGGCTTGATAGCTGGCTAGTGTTTCTTGTGTAGCTTCCGATTTAAAGTTTTCTGGTTGCTCTACTGGAATTCCATGCTCCAAGGCCAGTACTTTAGTGGCGCATGCCGTTAGCTTTTTGCCGCGACCCGCAGGTTTGTCTGGTGGGCAATAAACGGCAACAATGTTGTGCTGAGATTGAATCAATGCGGCTAAATGCTGGGCAGCAAAATCAGGTGTACCGGCAAAAATAATATTTAAAGGTGTAGCTAAAGCGTTCGACAAGGGCATTTCCTGGATACGTGTTAATCTAAGTTATGGAGTTTAAGCATTGGCTTTATCTAAGCGCGCTTCTTTTTCCAGTTTCTTTTTAATGCGTTGGCGTTTCAGTGGCGATAGGTAATCAACAAATAAAATACCGTTTAAATGGTCAAGTTCATGCTGAATACAAATAGCGAGAAGTTCTTCACCATCTAATGAAAACTCTTTACCGTTCTCATCTAATGCTTTAACTGTAACATTAACACTGCGATCAACTTTTGCATAACAGCCTGGCACTGATAAACAGCCTTCTTCGTTGATTAAGGTGTCATCGCTCTTGCGAACAATTTCAGGGTTAATTAATACATATGGGTGTTCTTTGTTTTCTGAAACATCAATCACCACAATGCGTTGATGAATATCAACTTGGGTTGCTGCCAAACCGACACCGTTTTCAGCATACATAGTTTCAAACATGTTACTGATAATAGTGCGAATTTCATCATTCACTTCAGTTACAGGTTGTGCTTTTGTTCTTAATCTCTCATCAGGAAATCGTAATACAGGTAAAATAGCCATAATTTTTCAAAAGAATTCGCGAAAAGTCGCATAGAGTGTTATGTTTCAATTTTAGCCATTAATTAAAATTAATCATAGTGGTTTAGGATAAAACCTATAAGAATAGGCAGATTAACATGCTAATAAGAACTATTTCATTAATACTTGGCCTCGCTATGTCAGTAGCATTATTGGCCGATGAGCTAACTTTAAATCCCAATGCACCGAAATCTTATATTGTGAAGAAAGGTGATACTTTGTGGGATATTTCTGGAATTTTCCTTAAACAACCATGGCTGTGGCCGAAATTGTGGCGCCTCAACCCTGAAATTAATAATCCTCATTTAATTTATCCAGGTGATGAATTACGCCTGGTTTTTGATGCCCAAGGCCAACCAATGCTGGTTAAAGGCAAACCAGAATTGAAATGGTCGCCAAGAATTCGTAAGCAATTAAAAGATCAAAACCCTGTTAGTACCATACCGCTAGAAGTTATTGCACCATTTATTCATTACGATAGTGTTAAAAATGAAGAAGAACTAGCTTTGCTACCTTATGTTATTGGCAGTGATGAAGGTCATAAATCAAGTATTGATGGCTTTAAAGTTTATGTAAATAGTGATTTAGTTGTTGGACAAAGCTATGCCATGTATCACAAAGGCTCTGCGATTGTTGACCCAGAAAGTAGTGATGTTTTAGGTTATAACGTAAGGCTTGTTGGTACAGGTAAGGCAATACGTAGTGGCAACATGAGTGCAAAGCAGCCGGGTACTATTTATGTGGATGGTGCAAAACGCGAAATTCGTTCCGGTGCTTATGTTGCTCCTGTTAACAATGATCAACAATACCCATCAATTTTTACTATGCGCGCTGGCAATACATCACAAGGTTTAATTGTAAGCTCAGCCATTGAGTTAAGAGAGTTTGCCAAATACGATATTGTTATGATCAATAAAGGCAAAGAGCAGAATGTGCGAACAGGTGATGTATTAACTGTAAATCGTAAAGGTCCTTCGGTAGTTGAAACTGATAACGGCCCTCAATATATTAGCGATAGTTCCCGTTGGAATCGTATGTCGAGTGCTAACCATTTAGACTATGACATACCTGCTGAACTTATCGGGAGAGTTATGGTATTTAAGGTTTACGACAAGGTTAGTATGGCGCTAATTTTAAGCTCAGAAAAGCCATTACGCGTGCTTGATGGAGTAACTGCACCGTAATTTATTTTTAAGCCACTCTTAAGGAGAAGCAAGTGGCCGACAGAAACAATGCAGAAGCGTTAACTCCTGTTCATTATTGGCTAGCTGTGAAGCTTATTCCACGGCTAGCAACTCCTAAAAAACTACTTTTAGTTGATAAGTTTGGTTTAGTAAACTTATTTGACAAAACGGCTGACTTCTCATCATCAGGTTTAACTAAACCGCAAATTACCGCAATAACCCAGCCAAACTGGCAAAAAATTAATAAAATAATCGCTGACAGTGCTCGTTATCAAATTGAGACTATTCCATTTGATGACGAGCAATACCCCAAATTATTAAAGCAGATTTATGATCCGCCATTAGTGCTCTTCGCCCGTGGTAATCTAGCGCTATTAAATCAGCCTCAAATTGCTATTGTTGGCAGTCGCAATGCGAGCAAGGCAGGGCGAGAATCAGCACTACAACTTAGCGAAAAACTGGCCGAACATTTTGTTATCACCAGTGGTATGGCATTAGGAATTGATGCTTATGCACATCGTAGTGCATTGCAATCAGGAGGTTATACAATAGCAGTAGTTGCGACAGGATTAGACATAACATATCCAGCACGACATAAAAAATTACAAAAAGATATTTTGCAAAATAACGGTCTTATTCTTAGTGAGTTTTTTCCAGGTGTTGCTCCGAAGCCTGGTCATTTTCCAAAACGTAATCGCTTAATCAGTGGTTTAAGTTTAGGTGTGTTGGTTGTTGAAGCGTCGTTAAAAAGTGGCTCTCTAATCACTGCACGATGTGCTTTAGAGCAGGGCAGAGAAGTGTTTGCCGTGCCAAGTTCTATTTATAATCAACAGGCGAAAGGGTGTCATTGGTTAATTAAACAAGGCGCTAAACTTGTTGAGGAATTTAACGATATAGTAGAAGAGCTGCAAAATTTTTCTTTAGATAGTCTAAACTTAAGTAGAAACAAAGAGAAAGATAACTCAACTGTAAAAAGTGAAAAACAGGACTTGTGTAACGATCCAATGTTAGCTAGTGTGGGATATGAAACCACTCCCGTAGATATGGTGGTTTCTCGAAGTAAACTACCCATAGATGTAGTGCTAACTCGATTAACAGTACTTGAGCTTAGAGGTCTGGTGTCTGCGGTGCCAGGAGGCTACCTTAAATTATAGAGGGGCTAGTTATGTTTGATATCTTGATGTACCTTTTTGAAAACTATATTCATAGTGAAGCCGAAGTCATGGTTGATCATGATGTGCTTACTGATGAATTAACCCGTGCTGGATTTCACCAAGATGAAATTTATAAAGCATTAGCCTGGTTAGAAAAGCTTGCTGCCTTGCAAGATACCGAAACTTACCCTTATTTAACCCGTGTTGGCAACCGCTCAGTTCGTATTTATACAGCGGAAGAGAACCAAATTCTTGACGTGGAATGTCGAGGCTTTTTAATGTTTTTAGAGCAAGTTAATTTGCTCGACTTTACGACCCGAGAAATGGTGATCGATCGAGTGATGGAGTTAGACACCAAGTTCTTCTCAATTGATGATTTAAAGTGGGTGGTATTGATGGTTTTATTCAATGTTCCTGGCAAAGAAACCGCTTATTCACAAATGGAAGATTTAATATTTGATGAACAAGATGGGCCTCTACATTAAGCTGGTTTATAGCACCTAAGTTTGCAGCAACTTATTGGTATTTAGGTAAGGCATTGCGATTGATATGTGGTTATTCCACATGATAAAGCAATAACGAAATATAAATGACAAAAAAACGCAGCCTTTTGGGTTCAACTAAAGGCCATTTCTTCTGCGTTGTTCGCAATTTACATGGAATAACCATGCTACATTGCTCGCTCCTTGAATAAAAAATATTTAGTTTGAACAAAATCTAATCTCGAAAGGCCAACAGACCCTATTAAACTATGTCATAATATGCACCTAATTGTTTAGGTGCATTCGCTATGTCTGATTCGGAAAAACCCTTATTTTCACGCCATGAACACGCGCTAGAAAAAGCTTATGAAGTTTGCCCTGAATGTGGCAGCGAACTAGCGATAAAGCATAGTAAGTCAGGCGCTTTTTGGGGCTGTGTAAATTATCCTAATTGCCAATATACTCGCCCAGTTGTTGAACATGAACGCGTTGAAGATAAAGTGCTAGTCGGCAGTGAGTGCCCTGAGTGTGGTAATGAGCTGGCGGTTAAACAAGGGCGTTATGGTATGTTTATTGGCTGTACTAACTTTCCTGATTGCCATCATATCGAACATGAAGAAGGAAATGCCAGCGCTGATATTACTTGTCCTAGTTGTAATACTGGGCAGTTAGTTGAACGACAAAGCCGTTTTGGTAAAAGCTTTTATGCCTGTGACGCTTACCCTAAATGCAAATATGCCGTTAATCACCAACCCGTTGAAGGACAATGCCAAAAATGTAATTTCGGCTTGTTGTTAAAGCGAAATATGGCTGCTGGCGAAAAACTACAATGCGCCCAAAAGAAGTGCGGTCATTTTCAAACATAAAAAAAGCGAGATAAAACTCGCTTTTTAAAATCATAACATGTCGAGATATTAACTCACCTTTGCTAAATATTTACTAGCAAACTCGGCTAAATCTGGGAAAGCTTGTTTATCTAATAGTTGTGCTAGTTGAGTTAATCGTTGAGCAAGCATCAATTCAGTATCACCACTAATGTTTATGTGGCCCATTTTTCTACCAGCACGTTTCTCTTTGGCATACCAATGAACACTTAAACTTGGAATTGCTAATGTTTCAACAGGTAAAGTATCTTCACCTAAAATATTAACCATAGCGGTTGGACGAATGAGTTGTGTGCTGCCTAATGGTAAGCCTGAAATCGCTCGTAAGTGATTTTCAAACTGGCAGGTATCAGCGCCTTGCTGTGTCCAATGGCCTGAGTTATGAACACGAGGAGCTATTTCATTTACCAACAATTGTTCGCCAACTTGGAAAAACTCAATCGCTAATATACCGACATAATCTAACGCTTCAGCCATTTTCTTAAATGCTTGACCCGCTTGTGCTTGTAGCGCATCATTAATTGGTGCTGCCACCGAAACACTTAATACACCATTGGTATGATGATTTTCTGTTAACGGATAAACAGAAATTTCACCATGGATATTACGAGCACCGACAAGAGATACTTCGCGATCAAAAGGCACCATTTTCTCCGCAACAATACCTTGCGGTACCGAAGATGTTGCTGCGTCAATAAATGCCGACATTTCCTGCCAAATAGCTTCTGCTTGTTCTGCAGACTTCAAGCGCCATTGGCCTTTACCGTCATAACCTTCAAGTGCACTTTTAAAAATTAGTGGTAATTCCAACTGAGTTAATGCACGCTCAAAATCAGCTTTATTTTCAATGATGATATGCTTGGCGTTAGCAACATTGCTTGACTCAAGTAAAGCTTTCTCTAAGCGACGGTCACCACCCACTTTAATTGCCTGGCTATTTGGTAGTAATTTTCCTGAAGCTTGGCATTGCGCAAGAACATCATGTGCGACATGTTCAAACTCAGCCGTAATAACGTCAGCATTAGCTATGCCCTGAGCTAAACCACCGTATTTATGCTCAGGTGTAATTGGGTGAACAACATTATTTGTGCGCACATCAAATGCTTTTACATCCATATTTAGTGGTGAACCCGCTAAATCCATCATGCGAGCTAATTGACCTGCACCTAATACCAATACTTTCTTCATGAAATATTTACACCTACTCTGCTGGGTTAGGGTTATTTAAAATATTCTCAGTTTGCTCTGTTCTAAACTTCTCAATATTAGTCATAATTTCTTGATCGTGAGTGGCTAGTATTTGCGCGGCAAGTAAACCGGCATTAGCGGCACCAGCTGTGCCGATGGCCAATGTACCAACAGCAATCCCTTTTGGCATTTGTACAATCGATAGTAATGAGTCTTGGCCACTTAGTGCTTTTGATTGCACAGGAACGCCTAAAACAGGTAATGGAGTGAAAGCCGCAGCCATGCCAGGCAAGTGCGCCGCGCCGCCTGCGCCAGCAATAATTACTTTGATGCCGCGATCTTTTGCGCCTTCAGCATATTCAGCTAATAAGTGTGGAGTGCGGTGGGCTGAAACAACTTTTGTTTCATAGGCAACGTTAAGTAAATCTAGCATATCTGTCGCATGCTTCATTGTTGGCCAATCTGACTTTGACCCCATGATAATACCCACTTTCATCATTTTTCACCTTGATAATTAGTTACTAAATATGAGGCATTGAACCTCAAAAAATAAGCCGCGCATTATACCTATGTTTCCCGCAATACGGAAACATTCTCTGAAAAATGTGTTTAAAAAAACAGCTGTCACGGCTGTTTATACTTTAGTCGATAATAGACTAAAGACGCATAGGTTAAAAATAATAATTAGGTAAACTGTCAGTATGAATATACCTGTATCACTTGAAGCTACGTCATCAAATGAAACAGGTTTAAGTGGCCGGCAACTCAATTAATACATAAGCCAAAAGCGCCATTGTTACCATGAGGAAAAGTGATGAATAATATATATAACCAAGGTTTAGATAAGGTTGCTGCCAATAGCCAACCACTGACACCAATCAATTTTTTGAATCGAACTGCCGATGTTTACCCTGAAAAAATTGCAATTATTCATGGTAAACAAAAAATTACTTACGATGAATACCGTAAAAATGTACGTCGTTTAGCATCAGGCCTTATAAAGTATGGTGTAAAACCCGGGCAAACAGTGAGTATCATGGCGGCCAATATACCAGCCTTTCTTGATGCTCATTACGGTGTGCCGTTAACGGGTGCTGTACTAAATGCTATAAACATCCGTCTTGATGCAGAGAATATTGCATTTATTCTCGATCATGGAGAATGTGATGTTCTGCTTACTGATACAGCGTTTTCTGGTGTTATTAAGCAAGCATTGGCGATATCAAAACGAAAGCCGTTAGTGATTGATATTGACGATGTTGAAGGCCCGGGCGGTGAACATTTGGGTAATATTGAGTATCAAGAATTATTAAACCAAGGTGATGAAAACTTCCAAGGTTCACTAATTCATGATGAATGGCAAGCATTAGCACTTAATTATACTTCGGGCACAACTGGAAATCCTAAAGGTGTGGTGTACTCACATCGCGGTGCGTACTTGAATGCAATTGGTCATAACTTTATTTGGCCGACGGATAATAAAACCGTTTATTTATGGACATTACCCTTATTTCATTGCAACGGTTGGTGTTTTCCTTGGACGATAGTGGCGGTTGGCGGCACACAAGTTTGTTTAAGGCAGGTCGAAGTAGGGGCTATTGTTAATTCGATGATTGAAAATAAGGTTTCCCATTTTTGTGGTGCGCCAATTGTACTCAATATGATTCTTAATGCTGAGCAACAACTTCTAAGCCAATTACCTAACAATATTAAAGCGATGACTGCTGGTGCTCCACCTCCTGCTGCGGTAATAAAAGGAATAGAAAAGCTAGGTATAGAAATCACTCAAAGCTATGGATTAACAGAAGTCTATGGACCTTGTGTTGTTAGCGAATGGAAAGATGAGTGGGACAACAAGAGTGCTGATGAACGAGCAGCACTAAAAGCCCGACAAGGCGTTCGCTACCCAACTCAAGAGGAGGTCGATGTACTTAACCCTGATACCATGGAGCCTGTGCGAGCTGATGGCGAAACGATAGGGGAAATTATGTTTCGCGGTAACACCACTATGAAAGGGTATTTGAAAAATGACAAAGCAACCTATGAAGCGTTTGCTCATGGTTGGTTTCATTCTGGTGACTTAGCAGTTAAACACCCTGATGGCTATATTGAGATACGTGATCGCTCAAAAGATATCATTATTTCTGGTGGTGAGAATATTTCTTCTGTGGAAGTAGAAGGGGTGCTATACAAACATCCAGCAATTCTAGAAGCGGCAGTGGTTGCAAAAAAAGATGAAAAATGGGGAGAAACTCCTTGTGCATTTGTTGGGCTAAAAAGAGATCAGCAGTTATCAGAGCAAGATGTTATTGAGCACTGTCGAGCGCATATGGCGGGTTTTAAAGTACCTAAAACTATTATCTTTAGTGAGTTACCTAAAACGTCGACAGGTAAAGTACAAAAATTTGTATTACGACAAAAAATTAAAGAGCTGTTCGAAGTTTAGAGCTTTAACATTTATTAAAACGGTAATTGCTTACAGCTGTTACCGTTTTTTTTTACTAATTATGTTGTTTTTCGTTTAAAAACGTATAATCCCCGATAAGTTATCTTTTTACTTATTAGCGAAAATAGAATTCAATGACAACAGCGTTAGAAGCATTCCAACAAGGTGGTATTTTAGCCTATCCAACAGAGGCCGTATTTGGCTTAGGGTGTGACCCTGATAATGACGAGGCGATAGAAAAGCTCTTGGCGATAAAAAACCGCCCAGTGGATAAAGGCTTGATTTTGCTGGCAGGAAATTATTCGCAATTACTCCCTTATATTGAAGACTCTAAAATACCGCAAGATAAACGTGCTTTGATATTATCCCGTTGGCCTGATGGTATCACTCAACTAGTTGCCAAAGCATCACAGTTGTCTCCTTTACTCTCTGGAAAGTTTGACTCTATTGCTGTTCGTATTACTAGTCAGCCTGATGTTGTCGCTTTATGTAAAGCGACTAATAAGCCAATAGTTTCCACTAGCGCTAATTTAAGTGGCGGTGAGCCGGCTAAAGCGTGGCAAGATATTTCGAGTGAATTGTCTGATAAGATTGATTTTATTATTAAAGGTAACACCTTAGGCTTTGATCAGCCTTCAACTATTATTGATGCACTTTCCGGGGAAATCATTCGCTCATGAGTACTATAGACATTAACGTTGTCATCGAATTTCTGAAATCATTACAAGATCAAATTTGTACCTCACTTGAAGCTGCTGATGGTGGTGGTAAATTTGTTGAAGATAATTGGCAACGTGCAGAAGGTGGCGGTGGCAGAACACGTGTTTTAACAAATGGTAATGTTATCGAACAAGGTGGAGTAAATTTTTCAGTAGTTTCAGGCGATAAGTTACCACCATCTGCGACAGCGCATCGTCCAGAATTAGCAGGGCGAAAATGGCAAGCTTGTGGGGTGTCACTAGTTATTCATCCAAAAAATCCATTTATTCCAACTTCACACGCCAATGTACGCTTTTTCATCGCTGAAAAAGAAGGTGAAGCTCCAGTTTGGTGGTTTGGCGGTGGTTTTGACCTTACACCGTTTTATCCGTTTAAAGAAGATGTGGTGCATTGGCACCAAACAGCTAAAGATATTTGTCAGCCATTTGGTGATGAGATTTATCCAGCGTATAAAACATGGTGTGATGAATATTTCTACTTAAAGCACCGTAACGAAACTCGTGGTGTTGGCGGCTTATTTTTCGATGATTTAAATAGATGGTCATTTGATGAGTGTTTTTCTTACATGAAAGCAGTCGGTACCGGTTTTATCGATGCCTATGTGCCTTTAATTGAGAAACGTAAAAATACGCCATTTACTGAAAATCATCGCCAGTTTCAGTTATATCGTCGCGGTCGCTATGTTGAATTTAACTTAGTGTTTGACCGTGGTACCTTGTTTGGCTTGCAGTCAGGGGGTAGAACAGAATCAATTTTAATGTCAATGCCACCATTGGCACGTTGGGAGTATAACTTTCAAGCGCAAGCGGGTAGTGAAGAAGAGAAACTACAAGATTACCTAGTGCCTCAAGATTGGTTGTCATAACCTCGCTGTATTCTTATAACGTACAAGCAATGCAAAGAATAAAAGTCTTTATTTTAAGTTGTTGTTTGTGCGTTTAGTCACAAAACCTAAGCATTTTTTATTACTTTCAATATAAAACCACAATTATTTTGCGGTTTCTCACAAACCTTGCGCTAGATCAATTACTCTATTAATTCGCAGGCGTAAAATTACCTCATTAACGAAATCCAATATTCTTTATATTTAACAAAAGGTAATGCGCTCATGAAAACTTCAGTAATTAATGGATTAATTCTTTCCGCTCTTACATTATCTCCACTTGCTTTAGCTAACCAAGCTGGCGATTTTATTGTTCGTGGTGGTGCAACGAACATCACGCCTGATAGTGGCAAATCTAACATTATGTTAGCGGGCGCTGATTCTACAATGACGCTAACTGTTGATGACAACACTCAGTTAGGTTTGAACTTTGTTTATTTCTACGATAGCAACTGGGCAGTAGAGCTTTTAGCTGCTACACCTTTTACGCACGATATTACCATTCAAGACCCTAACGCTGTTTTAGGTGTTGATGGCGCGAATTTAGGTGAAGTATCACACTTACCACCGACATTAAGTGCTTTGTACTATTTTGACACGAACTCAGCACTTAAGCCTTATGTAGGTGTTGGTATTAACTATACGGTTTTCTTTGATGAAGAATTTGCTGCTGCACCTAAGTCTTTAGGTTTAAGCAACTTAGAACTAGACGGTTCATTCGGCTTATCGGCGCAAGTTGGCGCTGATTATCACTTAGATGATAAATGGTCGTTAAATGCATCAATTCGTTATATTGATATTGACTCTGACGCAACATTCGATGTTGGCGGTAACAATATAGGTAAAGCGGAAGTTAATGTTGACCCTATGGTTTATTCACTAATGTTAGGCTACAAATTTTAATAAATTCTTAGCCAGATATTAATGATATAAAAAGCAGTAATTTAGTTACTGCTTTTTTGTTTTCATCTTTTCATAACTGAGTTAGTCTACATTTAAACATTCAAGCCAGTAAACTTATGGATCAATTTCGCGTTTTCGGTAATCCAATTGCCCAATCAAAATCCCCATCTATTCATCAACAATTTGCCATACAAACGAAGCAATCAATGAATTATCAAAGTGAATTAGTCGAATTAGATAAGTTTGATTTAGCGGTTCAAAACTTAATTGCTAATAATGGTAAAGGTGCCAATGTTACAGCACCTTTTAAAGAACAAGCTTTTGCTTTGTGTGATCAGCTCAGTAAAAAAGCTAAACTTGCTGGAGCAGTCAATACTTTAATATTTTCTCAAGGCGTTATTTACGGTGATACGACTGATGGTATAGGCTTAGTGCATGACTTACTTAGGCATAGAGTTAAATTACGCGACAGTAAAATTTTACTATTGGGGGCTGGTGGTGCAGCTAAAGGTGTTGTACAAGCGTTAATTGAGCAAGCGCCGCAATCATTAACCATTGCCAATAGAACATTAAGTAAAGCGAAGAATATTGCTGACCAATATCCTAAGTTCGACGTTAGGGCACTTACCTTTGAAGAAACTGAACATTTAAGCTTTGATGTTATAATTAATGCAACATCAGCAGGGCTTTCAGGTGCAAGTTTACCTATATCATCACAAACATTGGCAAGTGCGAACACCTGTTATGATATGGTTTATGGTAAAAAGCCAACAGTATTTTTAAAACAAGCAAAGCAGTTGGGTGTTGAGTGTGTACTTGATGGTCTGGGCATGTTGGTGGGGCAGGCGGCAGAAAGTTATTATTTATGGACAAATATACGCCCTGATGTTGAACCAGTTTTAACTATGCTAAGAGCAGAGCTTAACAATAACTAGAGAGAGTTACATTAATGAACCAAGCCATCTTATTTAATGATGATTTGAACTTTAGTCAAGAGCATGATGCTTGGTCTTTTACCGGGCAAATTTCAGGGCAAAGAATGACAATTTATTTTCATTCAATGCAACTAAAACAATTGGCTTCAATTGATCGTTGCTTAAAATATGATTTAGAAGAGGTAGCTGAACTCTGGCTCGAAAAAAATGAGCCAGAAGGAAACGAAATACATATCAATATGAGGTAAAGCAATTCATTATTTCTAACTAATAATTCTCTGATAAATATTCATCTTTTAATTCGACGTAGTTAATTGCAGATTGGAGAAGGAAGTTAGACTCGCTTTCTTTTAGCTTTCTTACTTGTTTTACAGGGTTGCCGACATATAAATATCCACTCTTTAATACTTTATTAGGCGGCACTAAACTACCTGCACCAATAAATACGTCATCTTCGATAATTGCACCATCCATAATAATAGCGCCCATCCCAACTAAAATCCTATTGCCGAGTTCACAGCCATGTAACATACATTTATGCCCGATCGTTACATTATCCCCAATGATAAGTGGGTTACCCTTAGGGTTATTGGTAGACTTCCTTGTAACATGCAGTACTGTGCCATCTTGAATGTTAGTATTTTCACCTATAGTAATAGTGTTGACATCACCTCTAGCAGCAACAAGAGGCCAAATACTTGAATGTTCTCCAATCGTAATGTCACCAACTAATACCGAAGAGTCGTCAATATAGACAGTTTTTGTAAAATTAGGGGTAATACCGCGATAACTACGTAAATCGTTTTTATACATAAAGGTAAAATAATAGATAAATGATATTGGTATAATAGCAAAACTGAATTTAAGCAGAAAACTTGTTGCTAATAAAATATAGTTTCACCTATCAAATAGCCGTTAATTATCGTTATATATGATCCGAAAGCTCATATAGCACTCGCTTTGATTAATAAATCTTCAAACAAACAGTTTTCTGCAAATTAAATGCATTTAGCTGTTGACGGCGGGCCAAAAATCTCTAAAA
>CAJXQJ010000013.1 GCA_913058245.1 uncultured Colwellia sp.
ATCATCAAATAATTCACGATTTACCGGGAAGTGGTTAGACATTGTAAACTCCTCTCATAATTAGGATATTGTAATCAATATATGTATATTAATTTTGAACAAACATAGTGAACAAAATTAAATGAATTAATCAGTATTACCGCTTAAAAGGTAGCACTAATCAAAAAATAGACAGGGATTATGACAGAAAAAAGCAGCATTGTCTTGCTTCGTGGCGCTGTACCCCTTATAAAATAAAGGCTTAGCCGTTTTTATTCAATATTAGTGCATAACTATGTTTGGTCGGTTTTTACTAAGCTGAAGTCGGTAACTAGCGCCTTATGTCGGCTGGCAAGATCTCTAATCGAGTTTAAGTTTCATAATTAATCAAAAATAATTTTAATTAAAATTTAATTTAATATGGTCAATATCGCTTTTCTTCAATAAAGCTATATCATTAGTGCTTAGTTGCCCGGCGGTAAGCAATATTTTCGCTTCCTCGGAAGTAATTAAATCTTCTTTCGCTAAACTTCTAAAAGCAATATAAGCCTTGGCTTTTGTGACTAACTTTGCGATAGGGCACATATGGTTAATATTAATAGCATAGGCTAGGTCAAATAGGGCTTCAGTGATTTGTAAACGATCAAAGCGCATGAGTTCAACCATGTCGGCCGCTACTTTGCTGCTTCGTTGCATAAGTTGCTCAAGCAGTAAGTCAGGTGAAACATCAAGTTCAACGAGTACGTCATGCAGCCTTTTATCTTTATTTTCATATGCGCTACGCAGTTCTTCATTATATAACTCATTATAAGTGTTTAAAAAACCACGAGTAACAGCAAGTAAACCTAGGTTACTCAACATGCCAGCAGTAAATGCAGTAAATTCATCTAGCCCTTGCTCTTTCGCTAAACGTTGCGACGCCAAGGCGATTGATAAGCTATCATTCCACAGCTTTCTTTTCATTAGCGGATATGGTGCAGTGCTAATTGGTAGCCAATGTTTAAGCATAAATGTTGGCATCACAAGCTTAAGGTTATCAAGGCCAACATAACTTAATGCGAGATTTGGTTCAGTAACTTGGATGTCTGAACGCTTCCGATATTGCGGCTTATTAACTAAATTTATTAATTCTGTACATAGCCAAGGTAATGCTTTAGCAAGCGGAGTAATGCGGTTAATGGAGGCGGCTTTAACTGCCAGTATCTCCATGATAGAAGGTGCGGCGTCTTCTATTTTTAATATATTGCTGTAAAGATGTTCTTTGTTATCAAATTCTTTATTAACTTGCGTTGAAACTTGGCTGAAGAACTTGCTCATCACTTGTGCTTTAAAGTGTTCTTGGCCATGTTCTTGGATGATTTTATTTTTTTTAGCTTCTTCTTCAACTGCCAATAATTCGCGGCGACGGTTGAGTTGTTCGCTGTCTTGATGCTTAGCAACTCGCACTTTGCCGTTTTTTAGTTGGGCAAAGTCTTTACTAATCGCTAGGCTTATAGCGCGACTGTAAATTGGAGCAACGAGTTTATTATCTTCAAATATTTGCATCAGAACTTAATTATAGGTTTGCTATTGTATAATGACTAATTAGGTTATCGACTAGTTAGCTTGTTTCATTAATATTATCATCTATTTGATTGCAGTATTGATCAATAAAATTTTGCAACAATTGATGGCCTTGTTCAGTTAGTACTGACTCTGGATGAAATTGCACACTGGCAATGGCTAAGGTTTTATGTTGTAGCGCCATAATCTCTAGTTGTTGCTCGTTGCCTAACCAAGCGGTTACTTCAAGTTCATCAGGTAGTGTTTGTTTATCAACCACTAATGAATGATAGCGAGTAACGGTTAAAGGTTGCGGCAGTGAGGCGAATAATCCTTGGCCGTTGTGGCTAATAGCGCTCGTTTTACCGTGCATTACTTTATCGGCTTTAATAACGTCGGCGCCAAAATGTTGTGCAATGCATTGATGACCAAGACAAACCCCTAAAATAGGAGTTATACCTTTAAACCTGTCAATAATTGCCAAGGAAATACCAGCAGCATCAGGATCACATGGCCCAGGAGAGATAACAATAATTTTCGGCGCAAGTTCGGCGATATTTTCTAAGGTAATCTCATCATTTCTAACAACCATAACTTCTTGCCCGAGTGCTTGAAAATAATGCACTAAGTTAAAGGTAAAAGAGTCATAGTTGTCGATCATTAATAACAAAAAAGTACCTGCGCTAAGCTAGATTGAAAAAGCGGGCGCTATTCTAATCTTTTATTTATAGCCATTCTACCCCTAGACTTAGTCTTAACAAACTTGAGGTTGAAAATTAACAGGTATCGCTACTATTTCTTATCCATGTAATCGTGGCATACAGTACACTCTGTACATATACGCTCTTATACGTCCAGTATATAAAAAAGGGCTTAAACGTTAGTTTAAGCCCTTTAATATTTATTGCTGATAACTTTTTAGCTTGCGCTCTATTTAGAATTTAGCGGCAACTTGTACCCAAAGTTTGTCAGTGTCAGTACCGTGGTCATCAGCGCTGTAACTAGCAAGTTTAACTAATACACTATAGTTTTTGTTAAACGCATAAGCTGCAGCAACGTCAATTTCTGAACCATAATCAATACCGTCAACGTCTGAAGATAAGTCGTGGTACGTAGCAGAAAGTTTAATTCCATTTACTTTAGTTTTAGCAGTAAAGTAGATGTCTTCAACGCCTTCACTTGGTGTGCCTAAGAATTTGTCAGCAAAACCTTGGAATTTATGTAAAGTAGCCAAAGGAGTTGAGAAACCCACACCATTATCGCTACCTAAAGATTCAATACCCGCTAATAAGGTTACTGAGCTAACTTTTGTACCTAACTCAACATTGTAGTAGTCAGCACTGAAATCATTAGTGTTATCACCAGCTTCACTTTGTGTTGCGTAAGCTGCGTTCACCATAACTGGACCAAATTTACCGTTGTAGCTCATACCGTATGTATCGGTAGATAAGCCAGCTGCAGTATCAAAATCAAGTAAGTATGCATAAGCATTGATCTTGTGATCTTTATTAATTTTGTAACCAGTGTTTAATAAGTGGAATTGTCCGTGTAAATCCGCTTTAGGGCTGTCTGGGCCAAAAATACGGTTTACGTTGTAAACGTAGCTGTAGTCAACAGAGAAACCTTTTGCTGGGGTTACTTGGAAACGGTAACCATCGTAAGTTTGCTCGTTTTGTCTCCAACCTACACCGCCAACAAAGCGTTGATTGTTGTGCAAAATACGTTGACGGCCCGCAGTAGCTGAGAAGTTATCTGTGCTGTACTTTAAGAAAAACTGGTTTACATCAGTACCTGTTGGGTCAGCGACTACTGGGTAGTCTGTTTCACCGTTAGTGGTGCTGTTGTAGTTGTCGATAATATCAGTCACGTTGTCAACTTCTAAACCAGCTGAGAAGCCTTCAAAACTACCAGTGTTTACTGTAATACGACTTTTTAATGTTAATGCGCTAGCAGTGTCGTCGATACCGTCCTGGTCTACGCCTTCATAACGAGCGCGGAAGCTAAGTTTTACTTTGCTGTCAGAAAGTGCTTTTTTAACGCCTGAAGCTACTGATGTTTCTTCAGCGAATGCTAATGGAGCAGCTAAAATTGATGCTGAGAGTAAAGCTAGAGAAGTGTATTTTATGTTAGTTTTCATAATATCAAACCTTAATGTTTAAACTTGAGAGAGTTTATTTTTTAATCAACCGTAGTAATAAGTTAGTCAAAATTCCAGCTTGTTTAAGGCATTTTTTTAATCATTGTTATTTGTCAAAACAAACAAAATTTAATTTAATTACAAATCGTTATATCTCATTTTTGCTTTTTACTTACCCTATTCCTAATAAATTATGTCTCGAATGCAGTAAGTTTTAATTGCTCAAAAAACGAGTAACTTTTCAATGCGCTAAAATTAGCACTACTCTGGTCGAATGAGAACGATAAAAAGCGAAAAAACGCTGAATAACGTCGCAAATCTGATCTGGAACAATAAATAGGTGCTTTTTTGAGGAACTAACCGTAAAGCTTACAAAGTAAACTTGGTGAATTGTGTGAATATTAAGTTGATTATTGGCTGTTCAATAGACCAATTCTTCTCAATGGAGGTGAAAAGAGTTTATGAAAACCTTTGATAAAAAGCTCGTAACTGCTGCTGTGCTTGTTGGACGTTAATGATACTAAAGTTTACTTTGGCTCCGGGGCGCATTTGACTTAAACGAAATAAGTCAGTTGTCATTACAGTACCTAATACAGGGTAGCCGCCCATGGTTTGTCGTTCTTTCATTAGAATTATTGGCTCTTCATTAGCAGGCAGCTGGATCATGCCATAGCAAACTGGCTTTGATAGGCGGCAACTTGCGCGTAGAACACCGGAAAGAATTGGCTTGTTAGTTGAAGTATTATCGGGATTTTGTAAATGTAGACGGTAGCCCATACGGTTACTATCGGCTGAAATACTATAGCTGCTTGATAACCATTGCTTTTGCATGGCTGCCGTCATTTTTAAAAACAAGGGGCTAGCAATAAAACGTAGGGTTAATGTTTGTGTAGCGTAAAATTGCTGCGGTATTGGCTTACTCATCTGTGAGTTTGGAATAACCGATGTTGCAGCGTTAGTTAATTCTGAAGTTATGAACGCGGCTGGCTTGAAATAAACTTTACTTGCTTTTGTTAATGGCTTGCCAGAAAAGCCTAACGCTACTTCATTTGTCGTTTGTGAAAAACTGCCTAACCATGGTTGTTGATTCTCTTGTAACTGAACCCCACCAGCAATCGCTAAATAACTATGTAAGCCCGCTTTTGGCATGGTAAATTCAATAATATCACCCGCGTTAAGTTGCAAGCATTGCCAATTGCTTACTGCCAGGTTGTTGATTTTAGCTTGGCAGTCAGCCCCTGTGATCGCTATTAAGCAATCGCCGTGGGCTTGAAAGCTAATTTGCCCTAAGGTTATTTCAATAGCGGCGCAATTGAGTTGTGACTTTTTTGGGTTTAATGAGTGTCGATGTTCAGCAATAAGCTTGTTTGCTGATAGAAAAGCATATTCGTCGGCCGCACCACTGGCACTGAAGCCTAAATGTTGACTATGAACTCGTCCTAAATCTTGAATACTGGCATGGCTATTTATCGCAACAACCTCGAGGTAGTTTGTCGTCATTGTGTTTTGCCTTCATTAAAAGCCAAAAACTCTGCTTTAGATATAGCATTGAAGCGCACGCTTTGTCCGATAGCGATTGTTGGCGTGAATTTGTTAGACAAGGCTTGGTACATAGGTAGTGGGGTTTGCCCGATAATATGCCAACCACCAGGGCTTTCATTAGGATAAATAGCTGTTTGTTGCTCGGCAATCGCTACGGCACCTTTTGGCACTTTAGTGCGAGGAGATGATTTTCTTGCCAACTGTAATGCTTTTGGCAAGCTGGCTAAATAACAAAACCCTGGCGTAAAGCCTAAAGCATAGCTGCGATAAGTTGTGGAGCTATGTAGTTTGATAACTTCGTTAGCAGTCATTTGGCATTGCTTGGCAACAGAGTATAAATCCCATATGTGCTCATGATCATAGTAAACGGGAATTTCAATAATATCTGTTGAATTTTGCTTATTTTCTAAATTACCGTGTTGAGTGTTGGTAGAAAATAATTCAACGATTTGCCTAATAATTTGCTCAGTGTTAACAATGTTGAAGTCGTAATAAATCATTAAGCTGTGATAACTGGCAATAGCATCAATAATCAAGTTTGGGAGCTGTTTATTAAGCAAGATTTGCAACGCAATAATTTGGTTATGTTGAGCAATAGCAATTTCTTGTGGCCAATTTAACAGCAGTGCATTTTCTGCAACTATTTCGATGCTGAAGGGAAGTTGTGATAACTTGCTTTCTATATTTGCCATAGTGTCAATAGCCGTATCAAGCATTTAAGGTGGCACGTAAAGCTTTTAGCATAGCTAAAGCATTGGGCGTATCGCCATGAACACATAACGCATCAAGATGAAACTCAATAGGTTTTTGGTTAATACTTAATAGCGGCTGCTTATTGATGAGAGATTTACAGCGCTGAATTACTGCTTCGTTATTGCTAAGCACAGCACCAGCTTCACTTCGCGGTACTAGTAAACCATTATCTTGATAGGCACGATCAGCGAACGCTTCAAATAAAAGTTCAATGGTATGTGCTTTAGCTATTTGCTCAAATGCTGTGGTGTTTTTCAGTGCTTGGATCATTAATGTAAGAGGTTGGCTACTGTTTCTATTAAGTTGTGAAATAGCGCGACAAATAAGGGTAAATATCTGCTCATCTTTCATCATATCGTTATAAAGGGCACCGTGAGGCTTTACGTAGGTAACGTGGGTGTTCTCAGCATGGCATAACGATTGTAACGCCCCTATTTGATATTGAATTATCGCAATTAACTCGTCATCAGCGAGTGTCATTGATTGACGGCCAAAGTTCTCAATATCAGGGTAACTAGGGTGCGCACCTATTATGACATTATGTTTGGCGGCTAACTGAATAGTTTTCTTAATCGTTAAGGGGTCTGAACCGTGAAAGCCGCAGGCGATATTGGCCATATCAATATACGGCATTATCTCTGCGTCATTATTTTCTTTAAACTCACCTAAATCACAATTTAACTTCATGGTTTTCCTAATTAATCACTTAATTTTGACTGTCGGCTCGGCGTTTTCTTGCTGGATGTTCAATTACTACGTCGGTTAATGGTGTGCTGCTGCAGCTCAAAATATAGCCTTGGTTTTGTTCATCATCAGATAAACCATCTTGGCAATGTTGGCTAACCTCACCTGAGATTAACTGTACTTTACATCGGCCACACATACCTGCACGACAAGAATAAGGTAACAGCAGGCCCGCATCTTCACCTTGTTCTAATAAACTTTGCTGATTATTGCCTTTAACGGTTTTATTGAAACTATTAAAATAAATGCTAGGCGTTTTAGTTTTTGGAATTGCTGACGTAGTCTGTTCGTTGTTTTCAGCAGTCTTTGTTTGATTGCTGGTGGTAAACGGCTCTTTAAGTACTGGCGGGGATTGTGTTTTCAAAACTTCAATACTGTCACCTTGCTTAATTTGTCCTTGATTCAACGGCACCAAGTTTTGTCCGAAAATAACGTCACCATTTTCGAGTTGGCGATAACTTTTTAAGGTTTTTAATGGTTCTTGTTGGCGATGCTTTTCACCAGTGAGGGGATCAATAGTTGTGAAAATGCAGCGTGTACAAGGTTTAGTGATTTCAAATTCTACTTCGCCTATACGAATGTGTTGCCATGAGTCCTCTGCAAAGGCATCGCAACCATTAACAACAATGTTTGGCCTAAATTGTGCCATTGCTATAGTGGTTTCATCGGTTTTTATTTGAGTGTTAAGCTGCTCCAAGGAAGCCTGAGAAATTAATAAAAGCGGATAGCCGTCAGCAAAACCTACTTGCGTTTTTCGGTTTTTAACAAAGCGTTGAGAATCCCTACCAAAAAATAATAGCTGACTCGGTTTTTGCAAATATTGTGTGAACCATGAATTTATATTAGAGCTGCATTGCTGTGCGTTAATGTTGTCTTTCCAAACACGAACATTGGTGTAGTTGTTCGTTAATTTTTGGTAATCAAGGGTTAAGGCTGGCATGTCGGGTGCCGTTAGTATCAAACCTGAGGCCGTTAAATTTGCTTGAATAAGGCATAAACTTGGCTCGGTACGGGCGGTAAAAAACTCACCTTCCGGGCTGGCAACGACAAATCGACGGTCGAAGGTCAAACCAAGCTCTTCAACCCAACTTGACGATAACTCGATACCTGCGCCTGATTTTAATGGATAAACATTAATATTTTTTAGATTTGCCTTAGTCATGAAATCCCTTCTGTAGTGCGAACGCTAATCGCATTGATAGTGAGCAAAAATCCTTGATTTTGCAATATGTATTTTTACTCGATTAAGGTATATTGAACGCCAAATAAATTTAACGAAGTTCTTGCCTGTGTACTGAGTGCAAGAGCGATTATAGCAAAAGCAGTTATTTATTTTATTACCAAAATAAAAATATACAGGTTTGCTATCCGGATCAATTAAGGCTTTTATGCACCTTCATATATTAGGCATTTGTGGCACCTTTATGGGTGGAATCGCGGCAATTGCAAAGCAAATGGGATTTCGTGTTTCGGGCTGTGATGCCAATGTTTACCCTCCGATGAGTACGCAACTCGAACAGTTAGGTATTGAGTTAAAACAAGGTTATTTAATAGAGTATTTAGAAGATGAACCTGACTTAGTTATTGTCGGTAATGCCATGACACGTGGCAACCCTATGGTTGAATATGTATTAGACCGAAAAATAGCGTATACCTCTGGGCCACAATGGTTATTAGAAAATGTATTAAAAGACCGTTGGGTATTGGCGGTTTCTGGTACACATGGTAAAACCACCACTAGTTCTATGCTAACTTGGATATTAGAGTACGCGGGTATGAAACCGGGGTTTCTAATTGGTGGTGTACCACAAAACTTTGATAGTTCTGCGCGTTTAGGCTCAGCCCCTTTTTTCGTGATTGAAGCTGATGAATACGACACGGCATTTTTCGATAAACGTTCTAAGTTCGTTCATTATCGACCGAATACATTAGTGATAAACAACATGGAATTTGACCATGCTGATATTTTTAATGATCTAAGTGATATACAGCGTCAATTCCACCATCTTATCCGCATGGTACCTAACAACGGTTTAATACTGTCACCACAAAATGAAACCGCTATTAATGAAACCCTTGCTATGGGCTGCTGGACACCAACGGAAGTTAGTGTAGATGACGACAGTAAGATGTCGGGTTGGCATGCTGAAAAATGTTGCGTTGATGGCAGTGAATTTATTGTGCGCTTTCAAGGAGAGCTACAAGGGTGTGTTAAGTGGAATTTAATTGGTGACTTTAATATTGATAATGGCTTGATGGCGATAGCTGCTGCACGGCATGCTGGTGTGCCTGCTGCCGTGGCAATTGAAGCATTAGGCGAATTCGTTAACACTAAGCGTAGATTGGAACTTAGAGGCGAAGTGAAGCAAATAAGGGTATTTGATGATTTTGCTCATCACCCAACCGCTATCACAAAAACACTAGCCGCAGTGCGGGCAAATGTGGACAATAAACGGGTTATTGCCGTTTTGGAGCCAAGATCAAACACCATGAAATCTAGTGTGCATAAAGATACTTTAGCAAAGTCTTTATCTGAGGCGGATTTAGTTTTTATTTATCAAGGTGAACAAGTGCAGTGGTCAGTCGACAGCTTAATTAGCGATTGCCAGCAACCTTGTACTGTGACGCAGAATTTGGATGGCTTAGTCAGCGATATTGCCGCTCAAAGCCAAGCGGGTGATACTATAGTGGTGATGAGCAATGGTGGCTTTGGTGGCATACATCAAAAGCTCCTTAGCGCACTTTCTGATGTATAATAGCTTGCAGCTAGTATTATTAGTGGCAAAAATTTAACTTCATTTCAGTATTATTTGATTATTTAGGTGGCTCAGTGCAACAAGAAAGTACTATTAAAAACCAAGTAAAATTTACCGATAAGATTACCTTGGCAATTACCGGTGCCTCCGGTTCAGCCTATGCATTACGTTTACTTGAGTGTTTAGTTGCAGCGAATTATCAAGTCTTTGTTTTATGTTCAAGTGCTGCGCGAGTGGTGTTTGATACTGAACTAGGACTTAAGCTGCCAAGTTCGCCAGATGCTGCTAGCCAATTTTTAACAACTAAGTTTAATGCCCAAGCAGAGCAGATTATTGTTTTTGGTAAAGAGCAATGGTTTTCACCTGTTGCTTCTGGCTCAGCAGCACCAAAACAAATGGTGGTTTGTCCGTGTTCAACGGGAACCTTAGCGGCAATTAGCCAAGGTATGAGTGATAATTTAATTGAACGAGCGGCGGACGTGGTGATTAAAGAACGCGGTCAATTGATTTTGGTGCCTCGTGAAACCCCGTTTTCGACTATCCATTTACAAAATATGCTGACCTTATCGCAAATGGGCGTAACTATTATGCCTGCAGCACCAGGCTTTTATCATCAGCCAGAATCGATTAATGACTTGATTGATTTTATGGTCGGGCGTTTACTCGATCATTTAGCTATCGAGCAAACGATTATGCCACGTTGGGGTTATCAACCACAGTAAAGTATGATTAAGTTTTTAGTGATACGTTAAGGTGACTTAAATTGGTTATTCTTGATCAGTTGATACTTTATTTTTTGCCTTGATTTCTTTGATATCAACGCCATCAAGTAACAACATTACATCAGCAAGTAATCGCTTTAATTCACCCACTTCGCTTGGTAATGACTTCTTCGCTTTCTGCACGTAGGCAATAGCCTCGCGATTTTGAATCACTTCTAGTAGCGCTTTCAACGTTTCTGTGTCGTTGGCATCAATGGTCGGTAATGGTTTTTCACTTGCCGCGTTATATAGCGAGTAAGTGGCAATTAAACTTGCTTGTGCTTCTGCTAATCTTTCCATAAAAACCTATCCTTATTTTTATTATGGTTATTTCATTACCATACTGAAAAATAAAAAATTGTCTAATTATTCACGCTTTTTCTAATAAAAATAATTTATATTTACAGTTAGTTAACAATTGGCACTGAACGGCAATTTAATACTATTTATCGCATTAAGCTTAAACTTTTGTCGTTGATGTGTTTTAGTAGGGAGATAACAATAATTCATACATATGATTAGGTTTAAAAATAATGTCTACATTTACTTCTCGAATCTCTTCGGTAGCGTTTAGCGTCGCACTTATTTTAGGTACTGGGCAAGTTGCTGTTGCCGCTGATAATGTTGTGAAAACCTCAGAAGAAGCCAAAACAGAAAAGTGGTCAGTGAATAACCCACAAGGGAAATTTATTACTGCAAAAATTGATGTTCGCCAAGGTACTTGGATGAATGTTGATATAAGCCCAGACGGCGAAACGTTAGTTTTTGATTTACTTGGTGATATTTATACATTACCGATTGAAGGTGGTGAAGCAAAAGCACTAATGACCGACATTGCTTGGCAAATGCAGCCACGTTTTAGTCCTGATGGTAAACATATCGCCTTTACTTCTGATGAAGACGGCGGCGATAACTTATGGATTATGAAAGCAGACGGTAGCGAAGGCAAAGCCGTTAGCTCTGAAACATTTCGTTTATTAAACAGTCCTGCATGGTCACCAGATGGCGACTATATTGTTGGTCGTAAGCATTTTACTGGTGCTCGTTCATTAGGTGCTGGTGAAGTATGGATGTACCACAAAACTGGCGGTAATGGTGTCATGCTTACCAAACGCCCAAATCAACAAAAAGATTTAGGTGAACCGGCATTTTCACACGATGGAAAATATGTTTATTTTTCACAAGATGCCACGCCGGGTAAAACTTTCCACTACAGTAAAGATTCAGAAAAAGGCATATATAAAATTAAACGCCTTGATTTAGCTACAGGCGAAATAAAAGTGGTTGTTTCAGGTAAAGGTGGGGCAATTCGCCCAGTACCATCACCTGATGGTAAGTACTTAGCTTACATTAGCCGTGATGACTTCCAATCAAATTTATATTTGTATGACTTAAAAAGTGGCGAAGAAAGTCTTATTTTTGAAGGATTAGATCGTGATATGCAAGAAACTTGGGCAATTCATGGTGTTTATCCAAGCATGGCATGGTTACCCGACAGTGAAGGCATGGTTTTTTGGTCAGGCGGTCAAATTAATAAGTTAGACCTGGAGAGCAAGAAAACATCCGTGATCCCTTTTCATGTTAAAACTGAAAAGAAAATCCAAACAGCACTGCGTTTTCAACAAGACCTTGATCAAGATAACTTTGACGTAAAAATGCTACGTGACGTCGAAATATCTCCTGATGGTCGTAAAGTTGTTTATGAATCAATGGGGCATATTTATGTTCGCACCATTGCCAACGGTAAAGTGAAAGGTAAAGCGAAAAGATTAACCAAGCAGAAATCTCATTTTGAGTTAAATCCGAGTTTTTCTCGTGACGGTAAATATGTTGTGTATAGCACTTGGAATGATAATAAATTAGGTGAAATTCGCTTAGTTTCGGCTCGAGGTGGTAAGAGTAAAGTATTAACGAAAGAACCTGGCAAATATATTGAGCCTAGTTTCTCTCCGGATGGTAAAACCGTTGTTTTTCGTAAAGTCTCAGGCGGTTACATTACTGATCCAACATGGGGTTTAAACCCAGGTGTATACACGGTTAGCAGTAAAGGCGGTAAGGCGAAACTTATTACCGAATCAGGCTTAATGCCACATTTTGGTGCTCATAATGATCGTATCTACGTTCTACGTAACGGTGAAAAGCCGCAACTTGTTAAAGTAAATCTAACAAGCTCAGCAGATTCAGATCAAGAACAAGCTATTTACCAAGGTAAATTTGCAACTGAGTACAAAGTCTCACCAGATGGTAAATATTTAGCATTTGCTGAACGCTTTAAAGTTTTTGTCACGCCGTTTGTTGAGCGTGGTCAGGTGATCGATATTGGTCCGAAAGCGAAGAACTTACCAGTGAAAAAACTGTCGATGCGTGCTGGTGAAAGTATTAACTGGAATGGAAAATCAAATGAACTGTATTGGAGTTTAGGGCCTGATTTATATCAAGCAGGTGTCGGTGGTTTATTTGATATTTCAGCGAAAAAAAATGCTGAGAAAGAAGAGCAAGCACCAGTAAAAACTTACTTAGGTTACAAAGAGAAGGCAGATAAGCCGTCAGGCCGTGTTGCTTTTGTTGGTGGTAAGGTTATCACCATGGAAGGCGAACAAATAATTGAAAATGGTGTTGTTGTTGTTGAAGGTAATAAAATTATTGCCGTTGGCCAACAAGGACAAGTTGATGTGCCTTCTGATGCTAAAGTTATTGACGTTACTGGTAAGTCTATAATGCCAGGATTAATTGATGCGCACGCACATGGTCCACAAGGCAGCAGTGAAATTATCCCACAGCAAAACTGGAAAAACTATGCTGGTTTAGCGCTGGGGGTTACTACTGTGCATGATCCTTCAAATGATACTACCGAGTTTTTTGCTGCCAGCGAAATGCAGAAAGCTGGTGATATTGTTGCGCCACGCTTATTTTCAACAGGTAGTATTCTCTACGGCGCAACCATAGCGGGTTACACTTCACATGTTGATAGTTTAGACGATGCTAAGTTTCATATTGAACGCTTGAAAAAAGCTGGTGTATTTAGTGTGAAAAGCTATAACCAACCGCGCAGAAACCAACGTCAGCAAATGGTACAAGCGGCACGTGAAGCTGAAATTATGGTCGTACCTGAAGGTGGCTCATTGTTGCAACATAACCTGTCAATGATCATTGATGGCCATACAACGTTAGAACATTCAATTTCGACAGCGAAAATTTATGACGACATTAGGCAGTTATGGTCGCAATCAGAAATGGCGTATACACCAACAATGGGCGTAGCTTATGGTGGTATTTCAGGTGAACATTTCTGGTATGACACAACTGATGTTTGGAAACACCCTCGTTTAAGTAAATACGTGCCGAGTGAGTTTTTAGATCCACGTTCGATGCGCCGTACTAAAGCGCCACATCATCATTACAACCACATTAATGTTGCGAAAGTAGCAAAAGAGCTACAAGACTTAGGTGTTGAAGTAAATTCTGGTGGTCATGGTCAGCGTGAAGGTTTGGCTATGCACTGGGAAATGTGGATGATGGCACAAGGTGGTATGTCGCCGCTAAGCGCAATTCGCACCGCTACTATGTCGCCAGCGAAAACATTAGGTTTAGATAGCCAACTTGGCTCACTAACAGTTGGTAAACTTGCTGATATATTAGTTATCGATGGTGATGTTAGCCAAGATATTCAATTGTCTGACCGTGTTGTATATACCATGGTAAATGGCCGTTTATACAATGCTGAAACTATGGATGAAGTGGGTAACTATGATAACAAGCGTAAGAAATTTTATTTCGAAAAGTAACTTGTTCTTCATTAGTTAACTAAATAAAACCCGGTTTATCCGGGTTTTTTATTGCTAGCAATTTGATCGTTTAATAAATCAAAAAACAGGGTACACTCGTTAAATAATATTGAGGCTAGAGTACAATTAGGAATATTTTGAAGATTGAAGTTATTGAAGAACCAAGTACAGAATTAACGGCTTTTTTAGATGCTAAAATTGCTGAATTTAATTGGGCGCGCTGGGAAGTTAATAAACGTAAAGCGATAGCGGTAAAGTTGACGAATGAGCAAGGTGAAATTATTGCTGGTGCTGCTGGCAGAACTTTTGGTGACTGGTTAATGATTAATACGCTATGGGTCTCAGAAAGCTTAAGAGGCCAACATGTTGGTAGTGAAATTTTAAAGAAAATTGAGCAAGCAGCGCAAGTACGAGGTTGTAATAAGGCTCTGTTAGATACTTTAAATTTTCAAGCGAAGCCGTTTTATGAGCAGCATGGTTATCAAGTGCAATGGACCCAACAAGGGTATCCAAAAACAGGTTGCAAATATTACATGGTCAAGCAATTAGCAGATGTTATTTGATAAAAATAAATCAATTGAAAGGAAGAGAAAAGGTGTATTTAGGAAGCTGTTTATGTGGACAAGTGGCGATAGCGGTAACGGGTGAGATTAGTGACATTATTCATTGTCATTGCTCACTTTGTCGAAAGAATTCAGGTACCGCTTATGCGACAAACGGATTTGTTAATAGCCAAGATCTCAAAATTGAAAAGGGTCAAGAATTACTGAGTACATTTTCTTTTAAACCTGGGAGAACACGCTATTTTTGTAAAAATTGTGGTAGCCCGGTTTATAGTAGTAATGCTCAAGATAAAAGCAGAGTTCGTGTTCGCTTAGGCATTTTTGATTCCGATATCGAGGAAAGACCAATGTCTCATAATTTTGTTGATTCGAAAGCTAATTGGGAAAATTTTGATGCAAATTTACCTCGCAATGCCACCTTTGAATCTGCTCGACTAAAATGATTTAACTTTTGATAAGTATGGAGTAGGGTTTGAATATTGTTTTATTAATGAATAATGATATTGCCAGTAATTTAGCCCTGAACTTACTATTACCGTCTTTAAAGCAATATAATCTCTCTGTATTTTTATCGAGTAATGTTGGCGGAAAAAAGGTAAAGCCAGCGGCGTTGAAAGAATTAGCTCAATTTGAGCAGCACGATGTATTTAAGTCGCTGCAAAAAATTGAAAATGTTAAGTATCAGTTAAAATTGTTTTCAGAAATTGCCGCGAAAAATAGTATTAGAATTGAAACCCTGAATGAAATAAATACTGCTAATGGTATTGATAAAATTAGCGCGCTAGCGCCAGATTTAATTATTTCTATTCGTTACGGTGTTATTTTAAGGAAACCCGTTATTGATTGCGCTAAACACGGCGTAATCAACTTACATTCTGGATCATTACCTGATTATCGCGGCGTGATGGCAACATTTTGGGCAATGTTTAGTAGCGAAAAAACACTGTCGGCAACCTTACATTTTATTACCGACAACACCATAGATACGGGGGGTGTGATAGCCAAAACGAGATTTGCTGTGCAACCGAATAAATCTTATTTGTGGCATGTATTGTCGTTATACGTTGATGGCTGTCAGCTAATTGAGTCTGTTGTTAATCAAGTGCGGAATAATGAGCGAATTGACACTTATCAACAGGCGGATACCGGACAATATTTCTCATTCCCAACCACTGAGCAAATTGCTGAGTTTGTTGAGCAATATGGCGCGTTGTATCAACATGATGAGGTTATCAGACTATTGCTAAAAGCAACGTTAAAAATAGCACCGAAAACAATTTAACTTGACAAGTAATGAAAAGTTTATTTGAATTTTGTTAGAGACATTTTAACGCTCGGGGTTACGAAAGTGCAGCCATTAGTTTTTCTGCACATTGTTTGGGAGAATTATCTAAGGTATTTATGATTAAATCATAAGATACCTGTTCATGGACACTGCGAAACTGTGATTGAGCTAAACCTATAGGGCGGTCACCTCGTGCCAGTTCTCGCTCTTCTAATTCGAATAATGGACATTCAACTTTAATCACACTAACGCTAATACCTGCTAGTGATGCTTTGAATTCGTCGTAAGTCTTTTTGCCGCAAAAAATAATATCGACAATAACATTGTGGCCCGTTTCCGCTAAAGCTCGTACTGACTTTGCCATTGCCAACTTCATATGAGGAAAATTATTTGAGCCTGCTGGAATCTTGTAAGGTGTCATATCCCAAAACGCATCAAGGGCACACAATAAATAAGGCGCTGAATATTGCATTTGCAACTCTCTGGCAAGTGCTGTTTTACCTGAGCTTGATGTGCCATTTAAAATAATTACTTTGCCTTTCATATTTCCTGCTTTTTAAGATTTTAAACAACTTTATTATAGCGTTTTCTCATGCATTGATATGGTTGTGACCGATTGTACCGAGCTGAGAAAGTATTTATTTTTAACCGCAAGGTATTTAGAGTCGTTAAAAAATTTTTCCATAGCGACTTTGTCGGGGAATTCAATAGTAAAAACACGGTTGATAGCGCTATCATCTTTTGATTTTAGTACTTCGCTAACTCTAAAATCAAAGCCAAAATCACCACCGTATGAATGAAGAATAGGGATCATGTGCTGACGATATTTTTGATATTCAACATCATCACTAATTTGTAGCCCCATAATTCTTTCGTAAGCCATATTCGTTCCTTGTATTTTCTTGAATGCGAGGGCGTGTTGAACTTTGTGGTATAAATACTCACTAAACGGTTGCAAAAACATACACCAAAGATCAACACGGCCAAATAGTTAAGAGCGGTTAATATCCCATAACTTTAAAATATTAGAAACAAAAAATGGCAACTAGCCTTTTAAAGCAGACATATTACCACTAGCCTTTATTTGTATCTCTTGTGATATGTCCACTTTCCTTTTGCAATTAATAAAGTGCCAGTTTAGTTTCTGCCTGCCATAACCCCACCATCATGATCCCAAATTGCACCAGTTACCCAAGCTGCTTTGTCGCTAAGTAAAAAATTAATACTATTAGCAATATCTTCAGCGCTTCCTATTCTTCCTATAGGATGAAAAGCATCAAAACTGGCTAAACTTGAATCGATGTCTTTTTCATCAATAAATGAACTATAAATTGGTGTTTTAACAACTGCAGGTGCAACGGCATTTACGCGAATATTATACTCAGCAAGTTCCATAGCCAGATGCTGAGTTAGCGCATGCAAGCCTGCTTTTGCCATGGAATATGCGGAAGATGGTGTCGCTTTAACGGCTTGTTTTGCCCACATTGAACCGATATTAACAATAGCGCCTCCTTGATGTTTAATCATATTATTGGCAACTGCTTGCGAAATAAAAAATGTCGCTTTATTCAACTCCAAATACTGATCATATTCTGCAAAGCCATGTTCAATGAAACTTGTTGGCTTAAAGTAACCAGCAGCATTGACTAAGTAGTTAATGTGTTCAGGTAACTTCTTAATCGTTTGGTTGAGTTTATCAACCTGTGCTGAGTTATATAAATCAACTGATATGGTATCAACTTGAGTTAGTTGTGAAAGCTCGTTACTCGCAGCGTTAAGTTTCTTTTGATCGCGACCGACAATGATCAAATTAACATCACTTTTTGCTAACTGTTTTGCAGTTGCTAAGCCTATACCGCTAGAGCCACCAATAATTAATGCTAATTTCTTGTTTGAATTACTCATATTTTTCTCCAAATGATTGTCTACACTTGCTAAAGTAATGACAGCATAGCGAGCAACTTAGCTTGTTGAAAAGTAGGTACAATTTAGTAGGGTAGGTACTTTTTGGTACATCTTTATGAATAACAATGAAAAAATAGTTTCTAGAAAAACACCGCCTATAGGTAGCGCCCGAATGGTGGAAACAATTTATGGTTGTAAATGGTCTTTAACCGTTTATCAATTGTTAGCTGCTGGTGTTAACCGACCTGGAGAAATGGTGCGAAATGTTGACGGCTTAACAACCAAAGTATTGAATGTTTGCTTGAAGAAAAACATTGAATTTGGCATTTTGGAACGAATAAGCTTTAACGAATTACCCCCTCGAGTGGAGTATCATGTTACTGAGTTTGGTGAGAAATTTTTGGCTATCACCGAGGCGTTAGAACAACTACAACAAGAAATAGATAAAGGCTAAGCATTAATAATGCTGCTAAACCAAAACTTTTGATTAGCAGCATTTGAAAATATCATCAATAGATTAAGTGAGAGAGTATTATGACGATTGTACGAGTAAACGAGTTTACCGCAGCAGAAGGGAAGTCAAACGAGCTTTTTTCATTTTTAGAAGCTCTAGTTCCATATATTTCTGGAGCAGAAGGTTGCTTGTCTTGTGAGCTATTAAAGCACCATGAACAGAGCAACCAATTTATGATTATTGAACGCTGGGATAATATTGAAAACCATCAGCAAGCGATCACAAACTACCCACAAGAAGACATGCAAGCGGCGATGAGCTTGTTTGGTGCACCACCGAAAGGTAATTACTACAAATAAGTTAGAGGCGTGAACTACTCTTATTAAGTGCAATTTACTTTGCACTTTATTGACTTATCTATAGGTACGAGGCTTTAAGCAATAACAATTATAACTAATTCTTCTTAATATCACTCATTTTGGTATGTAAATAGCTTTATCTCTAGATAGTGTTAACTGACAAGTCATGTTAATGTAAATTAGCTTAAAGAATAAGCTCTGCCGTATTTACAAGGATGAAGAATGCAACTTGCCCAATTAAATATTGCCCAAGCTAAATACTCACTTGATGCTCCGGAAATAAAAGAATTTGTCGATAACCTTGCGCGTGTAAATGCTATTGCGGAAGCGAGTGATGGATTTATATGGCGCTTAACTGGCGACGGTGACGACGCGACCGATATTCAAGCTTTTAGCAATCCAAATATCATTGTTAATATGTCAGTGTGGTCATCCATTGATGCTTTAAAAGCTTTTATGTTTAAAACCGATCATCGAAACTTTATGCGTAAAAAACAACAGTGGTTTGAGCGGATGGAAAATGCCAACTATGTCTTATGGTGGGTTGAAGACGGAGAACAGCCAAGTGTTGATGACGGTATAGTTCGCTTAGAGCATTTGCGTTGTTATGGTGAATCGCCCTATGCTTTTTCGTTAAAAATACCTTTTGCGATTTAAGCGAGTTGTTTATTTACTCTTAACGTTAATCACTTAAACTAATTATTATTTGCTCAAAAGCATAGAGCTTACCAATAAGCCCTATGCTCTAATGTGCAACTACTACAAGCAACTAATTTACTAATTTGGCAACTGCGACTACTAGTTGTTGCTTTAATTCAGTATTTGATAATGCACCTGATTGCATATCAAAATTATCATAAAAGCTTGGGATTGATAAACTGGCCTTTACATCGCCGGCAAAATAAGGCGCTGAACCTGTTGCTACAGTTAGCACGCTACCAGCACCACCAGGTCCTGGAGAAGCCGAAAGTAACAACATAGGCTTTTCTTGAAAGACCTTTTGATCAATACGAGATGCCCAGTCAAAAATATTTTTATATGCTGCCGTATAACTTCCGTTGTGTTCAGCGAAAGAAATAATAATCGCGTCACTCTCGCCCAATTTTTGATAAAAAGCTTTAGCAGCGTCAGGCTGACCAAGTTGCTCTTCCTTATCTTGGCTAAATAGTGGCAGGTCAAAATCATTTAAATCAAGCACTTCTATTTCAGTGTTTGCTTGTTGCTCTGCTAAAAGGCTTGCGGCATGCGCAGCAAGTTGTTTATTGATTGAATTGCGACTGGTACTTGCACCAAATGCTACGATTTTCATAATTATGCCTCACCTTGTGTGTTGGTTTGATAAATAAATATTGCTTGTCCGTCTGTCAATCCTTTGAAATTAATACCTTCAGAGCAGTGTACTAAACTACGGGCTTCGATCTCTTCGCCATTGACTTCTGCTCGACCTTTACTTAAATACAATAAAGCTTCACGGTCGAGTGTGACACTTTGCTCTGTCAGCATATTGCTAACCGATATTGATATTTTGCTATTAAATCTTGCTTGCTCTGATTTGTTACCGCCATATACTTGAATTAACTCACCTGGCGCAGCTTGGTAAACTTGATAATCGGCCGCGCTGCCGGCTTCGTCAGGTAAAACCCAGAGTTGAATCATATGGTTTTCACTATCATGTGGGTTAATTTCATTATGACGAAAACCTTCGCCGCCTGCTCGCTGCACTTGTACCGCACCAGAACTTAAACGTTGACCATCGCCAAGGCTACCTTGATGATCAAGTTCACCATCAACCACAACGGAAATAACGTCAACTTCCTTATGATCATGCATGTGAGTTTCACCATAAGGTAAAAAGTTGGCGTCGGCTAAATAGACAAAATTTCCTAAACCTGAGAAGGCTTTGGTATTTGAACGGCCAAAAACGTGTTGATTAATTACAAAGCGCTTTTCAATTAAGCCAGCAAAACCACCTTGTGGAAGTTGCTCAAATGTAAGTGTTTTCATTTTTTCTGCCATGGTATTTGCTGCCTGATAAAAAACTAAAGTAATCTTAAGCTTTTATTCTCAAGTAATAAATATAGAAAAATGAAATTAACTGTTACGTTTTTTGCAATAATAATGTTGAGCTCTGCTATTTTATTGATATTTTGTTTTTAGCATTAACTCTACTCTACAATACTGGAAAATTTAGCTAAAATAGCGTCATTAATTGATGCAACACTAGGTTGCTACTGTTTAGGATAACTTGTGTCGAATAACGAAAAACGTCTCAATAAATATATCAGTGATTCAGGTTTCTGCTCACGCCGATTTGCTGATAAGTTAATTGAAAATAATCGCGTTACTATTAATGGCAAAGTGCCCGAATTAGGAACAAAAGTTATCCCGGGTGACAAGGTTTGCGTTGACGGCAAAGAAATAAAAGCAAGTGAAAGTAACCATACCGACCGTGTTTATATTGCCTATAACAAACCTATCGGTATTACCTGTACTACAGAACGGCATGTAAAAGGTAATATTATTGATGCCATTGGTCACACTAAACGTATCTTTCCTATTGGCCGTCTAGATAAACCATCGGAAGGACTTATTTTTCTTACCAGTGACGGTGATATCGTTAACAAAATATTGCGGGCGGAAAATGCTCATGACAAAGAGTATATTGTTACGGTCGACAAGCCAATTAGTGAGCGTTTTGTTGAAAGAATGTCGAAAGGAGTGCCTATTCTTGGCACGATTACCAAACCGTGTATTGTCACGCCTGACAGTAAGTTTGTTTTTCGTATTATTCTTACTCAAGGGTTAAATAGGCAAATTCGTCGCATGTGTGAATACTTAGGTTATGAAGTAACTAAGCTGAAGCGTTCTCGCATTATGAACGTTGAGTTGGCAAATTTACGCCCAGGACAATGGCGTGATTTGACCGAACAAGAAATGGCAGAAATTAATAGTGCTGTTGCAGGCTCTCGAAAAACTGCAGCGAACGATAGCTATGTTGAAACAATGGCTGAAGAGTCGCCGGTGAAAGTCGCTATTACAGATATTAAACACGCAAATAAAACCATTGAATCTAATGCGGATAAATCATCAAAACGTAAACTCACGCGTATTGATGTTAAGAAAACATCAGCCAGTGCTAATGGCAAGAAAAAACTCAGTTTAAAAAAGAAAAGTTAAGCCGTTAGTAACTAACGGCTTATGGCTGTTATTGGTTAGTTGCTGAGGTTTAATAAATTAGCAGGTGAATATTGATCCGTTAATAGTCGAGTGTTTTCTGGCCAGTCTTGCACGGTTTCGGTGGAAGTCATCTGGCTAGTTAAGTCGGCAATATTAACGTCGAATACCGCTAAAGTATTAGCCAGAGCTTTTGCTCGTTCAGCAATCAACTTACCATCTGGTAATGGTTTGATGCTTGTTAGAATGATACGGTTACTATTACGGTTGTTTCTAACGTTAAAAAAATCACCAAAAACGGCTTTATATGTTGCTGATTCAAAATTATATAAATCGCTAACAGAAAAAGTGTTTGCTGATAGCACGCCATTACTACTTAATAACTGTTTAGTTTCTTGTAGAAATTCTTTCGTTAGTAAATGCTCAGGTATGTAATCACCGTTAAAAGCATCAAGAATTATCCAATCGTATTTTTTCTTTTTTAATGCGGCACGTTTGACGAAAATACGTCCGTCTTGTACTACTGAAGTAATATGTTCATTTTCAAAGAAGCCAAAATATTCTCTAGCCACTTTGATCACCGCAGGGTCTATTTCAACATTGGTTATGGTGGCGTTAGGAAAAATTTGATGCAAGGTATTCGACATTGTGCCGCCACCTAAACCAACAATTAAAATACGTTCAGGTTTTGGGTTAACTAATAAGCTTGAAAATAGCATTTTAGTGTAGTTAAAAACGAGTCGTTGCGGGTCATCAACTAACATGCAACTTTGCTGAGTTTTTGAACTTCTGACGTTGAACTTTAAGCAACGTAAGCCACGTCTTTCTTCAACTAAAATATTGCGATATAACGAACGTTCACTATGTATGGTTTTTGCTTGTACCGGCGCGCTAAAAATACTGCTCAGCATGACACTACTGATAATGCCTAACATAACAGTGAGTATACTGTTATTCATGTGCTGCTCCTTGCTGATTAATCTCATTGCTAACGTTAACTTTGTTTTTTTGGTTCAAACGATTAAATAGCATAGCGCTAATGCCCAGTGCCACTAAAATGCTGCTAAACACGGTAATAATATCGTTAACTTCAAAAAGTAATACCAGATAAAACGATGTAATTATAGTGCCCAAGGCGCTACCTAGCGTTGACACAAAATAGAGGAAACCGGCAACTTGGCCACTTTTATTTTTATCGGTTACCAGTAAGCGTACAGAATATGGCGAGATCATGCCGAGAATAACGGTGGGAATAAAAAATAAGGCCATTGAGGCCACTAATGAACCGTAACGGCTGTCTTCAATGGCCAAGAATATTGGCTCCATAACCCATTGCGAAGAAAATGCCACCGGCAGTACGGTAATGCCGGCGCAGATAAAAATCATGCCATAGCGATTTAATGATGCCGATTTGGTTGAAAGTTTACCACCGGCTAAGTAGCCAAATGACAAACTCAGCATAAATACGGTAATAATACTGCCCCAAATATGAACGCTACTACCAAAAAATGGCGCTAATATTCGGCCGCCGAGTAATTCAATACCCATGATACAAAAGCCGCTGCTAAAGGCTAGTAAATAAATTAAAGGGTTTTGCCATTGCTGAATTTTGTTATTTTTATTAGTCATTTAGCATACTACTGTTAGTTAATAGAAATTATTTCTTGGTGAATGTAAATTTATCTTAAACGGAACTTCACTTTGATGCTAGCGTATAAAAAAGGCTTGTTACAAAATAACAAGCCTTTTGAGTTTTACCAGGTTAATTCCTGAAGGTCTTTCTGAATATTAATTTGTTAACAAAGGTTTTAAAAATCTCGCTGTATGAGAGCCTTTATGTTCAGCAACTTGCTCTGGTGTGCCAGTAACCAATATCTCTCCGCCGCCAGAGCCGCCTTCAGGGCCCAAATCAACAATCCAGTCAGCTGTTTTTACTACATCTAAGTTGTGTTCAATAACAACGATAGTATTACCGTGATCACGCAGGCGATGAATAACCTGCAGTAATTGTTTAATATCGTGAAAATGCAAACCTGTCGTTGGTTCGTCTAGAATATAAAGTGTTTTACCGGTATCACGCTTAGAAAGCTCTTTTGATAACTTAACACGTTGTGCTTCACCACCAGAAAGAGTGGTTGCTGACTGTCCTAGCTTAATATAACTTAAACCAACATCCATTAAGGTTTGTAATTTACGTTTAACGGCTGGGATTGGCGCAAAAAATTCAAAGGCATCTTCAATGGTCATGTCTAGTACTTCATGAATGCTTTTGCCCTTATACTTTACTTCTAAGGTTTCACGGTTGTAGCGTTTGCTTTTACATACATCACAAGGCACATAAACATCAGGCAAAAAGTGCATTTCAACTTTGATTAAACCGTCACCTTGACACGCTTCACAACGACCGCCTTTAACGTTAAAACTAAAGCGACCCGGTTTGTAACCACGAGAACGAGCTTCTTGGGTCGCCGCAAAAATTTCTCGTACCGCAGTAAAAATTCCTGTGTATGTTGCAGGGTTTGAACGCGGTGTTCGGCCGATAGGGCTTTGGTCAATATCGATAACTTTATCAAGCTGCTCTAAACCAATAATTTCTTTGTAAGGTGCTGGCTCTTGCGTTGTGGCACCGTTTAATTCTGTATGTGCCAACTTGTACAAGGTATCATTAATCAAGGTCGATTTTCCTGAGCCTGAAACACCGGTAATACAGGTCATTAAACCATTTGGAATGGTTAAATTTACATTTTTTAAATTATTACCTGTAGCCCCTTTAAGTTCTACCACATTGCTTTTATCAAACGGTGTTCTAACTTTAGGTATTTCAATCGACTCTATTCCTGAGAGATACTTACCAGTAAGTGAGTGTTCACATTTAAGGATGTCATTAACATCACCTTCAGCAATAATATTACCGCCATGAACGCCGGCACCTGGGCCAATATCGATAACATGATCGGCGGCGCGAATAGCGTCTTCATCGTGCTCAACCACAATAACGGTATTACCTAAATCACGTAAATGGATAAGGGTATCTAATAGCCGTTCGTTGTCACGTTGATGTAAACCTATTGATGGCTCATCAAGTACATACATCACACCGACTAAACCGGCGCCGATTTGGCTAGCTAAGCGAATACGTTGCGCTTCCCCACCTGAAAGGGTATCGGCACTGCGAGATAAGTTTAAATAATTTAGACCAACATTAACTAAGAAGCCTAAGCGGTCGTTAATTTCTTTGAGAATCTTTTCTGCTATTTGACCTTTTTGTCCAGTTAAGTTTAAGCCTTGGAAAAATGCTAAAGCATCGGCAATGGCATATTCAGCTACAGTTGGTAGTGGTGTATCTCCAATAAAAACATTACGTGCTTCGAGACGTAAGCGGCTGCCGTTACAGTCTGGACAATGTTGACTGTTGAGATATTTAGCTAATTCTTCGCGCACCGCATTTGATTCAGTTTCACGGTAGCGGCGATCCATATTATTTAAAATACCTTCAAACGGGTGTTTACGAATAACAATATCACCACGATCGTTCATGTACTTAAATTCAATTTCTTGCTTACCACTACCTCGAAGAATTAATTGTTGGGTTTTCTCATCTAATTCATTAAATGGTAAATCCAAGGCGAATTGGTAATGGTCGGCTAATGCTTGCAGCATTTGGAAATAATAAAAGTTTCTCTTGTCCCAGCCGCGTATTGCGCCACCGGCTAAGCTCAACTCTGGATTAGAAATCACCCGACTTGGGTCAAAATATTGCTGATTACCTAAGCCGTCACAAGTTTGACAAGCTCCGGCAGGGTTATTAAATGAAAATAACCTTGGCTCTAACTCTTGCATGCTATAGCCACATTTAGGGCAGGCAAAGTTAGCAGAAAATATTAATTCTTCTTTTTCCGGCGCATCCATAAATGCCACTTTTACCGTACCAGATGTCAACGAAAGTGCAGTTTCAAACGATTCGGATAAGCGTAGCTGAATATCATCACGCACCTTTAGACGGTCAACAACAACTTCAATGGTGTGTTTCTTGTGTAATTCTAGAGTTGGGGGATCAGAAAGGTCGCACACTTCGCCATCAATACGGGCACGAATATAACCTTGGGCAGCTAGATTATCTAAAAGTTTTACGTGTTCACCTTTGCGGTCTTGCAGCACGGGTGCCAACACCATGACTTTTGTGCCTTCGTCTAGCGCTAATACGCGGTCAACCATTTGCGAAATGGTTTGCGCTGCTAAAGGTAAATGATGATCAGGGCAGCGTGGTTCACCAACACGGGCATAGAGTAATCGCAAATAATCGTATATCTCGGTGATCGTGCCAACCGTTGAACGTGGGTTATGTGATGTTGATTTTTGCTCAATAGAAATAGCAGGAGATAAACCTTCAATATGATCAACGTCAGGTTTTTCCATTAAGGATAAAAATTGGCGTGCATATGCAGATAATGACTCAACATAGCGTCTTTGTCCTTCTGCATATAAGGTATCAAAAGCTAATGAAGATTTACCCGAACCCGAGAGGCCAGTAATAACAATTAACTTGTCGCGGGGAATATCTAAATTAATATTTTTTAAGTTATGAGTGCGTGCACCCCTGACTTCAATTTTCTTCATAATGACAAAGTGACCAGTTTAACGCCCGGCATTCACTATGCGAGAATTTCGCAAATAATGGCCCGACTGATTGCAAATTACCTTACGCTATATCAACACCTGAATTAACAATAAGCGCTAAAATACCTCTTAATGAGGTGGTAATAACGGCGAATGACGCTTAAGGTTATTTTCATCTGAACATAAAGTTAGAACCGAGCATTATCGCACAGTTTTTAATCCGAATTCATCTTAAATCTCTGTTTTTGTTCATTCGGAGGCCGTGTTAAGATGTGCGGGTTTTTTTAGCTATATTTCAAACAACTTAAGAGTTAACAAGTTTCATGAGCGCATCCGGTTTAAATAGTATTGAGAAAAAGGCAGCCTTTTCGTTAGCCTCAGTTTTTGGCTTAAGGATGTTAGGCCTGTTTATGATTCTTCCTGTATTTGCCATTTATGGTGAGCAGTTGATTGGATATAGCCCTATTTGGATTGGTTTAGCCATAGGCGCTTATGGTTTAACGCAAGCACTTTTACAAATACCTATGGGTATTTTGTCTGACAAATTTGGTCGAAAACCAGTGATATTAGCTGGTTTAGTAGTATTTCTATTGGGTAGTGTTGTTGCCGCTATGTCGGATACTATTTATGGTGTGGTGATTGGTCGCGCCTTGCAGGGAATGGGAGCCATTGCCAGTGCCATTTTAGCATTGGCGGCAGACCTAAGCCGCGAAGAGCAACGCCCAAAAGTGATGGCAACTATCGGTATGTTTATTGGTATTTCATTTACTATTGCTATGATCATAGGCCCCATTGTTGCGCAAGCATTCGGTTTAAGTGGCTTGTTTTGGTTTATCGCCGTATTAACTATTTTTGCCATGCTAACAATTCAATTTGTGGTACCTAATTCAATTAATACCGCACCTAAAGGTGATAATGTTGCACTACCAGCAAAACTAGGTGGTCTTATTTTTGATAGTCAGTTATCTCGTCTTAATTGGGGAGTTTTTATTCTTCATATGGCGTTAACGGCCTGTTTTGTTACGCTACCAAAGCAATTTGTTGCTGGTGGCTTAGCCCTTGAACAGCATTGGCAATTGTACTTGCCAACATTAATTGGTTCGTTCTTTTTGATGGTGCCATTTATGATCATCGGTATTAAAAAGCAAAAAGAAAAGCAAATGTTTAGCGCCGCTGTAGCATTACTGGCCTTAGCCTTGGTATTACTATGGTATTTGCCTAGTACGATTACAACACTTGTAGTATTGGTCATGATGTTCTTTACGGCATTTAACTATTTAGAAGCAACTATGCCGTCTATTCTTTCACGTATTGCGCCCGCAGGTGTGAAGGGTAGCGTAATGGGTATTTATGCAAGCAGCCAATTTTTAGGGGCGTTTGCAGGTGGTGTACTTGGTGGTTTTATTGCAAGCGAGTTTGGTGAGCAAAGTATATTTCTAGTCATGGCAGTATTTGCTATGGTTTGGCTGCTGTTAACTTTAGGTATGAAACCGTTGAAAAAATCTAAAGCCTATAGTTTTACAACAAGTATTGATAGCGATGAGAAAGCCATACAAGTTGCAGAAAAACTGAGTGAAATGCCAGGTGTTATTGAAGCGACTATTATGCATGATGAAGCGGTAGCTTATTTAAAAGTTGATGATAAAACAGCTGATTTAACCAGTATTAAAGCGATTTTAAATAACTAATTTAGTAGCCGTTTTTTGACTGAAAAAGCGGCTATCTTATTTCGCTAATAAAATCACAAATTTGATTATTTCCCACGGTAACACTGACCTCATCATCAACCGTTTTATTTAAAAGTGCGGCTCCCATTGGAGATTGCGGCGTTATAACCGTAATATTCATAATGCCTTGATTGTAAGAAAGTTGGCAGCGTTTACCACCGGCAACAGGTGCAATAAAAAACCACTGTTTTTTTGTTATATCCTGTTCAGTTTGCACCAGCGACCCTAGTACAACTTTTGCACTCTCAAAGCTAGTATCAAACTGTAATTTTTCCAAGGTATTGATGGCGTTACGTATTTCATCGACACGCCTTGATTGTCCCTCCGCTAAATAACTCTGCTCTATAGCTAAGGTGTCATATTGTGTTTCTGCTACAGACTGGTCATCAGTCGCGGCTTGGTGGGCATTATCGGCAGCCATAAGCGTTGATGCTAGCTCAGTCTGAAGCTGGCTAGTAATAGCTTTAATAATATCTTGTTTGTTAATAGCCTAGTACCTTAATGATAAGTGTCACCTTACGGAAAGTAACAATTTTCAACCGTCAACGAAGTGGAAGATTGTAACAAGTAGGCAATTTATTGGCAAAATTACGCTACCAATCTGACAGGTGTCAAAATAAAGCTTGAGTTTTCTCTTACTAGCAGATATTTTATACATTAACTGGTTCGACCATAAAAGATGAACTAGCTTTAAATACAACTTACTATGCCAACATAAAAGTGACTTAATATGAATGACAATGCTGCCTTCCCACATTTACTCGCACCATTAGATCTAGGCTTTACATCTTTAGCCAATAGAACATTAATGGGCTCTATGCATACCGGCTTAGAAGAGGAAAAAGGCGGCTTTGATAAGCTAGCTGCATTTTATCAAGCAAGGGCAAAAGGTGGTGTCGGACTAATTGTTACCGGCGGTATTAGTCCTAATACACGCGGCCGTTTAGCACCATTTGGTTGTGAGTTAAGTAAATTTTGGCAAGTGGGTAAACATAAAAAAGTTACGGAAGCAGTACATAAATATCCAACAAAAATCTGTTTGCAGTTGCTTCATGCAGGCCGTTATTCTTACCACCCGTTTAGTGTTTCAGCTAGTAAAGTTAAATCACCTATTAACCCATTTACGCCAAAAGCTATGTCGGTTCGTCAAATAAAAGGCACGATTAAAGACTTCGCTCACTCAGCAAAATTGGCGAAAAGAGCGGGTTATGACGGCGTCGAAATTATGGGCTCTGAAGGGTATTTAATTAACCAATTTAGTTGTGTGAAAGTCAATAAGCGTACTGATGAATGGGGCGGTGGCATTGAAAATAGAATGCGTTTAGCAACTGAAATTATTCGCGCGGTTCGTGCTAGTGCTGGTGATGATTTTATCATTATTTTTCGATTATCAATGTTAGACCTTGTTGAAGGTGGTAATAGCTGGCAAGACGTCGTAACAATGGCAAAAGGTGTAGAGGCCGCTGGCGCGACATTGATTAATACTGGTATTGGCTGGCATGAAGCTCGCGTACCAACTATCTCGACTTCAGTACCACGTGCAGCGTTCACTTGGATCACTGAGCGTATGAAAAAAGAAGTATCGTTGCCATTAATAACCACCAATCGCATTAACACGCCAGAAGTTGCTGAAGATATATTGTCGGCAGGCCAAGCCGACATGGTATCAATGGCGCGACCATTTTTAGCTGACGAAAACTTTGTTGAAAAGGCGGCGGCTAATAAAAGTGATGAAATTAATACCTGTATCGGTTGTAACCAAGCCTGCTTAGATCATGTTTTTAAGCAACAGCGAGCGTCTTGTTTAGTTAATCCTACGGCTTGTTACGAAACTGAGTTAACATTCGAAAAATCACCAGTCAGTAAAAAAGTCGCTGTTATTGGTGCTGGACCTGCAGGGTTAGCGTTTAGTGTTTATGCGGCTCAGCGTGGTCATCAGGTCGAAATATTTGATAAAGGCAGTGAAATAGGTGGCCAATTTAATTACGCCAAACAAATTCCAGGCAAGGAAGAATTTTATGAAACACTGCGTTATTTTAACAAGCAAATATCCCTGAACAACATTGCATTACATTTAAACCAAGAGCAGACAGCAGAGCAATTAATATTGGCGGGATTTGATGAAATTGTACTGGCAACCGGCATAGTACCTCGACAACTCGATATTAAAGGTATTGAACATAAGAAAGTAAAATCTTACTTGCAGGTATTGCGTGATAAAGAGCCGGTAGGTAAACGTGTTGCTATTATTGGTGCCGGCGGAATTGGCTTTGATGTTGCTGAATTCCTTGTGGAAGAAGAGTCGTTGACAACAAATCCAGAAAAATGGCTGCAAACTTGGGGGGTTGATAAGGACTATATTGAAAATGGTGGTTTAGCGAAAAGTGGTAAGCAAGAGGCACCAATTCGAGAAATCCACCTATTACAGCGAAAAACCAGCAAAGTTGGTGCAGGCCTAGGAAAAACTACCGGCTGGATACACAGAGCAACATTACAGAAAAATGGTGTGAATATGCTTGCTGGTGTCAGTTATAAAGAAATTAATGATGAAGGTTTAGTGATCTCAATTGATGGAAAACAGCAAACCTTAGCTGTAGATCACGTTATCATTTGTGCGGGGCAAAAATCGGAACGTACATTATATCAGCAACTTGAAGATAAAGGTGTACAGGCGCATCTTATTGGTGGCGCAAATGTTGCTGCTGAATTAGATGCTAAGAGAGCCATTAGGCAAGCTGCAGAACTGGCAGCAAAAATCTAACAGCACTGCCTAGCTACAGTACTCATAAAATACTAACAGCAACAAAAGATTATTTTTATTACTTTTTGTTGCTGTAATCTTGTCAAAAGCAGGTTTAACCTTATGCCCGCTTTCTAGCAATGAGGTGCTGGAATATAGTTTGAAATAATCATTAACTTATCTTGGTCTGATGATATGCTTAGTAAGCATACTGTTGATAATAAAAAAGATAAGAGTAACTATGACGCTAATATTCAAACCGGCAATTGCCATTTCTAATTCATTGAGATTTAAAGCTAAATTTTCTTTATTAGCGGTAATGTTCTATGTGCCGCTTATCGTTAGCTTTATCTGGATTGTTAAGCAGCAAGTTGCTGATTTGGAGCAATATCAACAAGAGCTTATCGGTAATGAACAAATAGTTGCGGTGAAAAAATTAGAGCAGCTATCTGGGAAAAGCCGCTTAAATAATGCCAATGATACGGCAGTAACAGAACAAATTAACTCACTTGAATTGAGCTCACATGCTCAACAGATATTGGTTGAAGGGTGGCAAGAGGTTCAATCTGGTGAACGACAGTTTACTGACTTTGCCATGTTTTACGATAAAACTTTAGCACTGAGAGAGAACTTGTCGGCCGTTAGCGGTTTATCGCGAGAGCCAGACCCTCAGGCTTTTTATTTAGCCGAAGCCGCTGTTATTCGTATACCTGCTCTTGTTGAGTACATTAGCCGTATTAAAGATCTAACCTTTACAATTATCAACAATGAGGGCTTCAGCGCCGAAACTTATACCTTACTTGTTGCTCTTGACAACCGGGTGGATGAATTACAAGTGCAATATGCTAAAACTAATGAGCAATTAAAGCGTGTTGCCCCGAATATGTTTGAGGATTATTTAGCACAATACCAGCAAGTGAATTCATCATTAGATAGCTTTCAAACTGCGTTACGTAATGAGGTTATCAACCCAGACAGTATCGCTTGGAGTGCTAACCAAGCACAAAGTAGAGCTAAAGAGCAGCACCAAAATTTACTAACTTTGATGTTGATGTCTGAGCAATTATTGATTGAGCGTATTCAAAAGCTGAAAAGTAGCAGTACCCAAACCCTATGGTTATTGTCATTTATGTTGGTTGTTATCATGGTTGCCATTAGTTATTTACTCGTCGGTATTTACCACTCATTAAGTGTCAATGTTAAAAATATAAACTTAGCGGCAGAGCGTTTAGGAAATGGTGACTTCTCTCAGCAAATAGAAATAGAATCGAAAGATGAATTGGGTGATATTGCTTCTCGCTTTAGTCAAATGCAGGGTAAAATTCATGATTTACTAGTTAATGTTGATAATGATGTTGCGATTTTGAAATCGGCGGCAGTAAATATTAATAGTTTAACGGAAGCTATGGAAAAAAATATTGCGCAGCAGCAGCAAGATACCCATCAAGTGGCCAGTTCAATTAATCAAGTTAATGACTCTGTGCAAGTTATTTCGTCAAATACAACTGGTGCGCAGGAATTAACCGAGCAAGCAAGTGTTAATGTCCAACATGGTGAACAGGTAATTACAGACACCGCAAATGTCATTACTGCAATTTCAACACAGGTAAATAACTCAGCACAAGTGATTGATGAATTAGCTGCTCATAGTTCAGAAATAGGCACCTTTGTAAATGTAATTCGTGAAATAGCGGATCAAACCAACTTACTAGCATTGAATGCGGCAATTGAAGCAGCCCGTGCTGGTGAGCAAGGGCGTGGTTTTGCCGTAGTTGCTGATGAAGTGAGAACATTAGCCAGTAGAACCCAAGATTCAACCAGTGAAATTCAACGTATTATTGAGCAGTTACAGCAGGGCACAAGTCGCTCTGTTGAAGCAATGAAAAATGGTGTTGAGCAAGCAGAGCAAGGTGTGGAAAAAACAGCGCAAGTCTCGGAAACGTTTCAACAGGTAAGCCAAAATGTCAATGAAATCGTTTCAGCAACATCTGAGATTTCAACTGCTGTTTCACAGCAAAGTAATATGGTTATTGGTATTACCGGAAATACCCACGACATTGCAGAAAGTACCGATAATTTATTACAATCTGCGGAAGACGCTGCCAGCGCTGGTGCGAATATTTCTCAACTCGCGGAAGAACTTGCGGTACAATTAGCACAATTTACTTTGAAAAATAATTAAACGCGTAAATGAATAACAATAAATTCCACAATTTAGCCGGATATTTAAGGGCTAGTTGTTAATATGGTGACTTTGAAAAACTCCACCGGGCTTTTGGCTCAAGACATCGAAATAGCAAGCTCTGCAGCTGATTTTAAGCAATTATTGTTGGCAGAAATATCGCAGGCAAAATTTCGAATTTATGTTTCTGCTTTGTATATTCAAGACGATGAAGCTGGGCGAGAAGTTTTAGCGGCGCTTTACCAAGCCAAAGCTCAACAACCACAATTAGATGTTCGTTTATTTGTTGATTTTCATCGAGCGCAACGTGGCTTAATTGGTGAAAAAGAGCATGGCGGTAATCGTGATTATTATTTGGCACTTGAACAACAGCATCAGGTGTCTATTGAAATTTATGGTGTACCAGTTAAGCGTAAAGAGTTACTAGGCGTGCTTCACCTAAAAGGCATGGTAATGGATGATGTCATGTTGTATTCCGGTGCAAGTATTAATGATGTTTATTTGCAGCAAAGTGATCGTTATCGTCTTGATCGTTATTATCGCATCCAAAGCCAAGCGTTAAGTGATAATTTCTGTGAGTATTTTCAGCGCTGTTTTGTTGATTCGAAACTCGCACCTCGATTGAACCAGGCAGACTTACCGGATAAAAAGCAACTTAAACAGAATATTATTCGTTTAACAAAGTTACTAAAAAAATCTAAATATCAAGACTTCTCTACAACTGAAGTTAGTGATATTCAGACGGCTATGTATGTAGGTTGTGGCCGCCGAGGTAATCAGTTAAATCGTGTCATTAGAGACTTGATACGCAGTAGCCGTAATGATTTAGTTATTTTTACACCATACTTTAATTTACCTAAGCCTTTATTAAGAGATCTAGATGCGGCGTTAAAGCGCGGCGTTAAGGTAACGCTTACTGTTGGCGATAAAAAAGCCAATGATTTTTATAATGCTAATGAAGAAACCTTTTCAACGGTAGAAATTGTGCCTTATATTTATGAACGTTTACTGGTAGCTTTTTTATCACGACGTCAAAAATACTTAGCCACTGGCCAGTTAACCTTGAGGTTGTGGCAAGATGGCTCAAATAGCTTTCACCTTAAAGGCTTAGTTGTTGATGACAGGTACCATTTGCTAACGGGCAGTAATTTGAACCCAAGGGCATGGGCTTTAGATATTGAAAACGGTATTTTATTAGATGATGCGAAAGGCCTACTCAGCGATAAGTTCTCTGCAGAATTTCAGCGTATAACTGCCCACACCACTATTATTGATAGCCCAGCACAAATAGAAAATATCAATAGCTACCCTGAAAAGCCGAGAAAGTTGCTGAAAAAAATTAAGATGACGCAAATTGATCGCTTATTGAAGCGTTTTCTTTAATTGCAAAGTAATAAAAAAACACAGCACTTGCTGTGTTTTTTTGTTTTAAGTAGTTACGCAATTTATGAAAAATTATTGCGCGGCTGTATAAATTTGTTGTGCAGGATTAAAACTCACCCATGAAGTTAATACGTATTTATTTGATGAGATAGGTATGTTGCCGCGATGAGTATGGGTGAAACCGCATGGTGCAATAATCATAGTGCCAGCTTTAGGTTTAATGCTTTTATCTTGATAATAAAAGTCTGTTTCGCCACCTTCTTCAACATCATTTAAATAGATTAAAAATAACAACACCCTATGCAGAGCTTTATTCTCACCGAGTTGTGGGTATATTTCTGAGTGCCAGTAGCCGTAGTTACCTTTACCTTGCTCATAACGTTGTGCATTAATTGGTGCTAGATTAAATAAATAGCGCACTAAATTAAATAAATTAGGCTTACCAACTTCTTCAAAATTATCCGCAGTTAATACTACTGGCGCTTTTGTTTTTGGGTGTTGTACGGTTAGGGAAATACCGCTGATCAGGCTAAAAAAATATTTGCCAATATAATCAGTAATTTTGTCACCACAGGTTTGTAAAATAGTTTGTAGTGCAGGCTGAAAATCTGCATGTTGATTTAAATAAATGTCATGGCTTAGTTTTTTAGTGGTATCAACACCATTACCCGTTCTACCAGGCACTTTATGTGGGCTGTTGTCAAAATCCAAAATAAACTTTTCACAAAATTCTTTGCTCAAAGCGTTTGGGTATACTTCGATAAAATCAGTCATAGTTCTATTCTTATTATTAATCTGGCTCAAGCATACAACAAAGTGCTGTGAATTTAATTACCTTATCAATAATTCTCTGTAGAATACTGAACAAAATTGCCACTTATGAAGAGTTTTTATGTTTAGTGAAGTAGTGACTACTCGGTTTAGCGACACAGATGCCTTAGGGCACATTAATAATACTATGGTGCCTGTGTGGTTTGAAGGTGCTAGAGATCCTGTTTTTAAATGGTTTATGCCAGAATTAAACTTACAGCAATGGCGCCTTATTTTGGCAAAAATTGATGTCAATTTTCATGCGCAAATTTACTATGGTAAAGAGATTACACTTCGTACATATATTGGCAGAATCGGTAGTTCATCATTTGATGTTTACCAAGAATTATGGCAAAACGAAATCAAATGTGCCTCGGGTACCGCCGTTATGGTGCATTTTTGTTATGAAAATCAGAGTTCTTTAAAAATTCCTGCTGAAGTCTTACAAAAAATGCAAGAGCACCTTTATTCTGAAGAATAATTTTAGCAATTTTTTGTTGAAAATATTTTCGAAAATCTCGGTAAATCTAGCGTAATTTTTTACGTCTAATGGTAGAATCATTCTATCGTAATTAGAAAGTTAATATTCTGAGCGAGTTGTCGCTTAGAGAAATGTTAAACCGGTAAAGTAGTGCTTTACCGCAAATATAGGATTTTGTTCATGGCTGGTGTCAATAAAGTAATAATTTTAGGTAACTTAGGGAAAGATCCCGAAGTACGTTTTATGCCTAACGGTGGTGGTGTTGCTAACCTCACTATTGCAACTTCAGAAAGTTGGAAAGATAAGCAAACGGGTGAACAAAAAGAAAAAACAGAATGGCACCGTGTTGTTATGTTCGGTAAGTTAGCAGAAATTGCTGGTGAGTACTTAAAGAAAGGTTCTAAAGTTTACATTGAAGGTGCTTTGCAGACGCGTAAATGGCAAAACCAGCAAGGCCAAGATCAATATACTACTGAAATAGTGGTACAAGGTTTCAATGGCACTATGCAAATGTTAGATTCTCGTGGTGGTAGTGGTGCACAAGCTGGTGGCTTTAACCAACAAGCTCCACAACAGTCAGGCGGTTTCCAACAACAAGCTTCATCTTCACAAAGTGGTGGTTTCCAGCAACAAGCTGCACCTCAGCAAGCTTATAATAAACCAGCACAACAAAGTGGTGGTTTCCAGCAACAATCTGCTCCACAACAGCAATCAGGCGGTTTCCAACAGCAACCTGCTCCACAGCAACAGTCTGGCGGCTTTCAGCAGCAACAAGGTGGTTTTCAGCAAAATGCACCTAAAGTAAACCCGCAAGAGCCAACTATTGATTTTGACGACGATATTCCGTTCTAAATAAAATTTAATATAAGGTTTTTGAAAAGGTGAGCTTGTGCTCACCTTTTTTGTTTTTGTGATTATCGTTATCACACCGTAGTTAACGAATATTTGATTTATGTCACTTAAAACTTTTGCACATTCTGTATGCTATTGACGCTATATTGCGCTGATGGCTTATTTAATGAGTGCGCAATAAGTTTTAGCAATTTACCCGATGAAAGATGAACTCAGCCTGTATTTGCTAAATTGTTAACTGTGAAGTCAGCACAATGTTTTATAAATAGTAGCAAATAAAGTCGCTATTACCGCTGAGTTTACTGTTTGATTAAGTAAGGTTGATATGAACAACAAAATCCCTAGTAAATCTCTTGGTATCTTCCCGCGTTCTTGGAGCGAAGAGCAAGCAGGAAGAATTCCAGGTAATATTCCTATTTGGGTTGGCATTTTATCTGAGCTAACCGAGTTTGCGATATTTTTTGTCGCTTACTTCATTGCCAAATATAACTATCCTGAAGTTTTTGCCACCGGGCCACAAGGCTTGAGCACCAGCTTAGGCGTGGCAAATACCATCATATTATTATCGAGTAGTTACTTTATGGCGAAAGCCATGATGAATATTAGACTTGATAATCGCATTAAGTGTGAACGCTATTTATGGTTAGCCGTTAGCTGCGGTGCTTTCTACCTTATTATCAAAACATGGGAGTTCTATTGGAATAACCTGCAAGGGCTGAGCACTAGTACCAATGAGTTTTATACTGTTTATTACTATATGACCTTTAACCATTTCTTACATGTAGGGTGGGCGTCTTGCGCTATTTTATGGGTTATATTTCGCCTACGTGCCGGAGAGTATTCTGCGGCCGAGTACAGTGGCCTAGAAGCTTTAGCGGTTTATTGGCACATGATTGATTTAATGTGGATTTTAATATTCCCATTACTTTACGTGTTACGTTAGAGGTTGATATGAAAAAATTTAAAAAATTAGAATGGTTCTGGGCAGTACTGATATTTATAACCCTATTTAACACTTTCTTAGGTGAGCAATTTGAGTCAACAGCCCTAGTTAGCATTATTGTCGCTTTAACGGTAATGTATAAAGGCATCACCGTAATTGATCATTTTATGGAGTTGAAGCACGCCAATAGAAATTTACGCTGGTTAATGCGGATGTATTTAATTTTATTTCCGTCGTTAATAATTGCAACGGTGTTTTTCTAAGACATTCATACAGTAGAAATTTTAGGTTTATAAGCGAGTCATCAATAGAGACAGTCAATTATGAATTTACAGATGAAAATTCAAAGTAAAGAGCAAATAAAACAAGCCTCTAATATTGCCCTGTGGTCAATATTAAACTTAACTTTTCTGCCAGGGTTGGCATTTATTATATTGTTGATGAAGCTAAATAAATGTCAGAAAAATAGCTTGTCTGGTTATCACCTTTCGTTCGCAATTAAACTCAATTTAATTGCTGCAGCGGCATTAATATTAGTCAGTATTTTAATGATACTTCTGGGTGGCTTTAATTCAGGTTGGACATGGGTATTTGTTATTACGTATTTTGTACTGGTACATACTATATTCATTGTACTTGCTGTTTGGGCATTAATTCGATCTTGGGCAGGTAATCGAGTCTTTAAGCAATAATTGTGATCAGTATTGAAAAATTTGTTAGCTAAATGTTTAGCAGGAAAGCTATTTCAACATATGAATGCTTGCTGATGCAGTATAGCTTAATAATGTAATAAAAAGCTGATAACAAAGGCGTTCGTTACGTCAACAAAAAATGCTGCAACTAACGGCAGAATAATAAAAGCCATTGGTGCTGGACCATGAGCTTTTGTAACCGCTGTCATATTGGCTATCGCAGTTGGTGTTGCACCTAATGCGAAACCACCAAAACCTGCACTTAATACAGCGGCTTGATAATTTCTGCCCATTAATGGAAAGAGTATTAGCAAAATAAATAGTATTGCTGTCAATGTTTGCAGAGTGAGAATGATTAATAAAGGGCCGGCAAGGCTTGCAATGGTCCACAGTTGCACACTCATTAAGGACATAGTTAAAAATAAACTCAATGAAAAATCAGACACTATTGCTAACGAGCGAGTGCGTGCTGGCCAAGCCAACTTTGGGAAAAAAACAGGTATAATATTGGAAAGCAAAATACCTGTGAGCAAACAAGTGACAAATAGAGGTAATTTAAAACCTAGGTCGGTAAGAAGGTTATTGAATAAGTAGCCGATAATAATGCAAATATGTAGTACTAAAATTACTGACATAAAGTTAAGGTGATTAAAGGTTTCAGTATTAACTTTGTCGTACGCAATGCCTATGGACGGGTCTGACTTTTTACTACTTGAAAGTTTATTTTTTGCTAATAAAAACTTGGCAATTGGGCCACCAATTAAACTGGCAATAACTAGTCCTAATGTCGCACTGGCAACGCCTATTTCTAGAGCATTTTCAATACCAAGATTCTTAATTTCTGGCGCCCAAGCGATAGCTGTGCCATGGCCTCCAATTAAAGAAGCTGAGCCGGCTAAAACACCGATTGTTAATGGCAACCCGAGTAATTGTGCGCTGCCCATACCAACTAAGTTTTGCACAATAATAAAAGTTAAGGTGAGAAATAATAATATCAATAGCGGTTTCCCACCTTTAATGAGGTCTGAGAAGCGGGCATTAAGGCCAATAGCTGTAAAAAAGTACACCAGTAATCGGTCTCTGGTAGATAAATCAAAACTGATTTCAACACCACTTAAAAGATAAATACCGTAAATTATCATAGCGGCGAGTAAGCCACCGATGACTGGCTCTGGAATATTGTAATCTTGAAATGTTTTAAAGTGCTTGGTTAGCATTACACCAATAAAAAAAACAATAATGCCAATGGTGTAGGATAAAAAACTATCAACTGCAATATTATTCATGTGCTATTCCGTGTTGTGCTGCACGAATTCGGGCAATAGCTTCAACGAGTACAGCAGTATTTAATCCAACAATGATCAATCCATTTACAGCGGTTAAGCTGCCCAGTATTCGCCATTGAGGATCTAAAACAATATCGCCATAGCCTAAGGTTGAAAATGTGACAATGGAAAAGTATAAAGCAGGCTCCATGTTATCGAAAATGCCTATTAACATATAAACCCAGGCCCATAAGCCTGCGCTGACGCTTAATCCTGCAACTAACCAAAGTACCATAGCGCTTAGCACGAAAACGGTTTTTATTTGTACTGGCGGCTTCGCAAGCCAATGTCCCATCATATGCAAACTATGTGTGAGTGTGCTGATAAAAGCCACTTGAATAAATACCGTACCAATAATAAGTAATGAGCCATATATTATTTGTGTAAAAATCACGAGCTGAGTCCGATAATTTATTGCTTAGTTAGACAGTAAACCATCTAATTTATTAGTGTTTAAATCAATGATTTTAAAGTTTATTTGTGTAACTCAACTAAGATGAGTTAGGAGGTTTCATTCCGTTATTGCGCATGACGAGTTAATATTAAGCTAATTTGGTTTTCAACCACTGCTTAGCGGCTTTTGTCGAGTCAAAATGTTGATTTTCTAAGCCAGCTTTATCATAAACCTTTTTAAAGATGCTTTGCGTTATTTGTGCGGCATTGCTTTCAGCAGAATTAATAGCAAGTGCTTTTGTTGGTCCTTGCTTTACAAGGTTAAGGTGGTAATCCAAACCTTCTTGTGTTGCGAATGTATCGCCATTTAACTCCAATAAAATGGCAAAATTATGGAAGTCGACTTCGTGTAAAATAATGTCTGATAACTCTCGATGCATTTGTTTAAAAAACTCTAAATTCCATGGGCCCGTTGCATTGATGGTTACTATGTTATCTTCAATGGTGTAGCTACAGTGCCCGTGGGCGATAAACTCTGCTTTCAAATGGCAACCTAGTGTTATTATTGTTTGCTCTTTAGTTAATTATTAGTTGTTCTATCGCTATCTGTAAAGCAACAAGTGGAATATTGACGGTAATTTTTAAACTTGATGCTGTTAAGCCGTTAAACATTGACACATTTGGCGAGTATTTATTAAAAGTATTTTTATCAACAGCATAGTTTAACTGTTGATGAGCTTAGGTTAGTAAAGGTGAATGAACATATTACTTATTGTTAGCAACAAAAAAGCTCCCTAAGGAGCTTAATCATACTAAGTTATTAACTTGTGAATACTTAGTAGTAGGTATCTTCTTTATTATGCGCTTGTGGATCTTCAATGATCTCTTCAAAGCCAACTTCAAAGCTATTATTGTTATCAGTATTTGCCATATAAATTGTGCGGGTTGAACCATCAATCCAAGTTACTGTACCGCTACCTTTCTTACTACCGCATTTCATACCAATATGAATATCGTTAAACTCCATTGCTTCCTCCTCGTTTGTCGTCGAACATCGAATGATAAATTCGATAAAGCAAACCGCAATTACTTAGAAAATTATTTATTAGAATAGTTCAAATATCCCACAAGTAATGTGTTTTTTTTCAACAGGGACGGTTTATTATAAAGAGAAAATTATTCAAATCTAGTGATTTTTAAGGATTAACACTAACCCCTAAAACGGTTTGCTTGCTAGCCCCTGTTACAGCTGGAATGTTGCCGAAAATATTTTTATCGAAAGCGAAAGCTAACCACGCAAATGCCATGGCCTCCATTGCATCACTATTTATATTTTTTGTATGAGTATTCATTATCTGGTGATCGTTAAGCTTTTGATTTAATAGTGAAACTAAGTGCGAATTTTCAACGCCACCACCACAAATATATACGTTAGATTTCGTAGATAATTTACAAATTTCATTGCTGATTGTTATTGCGGTAAGTTCGGTTAATGTTGTTTGAATATCGACAGCAGAAAGGTCACTATTTTGTATAAATTGACTTAACCATTGTGGATTAAAATACTCTCGACCAGTACTCTTAGGCGCTGGTTGTGAAAAGTAATTATCGCTTAACATTTGTTGTAATAAAGATTGAGAAGTTTTCCCTGCTTTTGCCCAGTTACCGTTTTCATCATATCGAGTTAAGTGATGTTGCGCGTACCAATAATCCATTAGTGCATTACCTGGCCCAGTGTCAAAACCGATAGCTTGCTTAGTAGAGTTCTTCGGTAAGAAAGTAATATTGGCAATACCGCCAATGTTAACAACAAAAACATCTTTTTTAGTATTACTAAAAATAGCTTGATGAAATGCTGGTACTAAAGGTGCGCCTTGGCCGCCTAATGCTATATCTTTACTACGAAAATCTCCAACAACACGAATACCAGTTAAAACCGCAAGTGTTTGTAAACAGCCGATTTGCAACGTGAAAGGTTTGTTTATTTGTGTGCTTGATATTGGCCTGTGGCGAATAGTTTGTCCGTGGCAACCAATGGCAGTAATATCGCTAGCCGATAATTGTTGCTGTGTTAAAAATTGCTTAATTGCTGCTGCAAATTGATGTGCTAACTCTATGCTCAAGCTACCGACGCGATCAATCTCATTATTGCTTGGGTTATATAGGCTAGTAATTTTGTGATGAGTGATATCGTCATATGCTTGATAATAACTGGCAATTAGATTGGCGTTATTTGCTTGTTCAGCTTCTATAGTGTCAAACTCAACTAGGGCAAGGTCAATACCGTCGGCGCTGGTACCAGACATTAAGCCTATATATCGTACCTTGTTGCTCATTTTATTCGGCACTACTTGATTTTGTCGTTGAAAAGTTCAACGCCTGACGAGAGCTAGATAGTTCTGCTATACGCTGAGAAGCTAAAGCCTCAAATTCACTGCGATATTTATTACTTATAGGCTTCGCATCGGGCAGTTTTACCGTACGTGGGTTGCGGTGAACGCCGTTAAGTAAAAACTCATAATGTAGATGTGGTGCTTGTGACATACCTGTTGAACCAACGTAGCCAATTACTTGTCCTTGTTTAACTCGTTGACCTTTTTTGACCGCGCGCTTTGAAAAATGTAAATACTTAGTGACTATGCCATTACCATGTTGGATAAAAACATAATTACCGTTGTATTTGTTGTAAGTTGCATGAGTAACTTTACCATTCCCTGCAGCGACAACTGGTGTGCCTTTTTTAGCTCTATAGTCAGTTCCGTTATGTGCTTTCCAACGCTTTTGTATCGGATGAAAACGTTTGCGTTTAAAGTTTGAGCTGATGTATCTGAAGTTTACTGGTGCGCGTAAAAATGCTTTACGCATGCTTTTTCCATCAGGTGAATAGTATTCGTCATCGGTAAAGCGAATAGCTTGGAATGTATCACCTTGATTGATAAATTCTGCGGCAAGTATCTTACCTGTACCAATAAAGTCACCTTCAATATATTGTTTCTCATAAATAACATTAAAGCTGTCACCCTCACGTATATCTAAGGCGAAATCTATGTCCCAGCCAAAAACGTTCGCTAAGTTAATAATTTGGCCATCATTTAAGCCGGCGGCAGCGGCAGCATTCCAGAAGTTAGACTTAATGGTACCCTGGGCAAAGGCTTCTTGAATATCAACTGCTTTACTTTCTTTATGAGAATGATATTGCTGGTTTTGTAAATTAACAAATAAGGTATCGGTTTTTGATAACGGATATTCTAATGAAATTAATGTGCCATCATCGTCTTTACCAATACGTAAGGTGTCGCCAACATTGAGTTTTTTTAATAATTTACTTTCTTTTCCTTTGGCAATCATGACATTGTGGGTCGTGGTGGCATTTAAGCCATTGCGTTTAAATATTTTTGCCAGAGAATCACCACTTCTTACTTTCACCGTTTGCCAATTTAACTGGTTGGCACTTTCTTCGATATTGTTATCGCTGATGTTTGGTATCACAGTTTCTTTATTTTGGCTGATTGTCAAAGGCGGCAATTGTTTTTTTGCTATTTGAATCTCAGGTGTCGGGTTATTTTTCGTCCCCTGTTCTGGCATTGCTACTTGATACCTTTGGCCAGCGATAAACTCGCCGCTAGCAGGTGAATTTAGTTGATTATTGCCTTTAAGTGGTACCATTAACAAGAAAAGTACTATTACAGCACAGGAGATAATTATTACTTGGTGCTGTTTCGGGAGGGCAAAATATAAATTTTTTATATTTTTCAAAAAGCTAAGACCTATAGATGAGAAAATAATACGACAACTGTCGTTTACTATAACAAAATAATATCAACTGAAACAATGATAGGGTTTTCACCACAGTTAAAATTGCAGTAGAATTCGGCAATTAAATATTACTACCCCTGTTTGGAGCCTAATAAATGTCAGATGTAAGCCAAGCGTTTGCAGAGTTAAAACGTGGTGCAGAAGAGATTCTGCTCGAAGATGAGTTATTGGAAAAGCTTAAACAAGGGAAGCCGTTAAAAATTAAAGCTGGCTTTGATCCAACAGCTCCAGATCTACATCTTGGTCATACGGTGCTTATTAATAAGTTGCGTCAATTTCAACAACAAGGCCATGAAGTTATTTTCCTTATCGGTGATTTCACTGGCATGATTGGCGACCCAACAGGTAAGAATGTTACGCGTAAGCCATTAACGAAAGAAGATGTACTGTCGAATGCGGAAACCTATAAAGAGCAAGTATTTAAAATATTAGATCCAGCGAAAACTACCGTTGCTTTTAATTCTACTTGGATGGAAAAGCTGGGCTCAGCTGGCATGTTAAAACTTGCCTCTCGCCAAACTGTTGCTCGTATGATGGAAAGAGACGACTTTAAAAAGCGTTATGCTGGTGGTCAGGCAATTGCGATTCATGAATTTATGTACCCACTTGTTCAAGGCTGGGACTCTGTGGCGCTAGAAGCTGATGTTGAACTTGGTGGTACCGACCAGAAATTTAATTTACTAATGGGCCGTGAGTTACAAAAATCTGAAGGACAACGCCCTCAAACCGTATTGATGATGCCGTTATTAGAAGGTTTAGATGGCGTGCAAAAAATGTCTAAATCACTGAACAATTATATTGGTATCACTGATGCGCCGAACGACATGTTTGGTAAAGTTATGTCGATTTCAGATGATCTAATGTGGCGCTATTATGAATTATTAAGCTTTAAACCTATTGATGTTATACAAGGTTATAAAGATAAAATAGCTGCTGGTGCTAATCCACGCGATGTAAAAATTGATTTAGCGAAAGAGTTGATTGAACGCTTTCATGACACTGCTGCAGCTGAAGCTGCTCATCAAGAATTTATCAACCGTTTTCAAAAAGGTGCAATGCCAGACGATATGCCTGAAAAGGATGTTGTAACTGAAGGTGGCGAGATTGCCATTGCAAATTTACTAAAAGAAGTCGGTTTAGTGGCAAGTACCTCTGAAGCAATGCGTATGATAAAACAAGGTGCTGCTAAAATTGATGGTGAAAAAATTACTGACAATAAGTTAGTGGTGAATGCAGGTACAAGCGCTGTTTACCAAGTCGGTAAGCGCAAATTTGCTAAAGTAACCATTAAATAGCGCAATGTAGCTTTGTAAAATCGTAAGCTAGCATCAAAAAACTAACATAGTTGTTATAAAAGCCAGTATTAATACTGGCTTTTTTATGGCGTAAAGAAAGTATCCCTGTTTCAACGAATTGACCTTGCCTTGACAAAAAACACTTCCTAGCCTTCTTTAGAGAATCGTAGCAATCCCTGTCTATATCATGTTGTTTTTTATTTAAAATATGCGAATTCAGCAAGATTGACTATATGTTCTAGAATTAACATAACTTTATTGATCTAAGTCAGTATCGTTAATTTCAATTGGCGTAATATGTGCGACATATTGTCGCAGTTATGTAAATTCGAGATTACTGTTTTTCTTAACTTTCGACAGCTTAACTTATGTATTCAGGTTCTAAAGGTATAACGGAATAATGCTACTTTTCTTGTCGCGCTGTAAAAAGCCGTTAACGTTATTAACAGTTTTACTACTCTGGTTTAGCCAGTTTTCTGCCTACGCTTTATTTGTTAGTGAAGCACGTGATCCTATTCCTTTAATTCATGAAATTTTCCCGGAAGCGACCAAAGTTTCAGATAAAGTCGGTGATCCGCTTATTTGGACTATCTACAAGCAGGAAGACGTTATTGGGTACGCGTTTGAAACCAATGACATTGCAAGAATACCTGCCTATTCAGGCGAGCCTGTGAACATGTTAGTGGCAATCGATCCTAACGGTGTTTATCTTGGCGCAAAAGTGTTAGAACATCACGAACCTATTATCCTTGCTGGTATTCCCGAAAGTAAGTTATGGGCTTTTTCAGACCAATACCCGGGATTAAATGTTAGCGACCGCTTAAAAGTTGGTGGAAATGCTAAAGGTGACATGATCCACTTAGATGGTTTGTCAGGTGCTACTGTTACTGTGATGGTGATGAATGTTGCGATTACTAAAGCCGCCACCAAGGTTGCCCGCTCACTTGGAATTATAGAAGCAGCTGACGAAATTAAACAACCAATGGCAACCGTGTTCCCTGATGTTTATCAAAAAACTGATTGGCAAACATTGGTCGGTGATGGTTCAATTCGTAAGCTTTATTTGGATCGTAAAACCGTTGATGAAGCTTTTGTCGGTACCGAAGCTGAAAATATTGAACAAGCGTCGCTCGAACAAAAAGCAGATATGTTTGCTGAAGTTTACTTTGCACAAGCTGATATTCCGACGATTGGTCGTAATATTTTAGGTGATAGTGAATATGAATGGCTAATGAAAACTTTGCAACCTGGCGAGCATGCCATGGTGGTGCTAGGTAACGGTTATTCATTTAAGGGCTCTGGCTATGTACGCGGTGCTATTTTTGACCGTATCCAAATTTTACAAAACGATGCTGCTTTCGCTTTCCGTGATTTAGACCATAACCGAGTAACAGACATTTTTATTGATGGAGCGCCACGCTTCAAAGAAATGTCTTTGTTTATTGTTCGTGAACATCAAGAGTTTAACCCCGGCGTTGATTGGCAGTTTGAGTTATTAGTACGTCGTCAAATCGGAGCAATTGATAGTGTTTTTACTAGCTTTAAAGGCAGCTATCACGGTTTAGAGAAATACCTAGATCGTCCACCAATTATATTACCTGAGCCTGAATTAACCTTGACTCAGCAGGTATGGCAAGAGAAAAACACCGAAGTTGTGATACTAAGCATTTTGATGGTTTTGTTACTTGCCTCATTATTTTTCCAAGATATTTTAGTTAGACATCCTACTTTCATGCATAACTTCCGCCATGGTTTCTTGGTGATAACCGTCGTCTTTATTGGCTGGGTTTGGGGCGGACAATTATCTGTGGTGAATGTATTTACTTTCTTGCAAGCCTTTATGTCAGATTTTTCTTGGGACTTATTTTTATTAGACCCTGTGATCTTTATGCTCTGGGGTGCAGCGGCTGTCACTATGTTGTTATGGGGACGTGCGGTTTATTGTGGTTGGCTATGTCCGTTTGGAGCTTTACAAGAGCTGATCAACGTATTTGCTCGTTATATTAAAATTCCACAGTTTGAATTACCGTGGGCTGTGCACGAACGTTTATGGGCGATTAAATATTTAGTGCTGTTAGGGTTATTTGCCTTATCACTTGATTCACTTGCGTTAGCTGAGCAATTTGCTGAAATTGAACCTTTTAAAACAACTTTCTTATTGAAGTTTGACCGTGAATGGCCGTTCATTCTTTATGCCGCAATACTATTAACAATTAACATTTTCAATCGTAAATTTTTCTGTCGCTACTTATGTCCATTAGGTGCAGCCCTTTCAACAAGCAACAGTGTGCGTTTATTTAGTTGGTTAAGACGTCGCCCTGAATGTGGCCAACCATGTAAAACCTGTGCGAAAGAATGTGAAATACAAGCGATTAATCCTGATGGCGAAATAAACATGCGTGAATGTCATTACTGTTTAGATTGTCAGGTTACCTATTTTAATGATGACAAATGTCCACCATTGAAAAAGCAAAAATATAAAAAAAATAAGTACAAAGAACAAGAAATAGCGACAGTAAATGTCGGATAAAAATTTTCTATTAACACCAAACGAAGAAATCAACGGAGAACGTTAATGAGTAACAACGAAGAAAATGCAAAACACAATGAGTTGGAGAATGCCGACAGACGTAAGTTTTTCGGTAAAACAGCCTTAGTTGGTGCAGGCGCTGTTGCTGCTCCTATGACTGCTGCTATGTTTGCATCTATGGCGAAAGCTAATGCAGCGGAAGCGGCTAATAGCCCATTCGTACACCCAGGCGATTTAGATGAATACTATGGCTTCTGGAGTGGTGGTCACTCAGGTGAAGTACGTATTATGGGTATTCCATCTATGCGTGAATTAATGCGTATTCCAGTATTTAACATCGACAGTGCTACGGGTTGGGGTTTAACTGACGAAAGTAAGCGTATCAAAGGTGACAGTGCTCACTTACTTGCTGGCGACTCACATCACCCACACATGAGTATGACTGACGGTAGCTATAACGGTAAGTATGTATTCATTAACGATAAGGCAAACTCTCGTGTTGCTCGTATTCGTTGTGACGTAATGAAGTGTGACAAAATGCTAACCGTGCCAAACATCCAAGCGGTTCACGGTTTACGGGTACAAAAAGCACCGTACACTAAATACGTAGTTTGTAATGGTGAATTCGAAATTCCAATGAACAATGACGGCAAAGACGGTATGGAAGACGTAAGCACTTACCGTTCTTTGTATAACGTAATTAATGCTGAAACGATGGAAATGGCTTTCCAAGTAATGGTTGACGGTAACTTAGATAATACTGATGCTGATTACGACGGTAAATACTTCGCTTCAACTTGTTATAACTCAGAAATGGGCATGAACTTAGGTGAAATGATCACGGCTGAGCGTGACCATGTTGTAATCTTTAGCCTTGCTGCTTGTGAAGCTGCATTGAAAGCGGGTAAGTACAAAACTTACAATGGCAACAATGTACCAGTGTTAGATGGTCGTAAAGGCTCTGAATTAACACGTTATATTCCAGTTCCAAAATCACCTCACGGTTTAAACACTTCACCAAACGGTGAATACTTTGTTGCTAACGGTAAGTTATCACCAACCGTATCAATCATCTCTATCAAAAAATTAGATGATTTATTCGCTAATAAGATCCAACCTCGTGATGCGGTAGTTGCAGAGCCAGAATTAGGCTTAGGCCCTCTACATACGGCTTTCGATAATAAAGGTAACGCGTTTACCACTTTATTCTTAGATAGCCAAATTGCTAAGTGGAATGTACAAGACGCAATTGATGCCCATAACGGCAAAAAAGTTAACTACATTCGTCAAAAACTAGATGTTCATTACCAACCGGGTCATAACCATACTTCACAGGGTGAAACTCGTGATGCTGATGGTAAATGGTTAATCTCTCTTTGTAAGTTTTCGAAAGACCGTTTCTTACCAGTAGGTCCTTTACGTCCTGAAAATGATCAATTGATTGATATTTCTGGTGATGAAATGAAACTTGTACATGATGGTCCAACATTCGCTGAACCACATGACTGTATGATTGTTCATCGTAGTAAAATGAAGCCACTTAAATTATGGCCACGTACTGACCCTATCTTCGCTGAAACTATTGCTCAAGCGAAACGTGATGGCGTTGATGTTTACATGGACAACAAAGTGATTCGTGATGGCAAGAAAGTACGTGTTTACATGACGTCAATTGCGCCTAATTACGGTATGAACGAGTTTAAAGTTAAGTTAGGTGATGAAGTTACTGTTATCGTAACTAACCTTGACCAAGTTGAAGATGTAACACACGGTTTCTGTATGACGAACCACGGTGTACAAATGGAAATTGGTCCACAAGCTACGGCATCAATTACCTTTACGGCAAACCAACCAGGCGTACAATGGTACTACTGTAACTGGTTCTGCCATGCGTTACACATGGAAATGCGTGGTCGTATGTTGGTTGAAGCTTAAGCTGCAATATTGCTTAAGTGATTTGATTTTTCAGGCTAACGGCATGTTAGCGTTAGAATAATCAAACTAACCAGCGTAAAATAGGCGGCAATAGCAATTTTTGTTATTGCCGCATTTTGCTTTTAAAAGGTCGAGTTTTTTGAAACTACCATTATTTAAAATACTATCGATACTGGTGTTGTTTTTTGGTGTTAAAAATATTGTTATCGCCGCAACAATCCTAGTCTCTCCTGAGCAAAATTTACAATCACAGCTAGATGCTAGTGCTGATGGCGATGTGGTTATGCTAGCGCCTGGCCGTTATCTCGGTAATTTTGTTATCAATCATAAAGTCACTCTAGTTGGTGAAAATACTGGTGATGCTGCCATTATTGATGCACAAGGCCAAGGTAATGCTTTAGTGTTAAAACAAAGTGACATTACTGTTGAAAACCTAACGATTGTTAATTGGGGTCATGACTTAACGGCGCAAGACACAGGTATTTATGCTGATACCAATGCTAGTAATATCACTATTAAAAATAATCGCTTAAAAGGTGATGGTTTTGGTATTTGGTTGCAAAAAGGTAAAAATATAAAAGTAATAGCCAATGTTATTGAAGGTAATACTGCTTTACGCTCGGCTGACAGAGGTAATGGTATTCAGTTGTCGATAGTGCAACAAGTTGAAGTGAGAGATAACGAAGTATTTAATACCCGCGATGGCCTATATATTATTTCTAGCCAAAATAATGTCCTAGAAAATAACACCATGCACGATTTACGTTACGGCGTGCATTATATGTATTCCCATAGTAACAAAGTGCTAAACAACTACGCTTATAACACGCGCGCAGGTTATGCTTTGATGAGTTCGCGTAACTTAGTTGTTGATGGAAATCGCAGTGTTGATAGTGAAGATTATGGGTTTTTAATGAATTTCATTACCTCGTCAACCATCAGTAATAATGCTATTAAAAACGTTTGGACTAAGCCTGAAAATAAAGTGCTAGGTCGGGACGGTAAGGGTCTGTTTGTTTATAACTCAGCCTACAATACAATTAAAAATAACCGTATTGACACTGCCGAAATAGGCATCCATTTAACCGCAGGCTCTGAGAATACCAAGGTTTATGGCAATAGTTTTATAAACAATCCGGTGCAAGTGAAATATGTTTCTAACAAGAAGCAAGAATGGAGTTTTGAAGGTAAAGGTAATTACTGGAGTAACTATTTAGGTTGGGATATGAATGGCGACAATATTGGTGATGTTATTTTTGAGCCCAATGATGGAATTGATCAATTAATTTGGCAATATCCAGAAATGAAAATGATTATGGATAGTCCTGTGGTGCTTATTTTGCGTTGGATTCAAAAAGAGTTCCCGGTATTAAAACCACCAGGCGTTAAAGACAGTTTCCCATTAATGCAATCGCAAATGCCAGCGAAAGCTATAACTCATAGCGCTTCATCACCAATAGAAAGTGATGGTAAATTAGCTGTAAATGCGAATAAGGCAAGTAAATAAAAATGAAAAACTCCGTCGTTTCTTTAGAAAATGTCAGTAAGCATTACAAAAGTTTGCAGGCACTTTCATCTATAAACCTACAATTAGCACAAGGTGAAGTATTAGGCTTATTCGGTCACAATGGTGCCGGCAAAACTACCATGATGAAGCTAATTTTAGGTGTTATTTCTGCCGATGCTGGTGATGTAACTGTGATGGGGATGAAACCCGATAACAAAGCTGCATGGCATATGCGTGCGAAAATGGGCTACTTACCCGAAAACGTGATGTTTTATGAACAATTGACGGGCTTAGAAGTATTGACCTATTTTGCCCGTTTAAAAGGAAAGTCTAAAACTCATGCGAAAGCGTTATTGGAGCAAGTTGGTATTGCTCATGCCATGGGACGACAAGTAAAAACTTATTCAAAAGGTATGCGCCAACGTTTAGGCTTAGCACAAGCATTTATTGGTGAGCCGAAATTACTGCTGCTTGATGAACCAACAGTCGGCTTAGATCCAAGTGCGACAGCAGAGTTTTATCAAAGCGTTGATCAGTTAAAAACCCAAGGCACTAGTGTGGTGTTATGCTCACATGTTTTACCTGGCGTTGAGCAGCATATTGACCGTGCAATGATAATTTCTGGTGGTAACACCTTAGCATTAGGCACGATAGCAGAATTAAGAGCACAAGCTAACTTACCAACCCAAATCACACCTCAGGGTCTTAATGGCGTATTGGCTGATGATAGTTTATTAAAACCATATCTGGCATCAACAGGCCAGTTGGTGGTACCAGAGCAAGAAAAGCTAATGGTGCTACGTCATTTATTAGCGGATGATTCATTGCAAGATATAGCAGTTGAATCAGCCAACCTTGAACAAGTTTATCAATATTATTTGGCAAAAACTGAGCGAAGCAAAGCGGATAAAATGACAACAAACAACAGCCAGGCAGGTGCGTAATGAGAGAAATAATTACTGTTGCCAATAAAGAGTTTCAAGACGGCTTACGCAATCGTTGGTTGTTATCTATTACACTAATTTTTGCCGTGCTTTCTGTCGGTTTAACTTATTTCGGTGCTGCTGCTTCGGGCACGGTTGGCCTAACATCTCTATCAACCACCATTGCGAGCTTGGCAAGCTTAGCGGTATTTTTAATTCCATTAATCGCCCTGTTGTTAAGCTACGACAGTTTTGTTGGCGAGCAAGAAGGTGGTACTTTACTGCTATTGTTAACGTATCCGTTAAGCAAAAATCAATTATTGCTGGGTAAATTTCTAGGGCAAGGCGGTATTATTGCTTTAGCAACTACATTAGGTTTTGGCGCTTCTGCTTTATTGCTGTTTATTCAGCATAACGATATCGCAATTTTACAAACCTTTGGCTACTTTATTGTTAGTGCAACACTACTAGGGTTAAGCTTTACGGCAATTGCTTACATGATTAGCCTAGTGGCAAGTGAAAAGTCTAAAGCGGCAGGCGTTGCATTGATCACTTGGTTCTTTTTTGCTTTAGTTTTTGACTTGGCATTACTAGCACTCTTAGTCGGTGCTGAAACAGGATTAAGCCAGTCGGCATTAACGCAAATAATGATGTTAAATCCCGCAGATATTTTCCGTTTAGTTAATTTAGCTGGTTTAGATAGCGCCGATGTTAATGGTGCTTTGGCCATTGCTATAAAAGCAAACCTTACTCAAGGCCAACTTTTATTTATATTAGTGGCTTGGGTTGCGGCTCCATTAGCTATTGCTTCGCTTATATTTAAAAATAAAAAACTGTAAAGGTAACAACTATGTTTCGTAAATTATTCTTTTCTCTTATTTTAGTCACTCTAGTTGGTTGTTCTGAGCAGTCACAGCAGCAAGAAGTTATTCATCAGGCGGTGGCTATTGAAAGCAGCGATGAGTGCCACCTATGCGGCATGCTAATCAGCAATTTTGCCGGGCCAAAAGCGGAATTATTTCGAAAAGGTGTCACCCAAGCTGACGGTAATGCCGTGAAAAAATTCTGTTCAACCCGTGATATGTTTAGTTTTTATCTTGATCCAGAAAACAAGCGCAATGTGACTAGTATTCTCGTGCACGACATGAGCAAAGCGCCGTGGGATGCACCAAAAGATGAGTTTTTTATCGACGCGCGAACAGCTTGGTATGTTATTGGTTCAAGTCAACGTGGGGCGATGGGAAAAACTTTGGCTAGTTTTTCTAAAAAAACTGATGCCGATGCTTTTGCTGTAGAGTTTGGCGGTAAAGTTATCGACTTCGATGCGGTTAACTATGATTCACTACAGTAGTAAATTTTAACCTCCATTTAAGTGCGTGCTGTCTCGCTCGTAAAGCCGTACGCACTTCTCAGTTTTATTTTAAGCGCTTTTTTGCTAGCTAGTTATATCGTCGCCACCAGTTGTAATTTATATCTAGGTAGGTAATCTAGTCATATCATTTTAACTTTAAAATCGACATGAACAATATTAGATTACTGAGTTGCTTAGCGTTAATTTCCAGTCTATTTTCTTGCTCATCATCAAATGTGGCGACAACTTCCTTTCGCGGTAATTTTGATTTTTCCACCGTTGAAAGTTACAGCACTTATGATCGAAACTCATCATTTGGCGAGTTACAAAATCTGAGTGATAGTACGCGTAATACTATTGAGCTTGCGATAGAGCAAGGCTTTGACGGCAATGGTTTTAGTTATAAAACCCTAAAAAAAGCTGATATCGTTATTGCCTACCATGTTATTAATCATAATTTTAATGAGCTTAAAAATTATAATAGAGAAGTAAAATATTGTGGTTATTGTTTAAAGGCTGGACAAGCATCTCGCATAGAATTACAGGCTAAGTTTCGTCCTGGTAGTTTGATCCTTGATATTATTGACCCTAAAGCACAGCGCTCAGTTTGGCGCAGCGTTTATCCACTGGGCTTTAAAGAAAAAGATAACAGTCGAGAAATGCAGGAAAAAATTAATGATGCTGTCGATTCTATGTTGCAAGACTACCCTAAAAGTAGTTCATTTTTAGAAGCATCTAAAAACTAATGCTTAAGTGGCTGGTTATTACACTTATTGCTGTTGTAGGTTTTATGGCAATTTTGCTTGGGCTGGGTTATTTACTTAATGAAAATGAAAAGGCCACAACCGTATTAAAAGCACAGCTAGAACAACAAGCCTTGGCTGAGAAGCGGCGACAACAGCGCGTGCGTGAGCGCACCTCTATGGCCGATTATAGTCAAAGAGGTGAGCAATCTAATAAGCAAGTTTCAAAAATTGTGCAGCCTAATATTGAGGTGATGGCACAATTTGAACAAACAGTTATCGATAACCTAACGTGTGTTTCATCATCTCAGTGCCACGCTATTACCGTTTCGTTTAAAAATAGCAACTGTACTCTAGCGATTAACGCTATAGGTGCTTCACTTATGCGTAAAATCAATACTCAATCGAGTCGCATTAACGCTTGCCCCGCTGCGATTGAAAATGCTGATGCTAGTTGCCAGCAAAATGTTTGTACGTTAGTGAGCAGCGGAGCTAATTAAGTTTTACCTGAACCGCGCATATTCACAAAGTTTAAGGTTATAATGGCGGCAATATTTTTTAGGTAGCAATTTTTATGACATTTCCCAATGATGAAACAGGGCAAGTACTTGCTGAAATGCAAGCTGCAGGTATTGATTTAACAATCATGCACAAGGTGGTTTTTTTTCAATTATTTGAACAAGAAGAACAAGCTAAGGCAATGCTAAGTCATTTAGCCGAGCATGCACCTGAAATGGTTGTAGAGCTAGTACCTGATGAAATGCCAAATGTATGGGATGTTAATTGTACGGTAAATATGATGCCTAGCTATGAAGCTATTGTTGCGCAAGAAGCTGAATTTGAACAATTAGCGGCTAAATTTAAAGGCTATAACGATGGTTGGGGCATTGAAGCTTAAGGTTATTTAAGTTACCGAAATTTTACCTATATTCCCCAATAAACATTTTATAATCTTTGGGGAATAGCACCACCTATCTGCAATTTTCTTGTATTTTCTTACACAAACCTACATCTTCAAAACACTTGTAAAACAGATTGAATGGAACTTCTGTTTCACAATAGCTTCATCTAAATTACAAGGAATTAGCAGATGAAACTTTTTACTATTGTGACACCATTATTACTCGCCGCTGCGGTGAGCTACTCAGTTCAGGCGAGTGTCGAAAGTCCTCATAGCGTTGGCTTAGCTCTTTCAGGTGGCGGAATCGACTACAAAGGCAAGGATACTGATGGTACAGGCGTAGGCCAATCATATCTCTTCTATAACTACCAATTTCTACCTCATTATTATCTAGAAGTTGGCTTAGCAAGTGCTGAAGATGTAGATGATTGGAAATGTACAGAGCACGAGCAAAGTGGCTGGGATTGTCGAACTGATAATGATCATTTTTCACTCGACGTTGATAACTATAGTCAAGACAGCTTAATTCTTGCGATTAAAACTGACCTTAGTTTATCTAAACGCAATAGCCTTTATGCAAAAGCTGGCGTTGAATTTTATGAATATGAATTAAGCTTAGCACACAACAAGCTAGCAGATGAGTCTGGGGCTGGTCTTTATGTTGAAGCTGGCTGGCAGTATCGTTGGGATAATGGCATGGGCATTAATGCAGGTGTTCAACATCATGATCTAGGTGACTTAGAAAGAACAAGCGCAACAGTTGGTGTTAGTTATTCATTCTAAAAAACGGCTTGAAGGTTAAAACTCTGCGCTGTAAACAGTTCAGGGAGGCAAAGGCCGGTTTATGTCATATTGATATTTATCGGCCTTTTTTTCTTTCGTCTGCCTCTAAAATTTGGAAGGCAGGTAGCGTTACCCGCCAATAAATAGCCGCTAACCTTAACAACAATGCCCCTAAAATAGCGCCTACAATTGCGATAGGCTCAGGTAGAGAAAAGTGCCTGAATAAAGTATATAAACTGCCTCCTAAAATAGCGGCAGTGGCATAAATTTCTTGTCGTAAGATCATAGGAATAACATTACAAAGCACATCTCTTATCATACCGCCAGCAACACCTGTCATCATGCCCATTACAATAGCGACAGGAATTGCTGCATCTAAACTTAGTGCTTTTTCTGTACCTAATACAGCGAACAGGGCGAGACCAAATGCGTCTGAAATTAATAAAAAGCGTTTAGGAATTCGACGTGGGCAGCGAATAAAAATGATTGTAAGAACTGCTGTTGCAAGAATTACATAAAGGTAAATAGGATTTTCAACCCAAAAAACAGGTGTTTGTAAAATAACATCTCGAATGGTGCCGCCACCAATCGCAGTAACGGCAGAAAGTACGACAACGCCAAATGGATCAAGTTTATAACGACCAGCCATTAATGCCCCAGACAAGGCAAAAACAACCACTCCAAATAAATCTAACCAATAAAGTAACTCTGACATTGTCTATTAACTATTATTTTTCCAGTGGTAGGCCAGCAGCCATCCAACCATTCATGTCGCCAACTAGGTGGCGAAGGTCGCTAAAACCAGCTTTGCGTAGGGCATCTTCAGCACTTACCGCACGTCGACCAGAGCGGCAATGCACGACGACGGTTTGATCTTTAAAGGCAATAATTTTACTCAGTTTTTTTTCTATTTGGTCGTGGCTGATATTAATTGCCCCTTTAATATGCCCCTGAGCAAATTCTTCAGGTGTACGCACATCTAAGACAATAGTTTTGGTTTCAGGTATCGATAGCGAGGTAATCAGCTCTTGTTGGGTAATGGTTGGTGTTTGCTCGGCGAAACTGGCAAAAGCACACAGGCTTAGCACTAAAAGTAGAGTTGATTTAATAAATTTCATCTGAGTTCCCTGTTGCAAAAAAGCTGCAAAATTATATGCGGTTAAATGTTGAAGAGACAATATGCACTCTTTTTGTACTAATATCAAAAAACTGTTTTATTTTGTGTTAACGCCCTGATGTTGCAAATGAAATTATCATTAACATCATCACCAATAATATACAGATATAAAGAGCATAATTGATACGCTTATTTGCATGAATAATATCGGTAGCTTGCGGTTGGCGGGCATGGTCATTAAAGCTCACTTTTCTCAGCTTTGTACCCTGATACATGGCAACACCACTAAGTTTAACTTCTAGCCCTAATGCTAATATGTGTAGCAATAAGCCATTGCCCATTGTTAGGAATTTTCCGCTTGTTAAGCGCCAATTTAATAACGTGTTTTGGCCAATAGCTCCAAGTAGTAAAATGATCGCAAATAGTCGCGACGGCAACCATTGTAGTAGCTGAACAATATGGTTAATGGCGGCGCCAAAATGTCGGTAACGACCTAGTTTAATGTTCCATACATAGTGCATTTCTATTAATAAGCGAAACGACAAGGCAGTAAGGGGACCAAAAATAAGATAATAAAAGCCAACGCAAACCAGCAGTTGAGAACTACGTAAAACTTGCATTTCAATACAAGCTTTACTTAAACCTAAAGTCGATAACTGCTCTGTTTGTCGTAATAGCAGAGGTGAAAGAGCTTGTTTCGCTAAATAACTATTGTTGGCGACAAGCTCACGGGCAACTGTCTTATTTATTCGCCCTAAACCGATATTACCTAATGCAAGGTAAAGCAGTAAGCCATGCCAAAGCCAAGGCACCTCGATAAAGGTTTCAAATAGCCATAAAATAGCAACCAGTGGAGTTAAGGTTACTAGAATAGCGATTAATCCGGAAATATTTTGCTGACGAGCGCTATTGCTTGCCTTGTTGACTTTGTCTGCAAGGCGTTGGCAATAGAAATTAAAAAAAGATAACGGCTGATGAGTAATAAATGCGCCAATAATAGCTTTTATTGTAATAACGAGTAACAGCATAGCTGCACTCGAATATAAGTAAGGACTGGCTAAGATATTACTCAAATTTGCCATTAGCTTAATGATTTTCCTTCTAGCGCTGCAAGCATGCTAGTAACTAACTGAGAAGAGTTTACTGAAGCTGTTTCTAGGTATGCTTCAAAAGAGCTTGGTGACTCTTTACCCGCAATATCAGACATTGAACGAATGACCACAAATGGCGTACCAAACTGATGACATGTATGGGCAATAGCAGCACCTTCCATTTCAACAGCAGCCATATTTGGGAAATTTTTTCGTGCTTTAGCAATGTCGTCATCTTTAGTCATAAAAGTATCACCTGTGGTGATTAATCCAACTAAGGTTTGAACATTTTCAAGTGAGTTAATACCTTCTTTTGCAGCATCAACAAGTGCTGAGTGTGGTATATACGCTGGAGGGTTTGCTGGTAGCTGACCAATTTCATAGCCAAATGCGGTAACATCAACATCGTGATAACGTACTTCTGAGCTAATCACAATATCGCCTACTTTTAATGATTGGTCGAAACCGCCGGCTGAGCCTGTATTTACTACGTAGTCTGGTTGAAATTTGTCAATAAGAATAGCTGTGGCTAATGCCGCAGCAACTTTACCAATACCTGATTGTACAATAACCACATCTGAGCCATTTAATTGCCCTTGATAGAATGTGTAGCCGGCGTGTGTTGATGTTTCACAATTTGCTAATTTTGCCTTCAAAATTGCAACTTCTGGCTCCATTGCGCCAATAATACCTGCTTTCATTAACTTTAATCCTAGTCATATTTGCGAAAACTTTCGCGGTTGTTTATCAACGCATTATATCGTGACTTACTGCTAAAAGCTTTTATTTGAATCAACAAAAAAGCAGACAATAATGCCTGCTTTCATATTCGATGCTGTTTTATTTAAGCGCTTATTTAAAAGTTTTTCAATAACTAATGCGGCAAGGCTGCAACTTGTGGTGATGCTAATTGTCCCTGCATTGCAGGGGTGTCATGTTGCAATTGTGCTTTTGCTGCACTTGGCGACAACGCGCCAACACTTCTTGGCCTTGCTTTAACAAGTGGTGCTGGAATTACTCGTCCTTTCACCTTTGGAGAAGGGGCATTGTTGCCTAAAATTCGACTATTAATACAGGCTCGAATTTCATCAATGGTGTAATTAGGTTTAACTTTAATACGTATATGTGGCACAGCTGCGGCTTCTAATGCGCCACTGACAAACCAGTCTTTTTTCACTTTGTAGCCTTTGCCTTGGGTATCAACTAAATCAATTGCGCCGAGCAGCTTCATTGAATCACGATCACAAATTACAAAGTCTAAATATTTATTATTGGCATTATTAGCCGCTGTTTGGCTAGCACGATTAGAAACACCATTGCGAATGGTGACTATGTCAGCAAGTTTAACGCGATTTAAGATGCGGTATCTTCCACCCATAGCTTGCTCAACAAGAATTTGAAAATTCTTCTCCGCAGGGGTAAAAATGGCAGTTTTACGATCAAAAGGGAAAGGGAAGCTGTTATCGTTTAAGCGGCTTGCAAGCATAGCAACAATAACAATTAGGCTGATCATAGCAAATAGAATGAGTTCCATAGACATCTCCGGCAGTTCAAATTCTTGACGTTTATCTTCTAAAACCAAATAAAGCAGAAATTGTGCCAGAGATGTGAATATGAAAATTATATTAACAAGTTAGCTCATTGATATTATTTTGGGTATTTAGCTTCGAGAGCTGCGTATAGCTGTTGTTGAAAGTCAGCTGCACTGGCGTCTAAGCTGTTAACTAAGTTTGCTAAAACTTCGTTATCTTCTTCACCATGCCAGATTTTAATATAACTACCTTCTTTATAACCGTGATCTTGACGGAAGAAGTTAAGGGTATTTTTGCCAACATATTGGCGGAACAGTTCATCTAAGTCCATCGACATTAAACGCATACAGTCAGCTAATGCTATGGCGTTAAATGCTTTGTTACTCACCGCTGCAGATGCAAGGTTCTCTAAGGCAATTTTAAAATCTTGTTCGCCACTATTTTGTGTTAATTCTGCTGATAACGTGTCGGTAATTTCTTCAATGCTGTCACCAGCCATTAAGCGTAAGCTTAAGCCAAAGTGAAAAATATCTACCAATTCAAGCTGTACTTGCGCAACGTCAATTTCTTGATGTTTCCACCATTTCCACCCGTGATGATCTAACATCTCGGCACATTCCACCCAAATGGCACGATACCACTCGTAGTTGTTATCTCGCCAAGTTTCACTAACGCGTGAATTCATGGCATCTTGCATTGATAACATTTGGATGATTTGATTTTTTGCGGTGCTAAGTGAGTCGCTCATTGTTTTCTCTATATTATTGGAAATTAAGATCAATTAAATCAGATGCTGATAGTTTGCCGCAGCCAGTATAAACTAACAAGCACTGTACTTAAATTATTGTCTGAATAATGGCAATATAACGGCATTTGAAGTAGACGAATAAGGACTAACTTTGACAAATAAAGTTTCGACCGAGGTGCAACAAGAAGCAATGCGGATTGCTAAAGGCACCCAGAAAAAAGGCCAAACTAAAGAGCAAACGAAATTAGTCGCTCAAGGCATTGAAAAGGGGATTAGTGAATATAAAAAACAGCAAAAAATAAAAGCCCGAGAGCGTGATAAACAGCGTAAAAAAAGTTTGTCGGCTAAAGTTAACGCAGTTGAAACAGCCGAGTTAACTACGCAATCGTCTGAGAGTAAAGAAACAGCTAAAAACAGTACATTAGCGATTTTTTTCCCTTGGATGTTACTTGCTTTGAGCTGGGGATACTTTCTCTTTACCTCAAGCTAGCCTTCATTTACGTACTTATTGTCAATGCTAACGTTTTGATAAGTGAATACCGGCTAACATGCAACGAATAGAGCCGCCGGCAAGTTCAATGGTACTAACGTCAATTGACACAAGTTGTACGCTTTCACTGATTTGTTGAATTTGTCTTTGGCTTAGCGCATTAAAGGCACTTTGTGATAAGGCTAGAATTCTCTGGTCGCTTCCTTGGAGCTCTATGGCATTACCGCAAAAGGCATTTATTTGTTGCTCGGTTAACGTGATTACCTGCCGACCAGAGAGTTTAAAGCGTTGCAAAATTTCTTCTCGTCGCGCGATATTCGGTATCATCTCGGGTGCCAATAAAACAAATTCTGTGGCAATACACATTAGTACATTGGTGTGATAAACACTTTGCCCTGCGTGATTTACGGCGCCAAATAACATAGGTTCATAGTTAAAGTGTGTGCAAAAGCGCTCAAGTGCTAAAGAGTTTGCTCTTTTTGATTGCACAGCGTACGCGACACGGTCTAAATGATCTAATACCATTGCCCCCGTACCTTCTAAATAAATTTCATCTTGCTCCAAACCTGAGTAGTCAACTATGTCCTGTACTCGATATTGCTGTTTAAGCAATTCGATAACATCGCTGCGTCGTTCTAGGCGGCGGTTATTGGCATACATAGGGTAAACGGCAATATGACCGCCACTGTGGGTTGAAAACCAATTATTGGGAAATACTGAATCAGGTGTTTTTAAGCTTTCGTCTTCAAACATATGCACTGTTATACCGTATTTTTCCAAGCTTTCTTTTGCTTGGCTAATTTCCTTATACGCAGCCTCGGCAATTACTTTTGGTGTCGCAGCGAGCTGTTTTGACTGAAAACTATTGTCTGCTTGCGTTTCTGGGTTCGGTAAAAAATGATGTGGTCTGATCATAATAACACTCTGGGGTGCTTGTGGATTGATAATGCTCAAAGTGATATTTCTCAAATGAAGTTAAACAGTAAGGTAAGTGTAAATTTTATTATTGTTAGTTAAAATGTCATTATTATTGATATATTTCGCTATTTTTTATCATTTTGTAAGGTTGAGTTAGCAATATGACAAAATTATCATCTAGGCCTTATCTTCATGATCAGCTTGATCAACAGCTTATTGCCTTATTAAGGGAAGATGGTCGAGCGTCAATTTCACTATTAGCGCAACGATTACATGTTTCACGAGGTACAGTACAAAATAGAATTGATCGTTTAGTTTCATCCGGTGCTATTTTAGGTTTTACGGTTAGGGCGCACGAAGCGATTGAAGAGGGGGCTATTAAAGCGATTATGATGATAGAAGTGGTTGGACGCTCCACCGCGCAGGTAATTAAAACCTTAAAAGGTATGCCACAACTAATCAAACTTCATACCACTAATGGCTCATGGGATTTAGTTGCAGAACTGCAAACCAGTTGTTTAATTGAGTTTGACCATGTTTTGGCACAAGTGCGAATGATTGATGGTGTTTTAAACAGTGAAACTAGCATTTTACTGACCTCAGCTTAAGTTTTGATTACTTAACTTTGCTGATTAAATTTACTAGCGTATACATCGCCCAGATTTTTACTACTTGGTAAATTTATAAGGTAAAAAATGTTGGCATGACCACCAGTCACTGAATAACAGATGATCATTATTTTTGGTTCGGCTTTTATTACGGCTCTTCTTTAACTCGTAATTCCATTAGTCCAATTAAGGCGGCAAAAAGAACCGCACCTACCGGCCAAACAATCCAGGTAATACCCCATGCCATGGTCCATAAACTCCAGCCAAGATAAATAGCAACGAGTAATGGCCAGTAAAATGCGGCAAGTTTTTCAGCTCGTTTTGTGCGTTGACTTTTTTCTGTTTCTTCGCTGTGTTCTTTTAGAATATTATTGTAGGCATCGAACTTTGCGGATACTGGCACAATTATATATATGCCAGCAGCTATCATTAGCATTAGCACTATTAGCATTATTAAGGTGATACCTGAGCTTGAAAATAGCAGGCTGCCGAGCATTAAAGGCACAAAGCTGACGATGAATATAAAGATAGCGATTGATAAGCGTTGGTTATAGCTAGGTCTAAATTTTTGTAATTTTTCCTGAAAAATACCGTGCACGCCATAGGCAAGTTCGAATGCTTCATCTTCAATTAATGTCAGTTCATCCTCAAATTGATTGGTTCTAATAAAAAAGTTTACCGCTAAGGAAACCATCACCAATATTGCTACGATACCTATTGCGGTGGCAATATCACTGGTTAGGTTTAAGCGCTGCGTTTCCGCCATCGCTAAAAAGAAAAATAGTGGGATAACTGAACATAAGCAAAGTATTACGCCCTTAGTGACTAACATAGAGCTCTCAATTTTATGCTCAACGTACTTGAGTGCTTGTTCAAGACTAACTTGAACTATGCCAGGTTCTTGGCCTTCACTTTGCGGTTCAATCGCTTCAATATCATCTTTTAATAAATAGTCGGTTGAAACGTCAAATAACTGGGCTAACATAATAACTCTATTTAAATCAGGTATGCTGCTAGCACTTTCCCATTTAGACACTGATTGTCTTGAAACATTGACCTTTTCCGCTAGCTCTTCTTGCGACCATGCACACTTTTTTCTTAATCTTATAATTTTATCGGCTAATATCATGGAGCTTATTCCCTTGTCGTTTGTTGAGCGGCAAGCATAGGAATATAGGTGGTTGCAGACCAGCAAGTCAGGTTGTTAATTTGTCAACCAGCGGTTGCAAGTTGATATATTTAACTAAATTTAACGATTTCCTTAGCTGCTAGCAAGAGAGTTTTGTCTTTAGCGAAGCTAAACATAACCAAGTGCTAAATTCTAATGCGTTATGTATTTAGTGAAGGGTTTTATTATTAATGCACCTTATTTTGGTAACACGCTTTAGGTCAATTTTTACTTATTCATACTGGTAACGAACTCTTAGCCAAGCATTGGTATTATCTTGATGTTGGCCGAAAAATGAATAGTTATGCTTACCAAAAAAGATATTTGCGCCGGTACTGAACTGCCATTGGTCGTTGTATTGAAAATCAATACTTGGCTTGAGGTAAGCATCTTTATCACTTGGGGAATAAAAGCCAAATAATGAGTAGCTTAAGGTTTGTTGCTTAGCGCGATAGGTTAATCGTAAGGTGATTAATTGCCGATTTTCATCAACGAGTCTTTCAGGCTGTGGGCTGTTTGCTTTCAACGTTTGGTAATTTTTGGTTCGTTCCAAGTAATATTGCATGCTGGCGGTAAAGTTTTTTGCTAGTTCATGTTCATAGCCCACTAAAAATCGATGTTGCCCATTGGCAATGTCTTGGTTACTGCCATTTGAGTTCTCAATACTGTTGTAGTTAGCGTATTCAATATTAAATAGCCCGCCTAAATAAGGCGTTAGTGCGCTAACACCCCAGGAATTCAATTTTGGAAAGTATCCATAATTCTGGTTTTGAGCTTGGCTCTGTCCTTGTGGCAGATTTACCAATTGTTCGTCATGACTGACCATATTACCGGTTGGTGTCGGCCAAAATCCTCGGTATCCATAAACAGATAATTCGACATCTTGTAGACGAGTATTAAGGCGTGCAGCCCATTGCGCTTTATCGGTTTTTACTACTGGAAAGGCTTCATTAGGGGCGACTATACGCTGCGATTGTGGCGAGTAGAATGAAAAGCGCTCGCCAGTTATATAATTATCTGGGGTAAAATTTGGTGTCCATACCAACGTTAGGTTTATATTATCAAAATACCAATTGGTTCTTATACTGTCAGATGGCGCTTTTAAGTATTCATCAGCTCGACCAGAGAAGAATGATTGCCAGTCTTTTGCAAATAAGTCGTTAAGAAAGAGGTAATCACCGGTGCCCCAAGTGAGAACTTGGCGACCAACTTTCATATCCATAAAACTTAGCGGGCTAGCACTTATGTTAAGCTCTCGCGTATACCATATCGCTTTATTTAACACTTGGTCGTAGTAGTAATCAACCTTGGCCTTAGCACTAAAAAGTTGCTGGTTGTAATCGATGTTTACTCTTGTTCTCAGTTCATTAAGTGCCGCAGAGTTTACAGTAACATTACTTTGTAAAAATTGACCATAAGCTGCTTCAACGAAGCCGGTGAATTGCCATGGTGACTCTGCTGGCTCTTCTGCCCAGTCATCATCCCAAACTTCTTCATATTCTGAGGGAATTTTCTGCTCGTTTGCAGTAGCAGAAAAAGAAGCGTTCAAAGCGATAGTATTTATTAGAAAAATACTTAGGGCTAATAATGGCAATGTTATTCGTGAAGTTGGCAAGATCATTAATGTACTTTACTTCAACCAAGCACGTGGCGGAGTGCGCATGCTGCGTTCACTGAATAGGTTGTTTGGTAAGCCAACATTATATTTTACATTACGAAACTGCATGTCAGTGTAACTATTATTGCTCAAATCTGTAATGCGAGATTTCATCACGGTTGCGTTGCCAGCAATTTCTTTTACTTTTGAAACAGTCATTGTTCGTAGCGCTTGGTTTTTGCTATCAAAATAAGTACTTTTTATCGGTAAGAAATTACTTTTACTAATATTAATAACGTAATAGCTAAATTCGACACTTTTTGGCTGTTTAGGTACCGCTTTAAGGGTATAGCTTGTCTCGTCTTCTGCTAATAAAGTAAAGGTGTCTTCATTCGGATTTCTGCCAGAAACATCTTCATAAAAGAAATGCGAACCAACAAACGATGTACGTTTGTCCCCAGCTGAAATGCGTTTTACTAAATCAAGTGCAGGCAGGTATAACCAGCGATTATCATCTTGTTCAATATGCTTCTCAACTCTAAAAACAGTATTTTTAACGTTACTTGGGCGAGAAAAAAATACCAAGATGTTTTGGTTACCTAAGTCTTTTTCATCTTGACGTAAAATGGTGAATTGGCGCATTTGCTTATTACCATTTTCATCAACGATGATCATACGGGCTTGGGCACTACCGTCGTCGCCAGCATAATATGCCGCTAAATTAGCTTTATCAATAATCTGATTAGCACTTAACTGTTGAGCTTGAGAGCTGCTAGCGAAGGTAATGATAACCAAAAATGCCAGCAACAGCTGATATTTTAAGTTGCTGATATAGCTTGCCGTATTTTGAGTCATAATGTTCATAATATATTTACTCCTGCGCTCAAGGGCATATTACGCGCTTTTGCTGCTTGTATTTAGCAGTGTTAGTAACGCTGGTAGCAACACTAAGGTAACTAATGCTGACATTATCATAATGCTGGCTAAGAAAAATCCAACAGTTATATAAGGCATCAATGGTGAAAGTAATAACGGGGTAAAGCCAATAGCGATAACAATAGCATTTCTGCTGATGGCTCTACTTGGTTCTTGAAACATGGCAATAAGTGCTTTGCTTAAGCTGCGATATTCGCGCTCAAGTTCACGCACTCGTTGGATAAAGTGGATGGCAAAATCAATAGAAAGCCCTAAGGTTAGCGCCGAAAGTACGGCGATTGGCATGTCGTATGCCTTGCCAAACCAGCCAATAAGGCCGTAAATCATGGTAATGGTAAAGGTTAAAGGCAGCATGGCGAGCACACCATATTTTATCGACCTAAAAAGTAACATCATCATAAGAAATACCACAATAAAAGATGATAATAAGCTGTCGATCATGCCGCTAACCATAGCATCTTGCCAAACAACATTGAGGTAAGATTTCCCCGCCCATTGATGCTGAATATTAATTGGAGGTGGATTATTGCTGATATAGTTTTTAAGCCAATCAACCACTTTTGTCATATGTTGATTATCACCGCTGGTCATTTGTAACCATAGTAAGGTTTTTTGATAATCTGGGCTGACAAAGTGCCATAAATCTTGTGGTCGGTGTGATGATTGAAATTGTAGTAATGTTTGCGCAACACCGTTACTAGAATTAGGGATGGTAAAGTCTTTATCGTCACCGGAATTAAGCTCACGATTTACCGTACGAATAATATCGGTCAAACTATTAACTTTACCAACGTCGCCATTTTCAACCAGTGCCGCTTGTAAAGCGGCCAACCAATTAAGCATTTTCGGATTGGTGAATACCTGTTTGGCAGTTAGTGCTTGTTCGCTAATACTAACCAGTTCATCTAGCCAAGCTTGTTCGGCATCGCTGGCATCAAAACGCATATCATCAAGTGTTATTAATAACTCTTGAGTAAAAAACGCATTTATTGTGTTATCCGCTGTTTGTGGTGTCTTAGTATGTAGATTATTGTTTATTAAAGTCGATACCGCTGATTTCGTTGGGCCATCTAGCGCCTTTTCCAGTACTTGTTGAAAGTGACTTCTCGCCTGAGTTTCGTTATGGTTATTGTTAGTAAACACTAACCAAGCGTCATAGGTGCCGGCAAAGTGTTGATTTAGTGCTTTGTCAGCAATGCGAATTTCATGGTCTGCCTTAAACCAATTTACTGGGTTGTCATTAATTTCTATACGCGTAATACCTTCAATACTTACGAAAAATAAGGCAATAAATGCCAGTAAAATAACCTTAGTGCGTTTGACAGAAAACACACCAAGTTGTTGTAGACTTTTCGCTAACCGCCCTTTTTGCTCTAAGCGTTGTAAGGCTTGTTGCAAGTTTGCTAAGGTTTCTGGTTTCATTCTAGCGATGTAGGCGGGAATATAAGTAATAGTTAATGCAAAAGCGAGCAATATACCGGTACCAATAAAAGCACCAAAAACTTTTACTGGTGGAATAGGTGTCAGCATTAATGAATAAAAACCAACAGCTGAAGTAATAGAGGTAAATAACATTGGTGTATACAAGTGTTTCATTACCTGCTTTACCGTTTCTGAGGCTTTATCACCTGCTTTGTATCGGTCGGCAAATTCAGAAAGAATATGCACTGAGTCGACAACGGCAATCGGCATCAGAAATATAGCGATCATTGACGACATAATATGCACGGTAAAGCCTAAGCCAATCAGGCTGCCCATTATGATCAATACCGTTGCCATTGCCACTACCATAGGAGCAATGATCAGTGGAATATTGCGAAAGAAATACCAAAGTAAAACAAATATTGCTAAGCCTGCAAGTGGTGCAGCAACGCCCATTTGTACGAACATTTCAAAACCGAATTGATCTTCAGCAACGGGTAAACCAGTAATGTGTAAAGTTAACTCTTTATTTTTGTTGTCTAAATAAGTTTTACCTAAGGTGCGAATTTCTTCGGCAATAATATAGCTTTGGTCTTTGCTCACTATGGGTACGTAAATCGCAATGGCTTGATCATCGCCAGAAACTAAAGTGTTATTAAGCATAGGCAAGCGCTTAACTGCTTGTTGAATGGCTTGGCTACCCGCCGTGCTAGTTGGCGCGTTTTTCATCAGGTATTCAAAAACAATGCCCTGATTTTGTTCATTTTCGTCGTTTAATTGGCGGATGTTATCAACGACGTTGAGTGATAGTAAGTCTTGCTTGATAACGCCATCAAGCTGAAGAATATCATTAGTTAACTGTTCGATAGTACTCAAGGTTTGCGGCGTGAAAATATTCTGCTCGCTAACTAAGCCAACGACTATCATATCGCGCATTAAAAAGTCTGTTTTGACTTGGTTATGGAAAACTCGGGCTGGTGCATCTTGGCTAAGCATATTTTCGGGATCAGTATCGATCTCAATCATTGGCAGCATCGCCAAGCTCAATAAGGTGATCAGCAATACTAACGAGTAAACTGCTTTTGGTTTAGCAATGGCAAAATTTAAAATGCGTTGGTAATTCAAAATAAATCCTTGTCGAGTGGGTAGCTGTAAAAATCAACAATAAATAGCTTATGTATATTAGATAATCTTAATATACTTTTATATTAGCAGTATCTAATGTAATATCCAACTAGATTTATTTTCTAGGCATTATTGTGTGCCTTGACGTATTCATATCTGCGAATGAGAGAAACCAATGGCAACATTAGCGCCAAATGATATTAAAGAAATGCGCGGCAATGCATCACAAGCTGCGGAATTGTTAAAAGCGATGAGTAATGAAAATCGTTTATTGATTCTGTGCCATTTGGGTGAAAAGGAAATGTCGGTAAACGAGCTAAATAATTTTATCGATTTAAGCCAGTCGAGTTTATCTCAGCATTTAGCGAGATTGCGTCAAGACGAGTTAGTGAAAACTCGCCGTGAGTCACAAACCATATACTATTCAATAGCAAATCCGTCGGTAGTGAAATTGATCAGTTTTTTACACAGTGAGTTTTGTGCATAGTTACTTTTACGTTTAGATACTTTTTTGCTTAGTTATTTTAGTATTATTCACTACTAAAGAGTTTTTTTCTGACCATAGCACGATAAGCCTTGGGGGTTAAATTTAGCATCTGTTTAAATAAACGCGTGAAATTTGTTTGCTCTTGGTATCCTACCTGAAAAGCCACTTCTTGAATGGACAAATTACTGGCGGCTAACAGTTCTTTTGCCGTTTCTATTTTCAATTTTTGCCAATACTGATTAGCATTTACCCCAGTTGCTAATTTAAACCTGCGAGTAAATGAGCGCTGACTAATACCAAATTGCTGTGCTATTTCATTTAACGTCAACGGCGAGTTTAAATTGGTTTGTAACCAAAACTGCACTTGGCTGATCAATTCATCAGGATGGCGATCGCCAGCACCTTCTAAATAGCGTTGCTCTTCATAAGGCTTTCTTATTTCGTGGGAGAAGTTTCTTTCTACTTGTTGTGCGGCATTTTGGCCATAAACTTGATAAATAATATGGACCACAATATCGGCTAATGCGTTTAAACTAGCCGCGCAGTATGTTCGCTCTGATTGCGTAATAAAAAAGTCTGGCTTTAATGCCACCTTTGGATAATCACGCTTAAATTGTTCCACATAGTGCCAATGGGTGGTCGCAGGGTGGTTATCTAAAATTCCAGTTTCCGCCATTAAACAAACACCAGTGCCGCCACCTATTAAAGTACTGCCTTGTTGCCAGATGCTCTTTAGCCAATTAAGCATTTTGGGCTGGCGTGCAATGGTTGGCCTAGGATTACGCCAAAGGCTGGGAATAAAGGCAAAGTCAGGCTGTTGAGCGCTTTCAACATCGGTATCAGGAAGCAGTTTTATTAATGCCCGCGTTGAAATTGGCTTAATAGATTCAGCAACCATTTGTATTGATAGCCTTGGCGCTAGCTTATTTTCTTGTAAAGCAACAGCTTCACCAGCCCGCAGCATTTCGACCGGTAAGCTGACACTGGTCGCCAACATATGATCATAAAGCAGTAAGGCGATATTAACGGTATTTTCTTTATTTCGTTTTAATTTTGCTTTCATTGTTCTATTTTTGGCTGTTTTGATGTGTTTTATGGCCATTATTGATTATTAATTATTTTTACTAACTTTTAAACTATTAAAACTAAATATTAGGTTTGAATTTAAAAGAGATTTTTCATGACTGCATTACCGATTATCGTTGGCATGGGTGGCGTAAATGCCGCAGGTAGAACTTCCTTTCATCAAGGCTTTCGTCGTATTGTTATCGACAAATTAAATGCAGAAGCGCGCCAAGAAACCTTTGTTGGCTTGGCAACATTGATGAATTTATTAACCAGCCAAGACGGAAAGCTTGTTGATTCAGACGGCAATGTTGTTGAAAAAAGTGCTGTTGAACAACGCTTCGGTAAGGAAATTTTAGCCGGTACGCTTATTCGTAAAATTGAAAATGAGCACTTCGATCCTGACGCAACACCTTGGCAACAAAAGTTAACCATGGACGTTGGTGAACAAGGCATTAGCTTTGAAACACGAGCGCGTGACTTACCAAATCCATTACCTCGTAGTTGGCAAGTTACAGAGCTAGCTGATAAACGTGTACGAGTAGATATTGCTGGTGAAGTTGAAGTTAAGCATGATTCAACACGTGATAATCCAATAAAAGCAGCAGGGCAATTTCCAACGGGTTTTAAGCCCGCCAGCTTGTACAATAGTCGCTATCAACCTCGTGGTTTACAGGCAACCATTTTTGGCGCTGCTGATGCTATTCATTCAACAGGTTACAGCTGGAATGAAATTGCAGACAAAGTTAGTCCAGATGAAATAGGTACTTATTCAGCATCAGTATTTGGCCAAACCCAAGCAGAAGGTGTTGGTGGTATGATGCAAAATCGCCTAAAGGGCGAGCGTGTATCAACTAAAAACTTAGCCTTAGGGCTGAACACTATGCCAACCGACTTTGTTAATGCCTATGTTACTGGTAACGTTGGTACAACTTTTACTTCAACCGGCGCTTGTGCGACATTTTTATATAACTTAAAAGCAGCTGTTCAGGATATTCAAGCAGGACGTGTGCGACTTGCTATCGTTGGTAGTAACGATTGTGCTATTACGCCAGAAGTGGTTGAAGGTTTTGGCAACATGAGCGCGCTGGCAAATGAAGAAGGCTTGAAAAAGCTTGATGGCAATGGTGTTGCGGATCACCGTAAAACTAGTCGTCCATTTGGTGATAACTGTGGTTTTACTATTGGTGAAGCTGCGCAATTTATTATTTTAATGGATGACGCTTTAGCGCTTGAACTTGGCGCGAATGTACTAGGCTCAGTTGCGGATGTTTATACAAATGCGGATGGTATTAAAAAATCAATTACTGCTCCTGGCCCTGGTAATTACATTACGATGGCGAAATCTGTTGCATTAGCGACAGCTATTGTTGGTGAAGAATCAGTACAGCAACGTAGTTTTATACTCGCTCATGGCTCAAGTACCCCGCAAAATCGCGTTACTGAATCCTTGATTTATGATCGTGTTGCCGAAAGCTTTGATATTAATAATTGGCCGGTAGCTGCACCAAAAGCTTTTGTTGGCCATACCATAGGTCCAGCAAGTGGTGACCAAGTTGCCATGGCATTGGGAATTTTTGCTCATAATATTATGCCGGGTATTACCACAATCGATAAAGTTGCAGATGATGTTTATAGTGAGCGCTTGAATATTGCTATAGAACATTGGGATTGTCATAGTATGGATGTAGCATTTATAAACTCGAAAGGTTTTGGTGGTAATAATGCGACCGCAACCTTGTTCTCGCCAGATGTTACATTAGCTATGATAGAAAAGCGCCATGGTAGTGACAATATGATGACTTATCGAGATAAAACGGCAAAAGTCGAACAAGCAAGAGCGGCATATCAAGAACAAGCAAACAATGGTGACTTCCAACTTATTTATCGTTTTGGTGATGGTACATTGACAGATGACGATGTCACTTTATCAAATCAGGATATCAGTGTTACAGGCTTTGCTAATAAAATCTCTTTACCTAAAGTAAACCCGTTTGCTGACATGACCTAATTAAGATTATTGAGCGTAATAAACAAGCCCTGCAATTTTATTGACAGGGCTTTTGTGTTTATAGCACTATAGTTAAATCTAAATGCCGTTTAATCGAAAATAGTTTTTAATTTGCATTTTTGAAATTGTGAGCTGTACAAGCTGTTCTATTAACATGTGAATAACAATAATATGAATAGTTTGAGAAAAGGATTTTATGCTGTAGGTAACAAAAATACCTCAAAGCAAAGTGGTTTAAATTTTAGCAATTAAGTGACAAATGAAGTGGTGCCGATTGAATGACTACCTCTCCGATAAAGATATCGTTAAAACTTGAAGAAGAAATCAGCGAAGTAAACAATAATGAGCTGAAAAGTGAACAGGGCCGATCGGTAATATTAGCCATTGTTTTGGGAATATTTGGTGCTTTACTTAACAGTATTCCAATTGATTTGGCATATAATATTTCCTTAGTACTTGGTAATTTAGCCTTTATTATTGCTGCAGCCTACCTACGTCCGGCACTTACTTTATTAACTGCATTATTATGTGTTGCACCTTTATTGATTGTTTGGGGGCACCCATTTGGTTTCGTTACCTTTGGATTAGAAGCTTTATTTGTTTCGTATTTTCGAACACGTGGTTGGTATTTACCCTCCGCAGACTTTCTTTATTGGCTTGTTATAGGCATGCCGTTAACGGCATTCTTTATATGGTTCAACAATACTGATGCACAAGAATACTTACTTTTCTCATTATTTAAGCAAAGTATTAATGCCGTTTTTTATACTACGATTGCGGTTATTTTTATTTTTATATTTGGTGAAAAGCTAACAGCTTGGGTTAGCTCTCAGCAACCAAAATTAGAGAAAAACTTAAAGCAGTATCTACATTATATTTTATGGGTTATGTCGGCATTTTTTGTTGTTGGAATTTGTTTGTTTTTAAGTCGTGGCTTAAATGATATCCATCATCAACAGTTTGAAGATAAGCTTGATATTAGTAGCCAATATCTTACTCGTATTGTTGAAAATTATATTGATGAACATACTAGAGCTATCGCACAGGCAGCCAATAAACTATCGGCTATTGATAGTAACGAGTATGCCAGTGCTCTGACAAAAGTTCATCAGCTTTACCCTGGCTACTTAACTATGCTTGTTGCGAATAAGCAGGCTAATATTGTTGCCTCATCACCTAGTTCGCTAATGGATAACTTGCCTGAAAAAAACTATAGCGTTGCTGACCGAGCTTATTTTTCTCAAGCATTTCATAATGAAAGTTTATATATTTCACCTGTTTTTCTTGGCCGTGGTTTTGGCGTTGACCCTATTGTCGCTATTAGCGCACCTATTTATCACAATAATAGTAAAACTCCGGCAGGCATTGTTGAAGGTTCACTAAACTTGAACATGTTTGAACAAGCGAAACAAGTTACTGAACATAGCAGCAAGGTTGCCATTGTTTTAACTGATGAAAATGGAAGTATCATATACTCGGATAAAAGTTTAGCGTTAACCACCTTATCTAAATTCAACTTTGTAATAGATAAAGCAAAGCTAAAACATGAGTTGATGGTTATCGGTGATGCTGACGCCAAAAAATATTTATATCGCCAAACTCAACTAAATAACGGTTGGAAAATATTTGTTGTAGTTGAACATCTTGAATTACTAAATTTAATTGAACGACAATATATGGTTATTTTTATGTCGTTATTTATCATTTTTATTTTTGTGGTGCTATTAGCTAGTCAGTTTGCCTATATTTTAAATAAACCACTGGCGTTTGTCTTAACTGAACTTGCTCGCAGCAACAATAAAGAAGGGTATAAGCCCATCCCATTTGAAGCCCCTACAGAGTTTTTCACCCTTTATAGCGAGCTGCAAAAATCACAAGAGCGTTTATTAAAACACCAATATATTTTGGAAGAGAAAGTTGAAAAGCGCACTCGAGATCTTAATCAAGCGAACGAATCTCTTAAAGAGTTAGCGAATAAAGACAGTTTAACAGGCTTATATAACCGTCGTTATTTAGAACAAAAATTTAGCGAATTACAAGCAATATTGTCACGTAATAAGGGTGCAATGGTCGTTGCTATGCTTGATTTAGACCACTTTAAGCGGCTAAATGATGAATATGGCCATCTAATTGGTGATAATTGCCTTGAATATGTAGGGCAGCTAATGCAAAGTAAGTTTGATCGCCGCAGTGATATTGTTGCCCGCTTTGGTGGCGAAGAGTTTATTGTTGTAGCACAACATGACGAAAATCATGGTGTAATTCAAAAGCTGGAAGAGCTGAGAGAGGAAATTTCTAGACATTGCTTTCCTTATGATGGTGAGCATTACCTCGGTATAACCATTTCAATTGGGGTGGTAACAGCACAAGCCAATTATGCTGAAAAAATTGAACAATGGATAGGTCTTGCTGATGAGCAACTTTATTGGGTGAAAGAAAATGGCCGTAACAAAATGTCGGTCACGCATTTAGATTAAGGAGAATGGTGTGCCTTATCGCTTAACCATTTTTTTCGAAGATTATCGATAACACCTTTTTCTTCAAGTTGCTGGTATTGTGAAGTTAAGCGTTGAATCCAAATAGGGTCACTACCTAAGCTTAGGGCAATACATAAATTGTTATTTAGACCATTGGCATTGTGTACTTTCGTAAGTGCTTGGTAGTTATAACCGAGTTTTTTTGCACGGTGCTTAACGGTGAGTTCTGTAGCAACAATTAAATCTACTCTCGCGCTAAACAGCATTTGCATATTTTGATCTTCTTGTACTAAGCGTGTGATATTTTCAAATTGATTATCGATAGTATATTGTTCAGCATTAGAATGACGTGAAACAGCTATCTTATGCTGTTTTAACTGCGTAATACTATATTCTTTATTATCGTAATTTTTTTTAAGCCCCCAAAATGAAAACTGTTCGTCGGTAATGCATCCCACCCAATGAAACATTAAATTTCTGTGTGGTGTGCGTGCGATAGAAAATATTAGAACATTTGCTTCCTTTTTGGCTATTTCATAAGCTCTTGCCCATGGCATAATTCGAATATCAGGCGTTATAGTTAATGCCTGAAACATCTTCTCAATTACTTCTACGGATAAACCGCTAAGATCGCCAGAAGGTTGTTGAATTTGAAATGGTACTAAGTTTTCAGTGACAATTTTTAGTTTAGGTAAGTTGTGGGCTTGCACACTCAGAGGTGTTAAAAAAGTCGTTAACAATAAAATAACTGACGGCACAATACATGCCCTAATTGACAATGTTATTGTGTAAACAATTATCATATGGTGAGTAGCCATCTTTAAGTCAATTATGTGGCCAATATCATAGTTTTATCCTAGACGATAGAGAGGTTTTTGTCGAAAATACATGGTAATAAACCAATAAAAAAAGCGGTACTAACCGCTTTTAGTCTATAGATGAATACATTGTCTTAGCTAAATTTATGCCTGTTTTTGCTGCGTTGTAGTCACAAAATCCAATATACCAATTGCAGCTTTGCGGCCTTGATCGATAGCAGTAACAACAAGGTCTGAGCCTAGTACCATATCACCACCAGCAAAAATATTAGCATTGCTTGTTTGCAGCGCAAAGTCACTGTTGTCAACGGCAACAACTCGTCCACGGCTATCGACTTCAACACCAGCATCTTTCATCCATTGCGGCGGGCTCGGTAAAAAGCCAAAGGCGATTACCACGGCATCGGCTGGCATAATAAATTCTGAGTTCTCAATAGGTTCAGGGCTTCGGCGACCGTTAGCATCAGGGGCTCCAAGTTGAGTTTTAACAAACTTAACACCACAGGTGTTACCGTTTTTGTCTACGGCAATGTCTAGCGGCTGAATATTAAACTGAAAATCAACACCTTCTTCCTTAGCGTTTTGTACCTCACGTGGCGAGCCTGGCATATTGGCTTCATCGCGGCGGTATGCACAAGTGACTGATGTTGCCTCTTGTCGAATTGAGCTTCTAACACAATCCATAGCGGTATCTCCACCGCCTAAAACCACGACTTTTTTACCTGAAAAGTTAACGTATGGCTTAGCATTATTGTTGCCGTCTTCTTGGGAAAGGTTCATTAACTTTTGGGTGTTGCCAATTAAAAAATCAAGGGCATTATATACACCGGGTGCTGATTCATGCTCGAAGCCACCAGTCATATCAGTGTAAGTACCAAGTGCTAAAAATACAGCGTCAAATTCATCGCTGATATCACTAAAGCTAATATCAACGCCGACATTAGTGTTTAAGCGAAATTCAATGCCCATCTCTTCTAGTATTTCTCGACGAGTTTGAATAACGTCTTTCTCTAATTTAAATGACGGAATACCAAAGGTTAACAGGCCGCCAATTTGTGCATGTTTATCGAACACCACAGCTTGAACACCATTACGGGTTAGAACATCTGCACAGGCGATGCCTGCTGGACCTGCACCAATGATAGCTACACGTTTACCCGTTGCAATTACCTCTGACAGGTCGGGCTTCCAACCTTGTGATATTGCAGTGTCAGTAATGTGTTTTTCAATGTTACCAATGGTTACTGCACCAAAATCTTCATTAAGGGTACAGGCTGATTCACAAAGCCTATCTTGTGGGCAAACACGGCCACACATTTCGGGTAAACTGTTGGTTTGATGACACAAATCTGCTGCTTCGAATATCTTACCTTCGGTAACAAGCTCTAACCATTGTGGAATGTAATTATGTACCGGACACTTCCATTCACAATACGGGTTGCCACAATCTAAACACCGGTCGGCCTGACCTGCACTTTGCTCGTTACTTAATGGTTGGTAGATTTCTACAAAATTAATTTTACGCTGTTCGATTGCCTTTTTTGGCGGGTCGATGCGTTTAACATCAACAAACTGATAAATATTTTTACTCATGAATGAAGTTCTCCAATTCGTGCTCTATTACTGTGCTTGAACACGAAGTTCAGCTGATGATCGACTGTGATGACCTAACAATGTTTTCACATCAGTTGCTTTTGGTTTCACTAATTTAAATAATGGCGCGTAAGATGAGAAATTAGCTAAAATTTCTTGTGCTCTTAAGCTGCTGGTTTCTTCAAAGTGCTGGCTAATAATGCCGCGTAAATGTTCTTGATGAATGGTGAGTTCGCCAATAGGTAACATTTCAATTGATTCATTATTTAAACGAATATCAAGATCATTGTTTTCATCTAATACATATGCGAAACCGCCTGTCATACCGGCACCAAAGTTAACGCCAACTTGCCCTAAGATAGTGACTATGCCACCAGTCATATATTCACAAGCATGATCGCCAGTTCCTTCAATAACCGCGTGACAACCTGAGTTACGAACCGCAAAACGCTCGCCTGCTTTACCACAGCCATATAGCTTACCGCCAGTGGCACCATACAAGCAGGTATTACCCATAATCATAGCTTCATGACTTAAGTATTCCACACCTTTTGGTGGCTTGATGGTTAGCTTACCACCAGCCATGCCTTTACCTACATAGTCATTGGCATCACCAGTTAAGCTCATTTCTAAGCCGCCAGCATTCCAAACACCAAAACTTTGTCCAGCGGTACCGCTAAAATAAACTTTAATAGGGTTTGCTGCCATACCTTGATCGCCATGCTGACGAGCAATTTCTCCCGACAATGCCGCGCCAACAGAGCGGTCGGTATTTTGTATGGTTAATCGATACTCGCCACCTTGGCTATGAGCAATTGCTTCTGATGCCATTGTGACAAGTTTTTGGTTTAACTCACCTTTGTCAAAAGGTTGGTTATCCTGAGTTTGATGAAGCGCGGTATCTTCTCCCGCGACAACGGGCGCGATAATAGGAGACAGATCTAATTTTTGCTGCTTAGCACTAATACCCGATAATGGCTCAAGTAAATCGGTACGACCGATAATAGCGGTTAAGTTTTCGACGCCTAGCTTTGCTAAAATTTCACGAACATCTTGGGCAATAAACTTAAAGTAGTTCATTACTTGATCAGGTAAACCTTTAAAGAATTGCTCACGTAACACGTCATCTTGGGTTGCAACACCTGTTGCACAATTATTTAAATGACAAATACGTAGGAATTTACAGCCTAGCGTTACCATAGGTGCAGTACCAAAACCAAAACTTTCAGCGCCTAATATCGCTGCTTTTACAATATCGATACCGGTTTTCAAACCGCCATCAACTTGTAAACGCACTTTATGACGTAAGCCATTTGTTACCAGCGATTGGTGTGCTTCAGCTAAACCAAGTTCCCATGGGCAGCCAGCGTATTTAACCGATGTTAATGGGCTTGCTCCAGTACCACCGTCGTAGCCAGAAATGGTAATAAAATCGGCATAAGCTTTGGCTACACCTGAAGCAATAGTACCAACGCCAGGGCCAGAGACTAATTTAACCGAAACAATGGCTTTTGGATTTACTTGTTTTAAATCGAAAATAAGCTGAGCCAAATCTTCAATTGAATAAATATCATGGTGTGGCGGTGGTGATATTAAAGTGACCCCAGGCACAGAAAAGCGCAACTTAGCAATTAATGGTGTGACTTTATCGCCCGGTAGTTGTCCACCTTCACCAGGTTTTGCACCCTGTGCTACTTTTATTTGTAAGACATCAGCATTGACTAAATAGTGAGGTGTTACACCAAAACGACCTGAAGCAATTTGCTTAATGCGTGAATTTTTCACTGTGCCAAAGCGACGTTCGTCTTCCCCGCCTTCTCCTGAATTTGAAAAGCCACCTAGGCGGTTCATAGCGATCGCCAAAGCCTCATGAGCTTCAGGACTTAAAGCTCCAATTGACATTGCAGCACTGTCAAAGCGTTTAAATAACGCACTTTCAGATTCTACACTCGCAATATCAATTGCTTGTTGGTCGTCTTTTAATGCCAGTAAATCACGCAATGCCGCAGCTGGACGATTATTAACTTGCTCAGCAAATATTTGGTAATCTTGGTAGTTGCCGCTGCGTACGGCGGTTTGTAATGTGCTGATAACGTCTGGGTTGTACGCGTGATATTCGCCACCATGAACATATTTTAATAAGCCGCCATGGCTAATTTTTTGATGTGGTAAAAAGGCTTTACGCGCAAGGTTAATATTGTCTTGTTCGATATCAGAAAAATCAGCACCTTGAATACGGCTTGGTAAATCAGGGAAGCAAAGTTGCATAATATTACTGTTTAAACCGATCACTTCGAAAAGCCCGGCACAGCGGTAACTTGCTATGGTAGAAATCCCCATTTTAGACAGTATTTTTAACAGCCCTTTATTGATGCCTTCACGGTAATTCACCACTGCTTGGCGTGGAGTTAAATCAATTTGGTTTTGTTCAACGAGTTGCTCAATAGTTTCATAAGCTAAAAATGGGTAAATGGCTGTTGCACCAAGCCCTAGCAAAACGGCAAACTGATGAGAGTCTCGAACCGAAGCGGTTTCAACAATAATATTTGAGTCACAGCGTAACTGTTGTTCAACTAAGCGTTTTTGTACCGCACCAACGGCCATTGCTGCGGGAATAGGCAGCATACCTGGATGTATTTGACGATCTGACAATACTAAGATAACGGTATTTTTTTCACGTACTAACTCTTCTGCTTCATCACATAAGCGTAATATAGCTGCTTCTAAGCCTTCTTCTTGGTCATAGTTCAACGTTAACGTATCGGAGCGATAATGTTCAGGGTCAAGCTCTCGTAACTGTTTTAGTCCGGTGTACATTAATACCGGCGTGGCAAATAATATGCGGTCGGCATGACCAGTGGTTTCATTGAAAACATTATGCTCTCGGCCAATACAAGTTCCTAAAGACATCACATAGCGTTCACGTAATGGATCGATTGGCGGATTAGTGACTTGGGCAAATTGTTGACGAAAGTAATCGAATAAGGAACGTGGCTGACTTGATAGCACAGCCATTGGCGTGTCATCACCCATAGAGCCTGTGGCCTCTTGGCCATTTTCTGCTAATGTTTTTACCACTTGATGAATTTCTTCATAACTGTAGTTAAACATTTTATGGTATTGCGCTAATTCTTGATCATTAAAAACCCGCTGACCAATTAGCTCGCCATCTAGCTGATCAAATGGGATCAGACGGCGAATGTTGTTATCTAACCACTGACGATATGGGTGACGAATTTTCAACTCGTTATCGATAGCACTTGAGTCAAATATTTTCCCGGTATAAGTATCAATGGCGAACATTTCACCTGGACCTAAACGACCTTTTTCTACCACTTCATCTTCGCCGTAGTCCCAAATACCCACCTCTGATGCTAAGGTAATAAAGCCGTCACGTGTGATAACATAACGAGCAGGACGCAAGCCATTGCGATCTAAATTACAGGCAACATGACGGCCGTTGGTTACCACAACACCTGCTGGGCCATCCCACGGTTCCATGTGCATAGAATTGAATTCATAGAAGGCTTTTAAGTCGTCGTCCATTAGTGGACTATTTTGCCATGCAGGCGGCATTAATAAACGCATCCCCCGGTATAAGTCCATACCGCCAGCTAGGAATAATTCCAACATGTTATCTAAAGATGATGAATCTGAGCCACTCTCGTTAACAAAAGGAGCAGCGTCTTTTAAATCAGGTAATAGTGGGGATTGAAAGCGATGAGTACGTGCTCGACTCCACTGTCTGTTACCTTTTATGGTATTAATTTCACCATTATGGGCCAAGTAACGAAACGGCTGTGCTAAATGCCATTGTGGAGAGGTATTGGTCGAAAAACGCTGATGGAATACACAAATAGCTGTTTGCATGCGAATATCCGCAAGGTCCAAATAGAAATTTGGCAAATCTACTGGCATCATTAGGCCTTTGTAGATAGTAACTAGACAAGATAAACTGGCGACATAAAAACGTTCATCACTGATACGTTTTTCTGCACGGCGGCGAGCCATATATAAACGTCGCTCTAAATCACGATTACGCCATCCTGGAGGTGCATCGACAAATACTTGCTCTATACTTGGTAAGTTACTTTTTGCGATTTCGCCCAGGGTTGAAATGTCAGTAGGAACCTCTCGCCAGCCCACTAATGTTAAGGTTTCTCGAGCAAGTTCCTCTTCAAGGATTTTCTTACTTAAGCTCGCTTGAACGGGGTCGGGATTAAGAAAAATCATGCCAACGGCGTATTTTCTACCTAGTTGCCAATTGTTTTCTTCTGCAATAGCACGAAAAAAGCTATCTGGCTTTTGCATTAGTAAACCACAACCGTCTCCGGTTTTGCCATCAGCAGCAATTCCACCACGGTGTTGCATTCTGTCGAGAGCATGAATTGCAGTTTTTACCAGCTTATGACTTCTTTCGCCGTGTTGATGGGCAATTAAACCAAAGCCACAATTGTCTTTCTGATAAGTATGATCGTAAAGCTGCATTCTCTTCTCCTAAATAATCGCTCCAATAGCCAGTTTAAATTTAACGTGGTGGATAGAATTATGCTAAAAATGCATAAATAGTCTGAATTTTGTATTGGATTATTACTTACATTAAACATTTACAAATGAAACGTCAATGTAAATAGAGTATTTGCTCGTAGTTTATTTACAGTTAATTGGCCGGTTTTATATTCGGAACTCACTATTATAGTACTGATTAGCGTGTTTATACTGTATTGTTTGAAGCTTATGTAATTTAATTACATTTTATCTTGTTATTTATAAAGTGTAATTTTAAATTATTCATTAGCTTTATATTCAATATTTATTCATCGTTATAATTGCGTTTACAAAAGGCTAACATGCAATTTCTTTTGCTAATTTTAGTTTGTAAAGGAAAGTGTCGGAGAGATCATTGCGACTTCACGTGAATGAAAATACTTTAGTAAGTTGGAAGTTTTTTCTGTTTAGCGATATTTGGTAAAATGTTTCGTACAAAAAATAAACCCCAATAATTTGGCATTATTGGGGTTGGTATATATTAGCTAGCTTAAGCGATTACTTATTGTGGTAGATTCGCCATAATAGGTGGCTTTACGGTTGATATCCGTCAGCTAAGCCTTTGGTAGTAACACTGACAGCATCATGTGCATGTAATGATTCTAAATGGTTTATACGTAACCAAAAATCGTCAAATTGTACTGTGTTATTCATGGTGTGTTGTAAACGACGTGCAGCGTCTTCACAGAACATTAAGTTTTGACCATTTAATCGAGCGAACTCTTGTTCATCTTCCCTTTTTACTGCTGCTTGAACCGGGGTTTGCAGTGAGTTTTCAATTAAGTCAACTAAATCCGTAATTGGAAATTCAGTGGTGGTGCTGTTTAACTTCACTTTTAATTCGGCAACTGAGCGTTGACTGTGTGGTGTTGCGACAACGCCTTCCGTCGAGCCTAACCATTCATGTACGGTTTCCAAATCAACAGTACTGTTGTCAGAAAACTTGTCTTTAAATGCTTTTTGGATTAACTGGCGTGCTAATGCCGCAGAACATGGGCAAGTTGATGAATAACGAACATCAACACAAAGTTCAATATCAAGTTTGCCTTTGTTTAAGCGACCAGTAATGGTTACAGGGTAGGCTTTCCAGCCTTGCTTGCCGCTGATCAGTGATTTTCGACGTAAGTGGTAATCAAAGCTAAATTTCACTTTAGCATTGTCACTTAGCTCTTGATGACTACTAATAAAGCCGTCAAGTAAAGTGACTAAACTTTGATGATTAAGTACATTTGAGTTTGATAATTCATCAAGTAATAAGTATAAGCGAGACATGTGAATGCCTTTTGCTTTTGGCTCTTTAAGGTTTACAAACGCGTCAACGTAGGCTGAAACCATGCGTTCTGATTGTCCTTTTGAGGCAACCATGATGGGCATTTCGATATTGCTCATGCCGACCCAATCCAAAGTCCCCTCAGTTTGTGCTGTGGTATGATTTGCTATATCAGGCATTATTGTTGGCATTTTGACTCCGCTATTCGCTTGTGCACTATGTAAAGGGCTATCTACGGTAACTTCAGTACATAGTAAAATTTTATAATTCGCATTATTAGCTAGTGTTCGATAACGCCTACTGATTTGAGTTAAGCGGCATATAATGCAGTGACCTTAAAAAGGGCGGCTATTTTGAACCATCCACCCACTAAAAGCAATGTTTGTCATTGCGATAATGATATTGATCAAGAATATGATATTTTCTTTTACACTGGCGCGTAGCTTAGAACATTAGGCAAATGTTCAGATTGTATTATGATGATAATAGAGGGAAAATAGCATTATTATCAAATGGAACAACATCAAAATCGCAAAGGGGATTTTATGGGGACAATTCAGCACTTAGATATAGCGTTACTTGACGGCTATTTAGAAGCTTTAGATATTGATGTATTGGCACAAATGTTGGATTTATATCAGCAGCAGTCTCAAGTATATTTAAGCGATATTGATAACGCTATAGTAAAAACAGACCAAAAAGATTGGCAAGAGCAATGTCATAAAATGAAAGGTTCAGCTGCGAGTGCAGGCTTATCTCAAGTTCGCGAAAAACTTATCGCCATTGAAAAATCAACTCAAGATTGGCCTATTAAAGCGGCACATCTAAAAACATTAACATTGTTAAATCAACAAGCTATTGACGCATTTAAACAATGGTTGTCGAATCAGTAAACTTTATAACAAAAAAGCAAGTTAATAACTTAACTTGCTTTTTTGTTTGGTCTTTTGCTTACCAAGATTTATTACGAGTCAACACTACCAATAAAGCGGTAACCTTCACCATGAATGGTGTTAATTAATTCTGGCGCGTCCTCAACCGATTCAAAGTGTTTACGTAGACGACGAATAGTTACATCAACAGTTCTATCGTTAGAGCGTAAATCACGACCTGTCATTTCTTTAATTAGTTGCTGGCGGGTAACGATTTGTCCTGCATTGGCAATTAATAACCGCAATGCACGATATTCACCACGAGGTATAGAAATCTCTTTGTTGTCAGGTGAAGTCATTTTTCTCGAGTTACCGTCGAGAGTCCATTGGTTAAAGCTAATAATGGCATCATTTGATTCAGCTTTAGAATTAGACATGCGATTTAAAATATTACGGGCACGAATAGTTAACTCTCGCGGGTTAAATGGTTTAGTCAGATAGTCATCTGCACCAATTTCCAAACCTAAAATTTTATCAATATCGCTGTCGCGGCCAGTAAGGAAGATTAACGCTAAATCATTATTATTGGTTAATTCTCGTGCTAAAAGTAAGCCGTTTTTACCTGGTAAATTTATGTCCATAATTACCAAATTAATGGCATTGTTTTGTAATTCGCGGTCCATGCTGTCACCATCTATTGCTTCTGACACATGATAGCCTTCAGCTTCAAATAGATTTCGTAGATTAAAGCGCGTTACGTCTTCATCTTCTACGATAAGAATGTGTGGTTTTTGCATGTTAAGTGTCCAGTAGTATGTCGTTTATTTGTCAATTAATAGTTGGCAGCTAATAATTAGGTCCTTGTAATTATAGATGATTACAAGCGTTATAAATATTACTTAATGGTATAGAAGCTTGTAAAAAAACACAATCTTCACTCGCCATTGTTAAGTTATTGTAAAGTAATTAGCGCAATAATTGTTCCGCCCAGATCAAAGATTTAGTTAATGGGGAAATTTATTTCTATGCTTACCCCTTCACCTAAAACACTGTTTAATATTATGGTACCACCTAATGCTTGAGTGACTAAGTTATAGACTAAATGCAGACCAAGGCCACTACCGCCTTCCCCACGCTTGGTAGTGGTAAAAGGTTCAAATACTTTATTTTTTATTGTTTCATCAACACCAATACCATTATCTTGAAAAAGAATATTGAGTTGGTTACTGAGCGGCATTACTATGATGGAAATCTTGCCATCATCTTTGCCCTCAAAACCGTGAATAACTGAATTCATAATTAAGTTAATTAAAATTTGGTTAATGGGTCCAGGCTTACTGGCTATAGACAATTCCGTAGGGCAGTCAATATCAATTTTATATGGAAGATTTTGCAGCTGTGGCCTTAAGGTGAGCAACACTTCAGAAAACAACTCTTTAACATTAAATTGGCGAACTTCCTCACTGGATTGGTCAACGGCAACTTTTTTAAAACTTGAAATTAAGTTTGCCGCCCGATTTAGGTTACGATAAATAATGGCGATATTCTCACCACCTTCATGCAAAAACCTTTTCAATTGACTCGATTTTAAAGTTTTGTCTTCAAAAGCCGCAGTGATCTCGTCAATTCTATCAGCTAATAATGTTGATGCCGTTACGCCTAAACCTATCGGGGTATTTACTTCATGGGCAACACCGGCAACCATATCGCCTAGTGATGCCATTTTTTCACTTTCCACTAGTTGGTCCTGAAACTGGTGCAGCTTTTCTAGCGTAGACAGTAATTCTTGGTTCGACTCTTTTAGCGCTGCGGTACGTTTGTTGATTTTGTCTTCAAGCTCATGTGAGTGCTCAATACTTTGCTGCTCAGCTGCATCTAATTGTGCAATATGTTTTTCCATGCGAGAGAACAAAATATTGATATTACGAGCCAAAATATCTGCTTCTCGATAAGGCATTGCCAGGCACTTTTGTTGAAAATTCTTTTGTCGAGCGGCAACTTGTACTGTGTTAACTAAAGTCGCAAAGGGAGCCGAAATATAACGCTCTAACTGCAGTACGATAAAAATTGCGATGAGTAAAACAATAAAAATAATCAGTACGCTAGTGGTTAATAATTTATCAGTAATTAGTGTAATGTGTTCTTTACTATTTTGAATGTAAACAAAACCAATTACCTGCTCATCTATAGTGATGGGGTGCATATATTCAAGGTAGTTTTCTTTAAATCTCGGCTCTAGCAGGTTATTAATTTCATTTGATTTTTCAGAGATAGCAGCACGACGTTCACTACGTTTATAGCTGTAAAATAATTCTAATTGGTTGTTCTGGGTATTACGCTGGTATATATGCAAGTAGTTTAAGTTTGGTATTTGGTGGGCAATTGTTAAGCTGTCTTTTAATGCTTGTCTATCTGTGTCAAGTAGAAAATTTTTGCTTTCATCAGCTACTTCATTTGCCCAATATTTAATGTGTGTTGCGGCTAAATTATTATAACTTGAGCTATATTGCTGAGAAATAATCGCGAGGTTGATAATACTAATGAGAATAACAAAGCCAATAATTGATAGCAGAAATATTCTGCGAATTGACCAAATGCGCTTTGTTGTCGGCATAAAAATTCAGCTCAAGTTATGTTATCGATAATATGATTGTAGAAAACCTTAGCACATTCAACAATGGCTTTATGCCACTCGTGCTAATTTTTAGCTTTGATAAGGCACTGATATATAGCAAAGCCTTTTTTTACCACTAAAGTTTTGGTTGCGCCTATAGTTTTTTCCATAATTGGCGGGTACTTTAAAAAACTATTGGCAACGATAGTGATAGTGCCATTAGACGTTAGGTGCTGTTTAATATTACTTAAGAATTGCTCTGTTGCGGCATAATGGGTTTTTACTCCTTGATGAAAAGGCGGATTAGAAATAACAACGTCATATTTTTCAGTAACATTTGATAAACTATTTGACGCGAGAAACGTACCGTTAAGCTGATTGATGGTTAATGTTGTTTCAGCTGACTGTAATGCTAAGGCGCTAACGTCAACTAAGCTAAGATTAGTGTCCGGATGCAAAGTGCCGATATAAGCGGCAATAACACCAGCACCGCAACCAAAGTCTAATACTTTTCCTGATATTTTTTCCGGTAAGTTTTCTAGTAATACCTCGGTACCAACATCAAGTTTATTTTGGCTGAATACGCCAGGTAATGCGGCAATTTTAAGTGCTCGTTGGCCTATAGATATTTGGTAATAGTGGTAAAAGTCTTCGAGTTTAAAAGCAGGAATATCTGTTTTGAAACGGCCAACATACAGCAAGCAATGTCGTGCTGCGTCAACTTTATTACAAAAAAGTAAATAATTTTTCGCCAATTTATCGGCTGATTTTACACCTCCCTTATTTTCGCCGACGATAATTATTGTGGCATCATCGCTAACAACACCTGCCAACATAGCTAAGGTAAAGCCATATTCAGCCTTGCTTTTTGGAAATTGCATGATCACTAAATCGTGTCTTAAATCTGTTTGGTATTGGGCACAAAAGTGGCTTTTAACACGTTCATCTGTGATGGCATTGCTTAGCTGATAGTCAGCAAAGTTAGTATGATAACAAGTAATTTTTGCTTTGCTATGCTGTTGCAGGTACTGGCCAATAAAGCTGTCATCAGTTAGGTTTACAAATAACGGTGAGGTTGCGGAAAGTTCGTTAAGGTTACGCTCTAATAATTGACTTATATTGCTTGTTGTCATGAAGTTACCTGTGTTACTGCTAAATTTAAATCTAATTGTGAATTTTTTGTACGGAATGTGTAACAAATATGCGCAGTAATTTTTCTTACTATGTCATAATGTTGGCTATTCTACGCGAATTTAAATATCTCGCCATTAATAGTCCCAAAGGAGTTGGCAATTTTTAACAAAATGATATTCCGCTTGAAGATAAAGTGGCTACACAGTCAAATTCGGCAGAAGTTAATCGCTTTTCGTTACTTTTCATTTGCGCGCTTTTTTCGACAACAGCCTAAGGCTGAAGTTTATTTAGCTTTAAATGATCCACACAGCTTTATGTTGGTGCAAATGTTAGTACGTTTGCAGGTTCGTTATGATATTAAATTTACCGTTTTCTTTATTTGGGGAGCATTGCCAGGTGTGACAATTTCGCCAGCTCTTCATCGTCGTTGGGCAATTGCTGACGCCAATTTAATTGCCCAGCAGTACCAACTGATAAACATTACTAAGTCACCATCTTTACTACAACTTTCCACTGGTCAACAAGAATGGCAACTATATGGTAATAGTATCGAGAATGCAGAACGGGTTTTTTTAAAAACTTGGTGCAATGAATTTAAAACCTATTTTCAAACCTCGACACCAACGATTACTCACCAGGTTAAGAATCAGGCTCGACTCGAGGATAAAGGCCACTACAGTGCCGCAACAATTTACTTTGCTGGTGACTGGTTTGCTGGTGTTGATCGTCTGTATCATTTTGAGCAGGCTTTAAGTGAATTTGGCCTACTATCTGATATAAGCAACGAAATCGCTGCCGATAATCTTATTTACCAGTCACAAATTAGTGTCAAAACCAACAATATCAAAGCGATATCTACAGTTAATATTGCTTCAAGTAAATTAGAAATTTTTCTTTCGCTACGTAGCCCTTATTCGTATCTTGGCTTTGTACAAGCTCTTGCATTAGCTCAACGCTATCAACTTGAATTGGTTATTAAACCTGTTTTACCTTTGCTAATGCGAGGAGCGTCAATTCCTATTGCTAAGCAAAAATATATCTATTTAGATGCGTTGCGAGAAGCTAAGAAACTAGGTATTGAATTCAATGGCTTTGTTGATCCTTTAGGTGCAGGTGTTATTAACTGTTACCGTATGTTTGCTTGGGCTGAAAAACAGGGTAAGGGCGCTGAATATATGTTGGCGTGCTTTCGTGCTGTGTATGTAGAAAATATTGATTTGTCAGTTGCTGATAACATTGAGCGCATACTTAATGATTTAACTTTAGACTTTCAGCAAGCTCAAGCTTACCAAGCTGAGCATGACTGGCAGCAATGGGCAGATAGCAATCAACGGGAGTTAACTGCGCTAGAGTTTTGGGGGGTGCCTTGCTTCAAAATGAATAACAGTAGTTACTGGGGACAAGACCGACTGCAATATTTAGAAAAAGAAATAAAATTAAATTTATCAATAAATTAAGTGTTAATTTTACTATATCCATATAGACGTCTATTGACGCAGCTTATATTTAAATGGTTTAATAATTTAGTCCCTTATTCCAGTTGCTTTAGTTAATGATTGACTAGAGCAACGATGAAGGGCCAGAAGAGGAGCGTTTACCAGGTAGTTATTGTGAAGAGATCAAACTCTAGAGAGCAGTAATGAGGGGGGAAAACGCCGAGGTAATTGTATTTTTGATAATGCAATTATCGGTTGTAGTCACTAAGCATAATATGCGAGTGCTAGGTTGAATCCTTGCAACTGTCACCTATTGGGTGGAGAGCTTCTGGCCTTTGCAAAAGCCAGATTCAGCTCTTGAATTTGGCTTTTGCAATCGCCTATAAGTTCTCCGAACGAAACGAGTTCGAGAGAAATGAATCAAATAATACAAACTAATCAACCTCCTAACTACCAACAGCCTGTTGTGTGGACTGCTTTGGTCACGCCATTGCTAAGTTGTGGTGCCATTGACTTTGTCAGCCTAACGCGTCTTGCTAACCGACAAAGTGATGCGCAAAATGGCATTTTACTGCTTGGTAGTACAGGTGAAGGTATCGCCCTCACTAGTGAAGAGCAACTTGCTATTGTTAAACATGTAACGGCTTTATCACTAAATGTACCAATTATGGTTGCGGTTGGCGGTTATAACTTAGCTGCACAACTTTCCTGGATAGAGCAATGTAACTCATTGGCGGTTGACGCCTACCTCTTAGGTAGTCCTGTTTATGCTAAGCCAGGCCCTGTAGGGCAAACTGCTTGGTTCCAGGCTTTGCTCGATGCAGCCAATTTACCTTGTATGTTATATAACGTGCCGTCAAGAAGTGGTGTTGAAATTGCCATGTCTGCTTTGCAAACACTGCAATATCATCAAAACTGTTGGGCACTTAAAGAAGCCAGCGGCAATTTACAAACCCTATTAAGCTATCGCCAACACTGTCCAGAGCTTGAGTTGTATAGCGGCGAAGATGCCATGATGCCATATCTTGCTACTGCTGGTGTGAAAGGGTTAGTGTCCGTTTGTGCTAATGTCTGGCCAGAAGCAACACAACGCTATACGGCTTCGGCACTAGCGCAAACATGCACTGACGTTTTTCCTTTGTGGCACAATGCTATTGCCGCGTTATTTCAAGTGACAAGCCCAATTCCTGTAAAAGCTTTAATGGCCGAAGTCGGCATGATTGATTCAGCGACATTGCGTTTACCGTTATGTGCTGATGAATTGCCAGCTAATCATGGTTTGCAAAGCTTTCACCAGCAAATTCAACAATGGCTATTAACAACAGATTGTTCATCAACCTCACTATCATCAACAACTATTTTAAGAGAAGTAAACCAATGACCTGGCAACAAACTTTAACAGCATTAGAATCCGGAAATATACGCGCAGCAGAGCAAAATAATTGTGGTCGTTGGCAGGCAAATACTGAAGTAAAACAAGCAATACTATCGGCATTTAAAGCCGGTGATAATACTGAGTTTGACGGTATTTATCGTGGCTTTGTTGATAAGCATAATTTACCAGCGCGTGAGTTTTCTGTAAGCGACAATGTACGTATGGTACCTGGGGGGTCTTCTGTTCGCCGTGGTGCCTATGTTGCGCCTGGTGTGATAATTATGCCACCTGCCTATATCAATGTGGGCGCATTTGTTGACAGCGGTACTATGATTGATAGCCATGCGTTAATCGGCTCTTGTGCGCAAATTGGCAAAAATGTTCATGTCTCAGCGGCTGTGCAAATTGGTGGTGTGCTCGAGCCTATTGGTGCTAGCCCGGTGATTATTGAAGATAATGCCTTTCTCAGTGCTGGCGTAATTATCGTTGAGGGTATTGTGGTGAAAAAAGGTGCTGTGCTAGCGCCGGGCGTTTCGCTATCAGCATCAGTACCAGTATACGATTGTGTGAATAATATGATGTTAGAAAAAGGTGCTGATATTCCAGAAAATGCCGTTGTTGTTCCAGGTACTCGCCCTATTTCAGGTGGTTGGGCAGAAAAGCAGGGGCTTAATATGGCTTGTGCCTTGATTGTGAAATACCGTGATGAAAAAAGTGATGCGGCTTTAGAACTTGAATCAGTATTACGTTAAAGGTTTCTCATGACAGCACTCTCTAACACCAAGGCCAATATCAGCTCAAAAAACACGTCTGATGTCAAAATCGACACTAACGATCGACCTAGTTGGTTGAGTGATAATGTAGTTAGTACTTTGCAAAAGCAGCATGAAACTATACGGGCCAGTAATGAAGAAATTGATGACGAAGCTGGATTTTTTCTCTATGACTTAGATGCGCTTACCGAACATTTATCGACGCTAATGCAGCAAGATGTGATTAAGTTATGGTTTGCTGTAAAAGCGAACCCTTTGTCACGAATTATTACAACACTCGCAGAACAAGGGTTTAATTTTGATGTTGCTAGCCAAGGTGAGTTAAGCCAAGTTCGAAAGCAAAATATTGCTGCAGAGCGAATTTTAAATACTGGCCCAGCAAAATCTAAGGCGCAGATGGCAGCATTCCTGCAACAAGGTGTCAGAACTTTTGTCGTTGAAAGCCTATTACAATTGCAGTGGCTTAATGAGTCGGCAGAATTCTTGGATTGCCAACCGCAAGTTTTGCTTCGCGTGCAACTGCAATGGCCTGAAGGGGAGAAAAACCCTTTAGGTGGTAATGAAGTAACACCTTTTGGCTTGTCATGTGAACAGTGGCAAACCATTACCGTAGATGATTATCCTTCCCTGAATATCAATGGTTTACATATTTTTCAGTGGGGTAATATGCTCAGTAATGAAAAAATGTTTCAGTTGTGGTCACAAATGGTTGATCCACTCGTACAGTTGGCCCAAAACCTTGGCATGTCTTTAGAGGTATTAGATTTAGGTGGTGGTTTAGGAGTTGATTACTTACAAACAGGCAACAGTTTAAGTTGGCAACAAATTGTTCAAGACTTAACTGTGATTAAATCAAAAGCCGGTGTTAAAGAACTGTGGTTAGAGTTAGGGCGCTATGCCGTGGCTGAGGCAGGTTATTATGTAACCTCGGTTGTTGATAAAAAACAAAATTTTACTCAGCAACAATTAGTACTTGCTGGTGGCATTAACCATTTATTACGACCAGCGATTACAGAGCAAGCATTTCCAGCAAATTTACTTCGAAACTCTAGTGCATCGTTAATTGAATTTGATCTACATGGTCCACTCTGTACTAGCTTAGATAAATTAGGCCGATTACCACTACCGGGAGATGTTAATGTTGGCGATCAAATCATTTTTGGTTTGTCTGGGGCATACGGTTTTACGGAAAGTATGCCATTTTTTCTTTGTCATCAAATTGCTGCCGAATATGTTTTGCAACATGGCGTTATTGAACAAGTACGTGTGGCTGAGCCAGCGTCGTGGTATTTACGCTAATGCGTAACGCTTAGTTAAGGTAAAGTTACTTATGAATATTATTAGTAAAGAAGTGATGCATGTGGGTGAAATGGCCAGCGGCGCAGCGCTTACCGTACCGGTTTATCGTGTCCAGGGTTCAGAGAGTGGACCAAGTGCTTATATTCAAGCGAATATGCATGGCGCTGAGGTGCAAGGTAATGCGGTTATTTTTCAATTGTTAGAGCAACTTAAACACATTGAACTAAATGGCTCTATTACGTTAGTGCCTTATGCGAACCCAGTTGGCTGTAACCATAAAAATGGTGAATATACTTTAGGCCGATTTGATCCTATAACTGGGGTCAATTGGAATCGTATGTATCATTTCGATGAAAGTATTATTGCGCCATTTGCTCAAGAATATTTAGCAGCGAGTAGCGAAGATATTGAGGTTGCTTTCAAAGCGTTAATGCTTGAGCAAATTGAACAAAAGTTAAATCATAATATTTATGGCTTAACGACCGGGCAGCGTATTGCTTATCAACTGCAGCGTTTAGCGCATCAAGCTGATATTGTTTTAGATCTACATACTGGCCCTATTTCGAGTAAGCATTTATATTGTCCTGAATATGCCAAAGACAGCGCGCGCTTTTTTGATATTCCCCATACTATTTTAATTCCTAATAGTTTCGATGGTGCTTTAGATGAAGCAACATTTTGTCCTTGGTGGCAATTGCAAGCTGCGTTCGCAATGCTCGGGCGTGATTTTCCCATTCGTGCTGGAGATGATGGTGCGAAAAGCAGTATTGTTAAAGAGAGTTTTACCGTCGAATTAGGATCGCAAGAGCAAATAGATTTAGACGTTGCCCATCAAGATGCGTTAGGTATTTTAAGTTATCTGCAATATCAAAATGTGATTCAATCAGATATCTTTTACCCGAAAACAATGACACGTTACGCTTGCATGCTTACTGATTATAAAGCGCTATATTCACCTATGGGTGGCATGGTTGATTATTTAGCTGAGTTTGGTGAGCCTTTAGTGGCTGGTGAGCCATTAGCCCGTATTCTTAGAATGGATAATTATGGCGATGGTGATCCATTGCATTATATTAGTTTAGATCACCCTGTGATCCCCATCTTGCACTTTGCTTCAGCAAGTGTGAATCAAGGTACTGAACTGTATAAGGTTTTTAGTAAATATAGTGTGCTATAAATAGGCAGGAATTTCAGGTCTTACTAGCAACGCTTTGTTATCAGGAGGCTGTTAACAAAGCGCTTTTGGTGATTCATTACTTTAAAAAACGACATGCTCTTTTAAATAAGCAAATAAATCTCGGTAATGTTTACCAGTTTTTTCTGCTGTATGTTCTTTTTTCGCTTGGCGCACAAGCTGTCTGAGCTTTTGACGCTCCATAGTGGTGAACTTTGCTAATAACGCTTCGATAGACTCGCTACCCTGTTCAATAAGTTCATCACGCATTTGCTCAAGTTTTTCAAATTTTGACGACTCTTGCTGATGCTTGTTAGCCATGACATCCATCGCTTGTTTAATCGGCTCAAGATCAGTCTCCGACAATATTTTCGCGATATGGCGAATATGACGGCGTAATGCCTCATGCTTATTGGTAATTTTGTCGGCAAGCACCATAGCATCTTTTAATTCATCTGTTAGAGGCAGTCGACTACGTTGGTGCTTAGACATTTTCACTAAAACAAGACCAAAATCTTGTAGTCGATGCATTTCACGTTTTATTTCTGATTTACTCAGTAATTCTTCTTCTAATTCGTCGATATCGTTGGCAGACTGGGGCATAATGTTGGGTAATCAAGTAATAATTCCCTATAGTATACAACAAAGCCGTTACAGCAAAAACATTCCTGTTGCTGGTATCGAAAAAAATAGCATTAAATGTGAGAAGTAATTTACCCATGAGCGATTCTGATAGTATCCAAACGCAAATAGAGCATGTTAAACAACGTGTGAATGACGCAATGACGATGGCCAAAACATTAGGTGCTGATGGCGCTGAAGTCGCGATGAGCCGTCAGCAAGGCTTAAGTGTGAGTACACGTTTGGGCGAAGTTGAAAATGTTGAGTTTACGAGTGATGGTGCTCTTGGTATTACTGTTTATAAAGAAGGGCGTAAAGGCAGCGCTTCAACGGCAGATTTGTCTGAGCAAGCATTAAAGCAAGCAATAGAAGCTGCGGTAAACATAGCCAAATATACCTCTGTTGATGATTGTTCTGGCTTAGCTGATAAAGAATTATTAGCGATGGAGCCAGAGGATTTAGATTTATATCACCCAAAAGCGCTTTCAACCGAGCAAGCAATTACTTTAGCAAAAGAATGTGAAGATACTGCCTTAGCTTATGATCCGCGTATTAATAATTCTGATGGTGCAACGTTAGCAAGCTTTGAAGGTTTTAAGGTATACGGGAATAGCCATGGTCAGCTGGTTGGCTATCCAAGTACTCGCCATAGCTTAAGCTGTGTAATGATCGCCAATGAAGGTGAAGACATGCAGCGCGATTACGCTTATACAGTAAATCGTCAGTTTGATGCTATGGAGAGTGCAACAAGTATCGGGCAAAAGTCTGCGACAGAAGCATTGTCACGTTTAGGCGCTCATAAACTTGCCACAACTAAAGTGCCAGTGATGTTTCGTGCAGATATTGCTAATACACTTTTTGGTCATTATATAGCCGCCATCAGTGGCGGGAACTTATATCGTAAATCGTCATTTTTAATGGACTCAATGGGAAAGCAGGTTTTTCCAGAGTTTCTAACTGTTAACGAACGTCCGCATTTGAAAAAAGCACTAGCAAGTAGTGCTTTTGACGCTGAGGGTATTGCAACTGTTGATCGTGAAATTATTTCAGATGGTCGACTAGCAACTTATTTGCTTACCAGTTATTCAGCCCGTAAGTTAGGTATGCAATCAACTGGCCATGCAGGTGGTATTCACAACTGGCAGCTCGCGATAAAAGAGCAAGGGCAGGGTGGAGAGTTTGATGCCATGCTTAAAACCTTGGGAACTGGTTTATTAGTCACTGAATTAATGGGACAAGGCGTTAATGTGGTTACTGGTGATTATTCTCGCGGCGCCGCTGGCTTTTGGGTCGAAAACGGTGAAATTGCCTACCCAGTCGATGAAATTACTATAGCCGGAAAGCTACAAGACATGTTTGCTGGTATTGTTGCTGTAGGTAATGATATTGATATGCGTGGCAGTATTCGCACCGGCTCTATCATTATCAATGAAATGCAAATTGCTGGCAATTAGTTGTCGTAGTTCTGTTATCTGATGAGTTAACGACTCATCAGATGGCTGGATTCTATGCTCCTAGTTTTAAGTGAATATGGCTAGATCGATAGTATTTCAGGTATCTAAATGAACAGTGAATATTATTGCGGCGATTTGTAAAGTACTAGTTGCCTAGCAACAAGGTTGCTGTACCTAAAAAGGCAAAAATTCCTACCACATCAGTAACTGTTGTTAAGATAACGCTACCCGCGAGTGCTGGATCAATATTCATCTTTTTTAACATTAATGGAATAGTGACACCGGCAATACCTGCGGCGGTCATATTCATTAACATGGCAAAAGCGATAATTGCGCCAAGCATTAAGTTTTGCTGCCAAATGGCAACAACAGTCGCGATTAAAACTGCCCAGATGATACCGTTAAAAAAACCAACCGCGAGTTCTTTGTAGAGTAGTGTACGTGAGTTACTTTCGCCAACATGCCCTAAAGCAATACCACGAATCACCAAAGTCAGGGTTTGATTGCCAGCAACACCGCCCATACTCGGCACTAAAGAATTTAACACAGCTAGAATGGCTAATTGGCTTAAGATACCTTCAAATAAGCTCGATACCGCAACAGCCATTAATGCAGTAACTAAGTTAACACCTAGCCAAATAGAGCGCTGCTGTGTACTTTTAACAACGGGTGCAAAGGTATCAGCTTCGTCATCTAAACCTGCCATACTCATCATCGAGTGTTCAGCTTCTTCACGAATAATATCAACTACGTCATCAACGGTAATACGACCTAGTAAGCGGTCTTCGTCGTCGACAACTGGCGCTGAAAACCAATCATGACGCTCAAATAATTGTGCAACATCTTTTTCATTTAGGTCGGCGGGAATCGCTTCAATTTCATCATCAATTAAGCTTGAAACTATGGTTTCTGGCTTTGCTGTTACTATAGCGGTTAAGGAAACGGCACCAATAAAATGATCTTCACGGTCAACCACATAAAATGAATCTGTTGCCTCTGGCAATTCTCCCCGCAGCCGCAAGTAGCGTAATACCACATCAACCGTTACGTCAGGTCTAATGGAAATGGTATCGGTATTCATGATACCGCCGGCGGTATCTTCTTCGTATGATAATGCGGCTTCTACTCGACTGCGATCTTGCGAGTCCATCGAGCTTAATACTTCTCGATAAACACTATCAGGCAGGGTACGGAAAACTTCCGCTAAATCATCGACGTCCATGCCTTCTGCAACAGCAGCAAGCTTTTCAGGACGGATGTTTTTTAGGATACCTTTACGAACTTCTTCATTAAGTTCTTCAAGCACCTCACCGTGATGGTCGGTATCAATTAACTGCCAAAGTACGGCACGGCTTTTTGTTGGTGAGGATTCTAGTAATAGCGCCAGATCGAATGCGGGCATGTCTTGCAAAAGCTTTCGGACATAGACATACATACCACTGCCAAGGGCATCATTAACTTGCTGTAAGCGTTGGTGGCTGTACTCTTGTTCAGAAACTTCCGGCATATTGCTATCCTGTGCCGTTGCAAAAACGAAAACTGAAAATTATTATTATGAAGGATATTTATTAAGCTATTATTGCAACAAAAACCAATAGATATCGAAAGGCAGTTTATCTTAATTCGAGACTTTTCGCAGCTTTTTTATTGACTTAAAAACTGGTTGAGCAGCTAGGGTTATTCTTCTTCGTCGAATTTATCACTAAATAATTGGCAAACTTCATCTAGTGCTAATTCGGCATCTTTTCCGGATGCAATGACATTGACCACTTTCCCTTGAGCACCAGCAAGTAGCATTAAGCCCATTATGCTGCCCGCATCTGCGCTATTATTATCAAGTTCTACTGTGATCTCGGCGCTAAATTGTTGGCTTAATTGTGCTAGTTTTGTTGCTGCTCGGGCATGTAGCCCAAGCTTATTGATAATTTTTACTTGGCGGTTTATCGGCATAGACAAGGAAGTTAAGAGCTAGCTAGGGCTAAATCGCGGTGACGAGATTGAACGTCATCGCGCTCTTTACGCATATTATTGGCAAGTAATTCCGCGATATAAACAGATCTGTGCTTACCACCCGTACAACCTATGGCGATAGTGACATAACTACGATTATTACGCTCAAGGTGCGGTAACCAAGTCATCATAAAGCTGTTTATTTGCCAGATAAACTTGGTCACTATTGGTTGGCTTGCTAAGAAATCTTGCACTGGTTTATCTAAACCTGTGTAGCCTTTCAATTCTTTATCCCAATAAGGGTTAGGTAGGAAGCGAGCATCGAAAACATAATCGGCATCTTGAGGAACGCCGTGCTTGAAACCAAAAGATTCGAAAACAATAACCATTGAGCCAGATTTTTTGCCTAAAATTCTTTCTCGTACCAAATCAGCCAATTGGTGTGGTGAAAGTTGGCTGGTATTAATATATAAATGTGCGCGAGTTGCAATTGGTGCTAGTAATTGCTTTTCCAGTGCAATCGCTTGATCAAGTGCGATATTTTGTTTAATTAAAGGGTGTAAACGTCGCGTTTCGCTAAAACGGCGAATGAGATCGCTATCATCAGCATCTAAATAGAGTAAGTTTAATTCAACCGCGCTGGGCAGGTAATCGATAATCTCTGGAACATCATTCGGGTCAGCGGGTAAATTACGAACATCAAGGCTAACGGCAACATTCTCGTAATCATTGATCACAGTATGGGTTAATGCGGGCAATAAATTTACCGGAATGTTATCAACACAATAGTAGCCTAAATCTTCTAAGACTCTAAGTGCCACACTTTTACCTGAGCCGGAACGGCCACTGACAATGATTAATTTCACTGGTAATT
>CAJXQJ010000014.1 GCA_913058245.1 uncultured Colwellia sp.
GGCGGAGCCGTCAGATTTACAGTCTGATCCCTTTGGCCACTCGGGAACCCCTCCAATTTTTATCACTTTTAACTATATTAATAATTAAAAGTATTAATGGTGCCGACTGCCGGAATCGAACTGGCGACCTACTGATTACAAGTCAGTTGCTCTACCAACTGAGCTAAGTCGGCACTACATTAAGTGGTGCGAATTCTAGAGTAATGTTTTCTTGCATGCAACAGGAAAATGCAAAAAAAACCATGTTTTTATGTGTTTGTTGATTTTTTCTCCAAATTATTAAATTGAAACTTGGAAAAACCAGCTAACTGTCCCGAAAACAGCTTAATCCGTGAAATAATAACTCAGGAATTAATTTATAGTTATTAGGCATGAGTCTAGCTATTTGCTGACTATTACCACCAGTTAGTAATATTTGATCAAGCGTTAACGTTTTATTGGCTTGCTCAATAGCATTATTAATAGCCCCAATCGCCATTGCCCAAATACCATAATTAACGCACTGAGAGGTACTATCACCAAACGGTAATGATTCCACTGTGTCTTGTTCCGCAATAACTTTTTGAGTGTTATTAAGTAGGCTATCAAACATCGTTTGTATGCCTGGCATGATCCAACCACCTTGATGCTGACCATCTTTACCAAGTAAATCTATAGTTATTGCCGTTCCTGCGTCAATAATAAGTACATTACTCGCTGGATATAATTGACGAGCAGCAATTAATGCTAACCATCTATCTACACCTAATTGCTCAGGCTGCTGATAACGGGAAGAAACACCATACGCTTTTGACTGACTGTGCACCTGTAAAAATTTAATGTTACCTGCCAACGCCCATGACTCGATGACCGAGACATTTTCATGACTCTGAACACTGGCAACGATAACTACAGAGACCTTTGAAAATTCTTCACTACTTAATGCTTGCGATAGCAAATGATAATCAAGATGCTTTACCTCAGATGCATCGAACAATTGATTATCTTGCATTAGCAAATACTTAATACGAGTATTGCCAATATCAATTAATAGTTTCATTGCTCGCCTCGTAAGCTCACTTCGCCACCGTAAATAGGGCTTACTTTACCATTAACTTCTAACAACAATGCGCCTTGTGCGTTAATTCCATGACAAATACCTCGCGTTGACCTGTCGCCAGTTATCAATACAACTGCTTTATTAAGGTAAAAATCTTGGGCTTGCCACTCAAGCACCATGGTATTTATGCCCGTTTCAGCATGAACGTTTAGGCGCTTAATTAAGGCTGAGATTATTTCCGCTGCTAAAATATTTCGATCAATATCTGCGCCTATTGCCTTGCTTAAGTCTATCCAAGGCTGGTCAACAAGTTCGGCACTTTTTGCTGGCATATTAATATTTAAACCTATACCGATCACACAATGGCAAGGCTCCATCGCCTGCCCTTCAAGATCTATTAAGATTCCAGCAAGCTTAACACCATTATAGTAAATATCATTTGGCCACTTTAACTCAACATCAGCATTGTATAAGCCTTTAATAGCATCACTTACCGCTAATGCTGCAACAACACTTAATCCCATAGCCGCAGACATACCTTGTTCTATATGCCAATACATAGACATATAGATATGTGAGCCAAAAGGTGAAATCCATTGCCGACCTCTTCGCCCCCTGCCAGCGCTTTGATACTCAGCAATACAAACTTGTCCAAGGGAATTTTGGTTTGGCAAGCGTCGCATTAAGTAACTGTTAGTGGAATCAATCACGCTATGCACTTCAACTTTAGTCGTTGTATTTTTCTGGGCTAGACGCTCGGTTATCTTAGCTTCACTTAATAATTCAATGGGTTCAGCAAGCCGATAGCCTTTGCCGGTAACGCTAAAAATATCAAACCCCATCTCTTGTAAAGCGGCAATATGCTTAGAAATAGCGGCACGGCTAACACCAAGTTCTTCACCTAGTGCCTGTCCTGACAAAAAATTGCCTTTTACCAATTTTTTGATTAATTTTTCTCTAATCACTTTCACAACTGACTTCCTATTTCAGTACAAGTTACTTCACCTTGCTCACCGATGAAGCGTACTTCAGTATTCAACAAAATATTAAATTTTTGCTTCACCCTTTTTTGTATGTAATGTGCTAGCTCTGCAATATTTTGACCGCTAGCCTTATGATAATTAACAAGTACCAATGCCTGCTTTTCATGGACACCAACATCGCCAATTCGATAACCTTTTAAGCCTGATTTTTCTATTAGCCAACCGGCAGCAAGTTTAACTTGACCATTCTTTTGCGGATAATGCGGCATTTCAGGGTACTGTTGTTGTAGGTCAGAAAACAATGTCGCTGAAACAACGGGGTTTTTAAAGAAACTACCGGCATTAGCTAATTCTTTAGGATCGGGTAACTTACTCTGGCGTAGCTGGATCACTTTTAGCATGACATCACTTGCTGATACGGGAGGTACAAGTTCATTCAAACCTTGATAGCTTAATACTGGCTGCCACACTTTCGGCAATTTAAAATGTACATGGGTAATAACACCTGATGATTTTAGTTGCTGTTTAAAAATACTCTCTCGATAACCAAATTGACATTCATTATGGCTAAATTCAATAACTTCCTGTTTAGCAAAATCAAACCATGAAACACAGTCAATAAAACGCTCAACTTCGACACCATAAGCACCAATATTCTGCACAGGTGCGGCGCCAACACTCCCTGGAATTAATGCCAAATTTTCCAAACCATCAATTTCATGTTCAATGCAATACTCAACTAAATCGTGCCAATTCTCAGCACAGCCTACACTTAGATAAAAATAGTCTTCATCTTGCTCAACACTAATGCCTTTAATGCTTGGCTTTATGATCACTGGCGCCGTTTGCTGACAAAATAATGTATTGCTACCTTCACCTAACACGTAATATTGCTCAATATGCAAATGCGAAAGCTCTACCAGTTCGTTAATACTAGCAGGGAAAAAAATTTTGGGAGTAACAGCGTTAATGTTAAAGCTATTCAGAGCTTGTAGTGAGAATTGGTGTTGGATTTTCATAACGATGAGTATAGGGAGTTTTTGCTATTGTACGCAATTATGACTTATGCATAAACCATAGTTATTTTTATTAACCGCGTTTTCTCGCTGCTAATTTAATAATATTATTCCTCTCATTATAATACTTGTTCTGGTACTTATCGGTATCAATATTTTCACTATGGTTAATCACCACACCTTCAATTGGCGCGTTAACTTGTTTTAACATTCTCAAACCTGAGGAGATTTGTTCACGCTTAGTTTTATTACCATGGACAACATAAAGTACGCTTTCCACTAATTTAGAAATAATGACAGCATCACTTACGGCATTGACGGGTGGGGTTTCAATAATAATACGATCGTAGAAATTACCAAATACCTTAATCAACATATTAAAGCGTTTCATTGATAAAAATGCTAACGGATTTGCTGGAGAGATACCTGAAGTTAAAATATCTAATTTGACATTCTTATCACGAATAATACATTCGTTGATTTGGTGAGTTTTCGCTAGCAAGTTTGAAAGTCCAGGGCGATGCTGGTTCAAATTCATATTTTTAGCAATAGTAGGGTGACGCATATCCGCCTCAATCAACAACACTTTTTCCATCTCACTAAAGGAACGAGCTAAGTGCAGGGCAACGGTAGATTTACCTTCATTCGGTACCGATGATGTTACCGCGATAATTTTTGGTGGCGTTTGCTCATTATTAAATAGTAATGCTGTTCGCAATGTGCGAATCGCTTCAGTAAAGCGGTTATCAGAAATATAAGCATCTTCTTTTTTATCGCTAGAGCTAGCCTTAATTTTTGGCAATACAGCGAGAATAGGCGCTTCATTGAAATTATCTAATTTACGACGTGAATTTAATGTATCAACTAATAGTTCACGCATAATAATGACCACGGAAATAAAGGCTAGCGCCAAAATAAAGCTGATCATCACCGATAGGGTTTTATTTGGCGCAAATGCAGATTTAGGCATTATCGCTTTATCGATAAAACGAACATAAAAATTTGCCTTATAATTCCCCATCGCGTCAGCTTCCTTCAAACGCACTAGATAGTTATTATAAAGCTCTTTATTAGTTTCAACTTCTCGGCTTAATTGCGAAAACTTATTCTGTAAGCGGCTTAATCTTATATAATCTTTTTTAGCTTGTGCTAAACGCTGCTCGGTGGCATTAACTTTTTCAACCGCATGATAGTAATCTTTCTCAACAGAAGAAACGATAGCAAGAATTTGCGACTTTATCCGTTTTTCTAACGAGTCTAACTCGGCTTGAACCGCTATCCTTTTCGGATGTTTTGGACCATAACGCTGTGATAATTCATTTAATTTTCGTTCTACTTTTTCTTCATCACGCTTCAATAGTAAAAATGCTGACTGATTATTCACTTCCTGCATTTCTATCAGTTTAGAAAAGTCTGAACGATTCTTTTTAATTTCTTGATAAGTGACTTTTAAATCGTCTCTCAATTTTTCTGCTTTCAAAGCCTCTGACGTCAACTCAGATAATTGCCCCCCCACTAGACCAACAATCCCCTGAATATCAACAATACCTTCATTTTCACGGTATTCCTGTAGCGACTGTTCAGAAATTTCTAATTTCTTTCCTAGTTCTTCTAATTGATCAACAAGCCATTGAGAGGTTGTTTCCTTCGATGCGCTGTGAATTTCGTCTTGATATTGTAGATAGGTTATACCCACTTGGTTTGCGACTTTTTGCGAAAGCTCTGGCGAATATGAAGAAAAAGAAATTTTAACCAATTCAGTATTAGCAATAGGCGCTATATTAAGCCGTGCCTGAAATGCAGTGACAATATCTCTTACTGACGGTGTATTCTTCGGACGACCGATATTAGCGAAAAAGGCAATTTTATTATTATATTTGCCACTATTAAACTCACTATGCTCTACCAAATTTAATTGAGAAATGACTCGCTCAGCAAACTTTCTTGAGCGCAATAATTCATATTGAGTTTGAATTTGCTCTTCACTGGCGTTTGACTCATTAAAGGCATCATTTATCGAAAGCGTATTTGCTGGCTTATTGCTACCAATTTGCAGAATTGCTGTGGCTTTATAGGAAGGTTTTAATAAAGAAACATAAAATGCCACTAAAAATGAAATAACTAAGGTAAAGAAAATGACTTTCCAGCGGCGCGCCCAAAGCGGCGTTAAAATTTCATTTAACGCTACTTCGTCATTTACCAAGGCTATCTGTTCATTTTCTGGAGTATTCAAAAAAAGCTTTGCTCTATTTCAATGATATCATCTGGCAAAATTGAACTGGCAACATTTGCAGTAAATGTTTGTTTTACTCCGTCAACAACCCGAGTAATTTTCCAGTCCGATTTCGACGCTCTCGCCGCTAAGCCGCCTGCTATAGCAATGGCTTTATCTAATGTTAAATCTTCCTGAAAAGGGTAACCGCCTGGGCGTTTTACTTGTCCATGAATAAAAAATGGTCGGTAATCTACAATTGAAACAGCTACTTGAGGATCAACAAGATAATCACCACGCAAACCATCTGCAATTTTTTTCTCCAACGTTTTCGTTGTAAGTCCGAATACAGAAATATCAGATAAAAAAGGAAAAGAAATCATACCTGACTTATCGATTTTCACTCGGGTTGTTAAATCAGGTTCACCATAAACCACTATCTGAATTTTATCACCAGCACCTAAATTATAGTCACTTGCTGCTACATGACCACAAATGCAGAGCAAGCAAAATATTAAAAATCGCATATTTTTCACCCAATCAAGTTACAAATAGTAACATTATCTATTAAACAAATACTAACTTTCTATCAATGGGCAGTTAACGCTTAATCTTCAACATTTATTATCAACAAGATAAAAACAAAATAAACTACTGAATTAATTAAATTAAAGTTATAAAGATACGCAAAACCAAAGTATTATTATTCACTTTACCTTTGAGTAAGCCCTTAGTTTATTTAAGGCTATTTAGCGCATTATATGACTTTTTATTCTATATGGTTAAGTTTTCATATTTGTACATAGCAACAACTAAAGCTTTACAGCCATTCCTAATGTCAGGCTATTATATGAATAATCAAGATCGCCGTAGTTAGCGTCTAAAGACTTATATTGATAACGCAAATGGAAATTAAGTCGGTCAGTACGTTGATAATTTAGCATTATCGTTGAAGAAAAATAATCTTCATCTCGTTTAGATTCTGGAGTAATAAACTGATCACGATTTAAACCGAAAGCAGCAAAAACATTAAACTCTTCAGTAAACTCGTGGTTAATATCAACTTGATATACTTCAGCTAAACGATAACTATTAGTTAAACGGTTACTTTCGTCGAATTTACGATTAGATACTACATGCATTGTGGTAAAATCAGACGGTCGCCAGGTGTAATCAAAGCGCCATTTAAAGGCATCATCATCTGCTAACGTATTATTTTCAAATTTAAGATTTTGATAACCAATAAGAAAATTTAACTCACTGATCACAGTTGTTTGCCATTTAACACCAACCAAACCAGTTAATGCATCACGGTTACTTTGGGCTGCATATTCAAAATCTGTCATACGATAATCAACATCAAATGCCAAATAAGTCTTACCTGAAAGCAAATAATCAAAACTAGATTTAATATTCAAGGTTTCACTATCAAGTTGGCGAGTTTGTGCGCGACGAGTGGTAAATTCCCCTTCACTGTAGGCCACTTCAAAGTTTAATCTACCTTGTGAGTCTTCATTACCATACTCAAACCCAACTTTCGCGCCTTTATCTTCTCTTTCATCACCTTCAGTTAAACTACTAGCATCACCTAACGATAGGCCTGTACCACGATAGTTATAACTATTTAGCCAATGTGCAGACAAGTGAAGTCGCTGGTTTTGGGCAAATTTAAATTGGTATGTTGGCATTAAGCTAAAATCACTATGGTCATCATTTTCAAAGTCTTGAAACGCGTATGAAGCGATGGTGGCATCCAGTTCAAAAGCAGACTGTTTACTTTTCGATGTTAGTGCCATTACAGAAGAAACTTTATAAAAGCCGGTGCTTTGTTCGTTTTTAGCTTGGTATAAGAAATTATCAATATAACCAGCTTCTGCAGCGACCTGAAGGTCTAAGTTATTTTCAGTTTCAGCACTCGCCAACGAGCTAAAACATGCACTAGTTGCCAATATAGATGTGAATAAAAAAGTTTTCTTACTTGCGTACGGAGAAATCGTCATAGCCGACAATAGCCTATTATTATTGTTATCGTATTATTGAGTGCCAGTATGCACAAAAAGCAATTTCTTTAAAATGCTTTGTTCAAAATTAGTTGTGAATGATTTATGAAAGAAACAAGAAAAAAACAAGTTTATCGTTGTGGATAAACTTGCTTAAAATAGCGAAAGTTTTTGAAGAGTTATACTTCAGAGGTTAAATATTTTTGGTAAAGGCTTTTGATTTGCGCTGTATGTTATACATTTTTTGTTTACCCTCAGGTAAATTCTCAATGGCCTGCTCAACATAGCCTTGCTCAATAAACCAATGAGCACTGACAGTTGTCAGTACAAATATTGAAGAAAGTTTCTGTCTCTTCGCCGCTTGCTCCAAAGCAAGGATCAAGCGAATGCCACGATTTCCACCTCGATAGTCTGGGTGTATTACCAAACAAGCAATTTCACCAGTATTTGCCTCGGCGTATGGATACAGTGCTGCACAGGCAATAATTACTTCTTCTTTTTTAATCACTGTGAAGCGGTCAATTTCAACCTCGAGCAATTCACGAGAACGCTTTACTAAAACCCCTTCTTCTTCTAGTGGCGCTATTAGCTCTAAAATACCACCAACATCATCAATACTTGCTGCAGATAATTGCTCATGATGATCTTTGGCAATTAGAGTTCCTGCGCCATCGCGAGTGAATAACTCTTGTAACAATGCACTATCACTGGCATAGCTAACACAATGACAACGCTCAACCCCTTGTTTACCACTTTGCACAATTGCCTGTAACAATAACTGGCCAACATAATCTAGCTGTGTATCCAACAAGCTAGACACTGTTGCCACACCGCAACTACGAATAAGCTCTCCTTGTTGATCAAGCAAACCATGCTGCTTGGTTAAAGCAATGAGCTTATCGGCTTTTAAGGCAATGGCTGTCTTTGCCGCAACATCTTCCAGTGCTAGGTTAAAAACCTCACCTGTTGATGAATAACCTACTGGCGATAACAATACAATAGAACCAAAATCTAATTGGGTTTTAATGCCCTCAGCATCAATTCTACGCACAGCACCTGTATGTTTAAAATCTACACCATCTCGTACGCCAATTGGCTTTGCAATAACAAAATTCCCGGTACTTACCCTAATTTGTGAGCCATGCATAGGAGAATTAACTAACCCCATAGTCAGCAATGCTTCAATATGAATACGTAACGAACCTGTAGCATCTTTAACACAAAGCAAGGTTTCAGCATCGGTAATACGCATATTTTCAACAATTTGCGGTACCAGTGATTGTGCTTGTAAACGCTTTTCGATCTGAGGCCTAGCACCATGTATCAATACCAACTTAACCCCTAAACTTCTTAGCAAAGCAATATCATGAATAATATTGGCAAAATTAGGGTGCTCAACAGCATCACCACCAAACATCAATACAAATTTTTTGCCTCGATGAGCATTTATATACGGTGCGGCATTTCTAAACCATTTAACATTATCTTCGTTACTATTCATAATCGCTAACTACAGGTTACTCTTTACTGAAGTCCGTTTAACATTGCACTGAAATAGGGCAGCGCTGAACATTATATTCCATCGCTACTTCATCAGCCGGGTCTTTGTGCGGGCTTTGCTCGCTGTCTTCAATAATATTGTCAGCCAATGAGTTCTTATCAATTAAGTTAAAACCTAATTGCGCAAAATAATTTGGAATATAAGTCAGAGCAATAACTTTTTGTAACTCAATTTGATGAGCAAATTCAAGTAAGTATTGAACCAATGCTCGCCCCTGCCCTTGCTGGTGTGTTGCTTTATCAACAACCACTGAGCGAATCTCTGCTAACCCTGTTTGATAAATATACAATGAGGCACAACCAACGACTTTACCGTCTACTTCGGCAACAACAAAATTTTGTATATCGTGAATAGTATTGTCACGACTGCGAGGGAGTATCTCTCCTTGCTCTGCCCAGTAGCTGACAAGTGAAAAGATGCTCTCTACATCTGACATTCTGGCACGACGCACAGACATTGCTGCAGCACGTTGTGCATTTAAACGTTGTTTCACTTGCTTCAAAGTTAAATTAATTTGAGCTTTACTTGGCGCGCCTAATACTTGGGTATTTAGAGTGTCTTCGTTATCTGACAAGCCATTTGGAGACTGAATATCAGCTAAAGCTTTTTCAACTTGCACACGTGACGTTCCACCTAGCGCTGCTCTTTTATCTAAGCATGACTCTATGGAAAGATGCTGGTAAACATCTTGTTCAATTTTGTCACTAAACTGCTGCAATTGTGCTATGGAAAAATCTTCTAGCGCGTGACCAGCATCAATTGCTGCCAGCACGACTTCACCAACAATATGATGTGCCTCTCGAAATGGAATATCTTTACTGACTAAATAATCAGCGAGTTCAGTTGAATTAGCATAACCTTGCTGCGCGGCTGCTAATGTTCTGACGCGATTAACTTTTAAACCTTCAGCAACCAAAACCGCCATTTGCATACACTCTTGCCACGTATCTAGCGCATCAAATAAACCTTCTTTGTCTTCTTGCATATCTTTGTTGTAGGCAAGGGGGAGCGCTTTCATCGTCATCATCATACCCGTCAACGACCCCATGACACGACCCGCTTTGCCACGCAATAACTCACAAGCATCAGGGTTCTTCTTTTGTGGCATAAGTGACGAACCAGAGCTAACTAAATCGCTCATTTCAACAAAGCCAGCTTCACCCGAATTGTAGAAAATAAGATCTTCGGCAAAACGCGATAAATGCATCATCGAGATACTCGCAGTCGATAGTAGTTCAATAACATGATCACGGTCAGAAACCGCATCTAAACTATTTAACGTGGCACTACGAAAACCAAGGTTATGTGCTAATTGCTCGCGATCAATCGGATAAGCAGTCCCCGCTAAAGCACCAGAGCCAAGTGGCGAAGTATCTGCACGATATAAAGCATCTTTTAGTCGCCCAATATCACGGTTAAACATTTCAACATACGCTAAGCACCAATGACCAAAGGTTACTGGTTGTGCGCGCTGTAAATGGGTATAACCCGGCAGAACTGTGTTACGTTCGCGCTCTGCAAGATCTAGCATCGCTTGCTGCAAATTCACTAACGCATACAACAAGTCACTGCCAGTCTCTTTACACCACAGTTTCAAATCAGTTGCTACTTGGTCATTTCGACTACGGCCAGTGTGCAGCTTTTTACCTAAATCACCAGTTTTCTCAATTAAGTTAATTTCAACCCAACTATGAATATCTTCAGCATCTGAGGCTAAAATTTGTTGTGGATTTTCTTCTACTGACGCCTTTAGCTCCAACAATGCTGATTTTAATGATAAAAACTCAGCTTGTGATAATACATCAACAGTCGTTAATGCTTCAGCCCAAGCGATTGAGCCAACAATATCTTGCACCGCCATACGATAATCAACAGGTAAAGAGTCATTAAACTTCTTGAACTGTACACTGGCTTGTTCTTTAAAACGCCCGCCCCATAACGCCATGATAACTTCCTCTACCCTTTATTTATCGTTACTAACAACGGAGTCTGCTTGATGAAGCGCTTCAATTCTGCTTGATAAACTAAACAAACGAATAAAACCTTCGGCATGTTTTTGGTCATAAACATCATCTGCACCAAATGTTGCAAACTCTTCTGAGTATAGGCTGTTCGGCGAACGACGTTGAGTGACCTGTGCCATACCTTTATAAAGCTTAACGACAACATCACCTGTGACTTTTTCCGCAAATGACGCGGCAGCGGCAAGCTGTGCTTTTGCCAATGGTGTAAACCAGCGGCCATCATAAATAACGTGAGAAAATTCATGCCCAACTGCTTCACGGTATTTTAGCGATTCCTTATCTAGAATTAATGACTCTAGTCCTTTATAGGCTGCCATTAATACAGTACCACCTGGTGTTTCATAACAACCACGTGATTTCATACCCACTAAACGGTTTTCAACAATATCTATGCGACCAACACCATGTGCGGCAGCTTTATCATTTAGGTACATTAATGATTGATACGCCGACATTGGCTGGCCATCAACGGCTACCAACTCACCTTGCTCAAAACTAAGCATAACTTTGCCCGCTTCATCTGGCGCTTCTTGTGGGTCAACGGTCATAGTCCACACTTCTTTTGATGGTTCACACCATGGATCTTCTAATTCACCACCTTCATGTGAAATATGCCAAGCGTTTGCGTCACGACTATAAATTTTTGTTAATGAAGCTGCACAAGGAATATTGCGCTCAGCAAGATAAGCTAATAAATCTTCCCGAGAAACCATATCCCATTCACGCCAAGGTGCAATCACGGTGAGTTGCGGCGCAAGTGCGGCAAAACATGACTCAAAACGAACTTGGTCATTACCCTTACCAGTACAGCCATGACAAACCGCATCGGCACCCACTTTTAAGGCAACTTCAATATGCGCTTTAGCAATCACAGGACGTGCCATAGATGTACCTAGTAAATATTGTCCTTCATATACCGCACCAGTTTTAATTATTGGATAGATATAGTCTTTCACATATTCTTCTTTCAGATCGACAACATGACACTCAGACGCGCCAGATGCGATCGCCTTTTCTTTAATGCCCTCAAGCTCTTCATCGCCTTGGCCAACATCAGCACAAAACGCTACCACTTCACAGCCGTCATAATTTTCTTTCAACCACGGGATAATTGCTGATGTATCTAAACCACCAGAATAGGCTAATACGACTTTCTTAATTGGTTTCTTTGCTGCTAATGCCATGACTTTTTCCTTAACAAAATTCTTTGATATATCGAGCATCATCTTTTGGCTCAATAACTAATATTTTTAAAACTAGTAACTTTCGCTACAATTAGGCTTTCATCTACTGTTAGTTGCTTGCCAACAAGGTTACTAACACCGCGTTTTGCGCCCACATGCGATTTTCCGCCGACTGAAAAACTACCGACATATCACTGTCAAACAACTCAGTGGTAATCTCTTCTTCAAGGTGAGCGGGTTGGCAATGCATCACAGTGCTAGCCCCCGTTGCTACCATTAATTGATGATTGACTTGATACGAAGCAAATTTTTCTAATATCACTGCTTTCTGGCTAGGGTTTTCATCACCCATAGATACCCAAGTATCTGTGTAAATAACATCTTGTTGACCAATAGCATTGATGTCTGAAATGCTATTGAACATAGCGCCACTATTTTTTGCCAAGGTTTTCGCTTTCATAAGCATGTCTGCTGCTGGCCCATGTCCTTCAGGACAAACTAAGGTAAAATCGACGCCAACTGTCGCCGCCATTAACATTAATGAATTGGAAACATTATTAGCATCACCGACATAAGCCAATTTTACTTGTGATAGGTCAGCGAAGTTTTCTGCTAAAGTGACAAAATCAGCCAGAGCTTGGCACGGGTGATATAAATCGCAAAGAGCATTAATTACCGGCACACTTGCATGGTGCGCTAATTGTTCAATAGACTCGTTACTAAAAACACGTGCCACAATTGTATCGGTATAACACGATAAGTTTTTGGCGTAATCACTCACTCGCTCTCTTTCGCCGAGTTTGCCATTTTGTTGGCCTAAATAAAGTGCATGGCCACCAAGCTTATTAATACCAAGATCAAAACTGACATGCGTTCTTAATGACGGCTTTTCGAAAATCATCGCCACCGACTTACCTGCTAATGCTTGACTATAGTTTTCAGGTTGTTGCTTGATATCTCTAGCGAGGGTAATTAAATCTAATATCTGTACCTTTGAAAGCTGATCATCAGCTAAATAGTGTTGTAAGTTCATCAAAGTGGTCATGGTTGTTCCTGTGCGAAAAATTTATTAAAAAACGAAATATCACGGCAAAACTAAGTAAAGCTTGGCTGTATGCGGGTACCAATATTGGCTCCGTTGAGCAAATCAACAATTTGCTCAGGCGATTGCCAACTGGCAACCGCGATACTTCGTCGTAATTTATTCGCTGCCTGCAGTGCTGCGTTAACTTTGGCTGTCATACCGCCAGCAATAACGCCACTGCTGATCAACTCTTGCGCCAATTGTTGGTCAAGTGAACTAAGGTATTTGCCAGCACCATCTTTAACACCATTAACATCTGTTAATAGTACTAACTCAGCATTGAGTAACTGGCATATTGCAACGGCTGCGTCATCCGCATTGACATTAACTAATTCACCATTTTCTAATGCGCCGATAGATGAAATAATCGGCAGAAATTTGGCTTTAAGTAGAGTGTCTAATAAAGCACTGTTATAAGGGTACGGCACCCCAACTTGACCTAGTTGCATTGGGCTAAGCTGACATTGCACCATTTCGCCATCAACTAATGACAAGCCTACAGCTGGTAATTTTAAGCTTGCCGCGCTTGCCACAATCGCTTTATTGACATTACCCGCCAGTGCGCCGCTGATCATTGGCATTTGTGCTTTTGGCGTAACACGTAAGCCGTGTTTTTTCTCAGTAACAAAACCTGCTTGCGCTAACATTTCATCAACAATACAACCGCCGCCATGAACTAAAACAACCGGTTGATTGTTCAAACTTGCAATGACAGTCAGTAGCGCGTTTAACGCGGCAACCTTACCTTGGCTATAACCATCAAGAATTGCACCGCCTATTTTTATCACTATAGGTTTATTCATGGCTTGCTCCGTTGGGTAGCAAGCTATATTCACTTGGCAGCCCTAAACTAATATTGGCACACTGAATTGCTTGTGAAGCAGCACCTTTTAACAAGTTGTCAATTGCACAACTCACAACAAGAACCTGTTTTTCTTCATCTACTTGCCAATGAATATCGGCAAACGGTGTATGAGCAACATTGTCAATTTTTGGCCAACTTGACACTAATCTAACCAGCGGTTGATCTTGATAAGCTTCATAGAAGGCAGCATTAATTTGTGCTGTATTAACCCCAGTTTTCAGCTGTAACGTAACCGTTGCTAACAAGCCCCTTTTGTAAGGTGCTAAATGCGGGTTAAAGATCACCTCCGCCTGTGCTTCTTGGCTAATTTCCGGCTGATGTCTGTGCTGTAAAATATTGTAGGGTGTTAAACTAACTTCATAAAAGCTGGTGGCTAAAGACGCCTTTCTACCTGCACCGCTAACACCACTAATACCATTAATAACAATTAGTGAATTTTCGATATGTAATTGTTTATCGGTTATTGGTTTTAGTGCTAAAAGACTTGCGGTTGGGTAACAACCAGGTACAGCAATTAGATGACTATTAACGATTTCATCTGCTTGCCATTCAGCTAAGCCATATTGCGCTTGTTGTAATGCGGCAATTGAATGATGCTCAAAACCATAGTGAATAGGATATTGGCTTGGGTCTTTTAAACGAAAGCCACCTGATAAATCGTATACTTTTACTTTAGCTTCAATAAAAGCCTGTGCCCATTGCGCACTGAAGTCATGGGGAGTAGCAAAAAAAACGGCATCAATATTGTGGCTTTCAATAGCAATATGTTGTTCAAACCATTGCGGAGAAAAAGAATGCAGGGGTAATGCACATATCCCCTGCCAGCGAGCATGTAATTCCGCAAAAGTTTTACCACTAGAATCACTGTGTTCTGATACCAACAAATACTGTATCGAAATTTTATCGTGTTGTGTTAATAAGCCGATTAACTCAGCTCCAACATAACCGCTTGCACCTATTACTACGACATTCATTAATTTTCCACTTTACATTAACTTAAGGCTAATTTTAGAATTTACCGTCAACGTTGTTATTCATACGTCAAATTTGCAATTCTATTCAACTATCACTATTTGATTTCACTAACGAAACAGAAATTTCACTGCTTATTTTTAAAATCAACACTTACAAGATCTAATATGAATACTATCGTCGTCGGCTAGTTGAATACATTACAAACTTTTTCATAGTGTGCTTTAATTAGGCTATTTACATTGTGCAGCTAAAGTATCACTATACAACTAACTATGCAACTAATTAGCATAACTACCCAGTTAAATATTTTTAGGTGATTCATCCCATGCAGAAAAATAAAAAAAGCTTACCTAACTTTAGCCAAGCCATTAGCCAGCTAATCGCCTTACCAAGCATTAGCTCATCGCAAGCTAGTTGGGACCAGAGTAATCAGCAAGTTATTGATTTGCTCGCGGCATGGTTCGAAACGTTAGGTTTTAGTATTAATGTTCAGATGGTGCCAAATGCTGTTGGCAAATATAACTTATTGGCCAAACTAGGCTCTGGGCAAGGTGGCTTATTGTTAGCAGGACATAGTGATACAGTGCCTTTTGATGAAGACAGGTGGTTATCAGATCCGTTAAAAATAACTGACCGTGATAACAAACTATTTGGCTTAGGTAGTTGTGATATGAAGGGTTTTTTCGCCTTTATTTTACAAGCCTGTTTAAAAATAGATCCTGCAAAACTAACTAAACCGCTATATGTTTTAGCCACCGCAGATGAAGAAACTACCATGGCTGGCGCACGTTTCTTCGCCAATAACAGTGAAATTAAACCTGATGTTGCCATAATTGGAGAGCCGACCAACTTAGTACCCGTAGTAATGCACAAGGGCCATATGTCGCATAAAATTACCATTAAAGGGCAAGCTGGCCATTCTAGCCAACCGAGTAATGGGGTAAATGCAATAGAAATAATACACCAAGTTATTAGCCAATTATTTAAACTGAAAGAGCAACTAGAAAATAATTACCAAAACACGGCATTTGACGTACAGGCACCGACATTAAATTTAGGTGCTATTCACGGCGGCGATAATGCTAATAGAATTTGCGGCCATTGTGAGTTAGATATAGATATACGTTCATTACCGGGAATGAAAGATAGCGATTTAGTTGCATGGTTAGCTGAGATACTAGCGCCTATTGCTAAAAAATATCCTGGCCGCTTAACCATTACAGAACTTGATCCAAGTTCGCCCAGTTTTGAACAAGCTAGTGAAAGTGAATTGGTATTAACATCAGAGAAATTTTCAGGTCATAAATGTTGTGCGGTAAATTACGCCACTGAGGCACCATTTATTCAACAACTTGGCTGCCAAACAATCGTAATGGGACCTGGTTCCATCAAGCAAGCACATCAGCCTAATGAGTACTTAGCTCACAGCGAAATAATTAAAACCGAACAATTGTTAGCAAGGTTGATAAAGCATTATTGTTATTAGGTGATTACAAGCAAATGTTTTAAATGTGTGAAATACGCCCAGCTACCTTGGGCGATTCCACAATTTTTGATGGTTTTTCGTTGAAAAATATTCAGTTGGCTGCCAACACCTAGGTAATAAGTCTAAACTCTGACGTTCTTGATAATTTGACGACAATAGTTCTAAAATTTCATTCAGACGTTCTTTGCTAATACTGGAGAATTTCTTTGCTGTTTCTACGTAATATAGATTGCCGCCTTTCTTAACAGTAATATCATGACCATGGCCAATAAAAGTTAAATTACGTGTCGCTGAGCGACAAATTGGCTCTTCTGGATGCTCTGGGTACAACTGAGTAACCACACCATACTCGTAACGATCATTATCATCAGCTTCACCTGGTATATAAGTAATGCCATAACCTTGTGGGAAAACACCGGTAATTTCATACAGTAAATCAACAATATCTTTGCGGCAAATGCCACGCTCAGCATTTTGATATAGTGCTTGATAAACTTTTGGCAATAATTTGTAGTTATAACTGTCTTTGGTTGATAAAACGATGGAGGTATATATTTGTGGTACTTTTAATAAATTACCTAAACCTTGTTTAGGCTGGACACTACTTTTTAGCAGCTGTTTAATAAATAACAGCTTACTAGCTTCTGTTTTATTAAATTTATCGCGCTCGGCTTTCGAGTTGCCCAAATACATACCAGCGCCAATACCATCAACCAGGTACTTCACTGTTTCACGATAATTTATTTGTAATAAGGCTTTACGCTCTTCTACTTTCAGGGTTCTAAAATTATCACTTTGATTGTCATCCCCACGAATAATTTTTTGTGCATCAGGGTGATAATTACCAATATCTTGTAATATCGCCGCCATTAATACCGGTACTTTAACCGTATCAATAAAGTGTTGATACAAAGCTTTATTTTCATTAACAATTTCAGTAAAACTTGCCGTCTCATGTTGCTGTATGACTTGGTCTATATAACTATTAGGTAATAACTTTTTCAAACACAATTGATCCAGCAAACGTAATGTTAAAATTCCTTTGTATAAAGGCTTATTAACTTCATTGGCAACGGCAACCTTTTTACCTTCCGTAGGCGATAGCAGCTGAATGGTACCCAGAACTTGTGCAGATTTTCGGTGAGTTTCACTAAAGCCTTCAGCTTCAGATAGTTCGATAATTTCACGGCATATAGTGTGTAAGTGCTGAAAGCGATCATGGCGTTCAAAAGCAAGCTCACGATGATATTCTTTTTGATCGCGTTCTAGTTTCTCTGCCCGTGCTAACGACTTGGGATCGGCTTTACTTTTTTGTTCCGCAATATTACGCGCTAAATCATCCAACTTTAATTGGGTAAAATCACGTAAGTCATAATAGGCGATGGCGCGTTCCAATACTGAGTCTTTTGATGGACTACGACCATATATTTTGTTTAATAGCGTCTTCACTTGCTCTGTGAAGTTGGTATCACCTTTAGAGAATTTTGACATACGTTCCGTTATTTACATCTAATCAATAATGACTAAACAGCTATAACTACTTTCCCCAATGCAACCTATCATTTTGGTCAAGTAACTAAAGTGTCCATGAATTTATAATATCACGATAAGATTGATAATTTTACCAGAGCGACTATAACGATTAAATGATATTGAGCCAATCTATTATTTTAATTGAAGAATCAGCTTACCTTGATTCATATCAGCCATTAGAACATACTGCATACACATCATATTTTATATGTAACTATAAAAATTGTGTTTTTACTAAGGATAGATATGAGTTCACAAAACTTTAAAGAAACATTTAAAAGTGTCGGAGCTGCATTTTTTGGTGTACAAAGTGATAAGAATAGAGAAAGAGATTTTACTCACGGTAAATTTAGCTATTTTATTATCGCCGGTCTTATCGCTGTTGTGTTATTTATTGCAGCTTTAATCGCCATTGTTTCACTGGTAATGCCTAGTTAAGCGCAGTCAAGAATATTAGTAAAGTGCCAGAAGTTCAGAAACTTTATTACGCTTATTTGCTTTTTGACTGATTGTTCTCGACACTTGAATTGAGTGTTGCTTTTTAGCATGCTCATATATTTTGCGTGTCCAAATAGTATCGTGATTACTGATCAGTACAGCTATATTACGCTTTTTAGTCACTTCTTCAGCTGCATTGGCAAGGTCGGCTTGTTCATCTAAACCAAAACCATTACCTGCATAACTGGTAAAACTAGCTGTTTTACTTAAAGGCACATATGGAGGATCGCAATAAATAACATCTCCCGATTTAGCATGTGCAAAGGTTTGTCGGTAACCATCGCAAATAAAAATGGCTTTAGTGGCTTTTTCAGCAAAAAAGTTTAATTCCGCCTCAGGGAAATATGGACGTTTATACTTACCAAACGGTACGTTATAGCCACCTGATTTATTATAACGACATAAGCCATTGTAACCATGACGATTCATATAAAGAAAAACAAGAGAGCGAAAATAGGGGTCGCTACTAGCGTTGAATTCTTTCCGTAATTGGTAATAGCTTTCTGCCTGATTATTTTCCGGTGAGAATAATCGACGAGCATCTTCAATAAATTTATCAGGGCTGCGCTGCAAAATACGATACAGATTAATTAAATCTTGGTTGATATCGCTAAGCAAGTATTCGTCATAATCACTATTGAGAAAAACTGAACCAGCCCCGACAAAAGGTTCAACAAGACGATTTCCCTTCGGTAACATGGTATTAATGACATCGCTTAGAGCGTATTTACCGCCTGCCCATTTTAAAAAAGCTCGATGTTTTTTCTTCATGATAACCCAAAGTTCAATAGCAGATAATTTACAGCTGAAAAGTAAGCGAGGATTGTATCCTGAATTACCTTCTATTGGGAGCTTAGAAATGCATTGATTTCATTATTAATTACCTTAGTAGACTTAATCCAAGGCTGGCGTGCTTGAATTGTTGCAGGCATAGCTGATAATTCTTGCTGGGCTAATAATTTATCACTAAAAACAGGACTGGTAATAACGTAAACAGGCGCGTTATTTAATAGCCTTTGATATATATGAAAATCAACACCATCTAAGCTTGCTAAAAATTCGGCGGGTAAGTTTAACTCGCGAAACGCAGCAATTTGAATCACATATCCATCAATATTATTAAGGTAGTAGTTGTTATTGACTTCAGTCGCTTGTTGAGTTGCAACTTTAGCTGCCAATGGTTTATCAACATTGGCATCTAGTGCTTCTATACCATTTACCTCACCATCATCTTCCTCTACCGAAATAGATGTCATCGCTAGCATAATATCATTAGCTGTTGCCGGCATGATTTCTTCTTCAATAACTTGCTCCTTAAACTTTTCAGGTTCAGTTAGTGATAAAAATATGTCATTTGCTTTTGCAGTTTGCGCTGTCGGTTTCGGTTCGCTAATTAATACGGTTGGTTGTGGTTTTGTTAACACGGTGTTTAGTTCAACAATGCTACTGCCTTTACTTTCAGCATTTAACGGCTGAGCGAAATTAAAACTATTTTGCTGTAATAAAATAATAATGCTGGCAGCTACTAAAACCAAAGCAATAACAAATGATGCTAACCACTTATTAATTTTAAGTGCATACCATTTAGGCTTAGGCGCATTGAAAATAGCAGAATTAATTGGCAACAGCTGGCCTGATTGCGCCGACAATAAGGTTAACTTGTTTTGAAACAAACTTTTGTTTTCTTGTACCTTGATACCTGTTTGCGGTGAACCAAACATAACAATATTGATAACCAAGTTCGCTTTTTTAGCAATTGCTGCCAATTGCACGACTTCATGTAATATTTGTAAAGATAAATGCTGGCTGTTATCAAGAACTACTGCAATCGCTTGCTGAGATTTACGCGCCAAATTAATAACACTAACCGCAAGAGAAATTTCCGGATCAAATAATTCACCGGCTGAAAGCTGTTCAATGATACGACAACGAATTTGGATGTCATTAAATTGCGCAGATAAAGAAATATACGCAGCATTATGCTGTTCGGGGATTGTTGCAATAAATTGATTAGTGATTTGGCCATTTTGCTCTGTGCTTTCATCAACAACAATTATTGCTTGCTTTGAAAATCTTAGAATATAATCGATACGCGCATTTGCACTAATTTTAGTGACACTGGTTTTATCGTCGGATAAGCCAATATTTTTGATTAACGCAGACATGCTTCACCTATTCTGAATATTACAGAATTTGCTGAAGTAACTCCTCACTGACGTCATCGTTTATTTCAGATTGGCCAATAGCGGTCGGAAGAATAAAACGTAGTTTACCTGCTAAATTCTTTTTATCACGACGCATATGACAAATAAACTCTTCAAAGCCCATATTTTCTGGCGCGACTAACGGTAAGTCAAACGCTAAAAGCAGTGCTTCAATGCGACGAAGATCTGACACTTCAAGCAAACTCATTGCGACTGCAAGTTTTGCAGCAAGTACCATGCCAGTAGCAACGGCTTCACCATGCAACCATTTTCCATACCCTTGATCAGCTTCAATGGCGTGACCAAAAGTGTGACCCAGGTTTAATAATGCACGAACACCTGATTCTGTTTCATCTGTAGCAACAATATCAGCCTTACATTGGCAACAGCGCTCAATCATATAAGCTAGTGTGCCTGTATCGCCTTTTTTAATATCGTTAGTATGTTGTTCTAACCAAGTAAAAAACTCACCATCACCTAATATGCCATACTTGATCACTTCCGAAATACCAGCATTAAATTCACGTGCTGGCAGACTTTTTAGAGATGCTAAGTCAATGAATACCGCTTTAGGTTGGTAAAAAGCGCCAATCATATTTTTACCTAGTGGATGATTAACTGCTGTTTTTCCGCCAACTGAAGAATCTACTTGTGATAACACCGTTGTGGGTACTTGAATAAAGTCAATGCCACGCTGGTAACATGCTGCGGCAAAACCTGTGATGTCACCAATAACACCACCACCAAGCGCAATTAACGTTGTATCGCGACCATGATTGCCCGCAAGTAAATGCGACATAATAACGTCAAAATTCGCTAAGCTTTTTTCCGCTTCACCATCAGGTAAAATGACTTCGTCAATATCAAAATGCTTTAAGGCTTCTTTTAATGTCGGAGCATAAAGAGGCGCAACGATATCATTAGAAACAATACAAACACGTTTACTGCGGATATGACTAGACAGCAGGTCGCTATTTGATAATATCCCGCTGTCTATATAGATTGGATAACTACGTGTGCCGAGTTCAACCTGAAGTGTGGTCATAGTAGCTTCGTTTAAAAATCTAAACGCTCTACTATTTTACTTGCAACAACTTTCGCGCTTTGATCATCCGTTTGCACGATAACATCGGCAATTTCTTCATATAACGGATTACGTTCAACAGCTAAGTTTTCAAGTACTTTTCTTGGTTCTTCATCGGTTTGTAGAAGAGGTCTGCGTCTATCTCTTTGCGTACGGGCAACTTGTTTATCAATAGTTGTTTCTAGGTAAACCACAATGCCACGGGCTGATAAGCGATTACGAACTTGGCTACTGATCACAGATCCGCCACCTGTCGCTAAAACAATACCCTGCTTTTCGCTTAAGTCTTCAATAACCGACTCTTCTCTTTTACGAAAACCTTCTTCGCCTTCAAGATCAAAAACCCACGCGATATCGGCACCAGTACGACGCTCAATTTCTTGGTCCGAATCAAAAAACTCTAGATGTAGTTTATCTGCTAATTCTCTACCAATGGTGCTTTTGCCTGCGCCCATAGGGCCTACAAGGAAAATATTACGTTTTTCTGCCATTAGATTAATTAATACTCGTTTTATTTATTACGTGAACAGGTAAGAGGGAACCTCCCTCGAAAATTTTAAGGGCGCAATTATCGCAATTGTTGGGTACAAATTGCAAGCATGTAAGATGAAAACACCACCTTACATGCAAATTAACTTAAAATCTTTCGGTAACTATGCGCGGTGTCACAAAAATTAGTAGCTCTTTTTTCTCATTAAAGTTACTACTATTTCTAAACATCCAGCCAAAATAAGGTATATCTCCTAATACTGGCACCTTAGATACTGAGCTAATTATTTGCTGCTGATAAATACCACCTAAGACGATAGTTTCACCATTATTAACTAATACTTGTGTACCGATTCGCTGCGTATCAATTGCTGGTGCCGTACCATTAGTCACATCAGAAACCGTATCTTGCGTTACTACTAAGTCTAAAATAATACGATCATCGGGGGTGATGTGTGGCGTTACTGTTAAACTCAGTACCGCTTTTTTAAATTGTACTGATGTCGCGCCACTTGATGCCGCTTCTTGATACGGTATTTCAACACCCTGCTCTATATAGGCTTCTTTTTGATTTGCAGTGGTAATGCGCGGGCTCGCAATAATTTCACCTTTGTTTTCTTTTTCCATCGCACTTAATTCAAGATCAAGAATAGTACCGTCAGCAAGACGCGCTACTTGAAAAGCAATACTACCGGCAGGATTTGTCACAGGTAAATTTACATTTAGGCGATCCTTAAGGGACGGCGCTGTACCAGCATTAGCACTACCTGTGCCTCCCAAAGAGCCAGAAATTGCAGAATCACTACCTGTATCGGTCACACCCCAACGAATTCCTAAATCTTCTTTAATATTATCTTTCACTGTAACCATACGTGATTCAATAATCACCTGGCGTACTGGGATATCAAGAACAGACACCATACGCTTAATGTCTTCAATACTATTGGCGGTATCTCGAATTAATAGTGTATTAGTACGTTCATCAACACTAACGCTGCCTCGGTCAGACAGAATGCTGTTTTCTTCATTCTTAATTAAAGCGGCAAATTCCGCTGCTTTCGCATAGTTAACTTGCACATATTCAGAATACAGCGGCGCTAACTCTTCCACCTGCTGCTGCGCTTGTAAATCACGCGCTTCTCTAGCCGCTAATTCATCACTTGGCGCAACCATTAAAATATTGCCTTCCATGCGCTTGTCTAAACCTTTCACTTTTAAAATAATATCAAGTGCTTGGTCCCAAGGAACGCCATCAAGTCTCAAAGTAATATTGCCAGCAACTGTATCACTGGTAACTAAGTTAAAACCGTTATAATCAGCGATTATCTGTAATACAGTACGTACTGAGATATCCTGGAAATTTAATGAAATTGCTCGACCGCTAAAATCTTCCTCTGCATCTAGATAACCGACTTCTTTTTCCTTTGCCGATACTGTTAGTGAAAATACATCATTTAATTGCTGATGCTTAAATTCAAAAACACCATTAATATCAACAACTAAGCGTGCGTTACGCCCTTCTTTAAAAGTCTCAATACCTGTCACTAAAGTGCCAAAATCAGTAACATCGAGTTTATAAATATAATCTTCTAAAATTTCTGTGTTATGAAATTCAATATAGAGCTTGCCTAACTTATCACTAACGTCTACTGCAACCTTACTGTCTATTAACTTCACTAGTAATTGTGCTTCGTTTTGCGCACCGCGTTTGAAATCAATATTATCAATTTGATTAATAAAGCCGCTTCCTAAAGGGATTAGCTGGGTTACTGTTTTATTTACTTCGCCAGTATTTAAAGTCAAGGCAAATGTATTATCACGTTGGTTAACATCAAAAATTGATAAATGGTTTAAATTGACTGTCGCGACGACTTTACCCGCAAGCTTTTGCACATTAACGTTTTTAACACCAGCATGCTCTATTAATGTTGAGGAAAGGTTAGGGTTAAATTGCTCAGCATTAAAGGTAATTTTCACTTGTGCTGGCGTAACAGAGGTTGAAATTTCTGGCTGAATAACAATATTTTCAGACAGTTCGAAAACAAGCTCAATTTCGTTATTCTGAATAGTGTTGTATGTTATTCCTGTTAGCTCATTTGCTGACAAAAAACTCGATGCAAAACATAGCAAAGTGACAGCAATTAACTTCATTTTTTTACCATATGTCATAAGATTTTTAATTTTCATTTTTTTTAATAGCAACATTAATTCCTTTGCCCCTCTGCACTTGTTTCCGTCATGGTAACGACTGTTTCACGTTCCACCCAGCACCCAGCGCCATCTGGGATTAACTCTAATACTTTGACATTATCTTGGCTTACCGCTGTAATTCGACCGTTAAATAACCCGACATAACTACCAACCGCAATGCGATGTAAGGTTTTATCTGACGCTTCTACTAACGCCCATGTTACGCCAAGTTCACCTAACGTTCCTCGCATAACCAGATCGCTCAATGAGAATTTCTCTAAAGGTTGTTTCCTACGACGCGGATCAGGGCTCAAACATCCTGACATTTGTTGAATTTTTTCTTGAATCGCCTCAGGTTTAGGAACATCAAATGGACTTCTCAACGTTTGTGCTGAATAATCAAAATGGTCAAAAACTGTAACGGCCGGCATAGGAGCAATATTACTTGTAGCACTCGCTTGTACAGTGGCAATATGCACTTTCAAGTCACTAGTATCGTCAAAACATCCCGTTAGTAAAACAACAAGAAGTAGCGCTAATTTTTTCATTGTGCGGTGGCCTCTCGATAACGGTAGGTTTTAGCTTGTAACTTTAATTTTAATTCGCCAGGAGTTGAACCTTTAAGGTTGATATCAAAATTATGTAACGTCACAATTCTTGGTAAACCAGCAATTCGACTAACGAACTCACCAAATTCATGATAAGTACCTAATACTTCTATATCTATTGGCAGTTCAATGTAAATTTCCTGCTCAATTTCTGGTTGCCAATTCAATTTAACAAAATCAAGCCCCGTTGTGGTACCAACAAAGGTAATATCGTCGAGTAAACCCGGTGTTTCGTGGCTTTCAGGTAAACTTTTCAATTGATTAGCAAACATTGATTCAGCTTCGATCATTTGCTGCTCAAATAGCTCTAAATTAGCGGCAATATGATACTTGGCCTGATACTGTTGCTTTAACGTAACTTCCTCAGCTGTAACACGCTCTAAATGGCTAATACGATCGCTAATCATCAAGGCGTAACCTAACCCTAATACCAAAACAACAATAAACACTGAAAGTAATATTTTTGCCGCTTTTGGCCATTGCGCAATATTATCTAGTTCTAAGCCACTAAATTGCTCCATAAACTCTGATAAATCAAAATTCATTATGAGCCTCCTTGTGATTTAACACTATTGAGATTAATTAGCCCTTTAATGCGAACCCGCATTTTAAAATCACTTAGTAACTTACTTTTTGCGTCGTTGGAGGTGATCGATTCGAGTACCGCATCATCAAATAAATCTGAGCGTTCAATTTCTCTAATCATATTTGCTAAATGGTTATTGGACTCACTTTTTCCGGTGATATTTAAGCTATTATCTTGTTTTTCTAAACGCGTTAAATAAATACCATTCGGAACAATTTTAGCAATTTCATCTAACACTTGCGTACCCACATTACGGCTGCGCTGTAACTGTTCAACAACACTAGTACGCTTTTTTAATTCCTTTTTCTTTTCATTCAAAGACTTTATTTTTGCAATGCGTAAATCCAGTATTTGAATTTCGTTTTTCAAAAATTGATTGCGAGCAACTTGGCCGTCTATACGCATTTGATAAAACTGATTTACTAAAAATACGATGGCAAAAGCACTCAATGCTACTGCGGTTAAAACGCTAAAAAATGCACGTTGTTTAGCTTTCTCAGCTTCTTCTCGCCATGGTAATAAATTTATATATGCCATGGAACAAAACTCCTTAATGCTAAGCCTGCCGCAACCATCAAGCGAGGTGCTGTTTTAGCTAATTCATCTTTATTGATGTTACTAGAAATTTCCATACCTTCAAAAGGGTTAGCAATAACAGTATGTATGCCCAACTCTTCAGTCAGTAATTGTTCAACTCCTTCAACTAAAGCACTACCGCCAGAGATAACTAGATAGTCTATTTTTTCTTTACCGCTGGTGGTTAAAAACATTTGAATAGCACGACGTATTTGTTGTACTAAAATGGTATGAAACGGTGCTAATACTTCAAAGGTATAATTGGGCGGTAAATCATCTGTTAACTTTGCAATTTCTGCTTCTTCAAATGACTTATTGTAGTAGGAAACAATCGAACGAGTATATTGCTCTCCGCCGAATAATTGATCTCGGCTATAAATATGATTGCCCGCTTCACTAACGGAAAATAACGTCATGGTTGCGCCAATATCTACTGTTGCGACAACTTTGTCGCTAGCATCATCCGGTAATTGTGCCAAAGTTAAGTCATAACCTCGACTAACCGCATATGATTCAACGTCGATAACTTTAGTATCAAAACCACCAGCTTCTAGTGCCGCAACCCGCGCTTCAACTGACTCAGTTCGCGCCGCACTTAATAAAACATTAATTTTACTTGGATCAGACTCATTAATATCGAGTGATTCAAAATCTAAACTTACTTCATCAAGCGGGTAAGGGATTAAGCTATCAGCTTCAATTTCTATCTGGCTTGCTAACTCATGTTCCGTTAGCGCCACATCCATATAAATGATTTTAGTGATTACAGTTTGCCCGGAAACGGCTGACGCGGCATGGGTAATCGAAGAGGATATTTTTTTACGAATTTTAGCGACAACTTTACCAACAGCATCAATATCTTGAATTTCCCTGTCAACTATTGCTCCTCTGGGCATAGGTTCAATAGCGATAGTTTCGAGCACATAACCATTGTCATTCTGGTTTAATAAAACAGCTTTAATAGAATGTGAACCAATGTCGATCCCGACCATTAAGGAGGTTTTCTTTTTCCATAAACTACTTAACATAGAACCCTACTAGAACATTTTATTATAATAATATTAGGCATAAAATTCGTATAAATACATTTATTACATGCTTTTACACGATATACTAGTACTATTACATCATTTTTATAAACTTTATTGAGCATTTTTTTGTGTTTTCTATAAAAAACCTGTTAAAAGCAGCCTCGTTGCTAATATTTCTTGGAGTTCTAGCGCTCGTTGGCATTTATTTCTCTATGCGCGCTAATTTACCCAGTGTTGAATCACTTCGTGATCTACAGTGGCAAACCCCGATGCAAATATTCAGCGCCGATGGCAAATTAATCTCACAGTTCGGTGAAAAAAAACGTATTCCCCTAACATTAGAAGAAATGCCAGAACAACTAATTAATGCGGTATTGGCGATCGAAGATGACAGGTTTTATTTGCACTTTGGTGTCGACCCCATTGGGATGGGCCGAGCGGTTATGGGCCAGCTAATGGGGCAAAATAAAGGCGGTGCTAGTACCATCACCATGCAGGTTGCCCGAAACTTCTTCCTAACACGTGAACAAACATATGTTCGTAAAATTCGTGAAATATTTATTTCTTTTCATATTGAAAGCCTATTAACGAAAGATGAAATTCTAGCGTTATATATGAATAAAATATCCTTAGGCCATCGTTCCTTTGGTTTTGGTGCTGCTGCACAAGTTTATTATGGTAAAGATGTAAAAGAGCTTACTTTGGCACAAATTGCGGTGCTTGCAGGCTTGCCAAAAGCGCCATCAACCATGAATCCAATTAGCCGCCCGTTACGGGCAAAAAACCGCCGTAGCGTTGTATTGCAGCGCATGTATGTCGCCGGTTACATCGATTCAAATCAACTCGCTATTGCCAACGCTGCGCCAATTACTGCTAAAAAACATGGCGCAGAAATAGAGCTAGATGCACCATATATTGCTGAAATGGCTCATCAGGAAATGATCGAACGCTACGGAAAAGAAGCGGCATATACTGGCGGTTTTAAGGTATTCACTACTGTGCCATCAAAATTACAACATGCAGCCCAAAAGGCCGTTGTTGATAATATTTTCGCGTATGACCAACGCCACGGCTATCGCGGTCCAATTGCGTCTTTGCGCCCTAATACAGATGAAATAACTAATGATAAGACGTTAGCTGCTAAAGAATTTCCTTTAACTGAAGATGAAATTCAACAAGCTTTATTAGGAATAAAAAGTTATCAATCATTAACGCCTGCCGTAGTAACAGACATATTTGAACAAGCAATTATGGTGCAACTTAAAGACGGAACCGTTATTGAAATTAACTGGCAAGGTTTATCTTGGGCAAGAGAGTTTTTAAATGACGACAAACAAGCAGTACCACCAAAAACAGCGGATGAAGTAGTCGATTATGGTGATGTTGTTATGGTTGCGCCAAATAACGAGGGTAGTTATAGGCTGAGTCAATTACCTGATGTGAGTTCAGCTTTAGTTTCACTTGACACTGATAATGGCGCGATTAAAGCCGCTGTTGGCGGATTTAGTTTTGCGCAAAGTCAATTCAACCGAGTAACACAAGCCAAACGTCAAGTTGGCTCAAATATTAAACCATTTATTTATTCTGCCGCTTTAGACAGTGGTTATACCTTAGCTTCTATTGTAAATGACACGCCAATTAACCAGTGGGATAGAAGTTCAGGTGTCGTTTGGCGGCCAAAAAATTCACCACCGGTTTATAACGGTGAAATACGTTTACGCTTAGCGCTTGCTCAATCGAAAAATGTTATCGCAGTTCGATTACTACGCGATGTTGGTTTAAATAAGATTATTCCATATTTAGCATCATTTGGTTTTGATCCTGACGACCTTCCACGCAACGAATCTTTGGCGCTTGGTTCTGCGTCATTAACACCGTTAGAAGTAGCGACCGGATTTGCCACTTTTGCTAATGGTGGTTTTTTAGTTGAACCTTATCTTATTGAGCGTATTGAAGACTCCTTCGGTAAAGTTTTATATCAAGCCAATCCTGCATTTGCATGTGATGAGTGTCTACAAGAAAACGACATTGCTTTACTAACAGAAAGTAATATTGAAGAACTCAATGAAAATGTGGCAACTGAAAATGTTGGCGAACCGATTATAGTGAATAAGGCTGAACGAGTGATCAGTTCACAAAATGCTTTCTTAATTACTGAAGCGTTAAATTCGGCAATTTGGGGTGCTGATTGGAATATAAAACCTTTTTGGCAAGGCACTGGGTTTCGTGGGCGTGCATTGAAACGACGTGATATTGCCGGTAAAACAGGAACAACAAACCAAGCAAAAGATGCCTGGTTTTCAGGCTATAGCCGCCGTATAGTCACAACATCTTGGATAGGTTTTGACAACCCAAGCCGTAATCTAGGTAAAACCACTTACAACAGCAATTTAGGTAAAAACCAGATTACAGGTAAAGAATTTGGTGCAAAATCAGCTCAGCCAGCCTGGATCAGCTTTATGAAAGAAGCATTAGCAGAACTACCAGTTGAGCCATTTGAACAACCCGACGCATTAATGTCAGTTCGCATTGATAAAATTTCAGGAAAATTAAGCACTAAAACCGATAAGTCTAGTCGCTTCGAGTACTTTGAATTAGGCTCTGCACCAACAGAATATATAAGCCAAGATCACAGTCGAGAAATATTAGACGGCAACAATAATGATGAAGAGCCTGAAGAGGATATTTTTGATTAACCACTAAAAAGTTTCGTTATACAACACAGCGAATGAAAAAATTGTTTTCATTCGCTGTTTTTTCTTCAATATTACGAATTATTTTCCCTTCATAACAATTCAATAACACCTGTAATTACCTGACCATTTAGTCAACCTAACAAAACCACTAACACACTGTAAAATAAACAAATAATTACAATTATACGGTGATGAATTTTCTTCTTTTACGTACATTGCTCATCTTACTAGCATGCTTTCATTTCAAAAAAATGAAAGTTACCTTGAAAACTTTCACAACGAAAGAAAAAAAACTTTCGTTTTGCGCTACGATCGCCTAAAATTGCGCCCTCAATCGGAATACCGAAACTAATTATTTAAAAATCGTCATACTTTAGGAGCGAATTCGCTATGGCAGCTTTAGAAAACTCAATCGATTTATCTTCATACGGCATCACCAATGTTGCTGAGGTTGTTTACAATCCGTCATATGAGTTACTTTTTGCTGAGGAAACAAAATCTGATCTCACAGGTTATGATAAAGGTACAGTTACTGAACTAGGGGCTGTTTCTGTTGACACTGGTATTTTTACTGGTCGCTCTCCTAAAGACAAGTACATAGTACGTGACGATACTACGCGCGATACTGTCTGGTGGTCAGATCAAGGTAAAAACGACAATAAATCTATGACTCAAGAAACTTGGGACAGCTTAAAAGGTTTAGTCACTGAGCAATTATCTGGTCAACGTCTATTTGTTGTTGATACATTTTGTGGTGCCGATAACGACACTCGCTTAAAGGTTCGCTTTATTACTGAAGTCGCATGGCAAGCACACTTTGTTAAGAACATGTTCATTCGTCCAACAGATGCCGAATTAGCAAATTACGAACCTGATTTCGTGGTAATGAATGGTGCAAAAACAGTAAACCCTAACTGGAAAGAACAAGGTTTAAACTCTGAAAACTTTGTTGCCTTTAACTTAACAGAAAAAATGCAGCTGATTGGCGGTACTTGGTACGGCGGCGAAATGAAGAAAGGTATGTTCTCTATGATGAATTACCTATTACCATTAAAGGGTATTGCTTCAATGCATTGTAGTGCCAACGTTGGTGCTGATGGCGATACTGCAGTTTTCTTCGGCCTATCTGGTACAGGTAAAACTACATTGTCAACAGATCCAAAACGCCAATTAATTGGTGATGATGAGCACGGTTGGGATGACAATGGTGTGTTTAACTTTGAAGGTGGTTGTTACGCAAAAACTATCAACCTTAGTAAAGAAAATGAACCTGATATCTACAACGCCATCCGTCGCGACGCATTATTAGAAAACGTAACGGTTGATGAGAATGGTAAAATTGATTTTGATGATAATTCAAAAACAGAAAACACTCGTGTTTCATACCCTATTCATCATATTGATAACATCGTAAAACCAGTTTCTCGTGCTGGCCATGCTAAAAAAGTTATCTTTTTAACGGCTGATGCATTTGGTGTTTTACCGCCAGTAGCTAAGTTAACTCCAGCACAAACCGAGTACTACTTCTTATCGGGTTTCACAGCGAAGCTAGCGGGTACTGAGCGTGGTATTACAGAACCAACACCAACATTTTCAAGCTGTTTTGGTGCTGCATTCTTGAGCTTACACCCAACACAATATGCAGAAGTATTACGCAAACGTATGCAAGCTGCTGGCGCTGAAGCTTATCTAGTAAATACAGGCTGGAATGGCACAGGCAAACGTATTTCAATTAAAGATACGCGTGCAATTATTGATGCTATTTTAGATGGTTCTATCGATAATGCAGAAACACAAGTTTTACCATTATTTAACTTAGATATTCCTACTAGCATCGAAGGTGTTGATAACGGCATTTTAGATCCGCGTGATACTTATGCAGAAAAAGCTGAGTGGCACGGCAAAGCAGTTGATTTAGCTAACCGTTTCGTTAACAACTTTGATAAATTTACCGATACTGATAACGGTAAATCATTAGTTGATGCGGGTCCTAAAGTTTAATCACTTAGTACACTCGACTTATTTACCTTAGAGTAGCATTTACTCTATGGTAAAATTGAAAAAGCCATCATAATTTATGATGGCTTTTTTGTTACTTTCTTATTACCCGTTATTTTTATCTATGCCTTACTTTCACCGTACGCGAAAAGCAAATAGGGCTAGTTATGCGTTATTGGTAAACATATTTTAGCCATTAAGCCACCTTCTGGTTTATTTGATAACTCAACCCGGCCACTATGGGTATCAACAATACGTTTAATAATTGCTAAGCCTAAACCACTACCTTCTGTGCCTCTGGCTTTATCACCTTGCGTAAAAGGCTGAAACAAACGCTCAATATCAACATCAGGTATGCCAGGGCCCTCATCACAAACACAAACACATATTTCTTGCTTTAAGGCGTTATGGCTTGTTGATACCATAATTTTACCGTCACTGTAACGTAAGGCATTTTGCACTAGGTTCGAAAGTGCTCGTTTTATCGCAACATAACGTAGCGGCAACTTAGGCAAGGTTTCGGCACTAAATTCAATTTTACGTTCGAGTATGCTTTCCGATTGAACCACCTCTTCAATAAGTACATTAATGTCAGCAAGTTCAGCCTTATCTTTACTATCATGGCGAATATAATCGATGAACTGATCGATAATGGTATTCATATCATCAATATCACCTTCAATGCCGTCTTTCAAAAATTCATCTTGCTGAGATATCATTTCAGTCGCTAGACGAATCCGTGTTAACGGCGTGCGTAAATCATGGGAAATACCGGCCATTAATAAATTTCGGTCGTCTTCAAGCTGTTTAATGCCTTTTGACATATGATTAAATGCGCGTGTCACAGCGACAATTTCCGTGGTGCCACGTTCGCTTAACGGCTCCGGAAAATCTCCTCGACCAACGTCATGTGCAGCATGTTGCAAAGCTCCTAGCGGGCGGTTTAGTTGTCGAACAAATAGCCAGCCCCCCATAACACTTAAAATCCCTAAAATCATCAACACTAAAATAAGTGGTGAGAAATTTTCTTCTTCTAAGCCATTAATTGGAATTTTAACCCAGTAATCGGGGGCTTGTGGAGGCCTGATCCAAAACAGATATTCATCACCCTGAGAAATACGAACCTCTGCTGGACCACCTAATAAATTAGACATTTCAGAGGATCTAAATGCGTAATACACTGCATCTTGTAATCCCAGCTTCATCGCAGCAGCTTCTCGATAGACCCCGATACCTGTTTCGCGGGTAAAAGCATCTCCCATGGCAGGGCTAAGCTCTTCATCAGCAATATCAATAAAAACAACACGAACTTGTTTTGCCAATAACTGGTTAACTTGTTGCGCATTCGGTTGAATAATATATATCGACATCGATATAAAAGAGACAACCTGATTAATTAACAACAAGACACCAATTAATAGCACCGTTTGGCCGAAAGCACTACGCGGCAATATTTTCATAGACTTCTACTAGATAGGATTCATTTAAATTACATAGGCAAAATTAGGCAACAGATTTCCCTTCTGGAACAAAAACATAACCTAAGCCCCAAACCGTTTGAATGTAACGAGGCTTTGCAGGGTCTTCTTCTAACATTCTCCGTAACCTGGAGACTTGAACATCAATACTCCGCTCAAGTGCAGAATAATCTCGACCGCGAGCTAAATTCATCAGCTTATCCCGTGATAAAGGCTCTCTTGGATGTGTTATTAACGCTTTTAATACTGCGAACTCACCACTCGTTAGTGGCATATTAACATCGCCTTTCAGCATTTCTCGAGTAGCAAGGTTTAATTGATAGTCACCAAAGGAAATAACATTCTCTTCTTGTGAAGGCGCACCAGGAGCTTCTTGTACACGTCGGCGCAATACAGCTTTTATACGGGCTAATAACTCACGAGGATTAAACGGCTTTGGCATATAATCATCAGCGCCTAACTCTAAGCCGATGATACGATCTACTTCATCACCTTTTGCTGTTAACATAACAATTGGAATATCATTTGAGCCTTGTCTTAAGCGTCTACAGATAGATAAACCATCTTCCCCTGGAAGCATTAAATCAAGCACCAACAAATGAAAGTTCTCGCGTTCAAGTAATCTATCCATTTGCTCTGAATTTGCTGCACTGCGCACAACAAAACCTTGCTCTACTAAATACCGCTCTAGTAATGCTCGTAAACGCATATCGTCGTCTACTACCAATACTTTCGGTGTTTCATGTCCCATAATGCCTGTTCCATTTTGTTATTTTTCAACTTGGTTTAACTATAAGCCATATTGTTACAAATAGAAAAACCTGTTCTGTGTCAGTTTCCTTGCATTTGTTACAAATTATGTTAACGAGTTAATACGCTAAGGTATAGGATTATATAAACTTTTCTATATTTAATAACAAATAGCAACAAGTTAGCTACAAGTTAAATTATTCTCGCTTAACAAGCACTAAAAATCATCAATGAAATAGTGACTAAGTGATAACTTAGTCACTTGCAAGTACTTACATTGCTGGGCGATTGTGGGAGAATAGCTCCATGAGAGTTTGGGTTTATTTCCACAAGGCACCTATTCGTGTTTTGCTGATTAGCAAAAGGCGCAATTTCGTGCGCCTAAAGCGGAATATGCTGAAAGTGAAAATTGCATTAGCGCAGGAAAAAATAGAAACCAAGCAAATGCTAAGCATCTATAAGCGTTACACTAAGCGTCAGGCTAGTAGTGATGAAATGCGAGTTGCCAATCAGCAATTTGTTGATATTTTAAAAGGGTTAGGTTTAGGGGTATTTGCAGTTTTGCCATTTTCGCCAATTACTATTCCGATTATGATCAAGGTTGGTCGCATGGTCGGCGTTGAAATATTACCCAGTTCATTTATTGATAAGAAAAACAACGACAAACCATAACAGTTATTGCAAATAGTTAATCGCTTGATCGGTAACGCACTGAGTAAAACTTTTTTGTCGCTCGGCACGAGAAAGTGACGCTATTGCCTTACCAACGAGTTGCATTTTTTGTTCTCTATCCGCTATCGGTAAGTCAGCCAATTGCTCATGAAAACATCCCGACAAACCATAATTTAATGCAATATCAGATTTAGGCGATGCGCCATCAAGGCACTCCATTAATTGCTCAGCTAAGGTATTTTTATCTACCTCAGTGATCAAGCCTTTTATTGTTAGGCTTTCATCAGGCGCTTTTTGTTGTTGACAGCTAAAGTACATATCGGCAACAGCAACAATAGGAATAAGCTTTTCATGTTGCGTGCCAAAGCGAGCCTTTAACCACTGATCTCTATCTAATTGTTGTGATTGCATTGCATTTATCGGCATAGCCAACATCAGCACACATGTAGTTGTAAATACGCTAATTACACAGGTAATCTTTTTGATTAAATTCGTTGGATTATTCATAGTTCAGCCATGTGGTTAACATCAACACTATAATATAAAAACATAGCGATACTGTCTGTAACAAATGTCTTCATCTATTACTTTATCATTGTCTAAACAAAGACTAAGCTTTGCCAAAAGCACATTGCATGTTTAAATAACTCACTAAATAATAATATATGCGATGTTATGGCTATCACATCTTTTACTAAAGTATCTTTGTTCTTACTATGCAATGCTATTTTCACATTGCCAATGTTCACATATGCTAGTGAAACAACACTAGAGCGATTAGAGCATCATATTAATCAGCATAAAGGTAAAGTTATTTATTTAGACTTTTGGTCTTCTTGGTGTGGGCCTTGTCGAAAGTCATTCCCTTGGATGAACAAACTGCAGCAAAAATACCAAGAGCAAGGCCTAACTATTTTGAGTGTAAATTTAGATCATGATCGAAAGCTGGCTGATAAGTTTTTGCTAGATAGTCCTGCGGACTTTCCAATTATATATGACAGCAAAGGCCTTATCGCGCGAAAATATAAGCTCAAAGGTATGCCTAGTAGTTTTATTTATGATCGAACGGGCAAGCTTGTAAATGCACATGTTGGTTTTAATAAACAAAAAAGCCAGCTTTATGAACAAGAGCTGGCTCAATTACTCAATGCCAAAAGTCAGCTTGAAAAGCCATAGCATTTTTCCACTTTACTAATACGGACAGTAAAGTCTTTATACCATACCGAGCGACCTAACTTCTGGGCAGCAAGATGCTTACTATTTTGCTGCCAACTATGAATATCACTTAAGCTACGCCAGTATGAAACGGTGATACCAACCTCTTCTCTAGCTGATTCCATACCTAAAAAACCAGCTTGCTGCTCTGCCAACTCCACCATAGCATTCGCCATTTCATGATAGCCCTCCAACTCCTTATTCATTATCGAACTAAATATCACAGCGTAATAAGGCGGCGTCGGGGTTTGCGCAAGCATGTTTTTAATTTCTTCCGTCATAGGTTTAACTGCTTAATTATTTAGGCTGTATCATATGTACATCGCGTTGCGGGAACGGGATAGTAATATTTTCTCTATCAAAGGCAAGTTTCACTTCCTCAATAACACCGAAGTATACTGGCCAATAATTTTCTGAATCCGTCCATGGACGCACCAGTAAATTCACTGAACTATCGGCATGGGCAGATACAAAAATATCAGCTGCTGGCGACTTTAATATCCGCTCATCGGCATCAAGCACACTTTGTAAAACTTCTTTTGCCTTTTTAATATCATCGCCATAGCTAATGCCAAATGTTAAATCGACACGACGAGTTGGTTCAACAAAAATGTTTTTAACACAACCATTTGACAATAAGCCATTTGGAATAATCACCCGTTGATTATCTAGCGTTAATAAAATGGTGTTGAATATTTGAATCTCTTGTACCACACCAACATAACCTTGTGCGTCAATAACATCGCCAGCTTTAAACGGTTTAAAGAATAAAATTAAAATACCACCGGCGAAATTCGACAAACTTCCCTGTAGTGCTAAACCAACGGCAAGACCTGCAGCACCCAGCACAGCTATTAATGAAGTGGTTTCAACCCCAACCATAGAGGCAAATATAATAATAAGAATCGACTTCAATAATATGCCGACGATACTTAGTAAAAATTGATGTAAGGTAATTTCTACTTTCTTTCTTTGCATTGCTAAGTCAAATAATTTTAATATTCGCTTAACCACCCAAAGTCCAACTAGAAGAACAATTATGGCGACTAATAACTTAGTACCAAACTGTACTGCTAAATCTCCTAGCATAGTGGCATACCTTTCTATGGTGCTGACATTCATTTCCATCACAAATTCCTATTTATTGTTATGATTTTCATAAGTTAACAAACTGCTAACAACAGTATAGTCATTGTTAGGCTTATTTTGCACATAAAAAAAGCGAGCTTAGTAGCTCGCTTTATCAAATTCATTATTAACTTTAGAAGCTATATTTATAACCTACAGTAACACTACGTGGCTTACCTACCATAATAGAACCATGAGTTCGCGTTGCCATGTACTCTTTATCAAGTAAGTTATCTACGTTGAACGTAATTTCTTGATTATCAGCAATGCTGTAATGTGCAGCCATATCAACTACTGTGCGGCTTGCAATAGCTTCATCAGCATTTAAGCTACCTTGGCCTGCAGAAGTGCGCATTTCATCCATATAACGCACTAGTACATCACCACGCCATTTTTCACCGACAACACCAACACTCAATTGTAATTGATTTTCAGGCACATATGGCAATTCATCGCCAGCTATCACATCACCCCATGTATCTAAACCTGATTCAAATGAATTTTGAAATTCAGTTTCAGTAAATGTATAGGTTAAATTAACCGGAATTGATACTGTGTCAGCAGTAAACTCATAACCAGCTTTAGCTTCTATACCTGAAACCTTCACTTCGCCAGCGTTATATTGGTCGCCAACATTTTCATCATCACAACCTTGGCTAGCGGTACAGTTACCGTGCATATTGTCGTAATCAGAATAGAAAAATAATGCTTCTGCACTCAATGTATCTTGATTAAAACGTAAGCCTAACTCGTAATTAATACTTTCTTCATTCTCAGCTTTATCATTACCTGGTGCTGGCGGTGCGAAACCTTTTTGCACACCACCAATAATAACTAAGTCATTATTTACACGGTAAGTTACCGCAAGTGACGGTAATAACACGTCAACATCGTTACTAATATCTTTCGTCGTTGGTTCATTACGGTCGATAATACCTTTCCACTCTTTACGTGAAATAGTCATATCTTCATAACGTAAACCAGCATTAATAATAAAGTCACCAATGGTATATTCGTCATGCACAAACAACGCTAACGCTTCAGCAGAATCGATGCGGTTTGAGTCTTCACCGTGAATGCCAGCTTCTGTTAGTGTCATTTCGTATGATGTGTTATCTAAAGCATAAGTATCAACCCACTGGAAACGATCCATTTCATCTTCATGATAACGAGCACCAAACTTCACTTGATGATCACCAAAATCGGCATCTAATACCGTTTGAATACCTTTTGACTCATAATCACGACTATTTGCTTTAACATCAACGTTAATTTCATCACCAACAAATGTACCGTTGTCAAATGCAGCAGCGTCTTCAATACCACCTTTGCTTAAACTTAAACCATTAACTTTGCTGGTTTTATACCAATTACGGCTAAACTCGTTGTAATACGCAGTAGTTCCTAAGGTAAAACGGTCTGATAATTGAATATGGTGATTAACTTGAAATTGCTTATGGCTAGTATCCATATTATCAAGTTGTGACGCTGAATAGCGAGAATAAGGATTAGCATCAAAATCTGCTTTCGTTAAACCCATATAGGTTTCGTCTGAATCTTCATCTGAATACTTTAATTTAAACTCAAGTTCTTGATAATACTTAGCATCAGCGTCGCTATTGATTTTAACTTTCGCCATGATGTCATTTTTTACAAAGCCAGTATCAGCATTTGTATGATTAACATCTTTAAAGCCATCAGCTTGGTAACGAAATACTTCAAATACTGACGAAACATTTTTACCAGCTCCACCCACATATGCGTGTGCTTTACCAAATCCGTCTTCACCTGCGCTTAAATTAATTTGCCCTGCTAACGCCTCTTCTGGAATTTCGCGTGATAACATGTTTACCACACCACCCGTAGTACGAGGGCCATACATTGCGCTTGAAGTGCCTTTTAATACTTCGATTTGTTGCATACGACCAGAAGTTGGGAAGTAATAAGCAGATGGAGCAGCATAAGGTGCGGGAGCCGCTAAAACACCATCTTCCATAATAGTGACTTTCTCACTACGATTTTGACCAGTGCCACGCATACCGATATTTGGGCGAAGTCCGTAACCATCTTCTTCTAATACATACACACCTGGAACAGATGTTAATGTACGCATAATGTCAGTAAAGTCGAACTTCTCTAATTCTTCTTGAGAGATCAAATGAGCACTACCAGGAACATCATTTACAGATTGTGCATTACCAAAAATAGTAAGGTGCTCCATATCATCATCTGCAACAGCAGAATTCGAAATAGCGCTAACAACTGATAAAGCAATCAAAGCTGGTTGAAAAAGAGAAGAAATTCGCATGACTAAGCCTATAAAAGAAACAAATATTTTATTTGTGTGCATTAGACCACGAGTTAAAACAAGAATCGATATCATTTACATTATTTATAATAGTCGATTGATATAAGTCAAATTAATAATATTGTGAGCATTAATCAACCAACACTGACTGCTAATATTGAAAGTTATTTACTATTTCACTAGCATTAACCAAGCAGCTGCATAATCAGGTAGCTGTTTATTCGCTTGATGATAGTCTTTCCAGCCATAATAACTATCAACTAATAAATCGAGCTGGAATAAATTGTTGTCAAAAGCGCCACCTTGATCCGCTAAAATACCTAACCGAGAAGTGTTCTCGCCAGCCGTTTCATAGCTCACCATAAACAGTTTACCTAGACCCAATTCCGCTACGTTACCTGCAAATGAAACTTGCGGCTGAATTGCTATTTTGCTATCAAGTGTTTCACCATAACCCATAATGCTTGGCACCTCAGAAAAATACCAATATCGCGCTTGCTCACGCTTTCCTATTGCATAGTCATAGGCAATACCATTGTTGCGATGTACATTGAAGTATCGTCGAACACCGTTAACATCAACTACACCAGTACCTTGTAACAATACATCATGAAGTGCTTCTTCTGTTAACCATATCAATGGCTTCGCCAATTTCTTCTGTTCTAATACGCCAGCAATAACTTGCTGTCGAGTATACTGGTGACGAGTTAAAGATAAATCATTATCAGCCTCAACTAACGTCAAACCACTTTCATCGAAAGGCACAGCATAAAGCGCTTGGTTATAATCTGATGTTTTTATGGCACTAGCAGTTAGTAGTTTAGTGTAATACTTAGTTAAGAAAATTTTATCCGTTGGAATGTTATTTAACATTCTTGATTTAATATCATTGGTACTTTTTTCTGCAATAGCACGCGCAGTTTTAATATCTGGCGTCCAACGATAAAATTCAAAATTATCACGTAAGAACTCATCATCATGTAAGCGACTATTACGTTTAGCGCGCACATCTTCTCTATAAGTTCTGCAAATAAAAGCCAACGTCTGCTCTACTCTTTTCAGTGTAACTTTTTCATCAAACACTTTACCTGCATGCACCGCAAACTTATCCGCTGCTGACTGCATTAAATAGCGCTGAGTTTCATCGGCAACATCACACAATGCGCTAGCTTTAAAGCCTGACACCTTCTCGAAATTAGGTTTGTTATCTAGGGTAAAAAAACCACCATGCGTTTGCGAAAAGCTTTCAAATGATATCGCGGTAAAAAGAAAAATAAGTAAACAAAAACGCATAAAGTAAGTTCAATAAATAGAATGTAAGTACATGGTATGACAATCAATAAATTGGCGCTACTCTTGTCACTAATTTTTCAATAAACCTTGCTGCAAAGCTAAATATAGTGATAATCGGGCAAGGTTTCATTACGTGTTTATCATTAGTGGGTTAGAAGTGCGATTATTAGAAATAGAATGTTTAGGCAAAACATTGCGATTAGAAGGTTCAATGGCCGGGTGGCAAGAGCTTTTTTGGGACAACCAATGCGTTTCACAAATTAACGCCAGCGCTGACAATGAATCTTTTTTACACCAATTTTCCTTACAAAGTGAACAAGGTGAAATACACATTGAACTCAGCGGAGCATTACAATGGCAACCTTTTGCACTACAGTTCAAATTATTGATTAATAAAGAACTTGTGCTTGATAATTCACTTAATGAAAAAGACATAGAACAACGCCAAGTTGTGCAAGGCGAAAAACAATCAATTAAATTTAGCGTTGTTGGCTTAGCAGGTCTTGGCTTAAAGTTACTAAAAAGTGCCAAAGTGATTAAAGTACTATTCGCCGCAGGCAGTTTGGCAGCTTATAGTTGGTTATTCTCCATCGAGTTCGCCATTGCCCTGATACTTTGTTTAGTTTTTCACGAATATGGCCACATCAAAGCCATGAAGTATTTTGGCCTAAAAACCAAAGGCATTTACCTTATTCCATTCGTGGGTGGCTTAGCCCTTAGTGACGACAAAATTAATACCCGCTGGCAAGACATTGTTATTTCAATTATGGGTCCGTTCTTTGGCTTAATACTGTCGGTCGCCGCTTTAGTCGGTTATTGGCTAACTGATATAGAAATACTGGCCGGTATTGCAGTGTTTAATGCGCTACTTAATTTATTCAATTTATTACCTATATTACCGTTAGACGGTGGCCATGTTCTTAAAAGTATTGCCTTTTCCATCAACTCAAAACTAGGCCTAGTGGCTTGCATATTAGGTGCGATATTCGGTATTTATATTAGTTACCACTTTGGTTTAGCACTATTAGGCTTTTTACTGGCAATCGGCAGTATAGAAATATTTTTTGAATATAAACGCCGCCACTTAAGCGAATTACTGCCCCTTAATCGCTATGCCCAAATTGTTTCAGCTATTTGGTATGTAATAACAGTTGCGGGTTTAGGCGGTATTATTTGGTTGGTGGGCCAATCAGGCAACGATGCTTTGTCACTACCACTTAAAATACTTGGCAGTTAACCAAAAATAAAAGTGAGTCAGTTATGATTTCAAAAAAGGTTAGAGAATTATTTGTATCATTAATGGAAGCATCAAACGACTCTTCTATTAGCTATGATATTGAAACTGAACAATACTCCGGCTATTTCAATAACACCGTTGTTGATAAGTACATTGAATTAGGCGCGTTAGAGTTGGTGGAAGGTGGCGCTGGCGTTACCACCATTTTACTTAATAATCGTGATGACTTTTTAAGTTCATTTGCTGCCGGCGTTCGTGAAGCTAAAAACGGCGCCGATCAATCTTACACCGATTACAACGCTAACCCTTTTGCTTTTTCAATTGGCTATGAACATTTTCATCAAATATCCAAGAAAAAACGCCAGTTAATCGGCTATATATGCCATGGCTTTGAAAATGATGAAGCAGGTTTGGTGCATCAGCAATAAGGGTTATTTCAATAAAACAGAACTGTATATGTGTTAACTCAAGAAAACTTCTTTTCGATGATACTCTAAAAAGTATTGTTGTTCTTCATTGAATGTACCAACATTATTCTTAATCGATAAATTAATTCCCATACGAGAAAGAGATGAAGACTCTACGACAGGAGAAACTAGAATCCCTCCAGCACTTTCAAATGAAATAAAGCCTCGGTCAAATAAATGGTCAACGGTTGAAGTGAGAAGCAAACCATTGTTACCATTTAGTTTTTCGGTATGATCTTCACAATATCGCCACGGCTTTATATGACTAGCGCGTAAATGAGATATTTCGTCTACTTCGGTTATGCGGCAATGAGTCTCTTGGAGTGCGACCCGTTTTTTAAATACACCTTGTCCTCTACGAACCATAATGATCGACTTCCTTTCGGTTTCAGGTATTAAGGAGTCATTTCTAACATTGTCTTCTAGATCTTCTTCCCATTCACTCAACCCCTTCGTAGGTTTAGGTTCATACTCAGAAGTAGTTTCATTAACAGACAATAGGGTACCAACTAAGTTACCGGCTTCAATTCCAATTAACCGGATCAATTCATTAGCTAATAGCTCAGGTACTTTAGTTAAGTACACACCTTGATTACCACGTCCTGTTGATTGTAAAGGGGAGTATTTATTAGGAAGTTTTGACTCGAGTTTTTCCATATGATCAGCTGGGCGTATTTTATTATTCAGTAGAATAAAATGAACATCCACCTTCCAACCATCGCTTCCCCATTGTGCGCCAATTTTGCCAAACTCTATAGGTTGAGGAGACGCATAAGCATTGGATTGAATTACTCCAATCGCTTTTATAAAAGTACCGGCAAAAGAAAAAACTATGTCTCCGGGAACAACACCTTTCATGTATTCATAGAATTGATTCTTTTGCCCATTAGACTTTCTTTTTGGCGACCATAGATAATTGCCTTGAAATTCTTCTTTAAAAGTTTGATTTTGATTAACCCACCAATAATTCAATTACTACATCCTTATATTTTAACTTTGCAAACTTCTCTATCACTTCCGATGGGATAACAAACCTATTGTCATTTATCTTCTAGCAACTCTGTTAAACAGGCTACTTGTTTAGTTAATGAAGTGACTTGCTGCTCTAGCTCTGTCACTCGTTGTGCTAATTGAACGTTACTTACAGATGTTGTGGCTTCTGAAGAATTAGCGATTGTTTGAGTAGCGCTAGTTTCAACACAATAGCTCTCATCAACATCAGAAAATAAATGCACATAACGAGATTCACGTTTACCAGGCTCCCGCTCAAGTTTCTTAACTAGTGTTTGATTTTTTAAATCTTGCAGTTGGTTCAAAGCAGTTTCAACTTCACCAACATCAGCAAAGTCTGCTAAGCGATTAGTGCGGGTTCTAAGTTCACCGGGGGTTTGCGGCCCGCGTAGCAATAACACACAAATAATAGCCCGCTGCTGAGCAGTAAATTGCAAATTACCAAACTCGGTATTACAAAAACGATGGAAATATTTACTCACTCGTCCGGACGCTTTGTGGTCGATCATCAGTTGGTTCATTTTCACCAATTCATCAACACTGTTTTGAATATCAGCTTCAGACAACGACATCACAGGCTCACGATTACTTTTTTGATTACAGCCGGTGGTAATGCCATTGATAGAAAGTGGATATTGCTCTGGCGTGGTGGTTTCTTTTTCTAGCATAACGCCAATAATGCGGCATTGCTCTGCGGATAATGTGATCATATTGAAGGCATCCTTTTTAAAGAACCTAGTTATACCAAGCAATAAGCGTTTTTACTATGTGTTCGTGTGCAATTTTCAAAAAAACCACATTCTAACAATAAGTTAAACTGTGGTTTCTATGAATAGAAGAGTTAAGCAGAAAGCTATTCGATGTTTTGAATCTGTATACTAATCATCAACAACAGTTAAAATACAAAACAATTATTTAAAATAGTTTGGATAGAAAAACAACTAAATTTATCCAATAGTGTAACCAGTTGCTCTAGTAATTTTTATTTAGCATTATTCTGAGTAACTAATAATATACTGTATTAAATTACAAAACTGGCTTACCAATATAGTTAGGTATAGATATTTCATTATTGTTCAAAAGAAAATAAGGAAGGAGCGACGAAAAATATAATTTGTGGCCAAAGTCATTAGGGTGGTGCATCCAATCTGCAGTTATGTCTTCAATTACATGCTTATTAGATAAGTTATTATAAAGATTGTAAATATCAACAAAAGGCACGTTATTATTATCCGCGATATTTTTCAACGCTTCATTATATTCAATAGTATCAATAGTATTTTCTCTATCCCATAAAACATTTTGTTGAAAAAAACCTACTATAACCACCTGATTCCCACTATTAAGTATGTTAATAACAGCATCATTTATATTCGAAATAAAATTATTTAGTCTCGCTTTCCCTTCAATGTGGTCATTCATTCCAAATTCAATAATAAAAAGATCTGCTCCATCAGTAATCGCACTTTGATAGTCATTATAAAAATAATCAGAGACTTGTCCATTTTCTGATTTATTTATTACATTGATACTATCATCTACGTTTAAGTATTTTCTCAATAAACCTACAAATGAATCAGAATCATTACCATTAAAATATTGCGAATATGTTTGTGCTCCTGATGCAATAGAATCACCGTAAACATAAATATTTATTGTCCCATCAAGATTATTATCTTTAAGTATTGATTTATTGTTAATAGGCTTAAATGATGTACGAGATTTATAATCAATATATATTTGCAAAAGATTAATGAGTGGAGGATTACGTGGAACTCCATTAAAAGAAAAAGTTCCATTTTCATTGAAGGTAACATTATGAGTATTAAAGTTCGGTATACGTGAATTTAAAGTTCTTCTGATACTGTTCAGCTCGGAGTTAAATTCATAGTCATCTTTAGTGTAAAGAACTTTATTCCCTACTTCATCATATGAATAAACAGAGAGAATATATTCTGCTTCAAATAGAAATCCTTTAGGAATATTCCCGCTCAAAGAGAAAGATTCACCAGTAACTAACGTGTATTCAGGGGAGGAGTTTTCATTGCAGCTTACAAGTAAGAAACTAATGCTGATAAGAAAAAATAAATCTACAATTTTTTTGGTCATATTATTTACTCAATAAAGAAATGCTCTTTGGCATAAAACAGTTTTTGTTACTCTACATCAAAACTCAATCTTAGTACTGATAATTAACTACTTCTAAATGATTTATTTAGTGAATCGACCAGATTTTCCTAAACACGATTAAGTTGTAAACTTTGTGTAACGGTGTGATTTAACTAGAGGCTTTGTTAGAGGTAAAATTCAATTAACTAACGAGGTCAAAATGCTAAAGAAAACATTAACAGCAGAATTCAAACGTGAGTGCGCTGGCTAGTCATTATTCACGGTTATAAACATAAAGATGCGGCAGCAGCGATGAATGTTGGATTATCGTCAATGATATTGGATTGCATCGCGTTCGTACGTCAATGAAGCGTTTAGGGCTAGTTGCTAAACGGCCTAAGCAGCACAAATCCCCTGTTAGCGGTAAGCCTTCGGTTATTGCGCCTAATTACTTGAATCGTCAGTTTAACCCGCAAAGCCTAAACAAGATGTGGTCCGGCGATATTACGTATATCCGCACACAGCAAGGCTGGTTGTACTTAGCGGTGATTATGGATTTATGCTCTCATAAAGTTATCAGTTGGGCATTCTCGGATAAACCAATAGTGAATTAACAACAAAGGCTTTACACTTAGCCATAAATAAACAACAACCAACAGATGGAGTATTATTCCATTCAGATCAAGGTGTTCAATATACGTGTGAAGCATTTCAACGTTCATTGAAAGAACACGGGTTAGTCTTAAGTATGAGCCGTGCTGGAAATTGTTTAGATAATGCGGTTACTGAACGCTTTTTCCGCAGCTTAAAATCAGAGAGAATTAACTATCGTCTTTATCAGACAAGGCGTGAAGCAATGGCCGATATTATTGATTACATCAAGCCATTTTATAATCAGAGACGGCGACATTATAAATTAGGAAACATCTCACCAGCAAGTCACCAGTGAACTGGTGGTATATGGGGGTGGATGAAACAATCTTTTTATTGACAAATACAAAAAAGCCCTATACATAAGGCTTTAAGGGGTGTTGAATGTTTATAAAACCCTATTCAATATTTTGGATCTGCTCACGCATTTGTTCAATCAATACCTTCAATTCAACAGCTGAATTGGTGATTTCTGCGTTAATAGATTTTGAACCTAAGGTATTCGCTTCACGATTAAACTCTTGCATCATGAAGTCTAAGCGACGACCTTGTGCGCCACCTTTTTTCAAAATGCTGCGCGTTTCTTTAACATGGCTAAATAAGCGGTCAATTTCTTCATCAACATCCATTTTTTGTGCAAGTAATACTAGCTCTTGCTCAACACGTGATGATTCCAGTTCAATATTCGCATCAGCAAACTTGTCAGTAATACGTTTACGCTGCCAAGCAATAACTTCTGGCATATGGCCTTTTACTAGCTCAGCCTGTTCAACAATACCGTCTAGGCGTTGTTCAATAAGTGATTTCATATTGGTACCTTCATCTGCTCGCGCTACGATGAAGTCTTTCAATGCTTGATCAAAACCGGCAAGAATTTCAGCTTGAATGGCATTCATGTCTGATTCTTCAGCTTCCATCACACCCGGCCAACGCATAATTTCTATAGGATTAACTTGGCTATTCAGTGTTTGCTCGTTGATCCAATTTGCATGCTTTAACAAATTTTCAGCAAGTGCAATATTCATTGTTAAATTACTTTTTTCGCCAGCTTTGGCGTTAAAGCGCAGATTACATTCAACTTTACCGCGATTTAATTGCTTACGAAAACGTTCACGTAACACTGGCTCTATGCTTCTAAATTGCTCAGGTAAACGAAAGTAAGTTTCGAGGAAACGTTGGTTTACGCTGCGAATTTCCCATACTGCATTCCCCCATTCCCCTTTAACTTCATGGCGGGCGAATGCTGTCATACTGTGGATCATAGAATTTCCTAAATTTTTAAACTTATCTAATATAGGAATTATGCCTGAGGTCGGTATTGGTATCTACTAGATTAGAACGAATAAAGGCGAACTTTACCGTTCGCCTTTTTAAAACAATTCAGCTTTGCACGTTAACTTACGCTTTGCTGCCAACGCTGTTTAAGATGGTCGGCAACTCGGAATGAATTTGCATAAATGGTAAATGTGTATGGAACACTACCACCAGTTGGCATAAATGAAGCATCTGTCACAAATAGGTTATTAACTTCATGCGCTTGGCAGTTTTTATTCAGTACTGACGTTTTAGGGTCATCACCAAAACGACAGCCGCCAGCCATTAAGTTAGATGCTGGTGCGCTGCTTATCGATGATGAAACATTGGTTGCGCCCATTTCCACTAATAACTTTTCTGCTTTCTCAGCTAAATATTCCCCAACATCAATATCGTGACTGTGTGCGCCAATACGTATTTTCGCAACAGGATCACCCCATTTGTCGGTAACTTTATCGTCTAAACTAACAAAGCAATTGTCGTTTGGTAACCAATCGTTAAACACTTCAAAACGTAAAGTTTTATAGGTGGTGAATTCCGTTTTCATACTTTGCTTAAGTTCTTCACCCCATAATAGCTTTTCACTATCTAGCGCTTCATCATACTGCCATTTAGTGCCTTGAGCGCGAGCGATTGGGTTTTGATAAAATAAGAAGTCTATCGTACCGCCTTTAGCTTTGCCGTCACGATTAAAGCCAGTAAATGCTTTATCGTCAATTTGATACCAATCTTGTAAAGCACGATTAATAAAAGGCCCAACTTGCTTCAACTGCGCCTGTTTCTCTTTGGTTAAACCTTTATAAAAGAAATCACCTCGGCCTGTGCCGCCACCACTAAAAATTAAATTCTTGCCCACTAAACCGTTATTATTGGCAATACCATTAGGAAACTTTTCGCCCTTCGACGCCAGCAATAAACGTGACGTTTCTACTGCTTGGCAAGCCACAACATAGTATTTAGCTTTCGCTACTTGTTTACGCCCTGCCTTATCGTAATAAAGCACGCCAGATATTTCGCCTTGGCTATCAGTTTCAATTTTATACACTTTTGCATGCGGTGTTATGGTGCAGTTTCCTGTAGCAACTGCATGATTCAGTAACGCTGCTCGACCACTTCCTTTAGCGCCTGACGAACAACCATAACTACTGCAATAACCAGAATATTCACAGCTATTTCGCCCCATGGCTGGTCGCGACAGTATTGCCCGAGGAACAGGTACGGCGTGATAGCCAATTTCTTTTGCTCCCTCGTCTATCCAAGACGATATTGCATGTTCTGCAACGGGTGGGTATGGAAAGTCCGTTGAGCGAGGCTCTTGATGAGGGTGCTCTGAAACGCGCCCCGAAACACCTACTACTTGCTCTACTTGCGCGTAATAGGGTTCAAGTTCATCATAGCTTATTGGCCAATCTTCAACATTAGCGCCTTTAATAGCACCAAATTCAGATTTTAAGCGGAAATCAATCGGCTTTAAGCGATGGAAATAACCACTCATAAAGTTTGATGAGCCGCCAACTACCTGACCATTCCAAAAGCTCCAGCCTGACTCACTAGTGGCTTCACCCTGCCAGTAACTTTCACCATCATCAGTTTCATACTCTTCTTCAATAACGTGCTGTTCATCTTCAAGCTTTGGGTTATAAGAGTCGCGTAAACTAATGGCTAATTCATCTTTAAAGAATTCTTTTTCAGTTAACCAAGCGCCTTTTTCAAGCACTAAAACTTTTGCGCCAGCTTTTGCCAAGGTATATGCAACAGGTGACGCGCCTGCACCACTGCCCACTATACAAATATCATATTTCATGCTTTTCGAGTTCCTACTTGCTTGCGGGTATATTGCTGATGACTAACCACCTGCGTGATAGTTGTATTTGAAAATGGGCTTCGACGACTTAAATTGATCGGTTGTTGCCCCGGCAACTCATAATAACGCTGCCCAGCTTGTGGTAATGGAAAACCCGCTTGGTGTTCTAGCCATTGCCAACCTATGCCGTTCGGATTACCACCATAACTAGGCGGTGAAAGCATGGCCTCAAATATGTAACCGACTAAATTACTTAACCAGTTTTCGCCAGCGGTTGACTTACTAATCGCTCGTAAGATTGTTTCTTTTTCATCAAAGGTTAGCGCAATAAAGTTTTTCTTTAATTGGCTATTACTAAAACCATTTAACCAACCAACACCTTTATAAATAAACTCAATTTCAGATTCTTCTGTTGGCTGTTGAAACACCACATTATATAAATATTGTGTCGCTTGAATTTCCTTAGCGCTTGGCCCTGTTGGTGACTCAGGAAGTAAATGCGCTAATACCGCATCTAGAGTAAGCCAAGGGTCAGTTTTTAAAGCACTGTCAAGTTTGTTGCTAAGCGCTGCTGACCAACTGCGCATCGGCATCGCCGCTACCATAGTTGCACCAGCGGCAGACTTTAAAGCACTACGGCGTGAAATCTTTTTTTTCAGCCAGCTAGGTGTTTGATAATTATCATCAAAAAATGAATTAACTTGAGGCATTATTTTCACCTTTTGCGGTTGAGCTACTGTCGTTCTTTTGATTATTTGTAACCTGCCATTTATCTAAAAATGTTGACCAATATTCCACGGAATACTCTAAATTATCTAATAATTCGGCAGTATCTTTTGATAACAGCATACGACCGGTATTCGTTGATACATACATATGCGGATATCCTTGTACAGGCGGTAATGACTTCATAAATGCTTCATTTTCATTACTGTCACTGACGCTTATTTTCAATACCACATAGTTTTCGTGCAATTGCTTATACACCTTTGGATTTTTTTCTAAAAAGGCATCCATTTTGTGGCACCAAGTACACCAAGTGCCACCTATTTCAATTAGTACGTTGCGATCAGTTGCTTGTGCCAACTTAATTGCGGCTTGCGCATCTTTAAACGGGTCACGTTTGTCACTATAAATTTTGCTATATAACGGTAATTCTTTAGCAACGCTTTGCACGGCATCTTTGGCACTCGCGTCATTTAGGGTAAATAAACTGGATAAAAGTAAAACAATAAGCAGATGAAATTTCATAAATTTTCTCTATTTCGATGGCATTCAATACCAACTGACAATAAACACATAATAGAATGACCTTACATTAATTAACTATATTTCAGAATAGTTAATTAATGTACTCAGAAAGATATTATTTGCTTGAAGTTAACAAGTTGTCCGTACATGCACTTTATTTTCTAGGGTTTGATTAATCGAGCGAAGCGACCCCCGTTCTAGTAATACGGGGGTAAAGTGTTTTATATTATTAAAATTGTATCGATTCCATTTCTTTTTCTTTTTCATCGATTTCTCTTTTTAATAAATTATAGGTATGCACATCTGCGTCTATTGCTCTTTCAATTAAAACATTTACTTCATCTTCCATATTATTATCTTTAATATAGTCTGTGGCAGAGTAATCTATTGATTCGTCGTAATTTACAAATTCTTTACTCATTATTAATTCCATAACTTTATTGTATAAACTAGATGTTGATTCAATGGTAAAATACGCAAGTGCTTTACTTGAACCTCCCCATGAATATTGAGTAACCTGTTGCTTTACATCAACTTCACTTTCATCTAATTCGCTTTTATTCGAATTATTTGTAGTAGAGTTATTTCCAACCATGAAACTTAAAGAGCGCAATATATTACTTTTCGTATAATCAAATTCACTATTAAAATATCCTATATCAGCAAGCCTATTTTTAAATAAAGGATATAAATATAACTTCTTGAAATAGAATTCATCTAGAACTGACAGGAAAATCAATTCCTGCGTAAATCTTGAATAGTTGATAAGAGCTTCAAAATAAAATTTTTCTTTTAAATTCAAAGGGCTGACACTGATAAAGCTTGCTGCATGAAATTCTCTAATACTTTTGTGAATAAAATGATAATCAAATCCCTCTTTAATTACTAAGCAAGTGTTTTTTATACAGTCAGTTAAGAAGTCAATTTCGCTGTTGAGGTCTATTTTCGTGAGATGGCTTGCTTTTTCAACCTGCTCTATAGCTTGAACTCTCGATAAAGACGTCTTTCCTAGAATCATTGAATAAAAACAAAAGGCACAGAACAGTTTTTCTAATTTTTTTTCATTTAAGTCAGATAGAAATTCTCGCTTAAAACCTGGTTTTGTCGAGTCGTGTCTATTCACTAACAGATGAAATAAATTTTCATAAAATTCATGTAATTGAGTGGGAATTTCGTTGAACCCTTTATACGTAATTGCTAGTAGGGTTATGAGTAGCGGAGTTTTAAGAACTTCACCTATATTGGTTATATTTTCATGAATAGATTTTAATATCAGATTAACTGTAGCAGCATCTTCAAAAAGTTTCGATAATAGTGGTTTAAAATCACTAGTATCTAATTGAGCTAAATTATAAACATTGAATAAGGGTACTTTTTGTATTTCAGAATCTGGCCTACTTGTTATGATAATTTGTTGCTCGTAATACGTCATGCAAATATCTTCTAGATAAGCTAATGTTGGCTGAACCTCTGATTCAGGAATTTCATCAAAAGCGTCTAAAATCAAACTAAATTTATTTGATGAAAAAACCAGCCCTAAATCTTCCTCACCCACAGGAATATCCATATTATTAATGCTAGAAACTATAAGTTGTGGCAAAGATTTTCTGCTAGTTATTTTTCTCAATTCTACAAAGATAGGAATACAAATCCCCGTTCTTAAAGCCTTGCCTGATAAATACCTTGCGAGTATTGATTTACCTTGTCCAGCAGTCCCCTCTATAACAATTTTTCCATTTTCAGGAAGTTTCGATAAAGAATCGAGTTCAAACTCTTTTTCATCACAAGCTAATTTAGATGGGTAGTAAAAGTCATTTAGGTTAACTGACTTATCTACTTGCCAAATTGTTTTTACATTTTCGACATTTGATGCTTGTAAATATGATTTTTCAACATCAAATCCCTTTAAAGTCACAAACTTACTAGCTTTTGACTTCATGTAATTATAAACATCTTGATAAATGGGTTTAAATAGAAACAGTCCTTCTTTTCCAATAGGCATTTTTAGTCCTTTAGTTTTAAATTAATATATCTAGAATTTTTTAACGATACTACGATATGTTATATTTTTCATAAATAACTACTACTTGTTTTAAAACGGCAAGCATTTTACAGCTTGAACCATTGCATTACCTCCCCGACGATCATATAGATGAATACCCCATAAGGTGTTGTATAGTGAACCTGTCGGCTTTACGGTCTAATAATGTCGCAAACGTTCGTCGCAAATCATGAGCTGTAAACTTTGTTAGATTGGTTTCGTAAGATATTGTGTGTATTATTCTGTGAACACCTCCATAAACTAGTCTTCTGCTTCCTATTTTATCTGTTCGACCAATCCCGACAAATAATGCCCCTTTTGTTTTATTTAATCGCTTAATCCATTCTTTAAGTGACTTTTTAACATATGGCTTAAAACAAGATTTAATTGTACTGAAAAAGTTAATCCCCCTACTTTTAAAAATTATTACACGACATTACACGCCATTGAATGAGACTATTCATACTGTTAGCCTATTTCATTAAAAAATAGTTTTTGTGTTTAAAGGGTAAGCAAAGTTTTGTTTTCATAACAACTGACTTGCAACTTTACTCAGCAATAAATGTGTACATCAAATTTTTTGGTTTGATAGCTACATCCAAACATAGCAGCTGTGCTGCGCTGGTACGACAAAAACTAATATCAAAACCAACTAAAGAATTGGTACATATAGAAGGTGATTTATGCTTTATATTATAGTGTTGCTCGTTGTATTCGTTATTTTCGCTGTGTTGCTAAAGGGTACAGGTATCAAAGAAGCGCCTATTTCTTATGCGTTAAAAGGGCCATTATTTACTCCAACTGAAAGAACATTTCTGGCGGCACTTAACCAAGCATGTGGCGTAAATGCCATTGTTTTCGGTAAGGTGAGAATTGCTGATGTTATCAAACCACAAGCCGGGCTAAATCAAAGCCAATGGCAAGCCGCCTTTAACCAAATTTCTTCCAAGCATTTTGACTATATTCTGTGTGATCCCATCAACCTTTCTGTACTAGCTGTGATTGAGCTCGACAATAGCCGCCATACACAGCCTAAGAATGTCGAAAGAGATGACTTTATCAATGAACTTTGTGCTTCATCATCATTAAAGTTACATCGTTTTACGGTTGAATACACCTATAACGTAGAAGAAATGCGCAAAACATTTTTTCCTGAATTAGACAATGCTAATGCTGCGTAAGCTAGCTATTTTCATCTAAATCAGCTTTCTTTGTCGCACACAGATATTATTTTCTTAATATTTCAAATTACTTGTAATGTCATTATGTCAAATTGGTAGCCGAACGATTATAATGCGCAGCAATTATACTACGATAGGAAATTCCACATGCGTCCAAGCGGCAGAACTTTAGGGCAAATTCGTCCTGTAACCATTACTCGTCAATTTACAGCTCATGCAGAAGGCTCAGTACTTATTGAGTTTGGTGACACCAAAGTTATCTGTACTGCTACCGTTGAAGAAGGTGTGCCACGTTTCCTTAAAGGCCAAGGTAAAGGTTGGATTACTGCTGAATATGGCATGTTACCTCGCTCTACACACACCCGTATGCGTCGTGAAGCTGCAAATGGTAAGCAAAGTGGTCGTACGTTAGAAATTTCTCGTTTAATTGCTCGTTCATTACGCGCGTCGGTTGATTTAGTGGCACTTGGCGAAAATACGATTACTGTTGATTGTGATGTAATTCAAGCGGACGGCGGCACTCGTACAGCATCTATTACTGGTGCTTGTGTGGCATTAGTTGACGCATTAAACCATATGCGCGCTAAAGGCATTATCAACAATAACCCACTTAAGCACATGATTGCTGCAGTTTCTGTAGGTATCTACAAAGGTGAAGCGATTGCTGATTTAGAATATGTTGAAGATTCAGCTGCTGATACCGATATGAACGTAGTGATGACCGAAACGGGTAAGTTAATTGAAGTGCAAGGTACAGCAGAAGAAGAACCATTTAGCTTCGACGAAATGCAGCAAATGCTTAAACTTGCTAATGATGGTATTAACGAGTTATTTGATATCCAAAAAACGGCTTTAAACTAAGCTAGAAAAAGGAGCTAATAATGAAAGATTATCAACGCGAATTTATTGAATTTGCTTTATCTAAACAAGTATTACGTTTTGGTGAATTCACATTAAAGTCAGGTCGCACTAGCCCGTATTTTTTCAATGCTGGTTTATTTAACACCGGTGGCGATTTAGCCCGTTTAGGTCGCTTTTATGCTGCGGCTTTGCAGGATTCAAAAATCGACTATAACTTGTTGTTTGGCCCTGCTTACAAAGGTATTCCAATTGCGACAACAACAGCCGTAGCATTGGCTGATGGTTACGATATTGATATGCCATATTGCTTCAACCGTAAAGAAGCTAAAACGCACGGTGAAGGTGGTAGCTTAGTTGGCTCAGCACTGGCAGGTAAAGTGATGTTGGTTGACGATGTCATCACCGCAGGCACGGCTATTCGTGAATCAATGCAAATTATTCAAGCCCATGGCGCAGAGCTTTCAGGCGTGCTTATTGCCTTAGATCGTCAAGAGAAAGGCAAAGCTGAACTTTCTGCTATTCAAGAAGTAGAGCGTGACTTTAACACTAAGGTTATTTCTATTGTGACCTTGGCTGACTTAATTAGGTATTTAGAAGAAAAGCCAGATATGGTAGATAGCTTAGCTAGTATTAAAAAATACCGTGAAGATTACGGCATTTAAGTTATAGCTAAATGCGAAACTAAAAAAGCCTGCAATTGCAGGCTTTTTTGTACTTTGAATATAAGTTGTTCACTAGGCCGTCAGTTCAAATTGATGGCTTGCTTGTTTGTCGTATGCTTGATTAATGTTTGAGTAAAACTGCTCAATGCGCCCTGCTCTTTCATCTACTTCAAGTGAACGACTTGGAGCAATTGCCTCTTGCGATGACAATGTATCTTGAATGTGGCGATCAAAATCGGCGCTACTTTCGGCACTGCCAAGATTATCATCATCTTGAAATATTGCTTTATCTCGATATAAGTTTCCAGGCTCAGACTTGGTTTCAGCATCTTCAGCACTTGCCGCTAGCAGCTCAGCCTGTGCTTCAAGAATAATGTTTGAAGCAGACGCAGCAACTCGCACATCTTGTGCTGATGGTTGTGCCGGAGCAAGTGCAGCAGCTTGCACTTTTTTCATTTTAGCAATAGTTTCTTTCGGGTCACCTGGCACAGGCGTTAAATCAACAGAAACTTCACCTTCTACTGCATATTTTTTACCATCGGGGCCAATTTGAAATGAATATGATGGAGAGCCAGTAAATGCACCACCAACTGCAGCATGTGCCATTTCATGAGTGCGAACTTCTTTGTCGCGATTTTCTAATTCTCGAATAACTTGTTTTTCAGCAAACACTTCGGCATCTGACTTACCGTCATTTTCTACTGATTCAGCATTCTCTTGCGAATTATTAGCTGTGTTATCTTCATTGTTATTTTCAGCCGAGTTATCTGAGGCGTTTTGCTGAGATCCTTCATTACCGTTTGCGTCACGAGAATCACCATTTATAGAAGCACTAGCTTGTTCTGCTTGCTTACGTAGACTAGTGAAGTCGACTTGTTCATTGTTTTGAGCGGGCGTTCGACCTCGCTCTTTATCTGACGCTACGCCCTTTTCAGCCGCAGATTGACTAAGCGCTTCTGGCTTAGTAATTATTTCTCGTTGTTGATTATCACGGCGCAAGCTATCCGTTTGCAGGTTAACTGCTGTTTGAATGGGTAAATTAAAGCCTTGCGGAGTGATATTCATCAGAGACTAAACACGTACGTCGATTAGTGTGCCCAAGTTTTCATCAGCAGACTGAATGACTTCAGCAGAAGCCTGTGCTTGCACTTCTGCTACACGTAAATTAACAATAGATTCTGTTAATCCGTTTGGTTCATTTGTTACAGATGACGGAGAGGAAGTATTACTTGCGACCGGCTCTGCGCTAGCCTCAGCGTCTACAGCAGTGCTTCGTGCAATATCGCTCGCTGCTCTACTTGCTTCTTCGGTTGCCGTTTGAAAGCCTTGTACGCCAGCATTAAAAGCTGATTGTATTTCCATAACCTTCTCCCAAATATATTTACTAAATACGATTCAAAGTGCAAATATATTAGCTAAAATCATTTGCCTAATTATTAACCAAAACCGTTAAAAAGTAAACTAATGGACATTGGGAATATACTCTATCAGCCAATTTTTAAGCTCAGATATAAATTCAGCTTGATGAGAAATAAACGGTGCATGTGAGGCTTGTTCAAAAATATAGCTCTGACTATTTGGCGCTATATCATCAATTACGGGAATAACTTGCTTTGGTACTAAGCCATCAAGTTTGCCGTAAAGCCTTAAAAATGGCTGAGTAATGTTACTAATATCTTCAGTAACATCTGATGTTTCTAAAAGTTTGAGCGAGTCATCTAATACCTGCTGACTTGGTAATTCATATTGCATTACCAAATCACGAATTTTCTTAATATCTTGACGAATATGCGGGCTGCCCATCGCCTGAATTTTTAAAAAATTATTAATAGTTTTTGTGGTGTCTTTTGCCAGTTGCTGATGGAACATTGCCAAGACATTCTCTTTAATGCCAGGCCAGTTCTCGCGCTCTACAAACTGTGGGGAACTCGCCACTGTAACTAGGCCAAGTACTTGCTCCTTGAAACTCGTGGCAATTTGACTAGCAACTAAACCACCCAATGACCAACCAATGTAAACAGCTGGTTTGCCAATTGCTTGCTGGATAGCAGTGGCAATTTCAATTAACGAGTATTCAGCAAGACAATGTGAGCTATTAGTTGCAAAGCCGGGCAAATCTACGGTAATCACTTCAAAGTCAGCTTTTAGTTGTTCAATACACGGTTGCCAAACTGCGGAATTTAATCCCCAACCATGAATAAATACTAACGGAAGACCTTGCCCTTGGCTCGCAATTTTCAAACTTTCTGCCATGCTTACTACGCTCTATATAAAGTGAGCGCATAGTTTAACGAATGGGTGCTAAAAATGGAATTTGGCAATTACATCAATGGTGATAGTTTTTTAAAAGTAAGACAAAAATTAATTTTAGCAATTCACAGGTTTAAACTATTAATAAGTTGTTGCACTTTGTGTGGTAATGCTTGCCAGCAGCATCAATTACTTTGTCAGTTTTGCCAAGACGACTTACCTTATTTCAAACGAGACTTAGTCGGGTTCGACTTATTACTATGGCCGGCAATTAATCAAGTATTGCCTAAAGCGCAGTTTGATCACTTACTTTGCTTAGGCCCATATCAATGGCCTTTTGCTCTTTGGATAAACCAATTGAAATATCAAGGCCAGACTGAGCTAAGTGGCTTATTAGCCTATTTATTGAGCCAGCATTGGAACAACTACCTTACCGAGCAGAAGCAAAGACCGGCTTCCGAGAATATCTTAGTAGTCAGCGTGCCTTTACATATAAAAAAATGGCAAAGCCGCGGATTTAATCAGGCACATTTAATTGCAAAGCACTTTGCCGATCAGTTTAACTATCCTTATCAGCCAGAATTGCTAATACGAGATAAAGCCACACACAGCCAAGTTGGACAATCGGGAGTACAGCGCAGGAAAAACTTAGCTCAGGCCTTTATTATCAACCCTAGCAATAAAGAGATACATGCCGACCATGTTGTACTTATTGATGATGTGGTTACAACCGGCACAACTGCAAATGAAATTTGCAAATTGCTCAAAAAAAGAGGAGTGCAAAAAATTACCCTCCTCAGTATTTGTTTAGCCCTGCCTAGTTAAGCTACATCTTATTAGCTAATCAGCAGGATTAGCACTAAATGCTTTGGCAAAAAATAAGCTATTGGCAATAATTTTCATGCTACCTAAAAAATAGCCTCTAAATGCAAAGTCATCAGTACTGGCAATAACCTTGCCTCGGCCAACATTATGCGCAACCAGTGTTGGATTATTTGCCAAGAGGTTAACTAAGTTTTGATCAGTATAGCCACTTAATAACGGTGTATTACTGTATTTAGCAACACTAACGAACGGGGCCGAAGTTTGCTCCATGATAACCGTACTGTTACGAAATACCGGCAATACGCTTGCTCGATAACCATAAGCCAAAGGATGACTGGTATCTAATTGCGCTTGAAAAATAGCGCCAGCAATGCGTTTTCGGCCAGCCAAAGCCTCTTTATCACCATAAGTTAGGTTTTCAGTATCAAATAGTTGGTTCAAATGATCTTTGCTGACAAAGTCCATTTTTAACAGTTCTTTTTCTGCTAACCAGTGAGCAGCACGCTTCTGGCCAAACACAACACCACCTGATGCCAACCAAGACTTCAACTTATTCAACGCCACACCGTTTAGCTTATTGTACTTACCATCAACCATAATAATATGACTATAATTAGCCAAGTTGATAGTCGCTAAACGTTGCATTTCAACCACAGTAACTGGAATTTCTAGTAAGTTGTCAATGTAATACAACATTTCACCAGCTTCGTACTGAGATGTACCTTTACCACCAATCATTAACACTTTTGGCGTAGAAATTGGGCGAAATGAACTACTCCCAATATCAATACCTTTTGACGTTAGTCCTGTTGTTAATGCCAACAGTGCAATATTGTTTTTAGAAGCAAGGTCTGCAACTAAATCACGCCAATTATTCTCAGTTTGATTACTTGCAGGGATGATGATGGTGCCTTTTTCAAACGCTTTTGTTGCACCATTTACTGTTGCAGAAAAGGTTTTCGTTGCTACCTTAGTATTGATACCTGCTTCTGAAAGTTTATAAAGTAATTTTGGTGCTAAAAAGTCATGCCATTCGAAAGCATATGCATAAGCTGAAGCATCACTTTTCTCAGCTGCAATAGCTTCAGGTTGCCAAGATGATTCTGCAATTTTCAGACCCCAAGTGCTGTTTACTTTCGCAAACTGAATATTCATTGCTAACGGTAAAGTCCAGCCAGAAACATCGTAGAAAGTATTGTCTTGGAAGTTTTTCTGTTGGTTAAACAACGCTTTAATAACACGGTATTGTGCTTGCGCCAATGGGATATAATAACTGCGTTTGGCGAGATAATTCTTATCTTGAATCTTAATGTCTTGTGTTATTGGGTATGCTTGAATTTGATGTTGACTAAGCTTAGTTAAAAAAGCATTCAGTCGATAATTGTCTTTATCTTCTGTAAAGATATAACCATTAAAATTTTCATCACTTGCTTGCTGTTTGGCAAGTTCATAAAAATTCTCTCGGTAAGCTTTAAACTTTTCTTGGTTTTTCCAAGCACCTTCAATGGTCGATAGCGAAGTTAACACATGATTTTGCACGCCATATTCAAAGGTTAATAAGCCATTTACTGTATCTTGCTGGAAGCCACGGCTACTCGCTTGTTCAAACAAAACACCAATACCACCATTAATATCTGGGTAAGTAGAACCTTTTCCGTAATAAAAATCATCAAAGCTTTCTTCGCTGTAATATAAGCGATCTTTAGTATCAAGTGCCTTAGCATGATAGGTTGCTAATAATTGCGTTAGTGCGGTATTTTTTGCTGGTGTTAACGGATGAGTGCGAGTTGGAATACCTGGTTGGAAAAAATAACTGCCATTAGCGCCCATTTCATGAAAGTCGCCTAACACATTCGGCTGATATTGATGAAAATATGGAATACGATTTTGACTTTCTTTTTGAGACAACAATAACCAATCACGATTTAAGTCAAAACCGAAGTGGTTAGTACGACCAGTACGCCAGCTTTGATGATGCTCAATATGGTTTGGATCAGGGTTTTCGGTGATGCCGCGATGCGTAGTAACCCAATTTACAAACCTATCCATACCATCCGGGTTAAGGCTAGGCTCAATCACAACAATAGTATCGTTAAGCATATCTTCAACGGCTTTGTTTTGAGATGCCGCTAAATGATAAGCAACTACCATAGCCGCATTAGTACCACTAATTTCATCGCCGTGAACACTATAACCCAGCCAAACTACAAGTGGGTCATTAGCTGAAGCTGTTATATCGTTTCTCCGTGCAAGTATTTGCTCAATATTTGCCAAGTTTTCTGGGCTAGAAATAGTCAGTAGAACTTGCGAGCGAAACTGAGTTGTTTTGCCCATTTCTTCTATCATCACTCGCGGCGATGTTACCGCTACTTGGGTCAGGTAGTGCAAAACTTGATCGTGACGAGGGTGACGTTCACCAATACCAAAGCCTAACGACGATTCTGGCGTTGGTATTTGTGCATTGTAATCACCATCATTAGGTAAGTAGGTACTTACATCTGCACTATATACTTTAAAATTAGCTAATGCAGCTATGGTAAGCAGCATTAACAACAAAGAACGACACGACAATAACAACATAAAAAGTTTCCTTATTCTATTGCCCGATAAAATAGCAAAATAATGCTCTGTGAACCAGTTATCTTCTAAAATCAGCAATTAACAGCGATAACCAAAGCAACTTATTAACCTTATTGATATCGATATATAAATTATGCCAACAAGTACTAGCGCCAACAGTCAGAGCAGAGTAAAATGGTCATACTTGAGTAAAATAGTCGGGTATTGATGTATTCAATCCCAGTAGTGAAGAGTAAAAAAGTATGATGATTAACATTTCAGAAACTGCACAAGAGCATTTTGTAAAACTACTTTCTCAGCAAGCTGAAGGGACTAGTATCCGTGTATTTGTTGTAAATCCTGGAACAGCTAGCGCTGAGTGTGGTGTATCATATTGCCCAGCAGACGCAGTAGAAGCAGACGATATCGAATTAAAATACGAGCATTTCTCAGCATATATTGATGCCGATAGTAAGTCATTTTTGGAAGAAGCAGAAATTGACTTCACCACTGATCAAATGGGTTCTCAATTAACTTTAAAAGCACCTAATGCCAAATTACGCAAAGTAGGTGATGACGCGCCATTATTCGACCGTGTTGACTACTTTTTAAAAGCTGAAGTAAACCCACAGCTTGCTGGTCATGGCGGTGAATGTACATTGATGGAAATTACTGAAGATGGCTATGCTGTGCTGCAATTCGGCGGTGGCTGTAACGGTTGTGCACAAATCGATGTCACGGTTAAAGATGGTATTGAAAAGCAATTACTTGAAATAATGGCTGGTGAAATCAAAGGTGTTAAAGATATGACTGAGCACCAACGTGGCGAGCATTCGTATTACTAATTGTTATAGCAATAATTAGCTATAACAATGTCATTACTAGAAAAATTAGGCCAAGATCCACAGCGCAGCATGCAGCGTTTTTTATGTGGGCTTGGTCTTTTTGCTTTTGGCGCCGGCTTAATATTCATAGGTATGTACCATAGCCATATCTGGCAGATTGTTGGCATTGCTGTATTAGCGCTAGGTTGCTTATTTGCTATTTACGGCTATATCGGAATGTTTGCCAATCGTTTGTATCATAGCTTCAATAGAAAGAAGCCTTAAAAACGATGTCTATTGGTTTGATAATGCCAAGCTAAAGTAACTCCCCGAGCCAGCATAAATACCGAAAATGCTGCCCACAAGCCATGATTACCATAATCGTTTAATAACCACCAAACCGGAAAGAAGCAAGCAAACGTAGCAATAAGCATACTGTTTCTCATTATATTAGCTTGCATTAGACCAACATAAATACCGTCGTAAAGGTAACACCAGCAAGCAAGTATTGGCAGTGCAATAATCCAACCAATATGCTGCTGTGCATAATCGACAACGGCAGGAATACTTGAAATTGTGGCGATAAAGTAATCGCCGAAAAAGTAAAAAACTAAGCTATAAGCAACGGCAAACAGTGCAGTCCAAAAAAGTGCGACATTAACATTCACGAACATACTTTGTTGGTTCTTTTCTCCTTTTGCTTTGCCCACCATAACTTCTGCTGCATTGGCTATACCATCTAAACCAAAAGATATTAGCAACAGAAAATTCATTAAAATAGCGTTGGCTGCAACAACATCATCACCAAGCCTGGCACCTTGAAAAGTCATAAAAACAAAACATATTTCTAGGCACAAGGTTCTGATCAATATATCGCGATTGAGTTTAAAGTAGCTTAGTAATGCAACACGCTCAATTACAGCATTAACCACCTGTCGTAAGCTAGAAAATGCGGCTAAAAACCTGTCCTTAAAGTTTACATAAACCAGTGAAAGGCCAATGATTAAGCCACTGTATTCTGCAAGTAAAGTTGCCCATGCCACGCCTTTTACCTGCCATGAAAAGCCAAGCACAAATATTAAGTCAAGCAGCAAGTTAATTAGGTTAGTAGCAATCACCAACCACATAACAATTTTTGCCTTATGATTTCCCAGTAGCCAGCCCAAAATAACTAAATTGGCTAATGCTGCCGGTAAACCCCACACTCTAATAGCGCTGTATTCACGAGCATAAAATTGAACTTGCTCTGAGCCACCAGCCAATGACAATGCTAAGTCTAAATAGAAGCTCTGAAATAAAATAACGAATATGCCGATACTAAATGCCACGATAATACCGCGCAGTAATATCAAACAGTTTAACTGGCTATTATTTTGTCCATAAGCCTGTGCAGATAAGCCTGTGGTCGACATCCGTAAAAACCCACATAACCAAGTGACGAAAGTTATGATCATTGCTCCGACAGTACTGCCACCTAAATAGTAGGCATAATCTAAGTGGCCAATAACGGCCGTATCGACCAAACCAAGCAATGGCGCAGTAATATTTGACAAAATCATCGGCAAAGCAAGAATAAATAACTGCTTATGACGTTCTATATCATGGAATTTCAAAAAAAGCCGACCTTTGTTGGCAAATGGGCTATATAAATAGTAGAAAAAACGCTATTTTAGGCAAGAGCTTGAAGCCCTCTTAATATCTTAGGAAGATTACCATGAAATACCGTTTGTTGGCAGCACTATGCTATTGTCTTCACATGACCAGTTTTGCCACTGTCATATTACAATATCATCATGTCAGCGAGACAACCCCAGCGAGTACCAGCATTTCCCCGGATCAATTCTCATTACACATGCAATACCTTAAAGATAACAACTTTAAAGTCATTCCATTATCCACATTAATGCAGTCAATTAAGCAGCAACAAGCATTGCCAGATAAATCGGTAGTGATCACCTTTGATGATGCCTATTTGGATATTCTTACCAATGGTAAACCAATACTTGATAAGTATGACTTTCCTTTTACTATTTTTGTAAATCCCAGCATTGTTGAAAGTAAATCAACACATTATTTATCTTGGCAGCAGCTAAAAGCCATGGCAGACGACGGGGTCATTATTGCCAACCATGGTATGAAGCATGATTCATTAGCCAGAGTTCCCGAAGGAATATCAGAGCAGCAATGGTTAGCAGAAAATACCAAATCGCTATTAGCCGCTGAACAATTAATTAAAGAGAAAACCGGGCAAAGTTGGCACTACTTTGCTTATCCATATGGTGAATACACACCAAACATTCAACAATGGGTAAAAGAAAATAACTTTGTTGCTTTTAGCCAGCAATCAGGAGCGGTTGGACTGGATACAGACACAACAACTATCCCACGTTTTCCTGCATCGCAGCCGTATGATCAAATATCGAGCCTGCGCGATAAGTTAAATTCATTGCCTTTTAGCATTACTCTAGCTGATGAAAGCCAACAAACACTGTTTCAAAAAGGCCAATCAACTTCTGTAACTTTTAATGTTGAAGTTGATGACTTTAACCCGGCACAGTTAAATTGTTATATCTCAGGTTTAGGTCGCCAGAAAATAGAATGGCAAGGCGGTGAAATGTTTACGATTAATTATAGCGCACCGTTACCTATAGGTCGTGTACGCTGTAATTGTACGGCACCAAGTATTAGTGAGCCAGGGCGCTATTATTGGTTTTCAAAACCATGGTTCATTCTTAAAGAAAACAACCAATGGTATCCGCTTTAAACTTTAAGTTACTCAATATAACGCGACAATTTTTGCAAAATCACTAATGAGTTTATCACCTTCAATTACAGGCACTTGCCCAAGTGCCTGCTCAGGTTTAAAAATAGCTTCTACATGTCCTGCTGGATTAATCAACACCATTGAAGCACTGTGGTCAACCAAGTAACTTTGACCACTTTGACCATGATTTTCTTTTTCCTGATCATCCGGTTCAGTGATCGCGTACATTAACCCCAGATTACGAGCAAACGGGAACAACGCCCCATGATCGCCAAATAAGGCTTTAAACTCCGGGTTAAAATATCCAATGTAACTGGCAAGCTTTTCTTGTGTATCACGCTGAGGATCAACAGAAACTAATAAAACTTGAGTATCAACAGTAACTTTTTTCAGTTCATCATAGATAAAGTTCATTTCTTGTAGCGTGGTTGGGCAAACATCAGGGCATGAGGTATAGCCGAAAAAAATCCAACTCCATTGCCCTTTCAGTGATTGATTATCAAACGTTGCACCACTGTGGTCGGTTAATTGAAATGGTTTGATAACTCTTGGCTGCTGATAGTGCAATGCAAATTCTGCAGGTGCTTTTTGATTCAGTTGACCAAAAAGCACTACTCCAGCAACAAGTGCACCCAAAGCAACAATAATGGTAATAAGTTTGTTCATTAGCCAGCAACCGGTAGTAAATAATGATCCAGCAATAAAATAATGAAAAGTGCCATTAAGTGCACGATAGAAAACTTAAAAGTATCCATGGCGGTGCTCTCATCAGCATTAAATTTCAACTTCCAAGCATAGGCAAAAAATACTAGGTTAAGCACAACTGCGCCAATTAAATATAACCAATTGCTCATGCCTACTAAGTAAGGCAATAGGCCTACAACAAACAATAATACGGTATAAAGTAAAATTTGTGTTTTAGTAAAGTTGACACCATGGGTCACCGGTAACATTGGAATATTTACCTTAGCGTAATCATCTTTACGATGAATAGCCAAAGCCCAAAAATGTGGTGGCGTCCAAGTAAAAATGAGTAGCACAAGTAACAGAGCATTCGGATGTATTTCATTAGTCATTGCTGTCCAACCTAGTAGCGGAGGAATCGCCCCTGCTAAGCCGCCAATTGTTATATTTTGTGGCGTTGCACGTTTTAAATACATCGTATAAATAAAGCTATAACCAACTAAACCTGAAAATGTTAACCATGCTGTTAAAGGGTTAACAAAACTATAGAGCACTGCAAAACCTGTTACAGCTAATGTCATCGCAAACACTGAAGCATTGCGTGCTGAAAGTCGTCCATTTGGTAACGGGCGATTGTGCGTTCGCCCCATTTCACTATCAATGCGTTCATCAACAATATGATTAATTGCCGCCGCCGCTGATGACAAAAAGCCTATACCTATCATTGAAGGGACTAACACTTGCCACGGAATGACACCGGGAACAGACAAGCACATGCCAACCAGTGCCGTTAATACTAACAATGCAACAACACGTGGTTTGGTAATCTCGTAATAATCGCGCCAAATTGGCGTACTAGGTGCGCTATGACTAGCTTCTAAAGTATTACTTTGACTCATATTTTGCCCCTAAATTTTACGTTTTAAACTATATGTCATAGTGATTAATGACATCATTAACATCGCAGCCACTACATTGTGACTAACAGCAACACTTAGCGGTAATGAGAACCAAACGTTACTAATCCCTAAACCCACTTGCACACTTAAAATAAAACCTAAACTCATTGCTGCATTTCTGAAAAATGGCGACTGTGCTTTACGGTAAATACTTATAGCCAGCCATAATAAATAAACAGCTGTCACTATGGCTCCTATACGATGCATAACATGAATAGTAACTCTTGATGCATGGTCTAAATGACCAAATTCATAGCTTTCTTTTTCTGGCGGTATTAGATCAAATGATTCTTCAAAGGTTAATTGCTCAGTCCAACCCGCTTGGCAAATAGGTAACTCTGTACAAGTTAACGCGGCATAATTCGATGACGTCCAACCACCTAAGCCAATTTGTCCAGCAAGAATAAATATGCCAATAAAACCGAATTTTGCATATTTTTTTAATGCAAAATCTCCACCTGGAACACGATAATCGCTTAGCCGCAAATACAACAAAAATAACAAGCAAAGCGTAGTGAAACCACCTAGCAGGTGGCCCATAACCACTACAGGCATTAGCTTCATGGTAACTGTCCACATGCCAAGTGCTGCTTGAAAAATAACAACGAACAGAATCAATAAGGGTAAGCCAACAGGGCCTCCTTGAGATCGTCGTTTAAGTGACATCAAAGCAATAGCTAAAATTAACAACCCTAGCGAGCCAGCGAAATAGCGATGGATCATTTCATTCCATGCTTTTTCTGGCTCTACAGGTCGTTCTGGGAAAGCTTGTTCAGCGGCAACTATTTGCTCTGTGGTCTCTGGCACGTCAATTAAACCATAGCAGCCCGGCCAATCAGGGCAACCAAGGCCGGCATGAGTTAATCTAGTATAAGCCCCTAAACTCACCACTAAAATGGCGAGTAAAATGCTGACAAAAACAAGTTTTCTAATATCGGAAAAACTTTGTGTTCTCATTTAGCCAATCCTCGAATACTTAAGTAGCTTCTTAAAATCCGCTAAAATAGCTTTACCGAATTTTGGCAAATGCTCAGCACTTTCAGGTGGTAAATGCCTAAGAATAACATTGCCTAACGGGTCAACTATCAGTACTTGTGATTGTGTAATAGCGTTTTTAGTTAATGCTGGCATAGACTGAATATGCCACTTTTTAATTTGAATTTTGTCTGACTGGGCGGGTGTTAAGTCTTGTTGCGTTAGTGCTACCGGTTTTACCCGTGGCATTTCTTTACCTAAGGCGATATAGGTATTATTAACACTGACTAAGGTTTTTTCACATTGCTGATTGCAGTTTTCAGGTAGGGTATAAAGCAATAGCCATTGATGGTCGAAATCTTCAACGTTGAGTCCAAGCTTTTCTAAGGTCAGTTCATTTTCAATTAATTGACCTTTATTAGTAACGCCATAATTAAACCACTCTTGGTTCAACGCCAATTTTGCTAATACGACGGGGATAATAAATACAGCAAGCAGAATTAACATACTGCGACGCGATTTTTTTAACTCTGAAGAACTCATACAACTCAGCCTTTATATTCTTATTATTTGGTTTCGGTATTTTTCTTATTTTCTCGTTAAACTAAATTTTAATTTTTCTCTCGTTCTTTACTTGCCATTTTTATCGCTGCCCAAATCATTAAACTTAACCACGCAATCGCCAAGCTAAACCATTGAAAGGCATATGCTCGATGTTTTTCTGGTGGCATAACAATCGGCTGCCAGTTCTTTTTATAACCAATACTCTCTTTTTTATCTAAGTAGACAACAAAGGGCAATAGTTTCTTACCAATTAATTGTGAAAATTTATTTAATTCGATCTGTTGCACACGTAATGGCCATGTTGCACCCGCCAAGTTTTGTTCCTGTAATTGAATACCTACTTCAACTTCTCTTACGTGCCCTGATAATAAATGTTGGCCTTTTATAGCTTCCAATTCTGGTAATACGTTGCGATCAATTGAACCCGGAACCCAACCTAAATTAATCATGATTGTTTCAGTTTGGCTTTCAAAAAGTTGATAAACTCGATAACCCAAGCGCCCTTTATCTGGTTGATTATCCAGCAGGAAAATTTTTTCATCAATAAATTTACCGGTTATTTTAATTGGCAAATCATTAATACCGTCTTTTAGATCGTTCAAAGCAAGTACTTGCTGCAATGACAATGCTTGCGTTTGACTTAATTCACTGATGCGTTGTTGACGCTGCTCTTTCTCATGTGCCCGAGCGTTTTGCCAAAATCCAAGCTTGATTAATAACGAAAATACCAGCATGGTAAATATAACAACCGGCCAATTAACGTACTTTAAATTGTGCTGAAGTGATTCGAAATTCATAGACTACCGCATGTTCACTAACTAAAAACAGACTATAAAAGAGAGAATGCTGTGTTAATTAAAATTATTATTGTCGGCTTATTAGCCTTTATGACTTACAACCTATTTAAAGCATTGTTTATTATGAATAAGAACGACCCTAACAAGCCACCTATGTCTAAGTTTATTGGTCGACGCGTGATTACATCTGTTGTGATTGTATTACTATTATTATTAGGAATTGTCACTGGTGTCATAACACCTAATCCACGCCCTTTTTAGACTAAACAGGTACGTATTAAAAAACACGTACCTGAAAACTATTACTGACATTATTTAGTCGTAATGACCTAAACCGCTAAATAATATATACAAAAACAAATAGGAATACCCAAACCACATCAACAAAATGCCAATACCAGCTAGCCGCTTGAAATGCGAAATGATTTTTCGGCGTAAAATGACCTTTCAATACTCTGATAAACATCACTAACAGCATGATAGTACCTAAAGTAACATGCATACCATGAAAGCCTGTTAGCATGTAAAAGGTATTACCGTAGATTCCACTGTCTAAATACAGCTTCATTTCATCTGCGTATCCGTGAGCATACTCTAAACCTTGGCAATAAAGGAATACCATTCCTAGTAATACGGTTGTACCTAACCAAAACTTCAATAACCCGCGCTTTTCTTGCTCTAAAGCAACGTGAGCAAAATGAGCTGTAACTGAAGAAGTCAGTAGAAGAATGGTATTAATCAACGGTAAACCATACCAACCCATAGCAGTGGTTTCTGTGCCATCGGGAGTTTTAATTAATGGCCATGTTGCAGTAAATTCAGGCCATAAAATAGCGGCAGTTGCTGCATTATTACCAGCACCGTCAAGCCATGGCACCGAAAACGTTCGAGCATAAAGTAAGGCGCCAAAGAAAGCGGCAAAAAACATTACTTCTGAAAAGATAAACCAACTCATACCTTGACGGAAAGAGTTGTCCATTTGGTGGCTATACTTACCAGACATCGATTCGGTAATAACGTTGTTAAACCAGCCAAACATCATGTAAATAACCATGGCGATACCAGCTATTAATACCCAGCCACCGCCGACACTTTCAGGATTATTTAAATTTGCGACATAGCTACCAGCTCCTACCGCAATCAGAAATAACGCAACCGCACCAACTATTGGCCACTTACTTTGCGCTGGTACGTAATAACTTTCGTATTCTTTTGTTGTCATTGTTGTTCCCCTCATTTAAGTGCATTGCACTTAAGAATCAACTGCGCTTGTAATATCATACAAAGTATAAGATAACGTTATGGTAGAAACATCTTCAGGTAAATCTGAGTCAACATAAAATTGCAAGCCCATCTCTACATCTTCACTTGCTTTTAATGGCTGATTATTAAAACAAAAACATTCTATTTTTTGAAAATAAACAGCGGCTCTACCTGGTGATACTGAAGGTACAGCTTGACCAACAATATCACTTACCGATTCATTCTTAGCGTAAAACTTCACGACCTTTCGTTCACCTGGATGTACCTTCACTTCGTTAATCATTGGTTCAAACTTCCAAGGGATCCCCTTGGCTGTTCGAGTCAAAAATTGCACGGTAACCGTACGTTCAGTATCAATACTTGTGGCACTGTAACTAGCTGCCACATTTGAAGTTTTTCCATTTAACCCTGTGATATCACAAAACACGTCATATAACGGCACCATCGCAAAACCAAAGCCAAACATACCAAACACAATTAGCATCAGCTTTTTAACTGTTTTTTGCACCGATGCATCTTTAGCATTTGACTGCTCTTGATCAGGCTGCATTTTTTGCGATCCGCCGTTAGTCATATTCAATCCAATTAATCAATTTTCGGTGGTTTTTCAAAAGTGTGATATGGCGCAGGGCTTGGCACTGTCCACTCTAGTCCTTCTGCACCATCCCAAGGTTTCGCTGAGGCTTTTTCACCACCTTTAATACACTTGATAACTAAAACCAAGAAAATTAATTGCGAAAGCCCAAAGGCAAACCCACCAATACTGACCCATTTATTAAAATCAGCAAATTGCAAAGCGTAATCAGGAATACGGCGAGGCATGCCTGCCAATCCTAAAAAGTGCATTGGGAAGAACAGTAAGTTGACCGAAACCAATGAACACCAAAAGTGCCATTTACTTAAGCTATCGTTATACATATGCCCAGTCCATTTCGGTAGCCAGTAATATGCACCAGCAAAAATAGAAAATAAGGCACCTGTTACGAGTACATAGTGGAAATGAGCAACAACAAAGTAAGTGTCATGGTATTGGAAATCAACCGGTGTCATAGCTAGCATCAAGCCAGAGAAACCACCAATGGTAAATAGAATAACAAAGGCAATTGAAAACAACATTGGGGTTTCAAAGCTAATTGCTCCACGCCACATAGTTGCTGCCCAGTTGAATACTTTCACTCCCGTAGGTACCGCAATTAGCATAGTACAGTACATAAAGAACAATTCACCAAACAAAGGCATACCTGTGGTAAACATATGATGTGCCCAAACGATGAAAGACAAGAAAGCAATCGACGCTGTTGCGTATACCATAGAGCTATAACCAAATAGCTTCTTACGAGAGAAAGCAGGAATGGTTGTAGACACAATACCAAATGCTGGCAAAATCATGATATAGACTTCAGGGTGCCCGAAGAACCAGAAAATATGCTGGAACATTACCGGATCACCACCACCAGCAGCATCAAAGAAACTCGTGCCGAAATAAGTATCTGTTAATACCATAGTGACAGTTCCGGCGAGAACCGGCATAACCGCAATTAATAAGTAAGCGGTAATGAAGAATGTCCAAACAAACAATGGCATTTTCATATATGTCATGCCAGGAGCACGCATATTCATGATAGTTACAACAATATTAATTGCACCCATAATTGAGGATATCCCCATAATATGAACAGCAAAAACAAAGAAGGCGGTACTACCGTTACTATAGGTTGTCGATAATGGTGCGTAGAATGTCCAACCAAAGTTTGGTGCACCACTTTCCATAAAGAAAGACGCTAATAAAATACTAAAAGCGAATGGTAGAATCCAAAAACTCCAGTTGTTTAATCGCGGTAGAGCCATATCTGGAGCACCTACCATCATAGGTAACATCCAGTTAGCTAAGCCTGTAAAGGCTGGCATGATGGCACCAAAAACCATAATCAGACCATGTACAGTAGTCATTTGGTTAAAGAAGTCAGGCTCAACTATCTGTAATCCTGGTTGAAAAAGCTCGGCACGTATAACAAGTGCCATTGCCCCACCAGTTAAAAACATGATAAATGAGAACCATAAATATAGTGAACCAATATCTTTATGGTTTGTGGTATATAACCAGCGCTTAAGGCCAGTCATTTTATGATCGTGATGATCATCGCCATGTGAATCATGCTCTGATTGATCATTAATTGCATCTGTAGTCATTATAACGCCTCCCTACTTCGCACTAGCAGCAACATCTGCTGGCTGGACTAAATCACCGGTATTATTTCCCCAAGCATTACGCTCATAGGTAACTACCGCGGCAATTTGCGTTTTCGTTAATTGGCCGCCAAAAGCTGCCATCGATGGATTTTTCTTGCTACCGTTTACGACCATATCAATATGTGTAGCAACATCACCTTTGACAATCGCACTATCTTTTAGTCCTGGGAATACTGGAGCCATACCTTCGCCACTCGCTTGATGGCAAGCAACGCAGGCACTCATATAAACTTTTTCGCCCATACTCATCAATTCATCTTGAGTGTAAACTTTAGACAAATCTTCTTCAGGAATAACTTTCGCAACATCTTCTTTTATTTCTGCTACTGCTACTGCGTCTTTTACCGTATCAGTTGCACTTTCAATAGCACCACCAACAGCAGCTTTAACATCAGAGGCTTGAACGGCGTCACCGGTATTATTACCCCAAGCATTTCGTTCATACGTTACAACAGCAGCAATTTCTTTTAGACTTAATTGCTTGCCATAACCTTGCATACCTGTGCCAGCTATACCATTGTAAACAATGTCGATATGCTCACTTGCAGGCCCTGTTGTTGCTATAGCACTACCTTTAAGTGCTGGAAATGCTGGTGGTAAACCTTGACCACTGACTTGGTGACATGCTGCACAATATGCGGTGTATGTTGTTTCACCAAGCTGCATTAATTCATCCATAGAAACAGATGCATTTAACGATGCCGCTTCTGCAGCTGCTGCATTAGCTTTCAATTGTTTCTGCTCATCAACCCAAAGCGCATAATCAGCTTCAGATTTAACTTCCACTACAATTGGCATAAAGCCGTGGTCTTTACCACAAAGTTCAGCACATTGGCCACGATAAGTGCCGGGGTTCTCAACTTTAGTCCATGCTTCGTTAATAAAGCCTGGGTTTGCATCTTGTTTAACAGCAAATGCAGGTACCCACCAAGCATGAATAACATCATCTGAAGTTATAACAAAGCGTACTTTTTTATTGGTTGGGATAACTAAAGGTCGGTCAACTTCAAGTAAGTAATTTTCACCTTTTTCAGCAGAGCTGCCGTCAAGGTTTTCGTATTGCTCTCTAGGAGTAGAAAGTACTGAATAAAACTCAATATCTTGATCAAAATATTTATAATGCCACTTCCATTGCGAACCGGTAATTTGCACGGTTAAATCGGCATCATCATTATTCTCCATTTCGATAAGCGTATATGTCGCAGGTACTGCCATAGCGATAAGAATAACGACAGGGATCGCCGTCCATAGAATTTCAATTTTTGTGCTTTCATGGAAGGTTGCTGGTTTAACGCCCTTTGATTTACGGTGAAACACCATAGACCAAAACATGGCTCCAAATACCACAACACCAATAGCCGTACAGATGTAGAGCACCAACATATGTAAATCATATACGTCTCTACTAACGTCCGTAACACCTTTGGTCAAGTTCAGCGGCATATCTGCCCAAACTGAACTAGACAACAAGCCCCCTAGCAACAGCAAACCTAGGTTACGTCTTTTCACTCGACATCTCCTTCACCCTTTAAGGCAAAAACAGCAGCTAATCTTTAATTTACCTTGATAAACCAGTGATTTTGCTCATACATTTATTATTATTTAAGTGGTGCAATTTTGAACAATCGTCAAATGCGCCCTATTGTTATATTTGTACGTTTTCTAGACTAGAATTACTTAAAACTTGATCTGGGTCAATTTAAAATTTCAACGAAGGAAAAAATAAAAGCTAATAAATACAATAGTGTAAAAACACTAAACATGGCTTAAAGCTTATTTTTAAAGGGGTGTAGTGAATGTTCGTTTTTTGTTCATAATGTGATCATGATGCAGAAAATTTAACAAAATCACAACTCAAAAACAGTACAAAAAATAATCTATCATACGCATTGAGTAACATGAATGATAATTATTCTTAAAAAACAAAGCTTAGAGAAGAGAAATAAACTTAACGAAAGGAAAGTGCAGGTTTCAAATAACAAAAGCCTTTAAAACCTGCACAATAACTAATCAATTTTTAATTTCATTTACTCGATTTAAAGTAAATAGATTTACATCCAATCAGCTGAACGAATAACGCCAACCGCAATACCTTCAACATTAAAATGTTGTGAAGTTAGGTCAACTTCTATTGGTGAGAAGTCTTCGTTTTCGGCATGCAAATAAACAACATTTCCTTCACGTTTAAAGCGTTTAACTGTTACATCTTCTTCAACGCGAGCAACGATAACTTGACCATTTTTAACATCAGTTGTTTGATGCACCGCGAGTAAATCACCATCCAAAATACCAATATCTTTCATACTTTCGCCATTTACGCGTAGTAAGTAATCGGCGGCTGGATGAAATAAACTGCCGTCGATTTTATAATGCTCTTCGACGTGCTCTTGAGCTAATATTGGCTCACCCGCAGCAACTCGACCAATCAATGGCAAGCCATCTTCTTCAGCAAACTCTTCCGCTAAACGAATGCCACGAGAGGTACCTGGCAACATTTCAATATAACCCTTCTTAGCAAGAGCTTTTAAGTGTTCTTCTGCCGCATTAGCCGATTTAAAACCAAAAAAATCTGCAATTTCCGCACGTGTAGGTGGCATGCCGGTATCAGAAATTTTTTCTCGGATCAGATCAAATATCTGTTGTTGTCTGGGTGTTAAAGGGCGCATATTTTTTCCTTAAGCAACTATTAGGCAGCCTGTATTTTTAAACAGTATCACTGTCATTGTATACAGGCTGTAAATAAACGCAAGCCTTGATCATGCGTTATTAAGCTTTAACTTAAGTATTATTTGGAATTCACGCTTTAAGAAGAGTTCTGACATTAATCTCCAACTACTACTGATAACAATAGATAGCTTTAACTGTAGCATAGCAAAGACTTGTAGAATCACTACCGTGGATATCAATGAATTGTGGATTACTACGCTTTCAGATGGGCTTATTTTAAACCTCAGATAGCAAAAAAGGCTATCCATTAGGATAGCCTTTTTTTTTAATAAGAGCCTAGCAATGTCCTACTCTCACATGGGACCTCCCACACTACCATCGGCGCTA
>CAJXQJ010000015.1 GCA_913058245.1 uncultured Colwellia sp.
TTGAAACAGGTAAAGCATTAGCAAGTCATCCACAAATTGACGGTTTATTCTTTACAGGTAGTTCAACTACAGGTCACTTTTTACACGAGCAATTTGGCGGCCAACCTGGCAAAATTTTAGCGCTTGAAATGGGCGGTAATAACCCACTCGTAGTTAAAGATGTTACTGACATCGATGCTGTAGTTCATGACATTCTACAATCAGCATTCATCACGACAGGCCAACGTTGTACTTGTTCACGCCGATTATTCATTGAAGCTGGCGCACAAGGCGATGCTATTTTAGCTAAGTTAGTTGCCAGCACTGAAGCAATTAAAATTGGTTACTTTGATGATGAAGAACAACCATTTATTGGCTCAATGATTTCTGAAAAAGCGGCTCTAGGTTTAGTTGCAGCTCAACAGCAGTTGTTTGACCTTGGTGGCGAGTCTATCGTTATGATGAAGCACCTTGAAGTAGGTACAGGCTTTATCTCTCCAGGTATTGTTGATGTAACTAACATCACTGATATGCCAGATGATGAACATTTCGGTCCACTATTAAAAGTTTACCGTTATACTGATTTTGATGCAGCAATCGACGAAGCTAATAACACTTCATTTGGTTTATCTGCTGGTTTATTAAGTGATAGCGAGGAATTATATAACCATTTCTTCCGTCGCATTCGTGCTGGCATCGTAAACTGGAACAAGCCGATTACTGGTGCAAGTAGTGCAGCACCTTTCGGTGGTATTGGCGCTAGTGGTAACCACAGAGCAAGTGCATTTTATGCTGCTGACTACTGTGCATACCCTGTAGCATCAGTTGAAGCTGAAAAAGTGGCGTTGCCTGCAACCTTAAGCCCAGGCTTAGCTATTAAATAAGCAGCATTATTTATTAGCATGAAGTTTCATTGCCCAATAAAAAAAGCTGGGATACGTCCCAGCTTTTTCAAGAATATCGATCAAATATAGCCATCGTTCTGAATGGTTATCGAACATGCTTGTCTTAAATATTTATTGAGTTTTTATCTACTCTGAATATCCAGTTAAATAGCTTTTGTATGCCATTCAATCGACATGAATTATCGAAGAATTTTATTTTAAGCATATAGGAATTTAACATGACCCCAGTTAAAAATTTATTTAACAACATTTGGCAGAATTATTTAGAGGTTACCCCTTCTGCAGATAAAGTGCATCAACTATTAGGTACTGGTAACGACTTAATTAACGATCACGTTGCATACCGCACATTTAACATTGCTAAAGTTAATATCGAAAAAATTTCGGCTCATTTACTTAATCTTGGCTACAAAGAATGTGGCGAATACCATTTTGAAGCTAAAAAATTGTACGCTAAGCACTTTGAACACGAAGACACTAACTTACCAAAAGTATTTATTAGTGAACTATTAGTTGAAGAGTTTTCACCACGCGTACAAGAGATTATTGAAAAGATGGTGGCAAATATCAACGAAAGCGATATAAATGTTGAGAGCTTTTTATACTCAGGTACACACTGGCAAGTAAGCCATCAAGAATACTTAGACCTTTTAGCAGAAAGTGAATATGCTGCTTGGGTTGCTGCTTGGGGTTACCGTGCCAACCATTTCACGGTTAGCATTAACCACTTAGAAAACTACGACTCAATTGAGTCAGTAAACGACGCAGTTAAAGCTGGTGGTTTCACTCTTAATAGCGCTGGCGGCGAAATCAAAGGCGATGAAGAAGTAAAACTTGAGCAATCGTCAACAATGGCTGATCACGTATTAGTTGAGTTCTCAGACAAAACCGTTGCTATCCCTAGCTGCTTCTATGAGTTTGCTAAACGATACCCAATGGATAACGGCGAACTTTATACAGGCTTTGTTGCAGCATCAGCTGACAAAATTTTCGAAAGTACTAACGCAGCCGCTTAACCTCAATTTTGCCTCAAAGCACCTATACCATGCAGTTATAGGTGCTTATACCCTCTTCATTAATCGCTATTTAATTCCTTACAGCAATAAAATTTTATACCTTAACAAAAGTCACAGTTGCTTACTTGATCCCCACCTTCAATAAAAGGTACAGTAGTACAACAAGTTAAATTAATAGTTGTTTGATATGGTTACCGATACTGAAGGTTATATTCATATTATTGAATACTTAACTGAGCACTTAGAGTTGTTTGAAAACTGTGCTAACACCTCACAAAATAGCACCGTACTTGAGGTAATTGAAGAAGAAATGAGTACGCAAATTATTTCTTTGTGTAATCAAAACGAAGCACTAACATTTAACCAACGCAATACTATTATTCGTGAAATTGACGCGATTGTTTATGACTTACAAGAAATTCTTTCCGGTGTAGTCAATAATTCAGTAACCGAGCAGCAATTAAGCTTTATTAAAGAGTTTTCTTTATTAATTAAAAACTTATTCGACACTGAAATTCATAGCAAATTCTTGTTATAGTGTTAAGTATTCGTATCCATCTTAAATGCTGAAAACCAGCGAAAAAAACTATCGTTAGTTTTAGAGGCATTATTTTCATCTATTAAACACAAGTGACCCCATGTTAACTGACACACCACATCACCATCTATGTACAGTAACGCTATTAGGTAATTTAGTGAAAAAACCAGATATTCGTTACAAAGCAAATCCTGTGGTTGCCGTTGCGGAGTTAACATTAGCAACACATAGCCGCTGGTTTGATAAAGCCAGTAAAAAGTTTAAAGAGTGGACTAGTTACCACACGGTTAAAGTCATTGGTGGTATTGTTGAGCAAGCACTTATTCATGCCGACAAAGGTGATATTATTTTATTGCAAGGTTACTTAATCAATAGCAAACAAAACAACCGTGAAATTATTCATGCAACCTATGCTCAAACCTACCCTAAAGGTTATGCACAATCAGTAAATCAAATTCATTGTAGTGCAACAATTTGCTCAGATATTAAGGTAGTTACTACTGAAAGTAATAAAGAGCTTGTCGAGCTCATTGTTGAATGTCAACAGAGTGTTTTTTCAACCTTGAGCCAACAAGAGCATACCTTTTCAGTGCAGCGGCCAGTACACATTTGGGGCAAACAAGCACTCTATATTGCGGAGCATGGTCAAAGAAATGATCAAATAATGGTTGACGGAAAATTAAGCTATCTGAATAATAAGAATAAAAGTCAATTTATCGAGGCTCAACAAGCGATTTTGCTTAACAAGCACTAGTTGTTCACAAGCCTATATTTTCAATAGGAACACAGCAGTTTTATGGATAAATCTAGCTGGCTTAGCCGCTGTAGTTTAAGCTTTATAAACCTAACATTGATATTATTCAGTGTTAACTTACACGCTTTTCAGCAAACGACTAATGATCTGACTTTATCTGCACTTGCTGATCTTTCAACGATTACGTTAAATAATGATAAGTGGCAAAGCGTATTGCCAGTGATAGGCAGTAATTCGGAATATTTTCTTGCCAGCAAAAATGGCAAGGTTTATCTACTAAACAACGAGAAAGCGACAACAACAGCCATATTAGACCTTACGAGGCATTTCAATAACAAAACAATTCATGGTTTAACGGCCATAGCAATAGATCCAAGCTTTGCTTATCGTGATCGTAACGGATATAACACCTTTTATACTGCCCATATTGAAGAAACAACGTCATCTAACAAGACTTCCAACAATAAACTCGATATTAGTGCAGGTAGTAATTCAACCCGTAATGCCGACAGTTATACAGATAAAAACCTTCCTTATGATACTGTAATAACCCGCTGGCAATTAAGCAGTTCACAGCATCAACCTTCAACTGTTTCTCAATTTCATGAAGTGCTGCGCATTCCTATTCAAAAAACCAATGAAGCCATTCGCCAGCTATCTTTCAACCCTTACACTGAATCATGGCATGAAGATTTTGGTTTACTTTATGTACTATTAAGTAAAGCTGATAATGAAGAAATGTCAGAAAAAGCATTATATTCCGGCACTGTTTTACGCATCAAGCCTGAGCGCTTTGGTCTGCAAAGTTACACTATTCCGCTAAATAATCCCTTTATGAGAAATGCAGATATTCGTAACGAAATAGTGATTATGACAGGTGCAAATATTATCAATTTTGATTGGCTTAAAAATGGCAAAACAAGATTACTACTGCAATTAAATAGCGTAGAACAAAATACTCTTATTCAAGCCAAATTAGGGGATGATTTTCGCAAAAATTTACCGCCTGTATCTGAACAAGCAAAGATCACAAAACAGGCTAGCGATACGAGTAACAAAGTCATTCTCTATCAAGGCCGAGAGCTAAAAAACTTATGGGGCAAAGTATTACAGCTTAAGTATGTCGAGAGAAATTGGCAATTACAGGCACTTTCGCTTACACCAAAGCCATCTTTTTCGGTCACCGCAAACTTTGCTAATTTGGCACAAAGTAATGGCGAAAAACTAAGTCTTCACCGACACAGTAATAATGAATTATTAATTCTAGCTCATAATCAGCAGCTACTATATAGCATATCGGCCGCACCAGAAGAAATAGTGCCAACAACCATAACTGAGCAAACACCAGCAAGTAACAAGGGAAATAGCCACCTTTTACTCATTTTACTGATCATTTTCGCCAGCCTTGCTAGCTACCTTTGGTATGTTAAATTTCGCGCCGGTAAAAAGCAGCATTTTCTGCATTCACAATGGGCTAATTTTGACGTAAACACCGCCACACAATCACTGTCTTTATATAAGCGCCATGAAAAAAGCGTTGGGCAAATTGTTAATATATCAACATTAAAAACTAGCGAAATTTTACTCAATGACGAAGTCATTTCAATTATTAGTGCTGATCCTCAGCAAGGGTTCTCGAATTCACTTGAAGAACAAGTACTAAATTACTTTGCCAAAGAACACCGGCTCAAAATGGTCAATGATAAGCAGCGAAAAATACAGCTACGCTTAACAGATACTACTGAGGCAAGCTATATGTTTTGTCTGTACTATCGTGTCGGTAATATTCGCCATACAAAGCTTAAATATCACAAGGTACTGGACAAGGTTATTGACTGGAATTGGTTATTTTCACAATTTATTAATGCTGAACATACCAGTAAACGAAAAATTAGAGTAAAAATTAAACCTAAGGTTAAGCTTAACTCCTCTCAAAATACAGCTGAGCTAAATCAACAAGCAGGATCTCAACCTCCAATAAATCAGAATCAAGAAAGTAATACGCCAGTTAAGCCACTAAAACAAAGTTCAACAACTGTAGCCGATATAGCGATTAATCAGGACACAGAACTTGTTACAGCACTAGACAAACTTGTTGCGATGAAAAAACAGGGTTTTTTAAGCGAAGATGAATTTAATATTGCTAAAACTAAAATTATTAACGACTTAATGAAATAATAGAGCTAATTAATAATGGCTTTCCAAAGCCCAATTAATATCAACAAATAACAGTACTTGTTTTTCCAGCAAAAGCGCCGCAAAATAGCGTTTTTTCGTTTGGGCGCAGTATTAATAAGGCATGTGGTCGAAATTAGTTGTAGCTTTATGCTTTTTTTCTTATCAGCTTAGTGCTGCTGATTACGGCAATGTCGTTGCTAGCCGCGTCACTAGTGTGTACGACGGCGATACGTTTCGTGTTAATATAGACCAATGGCCTGCCTTAATAGGTAAGAATGCCCCCATACGCATTAATAATATTGATACGCCAGAGCTCAGAGCAAAGTACCCTGCAGAAAAACGACTTGCCTTAGCAGCAAAGAGTTTCACTAAAAACAAACTCGAACATGCTAAAAAAATTGAACTAAAACAGCTTAATCGTGGTAAATACTTTCGCATTACTGCTGATGTATTTATTGACGGCGAAAATTTAGCTGAAGGTTTACTTGCCGAAGGTTTTGCTAAGGTTTATTCCGGTAAAAGCAAGAAACAAAGCTGGTGTATTCAGCCCAAATAGGAATAAGCTTTCAGCATGTTACTACAAAAATCAGCAACTAAAGTCGCCGTTATAACCAGTATTTTATCTGTTATTTTGGCTATTGTGCTTGCAACGGTATTATTAGGAAGTTATAGCAGCACTATTGAAAACTATTTAAACACGCTGATCCCAAATACTTTATTTGGCGCTTTAACATTACTATTTATACTCACTTTTACCATGGCTGTTGGACTACCACGACAGATAGCAGCACTATCTGCTGGTTATTTATTTGGCGCCGGTTATGGCGTGGTATTGGCCACAGCATCTGCTGTACTAGCCTGTCTATTAACATTAATCATTGCCCGAAAACTCTTTAATAAAACCATTAAGCAGCATTACCCAAAACCACTTGCAAAGGTGCATCACTTTTTTGCACACGATACTTTTTTAAAAGCGATAATCATTAGAATAGTACCCGCCGGTTCAAACTTTTTAACCAATGTCCTTGCAGGTACGGCGCATTCGCCTATTACACCGTATATATTAGGCTCAGCGCTTGGTTTTATACCGCAAATGATAGTTTTTTCCTTGATGGGTGCTGGTTTGAAAGTTAATAGTCAGCAACAGCTTATTCTCAGCATCATCCTATTGGTTATTGCACTTGTGCTAAGTAGCTACTTATACCGTAAAACTAAGCTTAAACTGACATTAAATTAATTATTTAACTTGAGCTCGGATTAAGAGAAACTCTAATTTATTGAAATATAAGTTAAGTTATACCACTTGCTTCTAGCTTGATAGTTTTAGTTAACTCAGGCTGATTCACGCGTCAATAGCTAACCTATTGGAGGTGAATTAAACGCAGCGATAGGTAGAAAATAGCAACTAGAGCAATATTAATTAAGCAGAGTTCAGGTTATTTAAGTAATTTTAAAACAAAAAAAGAGGCCTAGGCCTCTTTTTTATGATACACAGTAGACCTATTTTAATGTCAATAAATGATTAACTAGATTAATGTAATCTTGTTCAAAATTGTTTCGATCTAAACCTTTTGCATCAACACGATATTTACCATTAACAATCACTGCTGGAACACCTGTTAAAGCACCTTTTTTAGCGAAGTAGTTTTGTTGTTTTTTCATAGCTTTTGCTTTACTTACTACACCAAAACTTTTCATTAACTTATCAAATTTTTCGCCATCAGAACCGTTTAAAACAAAAACATTACGGATATCTTTTTCGGAGGTAAATACGGCTCTTTGTACATGAATATAATTAAATAATGCACCAATAACTTTCTTTTCCACACCCATTTGATGAGCAACAACAACGGCTTTACTCAACATTTGCTGTACTTTAGGTGACGCTGCACGTAAGAAATCCACGTGGTTCATTTCAAACTTTGCGCCTTCAGGAAGTGATGTTTTTAATTTCGCCATAAACGGTTCAAACTGAAAACAATGTGGACAATAGAAAGAGAAAAACTCACGAACTTCTGGTTTTTTGGTAATTTCTTCGCTCACTTTAGTGTAATGCTCGCCTTCAGTATAATCCGCTGCAAAAGCCAATACTGGTAATAACATCAAAGCGAATAAGCTCACTAACTTTTTCATAAAAATACAATTCCTAATCATTAATAAAAATATTTAATAGCATATATGCTTGCTATGGCATCAAACTAAGCGGCGGTTGCTGTAAGGCAGACATTTGTTCCTTCAACATTAAAATTTGTTGTTCCCAATATTTCTCGGTATTAAACCATGGGAAATTATGAGGAAAAGCAGGATCTTGCCAACGTTTACATAGCCATGCCATATAATTAACTACTCGCATAGTACGCAATGATTCTATTAAAGGCAATTCATTGCTATCAAAGCTATGAAACTCATCATAACCCATCAGTATGGTATCAAGCTGCAATATTTGTTGCTGGCGGTCACCACTAAGCATCATCCAAATATCTTGTATTGCTGGCCCCATACGACAGTCATCCAAATCAACGAAATGAGGACCATCATCTGTCCATAAAATATTTCCAGCATGGCAATCACCATGCAAGCGAATTTGAGAGTCCGGTTGATATTGCTCACTAGCAACAGTAATCACTTGTTCTAAAATAGTGAAAAATGGTGTTGTTAAGCTATTAGGAACAAACTTCGCACCTTCAATTGTTTGCTGCGCTTGTTGCAACATTTCTACACTATTGAATGTTGGTCGCTCAATAAAATTTTTCTGGGCTGAAATGGCATGAATACGACCAAGAAAACGCCCCATCCACTCTAGTTGGTCAAGGTTATCAACCTCAAAGATTCGCCCACCTCGACACGGAAATATCGAAAAATGATAGCCTTGATGAGTAAATAATGACTCGCCATCAATTTTTATTGGCGCCACAAGTGGCAGTTCATTAGCATCAAGTTCAAACGAAAACGCATGCTCTTCACGAATCTGCGCTTCACTCCACCGCTGTGGACGATAAAATTTAGTTACATACTTCGTTTTATCAACATCATGAAATTGATAAACACGGTTTTCATAGCTATTTAGTGGCAACAAGCCGCTATCAACTGTTAAGCCAGTACTTTCTAAACCATCTAGAATGAGATCTGGTGATAACGAAGAGAAATCAAATACTGACATTAGCGTTTATTAAAAAAGCGGCTTTCATGTTCAAGCATAACTTCTTCCTCATCTGAAACTAATTCAATCACAAAACTTATATCTGTCATATAGCCATCTAATTCATATGGATCAACCGAAAGGCTGATCGGTAGCGTGTAAACCGTGGCTGCTTTAACAAAGATTTCTTGTTCACCATGCCATTTAGTATTTTCTATACCTTTTACCGAAATTCGATAATGATTATCTTTTTGCGATTTATTCAAAATTTTGAGGGTATAAACATTCTCTATTTCACCATTAAAGTTCTCTTTCGCTAGCTCGGTTCTATCTCGAATAATATCCATAGAAACCGGTACTCGACTCGCCATTTCCATGATCAATAAACTGGTCATTACTACAAGTACAATGGCATAACCAATTAATTTACCACGAATGAAGTGAACCTTCTTACCTTCTAATTCATGCTCTGTGGTGTACCGAATTAAGCCCCTATCATATTTCATACGGTCCATAACACCATCACAGGCATCAACACAGGCACCACAATTTATACATTCGTACTGCAAACCATTACGAATATCAATGCCAGTAGGACAAACCTGAACACATAAATTACAGTCGATACAGTCACCTAATCCCATTTCTTTAGGGTCTTGCTTTCTTGACCTAGGACCGCGATTTTCACCGCGTTTTGTATCGTAAGAAACAGTTAAAGTATCTTTATCAAACATTGCCGATTGAAAGCGCGAATACGGGCACATATGCAAACACATAATTTCACGCATCCAGCCAGCATTGCCATAAGTACAAAAAGCAAAAAACCATACCGTTGCCGCTAAGGTAAATGAGGCATTAAAGGTAAAGAAATCTGTAAAAACTTCATGAACAGGTGCGAAATAACCAGCAAACGTTAATGCAGTCAATAATGAAAAGAAGCCCCAGCAGAAGTGCTTTAAGGCTTTTCGCCAAAGCTTGTTCACAGATAATGGCTGGCTATCAAGCTTTTTGCGCTGGTTAGCACTACCTTCTATTTTTTCTTCAAACCAAATAAAAATAAAAGTCCAAACGGTTTGAGGGCACAAATAACCACACCATACACGCCCTAAAAAGGTAGTAATAAAGAAAAGTAGGAAGGCGCTAAGAATAAACAACCAAGCCAGTAGTGTAAGATCTTGCGGCCATAACGTTACGCTCCATAACGTAAAGCGTTGCTCGCTAATATCAAATAAAATAGCTTGATGGCCTTCATACTGTAGCCAGGGTAACAATGCGAAAAGCGCCAAAAAGAAAAAATTCATTTTTTGACGTATTTTTTGAAATATTCCTTCTACCTTACGGACATAAATTTGATCACGAGGTTTGTAGGCACCGGTTTTATCTGGTTGATGAATTTCAACATTTTTTACCGGAATCTGACGATGATTTTTACTGTTATTATCGTTTGATTTCAAAGCGGATCCTTTAGTTCGACTCTTGGTTCGACTCTTAGTTCGATAAGGCAGGTTAATTATAACGAATTAGACCTGATTACCTATCAAAAAATAGCAAATTATTGCTTTGTTAGTACAAAATTGATTACCCTAGAGCTATTCTCATTATATTTCGTCCAATAAAACAATAATGTTCTGTGCGCTAATAAATTAAATCAGTGTTAACCACATGTTATTTATCTGCACATCTTGATTATAAGGTAGGATATGAAAAAATTATTGATCTTAATCGTGGCTGGTGCTTTATATTTTCATTTTTACCCGAATGAAAAACTCAACGCCTGGTTAAGTGAACAAAAAACCATGATTCTCGGTTATTTTTCTGACGCGACCGATACTAAAATAAGATTAAAAGCAGATAAAATATATCAAGACTTATCAAAAGATTTTGCACAATTTACTGCCAAAGAAAAAGAATACGTTGCGGAAATAACCAGTAGTAGAAAAAGTGTGAAGGACTTTTATCAACAATACTGTAATACCAATAAACAAACACCTAAGCTTCATCGAGAGAATTTCGCAAAAGTTTGTCAAGTGATAGGCCAGTACAGTAGTTTGCTATAAATTTTCACTTTAAAATAACTAAAAATGCCAAATAACTAAGCTAAGATAGCCGCCATAGTTATTCGGCATTATCATTTTTAAACTATCTTTCAGTAGTTTTATGCTGACAGCTTGGCTAATAACTCAGCAAAATCATCAGCGCTTACTTGCTCTAATGCATGCTTACCATCTTGTATTGCCCATCGCCCAAAAACCATGACATCTTGGATTAAGTTTTGCTGACTAGCAAAAATAACACTATCAAGTAAATGGTCGTCATCGTGAGCAAATAAACGTAATTGCTTATCGTCTAGCACTAATAAATCCGCTTGTTTACCAACGGCTAATTCACCAGTATTACTATTGGTACTTTGTGCTCCGCCCAATGCCGCCCGTTGCCATAGGTTCAAGCCAACTGATTTTTGCTCGCTATTAGCCAACAATGCTCTTTGTTGCTTACTTAGACGCTGAGCATATTCTAACCAACGTAATTCTTCTATTGGGTTGACAGAAATATGGCTGTCAGAGCCAATAGCAAAGGTGCCATTTTCAAGTAAGAACTCGTCAGTAGGAAAAATACCATCGCCTAAATTAGCTTCAGTTGTCGGGCAAATCCCCGCTATCGCTTGGCTGGAAATTATCCCTTGGCGCTCTTCTTCGTTGATATGCGTGGCGTGAATCAAACACCAATGCTTATCTAAATCAGCGTTATTCAAAAGCCATTGCACAGGACGCTGTCCATAATGCTCGATACAATCATCCACTTCTTTTTGTTGCTCAGCAATATGAATATGTATTGGTGCATTAGCATCAAGCGCTCTAACGTGAGTTACCGCTGCTGATAAAGAGTCTTTATCTACAGCACGCAATGAATGCGGCGCAATACCAACATTACTATTGTCATGAGTACTAGCAATTTCAAAGCATTCAGTAATTAGGTGATTAAATTGTTCAACTGAATTGATGAAACGCTTTTGCCCATCATTAGGTGCTTTTGGCCCAAAACCACTAAACCGATACAGTACAGGTAGCAAGGTTAAGCCAATACCTGATTGTTTTGCCGCGCTAAAAATAGCTTGTGCCATTGCCGATAAATGTGGGTAATTGCCACCGTCAATATCATGATGTAAGTAATGAAACTCTGCTACTCGGGTGTAGCCCATTTTCAGCATTTCAATATAAAGTTGTGTTGCGATAACTTGTGCATCTTTAGCCGACAACTGTTCAATAAACTTATACATAATACTACGCCAAGTCCAAAAACTGTCTTTACCTTCACTGCCTTGTTCGCTAAAACCAGCAAATGCTCGTTGAAAAGCATGAGAATGACAATTAACCATACCTGGGATCACCACGCCTTTTGCTCGCTCTGCGCCAGCAACATAACCTTGGGTAATATCAGTAATAACACCTTGCTCAATCGTTAAGGTTTGCTCTGCTGCCCAACCATCAGCAAGTAAAATTTTATTAGCAAAAAGTTTCATTGCCATTCCTTATTTTCCTGTTGGTGCTAGTGAAAAATCAATTAAAGCCTGTACTAACATCTCTAATTTCGGCTGAACCTGCTTAGCAAACTCCTCATGGTATGTCATTTCCAATTCATGCATGTAGGTTCGCTGTGATAACTCAAGTTGAATGGCGTGAATATTTTTTTCGGGCTGACCATAAGCTCGGGTTATATAGCCACCTTTAAATCGACCATTACAAACCATAGAGTAAGGCGCATAATCGAGGGCTGTAATTGCAGTTACTAATGCTGGTGAACAACTTTTGCCATCAGAGCTGCCAAAGTTAAAATCAGGTAATTGACCTTCAAAGAAGCGTGGTACAACTGAGCGAATAGAATGTGCTTCAAGTAGCACTGCACGACCATACTGCTGCTGAATATCTTCTAAAGTAGACAAAAGTGCCTGATGGTAAGGTTGCCAATAGTTAGTCACTCGTTGGCTAACTTGCTCGACAGTTGGCGCGAAATTATCTTGGTATAAAGGTGATAAATCAAATGCTGTAGTTGGGCAAAGCTCGGTACTGTTTGCTCCAGGATACAGGTCAACACCGTCAGGGTCGCGGTTTAAATCAATAACATATCGGCTATATTTAGGAACAAGAATGAACGCGCCAAGTGCCTGAGCAAAAGCATAAAGGCGATCCATATACCAGTCAGTATCTGCTACTTCTCGACCTTTATCTGTCATCACCTTGGCGATATCGGCAGGAATTTCTTCACCATTATGTGGCATACTAATTAATAATGGCACTGTACCTTTGATTAACTGAAAACTTTCTGACATTTGACCCTCTCAAATTGTATATACAACTTCAATAAAGTTAATTTAACACGCCATAATCAGAACATAAAATACTTTTAGCTCCTTTACCGATATTTATTGTTCATCAGAATAATGAAACACCACAATTGAATGTCACTACGTCATTAATTTTACTTATGTCATAACTTCATTACGTTAAAATTTAGCCTGTTGTTACTAAATTTAATCAAGTATGTAAACCAAGCGTAACCAAGACATATTAAATTGCTACCATGGCACAAATAGCCTCGTTAATAAGTGTTTTCAGGATACAATATAGCTTCATTTACACTCGCTAAGTTATGAATTTCAAATTCATCATCTGGATTAGAGCGCTCACATCAATGACATGCAAAAAATTACTGCCAATTGCTTTTTTTAAATTACTGCTTTTGTGGTTGGCATTTACTTCTTTTACGATACAAGCAACGGTAAAGTTGGAAGCACGCAACACTCAAGCACCAATATTGCGTATAGCATTACCGAACCAAGACGCCATCGAAAATACAGGCAATAAAGAATTACAACGACTAACTCAGTTTTTAAAAGAATATTGGCAAATATGGGCCATTGACCACCAAACTCAAATTGAATTTGTTTTTTTAGCTTCACGTGATATCTATCACGCATTGGCAAACAATAAAATTGATGTAGCGGCAATTGCCGTTTTTGAAGAAAAGCAAGATAACGTGCTGTACAGTGTGCCATTTGCTAACTTTCAGCAACGTGTTTTTAGAAGAGTAAACAGTAATAATAATGGCAATGTTCAAATTGGAATTCACAGTGACAACCAACGAACTTTAAATTATTTAAATAAAAACATTGAACGCCACTACTACCCTTCAATTAAGAGCTTAATGAATAACATTTCACAGTACGATGTATTGTATTCGGTTGAGCCATGGAACTTGACTAAAAATCTTGCGCAAAGAAATTTATTGGGCAATTACTCGGTAAACTTTGACGAATCACCAAAGATTTACTTCCACGCAGTTACCCGTAAAAGTGACCGTGCATTGTTATATCAAATAAACGAAAACTTGCGAGCGGTTGGTGCCATACAAGCACAGCTATGGCGGAAAAAATATGCCTTTGAAGATAAAGGTACAATTAACATTACTTTAGGTAATTACCTTCAAGACTTATCTGAAAGTGATAAGCAATATTTAATCGACCATAACGAATTGCAATACCCAATTCTTGAGCAAGGTTTTCCACCTTATGTTATTACCAAAAACCTGAATAACATTACAGAGCGCGGCTATGCCATTGACTTAATCGAAATTATTACAGAAAAAACTGGTTTGGTATTTCGTCCACAATATGTTGCCAACTATTTGCAATTAATTGAACGAGTTAAAAACAAGCAAGCCGATATATTTGTTCATATTGAACAAAATACTGATTATGAAAAATTCTTTAATTTTTCTATGCCCTACCTAGAAGCTAACCATAGCGTTATTTACCGTATTAATGACCAAGATGAAATTAACATTGATATTTTAGCCGACAAAACCATTGCCATTGTCGAGCAGCTCGCCTCTGGACGCTATTTACAACAAAAATATCCAGAAGCAAAATTTCAACCCTTCACCAGTATCGACAAAGCCGTTTTAGCAGTGGCAAACAATGAAGTTGACGCATTTATCGGTCAGTCTTTATCTTCTGCATACCTAATAAAAAAAATGCAATTAGCAAGCTTAACCAGTCAGCCATTACCAGAATTTTTGCCTGATGCTAACTTTACCTTCGCTAGCCACAAAGATAACAGTCATTTACTGACCATTATTAATCGTGCTATTAGCGATATTTCTGCAATTCGCTTAGATGATATCTACGTAAAATGGAACAAATCAGCCTTTGTTAACCAACACACTAACCAAGATGAAATTGCCGTAACGTATCAAAATGCGAAATTTTTACTGTTGATAACGGTGCTAATCTTCTTAAGCATCACTTGGTTTAATTATCAACGCCGTCGAGTAAAAAAAGCAGAACAACGCAAAATTGTTCACGCATTATCACTCGCTGAATTAGCGCGAGAAAAAGCAGAACAGTCAGCACAAGAAAAACTTACCTTTTTAGCCCGTATGAGTCACGAAATACGCACACCAATGAATGGTGTTCTAGGGATGGCGGAATCACTATCGTTTACCGACCTTAATAATTCTCAACAAGAATTATTAACTACACTCAAAGGCTCAGCACGTAATTTACTTGCCTTAATTAACGACGTACTCGACTTTTCTAAAATTGAGGCAGGTAAGCTTACCTTGGAATCTGTTGCCGCGAACTTACATTTAATCGCCAAAGATGTTATTAAAAGCATCAGTCATATCTCTGATGAAAATCAAACACCAATAAACTTAGAGATAGACGAAAGAATTACTCATAGCTATTTCACTGATCCGACACGACTGACACAGATCCTTAATAACTTGCTTAGCAACGCCAAAAAATTTACTCCAAATGGTTATATCAAGCTTGCTATGTACCTATTAGAAGAGACGTCAGTAAATAACAACACTTATCACACCATAAACTTCTCTGTGACTGATAGTGGTATCGGCATAGCAAAAGACAAACAAGCGCTACTTTTCACCCCCTTTATCCAAGCAGATGACGATATTACCCGAAACTTTGGTGGAACTGGTTTAGGGCTCAGTATTTGTCAAGAAATAGCAACCGCTATGGGTAGTAAAATAGAGCTGAAATCAGTGGAAAATGAGGGCAGTACATTTTCATTCAATTTGAAACTTAAGTGTGCACAAGAGCAAGCAATAACAGATGAACGACGTGAAAATACCCGTATGGTTAATGCAGAAGATGATCAACGTTTTCAAGGTATTCGTGTACTGGTTGCCGAAGACAACTTAGTTAATATTAAGGTATTAAGCGCGCAGTTGGCACGCTTAAATATAGTGGCTGATATAGCTTACGATGGCCAACAAGCTTTAGACATGCACGCTGAACAGCCTTATGACATTGTTATTTCCGATTGCCATATGCCAAATATAGACGGCTTTGAGTTAGCTAGCCGCTTAAGTGACATTAAGCACTTAAAACCACTATGGTTAATAGCAGTAACGGCAGATGCATTGAGTGGTGCAGCACAAATGTGCTTAGATGCTGGTTTTGATGACTATATGGCAAAACCCTGCCCTCAAGAGCAGATTACCAACAAACTCAACCACGCTTACCGGCAGTTGCAAGCCATGAAAAGTAATAATACTGTTGAAAATACCTCATCATCAAGCTATCGCTTATTTGAACCACAAGCCTTATTGACCACCAACGGTGATGACATTGAGCTAAGTCGAGCAATTGCAACAATTTTCATTACCTCATGGGCTCAAGATAAAAATAACTTCAAAGCGGCGTTGGTGGCATTAGAATATCCAAATATTCAAGCTGTAGTGCACAAAGTTAAAGGTAGCGTACGTTATTTATGTGGTCAAAAACTAGATACCTTAGCCCAAAGCACTGAACTACTTGCGCAGAGCCATGAGCAACAGCAAATGAATTTGCAAGCGGCTGAGTTAATAATGCAAATAGATCAACTCGTTGATGAAATTCAACATTGGTTAAGTCATCAAAATTAGCTGTTATTATGGTTAGAATAAATTATTTATCTAGCGAGTAAAAACAAAAATTCAATGCGCTTGCTACACTAAAGAATCAAGTTAATTTAATATAAATCTATTTTTTAGATTAATTACATCAATTTAATTAATTTTATTTAAAACAAAAATTACTAGATAGTACTCTTATAGCAAAACAGTACAAAGCTAACTGTCATGAAAAATAACCAACGGAGCCATTATGTTAGAAAATAAAGAGCAGCAAAAAGTACCAAATGTTACTTTCACACTACGTGCAAATGATGAGTGGACAACACGCAATAGCGATGAGATTTTCAATAATAAAACTGTGGTAGTTTTTTCTCTACCGGGAGCATTTACTCCTACATGCTCATCTTCGCACTTGCCACGTTATAACGAGCTGGCTCCAACACTGTTTAAAAATGGTGTTGACGAAATTATTTGTATGTCGGTAAATGACACCTTTGTTATGAACGCATGGGCGCAAGACCAAGATGCCGACAATATTAGCTTTATCCCTGATGGCAATGGCGAATTTACTGATGCGATGGGAATGTTAGTAGATAAAGCTGACATTGGCTTTGGCAAGCGCAGCTGGCGTTATGCGATGTTGGTTAAGAATGGTGTTATTGAAAAAATGTTTATTGAACCTGATTTACCAGGTGACCCATTTGAAGTGTCAGACGCTGACACCATGTTAAGCCATATAAACCCTGCAGCTTGTCAAACATCTGCAATTACTATATTTAGCAAACCAACTTGCCCTTACTGTAAAAAAGCGAAAGCGTTACTAACAGAAAAAGGCTTAACCTATGAAGATTTAGAAGTAGGTAAAGACGTTAATTTAACCATGTTCAAAGCAATTACTAACGCTGATACCGTGCCACAAGTATTTATTGATGGTAAGCATATTGGTGGCAGTGAAGACTTAGCAGCACACTTTAGCTAAGCATTAACGAACACAATAACAATTACTTAATAAAGCGGCGCCTTTGCGCCGTTTTTTATGTTCAGGATGAACGGTATGCCATAGTGTCATGAATGATAAAGAATGGCGGTGTTTAGAGTGAATGGAATGTCATAGTGCTATAGTATTCTTAACCAACCATGGCTTCACGGCATTAATGCATCCGTGCATGTCGATGGCAAAGAATGACAATATTCACCGCCTCAAATTTAATGCTAGAATAGCTAGCAAATATTTTCTTGGTATACATCATGGACAACCAGCCATATAACCCTTTACACGGTATTACCTTAAAAACTATCGTGACTCAGCTAGTTGAGCATTTTGGTTTTGCCCATCTAGGTAAACAAATTAACATTCGCTGCTTTACCGATAACCCAAGTATCAATTCCACTTTAAAGTTTTTGCGTAAAACCCCTTGGGCGCGTGAAAAAGTTGAAGCACTTTATATCCAACATAAAAGTGAAATCTCTTAACTAAATAACTTTAAAGGCATTAGCATATACCAGAAAAGTATTTACTTTGCTTAAGTTGAAATGACACACTGAAAAATCGTTGTAACAAAGACTCACAGGCACATGGAAAATACCCATCACTATATTCTAACCTGGCAATGCCCAGATACTTCTGGTGTACTAGCTAAAATAACCCAAAGCTTATTCGAGCATGGCGCTTTTATAACGGAAACATGCCAATACAGTGATCCATACACTGAAACATTTTTCTCTCGAATAGCATTTGATGATCGTGAACTTAATGTCACTATCGACGAGTTTACTCAAGCACTAGACTTACTAGCAAAACCACTCAATATGCAATACCAAATACGTGAACGTAGTAATGTGCCAAATGTCGTTATTGCTGTGTCAAAAGATGATCATTGTTTAGTATCACTATTGACCAAATGGCGAGCAGGTGTATTGCCAATCAATATTGTTGCTATTGTTTCAAATCACACCGACTGTCAGGCACTTGCTCAATGGCATCAGGTTCCGTTTCACCACTTACCGATAGATAAAACTAACAAAGCACAGCAAGAACAAGAAATGCTCGCTATTTATCACAAATACCAAGGTGACTTACTGGTGCTTGCGCGCTATATGCAAATACTTTCAGATCAACTTTGCGAACAATTACGCGGCCAAGCTATTAATATACATCATTCATTTTTACCTAGCTTTAAAGGTGCAAAACCGTACCATCAAGCTCACATGCGTGGTGTAAAAGTTATAGGTGCAACAGCACATTATGTCACCGCGGATCTAGATGAAGGGCCAATTATTGTTCAAGAAGTCAAGCCTATCAACCATACCTTTACTATAGAAAAAATGGTGCACTTAGGTCACGATCTTGAAGCAGCTGCGTTATGCCATGCCGTGAAAATGCATGCAGAGCAACGAATTTGTTTAAACCAAGATAAAACCGTTATATTGAGCTAGTCAGAGTTTTCAACTGTTTTAAGCGCTTAACTCTGTTACATTAAGGCACAAATAAATACTCAACATTTGTGCCTAATGATCCAATACCAAATTTCCCCGCTTAGCCTAAATCACCACCTCTTTGAAGTGTCTTTATCATTTAAGGCAACACTCGGCCAAAATTATACTTTATCATTGCCTGCCTGGTTACCTGGCAGTTATATGATCCGAGATTTTGCGAAAAACATTGTTGAAATTCATGCTGTTGATAATAAAAACCAGCCAATAGCACTACAAAAAAAAGACAAACAAACTTGGTCTATTACTGCCAGCACTGAGCAAGTTACTATTCGTTATCACGTATTTGCTTTTGACCTTTCAGTGCGCACCGCATACCTCGACAGCCAACGTGGTTTTTTTAATGGTAGCTCAACATTTATACAAGTATTGGAGCTTAGTGCTAGCCCGTGCGAGCTTATCATCAGCGCTAATCCAGAAACTCATGATAAAAACTGGCGTGTTGCCACAGGCTTAACACGCGCCAAAGAAACGGAAAAATACCAGTTTGGCCGCTATATTGCCGATGATTATCAACACTTAATTGATTGCCCAGTGGCCATTGGAGAGTTTGATAGTACTGAATTTACCGTTGAAGGTGTTGTTCATCACTTGGTATTTACTAGCAAGCATTATGGCGACACTAAGCGACTTGCTGATGACATTAGTAAATTATGTCAGCATCACGTCAACTTATTTGGCGAAATACCATTTCGAGAATACTGGTTTATTACCCATCTGCAAGCCAATGGTTTCGGTGGTCTTGAACATAAAAATTCAACTATTCTACAAGCAAGTCGTTTTGACTTACCGAATCCTCAGCAAGCTAGCACCGAATTAGCAGACAATTATAAAACGTTTTTAAGCTTATGCTCGCACGAATACTTCCATGCGTGGAATGTGTGTCGCATTAAGCCGAAAGAATTCACCCCATACAATTTACAAGAAGAAGTTTATACCAAGCAACTTTGGGCGTATGAGGGTATTACCTCTTATTATGATGATTTTTCACTATATCGCGCAGGCCTAATTGGTTTTGACGATTACCTTGGCTTGTTAGCAAAAACCGCAACCCGGGTTTATCGCGGTAAAGGTGAGTTGAAACAAAGCGTAACGGAATCAAGTTTTGATGCCTGGACTAAATTTTATCAACAAGGTCCAGACGCCGTTAACAACATTGTCAGTTACTACACCAAAGGCTCATTAATTGCGCTATGGCTTGATTTAACCATTCGAGAAAAATCTGCACAACAATACAGCTTAGATACCTTAATGCGGGAGTTGTGGATTCACTTTGGGCGTACAAGTATTGGCACTAACGAAGAAGACTTTATTAATATTGCTAACATTCTATGTGGTGAAGATATTTCTTCTCAATTCAAAAAGCTCCTTGATAGCAACCAACGTATTGAATTAACGTCACAATTAGCAAAATTTGGCGTTCAGCTTCAGCAACAAAAATTCAAAAAACTCAATAGTATTGAAACCACTACCTCCGAACAATTCACACCATATCTAGGTGCTCATTTTAAAGCTCAAGAAACTGGTCTGAAAATTACACAAGTGTTGGAAAACTCACCCGCTGCAAAAGCAGGTTTAGCTGTTAACGACTTACTAGTTGCCATTGATGGCTTAAAAGCCAATGAGTCATCACTACAGGCTTTGTATGATCATAGTGCTGAAAATGCTGAATTAAGTTGTCATTACTTTCGTGATGACCAGTTGCTTACCTCAACATGTAAAGTCATAGACTCTCCATTAGCAGGCATTGCCTTTAAGGTGATTGACGATACATTAGCTAAAAATTGGCAACAGCATGGCTAACAAAGCCGGCAGCATATTCACCTAATGTAAACTAAAGCGTACGTATTTGCTGACAACATAGTGGTACAAAACTAACAATAAAATTAGGGCGGCTGATCGAGTTATGGTAAAAATTAGCTCATTCAAGAACCGCCTAAATAATAAAATATTATGATTAAATTAAAACGCTTCCATCATGTTGCTTATCGTTGTAAAGACGCAAAAGAAACGGTTGAATGGTATCAAAAACATTTAAACATGGAATTGACCGTCGCCATTGCTGAAAACGAAGTACCATCAACAAAAGCACCAGATCCCTACATGCATATATTTTTAGATGCAGGTATGGGTAACGTCTTGGCATTCTTTGAAATACCAAATTCCCCTGATATGGGACGTGACGAAAACACGCCGCAATGGGTACAACATATCGCCTTAGAAGTTGAAGATGTTGACGCTTTAGTGTCAGCAAAAGCAGACTTACAAGCACAAAATGTTGAGGTTTTAGGACCCGTCAATCATGGCGTATTTAAGTCTATCTACTTCTTTGATCCTAACGGGCACCGTTTAGAATTGGCAGCAAATACTGGCACCGTTGAACAATATGAAGAACTAAAACGTGTCGCACCATTAATGGTTGAAGAATGGTCGCAAACTAAAAAAGCACCAACACATGCTGCTTGGTTACATCAACAAGACGATTAATGGCCGTTTAGCGCCGTCTTAAGTAATTTTAATAGCGTTAGCTAAGACTAGCGCTATTTAATTTACCTCCATAATCTTCACCTACTTATAACTTGGTAATATTTACTGTTACCTTGTTATTTACGCATGAAGCCCACGACTATAAATACAGGCTTATTCTTGATAGATTTCAAACGAATCAAAGAGTGAAATTCACTACAAGCCCTATTAACGAAGGGTTTCGTAAAATACTTATAGCCATTAAAAGTTATTACTTATCTAATAATTTGTAAGACATTGACCATTGTTTTGCCAATGTTAAAAAATAATTTACATGTTTTAACAAAAAAATTACATTTAAAAACAGTTAGTTGTGAATAACGGCTAATTAGTGCAATAAATAAACGACAAAAGTTACTTGCCGCATTAAAAAACTTCAGTAAAGTATAGGGCAGCTGTTAAAGCAGCAAACAACAAAATGGAAAGCATTGCACGGAAAGCAATAAGCGTTTAAAACGCAATATAATTTTTAAATACGGATTGTTCACTAGTACTCAGGAAGAGTTTTGAAATATTTAGTCCAGAAGGGCATTACGGATAGCATTAGAAAGTGTCAGGATGACCGAGAAAAATAAAATATTACACGGAAGATATTATAATAAAAGTGGAAACTGTCAAATTCACAGGGACTGTAACAAAAGGTTAGGATAGCCACCTAAGAATCGGAACTACATATGTGGGTATATGCCACATTCTTCTCCAAAAGCGACGTTATTAACGTCGCTTTTTTTCTTTCTATCGCTGTTTAGCGTGTAATGTCGTAAAATAGTAATCAGTGTTCATTATTTAAAGTTATTTCTATGTCTCGTACTAAAAAATCTCGTAAACCAGGTTCAGGCTCTATCGGCGTCGTTAAAGATGATAAAAAGAAATTAGCCACACCAGCACCACGCAAGCCAAAGAAAAAAAATGGCAAAGAAGCAGGTAATCGCCAAAAAGAAGCAACTGCAAGCGTTAACAATCAACAAAGTGGGAAGGTTAAAAAAGATCCGCGCATTGGTAGCAAAACACCTATCGATTTAGGTAAGGTTGTTAAAGCTCCTATTAAAACAAAGCCAGTTAAAAAAGTAGTCGACAGCTCTCCAATTGCGGCAATTCGTATTGTTGAAACCGGGGAATCTTTGACTGAGCAGCTAAGTCGTATTGAACAAGATCCTAGACTGCTTGAGATTCTAAAAAAGCAAGACAATGAAATAGCATTATCTCCAGAAGAAATTGACTACTATAACGAGTTAATGGAAAAGCATGAAAAAATTAGCCAAGAACTCGGTTTAGATGAAGACGAAGAAGCTGTTGTAACTAGCACCAAAGCTAACTCAGAAGACGACCTTTGGGATAAGTTTGATAACAGTGATTTATCACGATTTGAGTAAGGATAATTAATGCTTACCAACCCATGGTTATACTTAACTCTGCTTGGCATAGTCATTATTGGCGTATTAGCCGCAATAGCGACTAAACTATTACGGCAATTAAAACAACAAGAGTTAGCGCAAGCCGAAGCGAAAAAAGCGCAGCAGTTAGCACATCAAACACATGATAAAAAGGTTATTGCTAGTGTCGTAATTATTGTCCGTGCAATGAAAGAAGAGCAATGTGATCTTTCCGAAGGTTGCTGGCGCTTAAGTGTCTTATTGGATTCATTAAAATTAAGCCAAGACTTAGCATTACAATTCCCTGCTATCTTTAAACTCTATGAAACCATTAAGCACATGCCTATTTTAGAAGAGCGTAAAAAACTTGATAAAAAAGCACGCATGAAACTTGATTTAGAACGAATGAAAGCAGAAGCAACTTTAGCTGATGATATTAAACGTGACCTCGACTTATTACATCAATATGCCAATGAGCGTGCAACTGTATTAAATAATAAAGCCGCGTAAGTGGCTTTCTTACCTTTCCAACACCGCAATTAAAAACATACCTTACCCTTAAAGATGTAAGCTATTGTATTTTCATATAAAACTTATTTTAATTTGATATAAGTCACAATAAAAACACCTGCTTTGCGCTTGATCAATGTTTGTCCAGCTAGTTTACTTATAATAGCGTCAGATTGATAAACGGGAAGACTCATGCAAGCAACTCAATTTTTCGATAGCGCACTATTAAAGAAATATAATACAAGTGGCCCACGATATACCTCATACCCAACGGCTCTTGAATTTCATGATCAATTCAATCATGACCATTTAGTGCAAGCGATAGAAACATCGCCGAATCGTGAATTGTCTTTATATGTACATATTCCCTTCTGTCATAGTCTTTGTTATTACTGTGGTTGTAATAAAGTTATCACGCGCCACCGTGACAAAGCTGATACCTACCTTGAATTTTTAGCAGAAGAAATTGCCTCAAGAGCACCACTATTTAAAGGCTACACGGTAAAGCAATTACACTGGGGCGGCGGTACACCAAGCTTCCTACGTCATGAACAAATTACTAAACTCGTTGAACTGCTAAAAGAAAAGTTTACTTTTGCAGAGCAAGTAGAAATGAGTATAGAAATCGACCCACGCGAAATTGAAATGAATTTAGCCGAACATTTGTATAGTTTAGGCTTTAATCGTTTAAGTATTGGCGTGCAAGATATAGATGAAAAAGTACAACAAACTATTAATCGTGTGCAATCCACCGAATTTATTGAAAATTTTATTGCGCATGCAAAGCAAGTTGGCTTTAAATCAATCAATATAGATTTAATTTACGGCTTACCTCATCAAAATATTGATACCTTTACCCGTACCTTAGATAAAGCACATGAGATGGACGTAGACCGCATATCACTGTTTAGTTACGCACATTTACCATCACGCTTTGCTGCACAACGAAAACTTCGCGATGAATGGCTACCAAGTGTTGATGAAAAATTTGCCTTGATGAAACTTGCTATCGAGAAATTATGCGATTTTGGTTACGACTTTATCGGCATGGACCACTTTGCCAAGCCTGAAGATGAGTTGTCAATTGCTCAAAAAGATGGCAGTTTGCACCGTAACTTCCAAGGTTATACCACTAAAGGTGGTTGTGACCTACTAGGGTTAGGTGTATCGTCAATCAGCGCTATTGGTAACAGCTTTAGCCAAAACACAAAAGAGCTACAAGATTACTATAAAGCGATAGACACCAAAGCACATGCACAAATTAAAGGCGTTAGCTTATCAACCGATGACATTATTCGTAGTGAAGTTATTCGCGAACTCATGTGTAACTTATATTTAGACAAAAACAAAATTAATACTAAATACAATATTAACTTTGATGATTATTTTGCTGACGATTTACCTTTGCTAGAAACCTTCATTAATGATGGGCTAGTGACAAACACTGACAACGAAATTAAAGTTGAGCAAAAGGCGCGTTTATTAATACGTAACATTTGCATGAGTTTCGACGCCTACATGAAACAGCATGTAAGCAAGCAGCGCTTTTCACGCGTTATTTAAGCTAGTTATCTAGCACGCCTAACACAAACCTTTGTTCGGCACTGTAAAAGCATAATTCAGTGCCGTTTTTATTGCTTTCTTCTTTAGCAAGATCAATCCACTGATAATAAACATTACGATGCACTTTTGCCGTCAAATTGCGCCTTACCGTGACATAAATACTCCCTGAAGGCTCAATTGATATGGGATGATCAGCATCAAGTACAAACTCATCATCTAAATTGGTTGCAGCTAGCATGGCAAGCTTAGCATCGCCTTGCCACTGCCATTGTGTTAGCACAAATGGCGCATCTTCAACGGTAATTTTGATTTTCTCCACCGGCGTTACCAAAAAGTATTCGTCGGCTTCCTTTTTGATCACCGAGGCAAAAAGTTTCACTAATGCTATGCGTTTAAATACCGTACCATTATAGAACCAACTGCCGTCAGCTTTAATAACAATATCCATTTCGCCACAATAAGGTGGATCCCATAGTTCAACAGGCGGTACTTTACTTTCATGTCCTGATAACTGACCAATAATTTTATCTAATGACATTTTATTATCTCATCACTTTCTATGCCTTTAGTTTAGCAAATTAAACCATTAAAAATGCAAACTCATTACGACTAAAATTATTTTCATCTTGATTACGCGAAATAAATTATTTGTACCTATACTCAATATCAGCAAGTGATAACAAACTGAAATCACTAAGCAATAGCAACGCTTGTTAACCTAAAAATGCTATCAAACTCACTACAATGCTCAGATACCGCATGGATGAAACTGACCATAATTTTGTCGCTAAAAACTACAAATTTAAGGTATGAAGTAATATGTTAAAGTTCACAAAAATTAATCATAAACTTGTTTTTTCATTTCTAACATTATCTTTAGTTCCATTTATTCTCTATGCGCTGTTTAGTATTAATATGGCAAATAATTCATTACAGGCCCAAGCATTTAATCAGCTAGAATCAGTACGCACTATCAAAAAATCGCAACTCGACAATTACATCACTTCCCTAAAAGCCAGTTTACAAATTCTTAATGAAGACCCCGTTGTACTGACCGCACTATCAAAATTTCAAGAGGCACTTACAGTCGGGAATATTAGTGATGAACAATGGCTACAAGCAGAAGCTTTATATGGCAAACACTTTAAAAAAGTTAATCAAATTAATGGCTGGTATGATTTATTTTTCATCGATCTAGCTGGAAATATTGTTTTCACCGCTGCTAAAGAGTCAGATTTAGGTATGAATATTCCTTCCTCATCGCTTAATAACAGCAGTATGGGTAATGCATTTAACAAGGCTAAAAAAGCAAACAATGGCACCATAGTAACCAGTGATTTTTTCCCATATCCGCCATCAAATAATGAACCTGCAGCATTCATGATGACCAAGCTCATTGATACTAACGGTACATTAGCCGGATATGTCGCACTGCAATTCCCACTCGATAAAATTAACGCCATCATGCAACAACGAGACGGCATGGGCAAAACCGGTGAAACCTATTTAGTTGGTCAAGACAAATTAATGCGTTCTGATTCATTTTTAGACCCAGTTGGCCATTCGGTAATCGCATCATTTGCTGGTAATGTTGCTAATAATGGCGTGGATACCGATGCTGTTAATTCGGCATTTGCTGGCGAAACAGCCAGCCGCATTATTATTGATTATAACGGCAATCCGGTTTTATCATCTTTTAGCACCATTAGTTTTGGTGACTTCACTTGGGCACTTATTGCTGAAATAGATGAAGCAGAAGCATTTGAAACTGCAAACCATCTAATATATATATCATTAATTTTGGTGTTAGTAGCTACGGTGTTAATCGCCATTGTCGCACTAATTATTGCAAAGAATATTAGCAAACCGATTATTCAAGTTACCAAAGCGGCGCAAACCGTATCTTCAGGTGATCTAACCTCAACAGTCACCATAAACCAACATGATGAATTAGGTTTATTGCAGCAGGCGATGCACGATATGGTGCTAAAGCTAAAAGATATGATCGAACATATTTCTTCCTCGGCTGAACAACAAGCAGCAGCTTCTCAGGAACTATCGAATATAACCAACTTAACTAATACTAATGTTACACGCCAGCATCAGGCTACAGACCAAGTTGCGACGGCAATTAATGAAATGAGTGCGTCGATTGATGAAGTGACCGGAAGAACAACTGAAGCATCGGATGCTGCCGATGAGTCAAAGCGTCTAGTAACCACTAGCTCAAAGGCCATTAACGAAACCATAGCCCAAATTCATAAATTATCAGACGGTATTATTAACTCTAAGACCCTTATTGACGAGGTTCAAGAAGGCACCTCAAATATCGCCAATATATTAGTTGTTATTAAAGGTATCGCCGACCAAACCAACTTACTAGCATTAAACGCCGCAATTGAAGCCGCTCGTGCAGGAGAACAAGGAAGAGGTTTTGCCGTTGTTGCCGATGAAGTAAGAACCCTGGCACAAAATACCCAAAACTCCACCATTGAAATAGAAAATATGATCCAATCACTAGAAACAAAAGTGAGTAAAGCAACCGAATCGATGAACACTGGCAGCGAACAAGCTTCAGAAATTGTTAATAAAACTAATGAAGTCACTGAATCATTAACTGAAGTTGAATCCTCTGTAACTCTTATTTCAGATATGAATATTCAAATATCCACAGCAGCACAACAGCAAAGTGAAGTTGCACGAGATATTAGCCAGCAAGCAGTAGAAATTAGTGATATCTCAATTGAAACAGGTGAAGGAGCGAAAGAGATTTCACAAGCAAGTGAAGAACTAGCTAATTTGGCAGTCGACTTAACTGAACAAGTCAGTACATTCAGAGTTTAATAAGCTAAACAGATATGATTAATAGCGAAAAATCTTACAATTACGGTAGAATGCTGTGGAATAAAGCAGAATTGACAATTATTACTAAAAAACCTAAAAATGTACTTGTCAATTAACCCTAAAATACAATACAATCCTCGCGCCTTATCAAGAGGCGCTTGCAGTAATATCAGTGGTGGCTATAGCTCAGTTGGTAGAGCCCCGGATTGTGATTCCGGTTGTCGTGGGTTCAAGTCCCATTAGCCACCCCATCTTTTAAATTACCTCGAAAAATTCTTAAACTATCCATCAATTTAATACCCATGTGGTATTTAACTACTTTCCCTTTTATTTAATTCAACTTTTTATACGCTGAATTTCCAATAAAACATCGAATCAATTTTCTACTCTTGTGCGAACTCTGTGCCGTCGAAAAATAAATAAAAACCATTAAAAGTTAATAATATGTGCTCATGTGTTTTCATCAACATTGATAAGTTGAGATAGAACTCGTTAATTGAGTTCATTTACTTTCTAGCTTCGTAGCTTCGTAGCTATTTACGGTAATAAGATGCTTTAGTTGTGCAAATATAGAATGACTTAGACAAACAGCTTAGCAACCAAAGCAGTAATTTACTTATTACTGGCATTTTTAAGGCCAGTATAAAAACAGATGTACTGTCCTATATACTTCCCAATAACCACCTATTACATTCTTTAACGTGCTCTTCTATTGTTTTTTTAGATGGCCTGTCTTTGTTTAGCATAGCTCTGTTTCTATAACTCAGTAGCATTGCTGTCCAAAGATTAATGCTGGTGCTAGGCGTATCAATTTTTAACTTGTTAGTAAAAAATCCAGTCAGCTTATTTTTCGTCTCATCAGGCCCTTGTTCAAAAAAATAACTAACAATGCTAGGTTCATTTCTACATTCAGATAAGAGTAAACGATACGTCTCAATATGCTCATCTGTTAAATGAGCTTTGATAAACCCTAAGGCAAACTTTTCTAACGCCTCTTCCGTATCGTTTAAATCTAAATATTCGTAATAACTGATGTGGGAATGCTCTCCCATATAGCTCAGCGTTGACTTAAAAAGCTCTGCTTTCGAAGGAAAGTATCGATACACCGTTTGCTTCGTCACTTTGGCCGCCTTTGATATGCGATCCATGTTTGCTGCAATATAGCCAAAAGACAAGAATTCATCTCTAGCCGCTTGCAATATGCTCGACATCTTCATTCTCTTTTTATCAGTTATTTTATTCATATGATCAAATGCTTACTTTAATTATCAAACTAATGAGTATGATTTTAGTTGAATTCATTAACCTTGTCCAATATCATACTGGTAAGTATGATTTATATAGGGTTAATTATGACTAGTGCAATTTGGATAGGAAAACTGCTTTCATCAACTCAAAATAAAGGTATAACTCTCGCTTTGCTCGGCGCGGTATTAATGAGTTTTGATCCTATTTTTATAAAAAGTTCAGGGGTTGAAGGTAAAGATGCTGCTTTTTATTTGGCTTCTTTTCAGCAATATCCATGCTGAGCTTATTACATATCACCAATGACAATGGGCTAATTCAGAGCCTTAAACAAGAAGGCGCTCCACTTTGGATATCAGGTATATTGATGTTCATCAGCGCAAGCAGCTTAGTGCTCGGCCTGCAATATACTTCTGTGACTAATATCTTTGTCATATTCTGTGCGTCACCTGTAATAACCGCAATTTTCAGCCGCATACTTTTAAAAGAGGCTGTTACCAGCGTTACTTTGATAGCGAGTGCGGTTGTTATTTTAGGCGTATTAACTGTGGTATCTGGTTCATTAAACACAGTAAATATTTTAGGGGATGGTTTAGCATTATTATCTGTAATGAGTTTGTCATTTAACCAAACCTATTTACGTAAGCACAAAGATGTGAAGCGTGTTGCTACTATCGGTGTAGGCGGATTATTAATGGCATTACTCTTGTTTTGGTTTGTTGAACCTAGTCAGTTTTCAAAAGAAACTTGGCTCATTATGGGGGCTATGAGCTTATTTACAGCCCCACTAGGAAGGGTTTTATCTCAAGTAGCTACTCGATATATTACCGCAACAGAAGTCGGCATGATCCTTATGTGCGAAGCAGTGCTAGCACCTTATTTAGCCTTTCTATTTCTCGGCGAGATCCCCAGCAGTCAAAGCATCATTGGCGGAACATTAATCTTTGTAGCGGTTTTTTATTTTGTTACTCAATCAGCACGTAATACTCAATAATAGAGGAAATTAATATGTCGAATAGCAGTTTAGTTAAATTCACCCAAGCACTCAACGAAGAGTGGGGAGTTGTATCCTCCGCTTTAACCTTAAAAAGTAAGCTGTTACTTGAAGATCTAACGCAAACTTGTCTTAATGATGATTGGTATAAAGATTTAGTAAAAAGTAAATCTCCTGCAAAGGAAATCTACAGAAGCGAAAAGCATGGATTCATTTTGATGGGACATGTTGAGCAAAACGGTGAACTTAGCCCACCCCATGATCACGGCAATGGTTGGGTATTGTACTCTACCGTAATTGGTCAAGTGGATATGGGGATATACCAAAAGATTATTAAGACAGACGGTTCATTACATCTTGTCCAAAAAGACGCATATCCATTAAAAGCCGGTCAATGTAGTGTCTATCTTCAAGGTGATATTCACGATACCCATACTGTTGAAGACAATACGGTGATGTTAAGGCTGACAAGCTGCGATTTTAATAAAGAAGTTGAAGAGGGCCGCTTAGTTAGGTTTATAAAAAATGTAGAAAAATGGTAGATGATTCAGCAGAGATTATAAATAGCATGCTCATAATCTCTCCTTATTTGCGATAAAATCAGCCCATATCCACTGCGCATTAATAAACCTTTCTGTTAGAAATTATTAGATTAGTTACTATCTCGGCCAATCATACCGTGAATAGCAATTAAGCCACCAAAGCGGTCGTTCACTTAAATCTGTGTGGCTTACTTGTGTCAATAGCAGGCTCTTGTCCGCTATTTTAACAATAAAACGATTACTTGCTATTTCGCTCTAAATGGTTAATTAATCTCTGCTTACGACTAACGTATATGTCATAACCATCATCACCTTCTTTTGAAAGTTTCAATGAAGTATTTACCTGCTTCAAAGACTCTTCAAATTGCTTGTTTTGTTCATAGGCATAAGCTAAACCGTTGTATGCACTCGCCATATCAGGGTATAAGTCTATGTTATATCTAAAAACTTCAATCGCATTTTTAAAATCTTTATTCTGAACTAGATAATACCCTAACTCTCGCATTACCCACTCTTCGGCAATAACCGAACGGCCTCGCTGCTCCGACACTCGGTTATAATAGTTTTTGATTGAACCTACTCCTTCCTTTAGTTCTGAGTTAGGCATTATTAGGGGTAAAAAAAGCTTATGATATGCATTGAATAACCCTGCAACTGAGGTTAATCCGTGAGGGACTTCAGGAAAAAAGTCGGTAGCTAGATTAAAATTCTTAGGTTTGTTTGGTTCAATACCAGCAAGCATATCATCATAAACTTTACGCATTTGAATATTTTCAGAGCCTATGTTCATATACAAGTAACTATTAAGTTCTTTTGTAACAGACATGAATTCCTTTAACTTTTTGGCAGTTTTATGATCTCCCCACCAAACTGCTGGGCTATATGCTATGTGAGCATCAAACAAATCAGATTTGGTTCTCAAGGTATGTAGCGTGAACAAGCCTGCAACTGAGGCACCAGCAATAACCTTAAAATCTGTGGTTCTATATTGTTTGTTTAAATGGGGGAGCAACTCAGTTTCAATGAAGTCCAAAAACTTATCAGCACCACCACCTTCACCGAGAGGTCCTCTTGGATCTTCATTCACATATGGGGCTAAATCTCTCAGTCTGTTTGTATTTTCTATCGCTACTAATATAACTTCTGGAGCGGAACCCGCATCATATAGCGTTTTTAAAATTGTGGATTCTTTAGGAATGTTGCCAGCGCCGTCTAATCTGAGGATAAGTGGGTATTTTTGCTCGATATTTCTAAAGTAAGACTCTGGAAGCTGTACAGTTATATTACGCTCTTCATTTAAAACTTTAGAGGTTATCGAAACAAGTTGCAGTAAAGGTTCACCAGCCTGAACAATTGAAGCGGTGAAACAGAGTAAGATTGCTGTGGAAAATCGCTGAAACAGATGCATTAAAAATGTCCTTATTTATTATGGTTTGCCATTATTTTAATGAAATTATTAAAAAATTGAAGGAACATTAATCCTGAACTAAAACTCACGCTCTATTGAAAATATTATTAATGCTTTTTTCAGAGATAACTGTCCGCTTTGGTATGTTAACTATCGCTTAAATTCCTCCTGTTGAATGGCAGTTACACGCACATAACTGCCCTCGAAGTTGAAGGCATGAAGATCGACTATAGTGTGTTTTCAATCATTTTGCGAATGACCGTCCCTCATTCAAATAACGTAGTTGTACGAATGCTGAAAATGGGTAATTGGCCTAGCACTGGCACTAAAGTCGTTAATAATATTTCTTTAGCAATCAAGAACCAAAGGTATTTTTCTCAAGTTCCATTTAAATAGTGTTTCTCATATCACTGTCACACGAAAATAACCAATGTTTAAAAAAGAGGTTGCATGTAGCAACCTCCCGCTAATGCTAAAGCTCATTACCATTAATGTCTTTAGCGTCAAGCTGATTGCCATCAGGGCCTGAATCTCTTATTGGGATCAACGCTCGAATAGCATTGGAATTAGGGTTTGCCGCATCTGGATCGGTTAACGTTTCTAAAAATGTCACGATAAGATCAATTTCGGCATCGCTTAAATTATTAGAAAATTCAGCATTGCCTTCTAGTAGAGCTGTCGAGACTGCTAAACCATTCGGAGCTACAATGTCTGCGCAATTTACCAGCGACGCAAACTGAGGTAGCTGACACATTTCATTATTGGCAAAGTAATCTTCAATTGATGCTCCGTGATCCCGATAATGTTCAACATTTCGCTTTAAAGTTGCAAATTGCCCATTATGTCCCCACGGGCCCGTAATCGCGACATTTAACAGGGTTGGAGCACGAAAGACTCCAGGGCCATTAGGGCCTTCAGTACCCCAATCGGCATTATTTTCCTCTTTACCTATCCCTATTTGCGGGTAGTTTCCAGGCAGTTGTGCTTGAGTAGTAAAAAAAGCGCCAGCATGGCAAAAAGTACAACCTGAATTACTGGACATAAACGTAATTGCTCCGCGTTTTTGATCACTAGTTATTGCGGCATTATCGCCATCAACATAATTAAAGAAAGGATTATCAATAAAAAGCTGTACCGTTTCGTAAGAAGCAATTGCATTGGCAATTCTAGAGTAATTGATGAGGTTGTCGCCAAATGCAGCTTGGAAAAGCGGCTCCCATGCTTGCTTGTCTAAATTATCAGCAAGATTATTCTCGCGATATGCAGTATGATCAGACAAATTATTTTCATCGTAGCCAAATTGAGTGACGTCACCCATTTCAGGAGCAGCTGTAACTGGAAAATGGGCTTGTGCTGCTAGCAAGGTTAAAGTTGAATTATCACCCACTTGCGCAACCGTATTGTTAGTAACATCGGTTGATTCAGTTGTTAGACGATTACGCCTAATTTCGGTGCGATTGTCCCAAAATAAACCTCTCGTCCACAAAGCAGTGTTACATGTCGCTGGAGAGCTTCTTGGTACAATGGGAATAGTATTATTTTCATCTACACGGCCTAAACCAAGCACGTCATGATCAAGTGTATTAACACCAATAGGCATGGACAAATTATCACCACCACAGCCCAGTGCAGGGTGATGACATGAAGAGCAAGACGTATCTTGGTTAGCACTCAGTGATTTACTGTGAAATAACCGTTTACCCAATTCGATCATAGCTGATGTTTGTTCACTGCGAACACGGGCAGCAAAAGCCCTCATATCTTCCAAGTGCGAGGCCATGCTGTTATGAGCTAACATGGCCTGTAAGCAGTTATCTAGCGAGCCTTCATTAATCGTTAAGGCATTTCTTTGATTGTTACATTCAGCAAAATTCATTATACGGTCATTAACAATTTCTGTTTCTGCGCCGTTATTTAAGCCAGTATTGGTGTTATTAATTAATGTTTTTACCGTAATGGCTACCGTTTGTTCTTCGTCGGTAACATCACCAGTTGTCAGCAAGTACGAATATTCAGTATTAACACTTAGGCCGCTATCAACATAAAAACTGTCTGTTACATCAGCTAATTTAATATTATTACGATAAATGCTAATTTCAGCACCTTCATTAAGCCAGGAAAGGCCAATGCTGGTGCCAGAAAATGCATTTGCTATCGCCTGCTTAGGCGCCGTTAGTACTACTGGAGCGCTTAGCGTAGTAACAGAGACACGCGTGGATTGCTCACTCTCATTATTGCTACTGTCAATGGCACTGACGCTATAGCTATAATTCGTTTCTGGTAACAGCTCAGTATCTTCAAATTGGAGACTGGTAACTTGGCTGATATTAATGCCATCTCGAAAAATTTTATAAGCGACAACTGAAACGTTATCTGTAGACTCCGCCCAAGAAAGTACTACAGAACTTGCGGTTTGGTTTTGAATTGTTAATTGTTGGGGAGCACTTGGCGCACTGCTATCTAGATCATTATTTGGCGCATCATTATTACTGCTACTACCGCCACCACATGCAGAAATGAAAAGTAGAATAAAAAATATTGCCAAGGCGTTTACATTATTTATTGTTCTTAACGCTGTTAGTTTATAAAAATATTGCACCGATACCACCTTTTGAATTTCAGTTTACTACAATGAACACTCTTCACTACTCGGTTGTATTTGAGTCTAGGTAAATAATCGAAATATTAAAATATGGTAAGGAGTAAAGTTATGTAAAGATTAGCGCGATGCTATTTCATCAGCTCTGAACGTGCAGCAAGGGCGTTTGAATATTGCCATACAAAAGCTTGTTAAATAACGCACAAAAATATTCAGAATGGCAAGAAACTTCAATTAACTGATTACTTAATAGAATCAGTCTTAGCAACACTAAGATTGCAAACTATCGACACACCAAGGCGCAAGGTTATTGGCTAAGACAAGTTGTGATTCATAACATACGCAAACAACAGAATTAGATATTTCACTTGAACAGAACAGAGCAAAACTTAATTGCTACCAATTGATTTTATTGATTTTTATTACTAAAAGCTATTTTGAAGCAAGCACCGCCCAGTTTACTTTCAGTAACTTCAATAGTGCCATGATGCTTGTCTACAATGGAAGCAACAATAGCTAAACCAAGTCCACAACCGCCAGAATCTCTTGAGCGACTTGGGTCTAAACGCGTAAACGGTTCAAAAATTCGGTCAGCTTTACCAGGAGGAACCCCAACACCGTCATCATCTATCCAAACCTTAACACCTAATTCACTTGCCTTTACACTAAGGCGACAGCTATTTTTTGCAAAACGACCAGCATTACGCAGCAAATTTACTAACATGCGCTTAATATGCTTACCATCACCTTGCAGAATTACTGGCTCAGGCATGTGCAGGGAAAAATTAATTTTAGGGTAAAATGCGCTAACTTGCTCAATACTTTCTTTACATATATTGGGGCAGTCTAGAAGCTCGTATTTTAATGCCGATTGACTGTCTTTTATTCGAGCGTAATATAACAACTCTTTTACTAACTCATCTAAATCAGCTAACGAGTTATGTATACTTTCAGTTAAACGAGCATGTTCATCGACGGGTGTATCTTCCAACATATCTAAAGCAAATTGTATTCTTGCCATCGGACTTCTAAATTCATGCGCCACACCATGCAATAAATCTCTTTGTGATAACAGATGGCTTTCATTTTCTTGCTGCGCTTGCGCTAAGGATATTTTAAGCTGCGCTAGAATTTCTGTTGGTTTTTCATCAGCTTTGGCATCAACAGGTAGTGATAAAATGTCCTGTATTAACTTTTGTTGCTTTCTCTCACTATAAGTCAAATATCCATAAGCAAAAATTAAATTTAGAAAAATTGCCATCGCCCAGGCAAACCAATCGTAAATAAATGAAAGCAATGAATTAAAAGGAATAGGGCCAAGCTCAGCAACAAATTCATCATTAAGCGGGTAATACACCATAGCACCAGTAAAATCAGCCACACCTGAGGCAGATTGCGGTGAGTTAATTAGCTGCAGAATATCATTAGAGAAATTATCGCTATTGTTAGCCACTATTAAACATTGTGTATCATAAGCGCTCGCAAGTTGGTTCGCTTTCAATTGCCAATTTTCAGCATTTGTACCATTAAAAGCTTCATGTACTTTTTCTTTAGTTACTAACAAATAACTATCATGTTCTTGGTAAATGAAATCTTCAACTGAGCTATATATATGGCTATGCAACAAACTTGCAAAAATTATATTAAGCAAGGATAGTAGAAAAAGTAACGATAACTTATGCTTCACTTTACTTTGCAAGTAGGTAGCCTTTATTCCTGATAGTCTTAATAATATTGGGCTCTTTGGAATTGTCAGAAAGTTTTTTTCGTAGCCTTGAAATCCGCAAGTCGATAGAGCGATCTAAGCCATCATAGGCAAGACGAAAAATCTCCTGATGCAATTCATCGCGTGAAATAATTCTGCCAGCATGACTTGCAAGTACCCATAATAAATCAAACTCTGCACAAGTTAATGATATTTCTTGTTGTTGATAACTCACTTTGCGCTTTGTCGCGTCTATCACTAACTCGTCAGATAGCGCTGTTTTAATATTAATATCTAACTGTTGACTTATGTGAGTATGCCGACGAAGTTGAGCGCGAATATGGGCCAATAAAACTCTAGGTTTTATTGGCTTACATAGATAGTCATCAGCCCCCACTTCAAGGCCAGTAACTTCATCAATATCGTCATCTAACGCCGTTAGCATAATGATTGGACCAAAAAAGTCTTCTCTAATTTGCCGACAAATAGATAAGCCATCTAACCCTGGCAGCATTAAGTCCAAGACAATGAGATCTGGCTTTAGCGACCAAGTACGCTTTACCGCATTATCACCATTCGACTCAATTTCGACGTCAAAGCCATTCATTGTTAGAAACTGGCTGATTAAAGATGTTAATTCCACATCATCATCAACCAGAAGAATTTTTTCTATCGCCAATGGACTTAAACCTCTGCAGTAATAAGAAGCTTCATGCTATTTCATCAAACTCGCTAAACATTTCTGGTAAATCTCTTGATTAAATTGTTTAGCGTAAGCATATGCTACCTTTTGCTGTTGACGCTGCTCTGTCGTTTTCAAAACATCGCCACTATTAATCATAGGCTTTAAGCCACATTGTGATTTCAGCAAAGAGATGTCAAGTTGCTCTAGTCCCGGCACTACAATACGACGGCCTTTACTATGTAACAGTTTAAAGTCTTTCTTTTCTACAGCCTGTTCAACTGCAGTAGAAACTTCATTTTTTAGCGTTTGCTTTAATGTGCTGTCCGCACCTAACTGTTCGCTTTTTATATGATGAGTACAACCACTAATTTGTAGCAATCCCATTGCAAGTATTGTCGATAAAAAATAATTTTTAAGCATTATGCGATCCTCTTGTTCTGGTTCGATTTAATGCTAGTAGTAAAACTATTAGTAAATAATACATGCTACCACTACTAGAAGAGCTGCTGCCCGGTTCAACTGTTGGAGGTGTAACAGGAGGCGGTGTTACTGGTGCTGCAGTGACTGTTATTGATACCTCCGCATTCGCGGTACCACCTTCCGAATCTTCAATGGTATAGCTAATAGTTTCGGCACCATTAAAGCCACTTGCTGGAGTATAATTTACTTTATTATTAGCAATAGTAACGGTACCGTTACCTGAAGCGCTAACCGTTTTTAGAGTAATAGTATGCCCATCTATATCACTATCATTAACTAGAACATCTATTTCGTTATTACTAGAATCTTGAGCAACTGTCGCGCTATCGGCAATCGCTGTCGGCAAATCATTAACGGCATTAACATCTATACTTACCTGAAAAGGGTCACTAACGAGATCACTAGATGTTGCCGTCATATTCACTTTGATATTGCCATTAAAATTCAATATTGGCGTGACTGTTAAGCCATTAAAGCTATAGTTTTCACCGGCAGTGATTGTCAGGCTATCAATACTTGGGTTATTTTCAAAGTTTAACAATGATGCACTTAACAAAACATTAGTATCTTCATTGATACTAATACTGTCTTGCCCTGTAAATACAGGTTTTGTTGGAGCTACGTCTGTTGAACTTATTTCAAAATCTGCATTGTTAATAGCAAAGAATATATTTTCACTACAAGCTATTTTCACTCGTGCTGTAGTCGTTGTTAAATTAGGTAAGCTAACATTTTGACTACCATCATTAGTAACATCACTTGCTAATGTTTGACTAAAACTAATACCTGAATCGGTTGATAATAATATATCAACAGCAGCACAAGATACGGGTGCCTTTTCAGAATCAGCCGTATGCCATGAAACTGTTTGCGCCGAACCATTCCAATTGGTAATTTCGTTGACACTAAAACCTTGTTCATTACCAACAACATTGATCTTCATAGCATATCAACAAGGTTATTTTGATTGTCACGTACGACAAGACGAAAGTTTAACTCACGTGTAACGCTTGGCAATGCTTCACCATAACTGGCCTTGTTAGCAAGGATATCTGTAAGTTTAGGTAAGGTACGTTCTGCATTATTTGTTGGGCTAAAGGTTCTAAACAGTGGTCGCTTCCCATCATCTATTGCATCTTCGGCTGCGCTATTACTTTGCGCACCTAAATCATGCTGTTCCCAACTATAACTCAAGCTGTCATTGTCAGCATCTGTTGCGCTGCCCGTTAAGGTAAACGGCGTGTTGGCAGGTATTGTACGATTAACGCCGGCATCTACTGTTGGAGCATCATTAGCTAAGCTCGACGTTGTACCACAACTTGATAAACTTGACGTGAAATTTCTAATTTGATCAATTGAATGAATATGGAAATACGGATCTGAATTTCCTTGTATATTTTGGCCATCACAAATGCCCGCATAGCCCATAATAGTAGAAGCACTGCCAGGTTCATAAGCACTGTTTGTTTCTCGGTTGCCATCACAGGCACCTTGCCCACCGTTAAATGTGTGATCAGCACCAAATTGATGACCAATTTCATGAGCAACATAATCTATATAGAAAGAATCTGATGTCGGTCTACCACTACCGGTCACACCTTCCGCTTTTATATTAGTACAAACCACTCTAAAGCCAGCTAAACCGCCACCACCAGTGCCAACAAGATGACCAATATCGTAATTCACGGCCCCAATAGCACCATCAATTACACCGGCATTAACGTTAATATCTTCATCTGTATTGGCAAAGGGATCTGTACTACTATCAGTAAAAATAATGCTGTCATTGTTTGCTACTAGCTCAAACTTTATTGATAAATCACGTTGGTATACGTCATTCAATCGATTTACTAGCGTTACTAAAGCCGCCAATGTACTTTCTTTTGTACCGCCGTGAAAAGCGGCATATTCACCGGTTGTAGCAATGGCAAGCTTATAAGTTGTTAAAGTGTTCGCTTGTCCACTGCTTCTCGAAGCTCTTTGCGACTGAATACTTGTCGTAGTTACATTTTTCTTACGTGGTGACAGGCGTTTTGAAAATTCAGTCTCAATGATAGGCTCTGCGTCTTTACGAAAATAGTTATGATATTTACTATTGCTATCTCTACTACTTGGATCGATAAATACTTGTTCTACACCTTGGCTAAATACCCCATGAAAGCCCTGTGGGGTAATATCAAAATGACCAGTGTTGTTAGCGTTTCCAACTTGTCGACCAACAAATGTTTTAATGCTCGGATATTTCGCTGCAAGTTCAGGGTGCATAACTTGTGAGGCTGTTAATTCAAATTTAACATATCGACCATCTGGCAAGGGTAAATCAACCAACAGGGTATTATTATTTAAAAGCTGCTGCTCAAGTGTAGTAATATCAATATCGAAGTATAAGCCTGCTTTGGCTTTACTATTAATCTTGGCATTAGATGTTTGTGCTGATTCAGTCAAGTTGGATGTTTGCCAAATTCGTTTATCAATAACAAGGTTTGAATAGTCACTTGCTTGAGCAAAATTTAGTGCCCCAACAAGATATGATAAGCCGACAAATAATTTTGATTTAACCATTTTAAATTCCTGTATTTACAACTTTGAATTTACATCATAGCCTTTGAAAATATAGATATTAGTAGCGAATTGTCTACTATTTGTATCAGCTTTGATACATTGAGTTATGTAGGATAGCTTATCATGAATTAACATAACATTAACAAGCATGTTATTCGAAATATTAAAACGCTTCCAATTGGAAGCGTTTTTAATATCTACGAAACTCTATTTCTAACGAGAGTCCTTACCATCGGTTATATCTTCTTCTGATATAACTACCAGCAAATATTGCCAGCGCAAATAAGGCTAAACTCGATGGCTCTGGAACTCTAGTTGTGTTGTCAATGGGATCACGTGCCCAAACATTAAGGTGGGAGATACCTTTACTGCCTAAATCCATCGTATTTAAAGTTCCCCCTAGTTGATAGGGTGTAAGAAAATTTAATGCTGGATTATTTTCTGCAGCAAATATTGTCTTAAAATTAAAATCATACACAGCAAAGCCACCGCCGCTTTTTTGATTACCAGCTTTGACTGAAAAAGCTAAATGGTCAAAAGTTGACGGACCTAATAGTTCTTGAACATTATCAATAATATCGAGCTTAGTCGTTAACAACCAATCAATGGAGTCACAGTCTGTTAAATTGTCACCGGCGACACTACATGATAATGACAAAGTTAATAAGTCACTCACATCTAATGTCAATAATGGGTCATTTAAAGGAGATGGACCAACAGTGCTATAGGATATATTACCTGCGGCATTATTCTCTGAATCAAAATGAGCTAAATGAATCCAACCTGGATCATCTTTAATACCGTTAGCATCTAATGCCTGAAAATCACTAGGGTCAACAAATTCTTCACCATTAAAAATATCTTCGCCATTTAGTAATCCATCACCCGCTTGGCCAATATTGGGGCTTGGAGAACTCAAACCACCTGCATCATCATTTCCTGGATAAACACCAACACATGCGGTGGCATCATACGAAGTAGAAAGTAAATTAGTACCTGATGGTTGTCCTGAAGGAAGAGGTGGGGCTACAATTTGTTCAATACTTGTAAGTGTTGCGCGAGCTACATCACATGTTCCTGAATTAGCTATAAAGCCCGCAAAGGCAGACTGAGTCAGAAATAGAAACAATACACCGATAATATGTACATTACGTAACATAACAGTTACCTCTAAGCTAATTTTTAGTAGAACTTAATGTTCATCCTTGAAAAATTAAGAAGCAGTATCTATATATAGTTAAAAATTAATGCATAAATAACGCCAAGCAAAAAACTGATGAGTTTACATGGTTCTATAGAGTAATGATTATTATAGTTTTAAATTTTGTAAAAGATTTCGACATTATTATCACGCAATAATTAGCGTTAAAAATTAAAAAAAGTATCGACCCGCAAGTTGCCATTGCTTTTCGACTAACTTACTTGCTTGCTCAATATAGGCACGTGCAGGGCGATTGCTATTCACCCAGTTATACTCAACAGATAACAACCAAGGCTTACTGTAGCGATAGGTGTAGTTAAATGTCGCTGATTTACCGTATTCATTATTATTATCACCGACAGTGTTGTCGTTGTCCGTGACTGAGAACTCTTCTAACCTAATCGTGGTTCGATGCTTTTTAAATCTTTTTGATAATGCTAAGTAACCACTGGAGTAATCATTATTTACTACATCCATTTTTAGTGGACTTTGCATCAAGGTATCGCCCGATAAATATTGACCACTTAATTCCAAAGCATAAGGCAAACGCCAACTAAAACCAGCATGAGTAAAACGAGTTCGCCAACCATATTGACCATTTTCCACTCTATAAGGTGTCGCTTTGTTATCGTAATAACCTAAGGTTATTTGACCTTTATTATGAACCTTTATTTTACTTCTTAAGTGAAATCCCCAATTGTCATCAAGCTCTAAAAAAGGATCAGATTTAGCTGCCTGGCCATTCAGATCATAGCCTGGCATGCGAGCTGCGAAATCAGGAATGGCTTTAGATTCCGTCCATAAGATTTGACGATTGCCAATTGTCCAACCATGCCAGGAAAGTAAAGCGCCAGCGGGGTCATTGTTAATAAAAGCTGTGGCAGCAACGGTAAGATCAAAATTACTATCAGAGAACTTTTCTAATCTTGTTAATGCAATTTCGCTACCTAAAACTCGAATTTCTTCGCCAATCCAGGTATTAATTGCTGAAGAGTTGAGGGTATTTCGACTTGCCCATGCAAAGGCATTATTTTCTAGTGAGATTTCAGGATAAAAAATACCTGCTTTGGTTTGCCAACGATAACCATCACTATTGGGTAAACTGCGATATTTAAGAAAGGCTTCCGTAAAGCCTATTAGTGTGTCATTTTCATCGCTGTAAGCATTGGCAACCATATGTGCACTAATACCTGTATCCCACTCAATCGAAAGCTCTATACCAGCTTGTGCTAATGAAATATTTTCGCCATTGCCGCTAGTAAACTTTCCATACCCACCATCAACATAACTTTTAAGGGTTGATGCACTGGTAGCTCGTACATCAAGCACGCCATGCCATTTATATTCAGTAGCATATGCGGTGGCAAAACTAACAATTAATGCAACCGCTACCAGTATTTTTAACAAAGTAAGATCCTATTCAAAAACATACGCCTCTTGTTCTAATAACCAAGGCGTTAATTCATTGGCATGCTTCGGGCGACTAATAAAGTACCCTTGTCCAAGCTCGCAGTTATTTTTTGCTAGCCAGTTTAATGCAAATTCATCTTCAATACCTTCAGCAACTACACTCAAGCCCATATTATGAGCCAACTCAATGGTTGAGCGAACAATAATTCGATCATCTTCATCTTCTGATAATCGCTGCACAAAGGATTTATCAATTTTCAGTTCATGCACCGGTAATTGCTTTAATTGTGCTAATGACGAATAGCCAGTGCCGTAATCATCAATAGAAATGCGCATTCCGCGCGATTTAAACTGCTGTAGTAAAGCAATAGCAGTCTCAGGGTCATCAACTACTGCGCTTTCTGTTACTTCTAAGGTAATTTTTTCTGCTGGAACTTTATATTCCTCAGAAGACTGACAGATAAATTGATAAAAATGGCTATCTTTAAGGTTTTCTGCAGAAATATTTACAGCAACACTAATATTCAGCCCCAATTCTCGCCATAGCTGATATTGCTTTAATGTCGTAATAAAAACCCATTGTGTTAATGCATTAATTTGTCCGGTTTGTTCAGCAATATGAATAAAGTTATCAGGAGGTACCATACCTAAACTTGGATGACGCCAACGTACTAACGCCTCAACATGGGTAACAATACCCGTTTGTAAATTTAACTTAGGTTGGTAATGTAGTTCTAATTGATCATCAGCAATAGCATCTTTTAAATCATTGATTAAATTTAATCGTTCAACACTATTTACATCAAAGTCTTGGTGATAAGTCTGTACCAACTTATTAACTTTATGACTATGGTGTAAAGCTGTATCCGCCATTTGCAGCACTGATTTAGTAGTTTGACAATGCTCTGGAACAGCAGCAATACCTATACGTACTTGCAATTGTAAACTTATCCCTTGGTATTCACAGTTTTCTTCTAATACCTGGTGTATTTTCCCAACTAAAACATCTTTCGGTAATGTCGGAGAGAGTTCGGCTAATAGTACAAATTCATCAGCACCAATATGGCAAAGCAATTGAAATTCTTTCAAGGTACTTAGCCGTTTGGCTGTCGCTTTAATCAACCAATCACCGACATCATGACCAAGCGTTTCATTGACGTCTTTTAAACGACTTAAATTTAAATGAAATACGGTAAACTCTTGTTTTTTATCAGCTAGGGTTTGTAAGGTTAGTTTTAATACACTGCGATTAGGCAAATCGGTAAGTGGGTCATGATTGGCTCTATGAGTAATTGATTTTTCACGCGATAGTACTGCTGATTGCATAGCGTTAAACTCAGTAGCCAATTGTCCTAATTCGCTATTATCATTAACTTTTACCGTTTGGTGATAATCACCACTGGCAACAATTTTCGCTTGCTTAACTAGTTGTTTTACCGGCTTTGTAATTGACGCCGCTATAATATAAGCAACAGCTAAAGATAGTAGTAAAGTAACGAAGGTAAGTATTAGAAACTGCCACCATTGCTTTTGCAGTACTTCAACGATATCTGCACGTAAACCATACATCGCAAGGGCAAGTTGAACATGGCCTTCTTCATCAATCAGATCACCAATGGCAATATACTCACTTGGAGTGGTGTTATTAATTATGCTTTTGGTTAAAGTTAGGTGCGCTTTTTCATTGGATGAGGCAATCAAACTCCAGTTATCATTGTGCAATATAGCAAAGTCGGTATGTAGCTGGGTAATATCAAAAAAGTGTTGTGCTAGTTCTTGATCAATTTCAAATCCAAATGCTAACCAACCGATAGTACGAGCACCAACGTTCATTGGTGAAAAACTTATTTGGTATACTGCGCCATTAACTACATACAAATGGGCTTGCTCTTGGTTTTCTAACCACTTAGGAAACCGAAATGTTTGATTACGCTCGCTGCCTTGCTTGATTTTTACTTTGCCTGACGATGTTTGTTCTGCAAGTAATTGTGCTGTTACCACACCTTCCGCTGAAATCGCCATCGCTATATCAGCGTCAATGCGTTTGCGATGATTGTTCATTGCTACCAACAAACTACGAAGTTCATCTTCAAATACTTGTTTAATGCCATAGTCTTTTGCTGCAGTTTCAGCAAACGCCGTTAAATAGTCGCGCCGGCTATCAAATTGGGCATTAAATATTGTTTTCGCAGTATTTAAACGATTAGCAATTTCTTGCTGTTCTTGGCTTTTATTGCCAGCCATAATCGTCCAAAAAGCAATAGCTTGCACCATGAGCAACAGCAGCACAAAAAACAAAAATATTTTAGTTTGTAAGCTCTTCATTAAGAAAAACTATCCTTAGTAGTCAGATAAAAAATCGAAATCTTCTTCATTCTCTTGTTTAGATATTTTAGCTATTTTATGTGGAACTTTGAATGTAAATTGTTGGCTTGTTGGCCATGTTAACGTTTTGCTTACGCTATGGCCTTCAACTTTCATTTGTGGATGCCAAACTACCAAACGATATTTTCCCTCGTGTGGCATTACAATACTAGCAATACCTTGGTTATTAGTTTTGCCAAAAAGTGGCGTATCAACGATATACAAATAACCACTCATCCAGTCATGAATATTACAACCCATAGCAACTTCACCGAGCTGTTGAAAATCATTTTTGATTTGAGACTGACCGGCACGAATTTTAAACGAAAACTTATTTTCGCCTACAGGAGAATAAATATGATGGGTAATATCATCTTGATTTTGAAACGTCGCAGCACTGCCAAGCTGCATAACACTGATATAAGGTGTAAAGGCACGATCGAGTTGTCCTATTTCAACAACTTTATTATTTACCGGTAATACAACATCGTCTAGTGGCTGCAAAAATACCACCATATCGGTCAAAGGCTCATTATTTACGTCAACGAGTTTAACTTCAAAATCACTAGTTGCAACAGTATCAAAGCTAAACAAAACCAATAACCATGTAAAACAAAAAAAGCGCACTACAATATCCAAAAGTTAATTAAGCTGGCTAACACTGACCTAGGAAATAAGCATTTTGTTTCAAAACAGCAAATTTAATTGCTACACATTTGTTCTTTACCGCACTTCAGTTTAAAAAATGAAGCACGGCAAAGTTGAATGAGCATAATTTACTAGGCAATTTTTAAGTAATCTTTAACAATTTCTGCGCCAGTATCTGCTTGAATGGGCTTAAATATAAAACCGGAAATACCATGCGCTTGGCACTGACTTACTAAAGTTTTATCGGTAACCGATGACAACATGACAACAGGTACATCGCTGCCATTAGCGCGAATTTCAGCAAGAGCTTGATCACCATTCATTTCGCCCATTACCACATCCATAATCATAAAATCAGGCTGATATTGCGTTACCATTTTTACTGCAGTTGAACCATCATCGGCTTCAATCACATTATTATAGCCCAGTTGTGACAGGTAACGTTTAAGTGCTTTGCGGATCATGGCGCTGTCGTCAACGAGTAAAATTTTACTCGCCAGTGGTAACGGGGTGGAATGAGTATTAGCGATGCCGGCACTCGCCTCACGTTTAATACCGACAGATTGATATTCAACATTGCGAATAAGCAGGTTAAAGTAGTAACGGCCAACACCGTTAACAGTAATAGGTACCGTAATAACTTCTTTTACACCCACTAAATATTTGTCCATGTCTTGTACATCGTGAACAAAATAAGGGCTAGAAAACTTGTAATCTAAGCTATAACGACCATGTAAATCAGTTGAGCGACCAACAATGGTATTACCCCATTCTGCTAAAGCATTGCTTAAATCTTGATTAATTTCGGTAAACGCATAGCTTTCTTCAAACATGTTTTCACAGACCGAATTACCAATGGCAATTGCCGTTTCAGGGTAATGATGCATCATAATAACGCCATCGAGTCCACCTGTTACCTCAGAACACACTGCATAGCCTTTGAAGCGAAAATCATCAACGCTATCAACAAAGGCTTCACCCGCCTCACCGGTTAAATTCGTCATTGCTTTTAAACTAGCAAGCGATTCATTAATAAAGGGGTATAAAATAACTTTGTATAGAGCTTCAACTGACATGACGATTCCTTATTATTATTGTTTTTTATCGTTGTTATCGAAATACCATACTTATCTCTAACAAAAATTACAAATATCAGTAAACCATAGCTAAAAAGATTTAGCTTACATCAGTAAACTGCTGTCAATTGGAAAAAACTCACTAGCGCTATTAATCAAGGCTTGTGCAGTTAATTCTGTTACGCTATAAACATAAGTATGTACGCTATTTCGAGCCATCACTTTACGCAATAGTAGCTCAAAATCTCCATCACCTGAAAGCAGTACAACAATATCAACATCGGCAGCAGCTTCCATTACATCTATAGTTATTCCAACATCCCAGTCACCTTTTGCCGAGCCGTCACGTCGCTGAATAAAAGGTTTTAACTTAACATCAAAACCTATATGTTTAAGTGCTTTTTGAAATTTGTGCTGCTGATCATCGCTACGTTGAATGGCATACGCATTGGCAATAACTATTTCACCTTCTGCACTTATTTGACGCCAAAATTCTCGATAATTAAATTGTCGGGAAAAAGTATCGCGGGTGGTGTAATAAATATTTTGTACATCAACAAATATCGCAATTTTCTTTACCGGCTTATTGTTTTGCATGCTTAGCCTAAATTAATTCAGTAATGAGAGTCACATTATTCACAGAATTTGGTTATTTTTCACTAAACTAATAGCATTTAGCATGAGACAAACATTAAATAAGTAAAATATCATGGCTTACTATTGTTAAAAATGTCTCGAACGTAGCGAAAAAGAGACAATATTGTCGCTAAGTGATACAATAACCAGTCAAATAAAGTTGAGTAAAACAAGATGTTAGCTATTCGTAAATTATTCTATTTATTGCTCCGTTTACCAATTACGTTATTGGTTCGTTGCAAAATTGTTGCCGATAAAATTATTAATTCAGGTCAGCTTAATGCTGAGCAACCCGTTTTTTATGTGTTACGTCACCAATCTGCGAGTGATGTTTTATCGTTACGTAAGGCCTGTAAAAAAGCTAACCTGCCTGATCCATTAGAAAAAGTTCGTGTTAATAACCAGCTATTATCTCGATTATTGTTTTTAGAGAAACCAACGGCATTATTTCATTGGCGAAAACCCAGTAAAACCACCGCGATAGCTCAAGGCTTTGAACTCTTAAACGCCCATGCCAAAGATGAGAACCTTGACGCACAATTAATTCCCGCCAATGTTATTTGGGGGCGCACACCAACCAAAGAAAAAAATACCACTAATGTCGGTAACTTATTAGCAGATCAAGAATCACCAACTTGGTTACGAAAATTCTTTATCGTGCTATTTTTAGGCCGTCACACTATGGTGCGTTTTAGTGAAGCGATTTCGTTTCGTCATATGGCCGATAAACACGGCAGTGACGAAGCCAGTGCCCGAAAATTAATGCGTATCGCTCGCTTTCATTTTCATCGCCAAATAATTGCGGCGACTGGCCCAAGACTTATGCATCGCCAACAAATGTTTGAAGCATTATTGGTAAATCCTGCAATTAAGCGCCTAATAGCTGATGAGGCAAAAAATAAAGCCGTTAGTGAAGCAGAAATTAGAAAACAAGCGTTAGCGATTATGGACGAGATAGCTGGCGATTATCGCGATGTTACTGTGCGTTTTGGCGAACGTATTTTAGGCTGGTTATGGAATAGACTCTATAACGGTATTGAAGTAAATAAGGCCGAACGTTTACGTAACTTAGCTCAAGAAGGCCACGAAATTATCTACGTACCTTGTCATCGCAGTCACATGGACTATTTATTACTGACCTATGTTATTTTTCAACAAGGCTTAGTGACACCGCGTATTGCAGCTGGCATTAACTTAAATTTCTGGCCTGCCGGACCTATCTTTAGAAAGGCCGGAGCATTCTTTATTCGCCGAAGCTTTAAGGGAAATCGTCTTTATTCAACTATTTTCCGAGAGTATTTAGGCCTATTGTTTGAACGTGGCTATTCAGTCAAATATTACTCTGAAGGAGGTCGTAGTCGCACCGGGCGATTACTATCACCAAAAACCGGTATGCTTGCGATGACCATTCAAAGTTTACTACGCGGTATTGATCGTCCTCTCACCTTAGTACCCGTATATTTAGGTTATGAACACGTTATGGAAGTAGGCACTTATCACAAAGAGCTCAGTGGTAGCCAGAAAAAAGGCGAATCAATTTTCGGTGTTATTAAAGCAATCCGTAATTTAAGAAATTACGGTAAAGGTTATGTAAACTTTGGTGAGCCTATTAATATCAATCAGTTTCTCAATAAACAAGTACCAGACTGGAAACAAGCAATTGATCCGATTGATCCTCAAAAACCCAAATGGTTAACACCAAGCGTTAATACACTTGCGCAACAAGTAATGACTTCAATTAACCAATGTGCGGCGTTAAATGGCGTTGCTCTTATTTCTCTTATTCTACATGCGACCGAAAGCAAAGCTTTAACAAAAGCAGAATTAATCAGTCAGTTAGATTTCTTTTTAGCCCTGCAACGCGCAGCCCCTTATCACACTGAATTAACAGTACCAAGTGAAACAGGCGCACAACTACTTGAGCATGTGATCACCTTAAACAAGGTCACTATCAATCAAGACAGTTTTGGTGAAATAATATCTTTAACTGAAAGCGCTATTTTAGAGCTTCGTTATTATCGTAATAATATTTTGCACACTTTTATTGTCCCTTCATTGGTTTGTCGCTTATTGGAGCGTAATGCAAAAATCAGTCATGAAGACCTTGTAGCGCAAATACAGCGCATCGCTCAATTGTTAAAGACCGATTTGTTTTTATGGCAATCAGCAGACGATATTAGTGAACAAGTACAGGCAATTTGTCAGTTTCTATCTAACGAAAACCTTGCAAAGCAAAGCAAAGCCGGCTTTTGGTCACTGGAAAGCGCTAGTGAAGCTCGCGCCACGGTGCGATTAATGGCTGAATGTGTAAATGAAACCATGCAAAGGTTTGCGATAATAACTTCATTACTTGGCCGATTAGCACCAATTTCAAAATCAGAACTAGATGAAAAAGTTGTTGCCATAGCCCAACGTTTATCTGTATTAAATAATATTAACGCGCCAGAGTTTATTGATAAGAAAGCTCAGTCGACCTTGATATTAGCAATGAAAGAACACGGTTACATAATGCAAGATGAAGACGACAAGCTCGTTGATAGCAGCACATTAGGCTTGTTAAAAAGCTCAGTTAGTAACTTAGTAGATATTGAAGTATTGCAAAGTATTATGCGATAGAGCTAGTTCAAATTAGCATTTGCTACTGTTTAAGCAAATGCTAATTTTACTCATGTAAATCGCTATAAATATTCAATAGCTACACCAACAAAAACCACTAATCCTACATAGTGATTATTTAAAAACGCTTGAAAACAACGATCACGTTCTCGGCCAGCAATTAAGATTTGTTGATAGCAGAAAAAGCCAGCAGCTATAACTAATGACAGCTGATATGGCCAACCAAATGCCAATATATTACCAACGGTAAACAGTAAGGCTAAAGTCAGTAATTGTAGCAATAAAATAATACGCTTATCGTTATTACCAAATAGTATTGCCGTCGACTTCACACCAATTTTTAGGTCGTCATCACGATCAACCATGGCATACATAGTGTCATAAGCCACAGTCCATAAAACATTTGCGCTAAATAATAACCAAGCGACTACAGGTATATACCCTTGCTCTTCAGCAAAAGCCATGATCATACCCCAGCTAAATGCCGCCCCTAACACCACTTGCGGTAAATGAGTAATACGCTTCATAAATGGATAACTGGCCGCTAACATCACTGCGACCAAAGACAACATAATTGTGTAATCACTTAAGGTCAGCACTAAACCAAAAGCAACGAGTACAAAGGTAGCAAACAACTGCAATGCTTCACTACTCGACAGTGCGCCTGTAACTAACGGGCGATTTTGCGTCCGTTTAACTGCCCCATCTACTTTTCGATCAGCAAAGTCATTAATCACACAGCCGGCACTACGCATTAAAAATACCCCTAAACTAAACACAATCAGCATATGCATTGACGGCCAGCCGTCAGCCGAAATCCAAAGTGCCCAATAGGTAGGCCATAATAATAAGTAAGTTCCTATTGGCTTATCCATACGGGTAATTTGCATTATCGCGGTTAGCTTTTCGGTTAATTCACTCAATGTAAAACCCTTTTATTCTTGGTAAGCAAAGGCACCAGGAAGAAATACTTCCGCCACCATTAACGGCTTATTATTTAGCATAAACACTGAACGACGCCCCCACATAGGTTGCACCACGTCGAATAACAAATGCTGAGCTATTTTTGCCACTGTAGATTGTTGGTTAAATTCTGCGACTTCTATTTTTTTCCGCAACAAGTCAGGATGATTAAATAGTACTTGCCCAAGTGACTGCGTGCCTAGATGAGCAAGTTGCTGCTGCTCTCCGGTTAGAGACTTTAACGGCAGTAAACTACGAGCAAAAACCTGCGCAATATCGTCACAATACAATAGCACTTCACGCACTAGCACTTGCTCACCAGCGTGTATATCTTGATTAGCTTCAATAACACTGCATGCTTCAATTTTTTGCCCAAGTACTTCAACACGAAAGTGCTGACAATGTTGCTTTAGGCGCGCCGTTAACGAAGCAGGGTCAAGTAACCAATCACGTAGCTGGTGATTTATTTTTGCTGCACTTGGGTTTTGCCAAGTTGCGGCCATTTGTACAGGAAATAAAGGGTGCTCTGCTGCCATACCTGCTAACGATACCTATAACTTAAATTATCAAAAACGACGTATGATAGCGTTAAGCATGGGAAAAATATAGCCTGCATGGATGAATAGTCAGCGCCTGATAATGGTATGATACATTTGAGAGTATTATCGTGAAAAAATAACTAAATAATTCTGCGCGCAAGTAAAATTCGCGTTACTATTGAAGATACTATGGTTTTTAAACCTGTGTAGTGAAGTAATTCACTTAGCCAATTAACAATTTTTTGATTCGAGTTTTAGTGTTATGAAAATGTCCATTTTATTATTAGTAGTATTGTTAAGTTCAACATCGGTTAAAGCAGCTGATTACGCTTACTTTGGGTTTGAACCTTCAATTGTGACTAATTACATAGCAGTAAAGAAAAAAATGGGCTACGTTCGCCTTACCGTTGAACTAATGATAGAAGATTCATCTAATTACGAAGTGGTTGAACATCATTCCCCGTTACTACGTGACGCTATCATAAATATTATTGGCCAGCAGCCTGAATCAAAAGTTAAATCTATTAATGGTCGCCATGAAATTCAGCGCTTATGTGAAGAAAAAGTAAAACAGCTTCTAGAAAAAGAAACCGGTAAGCCATTAATTAAGAAGTTGTTATTTACCCAATGGTTAGATAACTAGCCACCTACTGTAAATTATAACAAAAGCCCATCACTTTAATTAAGTCGTGGGCTTTTTCTCTTTTAGCACTTTAATATATGCTAAACAACAACCACTAATTAAGCCTAACAAATGTGCTGTATTAGCGATATTAACGGGTAAAATGTTGGTGTAACCTAACAGTAACCAAAACAGCATAAAACCAACAATTGGCTTAGACAAGGTAAGGCCTTTCTCTGGCAACAACCAGCCAAGCCACCAAACATAACCGAGAACACCATAAACCACACCCGATAAGCCGCCAAAGTTTGGCCCATCAACTAAATATTGGCCAATATTTGATACCAAGGCTGTGACTAAAAATACTTTTATTAAACTAGCTTTACCAAATACTTGCTCAATTGAGCCGCCCAATTGCCACCACCACATCGTATTAAACACGATATGCAGCCAAGAAAAATGAAACAGTGCAGGGCCTAATAAACGGTGCGGTGCTTGAATAACTTGTTCAAAACTAAAATAAGAGTAAAACTTTAATTGCTGGAATAATGTGCCTGACCAACCCAGTAAACTTGCAATAAATACCAACCAACACGCGAGAAATATCGTTAAAGTAACAATGCCTGCATGAGCTAAAAACTGCTTTTTAAAACTGCTGAATAACGATGGAGAATGTGAATTAACATCGGTAACATTACCGTTTTTCCATGCCGCTTGTTGATACTTAGCTTGATAAGGTTGCTCAATAAATTGCTTAAATTCTGCTACTGCTAGTTCGTATTTATCCGGCTGACAATAGATAACGAAGTTATCATCTTCATTGTTAATTTGCGCCCTGATCTCAATAGTGTCTAAATAATCACAAAACAATAAAGCAATATTGTGTTGCTTTACACTTACCAGTGGACGCAAATCTTCAGTAGTCATTAACGAGCAACAGTATCCGGATATTGCAGCTGCCAATCAGTAAAGCCACCATCAAGCGAGTAAACGTCAGTAAAATCTTGACTGATTAAAAACTGCGCCGCTTGCTGACTTGAAATACCGTGATAGCAGCAAACTACTACAGGTGCATCAAAATCAGCTGTGCGTAAGAATTCAGGTAAACTTTCATTACTTAAATGCAATGCATTTGGAATATGACCAGCCTGAAATGAAGCCGGATCGCGAATATCAACCACAACATGCGTGTTATCAGCTAATACCTGCTGCAATTCACCAATTTGCATGTGTTTAAAATTTTCTTCGCTATGTGCCATTATGCTTCCCAATCTAGAATAACTTTACCTGACTGCCCAGAACGCATGATATCAAAACCTTGCTGAAAATCATCAATATTAAAATGATGGGTAATGATTGGTGACAGATCTAAACCTGACTGGATCAAACTAGCCATTTTATACCAAGTTTCAAACATTTCACGACCGTAAATGCCTTTAATAGTTAAGCCTTTAAAAATAACTTGGCTCCAGTCAATTGCCATATCCTGTCCTGGAATACCTAACATGGCTATTTTTCCACCGTTGTTCATATTGGCTAACATATCAGTAAATGCCATAGGAACACCCGACATTTCCATACCAACATCAAACCCTTCGGTCATTCCCAGCTCAGTCATCACATCAGCAAGTTTTTCCTTACTAACGTCTACAGCGCGCGTTGCACCCATTTTTCGTGCTAAGTCTAGGCGATATTCATTGACGTCGGTTATCACAACATGACGAGCACCCACATGTTTAGCTACTGCAGCAGCCATAATGCCAATCGGGCCTGCACCAGTAATGAGCACGTCTTCACCAACTAAGTCAAAAGAAAGTGCAGTATGTACAGCATTACCAAACGGGTCAAAAATAGCTGCTAAATCATCAGATATTTCGTCGGGTAATTTAAAAGCGTTAAATGCTGGTATCACTAAGTATTCAGCAAATGAACCTTCACGATTCACGCCGACACCAACCGTATTGCGGCATAAGTGCGTACGTCCACCACGACAATTGCGACAATGGCCACAAGTTATATGGCCTTCACCTGATACACGATCGCCAATAGCAAAGCCTTTAACTTCTTCGCCTATACCAACCACTTCGCCAGCATATTCATGACCAACTACCATAGGCACTGGAATGGTTTTTTGTGACCATTCGTCCCAGTTGTAAATATGAATATCAGTACCACAAATCGCTGTTTTCTTAATTTTGATTAACAGATCATTATGCCCCAACTCAGGCATAGGCGAATCTGTCATCCAAATGCCAGGTTCTGCTTTTAATTTTGCTAAAGACTTCATGATTAGCCCTCAATCACTTTCATTTCTTTACCGATACGAATAAACGCTTCAATCGCTTTATCCAATTCAGCTTTAGTGTGCGCTGCTGAAATTTGAGTGCGAATACGTGCTTGACCTTTTGGCACTACAGGGAATGAAAAACCAATCACGTAAATACCTTCAGCTAATAAGCGATCAGCCATATCACTAGCCACTTTCGCATCACCTAACATAACAGGCACTATGGCATGGTCAGCACCAGCACAAGTAAAGCCAGCAGCTTCCATCTGAGTTCTAAAATATGCCGCGTTATCTTTTAAGGTTTTACGCAGGTCATCACCGTCTGCAAGTAAATCCAATACCTTAATTGAAGCATTTACAATTGCCGGGGCTAATGAATTTGAGAATAAGTATGGACGAGAACGTTGACGTAACCACTCAACAACTGCTTTTTTCGCTGCCGTATAACCGCCTGATGCACCACCCATTGCTTTACCTAAAGTACCAGTAATAATATCGACACGACCCATCACTTCACAATACTCGTGACTACCGCGGCCTTGTTCACCAACAAACCCCACTGCATGTGAATCATCAACCATTACCATAGCATTATATTTATCTGCTAAATCACAAACGCCTTTAAGGTTGGCAATAACACCATCCATTGAGAATACACCATCAGTGGCAATCAACTTAAAACGAGCACCGGCTTCATCAGCTTCTTTTAAGCGTGCTTCTAATTCAACCATGTCATTATTGGCATAACGAAAACGTTTTGCTTTACATAAACGTACGCCGTCAATAATAGAGGCGTGGTTTAAAGCATCTGAAATTATTGCATCTTCTGGACCTAATAAGGTTTCAAACAAACCTGCATTGGCATCGAAACATGAAGAATACAAAATGGTATCTTCCATTCCTAAAAAGGCACTTAATTTCTCTTCTAAAGTTTTGTGAATATCTTGTGTACCACAAATAAAACGTACTGATGCCATGCCAAAACCATGCTCATCTAAGCCTTGCTTTGCCGCAGTAATTAACGATGGGTGATTTGCTAAACCTAAATAGTTATTGGCACAAAAGTTAACCACATCTTCACCAGTATTTACGGCTATTTGCGGCTGTTGAGCCGTGGTAATAACACGTTCAGCTTTGTATAAACCATCTTCTTTTACTTGCTCTATTTGTGCAGTTAAATGCGAGTAAAAACCTTTTGTTGATGAAGAATCAGTCACGTTAATTCCTTAATAAATGATATGTGTTCAATTGTTGTATTATCAGCTTAGACGGTTAAACAAGAAAAGTGGCAATACTTGTTAATATGACCTTTTTAATAGTTAAATTGACATATAACCATAACAAAGTGTAACTTATTAGCTGATTTATAGGTTTATTGTAAAGGCTACTGAGTTTGCTAACAGAAAAAGATGAAGAGTTATTATCGATACTACGGGTCAATGCCCGAGCCAGTGTGTCTGATATAGCTAGGGCAACTGGCGTGTCGAGAACCGCGATACAAAATCGCCTTAATAAGCTGGAAGATAACAATGTTATTAAAGCTTATAGCGTCGTGTTAGGTAGTGAATATACCAGTAAACTAATTTCATCTAACGTTTCATTAAAAGTAAAGCCTAACTTGCGCCAAACCATTTGTGTAGCATTACGTAAAGTTCATCAAATCAGCCATATTTATTCAATTAGCGGTGAATACGACTTACTTGTTACGATTCAAGCGAGTACATTAGAAAAGCTCAGCGAAGTACTCAACATGGTATGTTCAACTGAAGGGGTGGAAAGAACAAATTCTTCAATCATTCTCGATACCATATTCGAACGCTAGCTTTTAATTCTTACTAATACCAATTTAATTAATTGATCAAATTGGTATAACTATCTATATCGATAGTTAGTTATACTAACAACCTACTTAGCTAGTTGATTTTGAGTTTATTTTAGTGCGATATTTTTTAGCCTTGCTGCTTTACCGTTTAATATTTCTATTGCTAACACCAGTGTTAGTCATTGTACTACTTATTCGTTCAATCAATCATAGTGAATATCGCCAGCGATTGAGTGAACGTTTAGGGGTTTTGCCTACAACGCTAAAACCTAACGGCATTATTGTTCATGCGGCGAGTGTTGGTGAAATTATTGCCCTTAAGCCTTTTATTAGCCAGCTTATAAAAAAATACCCAAACTTGGCGATCACAGTAACAACCTTTACACCTACAGGCTCAGCACAAGTCAAAAAACTTTTTGCTGACAAGGTTCAACATTGCTACCTGCCACTCGACAACATCTTATCAACACAATTATTCCTGCAACGACTAAAACCAAAAGCTATGGTGTTTATGGAAACAGAACTATGGCCAAATTTAATTGCTCAGAGTAAAAGTAAAAATATTAAGTTACTGCTAGTGAACGGTCGTTTATCCGATAAATCAATGCGTAGTTATCAAAAACTCACCTGGCTAATTACTCCGGCTATTCAATGCTTTGATAAAATATTAACCCAAAGTCAGGTTAATCAAGATAATTACCTTGCTTTAGGTGCAAATACTAAACAATGCGAATTATCTGGTAACCTTAAATTTGACATTTCATTAAACCCAGATGTTGTATCAAAACAACAAGAACTAGCAAAACTAATTGTAGAGCCACGTAATATATTGCTTATTGCTAGTACACACCCAGGTGACGAAGCTTTAGCTTTGCAAGCTTTTGACCAAGTAAAACAACAAGATAATACCGCTTTATTAATTATTGTTCCCCGTCATCCGGAGCGCTTTGAACAAGTCACCAAGCTTGCTCAGGAAGCTGGCAATCAAGTGTTAAGACGAAGCGAAGCTCATTCGGTGACTTTAAACGCTAATGTCTGGATTATTGATACATTAGGCGAATTACTTCCTGCTTGTGCCTTAGCCAACGTGGTGATTATGGGTGGAAGTTTCAGTGATATTGGTGGTCATAATCCATTAGAGCCGGCTTTATTTAAAAAACCTGTCATCGTTGGCCCAAATATGAGTAATTTTAAAGAAATTTTAGCTCAACTCCATAATGCAAATGGCGTAGTACAAGTCGATGAAAATGAAGATATGCCGCAAGCATTAGCGCAAGAAGTTAAAGCTTTACTAACCGATCACGACACAACCCTTTCATTAGGGAAAAATGCTTACAGCGTTGTACAGGCTAACCAAGGTGCAACACAACGTTCATTAGCGGCTTTACAGCAACTTATTGATGAATGAACACAGCAACTCGTACTTATAGATGCTTGTTGAACCAAGTAACTATTTCTTGAGTTGCTTTTACTTTATTTTGCGTAAGCCCATGATTGTCTCCGGGATAAAGTACCAACTTATGCGGCATACCAGCTTTTTCTAACGCCTCAGCCAAAGATATTGATTGCTCTACAGAAACACGCTCGTCGGACATACCGTGAAGTAATAGAATAGGCACATTTTGAGGAATTTTATCAAGCCAATAAAGCACAGAACGTTTTTCAAGTTCTACTTGCTTATTCTGTTCATAATTAGGAATACGTTTACGATACACAGCTTCCATATTGGGTCGCTGCTTTAAACCAACAATAGCATCAGATTTACCTGCTATCACAGCAACAGCTTTAACTTTATTAGTTCGCTTGAGTGTTAAATATGATTGCATACCACCACGGCTAGCGCCGAACATGCCTATTCGCTCAGCATCTGCGGCTGTAATACTTTGAATCAAATCAAATAATGCCACAACGTCATCTACATCTTTACCACCAAATTCATCAGCAGCAGTTTTATTTTTAGTAAGTGTGCCTCGGTATTGACTGCCAATAATGATGAAGCCTTGTTCTGCTACTGGAAAAATATTACGCATCAATGCTGCAAAAACCACTGCGCCAAAATTGCCATTACCACCACGGTTATATATTAACACTGGCAGCTTGCCGTTTGTGTTTTTCGGTTTAACAACAAAACCTGAAACCTGATGACCATCAACCATATACTTTATTGATTGGCACTCTAAATTATTCTTAAATCGCTTAAAATCAACCGCTTTAAAGTTACGCTCAAACATGGCTAGACGTTTAACACGCATATCCTTATTTTCGATTTTTTTCGCTATTTTATTACTAATAAATGTTTGCCAATTTTCAAATGTTGCAAAGCGTCCTTCGAAGCAATTTTTGTGGCGAACGACCGTTTCGTTATCAATAATCGCTGTCGCTTGAATAGAAAAAGAAAATATAAAAAAGCATAGAATATAAAGGCATTTATTCACATTAAATCCTTATAAATGAATGAAATAAAGAAGCGTATAACGTGGCTCATTCATTGAGCTACAAGTTGATATACAATACAGCTTTATTTTTTAAGGTAAAGCCTAACGCCTAAAAACGTAAGAAAAATCAGTAATATTAAACCAACGATACCTAGCACTTGGTCGAACCCTTTATGTGACGTCCATTGTAAATAGTGCACTTTGTACAGCAAGTTTATTACGTGAGTGTCTTGGCCTTTTTGGCTTAACCTTAAATTATTCCAATCAAGCTTAATTTCAACTCCGGTATTAGTTATTGCCGATAAGCCGTCTAAGGTAACAATTTCACCGTAACGTTCACTATTACGAGAAAATGCATCAACTAATAAGGTTTTAAATTCAGTTTCAGTAGGCGTAGCTATAGGAAGCAGTGAATTAGGATCTAAATGCTTTGTTTTGTTTTTAGTTTTAACCAATAAGTGATCACCCAAAATGGTGGTGACTAATTTCATTTCTTGCCAGTCACTCTTTGCTTGAACAGCAATTGCATCGTTAAGTGGATAAGTTTTTATAGCCAGTTGTTCGTATGCACCTTGATAACCAGGCTTGATAAAAAATATAACACCTGTGATTGTCCAACCCAGCATAGGTAACACTAAAATTAAGCCAATAATTTTGTGGAGTTTTCTACTTTTTATCACGTTATTTATTCTTATTATAATGTTTTAATGAGGTATTTTAGGATAAACGCAATTAAGCCGTTACACGATTTTCTGCCACTTCGGTTACTCGCACAGGTGCTGAAAAGTCGGCTTGGCTATCTAATGCTAACGGAATTAACCAATGTAAATTTGGAATAAGATTTTCAGGTAATTTATTAACGTTAATAATATGCACTTCTTCTTGCTCAATGCTTTGTACCTGAAACGCAAGGTCAGAGCGGGAAAAATACATATCAACATCGTAAACGCTTGGTCGATACACATTGGCAAAACAAGTCCAATTTTCTGGCTGGGTAATTACGCCAGTTTCTTCTTTGAATTCCCTAACCATAGCATCAATTGATAACTCATTAGCTTCAATTTTTCCACCAACACCATTATACAAGCCACGTTGCCATAGTGGTTTTAGTTTTTTTATAACCACCAATTTTTCAGCATCCGCAGAAAACATAAAACCGGTAACATATTCTTGCATAACTAATCTCTCAAGGGTTAATACAACGCATTAGGTTAATACCGCCTACATCTGTAGTGAAGCCAAAATTTTCATAGAAAGCTTCCATTTCGGGCAAACAATATAATTCAAAATGCCGTACATTCTTTAATTTTTCATGCTCTTTCACCAACATCATCAAACGCTGCCCTAAACCCGAGCCTTGATACGACTTATCAACAATAACATCAAAAATTATTGCTTTAAAAATAAAGTCAGTGATCACCCTAGTAAAAGCAATCACGTCATTATTTTCATTCAATATGCCAATACAAACTTGCGAGCCTAGAATACAACACTTAGTTTCCGCTAGCGTACGACCACTACCCCACCAAGTTTGCTTATGAAGCTGATAAACCTGCTTTATTTGCCGATCGTTAAAATTATATATAACCTTATTATGAAACATTACACCCACTGATAGTTAAGAATTTATCAATACCTTCAATTACTTCGGTGACTTTTTCTTTATGTGGCATATGCCCACAATCACGTAGAAGTAGCATTTCTGATCTGCCACTAACATGGCTAGCAATATACTCGGGAAAAGCACTTGAACCAAATTCATCGCTATCACCATGAATTGCCAGCACAGGACATGTAACCCGTCCAATACAGCCCTCTAAACTCCAGCTTGAGAACTCCGGCAATAACCAGATCTTAAACCAGGCCTCTAAAACCCATTTAGCCTTGCTGCCATGCCATTTTTCTAAACGCTTAATTTGCCCTGGTTGTTTAAAATTCTCTTTAGCTACCTTTATACCTTGAAGAGTAATATCTTCAACAAATGCTTGCGCAGATATAGTGATAGCAGTGCAACAATCTATATCAGATGCGGCAATGTTAATAGCCATAGCACCGCCAACACTGTGCCCTATTAAAACGTAATTTTCTAGATTAAGTCGTTGCTTAATTTGCGGAAAGTAATTACAAGCTTCTTTAGCAATAAAGTCAATTGAAGGCAATTCATGCAAGGATGAAGATTGCCCAAACCCTATACGGTCATAGGCAATAACTTGGCGACATAAATGCTTGGCTAATTGCTCGGGGAAGGTTTTCCATAATTCAACACTACCGAGTGAATCATGTAATAAAATAATAGGCGTCTTAGAAATTAGTTTATCAGGTAGCCAATGCTTTACAAAAACCTGCCCGCTAGACAAGTTTAAGCGCTGTGATCTGGTATGGATAATAACGTCCTTATATTTGCTACTAAAATCCCATTTCGATTAAACAAGTTCGCTATAGTTATCAGCGATTAAGCGATCGACTGTTTTATTGACCTCAGCAATACTAATTTGCATCATTAAATCTTTACCTTTGGCACGTGTTCCCCACGGCACGTTATTAGCACTTTGGTTATATTGTAGTTGTATCGCAGATTCATAAGCACTTACAACGTACTGAGGGTATAAATATGGACCTGTGCGTTTTGGGTTGCTATGAGCGTATAAACCAACAACAGGTGTACCAACGGTAACGGCCATGTGTGCGGGGCCAGTGTCAGGGGCAATCACTAAGTGGGCAATTTTTAATACTGCGAGTAATTGCTTAAGACTAGTTTCACCAACCAAGTTGAGTATTTCATTTTCATCAACGCTAAACTCACTGCGACTAATAATGGCTTCCGCTAGTAATTTTTCCATGGTTGTTGGGCCACCACAAATAACGACTTTAAAACCACGTTTACTCAAATGTTCGGCAGCTTGCGAATAACCTTCAGCATGCCAATTGCGCTCTGCTTTGCTTGCTGCTGGGCAAATAACCGCAACCGGTTTATTGGTGGAATTATTACTGCTTAATTTCTCACTTGCCCATAATTGGTCATTATCAGTTATTGGCATTTGCCACAATGGCGGCGTAACCTCTAAATCAAGTGCTTGTGCAAAACCCATAAAGCCATCTAACACATGTGGTTCGGCTTGTGCGGCAATTTTTTTATTAGTAAACAACCATTGTGCTTCTTTTGCTCTTTGGCTATCAAAGCCAATTTTTACTTTTGCAGGAATACATAAACTGGCAATACTCGCGCGCAGTGCCACCTGCATATGTAGCAGTACATCAAAATTACGGCCTTTTAGTTGTTGTCGTAAATCTCGATAACCTTTTAAACCCGCGCGTTTATCAAAAATGACGAACTCTACGCCTGCCATACCTGCAAGCAAACCCGCTTCAACCTTGCCAATAACCCAAGTGATTTTAGTTTCAGGCCACTGTCGCTGAATATTTTGAACCATAGCAACGGCATGGCACACGTCTCCAATAGCGGAAAGACGTAATAAACACAAATTTTTTGGCACAGATAATTGACCCAGCATAAAGGAATCACCACAATAGGAGCAGATATAAAATATAGGTCTATTATCTTGAACCAGCCTGCAATTGTAAAACCCTGCCAGCAAGAAACTTTCCAAAAAGGCAATGTTTATTGCCAATACGACAATACGGAAATTGGCACATTTTCACCTAAGATGCTCGATGGTGAGTACTGGCAAGAAAAAAATGCCATTGTTGGCAGTGCGCAGGGACGCGGTACAACTTGGTTTATTGCCACAGAGAATGCAAAAAGTGAGGCGAGCAATTGGGTATTACGCCATTACTTTCGTGGTGGCTTAATTGGTAAAGTAATTAATGATCAATATTTCTTTACAGGTATCGAAAAAACCCGTGCAGCGCGTGAGTATTCCTTATTAAAAGCCATGCGTTCATTAGGTTTGCCTGCACCAAAGCCTGTAGCTTTTCGTGTAATTAAAAAAGGCCTATTTTATCGTGCCGATTTATTATCATCACGTATTGAAAATGCTAACGACTTAGTTGGTATATTAAGTGAAAAAACGATAGACGACACACTTTGGCAGCAAATTGGTAAAGTTATTAAAGCGTTTCATCAGCAGGGCATTTATCATCATGACTTAAATGCTCACAATATTTTAGTGGATAAAAACAAGAAAGTTTGGCTAATTGATTTCGACCAAGGTGAGCAACGATCGCATAAAAATAAATGGCCCGAAGAGAATATGGCAAGATTATTACGTTCATTCCGCAAAGAAGTGAACAGGGTCGCTAACTTTCAATGGCAAGAAGAAAACTGGCAAGCGTTATTAAACGGTTACCAGCTCTAAAGATTAGGCTGCGTTTAAGCTATCTTGACAGCGTTGGCGATACATAGCGCGAGCTTCCAAAAACTCATTACGTGCAGAATCGCTGATATACGGCTGAATAATGACTAATATTTTCAAAACGCCTTGATAAAATACCGCATCATTAATTTCTGTATCGTTATTTTGCGTTTGATAGAAACTTAACCAAAAAGTATTCACTAAGCGTAAAATACTAACAATATCAGCCAAATCTTCGTCAGCAAACTCCATCATATTTGCATCACGTAGCGAAAGTAATAACTCACTTACCCGTTGTGCGATAAAGCCTTGCACTTCTACATATTTATCATGCAACAATGGGTTTTTCGCCAATAGTACAGGCAAATTACTGTAGAAAAAGCGAAACTTCATCATCGCCTGAAACACCACGTCCATATATAAAATAATGGCATCAAGTGGTTTTACATCAGGGCTAACTTCCGGCATGGTTTCTATCAGTAAGTTACGCGCATATTCTTCATAGATAGAGAGAATAATGTCTTCTTTGTTACGGAAATGGTAATAAAGATTCCCTGGGCTAATGCCAAGATCGGCAGCAATGTGGTTAGTGGTAACATTACGTTCACCTTGATCATTAAATAATGCAATACTGGCTTGAATTATTTTATCCCGAGTTTTCATCGATACTACTTCTCGTATTTATTGACATAGATTTTTCTATCATACTATCAAAATTAGCCAAAATTAAAGCATTTCGAGTAAATACTTTAGCCAACATTCATCTGAAGTCTTGCAAACGACCATTCTAGCGCTGTTTGCTCAGTAAAGTTTTGTTTTCTCTTTGCGCTTAAAATGGCTTTTGAATTTAATTAGCGCAACTATTACAATAGACTTTATTATTACTAAAGTCGTTTAACATTATGTCTGTAAAAGCAATTTACCCTGGAACCTTTGATCCTGTAACTAATGGTCATGCCGATTTAATCGAACGAGCAAGTCGTTTATTTGGTGAGGTTATTGTTGGAATAGCTGCAAGCCCAAGTAAAAAGCCACGTTTTGATTTAGCTAAACGTGTTGAATTGCTAGAAGCAGTAACTCAACACTTACCGAATGTTACAGTGGTGGGTTTTAGTGGCCTATTAGTTGATTTTGCCAAAACGCATCAAGCAAATGTGCTAATTCGGGGTTTACGCGCAGTTTCCGATTTTGAATATGAATTTCAATTAGCCAACATGAACCGTCGTTTATCACCAGATTTAGAGTCGGTATTTTTAACCCCCGCGGAAGAAAATTCTTTTATTTCCTCTACCTTAGTAAAAGAAGTTGCATTACATAATGGTGACGTTAGCCAATTTGTGCATCCTGTGGTTAAGCAAGCTCTTGAAATCGCATTACAACAAGATAAAAAATAACCAGCTACAACATAACTCAGGAGGTATTTAGCAACACACCTCCTTCGCATATTAATTATTTTGCAGTAATAACTGCTAATGCTTTAGTAATTCAGCTAAGCTTTGTTCTCGAGTTAAGAGATTCTTAGCGCCTGAGGCTATTCTATGGGTACCATGGCAGCGCGCACATGCCAACACAGCCAACGTACCTAAATCTCGACCTTGCTCTTTAAGGGTGCCTGTTTTCAAACTACTTTCTAAACTTATCAGAGTATTATTCATTTGCTGATTAGGGTAAGGCTTTTTATCTTTTTTGTGACAGTCCGTACATACTTTTCCAAGTTCATCCATGCCTTGTTTAAGATCGCCGAGTGAGGCTAATGCTAAATCAGTCATGCCATCTTCAGACGCTATTTTAATTTGATTAACTTGCGTGATCAGCGTTTTCATATGACTGTTAAAATTTAAATCAGGCGTTATTTCAATTTTAGAAAAGTCAGGTGTTCGGTAGGTTAATGCGGTAAGTGCTTGATAATCATCATGACATGAGTCACAGCTGTCTTGTAGACTATTCACTGCGGTTAACGCCTTGGAATAATTTTGCTCTGCAACACTAGCCATTAAATTTGACAGGGTTGTCTTATCAAGCTTGTTATCCCAGCTAGGTACCATTTCAGCAATTTTAAGATAATGCTCGCCCAAAGATTGAGCCCATTTTTGCAAATGCTGATTATCTTCTTGCTCAGCATAAAAAGTAACGGCTTGCATTTCTCGGCGCAGCTTAAACATATTATGCAACCAAACTTGGCGTTTGTTTTCTGGCTTGTACCATTTTGCTAGCGTTTTTGGCGGTGTTTTAACAATAACCGCCTTATCCTCATGCTTATAAACAATACCTGCGATGACAAGTGCAATAATGATTTGCAGAACAATAAAGTAAATCCATCGATTCATTTTTGCTATTTCCAATAGTTAGGCATACATGCAACATATCAATAATTGTATACTAACAATGTAAATAAGCAGTTGATCAGGCGCAAAAAACCTCTTGTCGTTAACGTGCGTAATGCTAATTTTTTTTCCTGGTTACCTTAGCTTTTAGTTTTGTTGTTTACTTTGTTTTTTGCTTAGGTAGTACTTGGCATTGCGGGCAAAAAACTGAACTGCGATTAGACTGTCGAATTTCTTCCAACACCGTCTGGCAACCATCACATTTTTCACCTGCACGCCCGTAAACAAACAACTTTTGAGCGAAATATCCTGGTTTACCATCTGCTTGCGTAAAATCTTTCAGCGTTGTACCACCTTGTTCAATAGCGGCCGCCAACACTTGCTTAATAATGTCGGTAAGTTCATTGAATTTTTCTTCGCTAATACAATTAACTGGTGTCGCAGGATGAATACTGGCAATAAACAAAGATTCATTGGCGTAAATATTACCAACGCCCACCACCACATGATTATCCATGAGAAAAGTTTTAATAGGCACTTTGCGATTTGTAGCTTTGGTAAATAAATGCCCATAGCTAAAATCATCACTCAATGGTTCAGGCCCTAATTTAGTTAACAAGCCTTGCTGATCAACATGCTCAGGAAACCATAACACCGCACCAAAGCGTCGAGGGTCGTTTAATCTAAGCATTTTTTCATTGTCAAAGAGCATTTCAAAATGATCGTGCTTAACCTCAGGCGTGCCTTGCTCTAAAATCCGCACTGAGCCTGACATCCCTAAATGCAGTAGTAAGGTGCCACTAGAAAATCGTAACAACAAGTATTTTGAACGGCGCTCAATTTTTTCTAAACTTTTACCGACGACGCTATGCACCTCGTCAGGAATAGGCCAACGTAACTTGCCATTTCGTACTACAACATTTTCAACTTTTCGCCCCGCAATATGTGGAGTAATACCTAGCCGGCATACTTCTACCTCTGGCAATTCAGGCATTTTAAACAGCACCTTTGCTTGATTGAGCTGCAATGCGAGCTGCGAATGCATCAACAAAACGTTGAGGAGATTCAGCGTCCATATTGAAATATAACGACGGTTCAATCAGTTCTGCTTCCATTAGCGCAAACGTATCTTGATGTCGAACAAAGTCGATCCGTGCAAAAAGTAATTCACCATGAAGTTTGCTAATTGCCTGCATAGTTTCATTAGCAGCAGCTTGTAGTGCTGGCTCAGGACTTACTGCTAGCAAGCCACCACCATGTTCTTCTTGTACTCGAAAATCACCTTTTGCTGGCGTTTTTAAAATGGTATGACTTAACTGACCATTAAAATAAAACAATGAAAACTCACCTTCTTGGCAAATATCAGCCATAAAAGGTTGCACCATTAATTCACGATCGGAAAATGCTGTTTGTAGTTCAGAAGTTTTATCTTGGTAGTTGTCTTTGGTGAGCCAGAAAGTATTGTCAGCATTTGCACTCACTCGCGGCTTAAGTACAATTTGTTCGGTATCAAAATGAGTAAAATATCCTGCCATTTTGCTAGCATCAAATGTTTCCGGCCAAAGTGTTGGTACAATCGTCACACCATCGCTTTCTAAGCTTTTTAAGTAATCTTTATTAATATTCCATTTGACCACAGCCAAGCTATTTTCTAACTGAGCACTTGATTGCTCAATATTGCTAAGTACGTCAACAAAGCTCGCCATGTCATCTTGATAATCCCATGGGCTACGGATGATAACCACTTCATAATCAGACCAATTAACACTTTGGTTACGCCATGAAACTATCTCTGTTTGCCAACCTAACGCATGCATTGGCTGGTCAATCAAGTAATCATAGACTTCAAAATCAGCCAAACTGTCCATCGATAAAATTGCACATTTTCTCATAAATTTACTTGCCTCTTGTGAATATGGTTACTGACTGAAGTTACAGTCGTTTAAATTACTTAATTAATAAAAATTTCTTTCGGAAATAGCTGGTTATAAAGCTCAATAGGTAATGCGAGCCATTGCTGTGTTGCTTGGTTAAAAACTAATAATTGTTGTTCTGTAGCATAAACATTAAATTGTAATGGCTCGGCTACGCCAGCAATATCGAGTTGTACATCTAGTGAAAATTGTCGATCAACCTCAGGCGCTTGTACCATAACGTCTGCGCTACTTTGTTGCCACGACATCATCATTTGCTCTAACGCCTGCCCTGATATATTAGCAGGTGTTGCTCGCCAAGTGCGCCCAATGCGTTCAACAACTACAGTGTTAGGTATTGTTAAGGTTAAAATGACTTGTTGCTCACCAATTAGCGCAACATTTTTTTGATGACTTGCATCCCTTGCTTCACTCGGAGCATAAACATTTTCATGAGTGGCATTAATTAATAAAATAAACCCCATTACCGCGAAGATAATGACATTATTCCAACCGGTTTTTGATAATTTGATCATGGCACAACATTAAGCATTTACTTGGGTGATCATCATACGAAAAAATTGAGCTTAATTGTACTTCGCTTTACACTATTGCCAATAAAAATACCTACCCAACGTAAGGCATTCCTATGAAACTAAAACAATTAAGTGCTGGCATAATTTTGCTCAGTAGCTTATTCGGTGCAGCAAGTACCTTTGCCAACCAAGCAAGTGAGCAATTTAATCAGTTACTTGACGAACATTGGCAAACGGCCAACAAAGAACAAATATTCTTCCGTAAAGACCCTGATACCTTTCGTATGAACGGAAAACTACCAGAAATGTCGGCAAAAGGTCGCGAACGTCGCTCAAAATATAACAATGAATTGTTAGCGCGCATGGCAAATATTGATGTCGATAAATTACCTGCTGCCGACCAAGTGACTTATCGCTTATTTAAATACGAGCGCGAAGCAGAAGCAAAAAGTTATCAGTTTCAAGATCACCTGTATCCATTAACATATTATTCAGGCTTCCATAGTTATTTTGCCGGTGCACCAGCTAACATGTCGTTTCTAACCGAGAAAGACTATAGCAAATACCTAATTAGTTTGGCAGATTATCCTCGATACAACCAAGAGCATATTGTTGATATGAAGCAAGCCATAGCCTTAGGTCACACCCATTATTGTGAGAGTTTTAAAGGCTATGAAAAATCGATTAGCAAACATTTGGTCGATAATATTGAAGACAGTGTTTTTTACGCGCCAATGAAAAACATGCCAAAAGCTATTTCAGCAACACAACAAGCAAAATATCGTCAACAAGTAAAAAGCTTAATTAAAGACACTGTGTTGCCTGAATACCAAGCGTTTTACGACTTCTTTACACAAGAGTATATGACTAACTGCCGTACAACCGCCGGTATCAGCAGCGTGAAAGGCGGCGATGACTACTATCAGTACCTCATTGAATATTACACCACCACCAACCTAAGTGCAGACGAAATACATCAGATAGGTTTGGATGAAGTTAAACGTATTCGTCAAGAAATGCAGCAAATCATTAAAGAAGTTGGCTTTAAAGGCGAGTTTAAAGACTTTATTCAATTCCTGCGCACTGATGAGCAGTTTTATACTGACAGTGCCATGGATATGATTGAAAAAGCCAGCTACATCACCCGTAAGATGGCAGCACAATTACCAAAATGGTTCTCAATATTACCTCGCTCAACGTTTGATATTAAATCAAGCCCTAATGGCGGTGCGTATTATGTTGCTTCTGACGGTAGTGGCACCACATCAGGTACTTACTTTTTAGATACTAAAGATTTAAAAAGCCAGCCTTTGTATACCTTAGAAGCATTGACTTTCCATGAGGCAGAGCCCGGTCATCATTTTCAAAGTGCTATTGCCCAAGAAGTTGATATGGCAGAATTTCGTAAAACACTTTACCACGCGGCTTATGGCGAAGGTTGGGGCTTATACTCTGAGCGTTTAGGTAAAGAAATTGGTTTTTACCAAAATCCATATAGTGATTTTGGTCGCTTAACTTATGAAGCTTGGCGCGCTTGTCGTTTAGTAGTTGATACCGGTATTCACGCTAAAGGCTGGACTCGTCAACAGGCGATTAATTATTTAGCCGAAAATACCGCACTAAGCATGGCCGATGTTATTGGCCAAATTGATCGTTACATCAGCTGGCCAGCACAAGCACTTTCATACAAAATTGGTGAAATCAAAATTCGCCAATTACGTGCTAAAGCAGAACAAGCATTAGGTAATAAGTTTGATATTCGAGCATTTCATGACCAAATGCTGAAAAATGGTAGCTTACCTATGGCATTACTTGAAGAGCTAACGATGGATTGGATCAAGCAGCAACAATCTTAGCCATTAGACTACTGATAAGTAAAAGTTTTAAGGAGGAGAAAGTGTTTGAAACAATTTCTCCTTTTTAATTTTTATGTAAAGTAGTGCGCTATCAAAAGTAAGTTATTCAGTTTAATAAATGGCTACTCGTCGCTTTCTTGGCTCTTGAGTGGATGAAACAGTACTCGCTCATTGTTTGCTGTTAACAGCTCAGCCTTAACCACTTGCTCGTCATTAGTCATGGTAATTAAACCAATACCACTTTGATTAACTAAAGTATTATTGCTTTCAAGATCAGGCTTACGTACTTTCACCTTCATACGTCTACGTTTAGTAAACCAATTCAGGGGCGAATAACTGGCGTATAAATAACGATTCAAACGCTCTAGCCAGCGTAATAAACCTGAAGGAAACTGATTTTTAATGCCGCTCGAGGTAATTTGGAATATGCGTGAACTATTACGCTTAAATCTATGAGTGATTTCATAAAAGAATGAGTAATGTACATCACCAGAAAGAATGATGAAATGCGGTGGTGTTTTATAGTGGCGAAAAATATTTAGCATCACATTCGCCGTACCAGAATGGGCCATCCAGTTTTCAGCATCAACCACCAATGGCTTTCCTAAAAAGGTAAATACTCGCTGTATTGTTTCTATCATCTTCACACCATATATCGGCGCAGGAGATACCAGAATTACCTCAGGTTGGTTAATGAGCTCTTGTTGTAGTTCTGATAGCGCTTCCCAATCCATTAAACCTGACGGCTTACCGGCATTGCTTTCTGATCGCCAGCGTTGTGTGCGAGTATCAAGCACAATAATTTTTGGACTCGTTGCTAAACTATAATGCCATTGATCCCAGTCCAAAAGCGCATCAATTAAGTGTTCCTGCTGTGAATATGCATTTTCATTGAAATGCTGCATGGCATTTTTATTGAAATCAACAAATTTATCTGGCGCGTTACCCCAGCCTTGGCATAACCAATAACCAATTAAAGTGTTACCGATAATACGTTTGGAAAATGGGTGGCCGTAGGCTGCCTCTTCCCAGCCACGGGTTAAATTCCAGTCATCAGTAATATCATGATCATCAAAAATCATATAAGTTGGAATATGTGCTAATGCACGACTAACCACCGACAAACCATCAATAAAGCGTGTAATAATGGTCATTTCTTTCTGATAAGTATCGGTAAACGCATCAGCCACTTGATGCGACTTTAAATCCACCATACGCCACATAATCGGTGACCATGTCAGTAAATACATGGCGAACACCTCAGCTAGCGTGACTAAATGGTTTTTAGCATTCACGGAAGTGAATATTGGTTTTTTACTGGCGGCAAAAATTTTATCGTACACTGCCTTATTAGCAGTATCATGCGGTAGCAGCTGATCGCGCTGATAATAGCAAAGTGGGCTTGAAAATAGTTCCTCACTGGAGCTAACGACAGTTCCTTGCCATTGTTCATTATATAAACCCAACAATGTTATTACTTGATGAATAGCGACCAATGTCGGTCCCGCAACATCATCAGCATATACTTGATCACCCGACATCATAAGCATCGCTGGTCGTAATTCAGCATCAGAAACCGAGTCAGCAATAACATGGTCAACTTGTACTAATCCATCACCGCTATCAAAGTGCGGCTTACGACAGGAGCCATGCAGCATTTGCTTCACGTCAGATTTAATCACAAAATTAGGATACTTTTGCTGTGGATATAACAATTCAGGCATCAGCTCAACCAGCGAGTGTTGCTGTTCATCTGCGGAAAATATGAAGTTATAAGCCAATAACTGATTCAACGGTAAAGCTTGGCTAAAGTCTATCGATATTAAATTAATGATTGCATGCTCACCAATACGCACTTGCTGGTGTTGCTGCGCATCTAAATCGATGACATGAGTAGGCGAATTTTCAATATCAGAAAACAACTGAAACTGCGCAGCATAGGGCTTGCTTGTTACTAACCAAAACGTTAACTGCTGTTGGCTAACATGCCGTAAAACTGGACCAGCGATCAGCACTGGTAAATCATGACAAGTATTAATAATAACTCCAAATACACTCTACCAAATTGACTTATGAGCTAGCCAAATGGTTATTATTTTGTCTTTACGTTGCTAACTAATTAATCAACGCGACAATTTATTGTTCTTATAGTGAGTTTATATCAGAAAAATTTATCATGACAACTTTCAGCGAGTAGATAAAAGTAAGTAAATATAATATTGAAGGGAATTATCGAGCTGTTTAACTTTTGATAGGCAATAAAAAACCCGGTAAGAACCGGGCTTTTAAATTAGAAGTAATCAATTACTTGATTTTAGCTTCTTTGTAAATCACGTGTTTACGTGCTTTAGGATCAAACTTTTTGATTTCCATTTTTTCTGGCATAGTCTTTTTATTCTTATCAGTAGTATAAAAATGACCTGTACCAGCACTAGAAACTAAACGAATTTTATCACGCATTGTAATTCCTTAAACTTTTTCGCCACGGGCACGAATGTCAGTTAATACTGCATCAATACCTTTTTTATCGATAATACGCATTCCTTTCGGAGTTAAACGTAATTTAACGAAACGGTTTTCACTCTCTACCCAAAAACGGTGAGATTGAAGGTTTGGTAAGAAACGACGACGTGTTGCGTTTCTTGCGTGAGAACGGTTGTTCCCTACGACTGGCTTTTTGCCTGTTACTTGGCAAACTTTAGACATGTGAGTCACTCCAAAATTAATTTCAGCTCGAGCTATATTTCCCCAAGACCGTCGCCTCGGGATCCTGAAAAAGGTGGCATATTATAGAGAAACTGAAAAACGAATACCAGCTTTAATCACTTTCAATGCAGATATATTTGAAAACACCTTATTTTCAAAGGCTTACACAATTAAAAGGGACATATAGTGGCTGTTTTTTGCTGTAATATCATTCGAGTCGAATAATTTTACAGCAATTTTAGCCTATTTTAGACGCCAATAATTTTGTTAATTTTTCTTTTTGATCCTGATTACACAATTCATCAATCAAAATACGAATAATATGCGACTTCGCTAATTGGCTATCAATCGCTAATTCTTGCAACTGTTCTATGGCAGCTTCACTCAATGTAAAAGTGGCATGACGAAAACGCCGACCACCTTCAGCCTTGTTTTCTTGTTTATTTTTCTGATGTTCTTTCGCCGCTAAAATTGCATCTTGTAAAGACAATTCTTTTTGTTCAGAACTGACAATTTTAGGTTTACCTTGAGCATAATTTTCCGCGTCAGAGATAAATTCATCTACCGTGAATTGCTTTTTCCTTTTCGGACCATCCTTGGATTTTTTTAGATCAGTTAAACTCATGGGAGTTGTCCGGTTTCATTGCCAATAGCTCTTGCGCTATGGCGGTCATTTCTGCAGCAGCTTTTCCATCAGGTTCAATTTCTAATACAGAAGAACCTAACTCTTCACTGTCATCATAAACATTTCGATTAAACGTTACTGCATTTAATACATTAATACCAAAGGAACTACAAACATCTTTTGCCTCTAAAATACGCCCGGCTTGATTTGGCAGCGATGGGCATTGGGTAATAACAAATGATGCTAACATTTTTGGGTTAACCATTTTACAGGTACTGAGCATATCTTCCATGTGTGGTACGGTTTTTAAGTCACGACGCTTAGGTCGTAGTGGAATAACCACATGATCTGCCACTGACATTGCTGCTCGTAACGCCAAATTATCTTGGCCACCACAATCAACCACTACATAGTCATAATGTTGGTTTAAGCTTAATAAGTCATTGCGGATTTTACCGTATAACTGAATACAGTTTATTGCAGGTAAAGAAGGATCAGCATTACGTGCTTGTATCCAATCAGAAGTTGTTCGTTGCGGATCACAATCAACCATTAAGACAATGGCTTTTTTCTCTCGGGCAAAATACACAG
>CAJXQJ010000016.1 GCA_913058245.1 uncultured Colwellia sp.
TGGCTAAAGTTAATGCAGAACTAATTTGGTTTAATGGTGAACTCATGCCGTGGCAAAATGCTACCGTACATGTGATGAGCCATGCACTTCATTACGGTTCTTCAGTTTTTGAAGGTATTCGTGCCTATGAAACACATAAAGGCACTTGTATCTTTCGTTTAGAAGAGCACATTAAGCGTTTATTTGATTCGGCTAAAATTTACCGAATGAATATTCCATATTCGCAAGAAGAAGTTATTCAAGCGTGTAAAGATTCGGTAGCAAAAAATAACTTAAAATCAGCGTATTTACGTCCGTTGGCCTTTTTAGGTGACATTGGTATGGGACTTCGTCCACCAATTGATGCTGTTGCTGATGTTATGATTGCAGCCTTTAGCTGGGAAGCTTATTTAGGTGCTGATGCTGTAGAGAATGGCGTTGAAGTGGGTGTATCAAGTTGGAACAGATTAGCACCTAATACTATGCCTACAGCAGCTAAAGCTGGTGGTAACTATTTATCTTCACAGTTAATTTCTACCGAAGCTGCGCGTCATGGCTATGCTGAAGGTGTGGCTTTAGATGTTAACAATATGGTGAGTGAAGGTGCGGGTCAAAACCTATTTTTAATTCGCAAAGGCGTGATTTATACACCGCCAGGAACGGCTTCTATTTTACAAGGTTTAACTCGTGATACGGTATTTTTCCTTGCTGAGCAATTAGGTTATGAGGTACGTGAAGAGCCAATTTCTCGTGAATCATTATACCTTGCAGATGAATTCTTTATGTGTGGTACAGCAACTGAAGTGGTACCGGTGAAATCAGTTGATGGCATGCCAGTAGGTAATGGCTCTCGTGGACCTATTACAAAAGCTTTACAAGAAGCATTTTTTGGTATTTTTGATGGTACCACTGAAGTACCAGAAGGTTGGTTAGACAACGTAGAATAACGTTAGATTAAATTCAGTGCTCGCTGAAGATAGCCTAGCTACGCGTTCTGCGTAGCGGGCTAATTTAACCTATCGAATTTAGCTCTCCTACCGTTGTGTTTAGCCATGTTTACAAGCGTTTTCTTTAAAGCGGCTTGTGCTTACAGGTGCAAATTATTTTAAAAGAACATTCAAGCAGTGTTTTTTTAAAATAATTCATTTCACATTTTATAGATTTAACTTAACGCATTTAGGGAATTTGTTATGCCAAAATTACGCTCAGCAACCTCGACTCAAGGCCGAAATATGGCGGGCGCTCGTGCGCTCTGGCGTGCAACAGGCATGACAGATGGCGATTTTGGCAAACCTATTATTGCCGTAGTTAATTCATTTACCCAGTTTGTTCCGGGCCATGTGCACTTAAAAGATATGGGGCAATTAGTTGCCGGCGCAATTGAAGAAGCGGGTGGTGTTGCTAAAGAGTTTAATACTATTGCAGTAGATGATGGCATTGCCATGGGACATAGTGGCATGCTGTATAGTTTACCGTCTCGTGATCTAATTGCCGACTCGGTTGAGTATATGGTTAATGCTCACTGTGCCGATGCTATGGTCTGTATTTCAAACTGTGACAAAATTACCCCTGGCATGTTAATGGCGGCAATGCGCCTAAATATTCCGGTTATTTTTGTTTCTGGTGGCCCAATGGAAGCAGGAAAAACTAAACTTTCTGATCAAATTATTAAATTAGATTTAGTTGATGCCATGATCCAAGGTGCTGATCCAACTGTGTCTAACGAACAATCTGAGCAAGTGGAGCGCTCTGCTTGTCCTACGTGTGGCTCGTGCTCAGGTATGTTCACCGCCAATTCCATGAACTGTTTAGCAGAAGCTCTAGGCTTAGCCTTACCAGGTAACGGTTCTATGTTAGCGACCCATGCTGATCGTGAGCAGCTTTTCTTAAAAGCTGGCAAGCAAATAGTTGCGTTGACTAAGCGTTACTATCAAGACAACGATGAAAGTGCATTGCCACGTAATATTGCTAGCAAAGAAGCGTTGCATAACGCTATGTGCCTCGATATTGCCATGGGCGGTTCAACTAATACTATTTTGCATTTACTAGCTACTGCACAAGAAGCTGAGATAGATTACACCATGGCAGATATGGACAAGTTGTCACGCATTGTTCCGCAGTTATGTAAAGTGGCACCATCAACGCCGAAATATCATATGGAGGACGTTCATCGCGCTGGTGGTGTTATCGGTATACTAGGTGAGTTATCACGAGCGGGTTTATTAAATACAGAAGTACCAAATGTATTAGGCTCTACTTTAGCTGATGTGATTGCTCAATATGATATTAAAGTGACTGATAATGAAGATGTGAAAAAGTTCTATCGCGCTGGCCCAGCCGGCATTCGTACGACTAGAGCTTTTAGCCAAGATTGTCGTTGGGATACTTTAGATGATGACCGTGAAAATGGCTGTATACGCAGCATTGATAATGCTTTTTCAACGGAAGGTGGCTTAGCTGTTTTGTCCGGTAATATTGCAGTTGATGGTTGTGTCGTTAAAACGGCTGGTGTTTCAGATGATAATTTAACATTCACAGGTCCAGCCCATGTATTCGAAAGCCAAGATGAGGCGGTAGCGGGTATTTTAGATGGTAAAGTAGTTGCTGGAGAAGTGGTAGTTATCCGTTATGAGGGCCCTAAAGGTGGCCCAGGGATGCAAGAAATGTTGTATCCAACCACGTATTTAAAATCGATGGGATTAGGTAAAGCATGTGCACTATTAACTGATGGTCGCTTTTCGGGTGGCACGTCTGGTCTATCTATTGGTCACGTTTCACCTGAAGCGGGCAGTGGCGGAACTATCGCTTTAGTCGAGCAAGGTGACATTATTGAAATTGATATCCCTAATCGAGCAATTAAATTAAATGTAGATGAAGCAATATTGGCGGATCGCCGTGTGAAGATGGAATCCAAAGGCAAAAGTGCTTGGCGGCCTGCAGAGCGAATTCGCCCTATCAGTTATGCACTGAAAAATTATGCCATGCTAGCAACTAGTGCGGATAAAGGTGCGGTTCGTAATCGAGCCTTACTTGATGGTGAAGAGTTTGATGGTGATGCTCATGACTGAAACTGAGCAGCAAGCATTGGTTCAAGCCAACACTACTCAAGAACAAGCGCTCGATTATTTGCGTCGAATATTGCTTGCGCCGGTTTATGATATTGCAGTTGAGACTGAATTAACGCCGTTAACAAAATTATCGTCTCGTTTAGGGAATCAAGTTTTTCTCAAGCGTGAAGATCAACAACCTGTGCATTCATTTAAGTTACGTGGTGCTTATAATAAATTAGCGAATTTATCTGAAGCGCAATGTATTCATGGTGTTATTGCCGCATCGGCAGGTAATCATGCCCAAGGTTTGGCATTAGCGGCAAGTAAACTCGGTATCAAAGCAACCATTGTTATGCCAATTACTACTCCGGACATAAAAGTTGATAATGTTCGACGTTTTGGCGCTGAAGTTCGTTTGGTGGGTAAAAGCTTTAATGAAGCACAAACAGCTTCTTTAGCCTATGCAAAAGATGAACATAAAACCTTGATTCACCCTTTTGATGATGTTGATGTTATTGCTGGTCAAGGCACGGTTGCTAAAGAGTTGCTGCAACAACAAGCTAAAACCGATGTGGTATTTATTCCCGTTGGCGGTGGCGGTTTGCTTGCCGGTATGGCGGTTTACTTAAAACAATTACAGCCAAATATTAAAGTGATCGGTGTTGAGGCAGAAGACTCTGCCTGTTTACAAGCGGCGATGATCGCTGGTGAGCCGGTTGACTTAGCACAAGTAGGCTTATTTGCTGATGGTGTAGCGGTAAAGCGTATTGGCGAACACACTTTTAATTTGATTAAGCATTATTGTGATGACGTTATTACAGTATCGACTGACGAGATTTGCGCTTCAATTAAAGATATTTTTGAGCAAACTCGTGTTATTTCTGAGCCCGCCGGTGCTTTGTCGCTTGCTGGCTTGCAAAAGTATTGTAAAAACAGTCCAGGAGATGAATCATTAGTGGCTATTCTTTCTGGCGCTAATATGAATTTTCATACTTTGCGCTACATTTCTGAACGCTGTGAATTAGGTGAACAAAAGGAAGCCGTTTTTGCGGTTAAAATTCCTGAAGAAAAAGGTAGTTTTAGAAAGTTCTGTCAATCACTTTCTGGGCGAGTTATTACTGAATTTAACTATCGTTACGTGGATAAAAGCACAATAACGGCAAAAGTTCAGCAAGCTAATATTTTTGTTGGTGCAAGGCTAGGTGGTAATGCTGATGATAGGCAACAATTGACGACAAGTTTGCAGGAAAAAGGCTATCAGGTAACCGATTTTACCGAAAATGAGTTAGCAAAATTACATGTTAGATACATGATAGGTGGTCAAAATACTCTATCTGCACAAGAACGAATTTTTCGCTTTCAGTTTCCCGAATATCCTGGCGCATTAGAAAAATTTTTAGATACACTTGGTGAACGTTGGAATATCACTTTATTCCATTACCGAAATCACGGTGCCGCGTTTGGGCAAGTATTAGCAGGATTTGAGGTGCAACAAGATCAAGAACAAGACTTCTTTAAGCACTTGCAAGATTTAGGTTATGAATGGCAGGAAGAATCTGATAACCAAGCTTATCGAGCTTTTCTAACTTAAGTTAACATGGTTATTCGATAGCTAACTATAAAAATGCAGCATTTCGCTGCTTTTTTTATATGGAAAAATTTATATTTAGATCAGATAAAATAATAATAAAAATAAGGAAGTTTTATGTCAAATGATCAAACTAAGCAAGCAGATTTACCTCTGTTTTCATTAACTAGTACAGATAATTTATCGCCAATCGCGATGAATGAACGCATTGATGCAATGGATATACTCCGAGGTTTAGCTTTAATCGGTATTTTGTTGATGAATATAGAGTGGTTTAATCGTGCTATCGCCGGTTTAGGCAGTCAAGATACTAGTTTGACGGGAATAGATCATGCAGTGGGTTGGTTCATTCGATGTTTTGTTGAAGGAAAGTTCTATACCTTGTTTTCATTACTTTTTGGTATGGGCTTTGCCGTGATGCTCATTCGAGCTAAAGAAGCTAAGCGCCCTTTTGGGGCTTGGTTTTCTCGAAGAATGTTAGCACTAATTGTTTTTGGCCTTTTGCATATGGTGTTTTTATGGGGTGGTGACATTCTGCATGTTTATGGTTTTGCGGGGTTTCTATTACTGGGTTGGGTGACATTATTAAAACGAGAGCGTTTTAAAATATATGATAATCCGAATGCCTTTTTTAAACTTTCTGTTGTCTGGCTCTCTGTGCCCATTTTTGTAGCGATTCTGGCAGGTATTAGCTATGGCGTAATGCAAGACAATGATGATTTAACCTTACTATGGCAAGAAGAAAGGCAGGTTACTGAGCGTGTTGAGGCAATTCATGCAGAAACTGATGTTTTATTAGAAAAAAATAATGACGAAATTGCGCAACAGTATAGTACTGACTCAGAACAGTTATCTTTGCAAACCTCTATTGAGCAACAAGCACAAGCTATTATCGTTCAGCAACAAGAATTAGCAGCCGATGAAGCAGAAGAGATAGCCGCCTTTACTCAAGGAAGTTATATAAAAGCAACTGAGTACCGATTAGGCTTTACGCTGTTTATGCTGATATTTGCCATACCATTTTCTTTTATGATGCTATTACCATTATTCATCTTAGGCTATTGGCTAGTATCAAGCGGTATCATGAAGAATTATCGACACCACTCTGGTACTTTCAAAGCGGTGGCTTGGGTTGGTATAAGTATGGGACTAGTTATGGAAGTATCAGGGTTGCTAGTTACGCAACATCCTGTTGCCAACCAAGTTTCATTGCTCTTGGTGGTTGGTGAAACACTCTTTTACATTGGTCAACTCGTCATGACAGCGGGTTACTTTGGCTTAATCATGTATCTACTAAATATTGGTAAGTGGTATAACAGGTTATCAATATTTGCGCCAATGGGTCGTATGGCACTCACCAATTATATTAGTCACTCAGTAATATTAACCAGTATTTTTTATGGTTATGCGGGTGGTTACTTTGGTGAAATATCCCGTGCACCACAAATGTTGATTGTGTTTGCAATTATAATGTTTCAGTTATTTCTTTCACGCTGGTGGTTAAATAACTACGCTTTTGGGCCACTTGAATGGCTGTGGCGCTGTTTGTCTTACAAGAAATTGCAACCAATGCGTATTACGGAAAATTAATATTTAAATTTGTTTACAGGCCTATAGCTTATCGACTTTAGGCCTTTAATTAGGTTATTCGGCGTTAAACTTAGCTTCTAATTCTGCAACTTTTGCCTCAAGTTCAGTTAATTTAGCGCGGGTTTTAATCAGAACTTGTGTTTGCACGTCAAACTCTTCGCGTGTTACTACGTCAAGTTGCGACAGTTTTCGTTGTAACACTACTTTAGTTTTGTCTTCCATTTCGTTAGCAAATTCTTTTAGTCCTGCAGGAATTGAATCTGTGACTTGCTTGGCGATATCTTCTATTTTTTGAGCGTTGATCATCTGAGTTCTCTGTATGGATAAGCAATGACGTTATTGTAACCAATCTTAGCAACATTGATAATTAATTCGCACATAAAGAATGTAAGAAAATGCCCTACTTGGAGAAAGTTTATGTTGTCTTGCGTTAAAAGCAGGTAAAATTGGCGGCCGATCATCTTATTCACGAAATTGAGTTACAGCGCAGCAATGAAATTAAACCCAGGTCAAAATGAAGCAAAGAAATATGTTAGCGGTCCATGCCTAGTGTTAGCTGGGGCTGGTAGTGGTAAAACAGGGGTTATTTGTCAAAAAATTGCGTACTTAATTCAAAACTGTGGTTACAAAGCGAAAAATATCGCTGCGGTTACTTTTACTAATAAAGCTGCACGAGAAATGAAGGAACGTGTGGTTAAAATGATGGACAAGTCGTTAACACGTGGTTTAACGGTATGTACTTTTCATTCTTTAGGCTTAGATATTGTTCGTCGAGAATTAAAAACTTTAGGTTATAAACCCGGCTTTACACTTTTTGATGACCAAGACACACTTGCGCTATTGAAGGAACTTACCCAAGAACAGCTTGATGGTGATAAAGATTTATTAAATAAGCTGCAGATGATGATTTCTAACTGGAAAAATGACCTGCTACTGCCTGATGCCGCTATTAAGCAAGCTGGAGATGCCGATGCTAGATTATATGCAGAGTTTTATGGCATGTATCAAAAGCATATGAAAGCTTATAACGCTTTAGATTTTGATGATTTGATTTTAATACCAACATTATTATTGCGCAATTACCCTGAAGTTCGAGCCCGTTGGCAACAAAAAATTCAGTATATGTTGGTGGATGAATACCAAGATACTAATGCGAGCCAGTATGAATTAGTAAAACTAATCACCGGTGAGCAAGGCTTGTTAACTGTGGTTGGAGATGATGACCAGTCAATCTACTCTTGGCGTGGTGCCAAGCCACAAAACCTAGTGCTATTGGGGCAAGACTATCCTAATTTAAAATTGATTAAGCTAGAGCAAAACTATCGTTCAAGTGGCCGTATTCTAAAGTGTGCCAATATCTTGATAGCCAATAATCCACATGTTTATGACAAAGCACTTTTTAGTGAGCTTAACTACGGTGTTGAACTGAGAGTACTGCAAACAAAAAATGAAGAGCATGAAGTCGAGCGCGTTGTTGGTGAGCTGATTGGTCATCGCTTTTTAAATAAAAGTAAATTTAAAGATTACGCAATTTTGTATCGTGGGAATCATCAATCTCGCTTACTTGAAAAAGCACTGATGACTAACCGTATACCCTACAAAATTAATGGTGGTACTTCATTCTTTTCTCGCGCTGAAATAAAAGACATGATGGCTTTTTTACGTGTGCTTGTTAATCCTGATGATGACAATGCTTTTTTACGCATTGTTAATGTTCCACGTCGAGAGATAGGGCCAACTACCCTAGAAAAGTTAGGAAGTTACGCAAATATACGACAAATTAGCATGTTTGCCGCTAGCTTCGAGTTAGGGTTAGAACAGCATTTAACGGGGCGTGGTTTAGTCAGCGTGCAACGATTTACGCAATGGTTAGTTGAAACCGCAGATCATGCTGAGCGTGGTGAAACCTCAGCGGTATTACGTTCCATGGTTCGTGAAATTAACTATGAAGATTGGCTATACGATACTTCGCCTAGTGCAAAAGCAGCTGAAATGCGTATGAAGAATGTAACTCAGCTATTTAGTTGGGTGACACAGATGTTAGAAGGCGATGATGATGAAGAGCCGATGACATTAGCGCAAGTTGTTACGCGTTTAACATTACGCGATATGATGGAACGTAATGAAGATGAAGAAGACACCGATCAAGTGCAATTAATGACTTTACATGCTTCAAAAGGCTTAGAATTCCCGTATGTATTTTTAATTGGTATGGAAGAAGGTTTATTGCCACACCAAACTAGTATGGATGAAGGCAACGTAGAGGAAGAGCGACGCTTAGCTTATGTGGGAATAACGCGTGCCCAGCGAGAATTGATATTTACTTATGCACGAGAGCGACGCCAATTTGGTGAAGTGGCGCGAACAGAAGCAAGCCGATTTTTACATGAATTACCGCAAGACGATCTAAGTTGGGAATTAACTCAAACCAAACAAAGTATCGAGAAGAAGCAAGCAACCGCAAAAATGGGTGTGGCTAATTTACGTGAAATGTTAAAAAAGAAGCAACAAAGTTAACACTATTTCCTTGATTAGGTTCAATTACTAACCTAAGACAAACAGCTTTACATTGACGGTTAATATTTAGACAGGTATTTTAGTGGGATAACTAAATCTTACATGTGACACAACGTAATGACAAAACGCACTACATCAGAAACCATGCTACTGATTTTAAGTGCGTTATCTGCTTTATTAATTTTGCCATTTGTATATTTACGTTATTCAGAAGGTGATTATCTTGTTGCCTTGATTGACGCTATAATTATTCTTATTTTAATCGCATTTTTCATCTTTGTTTATGTCACTCGTAAGGTTGAAAAAGCAAAGTTATTGCTGGCGTCTTTTTTAGCTGTTGCAATTGCATCGGTTGTCATTATAAGAGGGCTGGGACATATATATTGGCTATATCCGGCTATCATTGCGTTTTACTATATTCTGCCAGAACGCGTGGCTGGAGTGATATGCTTACTAGCTATTTCGGTCATTTCCTTTCAAATATATCCTCAACTTAGCATCATAGATTTTGTGACTATTGTTATGTCACTATTACTAACTTTATTGTTCTCTTTTATGATATTTAACAATTATCGTAAATCAAATGAAAAACTAACCTTATTGGCGACGATAGATCCTTTAACTTTGACGGGTAATCGTAGAGCACTCGATCTCAAATTAGCTGATATTCTTGCTGACCAAAAGCGACAGTTTACTCAAGCATCACTTTTACTTTTAGATCTTGATCACTTTAAACGCATTAATGATAAGTATGGCCATGCTATAGGCGATCAAATATTGGTTGATGTTGTGCAAGCCCTATCAGAACATACACGGCCTTTAGATGCTTTATTCCGATATGGCGGTGAAGAGTTTATCATTGTGCCATTGAAGATAACTTTGCCTGATGCAATAGCTGTAGCGGAGAAGCTCAGAGCACTAATAGCTAATCATCAGTTTGTTAAGGGTATTCAATTAACAATTTCTATTGGTGTTGCCCAATACCGTATGGATGAAAGTGCTGAAGCATGGATAGCTAGAGCTGATGCCGCACTGTATGTTGCGAAGGAAGATGGTAGAAACAAAGTTGTTGCTGAAGCTAAAAAAATACATTGCCCAACCCAGGAAAATTAATCACTGTTTTAGATTGGTTTATAGATCGTATTTATTGATAATTTTTTGGTAAATGCCAGCGTCTTTAATTTCAGTTAACGCCTTTGCTAATTGCTGTACAATTTCTTTTGATGTATCTAAACCGGTGGCAATGTTTAATTCATTGGGGAAGTTTGTAATAGATAAATAAGGGGTGATATTTCCTGGTTTAAAACCTGCTTTTTTGATATCTCTATCTAAGGCCATATAGTTGGTTAATACCAAATCTATGCGTTTATTAAATAACATTGCCCACATATGTTTGCTTGTAACACTAAGCGATAGATTTTGATGTTCTTTAAAGCCATGTGTTTTTAGAAAGTGTGCAGAATGATAACCTCGAATAGTACCTACGAAAAATGCTTGTGCATCATTAAGTGATGACAACTTAATACTTTTGTTATCTTTTAGGCCAACAAGCACTGCATAGCTTCTATAGGTTTCTCCAACCCATTGAAAACTCTTATCTCGATTTGGTGTTTTTAACAAAGAAAACATGAACGTATTTGCTTGTGTTTTAGTTGCTTGAAAGCTACGAGCAAACGGCCTAATTTGAATATTTCCAGTTAGGTTTGCTTGTTTAAGAACGGCCTCAACTATTTCAACTAAGGCACCGTCAACCTCACCCTGTTGATTAATAAAATGATAAGGAGGGAGCTCTTCGGCGAGGAATGTAAGAGGTTGTTGGATAGCGAAAATTGTCTGTGTAAAAAAACACAAAGCTAAACACGAAACCTTTAATTTTAGCATTCGACTCACTAGCATTTGATAACTACAGCAAACTGTTATTGGTTATAATATAACCTAACTGGTTTAACAGGTAAACCAGCTTCAAGTAACATATAAAAGAGGTAACACACTCAGCAAATAGTATTTATTGAATTAATTGCTGTGTACGCTACTCTTTGATTTCTTTAATGGTAGAACGATATTTTAAATGTAAGCCATTAAAAAACTTTGTTAAGGTTTCATCGTGACAAGGGCGGTAGTGCTTATGCTCTGGCTTTCTGAAAAAGGCACTGAGTTCATGCTTACTTAAAGTGAGCTCTGCTGCAGCAAGTAGATTAATAATATCGTCAGCCTTTAATGCCAACGCTATTTTCACTTTATTAAAAATAATATTGTTATTAACTTCTTGGTTTAATTGCGCTTGCGCCCCTTCTTTTTTACCTCGACTTTCAATAATTAAGCCATCAAGGAAGCTTGCCAAAATATTATTAGGTAAGCGTGAAAACTTATGTTCTCCATTTTTTCGTAAGTAATTTTCAATTACTTCATCTGCTTGCTGACATTCGGCATGCTGAAACAATGTGGAAATTTTTTCACTATTTAAAGCGAAAATATAACGAATGTGCTGAAAAACTTCGTTGTTGGTCATGTATATTCCTATTGAAAATACTTGTTAAGCTATAAGCTTGAACAAATACCAGTGGTTATGTAAAAGTGATGGTTAGGCAAATAGCGATAGTTGCTATTAAGGATAGCTTCGTTATTTGTTTGCTATGCTGATTTTGTTGTTGATGAAGTTTATTTAACATTAATAACTGCTGGCGTTGAGCTTCACGGTTAGTTTTAAGATAGTCATAAACTAAGTCTGGAATTTCAGGTAACTTTTCGTTCCAAAATGGTAAGTTGTCTTTTACTTTTGTAAATACCGCCTTAACACCCATTTGCTCTTTAACCCAGTTTTCCAAAAATGGTTTTGCTGTTTGCCATAAATCAAGCTGTGGGTACAATTGTCGGCCTAAGCCCTCGATATAAAGTAAGGTTTTTTGCAATAAGACCAATTGCGGCTGCACTTCCATATTAAAGCGTCGTGCAGTATTAAATAAATTTACTAACACTTGTCCAAAAGATATTTCTGAAAGTGGCTTGTTAAATATTGGCTCACAAACTGTGCGAATAGCAAACTCAAACTCATCAACACTGGTATCGCCGGGAACCCAACCGGAGTCAACATGTAGTTGTGCGACCTTACGGTAATCTTGATTAAAAAAGGCAACAAAATTTTCTGCTAAATAACGCTTATCTTCACGGTTTAAGGTACCAACAATACCACAGTCAATAGCAATCCAAGTTGGGTCGTCAGGGTTCGTAGCATTAACAAAAACATTACCCGGGTGCATATCTGCATGAAAGAAACTATCACGAAAAACTTGCGTAAAGAATACTTCAACGCCACGTTCTGCAAGAAGTTTCATATTTACGTTCTGCGTGGTTAGCATGTCAACTTCACCAACACCAATACCGTAAATTCTTTCCATTACCATAACTTTTTTGGAGCTAAATTCGCTATAAACTTCTGGTACGTAGAGAACTTTGTCGCTTTCGCGACCTTGGCTGAAATTTCTATTTAATTGAATGGCATTTGCTGCTTCACGGTTTAAATCTAATTCTTCTAAGATGGTTTTTTTGTATTCCGCAACAACTTCAACAGGGCGTAATCTTTTGCCGTCAGGTAGCCACTTAGCGACAATGCCAGCGAAGCGCGACATTACTTTAATATCGGCTAAAATAGTTTTTTCAATATTTGGTCGTAGGACTTTTATGACGACTTCATGTTCTTCATCTTGGTGCAACATAGTTGCGGTATGAACTTGTGCTATAGATGCCGAAGCTAAAGGGGTAAAATCAAAATGTTGGAAATGCTGGGTAAAAACGTCTTGTCCCATAGCATTAATGATTATTTTCTCAGCATCTTCGCCTGAAAAAGCAGGTACTTTGTCTTGAAGTAATGTCAGTTCAGTGGCGAAGTCATCTGGCAGTAAATCTCGTCGAGTTGACAGCATTTGACCAAACTTCACAAAAACTGGGCCAAGCGACTCTATGGCTATACGAAAGCGTTCAGCTTTGCTTTTATCTTTATGTTTATTTCTCAGCCAAAATAATGAAGAACGGGCAACCTTTACATACCATGGCAGGTATTTTTTGGGCAAAAGTTCATCTAAGCCAAACTGCAAAAATGTTTTTACTATTTTGTATAAACGCTTGCTACTCACTGTTGGCCTTATTATGTTGTTTAGTTAAATGCTCAATACGACTACTGAGTTGCTCGACATGGCTAGAGGCTTGCTCAACACCTTGGTAGTAATGTGTTAGTTCGCTTTCGGTAACAAAAATATTTTTCTCGTGAATTAACCATTCACTGGCATCAGATTGAACTTGTTGGCGAGCGAAGCTTAATTTTTTAGCTAAACTTTTTCCTAATTGACCAATCTTATAAGTTGGAATATCACCAATACGTTTCGCTAATTCACTGCGCCAGTCGATATCAAGAGTACTGGCTATATCGGCAAAGCGTTGGGCTATTTTAATATCACCTTCAATATCTAACTTATCTTGTTTAATTAAGTCAGTTAAGTTTTGCTGATCTTTTAACGTTCGTAAGGTTTCGATACTAGACGTTAAAGTGCAATCACTATCATTAACGCTGCTGCTAACATGTATTTTTTCAGCGCTTATAAAGAAGTTTAATGGAAAACCCAATTCCGCTAACTTAACCGTTAAGGATTTTTCGTTTAACGAGATTAAAGCGCGTGTTCCATGCAAGTTATATATTAACGCTTGGTTAAATAGTTTTTCTATCACTGCACTAAGAGCTTGAGCAAACATCAATTGTTGACTTATAGAGGATGGCATAGTGCTAGAACTTATAACCTTTGTGGAGTGCAACAACACCACCCGTTAAGTTTTTATAACTGGTTTGCTCAAAACCGGCATTATCCATCATAGACTTTAAGGTTTCTTGATCTGGGTGCATGCGAATAGATTCAGCTAAATACTGATAGCTGTCGCCGTCTTTTGCGACAAATTCTCCCATTTTCGGTAAAATATTAAACGAATAGAAGTCATATGCTTTATTTACAAGTTCATGTTCAGGTTTTGAAAATTCCAAGACCAATAAACGTCCGCCAGGCTTTAATACGCGAAAAATAGAGCGTAAAGCCATATCTTTATCAGTGACATTTCTTAAACCAAAAGCAATAGTTACGATGTCAAAGGTGTTATCTTCAAAAGGTAAATACTGTGCGTTGGCTTGTACATATTCAATATTTTGTACTAAACCGCGATCGCGTAATTTATCACGGCCAACGTTGAGCATAGAGCTATTTATATCAGCTAAAATAACTTTACCTTCACGGCCAACTAATTGTGAAAACTTTGCAGTTAAGTCGCCAGTACCACCAGCTAAATCAAGTACCTTATTACCTGGACGTACACCACTTGCGTCAATAGTGAAGCGTTTCCATAGGCGATGAATACCAAAAGACATCAAGTCGTTCATCACATCATATTGTTGGGCAACAGAATGAAATACTCCGGCAACTTTAGACTCTTTTTCAGTTTTATCGACAGTTTGAAAGCCAAAATGAGTGGTGTTTTCATCGCTATTAGCGTTATTGCTTTGATGATTTTGATCGTGTGCTGACATCATGTGTTCACTATTAACTAAAATTATCGTTAGTTTACCGCATTTTCTTTGATTAATTAACCATTGAGATCAAGGTGATAATTAATAGATTTGAGCAGATGTTGTAAAAATTATTATTAGGTCTTGTTGTTTAAGGTTTAAACCATTTATCTGCTATTGTTTTTATGCTGCCATTGGCGCGTAACTCATCGTATGCGCGTTGTATCTTTCGGCGAATACGAAGTGAAGTATCGTAACTGGCTGCGATATAAAGCTCATGTTTTTGCTGCGGAAAATCAAGCATTTTCGTTAAATCATACTGACTAACAGCCATTGATTTTAAGCGCCAATTTAAAATTAAATTATTGGCGAGAAAGTAGTCCGCTCTTTGTTTGACAACCAAGGCAATTGATTGTTCTTTAGAGTCAGTAAACAGGAAATTTTTTTCTGTTAAATTTGCGTAGTTTCGAAGCATAAGCTGATGATGGTCATGGCGATTAACGGCAATAACTTCATCAGTTATGTCATTAATTGAGTTGAGTACATTATTGTTACCTTCATAACTCCAGAGACTTGCCGTGCTATCACTTAGTTTTATTAACCAATGGAATTCTTTTTCTCGCTCAGCTTTTCGGACCATAGAGAGAATGAGGGTATTCGGTTTTGATTGCCCTATACGATAGGCACTATCCCAATTCATTGGCATAATCGAGTAATCGATATGCGCTTGTTTTAATGTCGCTTTTAAAACTTCAATACTATAGCCTTCAATAGGATGTTTTGGATTACTGTCAATTATTTGAAATGGTGGCATGTGCTCAGTTACAACCATTAGGTTTTCATTTCTTGCCAATGTTGATGTTGAGCACAGAGCAATTAATGATAAAAGTATAATGAATGAAGTTGAACGAAACATATAGTATTTATTTTAACCTGATGAAAACTATCTCGGACAAATTATAGTCGATATTGGTTACAGGTAATTCGCAGGTTTGTTATTGTTTTGTAATCAATTGTGCAGTGTCTACATTATGCGTTTGAATAATGTTCACGATTGCCAAGCCAACGGTCAATCAGAGCAATGGCTTGTTTTGGGTGCTTTTTCCAAATCAAATAGGCGCTTTGTTGAATTTCAGGAATTAAATGGGCATCTCGTTGTAAATCAGCAATTTTCAAATCAGCAAGTCCCGTTTGTTTGGTGCCAAGTAGTTCGCCAGGCCCTCGAATTTCCAAATCTTTTTGTGCAATGACAAAACCGTCATTACTTTCCCTGAGTACATTTAAGCGTTTGGTTGCTGTTTTCGATAAAGGCGCCTTGTACATCAACACACAATGGGAGGCAATGGAGCCTCGACCAACACGACCACGTAATTGATGTAACTGTGCAAGACCAAGGCGTTCTGGATTTTCAATGACCATTAAACTGGAGTTTGGTACATCAACACCTACTTCAATAACGGTAGTAGCAACCAGTAAATCAAGCTCTGCATGTTTAAATTGCTCCATTACCGCTTGCTTTTCGTCAGCTTTCATTCGGCCATGCACTAAGCCAATTTTTAACTCTTTTAATTGTTCTTGTAAATAGACGGCAGTATCTTCAGCTGCTTGGCATTGCAAAACTTCTGATTCTTCAATAAGCGTACATACCCAATATGCTTGGCGGTTATCGTTGATACATCCTTGGCGAATACGCTCAATAACGTCATCTCGCCTGCTATCTGGTAAGGCAATGGTTTGAATGGGAGTGCGTCCCGGTGGTAGTTCATCAATAACTGAGGTATCAAGGTCAGCATAGGCTGTCATGGCTAATGTGCGAGGTATTGGGGTTGCGGTCATAATTAACTGGTGTGGATAATTGCCCTGCCAAGCCCCTTTTTCTCGTAGTGACAATCGTTGATGGACGCCAAATCTATGTTGTTCGTCAATAATGATCAAAGCTAGTTTATTGAATTCTACTTGCTCTTGAAATAGTGCATGGGTACCAATAACCATTTGCATATCGCCATTTGCAATATGCTCTAGGGCAGTTCTTCGAGCTTTAGCTTTGGTTTTTCCCGCTAGCCAACCGACTGAAATTGATAGTGGCTCAAACCATTTCTGAAAGTTTATTGCATGTTGTTCTGCTAAAATTTCAGTGGGTGCCATTAGTGCTACTTGAAATCCCTGACCAATGGCTGTTAATGCTGCTAAAGCCGCAACTAAGGTTTTACCTGAACCGACATCACCTTGTACTAAACGCATCATAGGTAATGGCTTTTGTAGGTCTTGCTGGATTTCTTTGGTTACTCTTGCTTGTGCCCCTGTAGGTGAAAATGGCAATGAGGCAAGAAATTTTTCATTTAAGGCTTTATCTAACGGCAGTGGTACCACTGGATGTTGGTCGCTAGAAGCCCGCAATTTTAACATACTTAGGTTATGAGCCAGCAATTCCTCTTTAATTAATCGTAGTTGTGCAGGATGTTTCCCTTCTTCCATTAAGGTTACTGAGGTGTCTGGCGGGGGACGATGAATAAGTGCTAACGCATCTGCTAAATCATATTGTTCGTGGCACACATCGGCAGGTAAAAGTTCTTCAACTTGACCACGTTGCAAGCGCTTTAAGGTTTGTTCTGTTAAGTTTCGCAATGAAATTTGTCGTAAGCCATCGGTGGTTGGATACACTGGTGTTAATGTTTCTTCGACAGGTGTTAAAGCTTGGTCTTGATCGAGTGGCTTATACTCTGGGTGAACAATTTCAAAACCACGCATACCACGATTAATTTCACCATAACAACGGATACTCAAGCCAATGGTTAAACTGTTCTTTTGGCTAGCAGAAAAATGGAAAAAGCGTAAATTAACACTACCAGTACCGTCATTAATGGTTACTAGCATCATTCTGCGTTTGCCTTGAATGATTTGGTTTTGGGTGATTTCACCAATAATATTAGTGTAGATACCAGGTATAAGATCGCGTACCGTAGTAACTCTGGTGCGATCTTCATACCGCAACGGTAAATGAAAAAGTAAATCTTGTAGGCTCACTAGACCTATTTTTTCCAGTTTACTGGCCATGCCGGGACCAACACCCTTTAACGTTGTTACAGGGATTTTGGCTAAGTTATTCAGCGCTTCGATTTGTCGTGGCACAATGTGATTTCTCTATAAATATAGCTTATTCGTCATCAATGTTTTGCCATGCATCTTGTGTCATTTGCATTTGCTGCCACCATTGTTCAGAAGCAACTATTTGTCCATCTTCATCAATAGCAGGATAAGGTAAGCCTTTACGCTGACATGCTTTAGCAAATATTGGGTGACCACCTTCAAATAAAATACGCTGACGGCGTTCATGGCTAATACTAGGTTTATTATATAAACCGGCGGCCTGACGTTGGCGCTGTGCTTCATAAAGAACAACAGAACATGCAACTGATACATTCAATGATTGTACCATTCCGACCATAGGAATAATGATATCTTGATCAGCAAGTTCTAATGCTTTTTCTGATGCACCAAATTTTTCTTGGCCAAGGATAATTGCCGTTGGCTTGGTGTAGTCAATTTCTCGAAAATCAACTGCTGTGTCAGATAAGTTAGTAACTAGCACCTGCATACCTTGCTTTTTTAACTCTGTAATTGCATCTTCGGTAGCGTTGTAATTATGAACATCAATCCAATTTTGACTACCAGCTGCACTGCCACCAGATACCCGCATTGTTTCGTTTTTCCATACGGCGTGTACATCACTAACCCCAATGGCATCGGCAGTACGAACTACAGCGGCTAAATTATGGTTTTTATGTACGCCTTCCATACATACAGTTAAATCGGGTTGGCGTTGATCTAACATGCTATTAATTCGTTGTAATCTATCTGGGGTCATATACTTTTTCTAAGGTTGATTGAATCGGTGGCAGGTATTTAATCAAATAACCTGCCTATTTAACTAATGAGCGCTTAACTGAAGTTCGGTAATTCCATAACACCATCAATTTCAATGGCTACGTCTTTTGGCAAACGCGCTACTTGCACGGCCGCACGCGCTGGGTAAGGCTGCTCGAAGTATTGGCTCATAATTTCATTAACAGTGGCGAAGTTAGCTAAGTCTTGCAGGAAAATGTTGACCTTAACCATATCGTTAATATTGCCGCCTGCCGCTTCACATACAGCAACTAAGTTCTTAAATACCTGCTGGGTTTGCTCGGCAAAGTCTTCAGAAACGATTTCCATCGTTGCTGGTACTAACGGAATTTGCCCCGATAGATATACTGTATTGTTAACTTTTACGGCTTGACTGTAGGTACCAATTGCACTTGGTGCGTTATCTGTATTGATGATAGTTTTCATGACTATTTTTCCTAAGCTAGTTTATTTGTTACGAACAACGCGTTGTACGTCAACCATAACTTTAATTTTTCTAATAATATCAGCAAGGTGAATGCGATCCCGACAGGTTATTTCCATATCAATTAGGTATAAACCTGAATCTTTTTCACCTGAATTCAATGTGTGAACATTTGAACCGCCGCGCGCGATAACGTTAGTTAGGGCAGCTAATGCGCCTTTGTGATTAATGATTTCAATACGAAGTTTGGCAATAAAGTCGCGATCAATATCGGTATCCCATTTTACTGGGAATAAGCTACCTTGTTCATGGCCTTTATGGTTTCGACAGCCTTGCTGATGCACCATTAAGCCTTTACCTGGACTTAGATAGGCAACAATAATGTCGCCAGGAATTGGACGACAACATTTACCATAGCTAACCATCATGCCTTCAGTACCTTTAATTGGCATTTTAGTTTTTGATTGCGTTGGTTGTAGATCAGACTCTTCGGAAAATTCATCTTTTAAACGCTTGGCAATACCAATACTTAAGGCGTTACCTAAGCCAATGTTAATCAATAAGTCTTCAACACTGTCATTACCTGAATCGCCAACAACTTGTGCGAGCTTTTCTTCAGCGATGTCTTCAAGTTTCGTTGCACCTAAGGCGTGGCTAAGTAATCGCCGACCTAATGCTAATGATTCAGTTTGCTCTTGAGAGCGTAAATAAGTTCGGATTTGCAGTCGTGCTTTCGATGTTACAACGAAGTTTAGCCAAGTGGCGTTAGGTCTTGCTGCCGTGGAGGTCACAACCTCAATGGTTTGGCCTGAATCTAAAGGGTGGCTTAATGGGTAAGGTTTTCGGTCAACCTTCACACCGACACAGGAGTTACCAACATCAGTATGTACTGCGTAGGCAAAATCGACAGCAGTTGCTCCCATCGGCAGCTCTATAATGCGCCCGTCTGGTGTGAATACGTAAATTTCTTCTGGGAATAAATCCGACTTTACGTTTTCGATAAATTCAAATGAGCTACCTGCACTTTGCTGTAACTCTAATAAACTTTGCATCCAGCGACGTGCTTTCATTTGCGCCGTGGTACCAGTGTCATCGCCTTCTTGTTTGTAAAGCCAGTGAGCTGCGACCCCTTTATCTGCCATTTGATCCATATCGTGGGTACGGATTTGAATTTCAACAGGAATACCATGCGGACCGATAAGAGATGTATGCAAAGACTGATAGCCATTGGTTTTAGGAATGGCGATATAATCTTTAAAACGAGTTTCAATAGGCTTATATAAATTATGAGCAGCACCTAAAGCACGGTAGCAATCATCAATTTTATCGCCAACGATAATTCTAAAAGCGTAAATGTCCATAACTTCGTTAAACATCAATTCTTTGTTTTGCATTTTACGATAGATGGAATAAAGATGTTTTTCTCGGCCAATAACTTGAGCCTTAATACCGCTTTCTGCTAAGCGACTGCATACTTCATCTTGAATGTTGTTGATAATTTCTTTGCGATTTCCACGGGCTTGCTTTACCGCTGATTTTAAGGCCCGTGAGCGCATCGGATAAAGGGCTTCAAAACCAAGTACTTCTAATTCATTTTTAACATCGTGAATACCTAAGCGGTTCGCAATTGGTGCGTAAATATCTAAGGTTTCTCGGGCAATACGGCGACGTTTATCTGGGCGTAATGATTCTAATGTCCGCATATTGTGCGTGCGGTCGGCCAACTTTATCAGAATTACACGAATATCCTGCACCATGGCTAATACCATTTTACGGAAGTTTTCGGCTTGCATTTCTTCTTTGTTGTCGAATTTTAGTTTGTCGAGTTTACTAACCCCTTCAACAAGCTCTGCAACTGTGTGTCCGAAAAGCTCTGCGAGTTCATCTTTTGTTGTTGCCGTATCTTCAATTACATCATGTAGTAGTGCTGCCATGAGGGTTTCATGGTCTAGGTTCATCTTCGCGAGATTAAGCGCAACAGCAACAGGGTGAGTAATATAGGGCTCACCACTGGAGCGCATTTGGCCGTCGTGTGCTTCACGAGCAACGAGATAAGCTTGCTTCAATAAGTCAATCTGCACTTTTGACAGATAGCTCGACACATGTTCTTTTAATGGTTCAAAAAGGTACACCCGATACTTCCTTAATGATAATTGTAATTCTGTCTAGTTCAGTAAAGTTAGAATACGACTATTTTGCCGCGATGCCAATGTTTTAGCATGCTAGCATAGGTTTTTGTTGCTAATGTGTTAAAAAACGTACAGATAATAAAAAACGCGTAAATTACCGAAAAGTAATTTACGCGTTTTTTGTTGCTGCTAACGTTAAACGTTAGTAAAAATTATTGGTTACCACCAACAATTGCTGCAACAGCTGCTAATTCAGCAGAATCTTGCTGTATTTGCTCATGACGTTCAGAATTGTCCATTACTTCAGTGGTAATAAGACCAGCTTCAATTTCACGTAAAGCTAATACTGTTGGTTTGTCATTTTCAACTTCAACCAAAGGATCTTTACCGCCCGTAGCAATTTGACGAGCACGACGAGATGCAATTAACACCAAGTCAAAACGGTTACCGACTTTTTCTACGGCACCTTCAACAGTTACGCGAGCCATTTGGTCACTCCAACAATTAAATTTAAATACAAAATAGTGGCGTAGTTTACTTGATCCTTACCTAGGTAAGCAAGCATTCTACGCTAATAAATCTTCAAATAAGTTTTGATGTTGTTGAGCTTGTTGGCTACGTTTTAAACGCTGATTGTTAACTATGGTGGTTAAATCTGTTAGTGCTTGCTCGAAATCATCATTAATTATGATGTAGTCAAATTCTTGGTAATGCGAACATTCGGCTTGTGCTTGTGCCATACGTCCTTGAATAACCTCTTCACTATCTTGCCCGCGATTACGTAATCTATTTTCTAGTTCTTGCTTCGAAGGAGGGCTAATGAAAATTGTTGTCACATCTGGCTTTTTCATTCTTACTTGTTGAGCGCCTTGCCAGTCGATATCTAAAAATACATCAATACCTTGAGCTAATTGTTGATCAATGGCTACTTCACTGGTGCCATAGTAATTCCCAAAAACTTCAGCATGCTCATAAAATGTTTTATCGGCAATAGCTTGTTCGAACTGAGCTTTGCTTACAAAGTGATAATGTTGACCATTAACCTCGCCTGGACGAGCATCGCGTGTAGTATGAGATACTGATACTTGCATAGGTCGAGTGCTTGCTTGTTTAAGCAAAGCCGTAATTAAGCTAGATTTACCGGCGCCACTCGGGGCCGACAAAATGAATAGATTGCCTTTGGTTGTCAAAATTTATCCTCTGCCGCTGTTGCCATTGTGCGGGGTATAAAACTGAAAGTTAATTGCGCGCACTATACCCAAAATCACGGTTAAATTCGACCATAAAATCGTAGGTAGGGAGTAATTGCTGTTACCAGTTTTAAGAAATATCGAGAGATATTTGTTGATCGTCAATATTTAAATCAAGAAAGCTTACTGCATTTCGCGTGCTATTTTTTACAAGATAGAGGCGCTCATCAGCTTGTTGCATGATTTGTTCAACGGATAATTTTTCATTCGGAATAACTTGAATCGCGCCAATACTGACAGAAACACAGCTACCTAAACTAATAGCGTGATGAGGAATGGCTAATTGTTCAACACTATTTAGTGCTGAAGTTAAAACCTGTTTAGCGTTATTTTGTTGAGCTGGAAAATAGAAATAAAACTCTTCACCGCCACAGCGAAAAATAGCGCCACCGTAATCAAATAAGGTTCTTCGGATAGTGTTGGCAACTTGCCGTAATACTACATCCCCTTGTTGATGGCCGTAGTGATCATTGTATTTTTTAAAGTGATCGACATCAATAATGCCATACACCATAGCGCTTTGGGCATTTTTAGATGATAACCAATAATCAATGCTGTCTTGTTGCCATTTTCGTCGATTAGGTAATTCCGTTAAACTATCGAATAAGGCAAATTTTTGCAGTAAATTACGTTGACGAACAATTTCTAAATGGGTGTTGACGCGCGCACGAACAATACCGTAATTAAAAGGCTTATGAATATAATCACAAGCCCCCATCATTAGGCCTTTTTCTTCATCTTCCGCGTCTTGTAAACCGGTAATAAAAATAACTGGGATGCTGGCAAGTGTTGGGTGCTGTTTGAGTTTTTCCATTAACTCAAAGCCGCTTTCCTCAGGCATGAGGACGTCGAGTAAAATTATGTCTGGCTTTTCATTTAATGCTCGCTCGAAACCTTGCTTAGCGGTTTTAGCGACTACAACATCATAATGACCTTTAAAAATTGATGCCAACACTTTTAAGTTGGCACTTTCATCGTCAATACACAAAATAGTGTAGTTTTGCTCACCTGCTCGGCGATGTGACTCCTTAGTGAACGATTGCATTTTACTACCTCTATCGCAATGGCGAGAATGATTAATTCGCGTCTGCTATTGCTTGCTCTAAGCTCAATAATGCCGTTAAAGCATCGTCAAAGTCAAAGTCGTTGACCAGTTTTTGAATATCAAGAATTTGTTGATGGTACTGAGTTTGATAACCAATATTCATTAATTGTGCAGTAATATCTTCTGCTTGAATATTGGCTGATGCTAAGCAAGGCTTTAATTCTTTTATAATTTTTGTCGCATCGTCAGCATTAAAACGCTGGTCACTTTTTGTTGTTTCAACATGCTGATAAATACGATTGAGCTGGGCTAAAATAAAATCTAAATGTGTAGTGACTTCATTTAGTTTTAGTTTTATATGTTGTCCGTTATGGTGTATTTCGCTTTCTAAGGCACTCGCTGATGCCGCTAGTTCATATGCGCCAATATATTGTGCTGTAGATTTTAACGAGTGTGCGGCACGGTAAAGATCGTCCTTTTGTCCTGAGTTATGTAAGCTTGTCATTTCTTGTGCGAGTGACTGGTATTTAGACCAAAAGTCATAAATTAACTCGGAATATAACTTTTCTTTACCGTGAATTTTTCTAATGGCCTCATCAACAGATAAACCGGTTTGCTGGCGTAGTTTTGTCAAGGTTGATGCTAATTCATCTGTTTGTTGCTGAGATGTGATTTTAGCCGCGTTATCGCTACCTTCTTTACCTAAATATTGGTTTAAAGTTTGGTAGAGTAATGCTGGTTCTATCGGTTTAGTTAAGTGCTGATTCATGCCAGCAATAACACTTTTTTCAATATCCCCTTCCATGGCGTGAGCTGTCATAGCAATAATAGGTAAATCAGTCAGTTTTAGGGTTTGACGAATTTCTGTTGTAGCAGTTAATCCATCCATTTCTGGCATTTGAATATCCATCAATACCAGGTCGAAATGTTGAGTGGCGACTTTCTCTAAAGCGACTAGGCCATTTTCGGCACACTCAACGCTAATATTAGTATCGGCTAAGAATTCTTTTGCTACTTGCTGGTTGATCATGTTGTCTTCAACCAATAGCACTTTGTAGGCACTTAAATTAGGTGGTTCTATAGCTGGTAGGGTGTTTTCCACAGTAATGCGTTTACTCTCTTTACTTAATAATTCAACAATGGCGTCAACGAGTACTGATTGGTTTATAGGTTTTTCTAAAAACTCATCAATACCAGAAAACTTAGCTAGCTCTTTTGCTTCATCTTTATCGTAGGCTGATACCATTAATATGTGAGGTAATTGACCATTTGCTTGCGCTTGAATTTGCTTAGCTGCTTCAATACCGTCCATTTCTGGCATTTTCCAATCCATTAAGACCAAGTCATAAGGGCTGCCACTACGTTCTGCGGATAATACGGCATTTACCGCTTGTTCGCCATTTTCGACACCATCTGCAGCAATTTCAATATGTGCGAGTGCTTCAATAAGCACTTTTCTGGCAATTTCAATATCATCAGCAACCAATACTTTTAAGCTTGTGAGCATTTGACGATTGACCGTTTGGGTAATTTCCATTTCTTGTTCGGTATGTTCAAACATGGCAGTAAAACTAAATGTTGACCCAACATTTACCTCACTAGTTACCGATATTTCACCGCCCATTAATTCAGTAAGCTGCTTACAAATAGCTAATCCAAGCCCAGTACCTCCATATTTACGAGTAACAGAAGCATCGGCCTGGGTGAATGATTGGAATAAGCTATTCTGTTGCTCTTTGGTCATGCCTATGCCGGTATCGTTTACAGAAAACTTCAAGGTACTGGTTTGGCTATTTTGTATTTGCATAGCAATACTGATGTGAATAGCGCCAGTTTGAGTAAACTTAACCGCATTATTAGCTAAATTAATAATGACTTGTTGCAGTCGTAGAGGATCACCTAATAGAAATTTAGGTACATCGGGTGCAACATCTATAACAAATTCTAATCCTTTTTCATGCACTTTGAAGGTACATACGTTTACCACACGTTGTAAAATTTCGTGTAAAGAAAAGCGTATGTTTTCTAAGGTGAGTTTTTGCGCCTCAATTTTAGAAAAGTCTAATATGTCGTTAATTAAGCCAAGTAATGACTTAGAAGAATCTTGTATTTTTTCTAAATAATCTTGTTGAGTATTCGACAAGTTGGTACGCAACGCTAGCTGACTTAGACCAATAACCGCATTCATTGGTGTTCGTATTTCATGGCTCATATTGGCCAAGAAGTTAGATTTTGCTTGGCTAGCTTGCTCAGCTTTAATTTTTTCTGCGGCAAGCTCTTTAGTACGTTCGTGAATTTGATTTTCCAAGTTACGACTGTAGCTTAATACTTGTTGATATAATTTTGCATTATCGAATGAAATTGCAGTTTGATCCGCTAATAATTGCAAAACATTAATCCTGTCATCACTGAATGCACCTTCAATATCGTAGTGCTCTAGGTAAACAATGCCCTGTAGGTTCCCTTTAACGATACTTGGAATACAAATAATGGACTTTGGCTGGTGATTTTCAAAATAAGGATCCGATAAAAACTGCTCTTGCGCACTAACTTTACTTAATACTTGCGCCCTTAATGTTCGCGATACTAAATTAATTATGGAGTAGGGCAAGTGTTGATTTTTATTTGCTATACCGTCACTTGCAAGGGCTATTTCGACATTTAAAATACCATCACTTTGTAATAATAACGCACCACTTTGAGCACCAGCATTTTCGATAATAATTACCATCATGCGATGTAAGAATGCGGTTAAGTCAACCTCACCACTTAAAGTTTCTGAAGCTTTTAATACTGATGCTAAATCAAGAACTTGAGTGTTATTGTCATGTTGATGATTAAGAGAGTTAACAGTGTCACCCTGTGTACGTTGAAACAATGTCGGGTATAATTGTGCTAACTGGCTTGCTTTATGGCTTGCCCCCCAAATTTGGAAGCTATTGTAAGCGTCTTGCAAGTATTCATTAGCCATGATCTTTTTATCAAGACTTAACCAATAAGTGCCAGCAAGTTCATTAGCAATGGCCAGTATATTATTGACTTTATATTTCTTTGCTAGCGCAATGGCTTGGTCATAATTTTGCCAGGCTGTCGGTTCATTCAATAGTGCTTGTAGCTCTGCCTGAACTAAAAATACTTTATAGGCATAGTTTTCTGGCGCACTGGCGGCCCACTGTTCAAGCAAAGCCAAGTTTTCTTTTAATTGTTTGAGATTGTTTTCAAATATGCCTTTTTCACTTTCACGACATAATTGATGGCTTTGCTGTGCAATAATCAAGCTAGCGTAAAATTGGAACTCGCCAAAATGATAAAGTGAAACTACTGAGCTATGGTATTGCTGCGCTAACTGCATTTGAGCAATTGCTTGCTTATTATCATTGATCAAATATGCTTGGATCATACGTGCAAGATGATAAGTAAATAAAGTCGTTACATTTTGAGTATCGTTAAGAATTTTTAGCTGTGCTGCTTCGTCAAAATGTTCACCTTGTAAATCTGAGCTGTTGCCATTTTCTTGCTGTAGATTTTCGATAAGTTGCTGCCAAACCTGCATCATAACAAGCTGATAATGCTGTTTTTTGCTTTTCATTACCGCCATATGTTGTGTAAATGTCGTTTGGCAATTTGTTAGGTCAGTACCACTTAATAACTCGTACATACTTTGAAATAACGCGGAATGGAAAGCGTACTCGATGCTGCCACATTCAATACCATGATAAAAATTTTGCGCCAGCGGTTTTACGGTATCTTTTAATGGTGATGTCCAATGGATAATGGAAGCATTACGAGTAAACTCAATTTCAACTTGAATCGACTCTGATGGGTATTGCTGATTGACCACCCTTGCTAACGTGGCAAATTCTAACCCTTCTTCAAAACGACTAAATGCGCCACACAACAATAAACCATGAGTTACAAATACTTTTGCCGCTAGCGGAGATAAACCGGAGGTTAAGCAAAGTTCAAGTGATGCATAAGCAATGCGCATATACTCCATTGGGCTCAATAAATATGCCGGAGTTTGAATGGCATTTAGCGTATCTAATGCTAACAGCTGACTTTCATTGGTCATTGCTGGTAATTTGGCTAAGTCAGCAATGGTTTCCTTCTGGTAATGTTGTTCAATGGCTAAGTAATTGCCAGCGATCGTTGCTTCAGGCAAAGAAATACCAATCGTTTTTATAATAGATATGCCTAAATCGAATGCTTGTTGCATTTTATTTTGCGCAATTAACGACAGCACTTGGATATTGGCAAATTTAGCTTGATCAATGACTTCGTTAAGTAAAGCACTGGTGCTTTGAAAATGTAAATTACCTTGGTTGTAGTCTTGAGTGAAATACAATACTTTAGCTTTGCCTAAAGCAAGACGGAAACATAGCGAATATTCCGATTGCCAGTGTCGTGCATCTAAATAATTTTCCGCCTGTTCGAAGTAGTATAAAGCACTGCTGTAATCATTAGCCTCTAATGCTTTATTGCCGGCAAGAAAATTAAACTGTGCCAATAATGTTTGCTTATCTTGTTCAAGATAAAGCGCCGCGGCCAAGTTAAGGTGTTCGATAAAAGCAAAAACTTGTTCTTCAACAGTTTTATTTCCTTCAGAATTTACCTCTGACGCGGATAAGTAATATTGGGCAACTTTATAATGAATAAGCGATTTAGGTGTTGGGTTAGTTAATAAATAGGCTGCTTGTTGAATTTTATCGTGAGCAAATTTAATTTGCTGTAAAGCATCTATTTTTTGATTGTTTGAATAGGCGATTAATAGGCCATCGGCAATCAAAGGTCGTAATTCACGTTCAATTTCTTTACTGGTAATATCTAAGACATGAGCGAGTAATTGAATTGGAATTAAGCTACCGATACAAGCTGCGTGGTGCAAAATACTTTGGCCAACTTTGGATACGTGGGTTAAACGCAGCGCCATTAGCTCAATAACATTGTCTGTGGCGGAAAGTGCCTGTGACAACTTCTCATCCCACTGCCATTGATTTTGTTTATTTTTCGCCAAAATACCTTGTTCAATAAGTGACTTTATAAATTCTTTAATAAAGAAAGGGTTACCCGCTGTTTTTTCTATAACTATGTCCACTAGCGGCTGGATTTCATCCAATGCTAAGGCTAAAGATGTTGCAATAAATTGGCCTACGGCGGCTGTATCTAGCGGTAACAAATTTATATGACTATGAAAAACGGCGGTATTCTTGGTATCAGTTAATAGCTGATTTAATGGGTGAGTATCACTGACTTCGTTATCACGATAGGCAAGAATGAGTAATAAATTACTAATGCTATTTTGCTCAATGAGATAATGTAACAATTGCACGGTAGCAACATCAGCCCATTGCATATCGTCAATAAATAATGCAGTAATTTTATGTTGTTGCCCTAAGGCGACTAAAAATTGCTCAATGGTATGATGAATGCGATGACGAGTTTCCGCAGGTGGTAATTCTGTTAACGGTGGCTGTGAGCCAATAATCAATGAGAGTTCAGGCACTAAATCAATAATAACTTGGCCATTACCCTGTAGTGCATCAAGAAATATTTGTTGCCAGTTTTTTAAACTTTCGGCACTTTCACCTAATAATTGTTCAACAAGTTCGGTACAGGCTTGGGTAAAGGCAAAATAAGCACTTGGCTTTTTATACTGCTCATATTTTCCAGAGATACAGTAGCCATGCTTTTCTATAATGGGTCGTTGAATTTCTTTTACTAGTCGAGATTTTCCAACTCCAGAATAACCACTAATAATACTAACCAAAGTACCTTGGTGTTCAACAACTTGACTATAAGCATTAAGTAACGTTTGTTTTTCACTCGCACGGCCATACAAGTTCGCAGCGAAGACTAATTTATTGCTAAAGTCTTTTTCACCAAGTGGAAATAAAGTGACATCTGATTGCTTTTCATAAGCTTGTAAACAGCGAGTAAAGTCTTCTGCTATGCCTGTGGCTGTTTGGTAGCGCTGATTTGGATCTTTAGCTAACAAACGCGCCAGTATTAAAGAAATTTGTTTTGGTAAATCAGCATTATATTCATTGGCAAGCTTTGGTGTTTTAGCAATATGTGCGTGTACCAGCTCCATATCGTCTTGATATAGAAATGGCAAACGACCAGAAAATAATTGAAATAAACTGGCTCCAATAGAGTAAAAATCTGAATAAACCTCAACAGCGTGATTCATCCTCCCAGTAGCTTCAGGAGAAAGAGTTGCTAGGTATTGGCGATCAACACTGTTATTTGATGCGCGTTTATGTAAAGCAGATATTTTAGTAGCAAAATTTAAATCGTATATTTGAGCATCAAGCGATTGATTTACATAAATATTGCTAGGAGAAATATTATTTACAATAAAGCCAAGTTGATGCAACTGTGAGAATAATTGACAAACGCTGACGGATATCTTTAATTTTTCTAATAATGTCAGTGATTGCTGAGATAAATCGCACAGCGTATAAGTTTGCTTTGAAAATGGAAAAATTGCGTAACAATATTGATGGTCATCTAATTGATTAATTGGCGCAATAAGTTGGCTAATGGGTAACTTGCTTTGCAGCTTGGAAAATTTATTAAAACGGTTAATATTTTGATTATTAGCGTCTTTTTCAATTCTTTTGATAAGGAAGCTTTCTTTTTGTTCATTTTCAGCAATAAATACCTGAGTTGAACTCGATATTTCCTGTTGTTCCTTAACGACTGTATATCCGTGGAGATTGACCATTTTGTTACATTAACCTTGCTAAATTTAAACGCAGAAGTGCTTTGTTTATGTGCCAAATAAACTCGTTGAAACCATCTTGCATACTAGTTGATTTTTACATAAATATTAAGCCCTTATTTACGTATTGAGGACTGTATTAAAGAATGTCGGCTGCTATTTAGCGACTCTTAAGAATAAAGTTAAGCGATTTTTAAACCTTGCCGTTATGATCAGAAGCATACGTCGAATGTAACAATAGTTGCTATTGCTACATTTTCTTTAGATAATGACAGCATAGTTTAGCTTTTTCGCTGACAAATAGGATTTGAATTTTTCTCTAAGGGAGCTATAGCGATACCTGTGCACATGCATAGACTAGCAATAATAAAAATATTTAAGCCATGGTAACAATGGATAAAAATAAAATTCTTGAAGGGAAATAAATGTTCAGAACGACTCATCTTTCTGCAGCTATAAGTGCTGCGTGTTTAACCTTGTTACCGCTTTCTGCGTTTGCGGTATCTGCCAGTGAGAATGTTCAGCAGGCAAATATAGCTTCAAGTGAAGAAGATCTTGAAGTAATAGAAGTTTACGCGCAAAAACGTAAACAAAAAATTACCGATGTTAGCGTTGCCGTTTCTGTGTTTGACGGTGAAGAGATTGCCCGTCAACAGTTAAAAGACACCACACAATTATCATCTTTAGTACCTAATGTAAAAATTACTAATAATGCCGGCGAGGGTACACCTCCGGCTTTTAATATTCGTGGTGTTGGTATGATCGATTACAATACCTCGACAATTTCACCTATTGCAGTCTATTCTGATGATATTGTTAGTGGCAGTGCCAATAACCTATCGGTAAATTTATTTGATTTAGAGCATGTTGAAGTCTTACGTGGCCCGCAAGGAACGTTATTTGGTCGCAATACTACCGGCGGTGCAATTTTATTACGCTCTAAAATGCCTGAACATGAGTTCGGTGGTTATATCAATGCCAGCGTTGCTGAGTTTGATACTTTATCGCTAGAAGGTGCGGTGAATATTCCTGTATCCGAAACCACAGCAATGCGCTTTGCAATGAGTCATCAAGATTACAACTTTTCTACAGAAAACCAAATGCCGGGACAGCCTGACGGCGGTCTAAAGCAAACCAATCTGCGTTTAATTGTCTTATCAGAGTTTGATGATTTGACCATTACCAGCAAATTTCATAAGGAAGATTGGTCTGGTAAGCCTAAACCAATTGCGAGTTTAGGCATTAACCGTACTGACGGTGGTGGCTTGTGTACGCCATCGCAAGCGGGTTCAAGCTTATGTGCTGACAATTTTGGCAACCAAGTTGGCGGTGATGATTTTTGGCATGTAAACGCAGATACTGCTGACCGAAAGCATGATACCGATAGCTGGGGTGCTAGCGTTAAAGTCGAATGGCAATATAACGACGATATTTTATTAACCTCAATTAGCGGTTACCGCTCATTAGAACGCTTCCATTCATGGGACTCTGATGGACCGGGCAATTTTGTTGAAGGCTCGATGGGCACAGATAATACCTTGTTTAGCCAGGAATTGAGCTTAGGAATAGATTTAGGTGAAAGTTTCTGGACTACAGGGCTATTTTTTGTTGATGAAGATATTAAACAAAAAAATGATTTTGATTTATTCCGCGATTTCCGCGCGATTCCAGCTTTAGCGGCGGTGCCGGCACAATTTTTTTATGATAATGAATTAAATAATCGCTCTTTTGCTATTTACTCACAAGTTGAGCATCAGCTTGATGATGTATTCACGGTAACAGCAGGTATACGCTATACCGATGAAAAAACTGATTATCATGCTAATGCTGACCTTGATACTGTGGCTGGCTTTGTTCCTGATCTTTGGAATATCAGAGGGGCAGTAGAAGATGATGAAGTTTCTGGAAAATTAGCGTTAAACCAAAAGCTTAATGAAGACTCTTCGCTTTACTATAGTTATTCTCGTGGCTATAAAAGTGGTGGTTATAACGCTGGCTACTCAACCAGCCCGGCACAAGCGGCAGAGTCAGAATATTCGCCAGAAAAACTTGATGCTTATGAAATTGGCGGTTACTTTCAATTTTGGCAACAAGATGCCCGTTTACATGTAGCGGCTTTCTATTATGACTACAAAGATCAACAAGTATTTGTTAATCAAACGCAGGGTGTAGCGGTTGATCATGTACTAAAAAATGCTGGTGACTCGACTATTTATGGTTTTGAATCTGAGCTTGTGGTAACACCCGATGTTGATTGGGAATTACGTTTAAATATTGGTTATTTACCAGAAGCCAACATGGGTGAGTTTAACCAACATGGTGTGGTGGTTGCAGATAATCGTTTACCGTTTTCTTCAAAGTGGAATATCAGTGGCGCCATTATTCATGAATCTGTTGTTATGGGTCGTGATTTAACGGCTCAGCTGAGTTTTGATTACCAGTCTGACTTCTACTTCGATCAGGAAGAAAATGCTTATGTTGAACAAACCGACTTTATTGTTTTTAATGGTCATATTAGTTATGAAGTTAACAGTGCCTTAACCATGACATTGTGGGGTAAAAATTTAACTAACACTGAATATAGTGAGCTACGATTTAATTCGATTGCTGCTTTAGGTGCTGTGACAGAATTAAAAGCAAATGCTCGACAACTTGGTATTGAAGCAAGTTATAAGTTTTAGCGAGTCATTGATTGCGTTAACCACGAAAAGCTGAGTATATCTCAGCTTTTTTTTACTTCTTTTTTAAGAGGTCAACCAGGATTACTGCTGGAATTATTGAACTAATGTAAAATATTTCAAAAGCATTTGATGTTATTAGCTTTTTTCTCTTATTGTTAATCTTTTTTTGTAGGTTTACTTTACTACAAGCGCTTGTTACTTTAGCAATATTAATTGTACTTATAATAATAACGAGAGAGTCGCCTAATGAAATGGAAGTTACTTTGGCCAGTTTTACTGACCCTATTGATCCCGCTTGTTGTCGCTTGGTTTATATACCCCAACCACCTACCACCTAAATTTGGCGTTTTTCCGCCGCAATTTGTTGCTAGTGCACCAGGGTTTAGTTTGCCGTACTTTTTAGTGATGCTGGCAGGTGTGATATATATTGGAGGTTTGATATTAGTACCAAAATACTTTGGTTTTAAAGGTGCATCAGTTGAGCCAAGGCCGAAATCAACAGTATCTTTGCCATGGTGGTTTTGGGCTGGCGGTATTGTTATGGGTTTCTTCTGGTGGTTGATGTGGACCCGTGTCACTCCTTTTGGCAATTTAGTGCATTGGGCCTTTACGCCTTTATGGTGGGGTTTTATTTTCTTTCTTGATGGTATTGTTTATCAACGAAACAATGGCGCATCATTATTTTCCAAAAAACCTTTAACATTGTTAATTGCCGCCGGAATTTCAATTGTAGGCTGGCTGTATTTTGAATATTACGACTATTTTGTTTTAGGGAATTGGTATTACCCTAATGCAGACAAAGTAGGTTGGTCTCAAACTGTAATAACGATTGAGTTTCTAATTACCTATTCAACGGTAACTCCGGTTTTATTTCAATGGTTTAATTTACTTCACACTTTTCCGAAAATGAAAGCAAGATATCAAAATGGCCCCAAAATGGCGCTTAATGGTAACCATATGATATTCATAGGTTCAGTATTAATTGCAGCAATGGTGTATTGGCCATATGAGTTGTTTTGGGCTGTTTGGATTGGGCCATATGCGGTAATGACAGGTATTTTAATGCGCTTAAATATTTGGAACCCGTTTACCGACATTGCAAAAGGTAATTGGACTGCAGGTGTGCTAATTGGTGTTTCGTCGCTACTTAACGGACTATTTTGGGAAATGTGGAATTATGGTAGTAGCGCCAATACGTCATTGCCCGTCACTAACCCTAATTATTGGATTTATGATATTCCTTACGTCAATGTTATTCATATTTTCTCTGAAATGCCGTTACTAGGTTATTTTGGTTATATTCCGTTTGGTGTGTTGGTTTGGCAAGTGTTTATTTGGAGTGGTAAGTTTATCGGCTTTGATTCTGATATTTTAATTAAACCTGTACCGCCTAAAGAAGATAGCGAAACAGCTGCAGCTATAACCCCGTAAACCTGATGATAAATAATAATCATGATCCCTTACCTTCATGGCATGAAGGTAAGGTAAAACAACGTATATTAGAGTTTGTTGAACAAGTTACCACTCCTGAATCAGAGCATTTCGTTGTTGAAGAAGAGCGTATAGCAACTTTTGATAATGACGGTACTTTGTGGGTTGAAAAACCGTTATTAGCTCAAATGGCGTTCTATAAAAAAGAGCTGTTAGATGCTGATGTGCTTGAAGATGCTTCAAAAATAAAGCGAGCAGTGAATTGGAGCATTCGCGGCGTTAAAGATTTAGGTGGTTTAACTAAAATGCTAGTGGGGTATTTTCGCGCTGGCATTACAACTGATGAATATAGAGAACGGGTTGCACAATGGATAGCAAAGGCAGAACATCCGAGGTATAAACGCAAATATACCGAGCTTGTTTATCAACCTATGCAAGAGGTATTACAGTTTTTTACCGAGCATGGCTTTACTAACTATATAGTGTCTGGCGGCAGCGCTAACTTTATTCGTCCGTGGGCTGATGAGGTTTATAACGTACCTGAAAATCGTATTATCGCCAGTAGTAGTCGAACTCGATTATCAAAGCGTGATAACGAGCTGGCAGTCAAACTAGAAGCGATGCCATTTTCTTTTGAATATCGCTCAGGCAAAGTTTTAGGTATTGAACGAAGATTGGCTAAACGCCCTATTGCAGCTTTTGGTAATAGTTTAGGTGATGTTGAAATGTTGCGATGGGCGCGAACTACACAACAGTCATTATGTGTTCTTATTCATCATACCGATGATGTTAGAGAATATAAATATGGCCCTGATCCGCGTTTTCATTTTGGCAAAAGCACGTTGAAATTTGCTCAAGAACTAAACTGGCAAGTAGTTGATATGAAAAACGACTGGCAAACACTGTTTAACTTTGAAACCTCAAGTAACAAGGAAGTTTAATGAACTCTGTTCCGGTGCACTTTACCGTTGTAATTAATTTTATACTTGCATTTATTCCATTTATATTGGCTTTTTACTTATTTAAAGTTAGCCACCATCGCACGGTATTATGGTGGTTATTAACGCTGGTATTTATTGCTTTTTTACCTAACAGTGCTTATGTCTTAACGGATATTATTCATTTTATTGCAGCGGTAAAATCACCTAATATTTCAACGGCATATTTAGTCTTGGTGTTGGTGCCCTTTTATACCGTTTTTCTGCTGGTTAATTTTGAATTTTATGTTATTTCCATTCAATGGGCTGATAAATATTTACAACAAGTTAATCAAGGTTTTTTAAGTAAAGCGTTTATACCTAGTATTCATTTTTTAGCGGCAATAGGAGTTTATTTAGGGCGTTTTCAGCGTTTAGAAAGTACTGATATTATTCATCACCCTATCATTGTTTTTAGGGACTTACTTGTCGATTTATCCGGTGGCAAAAGTCTATTAATTATTATTGGTTTATTTGTCTTATTTTATAGCTTATATGCAGTATTTAGCCGCATTAATCACGCAGTTTCGTTGAAGATAAATGACAAATTAGCTACACATCCAATGAAAATAACGTAGGTATGATGGTGATAAAAAGTTAGTGGATAATTGTTTTAAAAAGGGAGTTTAATAAAAAAGCCGCTATTGAAAGCGGCTTATATTCAGAAAGTATGGTCAGTTTTTTGTTCCTGACATAAACTTAGTACCTACATCAATGTGGCAATATCACAGTCACATGGATGTGAAAGAGCGATGAATAGCCATTAATACGAATATGCTATAGCACTTTCGCAATTGATTGCGCTAAGTAATCAACATTACTATTAGCAATGCCGGCAATACTCATACGGCTAGAGCCGACCATGTAAATACTATACTCATCTTGCAATTGTTGTACTTGCTCTGGAGTTATACCTAAGAACGAGAACATGCCCTTTTGGCGAGGAATAAAGCTAAAGTCACGAGTTACACCATTTTCAATGAGCTTATCAACTAGTAATTGGCGATTTCCATTAATGCGATCGCGCATTTCTTTTAATTCACTATGCCACTGAGTCCGTAACTCATCAGAATGTAAAATTGTTTCAACAACCGCTGCACCGTGTGCTGGTGGCATAGAATAAATACAGCGAATCACTGTTAACAATACTGAATTTGCAACATCAACACTGTGCGAGCTTTCACCAATAATGGTGCAAGCACCAATACGTTCACGATATAAGCCGAAATTTTTCGAACAAGAGCTACATACAATCATCTCTTTAACGCTATCAGCCATTAAGCGTAAACCGTACGCGTCTTCATCTAGGCCTTCACCAAAACCTTGGTATGCCATATCAACAAGCGGCAGGAAACCTATGTCTTTAGCTACTTCAGCTACTTGCTGCCACTGTTCTTTATTTAAATCCATACCACTTGGGTTATGGCAACAGGCATGTAGTAATACCGCATCTTCAGCTTTCACTTCTTTTAACGCTGCAAGCATGCCGTCAAAATCAAGATTTTTGTTTTCGTAATCGTAATATGGGTATGTTTTTACTGTTAAACCTGCGGCTTGAAATAAACCTGTGTGGTTTGCCCATGTTGGGTTACTTACCCAAATAGTAGTACCAGCTTTACATGAATTAATAAATTCAGCAGCAACGCGTAATGCGCCAGTACCGCCTGGTGTTGAAACTGTGCGAGCACGGTTTTCAATCAACACTTTATGATGACCGAATACTAACTTGCTCATTTCTTCGTTAAATAGCGGTGAGCCGGTTGGGCCAATATAAACTTTGGTATCTTCGGTTTCGAGTCGATGCTTTTCAGCGGCTTTTACACAATCTAAAACAGCGGTATGGCCTGCTTCATTTTTGTAAACACCAACACCTAAGTCGATTTTTTGAGAATTTGAATCTTCACGATATTTAGCCAACAAGCCTAAAATAGGATCGGCAGGCAACGCCGTTAAGCTACCAAACATTTCTGGGTTTACCTTTTTACGAAGAGAGGGAAGTAAGTGATTTAACACCTTTGTTAAGTCACTGGTATAATCCCTGTGATTAAAGGGCAAGCATAACGACAATACGGCGAAAATTAAAGCATAAAGATTAAAATAATCAGTAGAAAATAGTAGAAATAAATCTAGCTGATAACTTAACGCTATTTATTGATTTTTTTGCTTTTTAATGTGTTGATTTATATAGTTTTACTTTTTATATTTGATTGCCAGTGGAGTGTCAATTTAGCTGTAACTTATAGTTAACACTTAGTTTTATTTAATGGAAAGAAACTTATTCCCGAAAAAGACTAAAGCGGCAGATGAATATATTGTCTTCTCTTGACTTACTACAAAGTCAGGAGCTATGTTACAATAACTAACTTATCGTGACATGTTGGCTATTCTACTCTTTCAAGCAACAATACAAAACGGTCCGTTTTGCGTCTTAGTTTCGGAGAAAATACTGAAATATTGTGTTTATCCTGCTTATTTTCTAGAAGCTTTGAACGTTTAACTAAGCTAAAGCCATATTTTTTTAGGTCATCAATAACAAAATCAGCCTCAATTCTGTGCAAGGTTTTTGTGTCTTTTGAACCACGCCCTTTTGCTGCTTGGTGGTCAATAACCAGTAGTTTGCCACCTAGTTTCATCGATTTTGCCACTTGCGGCATAACTGTAGCCGTTGGAAAATCCCAGTCACCGTCAGTAAAGAACATATCGTGGTAACCCAGCACTAAAAAGGCACTGTCGTAGTAATTTTGCGGTAAATGTAAATTGCTCGCTTCGCTAAGCAGGTAACTAACATTAGGTAAGCGGTTGTTTGCCAGCCGTTTGTCTAGCTCATCACCAATAAAGCTCAGATATGCTTTAGGAATTTGTAGGGTAATTTTACCGTTTTTACCAACAACATGTGCCAGAAGTTCCGAGTAATACCCACCGCCTGCCAGCAAATCTAGTACTTTGTCACCTTTTTCCACTCCCGTGAAATTGATGATTTCAGTAGGCTTTCTATATTCATCAAGTTCAATGTCTGCAGCAGTCCTATCGGTTAGTTTTAGTTCGTTTGCCATTACCGGCAGCGTAAGAAAAAGTACCGCGCTAATAACAAAAAGACGTATTGGTAGGTTAGAAAGTACAGGCATTAGTGATAATTCCTAATAATTTTTATTTTTAGAATTACTGGGTGTAGTTAATTGGATTTAAATGACTAGCCTTTATCTGTTTCAAATTATGTAACTTGTCAAATATTACCCGTTACTGACGCTATAAAGCCAATTATTGCACCGAAAACACCGCCCCAAACCACAAGCCAGCCTAAATGCTCGTGAATCATTTTTTGTACTATCTCTTTGACTAACTGTGGCGTTAATTCATTTAGCCGTTTTTCGATAATGTCACTGACTTTATCTCGCATACCAGCCATGACATTAGGCTGTTCTAATTCTTCTCGTAGAATGTGATTAAACTCTTCACTTTGGCTAATATCAATTACCGAAGCGCGCATTTTTTCGATAAAAGGTTCACGCATCGGTTGCAAGGCTTCTGTGCCTCCAACCATAGCTAACATGCCACCAAATGAAGATTGTTCAACAACTGTAACCAAATTATCAAAGGCTGGAGACAAATCAACTTTGTTAATTACAGGGGCTAAATCAATCGCGGTTGCAGGGTTATCACTGCCAGCTAAAAAGCGATCAATGTTTTCCTCAGTGAAAAATTGTTCCATCATTAAATTACGTATGGCAATTTTAAAATCTTCAAAGCGTGCAGGAATAACGCCCGAGCCATAAAGAAAAGGTACGCGCTCGAATAACATATGTATAGCTAGCCAATTGGTTATGGCACCTGATAAGGCAAATAAACCAACAGTGAAAAGAATGTTATTAGTCAAAAAATAGCCAAAAAAAACTGCTAAAAGGGCTGAAAAGTTAGTGATAACGCTCTTATTCACAAAAACTCCGTAATTTAAAAAGATTAAAATTTTATGTCGGGATATATGGTATCAATTGCTCGCGATTACGCCAATAATTGATTTTGCCGCAATCTTTTTAAGGAAAAACTAGCACCAATATCTATGATCTGATTTACTAAAGAAAGTAAGGTGTAAGCAGCTAATACTGCTCTGAAAATAAATATAATAATCAAGGCATCACATGAAGTTAAAAAAAACCTTTTCTAGTTTGCTGCTGACGTTAAGTAGTTTGGCTATTGTTTCTAGCAATACTGTCAATGCTGAACAAAGTGTTCAAGAACAAATAATGGCAAAAGTTGCTGCTGAAAATGCTATTAAAAACAAAGACGAATGGCGTAAAGTCGCGATTGAAAATATGGTGGTGATGACATTGCCACATGGGCAAGTTGTGCTTGAGCTTGCACCACAATTTTCTCCTAAACATGTTGAACAATTTACCCGTTTAACTAAGGCGAAACATTATGATGGCAATAAGTTTTATCGGGTAATTGACGGTTTTGTTGCGCAAGCGGGTCCTGTAGATGATAGCCCTGCCGATCGTGAAGTGCCTTTGCTTAAACTTGAAGGAGAATGGCACACAGATAAAGATTGGTCATTTACCTTAGTGCAAAACAAAGATTTATTTGCTGAAAAAACAGGGTTTAAAGATGGCTTTGCTTTAGCACATAATCCTAGTGAGAAAAAAGCTTGGTTAACTCATTGTCCTGGCGTTATTGCGATGGCGCGTGGCAATGATGCTGATTCAGCATCAAGTCACTTTTATATCACTAATGGTCAAGCGCCAAGATATTTAGATCGAATTATGACTATTTTCGGCCGAGTTGTTTATGGAATGAATCACGTACAAGCGATTACTCGCACAGCTACAATTGAAGGTGAAGAGGAAGTTGCCAGTTCAACACATACACCGATTGTTTCGATGAAAATGATGGCTGATTTACCACAAGAGCAACAGATTCACTTAGAAGTGAAAAATACTGAAAGCAAACTCTTCGCTACTAAATTAGAAGAGCGTATTAAGCGTGAAAATGCTTTTTTCTTTAAGAAGCCGCCACCGGTGCTTGATGTTTGCCAAACGCCGGTTTTAACGCGAATAGTTAAAACTAAGTAAGAAGTATGGTTTAACTGTTAATATTTTTATATTTTTCTTTAGCCTTGCGGCCTTTGCGATAAAGTGCAGGCCGTAACACTCTTCTTAATGTAGGAAATAAATAGGATATAGTCGTTAGCCAACCACTGGCCTTTGGTAATGAAATTTCCACAGCTTCTCCAAGCGCACAGCTAATAATTGCATCTGCGACTTGTTGCGCACTGCTCATAGGCTGAGAAAATACAATATCTTCCACTAGATCTATTTCTGACATAATAAAACCGGTATCAATTGGGCCTGGCGATACTATACCAACATTAATGTTGCTACCTTCTAATTCGTCTGATAATGAATAAGTGAACGCTCGCAGACCAGCTTTGGTAGCGGCATAAGTGGCCGCACCTTGCAATGGAGTTCTACCAGCTAAAGAACCTACATTAACAATAGCGCCGCCTTGAGCTTTGCGCATATAGGGCAGTACTAGCGTAGATAGTTGAATGGGAGCTCGTAAATTAACATCAACCATTTGTGCTAATTTGTCTGCCTGATTTAACTCAACATCGCCACGTTGATGAAATCCTGCATTGTTAATTAATACATCGATGGAGCCAAATTTTTGGAATGCTTTTAGCAATAACTCTTCATTAGCGTTGGCATCATTGATGTCCATAGCGACTGTGAGCACTGAAGTACATTTTTCAAGCTCTTTAGCTATTGTATCAAGCCCTTTTTGTCCGCGGGCGACTAATACTAGGTTGGCTCCTAGTCTTGCAAAAGCTTTAGCTGTGGCGGCGCCAACTCCGGCAGAAGCGCCCGTAATGATGACCGTTTTACCGTTGAAATTACCATTCATAAGAAAATTCCTCGCTATTGCCTGTCTTAAAGTTTGAGTTGTATCTATTCTGTTACAGAAAATATTGTAAATTTATTGTTAAAGTGATGAAAAACACTAGCGAGTTTCATAAGATAGCAGCATAACAATAAAGGGATCGATAATGAAAATTAAATATTTAGCAGCGGCCATTGTAGCTAGCTTGACTCTCTCAGCTTGTGTTGCGACACAAAACAATCAAAATTCAACACCAGAAAGTGCAGCTGTTGAAGTAAATCAAAATAAAGTATTTAGCCAAAACTATGTTTTTAAAGAGTTAGAGAATGGTTTACGAGTACTTATTGTCAAAACGGACTACCCTGATTTAGTGTCAGTGCAAATTCCGGTTTCTGTTGGTTCTCGTGATGAAGATGAGGCAGGCCGAACTGGCTTTGCACATTTTTTCGAGCATATGATGTTCAAAGGCTCTGAAAAATTCCCACAAGATGTCTATGCCGACTTGTTTAAAAATGCCGGCGTAGATAACGGCGCATATACCACCAATGATTATACGAATTATCACTTAGACTTTTCTAAAGATCACTTAGATAAGGTTTTAGAAATTCAAGCGGACCATTTTAAAAACCTTAAATATACTGATGCACAATTTAAAACCGAAGCTTTGACTGTTAAGGGTGAATATTTAAAAAATAACGCCAGCCCAATTCGTAAGTTATTGGCGGCAGTTCGCAAAGAAGCTTTTGATACTCATACCTATAAGCATACAACAATGGGCTTTTTTGAAGACGTTGAAGCTATGCCTGAACAATTAGCTTACGGTGAAAAGTTCTTTAAGCAATTTTACAAACCAGAATATGTTTCACTGGTAATCGTAGGTGATGTTGAGCCAGATGCAACTATGGCCATGGTTGAGAAGCACTGGGGTAACTGGAAAAAAGGCGATTTTGTTAATGATATAGCACAAGAGCCGGCACAAACTGCACCGCGTTATGTACATGAAAAGTTTGATGGTTTACCTGGCCATTGGTTATTAGTTTCTTATAAAGGCACTGATTGGCAACCAAAAGAGAAAGATCGTGCAGCATTAGATTTAATTTCAGAATTGTACTTCTCTAATAACTCAGCGTTATATCAGGAATTAGTTGTTGATAAACAATTGGCGAGCCAAATGTTTAACTATAACCCTGAAACTAAAGATGCTGGTTTGCGCCATGTTTTTATTAAGGTGAATGAAGAAAAAGACTTAGCAACCGTTCGTGACGCTATTAACCGAACTTATGCGCAAGCACGTACAGAATTAGTCTCTTCAGAAAAATTAGATAACTTAAAATCAAATTTAAAATATAGCTTTGTGAATAGCTTAGATTCATCAGAATCAATCGCATCAACGTTAGCAAGCTATATGCATTTTGAGCGTGATCCTGAAACCATAAATCACTTATATAATAGCTTTGATAATATTTCTGCTGAAGACATTAAGCGCGTTGCAAATAAATACTTTATTGACGATAACCGCACCACGGTTACCTTATCAGCATTAGATAAAATTGATGCATTTGCGCAAGAAGTTGAATTAGATGCTGCTGTTGCAAAAATTGCGGCAGATAATGCACAACCTAAAACGGCACAATTTACCGTATTAGATAAAACTAATGACTCACCTTTAATTGATGTTAATTTCTTATTTTATACAGGTGCAGCAGCAGATCCAGTCGGTAAAAAAGGAGTCGCGGCATTAACTGTACAAATGCTAACGCGTGGTGGCTCAGCAACACATACCTATAAAGATATTCAAAAAGGGCTATATCCGTTAGCGGGACGTTTTTCTTCGCAACTTGATAAAGAAATGATGTCGTTTACTGGTCGCGTCCACAAAGATAATGCCGAACAATGGTATCAGTTAATTAGTGATCAATTATTGAATCCTGGCTGGCGAGAAGATGACTTTAAACGCCTGAAAAAGGAGTTGATTGACGGTATTAAGTCGGGTTTAAAATCTTCAAATGATGAAGAGCTAGGCAAAGAAGTGCTTTATAGCGAGCTTTACCAAGGCCATGCTTATGAAAACTTTAATAGCGGCGATTTATCTGATTTAGAAACAATTACTCTTGATGATGTGAAAGCTTTTTACGCTGCACAGTTAACGCAAGCTAAGTTGCATTTAGGTATTACAGGCGCTATGCCAAGTGACTTAAAAGCACAACTAATGGCAGACTTAACCGTGTTACCTGAAGGTGATGAAAAGCGCTTAACGATTGCGAAAGCACCGGTATTAAAAGGCCATCATGCAACAATTGTTGAGAAAAATGCACAATCAACAGCGGTTTCTTTTGGCTTTCCAATTAACACTATACGTAACGATAAAGATTGGGCGGCACTTTGGTTAGTGCGTTCATACTTTGGTGAGCACAGAAGCTCAAACAGCTATTTATACCAACAAATACGCCAAGCACGTGGAATGAACTACGGTGATTATTCTTATATTGAGTATTTCCCGCGTGGTATGTTCCAAACCAAGCCTGATGCTAACTTAGGTCGTTCAAGCCAAATTTTCCAAGTATGGTTACGTCCATTACGTTCAAACAATGACGCACACTTTGCAACACGTGCCGCGTTATATGAGCTGGACAAGCTAATTGAAAACGGCATGAGCGAAAAAGATTTTCAAGCAACGCGTAACTACTTAACAAACTATGCACCACAATTAGTGGCTAGCCAAGATCAACAACTAGGTTATGCACTAGATAGCGAGTTTTATCAAACAGATGAGTTTGTTAAATATGTGCGTGAACAGTTTGCTAAATTAACTTTGGCTGATGTGAATCGTGTTATTAAAGAAAACTTGCAAACGGATGATATTCACTATGTGTTTATTTCCGGTGATGGTGAAGATATGAAAAAGCGCCTATTGTCAGAACAAGTTTCACCGTTGAAGTATAATTCAGAGAAACCTGCTGAGTTATTAGCAACCGATAAAGTAATCGAAAGCTATAAACTCACATTGCCAGCGAAAAACGTTGAAGTAATTGCGGTTGATTCAGTATTTGAATAAGTAGTATGTCGAATGATCACCATTTCACAAATGTGTGACCGTGACATTGCTGATATTTAGGTAGGTACTTAGTTTTAGTCTGGAAAAAAACTGACCTAATACCTTATTTATAAACACCACGCTTGTCGTGGTGTTTTTATATCTAACGTATTAAAATGTTCAATTAACGTTAATCACTTTATGTGAGCAATAACTTTTGTTCATCAATTATTCAGCTTGAGTTGGTATGATGACAACAAAGCTAATCTCTTTAGGATATTTATCATGCAGTTAAATAAATCCACGTTATCACTTAAAAAAACATTTATGGCATCGCTTATTACCCTTTCATTGGCAATTACCGGCTGTGCTAGTACCAATGCAGAAAAAGGTGCGGCAATAGGCGCTATTACTGGTGCGGTGTTAGGTAAATCAACCAGCAACCATAAAAATAAACGCGCCGTTTGGGGCGCAGCTATTGGTGCTATTGCAGGAGCGGCCATTGGTGATTATATGGATAAGCAAGAGCAAGAATTTCGTGATGAGTTAGCTGGCTCAGGAATAGAAGTAGTGAGGGAAGGCGATAATTTACGTTTAATTATGCCTGCCAATATAACTTTTGCTACAGGTCAGGCTTACATAACGTCAGGTTTTTACAATACTTTGGACGACATTGCCCGCGTATTAAACAAGTATGAGAAAACTCTATTAAGTATTGAAGGTCATACTGACAGCCAAGGTGCAGAGCAATTCAACCAGAATTTGTCTGAACAACGTGCCGGCAGTGTTAAGCAATATTTAACCAATAAAGACATTATTGCTAGCCGTTTAAAAACCATTGGCTATGGTGAAACACGCTCTATTGCCGATAATGCCACTGCTAACGGTCGAGCGCTTAATCGTCGAGTTGAAATTCAGATCATTCCTAATCAAGCCTAAGTTGAAAGCTTAATAAAACCTTGAAAATACCGCGAAAAAAATCGCGGTATTTTTTTATCCATTCCATCGCTCTTCACTAAATTCTCGTTCATAGCCGACACTGTTCGCACATCAAGTTTTGCGAACACGTACTTGTTCGCACAAGCATGAGTTATATTTTTTATATAAATATCAATGAATTATGTTTTGGCATTGTTTGTGCTTTATCGTCTAGTAAAGCACCCCTCATATGACAATAAGTTTCAGGGAAAAGAAAATGTTAAAAGATACTTCTGGTCAAGATGTACAGATTGCTCAAACGGGCAAAAAAAAATCACTGATAATTAAAGTGGCAATTGCAACGTTGGCAGTAGCAGCTATAGGTTTCTATATTGCACCTAAATTTAACAATATGTTTAGCTCAGATATGGCTATCTCGAAAGAGCGTTTACGTTTTGCTGTGGTAGAAAAAGGTAACTTGCAGAGAGACATTGGTGTGCAAGGCCGTATTGTTGCTGCCAATAGCCCAACGCTATACGCGACGGCTCCTGGTATTGTCAGCTTATTTGTTAAGGCCGGTGACACAGTTACTGAGAATCAAAAACTAGCTGAAGTTGATAGCCCACAGTTGAAAAACCAATATGAACAAGAATTGGCAACACTCGAGCAACTAGAATTAGCAGTTGGCCGCCAACGTATTGAAATGAAAACTACGCAGTTAAATAACCAGCAAACCATAGAAATGTCAGCGGTAAATTTAGAGGCTGCAAAGGTGAATAAAGACCGTGCTGTCACCAGCATCAAAGATTCACTGATAAGTAAAAAAGAATATGAAGAAAAAGTGGCAGAGTTTAAACGCGCAAGTTTATCGCATGCACATGCTAAGCAAAGTTTTGATTTGCAAAAAGAGAGCATGGAATTTGAATTAAAAACCCGTCAATCACAGCTTAATCGTCAGCAGTTTGTTGTTAATGACCTACAACGACAAGTGAACGAACTAACCTTATTCGCGCCAACTGATGGCATTATCGGTAGTGTCAATATTCGCGAAAAAGACAGCGTTGCAAGTAATACCTCATTAATCACGGTTATTGATTTAAGCGCTTTCGAAGTAGAGGTGAATATTCCTGAAAGCTTTGCTGATGATCTAGGTGTTGGCTTAGCGTCAGAAATTAGCTTTAACGGTGAGAAGCATGATGGCCAATTAGTGGCTATTTCCCCTGAAGTGACTAATGGACAAGTTGTTGGACGCTTACGTTTTAATGCTGAAACAGTCGCAAGTTTGCGTCAAAACCAGCGTGTTAGTGCTCGTATCTTAATTGAATCAAAAGAAAATATTTTAAAAGTTCGCCGTGGTGCATTTGTTGAAAGTGGCGGTGGGCGAATCATTTATCAAGTAAATGGCAGCAATGCAACACGCCAGAAGGTCACTTTAGGTGCCCGCAGTATTGGCGAAATTGAGGTGGTATCTGGCTTAAATGCTGGTGATGAAATTGTTATCTCAAGCATTGATGTCTTCAATAATCGCGAACAAATCTATCTGACTAATTAGGAGAAAAACAAATGTTAAGAATGGAAAATGTCAGCAAAATATATCGTACAGAATTAGTAGAAACACATGCCTTACGTAAGGTGGATTTACATATTAAAAGTGGTGAATTTGTTTCCGTTACCGGCCCTTCAGGCTCAGGGAAAACAACCTTTTTAAATTTAGCCGGCGCATTAGAAACCTTCGAAGAAGGCGATTATTTTCTAGATGGCCAAAACGTGAAAGGACTCAGTGATGACAAACTATCAGAAATTCGAAATCAAAAAATCGGATTTATTTTTCAAAGCTTTAATCTTTTGCCTGATTTACCCCTCTTTGACAATGTTGATGTTCCATTACGTTACCGGGGTATGAGTGCAAAAGAACGCAAAGAACGTATTGAGCATGCACTTGAAACTGTTGGTTTAGCATCTCGTATGCAGCATTTACCAACGCAGCTTTCTGGTGGACAACAACAACGTGTAGCCATTGCTCGTGCTATCGCTGGTGACCCATTATTTTTGTTGGCTGATGAACCAACCGGTAATTTAGATTCATTAATGGCACAGCAAGTCATGGAGCTTTTAGAAGATATTAATAGCAAAGGCACTACCATTATTATGGTGACCCATGACGACCAACTAGCTCGTCGTGCCCATCGTAATATTCAAATTTTTGATGGCCAAGTCAGTGATATTGAAAAGTCAGTTGCTGATGATGTTATTCGTAGCGCATAGGAGTTAATCATGTTCAGTTATAATTTTCAGTTAGCGCTGAAAAGTTTGAAAGAACGACCTGCGCTAACCTTGCTCACCATTCTCGCAATAGCCACGGGCTTAGGGTTATATACGACAGTAAAAACCATGAGTTATCAAAGTAGCCAAGTACCACTGGCGCATAAAAGTAAAAATATTTTTTTACTACAAATGGATAACCGTGAAATTACTGCTGATGCGGTAGAGCATCAAGCGCGTATGGTTGACACTACCTATAAAGATACATTAAACCTAATGCAGCTTGAAATGCCGGGCGTAAAGCAAAGTTTTAATTGGTCTACCTATGGTATTTTAAATGTTGAAGATGAAAACATTAATCCGTTGCAAACCACCGCTGCTGTGGTGAATAGCACCTTTTTCACTATGTTTGAAACACCATTTCTTTATGGAAATGGTTGGGATAAAGCCACTGAAGAAGGTGGTGAAGCAGTTATTATTATTAGTAAGTTAATGAATGATAAGCTTTTTGGTGGCCGTAATAGCGTTGGTGAAAGCGTTCGTATCAACACCCATGTTTTGAAAATTATTGGTGTTTTAGATACTTGGTATTTAAACAGCAAATTTTACAACCGTAGTTTTTGGCCGGGTTATCCTGATAATTTCTTTATTCCTTATACTTTTGCAATGGATAACAATCTGCCACGCAGTGCTGGCTTTGATTGTTGGGCTGCTAATGCAGACATTTCTCGTTCGTTTCGTACTGAGAATAAAGGCCGCTTAATTAACTCTGAATGTGCGTGGGTAACGTTTTGGGCAGAAGTACCTGAAGCAAAAGTTACAGATTATCGTCAGCAAATTATGAGTTATATGGAGAGTGAAAAAGCCTTAGGGCGCTTCCCACGGGAATTAGAAATGTACTTAACAAACCTCAACGATCAATATAATTATGTTAATGGTCGTAACCAGTTTCTTAATACTTTCTCTGTATTAGCGACACTATTTTTTGCCGTATGTTTACTAAATGCGGTCGGGATTTTACTGGCTAAATTTATGCGCCGTAAAAAGGAAGTCAGTTTACGTCGAGCTTTAGGTGCGAAAAAGAAGACTATTATCATGCAACATTTACTTGAGGTGATCATTATTGGTTTCTTAGGCGGAGTGCTTGGTATTGTTATTTCTTACTTTGGCTTGCAGGGAATGTTGAATATTCGTATTTATTCATCGGATTACACAGTACGTGTTGAAGATATTCAGCCGTTATTTCAATTAAATTGGGTGATGATAGGTAATGCCTTTGCAACAGGTATTGTATGCACCATAGTCGCCAGTATTTATCCCATTTGGCGCCTCTGTAATGTGCCGCCTGCTAGCCAATTGAAATCACAATAAGGAGAAAAACATGGATATTAAACCTATTTTTCTTGGATTGAAGCAAAATAAATTTATGGCAATGTTGATGATAATTCAAATTGCTTTCACTATGGGGGTACTAAGTAGCTCTGTATTAGTTGCCACGACAACATTACAAGAGTGGAATGTACCTTCAGGTATCCCACATAACGATATCGTTCGTATTTCACCAGAATTTTTTGATGATAATCAAGATGTTGGTCAAGCAATGTTTAATGATCTTAAACGAGTGAAAGACATTCCTGCTGTTATCAATGCCGCACCATCAAATGCAGTGCCTTTCACTGCTGAAAATATGATCGATGTCTATTTAGCAACAGAGGAAGACGCACAAGGTTTTAAAACCGTGGTATTTGAGTCAGACGAGCAGATTATTGATGTATTACAACTTTCCTTGATTGATGGTCGCTTAATTACCGCCAGTGATGTTGTAAAGGGTGAAATTGATTCAACACCACAAAGTGCATCTGAAGTGATGATCAGCCAAGACATGGCGAAAGTTTTATTTGGTGATGATTCAGCTATAGGTAAAACTATATGGTTAGCGAAAAGTGCCGACCCAGTAAAGGTTATTGGTGTTTATAGTAACTTTATGACTGGTGAACGATTAAATGGTCGTGGTAAATCGTATCATTCAATTATTCGCCCTCAGGTTAAGTGGAGTCTAAACCAACAGCCGCATTATCTAATGCGAGTAGAACCAGGTACAGCTGTGGCGTTGCTGGAAGATATTATCGACGTATTTTACTTAGAACGTGGTCGTTATATTAATTCAAGTGAACTATTAAAACGCACACAAAAGCGTATGTATGATGGTCGAGGCAGCCGCGCGTTAACTTTCTTAGTCTTGAGTTTAGTCTTATTAATTATTACCGGCTTAGGTATAACAGGGTTAACCGCTTTTCAAGTGACACAAAAACGTAAGCAAATAGGCACTCGCCGTGCGTTAGGTGCTAAGAAAAGCGATATTATGCGCTACTTTTTGACTGAAAACAGTGTCTTAACTTTAATCGGACTTGTCATAGGTGTTGCAGTAACTTTGTCGATTACCTTTGAATTATCAGAGCAAGCAGGACAAAACTTTTTCAATTTAGGCGTGCTATTAATGACTGCACTGTTACTTTGGGTAGTGAATATATTAGCGGTTTGGTTTCCAGCTAAGCGTGCCGCCAATATCGCCCCAGCGATCGTAACGCGTGGTGCATAATGTTATTACTATGTAGCTTAACTTATCTGATTGAATTTTAAAGTTAAGCTACATGCGTTAACATCAAGCTGTAAGAAAAATCGAAAGGAATGAAATGAAAGCTCGAATACTCGTTATTGATGACAATCCAGATATTGCCCATGCGCTAAAGGTATTATTTACCATAAATAATCTGGAGAGTGATCATTGCTTAACACCAGAGTCAGGGCTTTGCGCACTTGAAAATGCTCACTATGATCTCGTGATACAAGATATGAACTTCACCCAAGATACCACTTCAGGTGAAGAAGGTATTGAGTTGTTCAATGAAATTCGCGGCCGTTTCGCGGACTTGCCAATAATATTGATGACGGCATGGACGCATTTGGAAACGGCAGTAGAATTAGTGAAGTCGGGTGCGAGTGATTATATTTCAAAACCTTGGGACGACGATAAGCTGATTGTAACGGTTAATAACTTAATTGAGCTCAGTGAATTACAGCAAGCTCATCGTAAAAGCGCACTGAAACATAACCGTCAGCAACGAGAATTGGCGCAGCAATATGATTTATGTGGTATTCGCTATCAAAGTGATGCCATGTTTAATTTATTACAGATCACAACACAAGTTGCACATGCTGATGTTTCGGTATTAATCACAGGTCCTAATGGTGCAGGGAAAGAGAAAATAGCTGAAATAGTGCAGGCTAACTCTAGCTGTAGCCAAGGACCTTTTATAAAGGTCAATGTTGGTGCTCTCTCGCCGGAATTGATGGCGGCAGAATTATTTGGTGCTGAGGCTGGTTCTTATACAGGCAGTACTAAACGTCGTATCGGTCGTTTTGAACTGGCAGACAAAGGTACCTTATTTCTTGATGAAATTGGTAATTTATCATTAGACGGTCAAGCTAAGCTATTAAGAGTACTTGAAACTGGTGAATTTGAACGTATTGGCGGTAGTGAAACTTTAAAAGTAAAAGTTCGTATTATTAGTGCAACTAATGCAGATATAAAAACTGCCATTGCCAATGGTGACTTTAGAGAAGATTTATATTATCGCTTAAATGTTATTGAATTACCTTTGCTGGCGTTGAATGAACGTAAAGCAGATATACTGCCTTTGGCCGAACATTTTTTAGGGGAAAAATATCAATTGACCGAGCAAGCAAGTTTAACGCTGAAGCATTATACTTGGCCAGGTAATATCAGGGAATTAAAAAATGTTATGCAGCGGGCGTCTTTGCTTGCGCGTGATACGGTTATTGATGAAAAAATTCTGGCGTTAAATGTTCAGTTACCTGAATCAACTTCTCTATCGACGAATACTGAAGAGATCACCGCTCAAGATATCCAGCAAGCAATAGCTGATGCCGGTGGTGTTATTTCTGAAGCGGCTAAATTATTAGGGCTTAGTCGCTCCGCGCTTTATCGTCGAATGAAAAAATTTGAGATAGCCAGTTAATGGTAAAACGTTCGTTATTTCTGCGCTTATATCTAACATGTACTTTTATCATGCTGCTTTATGGTGTGATATTGGCAAATTTGCCTGGAGAATTTCATTTTTTTAGTGCGCCGGTGCTGTTAATTACACTTGGTTTTTTGATGATATTGTTATTGTTATCAAAATGGTGTTTAGCACCACTTACTAAAACCCTTTCTGCAATAGATAATGGTATTGATGCTTTTAAAGATAACGATTTTAGTCTCACTATTCATAACCAAAACTACACGGAAGTCTCCAATTTAGTCAAAATTTATAATGAACTCGCCACCGTATTACGTAATGAACGTATGGATATTTTTCAACGTGAGTTACTGCTTGATACCGTTATACAAAGTACACCAGTTGCTATGGTGCTGGTTAATAGCAACAACAAAGTGGTTTATAGCAATTTAGCGGCCAAAGAAATGTTTCGCCAAACCCGTAAACTTGAAGGTGGCGACTTTTCACAATTAATAGCTAATCTTACACCGGTATTACAAACGGCGACAATTGAACGAAGCGAAGGGTTAGTTAGTGATGTATTAGACGACCAAGCATTGGTTTATAACATTAATTGCCAACAATTTACGCTCAATGGCCGTGAGCATCAGTTATATCTTTATAAAAATATGACTAATGAAATCTCTCGTAAAGAAACTGATATGTGGAAACAAGTGATTCGATTAATTAGCCATGAATTAAATAATTCATTAGCGCCAATATCATCGCTTACGCGTTCTGCGCAAAAAATTATTGCTCAGCCTGAGCATCGCCACATGTTAAATGACGTGTTAGAAACCATTGGTAATCGAGCCAGTCATTTACACGGTTTTATTGAGCAATATGCTAGTTTTTCTCGCTTACCTAAGCCCAACTTAAAAGCGGTTGATTTAAGCAGCTTTTTTCAACAAATTGAAACTCTAATTGGCGTAACTTGCTACTGTGATGTTGTGCGCGAACAAGCAATGTTTGATGCGGGGCAAATTGAACAAGTGATAATTAACTTAGTAAAGAATGCTAAAGAATCAGGATCGGCACATGAAGATGTTGGTTTTGAAATGAAACAGCAAGGTCGGCAATTAACTTTTAATATTTTTGACCGCGGTACAGGATTAAGTACTCAACAACAACAACAAGCGTTGTTACCTTTTTTTACCACGAAAGCAACAGGCACTGGCGTTGGTTTAGCGCTGTGTAATGAAATTGTTATTGGCCATCAAGGTAAGTTGCGGCTATATAACCGTACCCAAGGTGGCTTATGTGTTAGTTTTAGCCTAGAGTTGACAGACTAGCGCAATACAACAATTCACTATATCATCAGCTCTTGCGCTTATTACCTTATTAATACTTCCATATCAGCACTATGAAAACGAAACTAATTACCCGACCTGGCTATGTTTTACTGCAACAAGAATTAGATAAACTTTGGCGAGAAGAACGGCCTGAAACAACGCGAAAAGTTTCATGGGCCGCTAGTTTAGGCGACCGAAGTGAAAATGCTGATTATCAATATAATAAAAAGCGTTTGCGTGAAATTGATCGCCGCGTTCGCTATTTGCGTAAAATTCTTGAAGAACTAAAGATTGTTGATTACGGTCCTCAACAAGAAGGTAAAGTATTTTTTGGCGCTTGGGTTAGCTTAGAAAATGATGATGGCGAAACGTTAAAGTTTCGCATAGTTGGTCCAGAAGAAATTTACGGTCGTAATGATTATTCCTCAATTGATTCTCCCATATCACGGGCATGCTTGAAAAAACAAGTGGATGATGAGGTGGTGGTAAATACGCCTACAGGTGAGAAAATTTGGTATGTCAGTGACATTGAGTATGAAAAGTCACTTGTTAATTGAAGATGTGTTTTGGATAAAATATGAGAGTTAAAACTCCAGTAAAAGCTGATTATGTCGAGCTAATTACTGTTTGGGAGGCCTCTGTTCGAGCGACTCATCAGTTTTTAAGTGAAGCAGATATTTTGTCACTAAAATCGTTAATTCTTGAGCACTATTTTGATGCGGTTGATCTTCGTATCGTTGAATGCGATAACGGTAATATCATTGGTTTTATCGGTGTTGCCGATGAAAATATTGAAATGTTGTTTGTGGCACCAGAGTTTTTTAAAAAAGGTGTTGGCAGTAAGCTGTTAAAGTACGCTATTGAGCACCAACACGCGAAAAAAGTTGATGTCAATGAACAGAACCCTGCTGCTGTTGGCTTTTATCAGCATTTTGGCTTCAATATTGTTGACCGCTCAGCGCTTGATGGACAAGGACAAGCTTTTCCTTTGCTTCATATGCAGTTATAGCCAACTACTAAAAGGCCAACATACTCTATTGGCTCTTTTACAGGCGATTGGAATATATTACTGCGCTATTTTTACGCGAATTTTATTTTTAGCAACTCTTGTTTCATGCAAGCTAGATAAAGCTTGTTTTGCTTCCGTCTCATTTGGCATTTCAACAAAGGCGAAGCCCTTTGATTTTCCAGTCTCTTGATCTAAAACTAAAGTACATTCCTTAACCGTACCATGCTCAGAAAATAAGGTGCGAAGTTCTTGTTCGGTAGTTGAGCGTGAAAGGTTACGAGCTAAAAGTTTCATTTTGGTACCAGTAGTATGTGATTTCGAGCTTAATTGTCTCATAGATTGCTACCCAACAAGGTAATTTTGTCTATTTATCTGTATTTTTCTTGGTATTTTAGTACGTCTACAGGAATGTTTGCCTTGATATCCAAGTTAATAGCAGACAATATTGATGATAAGATTGACTCAATATTTACACTCACCTATAGCGTCATTAAAATAAAAAAGGTTAGCTAATGAATGACTTATATGCTCAAGCCGTCACTGTATTTCTAGGCTTTTTCGCAATTATGAATCCAATTGCTAACACGGCTGTATTTGCTGGCCTTGTTGGTGAAAAAAGTAAAAGTGAACAAATTAAAATTGCTGCTAAGGCACTTATTATTACCTTTTGTGTGATCACATTGTTTTCGGTATTGGGCAAAGCAATATTTCACCTTTTTGGTATTACTATTTCAGCACTGAGGATTACTGGTGGTATTTTAGTGTTTCTTGTTGGTTATCATATGCTAAATGGTCAAGGCTCAAAGCTACATTCGGCTGAAAATCATGATGACTCCGATGTGGCTATTTCTCCACTGGCGGTGCCACTACTTGCTGGACCAGGAACAATAGCAACAGCAATGAATTTTTCATCATCAGGTGAAACGACAGGTATATTGATGACGATAGCTGTATTTGCACTACTTTGTTTTATTACTTTTTTCTGCTTTATATTTAGCTCTAAAATTATTAACATTATTAGTAAAGCGGGTATTAGCATTGTTACCCGTTTAATGGGACTTATTCTGGCCGTTATTGGTACACAAATGGTGATTGTTGGTATAAAGGCAATAAGTGCATAATTAACTATCTGTTTAAAACCAAATAGATAGCTCTGCTTCGTTTAAAGGAGCAAATTGGTGTTCATCATCGAAAAGTAGCGATAATGTGTAATTCTCTGATTGAATTTCGACTTCATTATCTGATTCATAACTATTTTGAGGGATATATTTTTTGAGCTTCTCTCTCGGTGTACCGTAAATAAATTGTCCTAATGCCCAAGAATTGTCATGTGAAAACTGCTTACCTAGTAAACTATCTTGGCTTAAATGTACTTTTCTTAAATCAGACTTTTTAATTTCTAACATGAGAAATGGATTAAATATTTCTAGTGTCGAATTTCTATCCAGTGTTATTTCGGCCATTGGTCTATCAAGCTTGGCGCGCAATAACTGTAAATCCACTTCTTGGTTAAGTTCAAGTTGCATATACATTTTTTTTACTAACTTAATTTGCTGCTTATGTTTTATTGTGGCGAATGTTGTGCCTGCTTGGTAATCATTTATTTCTAATTCGAAGCCGGCGAGTTCATAAGTATTTTCGTTGGTATGAAAATTTTTGCTGTGCTTAAAATTTAGTTTCAATGTTTTACCAGATTGTGAATAAACAAGCTGGTTATTTTTATTTAGAGGTTTATTGAGCTCTAGTAATTTTAGTGCTTCAGTCAATGACATGCTTATAGTTACTTTGTTATTGATTTTCCAAGCGTCATTATCAAACACATCATGTAAAGGAATTTTATTTAATGCTGTTTGTGATAATAAATGGGTTCTGGTCTGTATTTTAACTAATTGGTTTGATTGAAAGTGTAGCCAAAGGCGACGTCCATAGCCGATGATCAATTCATCTTCCACAAGGTTAATTTTAGTACTAGGAATACCTAACTTAGTGATTACTTGTTGATATGAGTCTTTAAGTTGTGCACCGTATAATCCATTGTTAATTGATACCTCATTATTTTTTATTTTTACGTCTTTTATTGCTTCTGTTGGCTGTACTACCTCGAATACTGTTGTCGTTTTATGATTTAATGCTGGATTTATTTTGTGCCCTAAATGGTTATATTTAGATAACTTTTTCTTTGAAATGTTGACTTCTTTACATTGTTTTATTAATTCTGCGGTATATTGAACATGATATCTGAGCTTGGTAGCGTCTGATGTTGTACGTTTAAAAGATTTCTTTAGTTTTACCGTTTTATCTATCAAAATTAATGCATCAGCGTTGGCTGATTTTGCTTTTATTTGAAGCTTCATCAGCAAATCTGCAATCGTTTTATCACCATTTGGCGTTAATGAAATGTCCTTAGCGCTGGCATTCTCTAATACGGTATAATCACAACTAGGGTAATAATCAAGAATAGGTGGTAGGGCTTTATCTAAAGAGGCTGCCTGTATTGACAAAGCGCAAATATAAGTAAATATAAAAACTAAAATATTTTTAATATAGTGATGCATTGTAAGTCCTTTTAACTGTAGGTTTAAAACGATTAAAATATCAAAGTTTTATCAATTTTAAGTTTATCTGTTAGCTCAATTATGTCATTGAAATTATTGTTGAAAATCACTTCACTGTTAAATGCTGATGTTAATGATGGCAATTGGATTATCTCGATATCTAAATACGTTAAAAGCTTTTTATTACGGTCTTTACTCTCTATTGGGTAATTTTTGAAATTGCCTTTAGGCTCTAGAATACTTTTTTCTAGGTTCTGCCATTTTTGATACCAGTTCGCATGCTTGTCTTTGTTTGTTAAGTTTTCGGCTAAGGCTACATTTTCGACGATATTTTGAAATTCGCTATAGTGATCTTGAGATTGAATAAATTTTTTCTGCATCGATTCTTTTGCAAATTCTTGACGAACCAGTGACAGTAATTTTATGCTTTCGCTAGTTAGGTTGTCATTTAAGGTTTTCAACAAATTGGCGCTATGGTATTGCGCTACATTGGCGAAATGGTGTCGAACTTTTTTCAACAATTGTTGCTGTTCTGCTAATGCCCGTTGCCAGTTGTATAAATTAGGAATGTTATGATTTTCCTCATCGAATATGAGTAGCAAATTGGCTGCTGTTTCTAATTCATTGTAGGCAATGCTGAGTTGTTCAATATTGTTATTAACTGTAATTAAATTCCAATCGCTTATTGATAACTTACTTTGTTGCTCAATTTTCTGCTGTAGTTCTTTTGTTTGAATGTTTAAATATTTTTCAATACTTAGTGTTGCTTTTAAAAGCGGGAGTAGCTCTTTTCCTGCTTTTATCAGTATATTTTTTGCTGCTGAATTGGGAATACTTCGATATGAGTTGTGGCTTGCGATATAGGCGGCGTAATTATTGCCTAGTTGCAGTTCATTTTCAGCTGTTTGTAAATGTAAATGTGCTTTTTCTACCTTAATGAACTCACTTTGAAACTTATCTGGGGCTATGCTAGTGAGAGTTTTCAATGCCAATGACAATTGCTTAAGGTTCTGCTCTGTTTTAGCTACTTCATAATCTGCCAAGGCTTTTTTATATTCTGGTGAGGTACATGAGACAAGAATCAATAGAGAAAAAACGACTACTATGTACTTACACCGATATAACATGAATTCTATCCTTGTCTCTTAAGTTTATGATATTCCTTTAGTTAATCTAAATGTTTTATTTAAGGAAAGCAAATTTGTGTTTATCAAGCTGACAAAAGAAGCTATAGCAATAGCTTTTCTAATGCTGGGTTTTCATGGCATTCATTGGTTTGGGCGAGCAATAGTTCTGCGGTAGCTATTGCATCATTAAGCGCGTTATGGGCGTAGTGATCAGGTAAGTTATATTTAGTACGTAGTGTTGATAACCTTAATTCTGAGGGATCATAGGCGACATCTTTTTTATCTAATCGTCTTTTGGCCACCATTAGGGTATCTATCATTGGAATAACCGGAGCCATACCATATAACTCGATACAGGCTTGGCGTAAAAACTGCCGTTCAATACGTGCAAAATGTACTAACATCACTTTTCCTGCCAGTCGTTGTAATAACTGCTCTATAACCTGAGCTAGGGATTGACCTTGATCTTTTTGGTCATCAGTAATTTGATGGATACTGACATTATCGGGCGTCAGTCTGCCCCGACTGCTAATGATTTGATGGTAGCTGCTGCCAAGCTTTATTTGATTATCAATGAGATCAACACAACCCACACTGAGTAATTTGTCTTGTATTGCATCTAAACCTGTAGTTTCAAAATCGACAGCTAAAATGGGCACTTGGTCAAAAGGTGTAAATAGTTGAGGAAAAGGCACACTGAGGAAATTATATAGCGGGCCTTTAGGGGCCTTTTTTAGCATACGCTTTCGCTGAGCTTCATAGCCTATTAGCCAGCTGGCAAGTGGATGATTGTTTAACATAAATTTCCGCTATTTAAAAAGTTGATTGTCGATTGTCTTGCATGGTTTTAATCACTTTAAATGCATCTTTTAAGTGTTCACGCTCAAGCTTTGAAATTTCTTTTGGCGACAGGTAATTATTGGGCTTTTGACTTAGTTGTAATTTATTCGCTTGATGCTCCATACGCAGCATACTTAAAAATTCATACGCATCAATAAGGTTTGCCGCGGAGGCTTTAGTTAATGATGGTGTACCGGCTGCTTGTTGAAGCCGTTCAATGGTGTTTACGGAAGCAACGCCTTCTGACAATGCATAAATACGGGCAAGATCAACTATTGGTGCTATACCATTGTGCTTTAGGTCTAGTGTTGCTTTATTTTCACCATCTTGTATCAATACGAAGTCACGAAAAAAACCTAATGGTGGTCTAAGTTGCAAAGCATTTCGAGATAAATGCGCAATAAACAAAGTACTGCGTTGAGTGGTTTTCAGCATTTTTTCACGCACAGTATTAAGTAATCGACTATCACCATGAACAGTCGTTAAGTCGAAGAAAATACTGCAATGCATAAGAGATTTTGGATCAGGGTGATTGATCCAATGAGCAAAATATTGTGCCCATTTTTCTTGTGTTTGGCACCATTTTTCATTAGTTGCCATCACCTCGCCAGGGCAATAAATAAAGCCGCATGCGGCAAGGCCATCAGAAACAAATGTTGCGAGATCTTTAAACCAAGGCTGATGTTGTGGCTGTAAATCATTTGAGATGATGATGGCGTTGTCTTGATCTGAATGGGCAAATTGTTCTTGTCGAGCTTGTGAACCTGCGGCTAGCCAAGCGTAAGGAACAGGAGCAGGGCCAAGTAACTTTTCCGCCATGGTGATTAAGCGTATGGTAAATGCCATAGTGATGGCGCTAATGCTTTTACCGACATGATCAGCAGTAGTGCCTAGCTTTGCCATACGAATTTGCAATTTAGGGATCATTTTACTAATTTCTGCTAACTCGCTTACGGATTTCGCTTTATGTATGACACTCGTGATGTTAACGGCATTTTGTCCTTCGTTATTCATAAGATCGGTAACTGTCACCATACCTTTTAGTTGATTATTGGCAGTTACGGGTAAGTGATGAATATGTTTTTGAGTCATCATCATTAACGCATCATAGGCGGTGTTTTTAATGTCTATGGTGGTCATGTTATCAGTCATGATCGTTGTGACAGGCTGTTGAATATCAAGCGCTTGTGCAACACAGCGGCGGCGAATGTCTTTGTCAGTTACTATACCTAAAGGAATATCTTTATTGGCAATAACCAAACACGAAAATCCACGCTCGGTCATCAAAATGGCTGCTTGCTGGATGCTTGTATCAGGCGTAACCGTGACCACAGGACTATGATAAAAATTGGCAATTGAGCTATTAAGTAAAGAAGAGTTTAAAATGGCTTCTTCATTCACTTGCAGCATTTTTTTACTAAGTCGTTGCTCAGCGGTTTGCTGAAAAAAGGCGACAACATCAGGGAATTTAGCTACTAATTCTTCGAATTTTTCATAATTAATGCTGTAAAGCAAGGTGTCTTCGTCTGTAGTCACTTTAATGGTATTACCATTATCGTCTTGGTTACCGATACAAAAAACCGTACAAATATCCCCCTCGCCATATTTGCCAATTAATTCATTATTTTCTGTGACATAGCTTAATGCGCCCTTGCGTAGTATGTATAAATTTTTCGCAACACTACCTTGTGGCGGTAGTGCTAAACCTCGTCGAACATAACAAATACTGATCTCTTTAACGATTTTTTCTATGGTAGAAGGCGGTAGCAAACCCATGGGAGGAATTGCTTGTAAAAACTCACTGATTTCCGTTAGTGCCGAATCCATGTCATATCTCATTTAAAAGTAAAATGCGTTTGTTGTATGTATTTAGGGACTTTAGCAACATGAAGTCAACTGTTTAGCCTAGCTCCTAGACTAAAGTTTAATAGGAGCGTAGAAAAAAGGTTGCTAGTGTGTAGGTCAGAGTAGGTTAAGTATTCATTTCCCCGACGTTGGTCATACTAACAGGTCGAATTAATAGTCAACCTCTCTTTAAATAACAGGTGAAGTTAGCGTATAAAAATCATAAAACGCTGTGCCTAAAAGGCTTAATTGGCCTGATAGGAATAATTGCTAGGAGAGAATGATGGAAGGTGAAGGTAATACAACATATTGGCAGGAAAATCTGCGCTTAATATTTATATGTCTTGCCATTTGGTTCGTAGTTTCGTTTGGTTTAGGTCTACTGCTTGTAGAACCGTTAAATGCGATACGTCTGGGTGGATACAAACTAGGCTTTTGGTTTGCACAACAAGGTTCAATTTACTCATTTTTAGGTTTGATTTTTTGGTATGGCGCCAAAATGAACAAGCTTGATAAAAAATACCATTCGGAGGACTAAAGATGGAAGAGTTAAAGCTTTATACATACATTGCCGTTTTTGGAACTTTCGCAGTTTATTTCGGTATAGCTTGGTGGGCCCGCGCAGGTTCAACTAGTGATTTTTACGTTGCCGGTGGCGGCATTACACCATTGCAAAATGGTATGGCAATTGGTGCGGATTGGATGAGTGCGGCGTCATTTATTTCAATGGCCGGTTTAATTGCCTTTTTAGGTTACGGTGGCTCTGTATTTCTAATGGGTTGGACGGGTGGTTATGTACTACTTGCTATGCTGCTTGCTCCTTACATGCGTAAGCATGGTAAGTTTACGGTGCCTGAATTTATTTCAGATCGTTACTATTCAAAAACGGCACGTATTGTTGCAGTAGTTTGTTTGATTATTGCTTCAGTTACATACGTTATTGGGCAAATGAAAGGTGTTGGTGTAGCGTTTTCTCGCTTCCTTGAGGTTGATTATGACCTAGGTTTAATTATCGGCATGGTAGTTGTTTGGGTATACGCAGTACTTGGTGGTATGAAAGGTATTACTTATACACAAATCGCACAGTATGTTGTGATGATTTTTGCCTACACAATTCCAGCAGTATTTATTTCGCTACAATTAACGGGTAACCCTATTCCACAATTAGGTTTAGGTAGTACCTTAGCTGATGGAAGTGGTATTTATTTGCTTGATAAGCTAGATATGGTGGTCACTGATCTAGGCTTTAAGGAGTACACAACATCGAACATGGGCGGCACATTGAATATGTTTGCTTACACTATGTCTCTGATGATTGGTACGGCGGGTCTTCCTCACGTAATTATGCGCTTCTTCACGGTTCCATCAGTACAAGCCGCACGTCAATCTGCAGGTTATGCATTAGTATTCATTGCTTTACTTTATACAGTTGCTCCAGCAGTTGGTGCTATGGCTCGTTTCAATTTAATGAACACCATTGAACCAGCGGCAGGTCAAAATTTAGAATATGCTGAACGCCCACAATGGTTTAAAGACTGGGAAAAAACAGGTCTTTTACAATTTGAAGACAAAAATGGCGATGGCAAAGTTCAGTACACAGCGGACAAAACCACTAATGAAATGGTAAAAGTTGACCGTGATATTATGGTATTGGCTAACCCTGCTATTGCAAACTTACCTAACTGGGTTATTGCACTTGTGGCAGCGGGTGGTTTAGCGGCAGCGCTTTCAACAGCAGCCGGATTACTATTGGCGATATCCTCATCCGTTTCCCATGATTTAATGAAAGGGGTGTTTGTGCCTGATATGTCAGAGAAAAGCGAGCTGCTGGCGGGTCGAGTTACCATGACCATAGCGATACTGTTTGCCGGATATTTGGGGATGAATCCGCCTGGATTTGCCGCGGGAACGGTGGCGCTAGCCTTTGGCTTAGCAGCGTCGTCAATTTTCCCGGCACTAATGATGGGTATATTCTCTAAGAAAATGTCAGGTAAAGCAGCGGTAGCAGGTATGATAGCGGGTATTGGTGTAACTATGTTGTATGTATTCCAACATAAAGGCGTTATGTTTATTCCTGGTACATCTTTCCTAGGTGATATGGGTCCAAATTGGTTCTTTGGTATTTCACCGAATGCCTTTGGCTCAGTGGGGGCTTTAGTTAACTTTGCCGTTGCTTTTGCAATGCTTAAAGTAACAGGCCCAGCGCCATCGCATATTCAAGACCTTGTTGATAATATGCGTATTCCAATTGGTGCTAATGCAGCGCATGATCACTAAAATTCTGTGATTGTTGAAGATAAAGGCTCCATTGATGGAGCCTTTACTATTTAGTCTTTAACCTTTTTAAACATTTAGCCCTTAAAATTTTGATTTGCTGACAAAAGGATATTTATGAACCGTCATACAAAACTAGCATTAATGGTAGCGCCCTTTCTTCTTATTGGTGGTTATATTGCTTCAGATTTTTATATAGAAAATGAAGCAGGGAAACAGCGAATATTTAATATGGTTCCGTTTGGCCATTGTGATGTTATTAACCAAAAATGTATTCTTAAATCGGGTGATTTTGAGGTTAATATTTATGATGAAAAAAATACCACGACTTTAAATGCTACCTTTCCATTAGACAGTGCCACACTTTTTATGGTTGATAAAGCAGGACAAGCAACAGCCTATCCTCTTGGAATGAGTGATAGCCCTTATTATTGGCGCAGTGAAACACCGTTGAGAAGTCAAATTAGTCAAAAAGGTGAAAAATATAAATTACGGATGATTGCGAATATTAAAGGTGGTCAATATATTGCTGAGTTCTATACACAAACTGTAAAGTAGCCAAGGTAACTTACAATTAGGGTGTTTATTGCAAGTATTCTTTATGCAACTTAGTGAGTAGCTGAGTTTTAAGTCGATTCTATTACATTAATTCTGATTTATTACCCCGATAATTTTAGTGTTGATTGCTCATGAAAATATCATGGCTTTTACATCCTTTAGCACTCTAAAGTAAGTAGATATGATTTAGCTTTGTCGTATTGAGTATGCTTTGAACCTAGCTGCTCTTTCTATCGTCGTGTATTTTCTCTAAGATAGTCGTTATTTATCTCAATTACTTTATTGCAATTATGCCAAATTTGTCTATTAAACAGAAAGTAACACTCGCATTAATTATCTTCGTATTACTAACAGCCACTTTAGTTGGTATGTTGAGCCAATGGAGTGCCAGAAGCATTATTGAAGACAGAATGCTTGCACAAGAGCTACCAAATACGATTAAACAAATTAACGGAGAAATAGACAAAGAAATCTCTCTGATGCGTATTATTGCAGAGCAAATTGCGACAGATCCATTTATAAAAAACTGGTATGAACAAGGTCGTTCGAAAATTGGTGAACAGCAGTTATTAGAAAAGTTAACTGGCATTGCAAATAGCCATAAATTAAGTAAAACCTCTTTTGCTGATCGTGAATCCGGACATTATTGGAACCAAGATGGTTACCTTCGTCAATTGCAAAATGATAATGTGGACGGTTGGTTTTACGCCTATCGTGATAGTGGTAAAGATAGTTCGGTGAGCATTTACGCTTACCCTGATTCAGATAAAATAGATTTATTTGTTAATTACCAAGAAATTAATGGCAAAGGTTTAGCTGGTATCGCAAAATCATTTGAAGATATTGTTAACCTATTAAGTAGTTTTAAACTAGAGCAAACTGGCTTTGTTTACTTAGTGGATGATAAAGGGATTATTCAGTTACATAAAGATAAGGGCCTTGTTGGGCAATCTATTGACAGCATCTACTCAAAAGATATTGCTGGTAATATTTTGCTTCAATCAGCATTCAGTCTTGATGAAGTACAGGAGAATAACCAAGACATATTGGTTGCGGCGAGCTTTATCCCTAGTGCACAGTGGTATGTGGTGGTACAAGTACCCAAAGCGGAAGTGTTTTCTTCATTAAATGAAACCAATACGCAGATGATCACTTGGTCTTTAGTGGTAACAACAATTGCGATTTTTGTAGCGCTATTAATTGCTAAGTCAATCACTAAACCTATTAACTTACTTGCTGAATTATTTTTACAACTTGGTCAGGGTAAAGCCGATATATCTTACCGTATTCCTGAAAGTGGCCAAAAAGAGTTAGTTAATGTTGCGCTAGGTTATAACCAATTTATAGCTAAGCTTGAAGACGTATTTGCACAGGTCTCTCATACCACATTAGCCTTGCGAGAAACTGCCGATGCCTTACAAACTAAAGCTGGGGAAACCATTACAAGTTCAGTAAATAATGATGAGCATTCACATCATATTTCCAGTGCCTTAGGCCAAATCAGTGAGACAGTGTCTGAAGTGGCAAAAAATGCAATTCAGGCATCGGATATTGCAGGAAATATTAAAGAGAATAGTGATTCGATAAGTCGAGTTATACATTCTGCAAAATCAGAGGTAGAAGAGCTAGGTCACAAAATAAATGATGTTTCTAGCGTTATTAATACGCTAGCTACTAACAGTGACACGATTGCCGGAGCATTAGGCGTTATTCAAACCATTTCCGATCAAACCAACTTGCTTGCATTAAACGCTGCTATCGAAGCAGCGCGAGCAGGTGAACATGGGCGCGGATTTTCAGTTGTCGCAGATGAAGTCAGAACATTGGCAAGTAAAACTGTTGAGTCTACGGCTGAAATTCAAGCAATAATGAACAATTTAAAAGATACATCAGCAATTGCTTCAAAAGAGATAGCACAAATTATTGAGCAATCAGAAAACACTACACAATCAATTACTAAAGCAGAAGATATTTTAAAAATGAGTGTAGAGCTGACTAATCAGATCCTAGATTCAAACCATTTAGTAGCCTCTGCAACGGAAGAACAAGCGCTTACCATTAATGATATTAATAATAATATGACTGATATCACTCATGCCTCTAAAGAGAATATGAGCAATGTAGAAGATATTGTTGGTAATGCTGATAACTTGAATCAACTCGCAGAAAACTTAGAAAGTTTGGTAATTCAGTTTAATGGCAAACGTAGCGAGTAGATTTCAGAAACAGTATTTAATGTTATGGTTGGCCTTAACAAACTATATCAAATAATACTACGATTAAACTTCCTTCGACTAATGTCTAATAGGAGGAAGTTCCATTCGTTTAATACGCTTGCTATTTTAACATTAATTGTAGTGATAAAAATCGCTGAGAATAATAACTAGAGAGCTCTTATGTTTCCAAATTGGCAATTAGCAGGCTTAAGTTTTGCGTATATTGGCTTACTATTTATTATTGCCTACCTTGGAGATAAATATCGTCATAAATTAGTGCGTAAAAGCCAAGCAGTTATTTATGCGCTAACATTAGGAGTATATTGTACTTCGTGGAGCTTTCTAGGCACTACCGGGCAGGCATCAAGTAATTTTCTCTCGCATTTACCTATTTATTTAGGGCCGATATTACTGTTTATTTTTGCTTGGCCCTTTATACAACGAATAATTCGTGTCAGTTTAAAATTAAATCTTACCTCCATTGCTGATTTATTAGCAGCACGTTTTGGTAAGTCACACAACTTAGCCATTTTAGTTACTATTGTGGCATTGGTAGGCACAATGCCGTATATCGCACTGCAATTAAAAGCAATTGTTTATTCGTTTCAGCAATTGCAAGCAGAGCAAAGCTTACCTAATTGGCATTTTGGTCTTATCGTTAGTGTTGTGCTAGCAGGCTTCACCGTAGTTTTTGGAATTCGCAACATTGATGTTACTGAACGCCACCCTGGGGTTATGCTTGCTATTGCATTTGAGTCGTTGGTGAAGCTATTTGCTTTTTTAGCAGTGGGGCTTTTTGTGACTTATGTTTTATTTGATTCGCCAATGGAAATCTGGCGTCGCTCTTCCGCCAATATTCAGCTTGACCAACAACTTACGTTTCCGAATATAATGTCAATGTTTGCGATGTTAATTATTACCATGGCGGCATTTCTTTCGTTACCACGTCAATTTCAAGTCATGGTTGTTGAGCTCAAAGACGAAAAAGACACTTGGCTTAGCCGACGTTTATTTCCAATTTATCTACTTGTTTTTGCTATTTTTGCTGTGCCATTAGGTTTAGCAGGGCATTTATTATTAGGTGATAGCGTCCCCTCTGATGCCTATGTGTTGTTTTTACCTTGGTATCAGCATCAACCTTGGTTAACCCTGTTAACATTTTTGGGCGCTATTTCTGCCGCCAGTTCAATGGTTATTATTTCATCTATTGCCTTGAGTACTATGCTCAGCAATGAAATTGTTTTCCCTTGGCTTTACCGCGCTAAAAAGCATAACAACACTGACTATGATGATTTTCGATTACGTTTACTAACCATACGCAAAGTTTTAGTACTGTTTGTTATTTTGCTTGGCTATGGAGTTTTTCTGATGGCTTCGCCTGATACGCTAAGCTCGTTAGGTCAAATTGCTTTTGGGGCGTTTGCGCAATTATCACCAGCATTAATTGCTGCATTTTATTGGCGAAGAGCAACATTAACAGCAATTTATGGCGGTATTGTTATCGGGTTTTCAGCTTGGCTGTTTTTAAACTTTATTCCTCAATTTGGCCTTTATGCTCATCCCTTTGAAGGTGGCTTTATACCGGCCAGTTCAATGGCCAGCTTACTGTCTTTATCAGCTAATATTATTTCGATGTGGCTGCTATCTCATGTAAGTAGACAAAGTGTGCAAGAGCGCATGCAAGCTTCATTGTTTATGGAGCATCAGGCGCCTAAATCGTTAAATTCTCAACGTAATAAGCAAGTTAATTACCAAGAATTAGAGTTATTGGTTTCTCGCTTTGTAGGTGAGGAAAAAGCCAGCGTAAGTTTTGCTCAATTTCAGCGTTTAACGGCAAAAAATACCTTAGGTAATATTGCATATAATCAGCAGCTTCTGCAGCACACTGAAAATACGCTTGCCAGTGTGATGGGGGCTTCATCAGCTCGTTTAGTACTTTCCTCAGCTTTAGATGGCCGTGATATTGCTTTAGATGAAATTGCGGTATTAGTTGAAGAAGCGTCGAGTCAACGACAACAATTTAGCCAAGACTTGCTACAAAGTGCTATTGAGAATGCCAGCGAAGGAATTTCAATTGTTGATAGTGATTTGAACTTAGTGGCATGGAATAAAAAGTATGTAGATTTGTTTGATTACCCAAGTGAACTTATTTATCAAGGTAGCCCGATACGAAACTTAATTCGTTTTAACGTACAGCGAGGGCTATGCGGAGTGGGTAAAATTGATCAACAAGTTAATAAACGCTTAGCGCATTTGCGTAATGGGAGCCCACATAGTTCGGAACGCGAACATAGTGACGGTAGAGTTATTCGTATAGAAGGTAACCCGCTACCAGGTGGCGGTTTCGTTATGTTGTTTTCAGATATTACTACCTATCGCCAGGCTGAGCGGGGATTAAAGGAAGCTAATGTTGATTTGGAAACACGGGTACTAGAACGAACTCAGAAACTAGCACAAACTAACGAAGCTTTGGCATTAGCTCGAGAAAAAGCCGAGCAAGCACACGTTAAGAAAAGTTTGTATTTAAAAGCTTGTAGTCATGACTTAATGCAACCACTAGAAGCTGCGCGATTATTTACTTCTGCTTTGGCGAGTCAAGGTAACTTAACGGACACTCAGCAACGTCAGGTTGATAATATTGATCATTCGCTTAAAGTTGCTAACGATTTAGTAGCCGATTTAGCGGAAATTGCCCGCATTGAAAGTGGTAATATTAAACCGAATATTAGCTCATTTTCCGTTAAATCATTATTTGATGATTTAGCGAAAGAGTTTTCAGCTAATGCTCTCGACCTCAACGTGGATTTTCGCGTACATTGTAATTCATTGTGGTTGCGATCTGACCGTAATTTATTGCGACGCATTTTACAGAATTTAGTTGGTAATGCTTTTCGTTATGCTAGCCCAGGTAAAGTATTATTAGGGGCTAGAATTAAAGGTGAAACGGTTGAAATTCAAGTACTGGACAATGGACCAGGGATACCAGTTGACAAACAAACTATGGTTTTTGAGCAATTTACTCAGCTTGATAACCAACAAAATACTGGCTCTGCTGGCTTAGGGCTGGGCTTGAATATCACACAAAGTTTAGCCAGATTGTTAGGTCATTCGTTAGCGTTGCAATCAGAAGTTAGCATGGGTTGTAAATTTACTGTTGGTGTTGAACTAGCACCAGCGCAAACTGAAAAGATAAAGCTAAAGCCTAGTAATACCATTGGTTTAAAAGGTGTGACGGTGATGTGTATTGATAATGATCCGGCAGTACTTAATGGTATGGTGGAATTATTAACGGCATGGGATTGCGATATTATTGCAGCAAATTCCTATCATCAGGCGTTATCGCTTTACGATGATCATAAAAACGATATTGAAATACTACTTGTTGATTATCAGCTAGATCATGACTTTAACGGTATCGCCCTCATTGGCGAAATGCGAAAGCAATTAAGTCATTATATTCCGGCCATCTTGATCACCGCGACGACAGATAGCGACTTAGAAGAAAAAACCTTAGCGGCAGATATTGGCTTTATGCGCAAGTTAGTTAAACCTGCGGCGTTAAGAGCTATGATGAGCTCAATGCTAACCAAAAAACTTCAGGCTAAATACTTATAAGAGTAAGTTTTTAATCTGAAGCTTGTCGGATTAATTTAGCTATCTTGTAATTGCACGTCGGCTATATCAAGTTGTGCAATAGCAATAACCGCTTGAGTGCGATTACGAACATCTAATTTACGGAATATTGCGGTGGCATGAGCTTTTATTGTTGCTTCTGAGACATTTAAATCATAAGCAATTTGCTTATTCAGCATGCCTTGAGCGAACATCATCAAAATTCGATATTGCTGTTGTGTTAAGCTAGCAACTCGTTCAGCAATGTCGTTATTATCTTGTGTTGGCTCGGACTCATTGTAAGCTTCAGGTGTCCAAATATTGCCTAGCAATACATGTTGAATCGCGTTGTAAATGTCATCCACTGGCGTTGATTTTGGAATAAACCCAGAAGCACCGTATCCCATCGCTTTATTGATGGTTTCATGATCTTCATGGGCCGACACCACTACCACAGGTATTTGTGGAAAATGATTACGTACATGAATAAGTGTATTAAACCCATGTGCGCCGGGAATGTGTAAATCTAGCAACACTAAGTCGCTATCATTATGATCGCTAAGCTGTTGTTCTAGCTCAGCAATTGTTTGTGCTTCCAACCATTGTGTTTGTGTTAGTTTTAATTTTAATGTGC
>CAJXQJ010000017.1 GCA_913058245.1 uncultured Colwellia sp.
CGAATAACAGCTAACAAAAGACATTCCTAGAAAATTTATGAGGCGTGATTATACCCTTATTATCACAAATAGCTAAATCTAGCATTCAGCTATTTGTAACAACACTTAGGTGTTAGCTGCAACACACCAGTGAAAAGCAAACATAAGTTGCTTTTCCTGTTATTAAAACTCGCTAATAACAACATTATAAATTATTTAAAATGAGTATACCGCACCAAGTAAAGCAACATTACCTTTATCATCTGTAGAAATAACACTATCAGATATTTCATCACCTAATGAAGTTACAGTAAATGCTCCTATAGCAGTCCAGTTTTTTGATAGCTTATATGTACCAACAACTCCTATTGTTGCATTTAGTGTTGAGTCACTAACACCATAATAATAATTCACCATGTCTTTATCCAAATGTTCAAACCGGGCATTAAGGGTCAAAGACTTGTCTCTATCAGCAAACACTGTATAGCTAGCAATACCGTAAAACTTTGCGCCCTCTGAATTATCAGAAACATCAGTTACATAGCCAGCTTCCAAATTGAATTTTTTATACTGGTACGCTGCATTTACACCCGCCATAAAAGAAGCATCACGATCACCCCAAGACTGGGCAAGTTCTTGGTTATGAATATCTTCCTTATCATAACCACTGTGGCTTGTAACCACTCCGCCGAAACGAAAGCCATTTTTATTCTTATACAGCCAGCCACCCAACCTATTAAACTTAAAATAAAATCTATCATTGTAGTGAACATTTACAACGGGTAAGACGGTAGTTTTATTATCATCGCTTCCCATAAACTCAGGTAGATTAATGACAGCTAAACCTACTTGCCCATGCAAGCCTTTTTTAGCTTTCTCAGCGCTATCCGGTAACTGATTAACATCATTGAGAGTGGCTGCCAATGAAGGTGTTGATAACAGAGCTAAAACTATTAGAAATTTTTTCATTGTAAATATCTTCCTTATTCATGGTTACAAGTCTACTTATCACCAGCACTCTAGAAAGTGTTGGCAAGCAATCATCGAGCTATAAGAATCTCACGGTATTTTAAATAGAGTAGTCGCAAATTTTCATATTCAAAAGCAGAACCAGAAGCATAATAACGAAACGGTAAACTTGCTCTAGCATCTATGCTTTGTAGCAAAGATAGAAACAGCTCTTCATCGGCTTTCATTCCTAACTCATCTACTGCCTGCTGATAAGCAATAGAATCAAATGCTAAGCCTGTTACATCTCGTAATGAGGATGGACCAAGCAGCGGTAACACAAGATAAGGTCCGGCACCAACTCCCCAGTAGCCTAATGTTTGACCAAAGTCCTCATCTTGTTCGACAAGCCCTATTGGGGTAGCAACGTCTAGTAATCCAGCCAAGCCAACGGTTGAGTTTAAAGCAAAACGCCCTAAAGTTTCCCCTGCAACACCAATTTTAAATTGTAGAAGTGAATTAATAAAAGTCGAGATTTCACCTAAATTACTGAAGAAATTATTAACGCCCACTTCAACAAAGTCAGGGGTGATTTTTTTGTAGCCATCAACAACCGGTAGTAAAACGTATTGATCGGCCTTAGCATTAAAGTAGTACATGCGACGATTAAAACCTTCCCAAGGATCTGCGTATGCACTCATCAACCCAAGCTCTTGATGATTATCAGGCAGTTTAACTTCAGGTGCTATAGCACCTTCTTCAAGCTTTGGCGTTGCTGAGCAAGCTATCAATGCACACGACAAGACTATACAAACAGCTTTTCGGTAATATTGTTCGATAAACATTGGCATTACTTAACTCCTTGGCTAAATGTCGCATTTAGATGCGTGACAAAGCTTACTCTATCCATATTGCCACAGTGACCACCACGCGGAAAAATTTTAGCCCGTTCGTCAAAAACATCCTGTAAATATTCCACTTCACCTGGCGCTAAAATAATATCATCAGCATTGGTTACTAAAGATATTTTCTCAGCATTTTTTAAGTAATCTTCAATGGCATATAAACTGTAACGATGAACAAGTTCATCTTTAGTGATATTGGCATCTTCTTGTTGAGCTCTCGGCAACATTGCACCTTCAAAGTAATTAACAAAGGTAATATCACTAGCCCGTTGCATGGAATGGGTAAGACTTTCAAATTTGTCGATTTCATGGTTTTTATAGGTAATAGCACCACTATTAAAACTAGCGTCTAAAGCAAAAATCATATCGGATGAAGACATTCTAAATGACGCTCCGATTAACAGCTTTAATTCTGCTTCTGTTAAATGAGCATTTTTAAATAAATTAAATATCGAGTCTTGATCAAAATTAGAAGACGCTTGTGCTGAATAGCCATCAGAAAAACGTTCAAATATTTGATCAAACATTGCAATTGATGCTTGGCGATTATTTCGTAAATCAAAATACTGATCTAAAATACTCACCGAATTAAACAAGCTAACGGGGGGATTAATCAGCAGAACTTTTTCAAAATTAAACGCTTGTTGTTGTTCATCTAGTAGAGAAACAAAGGCAGAATGCGCACCGCCTAAGCTATAACCTGTAATTGCAAACGACGATGCGACGACTTGATCTTCATCTTGTACTTGCTGCCAAACTAACTTCATGACGTTATAAAGTTCTTCGGCATCATGTGCTAAGTTACCCGGCATATATTTAGTGTTATTAGAGTTAACTATAAAATTTGCGAAAGTGGGTGAGGACAGAGAAATAACATGATAACCCTGCTGATAAAAATTCTTCTGTAAGTTAATCATTTTAGCACTGTCGTAACCGGCACCAGTGCCAGCAATAACGAAAATAACGGGCGCTTCAGCATCTTGTTTCAGCAACGAATAATTCATTCGCTTATGAAACCAAAACACTTCTGGAATTTTTGCCAGTGGTTTAATGGTAATGCTTTTGTTAATGACAGGAACCGATGCTGCAAAATTCGCACGCGGTTCTTGGCAATATCCAGTAACCGTTGCTTGATAACGAGAGTAAGGTAGATCACAAACAGGAGTTTCTGCCACGACCTCAGGTTGTAAATTGCTAGCACAAGCCGTTATTAAAACTAGCAGTAAAGAAATGACATAGCGCACTAATCTCTCCTTAATATTGTTATTTTCCCAGCAAATGCCTAACCACTTGCCTTAGGTTCCATATTCAAGCGCCTCACGAGGCTCCGATAAATATTACCACCTACCTCGACAAGAGTGCATTTGAATGACTATAGACTATGAAATCAAAAGAATTTTAGTTATTTTTAATATGATGAATATTCTAGCGTCTACCGCAATAAAAGTATCTAACTTACCTTTAAAAAATAAAAATAGTTATTTTTTCATACAGTCACAATTTCATTGTCTATAGTTAAGTCATCGCGCAAAATAATAATAAGCGCATCAATACCAGTTTTTACTCTGTTTTCAAGCTCATTTATAACTAAGCTTAGAGTGTAAAGGGGATTATATGAGACCGACTCCAGCCTACAGCCTATATTGCAGTCTTTGTTCTTTGATACTGTCATATAGCGTTAATAGTTTTGCAAACGAACATGCTGATACCGCGACAGCGTTAACGGTTCACGAAGCTGTGAACGCAAGTGTTACTCTAGATATAGCAAACGAAAATGACATAGTTCAACGAGAAAACAGTTGGACTTTGTCAGCCATTGATTATGCTAATTTAAGCAATGCTAAACTCGATGAAACACAAGACTTAGCGCAATTGTTCACGCTAGATAAAACCAAAAACTTGCAGCTTCAAATCAACGAAAGTTTTCAAACAGGTTTGTACAGTTTAAAAAATAATTATGTATTATCTGGAAATAGTGACCTCCAGCTAACAAAGCAATTTTTAGTGCCAAATCTGGCGCAGCATAACTTGTTTCAATATGGCCGTTTTCGCACGGAAACTGGCTACAGCACATCGATAGATGAAAACGATAAAAGTATCAAAGCCTTTCTCCATAGTGCTTATAGTTTAATAAATCATGGACGCTTTGAGCTTTCAGTAACTGCAAGTATCGAAAGCTTTGATACTGCAACAAATATCAACCGCTTAGAACCATTGCCTTTGTTGCCAAATTATTCTGATCATCAATTGTCAACCAATACCACCTTAGGTGTCATGGGGAGTATTGATTTATCAACTCGTTGGAGTTTAATTGGCGCAATTACCACAAGTTATTCGGCAGGTACTAAAGCGAATACAGTATCATCGGAAGATAACGAGCAAAAAATGGCAATCATAGGTACAACCTATTCATTTTAATTTTTGTTTAAGTACTCACTAAAACAAAAAAAGACCAAATAAATTGGTCTTTTTTATGAATTTTAACTTTAGAGCTGAAAGCTAATTGTTATCCCGCAGTTTCATTTAAAATATAACCCTTGCCCCATACTGTTTCAATACGCGCACACTTCATGCCTTCGTTAATAAGCTTATCGCGTAGCTTGGAAATACGCACATCAACAGTACGCTCAACACCATTGTATTCGCGATTTAATAACACATTATAAATAGCATCACGTGTCATCACACGACCAACATTACGTAAAAGTAAGGCTAGTAGTTGAAATTCAAAAGAGCTTAAACGTATGGTTTTTTCATCAATTTCACACTTGTTAGCCTGTGGGTACAAAGCAATGTTTCCCACTCTAAATGCATGTAATGGACGCTCTTCTTTAGCAGGCTTGCGACGTAACATAGCATCAAGCCTGACCTTTAAAACATTAGGAGATACCGGCTTAGTAATAAAGTCATCAGCACCCAATTTAAAAGCACTAATTTGCTCTTCATCGGTTTCACGTGCGGTTAAGACAATAATAGGATCGTCGTAAACTTCGCGAAGCTCGTGGCAAACATGAAAGCCGTCGAGTTTTGGCAAACCAATATCTAAAATAACCAGATCCGGCTTATATTGACTAATAGCTTCGCGAGCTAAATCGCCACGAAATACTTGATGAACGATAAAATTGGACTTTTCTAAAAACGATTTAATTAAATTCGATACCATACGGTCGTCTTCAATAAGCAATATTTTTTTCATACTGCTATCCATAGGTATTTCTTTTTTCAAACCAAACATAATCTATTCCACAAAAAATTGGCAAGTCCGATTTGCAAATTATAAATGTCTTATCCTGTCAATAAGGTATGATAATGTTACTAACCTAGTAACATTATGTAATCGCCATACATACAGCGGTTGGTGAGCAAGAATGCAGCAGATACTTTTGACAAAGATGACCAAAAAACAAATTGAGAAGCCATAAAGGTGTTATCGCTAGCACAAATAACTTATCACTGACTAAAGTTTATAAAATTTCATTACTAATATGACTTAACCAACACCTGTTAACGAATAGGCAAGTAAGATGCTTTAAACGTTATCAGTATACTGGGAATATAAATGGTTAATTATCTAACAAACATTTACTTCAGCGTTCAAAATGTCTTGATAATTTTACCTTTTTAAAAAGAATATCACCTTATTTTTTGCACAAAAAAGCCAATTCAAATCATTGAATTGGCTTGTTCGTTGAAAAAGCACTCAATACGGTTAAAATAAATCCTCTGGCATATCAAACATTGCGTCACTTCCAGCTGTTGCTGAAGCAATTAATGACTGACAACGCGGTAAAATTCGTGCGTAAAAGTAACGAGCAGTATGTAATTTACTTTGGTGGAACTCACTTGCCTGATCTTGCATAAAAGAAACTTCTGCCATTTTTGCCCATACAAAGGCCATGGCGGTGTAACCAAATACATGTAAATAATCATTTGCCGCACAACCAAGCTCTTCAGGGTTATCTTGCGCTAATGTTAATATGTCCTGACTTAACTGAGCTAACTCTGTTGTTGCCTTTGCCAAAGGCTGCAGAAACTCTGTCATCTGCTCTGAAGTATTCTTTGCAATATACTGCTGAACTTCTTCAACAAAAACTTTTACCAATTGTCCTTTACTACCTGCCACTTTACGCGCTAATAAGTCCATTGCTTGTACACCATTAGTGCCTTCGTAAATTTGCGCAATACGCGTGTCGCGTACAAGCTGTTCTTGCCCCCATTCTCGAACATAACCATGACCACCCAAAACTTGTTGGCCTGCAACAGCACTTTCAAAGCCTAGATCGGTAAAAAATGCTTTAGCGATAGGTGTCATTAAAGCAACTAACTGTTCGGCTTTTTGTTGCGCTTCGCCATCTCCGTAGGTAGCAATATCAAGTTGCATGGCAATGTAGGTAGATAAAGCACGTGAGCCTTCATTCATTGCCTTCATGTTTAATAGCATACGGCGAACATCGCCATGTACCATTAATGAATCAGCTTCTTTATCTGGTGATTGAACACCACTTAGTGAGCGGCTTTGAGTTCTATCTTTCGCGTATTCTAAGGCATTTTGGTATGAGCGCACTGCCGCGCCAATACCTTGAATACCAACACCAATTCGCTCAAAGTTCATCATAGTGAACATACAGGCGAGGCCTTTATTTAATTCGCCTACTAAATAGCCTTTGGCACCATCAAAGTTCATCACACAAGTCGCCGAGGCATGAATACCCATTTTATGCTCAATAGAACCACAGCTCACTTGGTTGCGATCCCCAAGCGATTCATCTTCATTAACATGAAATTTAGGCACTAAAAATAATGAAATACCTCTTGGCCCTGCTGGTGCATCAGGCAACTTAGCTAATACCAAATGGACAATATTGTCAGTGAGGTCATGTTCACCAGCGGTAATAAAAATTTTTGTTCCGGTAACTAGGTAACTATTATCATCTTGTGGAATAGCTTTGGTTCTTATCATACCCAAGTCAGTACCGGCATGTGCTTCGGTTAAACACATAGTTGCACTCCACTCGCCAGTATACATACGAGTAAGGTAACGCTCTTTGAGTTCATCACTACCATGCTTTGCTAAAGATAAGCCCGCGCCAGCGGTTAAACCTGGGTACAGTGAAAAGGAAATATCAGCTGAACATAACATTTCCTCGTGAAAGGCAGTTAACATTTTTGGCATTCCCATGCCACCAAATGCCGGCTCGCCACCTAATGCAGTCCAACCACCTTCAACATAGGTATCAAATGCTTGTTTATAACCAGGGGCAGTAGTAACTTTACCATTATCAAAATTAACGCCAACCTCGTCACCATTTCGTGATAGTGGCGCAATTTCTTGTTCAGCTATTTTCGCACACTCTTGCAGAATTGCTTCTGCGGTTTCTTTATCGACTCGTTCCGCCAAAGTAGGCAATGACTGCCAAAGTTGATCGGCCTTAAATACATCATAAAGTAAAAAATTCATATCTCTTAAAGGCACTTGATAGTCAGCCATTGTCTTCTCCAAACACACGATTGAAACAAATAATTAAAACAGTTGTTTGAATATATATCAAACACAGTAAAAGTAAAGTAGTTACGAGAAATTAGCTTGCAGATAAATTTTCAAGTAAGCTTTAAAAGAGAACACCTATAGCTTTGAGGATTGTTGTGAACATTCAAACAACATGTGCCATTTTCATTTTATTATTTCACACTACTGTGACTGCTAAGCAGCTTAGTTTTAGTAAGAACACAATAGACGATAGGGTCCAATTTAACTATCAATGGCAAGATCAAGCAAAAGTAACACAATCAATTAGTTTTACTGTCGATAAAACGGTGTTGTTTGATCGTTTTAGAAATTTTAAAGCCTACAAGGCCAGCCTTGCTAAACGTTATATTAACCAAGGCATTAAAAAAGCACTCAGCCAGCAAAATACGCCTAATGTTCATATTTCCTTTTCTGGTGGAGGCGACGAGATGCATATCGAAATAAAAAGCCAAAATCAGCAAGCACTTAACCAAACTTATCAAACCATAGAAAAGCTTGAAAATGAATTATTACAAACCTATTTAACTGATAATTTTTATCATCAATTTAGAGCTTATGACAACAGCTTAGCAATAAAGCCCGATCATGCCCGTATTGCAAACGAATCAGTGATGGACTTTAAACCATTAAAAACACTAATTCTTGATAAAGTTTCCATCCAGAATGTGCGAAAGGTTAGCAACTATGTGCTCGGTTTTGTGCAAAGTATTCCCTATGCAACGCTTGAGTCAAGAACGACTTCAACAGGAGCCGGGTTCAACCCACCACTAAGAATTTTATGGGAGAACCAAGGTGACTGTGACAGCAAGGTAACATTAACAGCTGCAATTTTTAGATCGCTAATGCCACGCATAAAAATGATGCTAGTTTTTATTGATAATCATGCTTTATTAGCAGTAAATATTCCAGCACAAGGGGGTGAGCTAACAATTAATGTTGATGGCTTAACTTATGTATTAGCTGAGCCCACAGGGCCGGCGATGACACTTATGGGTCAAATTTCACCGGAGTCAGAGTTTGCCATTCGAAATGGTCGTTATTATGCAGAGCCTTTTTTCGCGCAATCTAACATGTAGAGCTTTACTCTGCTTAGATAAATCTTTATTGCTAAGTTTTATATGTTTGATTAATTCAGAACAGACAAAATATTGTCTTTTAATACATTCAAGGTAATAGGCTTCGCCATATGTAAATTCATTCCTGCTGCTAAACATTGTTGTTTGTCTTCATCGCGAGCATGAGCAGTCATGGCCAATATTGGTAAGTTTTTAAATTGTTGTTGTGCACGAATATGCTTAGTAGCCGTTAATCCATCCATTACTGGCATTTGTATATCCATTAATACCAAGTCAATTTCTTCACTAGCCAATAAATCTAAAGCTTCTTGGCCATTTTGTGCAACCACAACCTTTACATCCATAGATTCAAGTAATTTTATTGCCACTAACTGATTAACTAAGTTATCTTCAACCAGTAAAATTCGCATGTTATTGAAGCTTTTTTCCAGTATTGGCTTGTTACTTTCTAGCTCTTTAGTATCCTTGTATAACGGTAATTGTTGTACTTCATTAGCAAGTTTAATAATTGCATAACGATAAAGTGGCATTTCTAGCATGATGTAATGAATGCCGTGCTGACCAAATTGTGCAATTAACTGCGTTGAAACAATATTTTCAACGGGCTGACAAATCGCAATTAGGTCAATGTGTTGTTGAATAAAATCTATTTCATCTAAGCTCAATTCTTGTCGGTTTTTTACATTATCAAGTAGTAAAATATTTTTAGTATCAGTGTCACTAGCAACCAAAACCAATTCATTGATTTCAGATATCGGAGTAATATCTTGCTCGATATCAGCGAAATTTTTCGCTAAATATTCTGGTATATCAACACCTAAATTCAAGATTGAATAATCTGATAATTGCTGTTGAAGCGACATTAAACTTTCAAGTGCAACATTTTCATTAGTTTTATGTTCGGCAGGTATGGCAAGCGTAAACTCTGCACCATGCCCAAGTTCACTTTTTATAGAAATTTTTCCACCAAGCAATTGCGCAATATGCTGACAAATTGATAAGCCTAAGCCGGTACCACCATAAACGCGTGTCATTGATTCATCGGCCTGTTTAAACGCTTCAAACAGACCTGCTTGTTTAGATGGTTCGATACCAATTCCGGTATCTTTTACCTTAAATAACAACATTGCATGGTGATTGCTCGCACTATTATTCTGTTTTGGAGCTATAGTTACCGACAAGTCAATCTGTCCTTGGTCGGTAAATTTGATGGCATTATTTAGCAAGTTACTTAACACTTGCACAAGCCGCATATTATCAGTGGTAAACAACAATGGAACTTGACTAGCAATTGCAATATTCATTTGTAAATTTTTATTCGCTATCGCTGAAATATTTAAATTAAGCGCTTGCGCGATAATATTGTCCAGTTCAACTGGCTCCAAATAAATCGACATATTGCCCGACTCAACTTTCGCTGAATCTAACAGTTCATCAACCAAAAATAATAAACTGTTAGATGCCGTTTGCGCATTAAGCAAATATTGCTCTTGAACTTTATTAACGGCACTTTGCTGCAAAAGAAAATGCATGCCCTGAATTGCGTTGATTGGCGTACGAATTTCATGGCTCATATTCGCCAAAAACTGGCTCTTTATTTTATTCGCTTCTTCCGCTTGGTTTTTTGCTCTTGTTAATGCTTGGTTGACTTCAAACTGCTGGCTAACATCACGAATTAAAATGATATTACCTAAAGCCGTATTTCCCTCTCCATAAAAAGGTGCTTTATAGACCTCATAGGTTTTACTGGCTGTTGAAACAATTTCAACTTCCCCAGGCTTATTTGCATTTAAGGTGTTAGCGACCTTCACACCTAAAACATTACTAATAAACTCATGAATTTCACAACCTAAAACATCTACTTCTTGCTGTAAAAAAAGCTTTTCAACACTCTGATTACAACCAATTAAACAGCCGTGATGATCACTAAAAATAATGTAGTCGGGAATTGCATCCATTACTGAACGTAGCAAGGCAAAGTCGCGTTGATGCTGCTCACTTTTATCAACCAATGCCTGAGTTTTTTCTTTTACCCTCAAATCTAGTTCGTTATTTTGATCTTTTAAGCGCTGCAATAAACTACGGTTTTCACCAAATAAATCCTCTACTATTTTAAACCAATGACGCCACTCTGCTGAGGGCTTGATTTTCCCTGGGTCACCAGCCGAGCAGTTTTCAATATGATTTATAAATTGCTTTGATGGCGCTATAAATGTTCGGTGAGTAACATAGTAAACAATCACTAACAACGACAATAAACCAACAAAAAGCGCCGCGAATATAGCAATAGAGCGTTGGTTTATTGCGCTATAAAATTCAGCTTTCTTTTGATACTCAAGTAATATCCAACCGTTAATAGGCAAAGTTTTCTTTTGTACCAGCCAATCACCTATTTCAGCACTTACATTAACATCCATTAAAGACTGATAACTCAATTGGCTTAAACGTTCCGGCGCAGCATCACTAAAGGTCGTGCGAGTACTTAATGTTAAATTGTCACTCTTTTTATGTAGCAAAACATGGCTATGTTTATCAACAATAATATAGCCGTGATTTTCTGTAGTTACTTCGGGTAAGTAGTCATACAAGCCCGCAGTATTAATATCAATTAACACTGCTCCGGTCATTTGGTTATTTAAATAAACTCCCATGCCTAATGCCGTATTAAGGCCTTTGCCAGCTGAATCGACATAAGGCCTTGACCAGAATTTATCATTTCTATGATTCGAGGCCTGAATTTTTAACATTAAACTATTTGTTAAACTTTGATCACTATATTGCCAGATACTGCGCGGTACCCAAGGATATAAATTAATAAAGCGACGCATCGAAATGTAATACAACCAATTCGCTTCTTTTATCGACTCCTGCCCGGTAACAAATGCCGGAGTTAAGGCATTCGCCATGATTAATTCATTTTTTAACGATGGATTAAATGTAGCAATCCGACCAATACCGGTAATGTTCCCCGTCATTACCCGAGTTTGACTGGCCAAAGTTTGACGTGTTTTCTTAAGATAAAAATACTTGCCGTCTTGACGTAATGACGGCAGTTTACTTGGTAATTCATCAGGGTGTTGTAAGTAATACTGTGCTAAATCTCGAATGCCCGTTAAAGTTTCGACCGTCCGTATTAAGCGACTATTAAGCTGATTACTTTGTTCATTAAGTGCTGTTAAGCGACTATCAAGGTGAAGTTGACGGGCATCATAAAAACGATAAAAGGTTGCAATAAAGATAAGTAACATCAAAACAGTAAACACTGTTACCACTGATTTATTGTATCGTTGAAATAATTGCTCTTTAGAACCTTGAGTAAACACAGTTACGCCTTGCTAATGCTATTTATTATAAATTTATCAGCAAAAAACGGCGCTGGTTGAAGCACGCTCGCTACTAAACTGCTGCTTATATTTTTGACTTTATAGTGAAATAAGTATGTTAGTTCGCTGTGAAATAATAGCGATGATATTAACTTATGTATACGGTTAATATCATCGCTGGATGTAAGACTATAAATTTTCTTCTGCGAAAGAGGCGAGTCGACTACGAACTACACCATTAAGATTAATGGTGCTGCTACCTGGAAAATCCTTAAATCGTTCAACAATGTAAGTTAACCCAGATGTCACCGCGGTAAGATAATTACTATCAATTTGTGCTAAGTTCCCTGAACAAACAAGCTTAGTTCCTTCACCACAGCGGGTAATAATGGTTTTCAATTGTGATGCCGTTAGGTTCTGACATTCATCCAGTAACACCAAGGCATTTTGAATACTTCGCCCGCGCATGAAGTTAACTGACTTAAACTGAATATTGGCTTTATCCATAATGTAGTTAAGGCTGCCATGCATATTTTCATCTTGCTTATGTAATACTTCCAAGGAGTCGGTAATTGCCGCCAGCCACGGCGCCATTTTCTCTTCTTCTGTACCTGGTAAAAAGCCAATCGACTCCGCAATTTCTGGGGTACTGCGAGTGACAATAATTTTATCGTATAGGCCCCGCTCTATAACTTGTTCAAGTGCGCTCGCCAACGCTAATAACGTTTTCCCACAACCCGCTGGGCCTGTCAGGATGACTAAATCTATATTTGGATCAAGTAAGGCATCCATGGCCATACCTTGGTATATATTTTTCGGGTGAATGCCCCACGCTTGTTTAGACATTAAGCGTTCTCGACTTAAATCTGTGATAGCAAGATTTTCATCATCCCAGCCGGTTACTTTACCTGCAAAATGTTCGCCTTCATCAATTAAGTATTCATTCATATAACGACTTGGTAACAATTCACGTTTAACATAATGCGTAGTATTACGACCTTCAGTTTCGCTATCGCACTCATCAACATGCTGCCAAAAATCACCCTCAAATTGATGATAACCTTTAGTTAAAAATTGAATGTCATCAATTAATTGATCAGTACGGTAATCTTCAACAAACGCTAAGCCAGCACCCTTAGCTTTTAAACGCATATTGATGTCTTTAGTGACTAACACCACTTTATTGTTAGGCATTTCTGTTTGTAGATAAATAGCAGTACTAATAATACGATTATCATTTTCGTTAAACGATAATTTTACTTTCTCTTCATCTAAAGCGTAATCATTAAAAATCGATAAGCAGCCGCTAGGGTGTTGTTCTTGCGTTTGCGGCAACTTAACACCAGCAAGCACTTCTTCAGGTGATGCATTTGCTAGCGTATCTTCCAATGCACGTATGGCAACACGGGCATCTCTGCTGACATCTTTTCGGCGGTCTTTTATCGAATCTAGTTCTTCTAATACTGTCATAGGTACGACAACATCATGTTCTTTAAAAGAGAGGAAAGCGAAGGGTTCGTGTAATAAAATATTGGTGTCTAAAACGTAAATTATTTTTTCTGCTGTCATATGAAAGTCCTTTACCAAGTTGAAGGCTCCACAGCATTGTTAAGCTTAAATTAATAGCCATAGCGTATGCTGCCAGAAACCACTAAAAGTTGATAACTCATCTAACCAAAACAATTTTACTCACTTTAATTGTAGCTCATTACATTAAAGCAGTTTGCGTATTCACTCCTGATAACAGCAAACTTATTGCCACTTTGACAGCTTATTAAGCCGCTAGCAAGTGACTTTTCAGCTAAAAAATTTTATTTTATTTTGCTTAAAAAAGTGCTTTTTAATGCACAATTTTTATGACATTGTAATAAGTCATGTCCTGCGTAATATTAGTCTCAACTTAACGGTCGTGTTATCAGAACTCTTCAATAAATTGTGCTTAATTTCCTTTAACGAATTATTCAAAACTACCCTTAGATATTTTTAATCAAAAAAAGTCACTATTTTCAGATTTATTTGATGATCGCTTCTATGATTAACGGTACTATAGCGCCCTTTTTTTGGTCGTATATTTATAGCGTAAGCTATTGAGTGGGAGTTTTTCTATGTCATTTTACCCTGGACAACGCTGGATTAGTGATAGTGAGTCGGATCAAGGGCTTGGGACAGTAACCTCTGTCGAAGGTCGCTTTGTCACTATTGTATTTACTGCAACTGGCGATGCTAGACAATATGCTATAGACAATGCCCCACTAACCCGCGTTATTTTTAATGCCGGAGATAATATTCCAAGCCATGAAGGCTGGTTGCTTACCGTAGAATCTTTTGAAGAGTCACACAACTTGCTAACTTATCATGGTGTGCGTCAAGACACGGGAGAAGCATGCTCACTTAAAGAAGTGATGATTGACCACTTTATTAAATTCAATAAGCCTCACGACCGCCTATTAAACGGCCAAGTAGACCGCCTTGATTGGTTCCGCTTGAGAAAAGACTGTTTACATCACCAGTTTAGCCAACAACAATCTGATTTAATGGGGCTCAGCGGTGGTCGCGTTAGTTTAATACCACATCAACTTTATATCGCTGATGAGGTCGGCAGTCGCTTCGCACCACGAGTACTATTAGCTGACGAAGTAGGTTTAGGTAAAACAATAGAGGCTGGTTTAATCATTCATCAGCAACTAGTTACCGGCCGCGCTAAACGTGTATTGATCATAGTGCCAGAGTCATTAATGCATCAATGGCTAGTGGAAATGCTTCGTCGCTTTAATTTACAATTTAGTATTTTTGATGAAAGTCGCTGTGAAGAGACTTCAAATAATGGCGAATATGAAAATCCATTTAGCTCAGAACAATTAGTATTAGTAAATCTAGGTTTTATCACACGTAATCCAAACTGGTATGAAGCCTTAATTGAAGAAGAATGGGACTTGATGGTAGTTGATGAAGCGCACCATTTAAATTGGCAGCAAGATAACGCAAGTATTGAGTATCAGTGCGTTGAGCAATTAGCCCAAACCATTCCTGGCGTATTATTATTAACTGCAACACCCGATCAACTTGGTCATGAAAGCCACTTTGCTCGTTTACGTTTACTCGACCCAGATCGCTTTTTCGACTATGAAAAATTTACCGAAGAAGAAGCACACTATACTGAAGTTGCAGACGCAGCAAATACCTTAGTTGCCAAAAAAGCGGTAACCACAGAGCAAATAACAACATTAACAACACTGTTAAAAGAAGCAGATGTTAGTGAATATATTGCGGATATCAACCAAGTAGATCAAGCACGACAAGATGATGCTCGCCAGCACATCTTATCGCAATTATTAGATCGTCATGGCACTGGCCGTATTTTGTTCCGAAATAGCCGTAATACCATTAAAGGCTTTCCTAAACGTGAATTACATGCTGCACCACTTGCCATGCCTGAAGGTTACCAAGCGTCGATTAATGAACTATTACTGTCTGGTGCCGCAGAAGACTTAAAAGCAACCAAGCAAGCGAAATTGCTATTCACGCCAGAAACATTATTTTCTTTAGACAGCCATGAAGATTGGTATGATATTGACCCACGTGTCGACTATTTAATTGATTTACTGCAATCTCTTAAAAAAGAAAAAGTACTAGTGATATGTGCTCATGCGCAAACAGCCATCGACTTAGAAACTGCGCTACGTGTTAAAGAAGGTATTCGTGCGGCGGTATTCCATGAAGGGTTAAGCATATTTGAACGTGACCGAGCAGCCGCTTATTTCGCTCAAGACGAAGACAGCGCACAAGTATTATTATGTTCAGAAATTGGTAGTGAAGGCCGAAATTTCCAGTTTGCTCATCACTTAGTATTATTCGATTTACCAAGCAATCCTGATTTGCTTGAACAACGCATAGGTCGCCTAGATCGTATTGGTCAATCGGAAACCATTCGTTTACACGTACCTTTCTTTGAAGATTCACCACAAAGCTTGTTATTTAAATGGTATAAAAACGCCCTAAATGCCTTTGAACATACTTGTATAACCGGCCACGCTGTTTATCAATCATTTGGTGACCAACTATTTGAATTAGCACTAAGTGCAAGTTGGGAATCTGCAGAAGCCGAGCGCCTAATTACACAAAGTCATGAAAAGCACCTAACTATTAAACAAGACTTAGAAACAGGTCGTGATAAGCTGCTTGAACTGCACTCTTCTGGACAAGGTCGAGCGGATAAATTAGTTGAAAAAATAGAGCAGCTAGATCAGCAAATTCACTTGCCACAGTTTATGTTTCAAATTTTAGATGTGTTTGGTATTCAACAAGACGACAAGGCAGATAACTCGATTGCCTTACATCCAAGTGAACATATGCTTTCAGCTAACTTCCCATGTTTACCTGAAGATGGCACAACAATCACCTTCAACCGTCATACCGCCCTGGCTTGTGAGAACTATCAGCTGATTACTTGGGATCATCCAATGGTACGCGGTGCTATGGATCTCGTACTCTCCGACGAAATTGGCAACGCCAGCATAGGTATTTTGAAGAACCCAGCACTACCTGCAGGTACCTTCTTCATAGAGTGCATATTTACTTTAGAAGCCATTGCACCTAGCAACTTGCAATTGGGGCGCTACTTACCGATCACACCAATTCGTATTTTGGTTGACAAAAACGGTAATGATTTAGCTGATAAAGTCAGCGAAGCGGTGTTAGACCAACAATTATCGCCTGTTAAAAAACAAGTCGCGTTACAATTAGTTAAAGCACTTAAAAGCCAAGTTTCACCGCTAGTAACCAAAGCTGAAGCTCATGCTGAAAAGCAAGTTACAGATATTCAGCAGCAAGCGTTAAGCTCAATGCAATCAGCAATGGATGAAGAACATCAACGTTTAACCGCATTAAAAGCAATAAACCCAAGTGTTCGACAGCAAGAAATTGACTTTATCGCCATGCAAAAGTCCGCTTTGGCGGAATACATCGAAAAAGCACAAATTAAATTTGAAGCGATTCGATTAATTGTTGTTAGTCAGTAGCATGCTAACAAAAAGGAAATAGCAATATGAGTGCAAACCCTGATTTTATCTATCAACCACCAATATCTCCTTACCTTGATATTATTTACCAAGACGATGATATTGTGGTGCTTAATAAACCCAGTGGTTTGCTTACCGTACCTGGTCGTCTGCCTGAGCATCAAGATTGTTTACAAAATAGGGCCATTAAAGTTTTACCAACGGCAACCATTGTTCATCGATTAGATATGGCAACTTCAGGTATTATTTTAATGGCGCTAAACAAACCTGCTCATGTGGAGATTAGCCGCCAATTTGAAAAGCGTTTAACGAAGAAACGTTATATTGCCCGCGTTTTCGGTAAAGTTGCCGAGCAAACCGGCTCGGTTGAAAAACCGCTTATTTGCGACTGGCCAAACAGACCAAAACAGAAAGTTGATTTTGAACACGGTAAGAAAGCATTAACTCATTATAAAGTGCTCGATTATTCTGATGATATTGACGGTCAAACAACCACATTAGTTGAATTAACGCCTATTACAGGCCGCTCACACCAACTTAGAGTGCATATGTTGGCCATTGGTCACCCAATTTTAGGTGATCGCTTATATGCCCATGAAAAAGCACTTACCGTAAGTAATCGTTTGCAATTACATGCACAAATGCTAGCAATTACCCATCCGGTATCACAACAAGCGTTAACCTTCTCAAAAGCCTGCCCATTTGAATAAGCGACTAAAGCATATAGAATTAATGTCGATAAAATAACTATCATAGTGCAATCACTATTTTACTCATTTTCAAAGGATATTAATTTGCCTACATTTTCCCGCTCAGCTGTGTCACTAGTAACTTTAACCTGCACTATATGGTTATGCTTGGCGAGCAATATGGTTGTTGCTGCCGAACAAGAAGAAGCACCAAGCCCAACCAAAGCAAGCGACAAGCAAACAGCCGCTAAAACAACGGTAGCAGATGAATCAACGAAAAACTCTGACAAAGATAACGAAGCTAATGCATCAGAAAGTAAAGACGACAACAATGCGTTAGTGGCAGACAAAGCAACCAATAAACACAATATAAGTGCGCCTGCTGACTTATTTAAACAGCAACAACAAGATATAAAACACTATTTAGTTGATGAACAGGTTGAGTCAATTTTAGTCGGTACAGATGAGTATCTAATGTTAGTTGACCAGCACACAACGGCAATTAATAAAGGCGTAATGATTTTAGTGCCAGACTGGCAACAAAGTGCTGCTAGTCCTAGCGCTTTAAAACAATTACGTATGAATATGCCAGCACAAGGTTGGACACTGTTAACCATACACCCACCACATCAACCTGAAAACTACCCTTCACAAGCTTTAACCGCACAATTGCGTATTGAGGAAAACCGCGAAAGCTTAGAACCATATCAAAGCAAATTAGCCGCAGTTATTAACGAAGTGGTTAAAAAAGCAAAAAACTATCCTGGTGCGATTTTAACTGTTGCAGAAGGAAAACAAGCTGCGTTTATGGTGAATATGATACAAAAAGAGTTAATTGAACCGACAAATGCCATGATCATGCTGAGTAGCTACATGCCAACGGTCGAAGAAAATACCACTTTAGCTGAGCAAATAGCTTTATCGGAATACCCTGTACTCGATTTGTATCTAAAACGCGACCATCGCCTAGTAATTGCCAACGCTAAAAGCCGAAAAGACCGAGCTAAAAATGAATTAAAAGTTTACTACCGACAAAAGCAGCTCAACAATCAAATAACGGGAAAATATCCAAAATATTCACTCACCCGCAGCATTTTAGGTTGGCTTAAATCTATCGGCTGGTAACCGACACTAGCAGCTGAAATTAACAAATTATTTAGCTTTAAATATTGCAACTTTACCGTCAACGCCCGCCGCTAAAATAAGTTTTTTATCACTTGCTAAAGTATAAAAACCTTGATTGCCCGATGTCGCACTTTTGTCATCAAGTGCCTGCCAGTTCTCACCACCATCATAAGAAATATCGCTAGTTGTTTTACCTGTCGCAATACAAGTATTAGCAAGACAAGACATTGCTGTACGTAAGCCACGCTGTTTATTATTTACAGCTTGCCATTTACCGCTTACTAAGCGGGCCATATTGACGTATTTTGCTTGTCGTTGCAGGTAATCACCACCAAGCACGAAAACCTGTTGATGACTATTTAAGGCAAGGCCATATCCTCCTGCGGTTTGGGTGTGCTGAAATAATGGCACCGCTTGTCTTTGCCAACTTTCGCCAAAGTCATCGCTATAATATACCGAAGCAGAAAAGCCACCTGTTGTCAGCCAAGCTTGCCCACGTTTACCTGTAATTATCGTATTACCGCTAGCAGCAAAAGCCGCTTCTTTTTCCAACATCAAAGGTAATTTAATATTTGAAATGCGACGCCAATGTTTGCCGCCATCAATCGTTTTCTTGATCACATAATAACCATCAACAGGATCACCTAACAGTAAGCCACGTTGCTTATCCCAGAAGCCAATACTGTCGTAAAAGCCTTTAGCATCGGCATTTTCATGCAGTAACTGCCAGCTTTTACCGCCATCTATAGTTTTATATAAGACGGACTGTTTACCTTCCCCAGCTCCCATAACTATCGCTGTACTTTTATCAAACAAGGCAATATCTCGAAAGTCGAGTTTTAATGAGCTATTAACAGTGCGATCAAGCCAAGTTTTCCCTGCATCTTGACTAACAAATACCGTATTATCACTGCCGGTGACCCACAAAGAGTTATTGATAACAGCACTGCCACGTAATGAGGCCTTTTTGGTAATATCAATACGTTGCCACGATGCTTGTTGGTGAGAATTCGCTAAGCTAGACAAACTCAACAAAGCAAATAAATAAATGCCAACTCTTAGAAAAATGTTAATGATGTTACTGACCATGACAAACCCTTTCATTATATTTAATGGCGCTTTAAAAAATAATTACCGAAATTTAGCTAACAAAAAGCCACATTTATCAAAATAATTATTTTCAATAAATATGGCTAATAAGTATCTGCTATATATAGAGGTATCGCGCGTATCTTGTTTAGTTAATATGGGGGCGACTCTGTTTCTAGCGTCTGTCGTCGCCGAAATAAATTCGCAATATCTTCTTTAATTAAATACAACGACGGTATCAAAAACAGCGTAATAACTGTGGCGAATACTATGCCAAAACCGAGTGATATTGCCATAGGAATAATAAACTGCGCCTGCAAACTGCCTTCGAAATAAAGTGGAAAAATACCGAAGAAAGTTGTTAACGAGGTAAGCAATATAGCCCTAAAGCGTTTAGTGCCCGCCTGACTGACAATATCTATCATGCGCATGCCTGAGCCCTTAGCTTTGTTGATAAAGTCGACCATTATCAAGCTATCATTAACCACTACGCCAGTTAAAGCGATAAAGCCAAACATCGACATCATATTAATGGTACGCCCCAAGAGCCAATGGCCAATAATTGCGCCGATAATACCAAATGGGATCACCGACATAATAACTAGCGGTTGACTGTATGACTTAGTTGGTATGGCAATTAAGCCATAAATCAAGAATAATGCCCCTATTGCAGCTAAGCCTAATTGCGATAAAAAGTCTGCTTGATCTTTACTCGCACCCTCCACACCATATTGCACACTTGGGTAGTCCGCTAAAATCTCCGGCACGTAAGTTTCGTTCATCTCTGTAACCACCTTACGAGATTCAACTTTTTCACTATCGATATCAGCAGAAATAGTAATTGAACGTTTTTGATTAATACGGGTAATCGTTGAGAAACCTTGGCCAATTTCAATATTGGCAACTTGATAAAATGGTACTTGCTCACCACTTGGCGTTCTGATCCACATGTCTTCTAAATCAGACACTGACAAACGACTTGATTCAGGATAGCGCACCATCACTTTTAACTCATCTCTACCACGCTGAATGCGTTGTGCTTCATCACCGTAGAATGCTTGGCGCACTTGTTTTGCCAAACTTGATAAATTTAAACCTAACACTTCAGCTTCTGGCTTTATGCTTAATTTAATTTCTTGGCTGCCGCGACTAAAAGAATGTCGAACATCATAAACACCATCATAACTGTTAAGCTGAGTCTGAATAGCTTCCGCTGCCGCCTCTAATTCGACATCGTTTTGACCAGTCAATTGGAATTCTATCGCTGCGCCACCACCAGCATTAGTTCCAGCAAAAAAGCGTAGCTCTTTTGTTCCAGGAATTTCACCAATTTCATCTCGCCAAAGCTTTTCAATTTCATAAGCATTTAATTCACGTTGATCAGGCTTTACTAGCTCTAATAAAATACTAGCGCTGGTATTACCATTGGTAAAAATCATTTCATGCTTAACAAAGCTAATACCGTTAATTTTGTTATTTTCTGAAACCGTTTCTATGGCTTTTTTAGCTTGAGCTATGGCTTTATTTCGCTGATGAGCAGCAGAGCCGTCTACCATAGTAATGTTGCCCTGAATGAAATCGCTAGGAATATTAGGGAACACTTCTAGTTTTACAAATGAACCAACAATTAAACCAATAGACAGTATTAACACAGCCACAAACACCGCCATGGTATTGTATCGGGCTATTAATGCTTTTTCTAAATTAGGCTTATAAACATGATGAATAAAATGATCTAGTTTTTCTTTGAAGCGCATTTGGAAACGCTCTAAAAAGTTAGCCTTTTCAGCAACCAAAGGCACATATTTCATATGCGCTAAATGGGCAGGTAAAATCCATTTAGATTCAATTAGTGAGAATACTAAACAAAAGCTGACCACAATTGATATTGCTCTAAAAAAAGCAGCAAAACTAGCATCAATAAACAATAATGGTGTGAATGCAGCTATAGTTGTTAACACACCAAATGTTGCCGGCATAGCCACTCGCAAAGTGCCACGAATAACATTGTCAGTCGAATGACCATATTGCTCTATTTCCGCATAAGCACTTTCACCAATAACTATGGCATCATCAACAACTATTCCGAGCACCATAATAAAAGCAAAAAGACTCAGCATATTGATAGACACCGACCATTCGCCTAATAGTGGCATCATTAATAATGCCCCGAAGAAGCTAATAGGAATACCTAGCATGACCCAAAAGGCAATTTTAATTCTTAGAAACAATGTTAAAACGATGAAAACAAGAAATGCTCCCATCAACATGTTATTAATCATCATGTCTAAGCGTTCAGAAAGGTAATAGGAACTATCGCCCCAAACCGTTAACTTGGCGCCTTCCGGCAACTGTTGATTCTTACCTTCTACATATTCTCTGACTTGCGCGGCTATTTCTAGATCGTTTTGATCGCCCGTTGACTGCACCATAATACTTGAAGTATTTTCATTATCGAACGTAGCGTAGTCTTCCTGCTCAACAAAACCGTCTTTAATATTGGCAACATCAGCTAGTAATAAACGGGTACCGTCGCTATCCGTTCTTAACACTAAATCACCGTATTCTTGACCGGTATAGGCTTGCCCTTCAGCCCGTAACAGAATATCTCCGCCACGAGTTTTAATGGTGCCTCCAGGTAAATCAACGGATGAACTTCTTACTGCTTGGGTAATTTCGTCAAAGGTTAGTTGATATTGTTGTAACTTTTCTTCTGAGACTTCAATACTAATTTCATAATCACGACTACCAACAATGTCTGCACTATTAACGCTCGGTAGTGCCATCACTTCGTCACGAATATTTTGTGCCATAACTTGGCGAGCACGTCGGTCCATAGAGCCACTTACCGACAACCACATTACCTGGCCTTTAAACTCTTGCTTACTGATAATAGGCTTTTCAGTCTGTGCTGGGAAAGTGGTAATGGCATCAACTTGCATTTGTACTTCATCAAGTTTTTCTGACATTGAATAGCCCGATTGAAGTTCAATAGTGACGATACCAATACCTTCTCGAGCAGTGGCGGTAATTCGCTTAATACCTTCAATATCTTCCAGTGACTCTTCTACTTTTAGAATGACAGATTGCTCAACTTCTTCAGGTGCGGCACCTAAATGTGGCACCATCACTTGAATGCTGTTGGTATTAAATTCAGGGAACATTTTCTTATTAATACCCTGATATGAAAAATAACCGGCAACCAAAATAAATACCATTAATAAATTGGCGGCGACGCTATTATGGGTAAACCAAGCAATTATGCCCGTTTGTTTCTCATCATTGGCAGGGGAGTTATACTCTCGCATTAGTCGTCACCTTGTGTCTCAGCAAGATCAGTTTGGCTAGCTGTTTCAGCTGAAACCTCTTGTTGTTCGCCAACAACACGTAACGTCATACCTTCAACAGGCGTTTCCATTTGAGTTGTAATTAAACGATAATCGTCAGCAAAACTATCATGACTATAAACAAAATCAGCATCATTCCTTAGTATACTAATCTCTTGAATATGAAGCTTATTTTCATCATCAACTAAATAAAGTTTATTTGCGCCATGAAGTGCATCACGTGGAATTGCCACAATATCAGCAACTGTTTTACCGGCAATATTGGCATTAACAAATGTACCAATACGCAACTCTTGATGTTCAGATGATGATAAAACGCTATATGGATCATTAATTTGAGCAATAACATAATGTACGCGGCTACGACTATCTACTTCACCTTCATAACGCGTGAGGTTTGACTGCCAGGTATGTTCATTACCAAGCAGCTGATAAAAAATATCAACCTTTGATGAGCTTTCGCCTTGCTGATTAATCTTAGGTAAATTTAAAAACTCTACATCACGTTGCTTAATCGGTAACCTTACTTCGGCATAATCAACAGCGAAGGTCATCGCCAGTGTTGATCCTGTTGAAACATATTGACCGATTTCTACTTGTTTCTCTTTGATCATAGCGTCATACGGCGCTTTAATTTTAGTGCGAGCGAGCTTAACTTCAGCATCAGTTACATCAGCTTCTGCGGCTTTAACATCTGCTTTAGCTTTTTGTAGCTGAGGTAATCGTAATGCCAGTACTGGCGCTTGTGACAATGACTTGCCCGTTAACAACCATTCATCTTCAGCCTGTTCTTTTCGAGCTTGCTCTTCCACTAAAAGTGCTTTTGCCGCATCTAAACGTGACTGTGCTTGCAACAGCGCTACACGATAACTAATATCGTCAATACTAAGTAACACTTCGCCTTTAGTAAAAAAACCACCGACATTAAATTTTTTATTTACAGAGGTAATTTGACCAGAAACTTCAGAAACTAAATTCGTTTGTGTTCGTGGTAAAACGCTTCCCTGACTAGCAATAGTAAAACGTATGTCTTGCCGCTCGATTGCTTGAACTTCAACCAGTGGCGCTTTAATAATGGTAGGTTTTTTAGCCGGTTTAGGTGCCAAGATCGCAACAATAATTAAACCAAATATAGCCACTAATATAATCGCTATTGGCGTTAATACGTAACGTAATGGAATCATACGTCTAGGCTTTTTTTTGTTATTTTCAGCAACAGAACTCATGATATTTTCTCTGTGGAATTTTAATTAATTTGATTCTCATGGCATTACGCCAAAATATAATAATTATAATAACTTAGTAACAATTATTAACCAAGTGTTAACCATGTAAGGAAGTGTAAATATTAGCTCAATAACACTAGAGATTTAGTTAATATTTTCGAACGAATTTTGCCCAAGACAAAAGCAATTCACGAAAGTCTTCACTGCCACATGATGAAGAGTCTTGTTGGTCAAAATCGATATTCTCTTCAATTAGAGCATCTGGTAGCACTTCAACACCATTCATACTAGCATTAGTTTGTACCGTGACATCGCCTCGACTAAAGCTAACGCTATATTCACTACCTGTAATAGTAATTTCGCTTTGTTTATCTTCTTCTATCTCTGACATTGCTGATAACAGTTGTGCAAGTTTAGTAGCGTCGGTGCCAACTTCAACTTCGAGCCAAGGCCCTATAACTTCATGTTCCAGAGAAAACTGAGCGACTGCTGCGCCTGTGATAGGATCATCGATAAATTGATATTCCATAAATACCTCACGCTAAAAAAATTAAGATAGGCTGCTCCTATCGACTAAAAATCTACTATATTAATTAGAGACATTTATATAATTGATACTGTAAGTTAATTGTAGCAAAACAGTCATTTTTAACACGAAATACTTAACTTATTGCTGCAAATAACTTGGTGCTATATTTATGAGCAAAATCTGCAATAAGTTAAAAATTCTCGACTGCTTATCAAGCTTTTTGCGTTTGATTCGCACAAAGAGCCTGAGGGTATTTTTCAATATTATTTACTTAATAATCTGCTGCTTCCCTATACTAGCTTTTTCAACTGAATCGCAGCAAAAAATTATAGTTGCCATGCATATTGAACCACCTTTTTCAGATATAGTTAATGACGAGTTTGTTGGTGAAAACATTGATATTGCTCATGCTATTGCGGCACTAATAAATAAAGAAGCTAAGTTTGTTTATTGCCCTGTAGCTCGTTGTTTCTCACTTGTACATGCTGGCAAAGCCGATATGATAATGGCAATTAGGAAAACAGCAATAAGAGAACAATTTTTAACTTATTTAGCCCCTCCAATAAAAATTCAAAAGTTGCCACTGAGATTTTACATTCGAGCAAATAATGAATTGGCTTTAAATCACTATCAAGACCTACAAGCTTTTAAAGTTGGTATACTCAGAGGCGCTTCCTATTTCGATAAATTTGACCACGATACAAGCATCAACAAAATCCCCGTAACCAACCATCAACAATTGATTAAAATGCTACTAAAGGGCCGGATAGATACTTTTTTAGAACGTGAAGAGTCAATTACCCCATTAGTAGATAAAAACATTTACGCTACGCAGATTAAACTCGCTAACTTTTCTTACGATAAAGGCGTGGGCTCTTATATAGCTGTGTCAAAAAAGTCATGGCTTGTTACAGAAGTTGAACAACTATCAAATGCTATCCAAACATTAATGAGTACAGGAAAGCTAAAAGAAATAATAAATAAAACGCAACGAGCACATTAATTTCAAGTTGAACTTACCCAGTATAAAAGCGTCTATTTGTTATCTTTTACTTAGTTATTATTACTTTTGTGCGAAACGGAACTTACACAGCCATTGTTTTTTCGATACTGATCCACACTTTGATTGTGCTAGTGATCATTGTCACTCAGTCAACGTCTGAGCCAACTCTCAAGCCGATCGAAAAAAAGCAACCAATCAAGAGTTTTCTATATCGCGCGCCCAGAATAAAGTTATCAAGTGAAAAAGTCGACGATCAAAAGCCTATCTCACCTGCTATTGTTGAAAAAAAGCCTGTGGAAAAGTTAATTCATGCTAAAGAAGAGCAAAAAGAAGTACAAGCACAAAATGCAGTAGCAACTGATAACAACGTAACTATTCAGCAACCGCCAATAGTACTACCGCATGCAGTACCGCAAAAATCAACGAAACCTGAGCCTGAACAACCGCCACAGCAGCCTCGAAAAAAACTGGATAGCTTCACCCAACTGCAAAGATTACGTAGCAAACTGAATAGCAGCACTAACACTACTGCTAACAGCCCATATCAAAGCGACCAGCCACCCTCAATATTTAACACTCGCCCTAAAACAGTGCCGCATTCAGTACCAGTAAAAGATGAGGAAAAAGAGCGAGAAAAAAATACAAAAAATATGGGCTCAGGTATCGCGATAACAAAAGGCGATGACGGTACATGTGCAATCACTCAAGACATGAGTGTTTATGGGCTAGAGCATGGTTCATCAACACAGTATTTTAGCTGTGGTGAATCAAAGTTTGATAAAAGCTTTCGTGAGCATATGAAGAAAGTTAAGGACAAACTCGATAAAAAATAGCCGATTAAGCAACAATTAATATTAAATTAAAGAAAGCTCTATTGTCGCCTTTGCAAAAGCACTTAACTAATCTAATAGCTAAGCGCTTCAGCAAAAGTAAACTTAATAATCAGAAATAGTAAACTAAACTTCGACCTGTAAAATTACCGTATCAGCTTGTGATGTGTATTGATCCATTTTATCAAAGTTCAAGTAGCGATATGTATCCGCAGCTGTAGCATCTATTTTTGATGCGTATTCCATATATTCCGCCGCCGTAGGCAGCTTACCTAAAATAGCACCAACACCCGCAAGCTCTGCCGAGGTTAAATAGACATTTGCCCCCGTACCTAGTCGATTAGGGAAGTTACGTGTAGAAGTAGAAAGCACCGTTGATTTATCTGCAACTCGCGCTTGGTTTCCCATACACAATGAACAACCCGGTGTTTCTACACGTACCCCCGCTTTACCATAAATGTTAAAATAACCTTCATCCTTTAGCTGTGCACTGTCCATTTTAGTTGGCGGTGTTACCCACATACGAGTTGGCAACGAACCTCCAAAGCCTTCAATGAGTTTGCCTGCTGCGCGGAAGTGTCCAATATTAGTCATGCATGAACCAATGAAAACTTCGTCTACATCAACACCAGCCACTTCTGATAGTAGTTTGGCATCATCGGGATCATTAGGGCAGCATACTACTGGCTCGGTAATTTCATTTAAGTCAATCTCAATGATATGTGCGTATTCAGCATCACTATCGGCTACCATCAATGATGGATTAGTTAACCAGTTTTCCATTCCTTGAATGCGACGTGTAATTGTACGCACATCACCATAACCTTCGCTGATCATCCACTTAAGCATTACAATGTTGGAGGCTAGATATTCTTTAACGGCTTCTTCTTCTAGTTTGATAGTACAGCCAGCAGCAGAGCGCTCAGCTGAGGCATCGGAAAGCTCAAATGCCTGCTCAACCGTAAGGCCTTTAAGACCCTCAATTTCTAATATCCGCCCCGAAAACTCATTAATTTTTCCCGCTTTCTCAACGGTCAATAACCCTTTTTTAATTGCAGTATAAGGAATAGCATGCACTAAATCTCGCAAAGTAATGCCTGGTTGTATTTCACCTTTAAAGCGCACTAAAACCGACTCTGGCATGTCGAGTGGCATAACACCCGTTGCCGCAGCAAAAGCCACTAAACCTGAACCTGCAGGAAACGAAATACCTAATGGAAAACGAGTATGAGAATCGCCCCCAGTGCCAACTGTATCGGGTAGCAACATGCGATTTAACCAAGAATGAATAACACCATCGCCTGGGCGTAGCGAAACTCCGCCTCGATTCATCATAAAGTCAGGTAAAGTGTGATGCGTAACTACATCTACAGGCTTTGGATAAGCAGAGGTATGACAGAATGATTGCATAGTAAGATCGGCTGAGAAGCCTAAACATGCTAAATCTTTCAACTCATCACGAGTCATTGGGCCGGTTGTGTCTTGCGAACCAACAGTTGTCATTTTAGGTTCGCAATATTGACCTGCTCGAACGCCTTTAACCCCACAAGCTTTACCTACCATCTTTTGAGCTAAGGTATAGCCTTTGATTGAAGCCGCAGGATCAACTGGTTTAGCAAAGAGATCAGTGTCGGGTAAATTAAGAGCCTCTCGAGCACGTGCTGTTAAGCCTCGACCAATAATTAAAGGAATACGACCACCGGCCCGCACTTCATCTAGTAGCACGGGGCTTAACTCAAATGTAGAAATGACGTCATCGGAACCTGAACGCTTCACAACGCCTTGATAAGGGAAAATATCAATAACATCGCCCATATGCATTTTTTGCACATCTAGTTCAATTGGTAAAGCACCAGAATCTTCCATAGTGTTGTAAAATATAGGTGCTATTTTTCCGCCCAAGCATACACCGCCGTTACGCTTATTAGGAATGAATGGAATATCATTCCCCATAAACCAAAGTACGGAGTTTGTCGCTGATTTTCGAGAAGAGCCGGTACCAACTACATCTCCAACATAAGCCAATGGAATACCTTCTTGTTGTGATGCAATTTGCTTAATTGGGCCAATTACGCCATCTTCATCTGGTGTGATACCATCTCGCGAAATTTTTAACATTGCTTTCGCGTGCAAAGGAATATCAGGACGTGACCAAGCATCAGGTGCAGGCGATAAATCATCGGTATTGGTTTCACCGGTAACTTTAAACACTTTAACAGTAATTTTTTCCGGCACTTGCTCTTTTGAAGTGAACCATTGACCTTCAGCCCAAGATTGCATAACTTGTTGCGCCGCAACATTACCTGATTCGGCTTTTTCTTTGACATCGTAAAAAGCGTCAAACATTAACAATGTATTCGACAGTCCGTTCGCTGCTATATCAGCCAATTCGGTATTATCTAACAAACAAATCAATGGCTGAATATTATAACCACCAAGCATAGTACCAAGTAGTTCGGCAGCTCTTTCAGCTGTCAGTATTGGTGAGTTCACCTTACTTTCGGCAACTGCAGCTAAAAAACCCGCTTTGACATAAGCCGCTTCGTCTACACCAGCTGGTACACGATGAGTTAATAAATCGATTAAAAAGGACTCTTCACCTTTTGGGGGAGCTTTAACAAGCTCAATTAAAGCTGCAGTTTGCTCTGCATTTAATGCCTTTGGCACAATGCCTTCAGCAGCGCGTTCTTCAATATGTTTTCGATATTCTTGCAGCACGGTATTTACCTCTATGATAAGTGATAGCTAACCTTAATTAATCCATTTAACTGCACCTAAAAACGCTAACGTGAATCTAATCGGTTCAGTATCTGAGATTACAATGTTTGTAGAATTATACGTGAACAGGTGTTTTCATTGAACGACATGCACTAGTCAGCAAAATTATTATCGCTATGAGCAATTTTTATATTAATTAAAAATCAATAAGTTAAAAACTCAATAAACGAAAAACATTCGACTAATTGACTAGATAAAAATATCGTAAGTATGAGTAAATAAGTCACATTTTTGCTTGAATAAAAGACTAGAGCATGGCTATTTGTTATCAAATGCTCTCCTCTTTCATCGAATATAAACGTTACTTCTACCTAGTATAAATTGCATGAATAGCGTTTATTTAATCAAATGATTCATAGTAGTCAAAAAATCAGGTAAAATATGCGCAAAATTTTTCTGCTAATACTCGTCCTATTAGCATTCTGTCGTTAGAGGGAGTATCGAATGAGCCTGTATTTAGAATATATTGCGGAAATTGAAAACCGTAAAAGTGAGCAAGGGCTGGCACCTAAGCCAATTGATAGTGCTGAATTGTTATCAGAAATCATTGCTCAAATTAAAGAGCAAGGTAATGAGTACCGTAAAGATTCTCTTAACTTTTTTATCTACAACACCTTACCTGGCACAACAAGTGCCGCTGGTGTTAAAGCTAAATTCTTAAAAGAAATTATTCTAGGCCAAGAAGTAGTTGCCGAAATTACTAATGAATTTGCGTTTGAATTACTTTCACACATGAAAGGTGGCCCTTCAATTGAAGTCCTACTTGACCTTGCATTAAGTGATGATGCAGCAGTTTCGGCGCCAGCTGCTACTGTTCTTAAAACACAAGTATTCTTATACGATGCTGACATGGCTCGTCTTGAAGCAGCATTTAAAGCAGGTAACGCTGTTGCAAAAGATCTTTTAGAAAGCTTTGCAAATGCGGAATTTTTCACAAAGCTTCCTGCTATCGAAGAAAAGATTGACGTAGTAACTTACATCGCTGGTGAAGGTGATATCTCTACAGATTTACTTTCTCCAGGTCACCAATCTCACTCACGTGCTGACCGTGAATTACACGGTAAGTGTATGATCACACCCGAAGCGCAAGACGAAATTGTAGCGCTTCAAGCTAAGCACCCTAACGCGAAAGTAATGCTTATCGCTGAAAAAGGTACCATGGGTGTTGGTTCATCACGTATGTCTGGTGTTAACAACGTTGCACTTTGGGCAGGTAAGCAAGCAAGTCCTTACGTGCCATTTATTAACATCGCTCCTGTAGTTGCTGGTACGAACGGTATCGCACCTATCTTTTTAACTACCGTTGACGTTACTGGCGGTATTGGTCTTGACCTTAAAAACTGGGTGAACAAAGTAGACGCTAACGGTAACACAGTTACTGACGAAAATGGCGACCCTGTATTAGAAGAAGCATACTCAGTAGCAACAGGCACAGTATTAACTATCGATACTAAAGCGAAGAAACTATACAACGGTGATAAAGAGCTCGTTGATGTTTCTTCTGCATTTACGCCACAAAAACAAGAGTTTATGAAAGCAGGTGGTTCTTATGCGGTTACATTCGGTAAGAAATTACAAACATTTGCGGCTGAAACTTTAGGTATTGAAGCACCTGTTGTTTACGCAGCATCAAAAGAAATTTCACATGAAGGCCAAGGCTTAACTGCAGTAGAGAAAATCTTTAACCGTAATGCGGTAGGTGTTGCATCTGAAACGCCATTACACGCTGGTTCTAACGTGCGCGTAAAAGTGAACATTGTTGGTTCTCAAGATACCACTGGCCCTATGACCTGTCAGGAATTAGAAGCTATGGCTGCTTCTACAATTTCTCCACTTGTTGACGGCGCATTTCAATCAGGTTGTCATACGGCATCTGTTTGGGATAGCAAAGCAAAAGCGAACACACCTAAATTAATGGCGTTCATGAATAAGTTTGGCCTTATCACAGCACGTGATCCTAAAGGTGTTTACCATTCAATGACTGACGTTATTCACAAAGTATTAAACGATATTACTGTTGATGACCGTGCGATTATCATTGGTGGTGACTCACATACGCGTATGTCTAAAGGCGTAGCATTCGGCGCCGACTCAGGTACTGTTGCAATTGCACTTGCAACTGGCGAGTCTGCAATGCCTATTCCTGAGTCTGTTAAAGTTACCTTTAAAGGCAACATGAAAGGCCACATGGATTTTCGTGATGTAGTACACGCCACTCAAGCACAAATGCTTAAACAGTTTGGCGGTGAAAACGTTTTCCAAGGTCGCATCATCGAAGTTCATATTGGTACGCTACTAGCTGACCAAGCGTTTACTTTCACTGACTGGTCTGCAGAAATGAAAGCAAAGGCTTCAATCTGTATTTCAAACGATGAAACCTTAGTTAAATCTATCGAGCTTGCTAAGAGCCGTATCCAAATTATGATCAACAAGGGTATGGAAAATGAAGCAGGTACATTAGCGGGTTTAATTACCTTAGCTGATAAACGTATCGAAGAAGTTAAATCTGGCGCTCAACCTGCTTTATCACCAGATGAAAACGCTGAATACTACGCTGAAGTATTAATTGACTTAGACGCGATTTCAGAGCCAATGATTGCCGACCCTGACGTAAACAATGAAGATGTATCTAAGCGTTATACTCATGACGTTATCCGTCCTGTTTCATACTACAACGGTAAACCTGTTGATTTAGGTTTTGTTGGTTCATGTATGGTTCACAAAGGCGACATGCAAATCATCGCACAAATGTTACGTAACCTTGAAAAGCAAAATGGCAGCATTGAATTTAAAGCGCCATTAGTTGTTGCACCACCAACATATAATATTGTTGATGAGTTAAAAGCAGAAGGTGATTGGGAAGTATTAGAGAAATACTCTGGTTTCGTATTCGACGATGATAAGCCAAAAGGCGAAGCGCGTACTAAGTATGAAAACATCTTATACCTTGAACGTCCAGGCTGTAACTTATGTATGGGTAACCAAGAAAAAGCTGAACCAGGTGATACGGTAATAGCCACTTCTACACGCTTATTCCAAGGCCGTGTTGTCGCAGATACCGCAGATAAGAAAGGTGAGTCACTACTTGGTTCAACACCGCTTGTAGTGCTTTCAACGGTATTAGGTCGTTTCCCAACGATGGATGAATACACTTCTGCTGTTGAAGGTATCGACTTAACACGTTTTACACCACCAACAGAAGAAATGACAACTAAATTCACAGGTCAAGCTGTACCAGTAAAAGTAGTTTAATCTCACTTTAGTCGAGGTTGAAAAGCTTCAATATTAGGTTGTAGAGCTAAATGAAAAAGAGCTGCTTATTTAACATAAGTGGCTCTTTTTATTTAAAGTTCGAAATGTATTATAACTGCCATCTTGGATATAAAGGCTAACGTTTTGGGCATTCAATATTGGCAGATAACGACGGCATGATCATGTTTGGAAACGACAACTTATCATCGAAGCGTTCAACGCCTTTTAATACTTCAATTTTAAAACCGTAACTTTTACATACCATTAACGCACGGCGCATAAGAAATGTCGCCAACATACTAAACTCAGTATCTTGTTTACTAATCACCTGAATATGATGTCTATCATCACTTAGCTCTGTTTGCTTAAACTGTACTTGATGATCAAAGTCCCATTGCGATGCGCCACTTGAACTTTCTATATTTTGTGCGCAGCCTGTAACGAGCACAATCAACAACAAGATGTGTAAACTTTTCATTATTCCAACTTCCCTAATCATTTCACGTAAGTACTACTTAGATGTCAGTATAACCGCCATTTTTCATCAAAACTATTCTATAAACACAGGGACAAAAAAAGCCAGCATAATTGCTGGCTTTACTTTACACATTACATTAATAAATCATTACATATTATTAGTAATTAAACTTATACTTTAAATTTAGCTTTTCTAGCACCTAAAGCAATCATAGCAATTGCTAATAAAAATATAGAGCTTGGTTCAGGTACGGTGATAGCACGCTCGTGGCTAATATTAAAACCGAATTGGAAAGTTGTATGCATTTGTTCATTAGTAATCAAACCAGAACAACCATTAACTAAACCAAGGGCTGTACAGTACCCATCATCTAGAACCGAAAACGGCGTAGCAACACCCATGTCATTAAAGACTAAAATATTGATATTATATAGATTTCCATCATATGCAAATGGAATACCTATAGTTAAGTCGCCATTAAAGCCAAAAATATCAGGGCACCCACCAGTATAGCTAGCAGATGGTGAACCATCTAAACAAGTACCGCTACCGGGATTATTCGTAGTTTCTTGGAATTTAAAGTCAATACCAATAGTTGGTGCATCTTCAAAGCCACCTGTATCAGGCACTAATGCATCTAACTTTAGAAAGTTTGTAAGTGTTGCGCCCGTTAATGTTGAAAAACTTCCACTGAGTGTGTTATTCCAATGCGTTGCACTTATACCAACACCTACGGTACCAGGATCTCCACCAATAATAGTTTCAACAGTATTAGATACAATACCGCCGCCATATCTGTTACTACCACTCGGCCCATCACCAATTGTTAATGCACTACGTGAATCATTTGGACCCAAGCCTGCATTCAAGAAATCGTTTGTAATATCCCCATCATCAGCACCCCAAGACAATTCAAAATCTGAACCGCTAGTCGTTCCTCCGCCACCAGTCCAAGTAGGATCACTAAATTCTGCCCAAGTGTTGAAATTCCACTCTTCTACAATATCACCTGCTTGAGCAATATTTGTAGAAAAGCAGCACAACAATACTGTGACAAGTACCCCTAAACGTTTTTTAAAATTAATTAAGTTATCCATTAGTTGTTACCCATCTTTGATTCAAAAATAAAGAGGAAGTACTTTAACTGCATGTAACTACCTAACGGTTAACTATAAGCATATTTTTTGCCATTATTATAAGGACATGATTTTTCGTTCGTTTTTTAACCAATACAATTAGGGAGTTTATTAATGTAAAATGAGTCAGAAAAATTAGCATTGCACTATAAGAAATTAATCGATTGAAATATAAGGTAAAAGGACAGGTGTAGGAGATTGCCTCTTAATAAACACCTTCAATGCTTGTTAAATATCTGTAAAGAAAATTGACAATTTAGCCTAAGAAAATGAAAACTGTCATTTTAAGTTAATAATAGTATTTTACATTGCATTAAATTTTGTCAACTCATCATCAAATTGTTTACGCTCTTTTGCTGAAAAATTAGCTAAAATTTTATTAACACTTTCTCGTTGATTAGTTAACGTTAAAGCTTGTGCAAAATGTCTAGTAATGTCCGCAGATTTATCTAAATCATATGCTTGCTGTAAAACTTCAGCCGCATGATCATATTGCTTACTGTAGATCAAAGCTACGCCTAAAGTATCAAGTATTTCAGGGTGTTGAGGTAATAATTCTTGAGCTTTTTTTGCAAATTTTACCGCATCAGTAACATTACCACTATTAATGCTTAATACTGACAAATTATTTAAAATAACTGCATTATTAGGCTCTTTTTTCATTAAGGCAACATACAATCTTTCTGCTTGGCTTGGCTTATCCTCCATGTACAGTTCAGCTAAGTATTTCTGAATTAAGATATGACTTTGTAATGATGCTGGTGTTTTCTCGATAAATTCAATGGCCACATTAGTATTGTCAATGTCTCGGTAGGTTTTAGCCAAAAGCAAAGTTGTTTTCGGTGTTTTACTAAGACGATAAGATGCTTCAAGCTCTCTTTTCGCTGTTGAATAATGCTTGTTCATCAAAGCATGAACACCCGATAAATATAACGCTTTCGCATTACTAGGGAGACGTTGTGTCATTTCAGCAACTAAGGTGTCTAAACCATCAGCTTTTCCTAAATGAATTGCATACTGCACTTCACCCAATACAAGCATTGCATTATTTTTTAAATTATCTTGCTCTCTAGCCTTTTGTGTAACAATTAACGCCTGCTCGAAATCTTTTAGTTTCTCCAGTAGCTCTATTTGTACAGAGTAACTTTGAATATTCAACGGTGATAAACTTTGCCAACGCACTGCCTCTTTATTTAACTTATTTTTATCACCCATTAAAAAATAACTATTTAGTAGGGTAATGAAATAATCGCTCGACAAGCCATTTAATTTCTCAAGACTGGAAAGCCAAGCAAGTGCTTGCTTAGGGTTCCGTTTTATTAATGCTTGCTGAGCCAATATCACTCGAGGCCACTGCAACGTTGGTTTATCAGCCGCTGTTTTCTTCAAACCCTCTATAAACTGTGTCTTTTCATCCATTGCTATTTTGATATTAAACAATAAGCTATAAGCTCGTTTAACGTCTTCTTCTAGCTCAATAACATTTCTCACCAGATTTTCCGCGAGCTTATATTCCATTAATAAAAACTGCTGCTGTGCTAATTCGAATATTACATCAACTTGATCAGGCTTGAGCTTATTAGCCTTCGTCAAAATATCAGCAGCTTTCCTCGGCATTCGTAAAACTTGCAACACTTGCGCTTTTAGCAATAAGGCTTCAATGTTTTCAGGGTGATTTTTTAACCACTTATCAATTGTCTGTTTTGCTTTCTCAGGCTCATTCTTGATTAAATAAGCAGTCGTAAGTGCAAAGTTTGCTGCACTGTCATCAACACTTTCTGCACTAGCCACTTTTAGGTCTTCAAGCCCTTGAGCGTCTTTTCTAATTAGCTTCAATATTCCAAGCTTGGTTTTTACTTGTAAATTATCAGGCTGAATACTCAAAGCCTTTTCTAACAATGCAAGTGAAATATCTGATTTTCCCATTAATGATAATTTAGACGCAAACTCACTCAAAGTTTCGCTTTCATGAGGGTAAAAACCTTCAAATTCGATTAGAGTTTTCGACAACTTTTCGATTTTCCCCAAATTCAACATAGTTAGCATTAAGAAACGATGTGATGGGTGATCTTCAGAAACAAAAGAGGTAACTTGCAATAGTTTATCGTATGCCTGAACATAACTTTTATTAAAATAGTGACTTAATCCTGAAAGATATAAGGCAAGGGGGTTATTTGGAAAAACCTTTAGTGCCAGTTCTGCGTGCTCATGTACAAGGGTATAGTTTTTGCGTTCTAACGCAATACGTGCTTTAAGTAAATTAGCGGTCAACTGATTTGGATTCAACGCCAAAAGTTCATCAGCTAATGCTTCACTATTCGATAAATCATCTAATAATAAGAAGTTATTAGCCATATACAATTTAATTGAGTGCGCCTCTGGCTTAACTTTTAAAAATTCGGCGTAAGCTTGGTTGGCAGCGATATAATTTTTCTCACTTTCAGCTAATCGAGCTTTTAATATCCATGCTTCAGCTAAACCACTATCTTTCTGCAAGGTACTATCGATAAGGCTTGATGCTAGCTCAAAATTTTTATCCATTGCTGCCTTTAACGCTGAGCCATATACACTGTAAGAGTCATTTGCATTCAAACTAATGGCTTCATCAAAAGCCTCTTTTGCGCTGGGCTTGTTTCCTAAATTTACATATGCCTTTCCTTTTAAAATAAAGCTAAGCAGTTTTGATGATTCATTAATAAAGCTCGCGTTAGATAGTATATCTATGGCCTCTTGGTTTTTACCTACCCTCAAGTAAACTTGCGCTAACTTTAAAGCAACCTCATTACTTTCGGGATCAATGTTTAGTACTTTTAAAAACTCCTTCTCAGCAAAATCAAACCTCTCTGAAGCGAGATATACTTCACCAAGCAATATTCTCGCTTGTGCGAACCGAGGATCAGTTTTAATTGCTTTCTTCAATGTAATTTCAGCACTAGATAATTGCTTGTTAGCAAAATGTTGCTTAGCTTCTAGCAATAACTCCGATGCCGATTTTTGCTCAAAACAACCAAAGAGAAGAATAATAAAGAAAAAAACTATTCCGTGCCGGTAAGAAAACATGATTTTTCCCTAAAAATATACTTAGTTAAAAATATAGTTACTAACTGGATAAAAATAAAGTGAGTATTTGATATGAAGAAAAGAAGATTTAGATTCTAAAAAAGAGAAAAACACTGCCTAAAATACAGGTAAATATGCTTTTAAAAACAATACAATAAAAAACCAGCTATTAAGCTGGCTTTTCAAATAGTTAATTTAATTTAAAACTATTTTTTCTTTTTAAGTGCTTTAGCATTTGGTAAATCAGTAATTGAACCTTCAAAAATTTCTGCTGCTAAACCAATTGATTCATTTAATGTTGGGTGAGCGTGAATTGTTAATGCAACATCTTCAGCATCAGCGCCCATTTCAACTGCTAAACAAATCTCGCCAAGCATTTCACCAGCATTGATACCAACAATAGCACCACCAAGCACACGACCTGTTTCTTTTTCAAAGATCATCTTAGTTTTACCTTCAGTACGTGCAGAGGCAATAGCACGACCAGAAGCTGCCCACGGGAAGTTAGCAACTTCGATATTTAAACCTTGCTCTTTGGCTTCACGCTCAGTAACACCAACCCAAGCCATTTCTGGATCAGTATATGCAATTGAAGGAATACAACGCGGGTCAAACTCATGTTTCTTGCCAGAGATAACTTCAGCAGCGCAATGTGCTTCATGTACCGCTTTATGCGCAAGCATAGGTTGACCTACAACATCACCGATAGCGAAAATGTGAGGTACGTTCGTGCGCATTTCTTTAGAAACGTTAATGAAACCACGCTCATCAACATTTACACCTGCTTTATCAGCAGCAACTAAGTGACCATTTGGCTTACGACCAACAGCAACTAAAATTTTGTCATAACGTACTTGCTCTGCTGGAGCTTTTTTACCTTCAAAAGTAACGTATAAGCCGTCATCTTTTGCTTCAACTGCAACAACTTTAGTTGACAACATAATGTTGAACTTCTTCTTGTTGTAGTTGTTGTAAATTTTAACAATATCTTTATCAGCAGCAGGTACTAATTGGTCTGCAAATTCAACAACAGATACATTTGAACCTAGTGCTGAGTATACTGTTCCCATTTCTAGACCAATGATGCCACCACCAAGAACTAACATTTCTTCTGGTACATCTTTAAGTTCTAATGCACCTGTTGAATCGATAACACGTGGATCATCATTTGGAATAAATGGTAAGTCGATTACAGAAGAGCCCGCAGCAATAATTGCATTATCAAAAGTAATAGTCGTTTTACCGTCAGTACCTTCAACTTCAATAGTTTTATCAGAAGTGAATTTACCGTAACCCGTAACAGTTTTAACTTTACGTGCTTTAGACATTCCACCTAAACCACCCGTTAATTGGCCAATTACGCTTTCTTTCCAATCACGAATTTTGTCTAAATCAATTTGAGGAGCACCAAAAGTAACACCATGAGATGCCATTGCAGCTGCGTCATCAATCACTTTAGCTACATGTAAAAGCGCTTTTGACGGAATACAACCGACATTTAAACAAACGCCACCAAGCGTTTCACGGCTTTCAACTAAAACAACGTCTAATCCTAAATCTGCTGCGCGAAATGCTGCTGAATAGCCACCAGGACCCGCACCTAAAACTACTACTTGAGTTTTAATATCGTTACTCATGCTAACCTCAAAATTGATGTATTTATTGCTGGTAATTCCAGCCTATATTTGCCAAATGACCTTTAATGACCTTAGTCATCAAACTCTTCAGCATTTATTTGTATTTATCTTGCGGGCAATTTTACTTAAACCACACAAGGATCGCTATCTTTTAATCTGCAATTATTAGCGAAAAGTTGGTGAAAATGAAAATTAACCAAACGACTTTCATTTTACCAACTTTACCTTCTTTATTGCTGATCAGTATCAAACCTAATCTCGAAGCTATAAAATAAGCTTTCTGATATCACTCATTACTGACGCTAAATGCACAGTAAAGCGTGCTGCTAGTGCACCGTCAATTACACGATGGTCGTAAGACATCGACAATGGCAACATGAGCTTAGGTTCAAAATCTTTACCATTCCATTTAGGTTTCATTTCTGATTTAGAAACACCTAAAATGGCCACTTCTGGTGCATTAACAATCGGCGTAAATGCCGTACCACCAATACCACCTAAACTAGAAATAGTAAAACAACCACCTTGCATATCGGCCGCTTTTAGTTTCCCTTCACGAGCTTTAATACTAATTTCAAGTAACTCTTTTGAAAGTTCATAGATGCCTTTTTTATCAACATCACGTACAACTGGAACAACCAAACCGTTTGGCGTATCAACAGCAACACCAATGTGGATGTACTTTTTCAAGATTAAGGCTTCACCATCTTCACTCAAACTTGAGTTAAAGGTTGGGAATGCCTTTAAAGCATCCGCCGCAGCTTTTAAAATAAACACTAGTGGTGTAATTTTAAAACCAAGCTTTTGTTTTTCACAAACAACGTTTTGCTCTTTTCTGAATGCTTCAACATTAGTAATGTCAGCTTCGTCAAACTGAGTAACATGTGGAATAGTTACCCAATTTTTGTGAAGAAATGGACCTGAAATTTTCTGAATTCGTGATAATGGTTTTTCTTCAATTTCACCAAACTTAGAAAAATCGACTGGCTTGCTGGCAACAACTTGTAAGCCACCAGAATTACCCGAAACATTGCTACCGGCATTAGCTTTAGGGCGAGACAATTCATATTTCACATACGATTGAACATCTTCTTTTAAAATACGCCCTTTATTGCCTGTACCTTTAACTAATGTTAAATCAACACCAAACTCTCGTGCTAAACGACGAATTGACGGCGAAGTATAAATACTGCCTGATGATGCAACTTTCCCAGCTTGAGGGTGATGTGGCACAGGTGCTGACTTTTTGGCTGCTGGTGCTGGAGCAGCTTTGGGCGCTTCAGCAACTTTTTCAGCAACAGGTTCAACAATTTCTACAGGTGCACCACTTGACGTTTCAAGCTTAATAACAAGTGAACCTTGCTTGACTTTATCACCGGTATTAATTAGTACTTCTTTTACTGTTCCTGCATGCGATGACGGTACATCCATGGTTGCTTTATCAGTTTCTAAAGTGATCAAACCATCTTCAGCTTCAATCACATCTCCAACCGCAACCAGCACATCAATAACATCAACTTCACCATCTTCACCAATGTCAGGAACTGCAACATCAATGATCTCGCTCGAGGCTGGCGCAGAAGCTGCTACAGGAGCTTCAACTACAGGTACTGGTGCCGCTTCAACTTTTGCAGGAGCCTCTGCTTGAACTTCAGTCTCTTCAACAGGCGCTGCAGTGCTAGCACTTGTCATTTCAGCAATAACATCGCCTTCTTTAATTTTGTCACCAACATTAACTAATAATGCTGTTAGCGTACCCGCAAAAGGTGCTGGAATATCCATCGATGCTTTATCAGTTTCAACCGTTAGAATTCCTTCATCTGATTCAAGTGAATCACCTACAGCAAAACAAATTTCAATTACTTCAACTTCTTCGCCACCAACGTCAGGGACTAGAATTTTTTGACTATCTGACATAATAATTCTCCGTACCGCTTATGCGTATAATGGGTTAAGTTTTTCAGTATCGATGTTGAAACGCTTAATAGCTTCAGCTACCACTGAACGGTCAACATCACCACGATTTGCTAATTCAAATAAAGCAGCAACAACAATATAAGCTGCGTTTACTTCAAAGTGCGTACGTAAGTTTGCACGACTATCACTACGACCAAAACCGTCGGTACCTAAACAGCGGTATTCTGTATCAATATAAGCTCGAACTTGGTCTGAATAGTTTTTAATATAGTCAGTTGCCGCAATAGCTGGGCCATTTTCTTTAGTAATAACTGAAGAAATATAAGCTTGTTTCTGTTCACTTTCTGGGTGAAGCATATTCCAGCGTGCAACATCTTGCCCGTCACGTGCTAATTCATTGAATGAGGTCACAGAGTAAACATCACTTGAAATGCCATAGTCAGCACTTAAAATTTGTGCTGCTTCACGTACTTTTTCCAAGATTGTACCAGAGCCCATTAATTGCACATTGGCCTTCGACTTCTCTGCCGTTACAGTTTCAAGCTTGTAAATACCTTTAATGATTTCATCAGCTATATCTTTACTCTCAGGCATTGCTGGATGCTGGTAACTTTCATTCATTAAGGTTAGGTAATAGAAAATGTTTTCATCATTTTCATACATACGACGTAAACCGTCACGAACAATTACAGCTACTTCATAACCATAAGTTGGATCATAAGTTACACAGTTAGGAATTAAACCCGCTTGTACATGTGAATGACCATCTTGATGCTGTAAACCTTCACCATTAAGTGTAGTACGACCTGCTGTCGCACCCAATAAGAACCCACGAGCCTGGCTATCACCAGCTGCCCAAGCTAAGTCACCAACACGTTGGAAACCAAACATTGAGTAGTAAATATAGAATGGGATAGTAGTTGCATTACATGTTGAGTATGACGTACCCGAAGCAACCCAAGATGCCATAGCACCTAATTCGTTAATGCCTTCTTGTAAAACTTGGCCTTTCTTATCTTCACGGTAATAAGCAACTTGGTCAGCATCTTGAGGAACATACTTTTGTCCTTCATTTGCATATATACCAACTTGGCGGAATAAACCTTCCATACCGAATGTACGAGCTTCATCAGGAATAATTGGCACAATTCGCTTGCCAATCTTTTTATCTTTTAATAAAGCATTTAATACTCGAACAAAAGTCATCGTTGAAGAAACTTCACGCTCTCCTGATCCCTTTAAAATAGCGTCAAAAGCTTTTAACGGTGGAATTTCGATACTTTCTTCAGCTTGTTCGCGACGCGCTGGTAATGAACCACCTAATGCTTCACGACGCTCTTTCATGTATTTAAATTCAGCACTATCTTCTGGGAATTTATAGAAAGGTAGGTCAGCAATTTCATCATCGCTAATTGGCATATTAAAACGGTCACGGTAGTGCTTAATAGATTCAACATCCATTTTCTTAACATTGTGAGCGATGTTAAGCGCCTCACCTGAAGCACCTAAACCAAAACCTTTTACTGTTTTAGCTAAAATAACTGTTGGACGACCTTTAGTTTCTTGGGCTTTTTTATAAGCCGCATAAACTTTAACAGGGTCATGGCCACCACGGTTTAAGCGATAAATATCTTCGTCTGACATATTAGCCACAAGTGCCGCAGTTTCAGGATACTTATTGAAGAAGTTTTCACGCGTATACTTACCACCTTTGGCTTTACAGTTTTGGTATTCACCATCAACCGTTTCTTCCATAAGCTGTAAAAGTTTACCTGAAGTATCGCGAGCGATAAGTGCATCCCAGTAGCTACCCCAAATAACTTTAACCACTTCCCAGCCTGCGCCACGGAATGTACCTTCAAGTTCTTGAATAATTTTGCCATTACCACGTACTGGGCCATCTAAGCGCTGTAAGTTACAGTTAATAACGAATGTTAAGTTGTCTAACCCTTCACGCGACGCTAAACCAATAGCACCTAATGACTCTGGCTCATCCGTTTCACCGTCACCTAAATAACAGTACACTCGTTGACCAGAACAATCTTTAATACCACGATCTGTTAAATATTTAAGGAAACGAGCAGTATAAATAGCTTGCAGTGGACCTAAGCCCATAGATACCGTTGGAAATTGCCAAAAGTCTTTCATCAAATGAGGATGAGGATAAGACGATAAACCTTCGCCATCACACTCTTGACGGAAGTTATCCATTTGAGATTCAGTTAAACGCCCTTCCATGAAAGCACGAGCATAAATACCTGGCGCAATATGGCCTTGAGAGAAAATAAAGTCACCGCCATCTTTTTCAGACGCAGCTCTAAAGAAATGGTTAAAGCCTACATCATACAACATTGCTGATGAAGCAAAACTGCCAATATGACCGCCAAGCTCTAAATCTTTTTTCGAAGCACGAAGCACTAAAACTAATGCATTCCAGCGAATTGCTGCACGAATACGCGCTTCAATTGTTTGGTCAGCCGGCATATGCGGCTCTTGTCCTGGAGGAATAGTATTTACGTAAGCTGTTTTAGCGTCAAATGGTAGATGAGTACCACTGCGTCGAGCGCGATCGATCAATTTTTCTAAAATGAAGTGTGCACGATCCGGACCTTCATTTTCCAGAATAGAATCCATAGATTCTAACCACTCTTGGGTTTCCAACGAATCAATATCTAAATTTGGGAGCTCAGACATAATTACTTAGTCTCCAATTGTTATGTTAAGTAAATTTATTTGTTTAAAGATAGCTGCTTTTAAGCAGATATCCTTAACTCGTTTTAAATGTTTAAAAAATTCTAAAATTCGGTTCTTTTCATTCGACGCATGGAGCGTTCCATGCGGCTATTTTCTTGCGACATTTTCAGCAGTACTTCTTCGATAAATGCTAAATGCCTATGACTAGCACCCCATGCTATTTGCGGTTTGCCACTAACAATGGCACTCATTAATCGAGTGCGATAATCAGATATTTGGCTAAACACATCAGGGCGTTTCGCTAATATAGTTAAATTCTGTTCAATATTGTCAATCAATAAAGCTGCCATGCTGTTGGCTAATTGCAAAATCACACCGTTGTGACTAGCAGCGCATATGGCTAGATAAAATTCAAAAACAGCTTCTGCTTCAAGTCGATAATTGTCTTCCAATTGAGCACTGCCGATATTGTCATGCTTGCGCTGAATTTCATCGAAATCAGCTTGAGTGCCTCGCATAGCTGCATAGTACGCTGACATACCCTCAATACCGTGACGAAATTCTAGCAAATCAAATTGTGATTCATTATTCCCTGACATTAAAGCAAATAAAGGATCTGATAAACCGCCCAATATTTGATCACTAACATAGGTACCGCCACCTTGGCGTCGAGTCACTAAGTTTTTAGCCTCCAATTTCTGAATGGCTTCACGTAAAGACGGGCGCGACACATCAAATTGCTTAGCTAATTCACGCTCAGACGGTAACTTTTGTCCCGGTTTTAAGCTGCCTTCTAAGATCATCGTCTCAAGCTGAGACTGAATAACATCAGACAACTTTGCTTGTTTTACCGGTTTTTTAATACTCGGAATTGACATTTATAACCCTTTATTATTCAGATATTTTGCATCTAAATTCAGCATTTCTTACCAAAACCAAAAGTGGTAAATTGGTCTTACCACTTTATTTTTCGAATCATAATGTAGCAAATACTAGCCGTGTTGTAAACTAACGCTTATTTTTCATGCAATTTTTCTCGCTAAATAAACCAGCAATAACTATGAAATATTTAAACTGTTGAATAGTCCTTCTAATTAAAAGGAACTCAATATCGCTAGCAAAAGTTGCAATAAAAGAACTACCATAGTATTCGGTAAATATGGCATTAAAGTTAAAAAAGTTATGAGAATTAAAGTAAGATAAGTGTATTACCTTGTTATCAGAAAGAATAACAAGGTAACAATTTAACTATAAATAAACTTGGTATAGCTATTGTCGTTCAAATAAAAATACCGAGAATAAAGTAATGCTAAGTGATAATACCGGTTAAAATTAATAGAGAAATAACGACCAAAAATAGTAAAAGTGTCCGTTTAGCAAGTTTGACTAACAAGCAAGGTTCCAATGTACAGTCATCTGCGTCAACCATAAAGTCTTCTGATTTTTCTGCAACCGAAATAAGTACTTTGCTCGGCGCTTTATCAAATTCAAACAAATTCTCTAACCAGACCGGCATAGCTTTTGAAAAATGTCCAACAAACATATAGCCAAATGCCACTAACCTAACCGGTAGCCAGTCAACCCAAAATAATAATTGCTGATTGGCAAAACAAGCCTCGTTTACCGTTTCTTCCTTTACTTCGCTCTCTTCATCGCCAATTGCTTGCTCTTCATTATTAGAACACTCATTCATAACGGTCAACAAACGATAAAATAATGCGCCTGCAGGGCCAAACACGACAAAAAATAGCATAACAGCAATGAAATAACGGTAATTCAACCACACTAAAGTTTGGCCAAAGCCCATATTAGCAATATTTTTATCTTGCTGAAGTTGCATATGATGCAATTCACAGCTGGTCATTTCACCTTTAAATGCCGATACCAAATAGCTTTTATAAGCGTCACGCGTTTTCATACAACCAAAACACACAATTAAAATTAATGTCGACGCGATAAGATACAATAGAGCATTATCTATTTGAGACATTAAAAAATAGCAGCCTATTACAGGTATAAATATTACAGCGTAATTTAAAATAGTCGACTGTTGAAAATCAGCAAGTAGCTTAGTTTTCTTAATGGCGGCAATATACCGTTGATAAAATGTATTAAATTGCCAAGTACTTGACGACAAATATCGTTCAGCAATTAACGCGATTAACAAACTAATTAGGCTCATTTTAAATTACCTTTAATATAATTAAACTCAAAAAAAATTATGGCTAAAACATTACTTGGCAAGTAACTTACGATAAAGTGACCAATCAAATATTGTACCTGGATCTGTCTTTCGCTCAGGAGCAATATCGCAATGGCCTGCAATATTATTCTCCATTGCAGGGTAACGAGAAATAAGCGCTTTGCTCAAACGACTAAGTTGCTGATATTGCTCTATAGTATATGGAATATCATCAGTTCCTTCCAGTTCTATACCTATTGAAAAATCATTACACCTTTCTCTCCCCTGATAGTGAGACACTCCTGCATGCCAAGCTTTATCATCAAAAGAAACATATTGAATAATATGACCTGAACGTTGAACAAGACAATGTGCTGAAACACGAATTTTATAAATAGTTTCAAAGTATGGGTCTAACTTTGGCTCTAAATTACCAAGAAAAAAGTTAGTTATATGATCACCGCCAAACTGTCCCGGCGGCAATGAAATATTATGTACAACTAATAAACTAACAGCTTCATTTTTATCACGAGGTTCAAAATGGCTAGACTTTTGGATTTCGATATTTTGCAACCAGCCGTTTTTGATTTCTAATGGAGGCAATTCTTTTTGGTCACTTGTTGCAGTTGACATACAATATTTCACATTTTAACTTTCGTTAAACTATTACATAATAAAATTATCAACAAAGCAAAGCATCAGCAACAATTCGAACAATGAATGGCTAGTGATGTAGCGGTTATAAGCAAATAGTAAATTGGAGCAGCATGAGCGATAACGACGTAACAACAAGCTTTGGTAAAGGTTTTGTTTGGATAGCTTGGATTATTGGCATTGGCTTGCTGGTATTTGTTTTTCAAGATATTTTGGACCAGCAATACAATCCCAACCAAGATCCTGAGCTTTCTTTACAAAGCAATGGCAAAGCACAGGTTACATTACAGCAAAATCGACAAGGGCATTACGTCACCAATGGCGCAATAAATGGTGAAAAAGTGACATTTTTATTGGATACCGGAGCAACACAAGTATCAATACCAGCCCATATCGCCGATCGTTTATCACTGCAAGGCGGTTCAAGTTATCGCGTACAAACAGCCAATGGTAGTATTACTGTTTATAGAACACAGATAAATGAATTACGCATCGGCAACATCTATCTGTATAATGTCGCCGCACATATTAATCCTAGTATGAATGCGGACGAAATTTTGTTGGGCATGAGCGCCCTAAAAAGAGTAGAATTTCGCCAAACCGGAAAGCAACTTATTTTACGAGAGCAATTTTAGATGTTACCTGTATCACTACAAAACGATATTACCAAAACCATAACTTGGGCATTATGCGAAGACTTAGGTGTTAATACCTTTGAGGAACTGGCGAAAAGTAGCGACATTACTGCAGAGTTAATTCCAGCAGAAAACCAAGCCGTAGCTAATATTATTAGCCGTGATGAATGTATTGTTTGTGGCGTTGCATGGGTAAACGAAGTTTTTAAGCAACTTGATAGCATCTATAATACCAACACTCAAATTACTTGGTTTGTTAATGATGGCCAAAATGTAAAAGCCAACACCACTTTATTTGAACTCTCTGGTAATGCTCGTATTTTATTAACAGGCGAACGTACTGCATTAAACTTCTTACAAAGCCTTTCGGGAACAGCAACCATAACGAGCACTTATGTTAAGCATCTTGAAGGCACCACAACTAAATTACTTGATACACGGAAAACCATTCCGGGTCTGCGCAGCGCACAAAAATATGCGGTAACTTGTGGTGGTGGCGTGAATCATCGAATCGGCTTGTTTGACGCTTTTTTAATTAAAGAAAACCATATTGCTGCATGTGGTGGTATCGAAAAAGCCATTAGCACAGCAAGAATCAACCACAGCGATAAAACGGTGGAAGTGGAAGTTGAAAATATCAACGAGCTGACCCAAGCATTGTACGCCGGAAGCGATATTATTATGTTAGACAACTTTACTACACAAATGATTAAGCAAGCGGTTCAACTAACAGCCGAAATTTCCGCAGGTAAAACAAAATTAGAAGTTTCCGGAAATATGACACTTGAAACCTTAAAAGATTACGCACAATCAGGCGTTGACTTTATTTCTGTTGGCGCGTTGACTAAACACGTTAATGCCGTCGATTTATCAATGCGCTTTGTATAACAATCTTATACACTAATTTAATTAATGTTGTTTAATGATTTTCGATAAGTATTAAGCAACATTATCTGCCCCACTTTAATACTCCCCTTTGTCTGCTTAAAACTACCAGCTACTACTATATTGGTTTACTTTCCTATAATTTTTTATTAAGTTAATATTTTGTTAAATAGCGCAAAAATTCGCTATTTAGTATAAAAAAACTAAAAATTTAAAAAAAAATCGATACAAAGTTTTACATTTGGCAAATTTTGTCGCAGTATCAATTTAGCCCTCGTAATAAAGTATGGAATAACCATTATGAAAAAGACATTACAAAATTTAAGCATGAAGAATAAATCTGAAGGTTTTACCCTTATCGAGTTGATGATCGTTGTAGCAATTATCGGTATTTTAGCGGCAGTAGCATTACCTGCTTATCAAACTTATTCTGATAAAGCTAAATTTTCTGAGGTTGTATTAGCGGCTTCAGCGCATAAAGGTGCGTTAGAAGTTTGTGGTCAAGTTAATGGAACATTATTAACCGCAAGTTGTGGCCCAGGAAAAGGTGGCGTTCCAGCAGATATAACTACGGCTTATGGTGCTGTTACTTCAGTGAAAGTGACAGGTGGTACAGCTACTGCAGCTGTAATCACAGTAGTTCCAGTTGCAACTGGTGGTGTTAAAGCTACCGACACATACGTCCTAACGGCTGCATTATCAAATGGCCAGATTACATGGACCAAAAGTGGTGGATGTGTAACATCAAACTTTTGTTAAAAATAAGTTATCGTAAATTATAAGCTCCTTAGGGAGCTTTTTTTATACCTAATTATAGCCGTTTTTGTTTTTCTCCTAAAAATTAGGTTACACTAAGCTTACTCAATAAATATTATCCATACCAAGGTGTTATGAAAGGACTCCATCAACAATCTAGTCTACTCTCAGCCCTCTCCAAGCACCAATTGGTTCCTATTGAATTAGTTGAAAAAATCAGCGCCGACTTTATTAAACAAAAAAAACCATTTGTCCGCTATTTAGTTGAAGATAAACAATATAGTGCTGCAAATATTGCCAATATTTTATCTCGTAGTTTCGGCTATCCACTTATTGATTTAAGTAACTTTGATAACTCTTTAGTGCCTGATGGCATACGTAATGAGAAACTCATTCGTAAACATAATGCTTTACCCTTATTTTTACGCGGTAAAGTTTTGTTTGTTGCTATGTCGGATCCAACCAATCTCGACGCCTTAGAAGAAATTCAATTTAATACCGGTTTTTCTACAGAGTTGGTGCTCGTAAACGAACAGTCATTAGCAACTTGTATTGAGAAAATACTAGAAGAAGATAGTGACGCCCTTGATATTTCAGATATGGATGCAGAAGAGCTTGCTGGAATAGATGTTCAAGAGAATAACCAAGAGGAAGATAATACTGCTGCCGGTGATAAAGAAGACGCCCCAATTGTTGTTTATATTAATAAAATCCTTTTAGACGCTATTCGTAAAGGCGCATCTGATTTACATTTTGAACCCTATGAAAAATCTTATCGTATTCGTTTTCGAATTGATGGTATTTTAACTGAGGTTGCTAAGCCCCCTGTTTCGCTGTCTTCCCGCATGGCGGCACGTTTGAAAGTTATGTCTAAGCTGGATATTGCCGAGCGTCGCGTCCCCCAAGATGGCCGAATAAAATTAGCATTATCAAAGAAAAAATCAATAGATTTTCGAGTCAGTACCTTACCTACCATGTGGGGTGAAAAAATTGTTATGCGTATTCTCGATTCATCTAGCGCTATGCTAGGTATCGATATGCTAGGTTACGCACCCGCACAAAAGCAAATTTACATGGATGCCCTAGCACAACCACAGGGCATGATTTTAGTTACCGGCCCTACGGGCTCTGGTAAAACAGTTTCGCTTTATACGGGTTTAAATATACTGAATACTGATGAACGTAATATATCAACAGCAGAAGATCCGGTTGAAATTAATTTAGAAGGCATTAACCAAGTACAAATAAATACCAAGTCAGGCTTAACTTTCCCTAGCGCTTTACGCTCTTTTTTACGCCAAGATCCCGATATTGTTATGGTTGGTGAAATACGTGATTTAGAAACAGCAGAAATTGCAATAAAAGCGGCACAAACTGGTCACTTAGTATTATCAACCTTGCATACCAACTCTGCAGCAGAAACCTTAACTCGTTTACTGAATATGGGCGTACCATCATATAATGTTGCTAGCTCTGTAAGCATTATTATCGCACAGCGCCTAGCCCGTCGGTTATGTATCCAATGTAAAGAGCAAGAGCGCATTCCTAGTAGTGAATTATTAGCGCAAGGATTTGTTCTTGAGCAACTTAACGATATTAAACTTTATAAACCTATAGGCTGTGAGCAGTGCACTGGAGGCTACAAGGGCCGTGTTGGTATTTATGAAGTAATTAAAATTAGTGATATTACCGCTAATTTAATAATGACGGGTGCCAACTCATTAGATATCGCCGAACAATGTCAAAAAGAAGGCTACAATAATTTGCGTCAGTCGGGGTTGGAAAAAGCAGCACTTGGCGTAACAAGCTTAGAAGAAGTAAATCGCGTAACTAAAGCTTAATTTCAAAATTAAGCCTTTTAATTACAATATTATAAATGTCAGAACTTTCCAAAAATTGCCAATTAGCCATAATAGATATAAGCTAAGAGCTATAAATATAAAGCATACCCCACTGATATTATTAACGATATTAACAATTAAAAAAGTAGGTCAAATAAATGGCTATTTCCTCGACCATGAAAGCACAAGACAAAAAAAGCAAAGTAAAAGCACTTGATGTTTATCAATGGCGAGGCTTAAACCGCAAAGGGAAAAAAGTCAGCGGTGAGCTAAATGCCGCAAGCATGCTAGAGCTAAAAGCCCAGCTTCGTAAACAAGGTATTACCCCAGGAAAAATAAGTAAGAAAGCAAAGCCATTATTTGGCATGGGTGGTGACAAAAAAATATTACCTGTCGATATTGCTGTTGTAACTCGCCAAATTGCCACTATGCTTGCTGCTGGCGTACCTTTAGTGCAAACAATCGAGATGATAGGTAGCGGCCATAATAACGGCAATATGCAAAAACTATTAACTAGTATAGGTAATAGACTGCAATCAGGTGTACCACTATCCGATTGTTTACGTGAACACCCAATGTATTTTGACGATTTATATTGCGATTTAGTTCATTCTGGTGAGCAATCAGGTGCCTTAGAGACCATTTATGATCGTGTAGCAACCTATAAAGAAAAAGCCGAAGCGCTAAAAGCAAAAATTAAAAAGGCTATGACCTATCCTATATCAGTTTTAGTTATCGCCTTTATTGTTACCGCTATTCTATTAATATTTGTCGTACCCGTATTCCAAGAAATCTTCGCAAGCTTTGGTGCCGAACTCCCTGCTTTTACTCAATTAGTTATTGCAATTTCTGAATTTATGCAAGCCTATTGGTATTTTGGCTTAGCCGGTATATTTATTGTCGGTTATTTGTTTAAAAAAGCACATTTAAAAAGCCAAAAATTTCGCGATAGCGTCGATAAGAAAATTTTAAAAATCCCAGTAATAGGCGATGTGTTGAAAAAAGCGGCAGTTGCTCGCTATGCCAGAACCTTATCAACTACATTTGCTGCTGGTGTACCATTACCCGACGCACTCGCATCCGCTGCTGGTGCTTCAGGTAATGCTGTTTTCCGTGATGCAATATTAGATATACGTGCTGAAGTTACCTCTGGTATGCAAATGAATTTGGCGATGCGTAATTGTGACATATTCCCTGATATGGTTATTCAAATGGTTGCTATAGGTGAAGAATCCGGCGCAGTAGATGATATGCTGGCCAAAGTGGCAACGGTATACGAGCAAGAAGTAGATAACGCGGTTGATAACTTAACTACCTTACTCGAACCAATGATAATGGCTGTACTTGGTGTTGTTATCGGTGGCCTTATTATTGCGATGTACCTGCCAATATTCCAAATTGGTATGGTAGTTTAATATTCATAACTTTTAATACTATAAAATCAATAATATTAATATAATGGCTATTTCCAAACAAAGAGGTAAATTCATTGACTGATTTCATTTCACTAATGAGCAACAATCAAACGTTCTTCTTAGGCGTAGTTTTCATATTTTCCTTGATGATTGGTAGCTTTTTAAATGTGGTCATTTTCCGTTTCCCACAAATGCTTGAACAAGGCTGGAAAAGAGAATGTAGAGAGTTTTTAGCTGATGAACTAGCGACACCAACTAAAAAGCAGGAGCAGGAGAAAAATCAAGAACAAGAAGTTATTTCATTATCGAAGCCAAGCTCAACTTGCCCTTCTTGTCAGCACAAAATTCGCTTTTATGAAAATATCCCGGTCATCAGTTGGCTACTTTTGCTCGGAAAATGTAGCCAATGTAAAAATAAAATATCTATACGCTATCCACTTGTAGAGCTTTCCACTGCAATATTAAGTGTTGTTATTGCCGCTAACTACGGCGTTACTTTTACAACACTATTTCTCTTGGTATTAACGTGGGGACTCGTTTGCTTGACGTTGATCGACCTTGATCACATGTTATTGCCCGATCAGATTACCTTACCATTATTGTGGCTTGGCTTGCTGGTCAATCTTAATGGTGCAATTGTGCCTTTGAATGATGCTGTTATCGGCGCGGTTGCTGGCTATATGAGTTTATATAGTGTTTTTTGGTTATTTAAGCTTATTACCGGAAAAGAAGGCATGGGGCACGGTGATTTCAAACTTGTTGCTGTTTTTGGTGCCTGGATTGGTTGGCAGCTACTACCATTGCTAATACTTATGGCATCTGCCGTTGGTGCCACTATCGGTATCAGCTTAATGGTATTTAAAAACCATCAGCGTGAGCAAGCAATTCCCTTTGGTCCATACTTAGCCATTGCCGGCTGGATCACCTTACTTTGGGGTGAAGGTATTTGGGCATGGTACTTAAGCTATTTGAACTAAAACATTTTTCTGAGGCTATAAATGTCTGAATTTATAATTGGCCTAACTGGCGGCATAGGAAGCGGTAAAACCACTGTCAGTGACATGTTTGCTGAGTTAGGTGTCGATATCATCGATGCCGATGTTGTCGCAAGACAAATTGTCGAGCCGGGTAGTGAAGCGTTAATCGCGATTAAAAACTATTTTGGATCAGAGTATATAAATGACCAACATCAACTTAATCGAAGTAAACTGCGCACTCAGGTTTTTAATAACCCAACAGACAAACAATGGCTCAACAAGTTACTGCACCCATTGATCCGTGAAAAAATGTTGCAACAATTAAAGGCTGCGCTCAGCCCCTATTGCATATTGGTTGCGCCACTATTACTAGAAAATGGCTTGCAAAAACTGGTTAATCGAGTATTAGTCATTGATATTGATGAAGAGAATCAAATTAAGCGTACCGTTTTACGTGATCCAAGCTCGGCTGAAGAAGTTAAAAATATTATCGCTAGCCAAATGACTCGGAAAACGCGACTTAACTTTGCTGACGATATCATTAAAAATCAAAACACCACCTTAAGCGAAGTTCAACAGCAAGTATCGATACTGCACCAACAATACTTGGCCAGTGTTAGTAAATAAAGCAGCTTAAAGTGGTATTTTAGATAAAAATTAGCCATTTAAGCTCACTGTGGTTACTATAAAGAGATTATATTAAAGTTTATCAACCAATGACGGCAATTCTATACGAACATCCGCTCAATGAGCGCATACGCAACTATTTGAAGCTTGAGCAACTATTTACTCAAGTTTCAGACTGTTTGCAATGCGGTATAGCGATAAGCCATGGTACCTTTTTTTCTTCTTTATTCGTTATTATTGACACGCTAGAGCGTAATGATATTCGTGGTGATTTAATAAAAGACTTAGAAAAGCTTGAGCAAAATTTAGTTATTTGGTCACAAATTCCAGCTGTTGATAGTACCATCATTGAGGAAAACCTACGCAGTACCATTGCTTTATCAAGTCAGCTAAAAAAAGCATCACCTCATTGGCTACAATTAAAAGACGATAAGTTTTTATGTGGTCTAAAGCAACGCTTCGCCATTCAAGGTGGCAGTTCTCATTTTGATCTTCCTCAGCTACAATTCTGGCTTAACCAAGCATCAAAGTACACCGAACAGCAATGCCAGCAATGGCTTTCATCATTAGCGCAAATTAACCAAGCACTGGCTTTAATTTTGAAATTTACTCGACAGCGGGCAGAATTTACCACTATTAATACTGAGAGTGGCTTTTATCAAGACAGTGGTGAAGGCCTAGTATTATTGCGTATAAGAATAAACGCTAAGCTAGCTTGTTATCCAACAGTGAGTGGCAATCGCTTTCGTTATTCAATTCGCTTCGTCTTACCGTGTGAAGAGTCTGGCCGGAAATATGCCAAGCAAGCAATGAGTTTCCAATTGGCTCAATGTTAATTTAATAGCGCCACTAGCAGATTTTTCTTATAATAAGCGCTAAATACATTAGTAAGTACCTCAGACAATGACTCTTAAAGTTCCATGTCCAACCTGTAAAAAAGAAGTTATTTGGCAAGCAGAAAGTCAACACAGGCCATTTTGTAGTAAACGTTGCCAATTAATTGATGTTGGTGATTGGGCCGACGAGAATCATAAAATAAGCCAGCCAGTGCAAGGTGCTGTAGAGCTAAACGAAGAGATGTTAGATGCACTGGAAGATGAGTTTTTGCAGCATAATAAGTTTTTTGTTGAACCTGAATAAATGTTAAACAGGTTAAGTATCTACCGTTTATAGTTCACCACTATAATATTGCTGAAGCTTTTCAATTATTGCTTGATTAGCGGCTGGAAAAGTTAATTGCTCAAACGCCGCTAAGGTAAACCAGCCCTCTTGCTGCCCTTCTAACGCCTTTGCTTGTCCCGTAAAATTATCAACAATAAACACATCTAGCAGTACCTTTTTATCGCCGTAATCATGGCTAATTTTTATTAACGGCGTACAGGTTAACACTTCAATGGCAACTTCTTCTTTTAGCTCTCGAAACAACGCCTGATGCACAGTTTCACCGTCTTCAACTTTACCACCAGGAAATTCCCATTTACCACCTTGATGTGCATCTGCAAGTCGTTTGGTAAGAAAAAATTCATCACCTTGCTTAATTACGGCAACTGCAACATGTACTGTTTTCATTTTTATAACCCTTTTTGAATATAATCGATACTGCCGGCTTAAGTCCTGCTGTACATGAACGCTTCTTCACATCCGTGTGATCGCATAATACCGCTCGTCACAAACATCAATACTCTTTCACATCCATGTGAGCGCATCATACCGTTCTTCCTGAACATAAAAATGCCAGTCATTTGACTGGCATTCATTTCACTTATGCTATTCAGTGCTATTTAAGTTAACTTACCGTGACACTGCTTATATTTCTTACCTGAACCACAAGGACATGGTTCGTTACGGCCAACACGTGGCATCGCAGCTTGTTCTGGCTCTGAAGCAGATTCATGTTTAAACTCTTTTGGCGCTTCATCAGCTTTTCTATGTTGCTCTTCAACTGCTTCAACATCAGATTCAGCTTTAATTTGCACCTTACTTAAAATGCCAATGACGTCATATTTTAAGTTTTCGAGTAGTTCTGAAAATAGCTCAAATGATTCGCGCTTATATTCTTGCTTAGGATTCTTTTGTGCATAACCACGTAAATGAATACCTTGGCGTAAATGGTCCATCGCAGCCAAATGCTCTTTCCAGTGCGAATCTAAACTTTGTAACATTACAGCTTTTTCAAACTGACGTAAAACTTCCGCGCCAACCATTTCTTCTTTGGTGCTGTAACTTGCTTCTACTTCTTCAGCAATTTTCTCGCGTAAAGTTTCTTCATGTAACTTAGAGTCTTCTTCTAACCATTTTGCAAGTGGTAGTTCAATGGTAAGCTCGCCTTTAAGACGCTCTTCTAAGCCCTCAACATCCCACATTTCTTCTAAAGACTGTGGTGGAATATGTTGGTCAACTAGACCATTAACTACGTCAGCGCGAATAGCTTTAATAACCTCAGCAATATCAGCTTCGTCCATTAACTCATTACGTTGCTCGTAAATAACCTTACGTTGATCGTTTGATACATCATCAAATTCAAGAAGCTGTTTACGAATATCAAAGTTACGACCTTCAACTTTACGTTGCGCGTTTTCAATACTTTTCGTTACCCACGGATGTTCAATTGCTTCACCACGTTCCATACCCAGTTTACGCATCATATTAGTAATGCGCTCTGAGGCGAAAATACGCATCAATCCATCTTCCATTGAAAGATAGAAACGTGTTGAACCTGCATCACCCTGACGACCTGAACGACCACGTAGCTGGTTATCAATACGACGTGACTCATGTCGCTCTGTCGCAACAATGTGTAAGCCACCAAGTTCTAAAACTTTATTATGCTCTTCTTGCCATGTTGCTTTAACTTTTTCAACTTGTTCATCACTTGGATTATCAAGTTTAGCGAGCATTGAGCCTAAGTTACCGCCCAATACAATATCAGTACCACGACCAGCCATGTTAGTGGCAATAGTTACTGCACCAACTTTACCAGCATCGGCAACAATTTCAGCTTCTTGTTGATGAAATTTAGCATTAAGTACTTTGTGCTTAATTTTTGCTTTCTTCAAAAATGAAGATAGAAATTCAGAAGTTTCAATACTTATGGTACCAACTAGTACTGGCTGACCACGTTCAACACAATCTTTAATATCTTCTAGAATTGCTTCAAATTTCTCTTCTGCCGTTAAATAAATTAAATCAGGCATGTCTTTACGAACCATTGGCTGGTTGGTAGGAATAACTACCGTTTCTAAACCGTAAATATGATTAAATTCAAATGCTTCAGTATCAGCCGTACCCGTCATACCTGATAGCTTTTCGTAAATACGGAAGAAATTTTGGAAGGTAATAGAGGCTAGAGTTTGGTTTTCATTTTGAATATCTACACCTTCTTTAGCTTCAACTGCTTGGTGTAATCCTTCAGACCAGCGTCGACCTTCCATTGTACGGCCAGTATGCTCATCAACGATAACGATTTCGCCATCCTTAACAATATAGTCAACGTCTTTTTGGAAGAGTTTATGGGCACGCAAAGCTGCCATTACATGATGAAGTAAGGTAATGTTTGCTGCTGAGAATAATGAATCCCCTTGCTGCATTAGCCCTTTTTCAAGCATAATTTCTTCAATATGAACTTGACCACGTTCGGTTAAATAAATTTGCTTGGCTTTTTCATCAACGGTAAAGTCGCCAGTGCTTTCTTCACCTTCTTTATCTTCTTCTTCTTGCTGCTCTAGCGTAGGCACAACAAGGTTAATATTTCGGTATAATTCAGAGCTGTCTTCCGCTTGACCTGAAATAATCAACGGCGTACGTGCTTCATCAATTAATATTGAATCAACCTCATCAATAACGGCAAAGTGCAATGGCTTTTGCGCGCGCTCTTCTGGCGAGAATGCCATGTTGTCACGTAAGTAATCAAAACCGAATTCATTGTTAGTACCATAAGTAATATCTGAGTTATACGCGGCTTGTTTATCGCCTGGCGCCATACCCGCAATATTACAACCAACGGTCATGCCTAAGAATTCAAATAATGGACGACTCCAATCAGCATCACGTGTCGCTAAATAATCATTAACAGTAATAACATGAACACCCTTACCCGTTAAACCATTTAGGTATGACGGTAGCGTTGCCGTTAGTGTTTTACCTTCACCGGTACGCATTTCGGCAATTTTGCCAGAATTAAGTACCATACCACCGATCATTTGTACGTCGAAATGGCGCATGCCAAACACACGTTTACTTGCTTCTCGCACGACAGCAAATGCTTCAGGTAATATTGCGTCAAGGGTTTCGCCTTGTGCTAAGCGTTCTTTAAACTCAGCGGTTTTGGCTTTTAATTCTTCATCACTTAATGCTTCAAAAACCGGTTCTAGAGCATTAATTTTTGTTACTTCTTTGCGCATTTGTTTAAGTAATCGATCGTTGCGACTACCAAACAGTTTTGTCATTAACTTTACAAACATCGTGTTAAACCATATTGAGAAGAAAATCTTCCGCTGAAAATAAAATGATCGGTGGGCCCGATCACATAAAGTTGCCTAGCATTGTAATGGCAGTTGTATTTTAAACAACTGAAATTCTCACTAAAGCTATTTTTTTGCTTTTCTATATACGTATTTCATTGGATCTATTTGGGTATTATTGCGCAATATTTCATAATGCACATGTGGCCCTGTAGAACGTCCAGTACTACCCATTTTTGCAATAACTTGACCCTTTGTTACCACATCACCTACCGAAACCGTAAGTTCTTTATTGTGACCATAGCGAGTTTTTAAACCGTCACCATGATTAATTTCTATTAATTGGCCATAACCATAGCGTTCACCCGACCAGCTAACTACCCCTGAAGCTGTTGCGATAATGTCAGCATTCTCACTGCCGGCAAAATCAACACCTTTGTGCATAGCAGGTTTGCCACTAAAAGGGTCTTTCCTCGTACCATAGTATGAAGACAACCAACCTTTGGTTATTGGTCGACCAGATAAATAACGTGTATTTTCTATATGGTGACCGAAGGCGATAGATTCAAGCATTTTTAATTGTTTTTCTTCATGAGCAAGCGTATTTTCAAGTGCGGCAATACTTGATAATAACTCTGCTAGATCCTTTTTCGGCTCAACTTCGCTTTGTATCATAGGTCCACCACTGGGTGGTAACTGCTCAAAATTAAACTCATTGTCAGGAATACTGGCATCTTCCGCCAATCTATCTCCCAAAGCATTTAAACGTAATACTTGGCTTTGTAGTTCTGCTAACTTCATCGTTACTGCGGTAACTTGATCGCTATTAACTGCCGGTCCATCAATACTTGGTAAGCTAGATAAGTGATATTCTGGACTTTTAGGGATGTCGTCTGAAGAAGCAACTAAATGGACTATAAAACCAGAAATTAGCGCAAATACGGCTAATGCCGACAGCCAATGAAGTTTATTTAGCTTCATTGAAAATCTAACATTTTTTCCGCGGTATAGTAGTGTTAAACTCATATCTTATTCATCGTTTGTTCAAGAGCTGACCTATGGCACGTAAATCTAAAATACCTACTGATATGTCAGCCCTGTTTAATTCAACGTCAGGCACTTTGGCACAAATAACGGCAAAAACCAACTCTTTAACCATTTTGTCGGATATTGTACGACAAATATGCCCTGACCTGCCAGAAGATGTCTGGAAAATAGCCAACTTTAAGAGTAAGTCTTTAGTTATTGAGGTTAATTCGGCCGTATGGAGCCAAAGGTTACAATTTGAGCGCATGAACATATGCCGAGAGTTAACGCAAGTTACCGAAAATCAATTTAATCAAATTGAAATTAAAGTTACGCCATATCGTACCAAAGTACCTGAAAAAACGGTTATTCCTGAAGCAACAAATAGTTCTATCTCTCAAGCCACTGCCAAGCAATTATTAGCAGTGGCGAAAAACGCTCCTGATAGCTTACGAAAAAAATTAGAAAAACTCGCAGCTCACGCTAATAAGTAGCTATAATTCCTGTACTTCGAATACAAAAAAACCAGTCAAATGACTGGTTTTAATCAACTGGATGCGGAACAGTAACTAAAAAGGCGCAGCAGTTAATTCTTGAAATTGAATAGGTGACTCTACGGTATCTTCGTAAGTAACCCATTCCCAAGATTCAGATTGTTTGAACACTTCACGAAGCAACATGTTATTTAAACCATGCCCTGATTTAAATGCGTTTAATTCACCCAAAATACTGACACCACCCATGTATAAATCACCAATGGCATCAAGAATTTTATGCTTAACAAACTCATCATCGTAACGTAAATCGTCTTTATTAAGCATACGATATTCATCTAGTACGATGGCGTTTTCTAAACTGCCACCTAAAGCTAAGTTATGAGAGCGTAAAAACTCAATGTCTTTCATAAAACCAAAAGTACGGGCACGACTTATTTCTTTAATAAAAGAACAGCTTGAAAGGTCCATACTCATAGTTTGACAGGTATTAGCAATTACCGGGTGCTCAAACTCAATAGCAAAATTTACGCGAAAGCCTTCATAAGGTCTTAATTCCGCCCACTTATCGCCTTCTTCAACACGAATGGTTTTGGTAATTCGTAGAAAGCGCTTAGCAACATTTGATGTTTCAATGCCAACCGATTGAATTAAATAAACAAAAGGTAGTGCACTGCCATCCATAATTGGAATCTCAGGCGAATCAACTTCAACGATGAGGTTGTCAATGCCTAGTCCTGCAACAGCAGAAAGCAGATGTTCGACGGTGGAAATCTGAACACCTTGCTCATTCACTAAACACGTACATAAAGTCGTTTCACCAACAGCTTCCGGTGTCGCTGGAATATCGACAACGGGATCTAAATCAACTCGGCGAAAAATAATACCGGTGTTAGCAGGAGCAGGACGGAGAGTGATCTGCACCTTTTCACCTTTATGTAACCCTACACCAATGGCAGAGACATTTTCTTTTATTGTACGTTGTTTAATCATAAATAGCCTTCTTAAGCCTATATTGCGCTCTATTAGCACCCACCGGAATTAAGCGGAGGCGTAATATAGCAAAAAAGCCTAACAAAATCAAAATATCAACATTTACAGTCATTACAACTGAAATTAAACAAGCAAGTTTTAGTCCGCTTGTTTACGTAAAAATGCTGGGATATCTAAATAATCATCAAGTTCTGTAGCTGCCACTTTCTGTGTTTGGGCATTAGCTTCCGGCATAGTTACCGGGTTAGCTTTTACTTCAGGTTGTGCACTTGGTACATAATCACCACCAACTACTTGTGGCTCAACGGCTGGCGCTGGGTTCACTAAAGTAATATCAGGCTTACGTTCAGCGCCAATACCCGTTGCAACAACAGTTACACGTAAGTCTTCTGTCATTTCTGGGTCAATCACTGCACCAACAACTACAGTGGCATTCTCAGAAGAGAATGCTTTAACTGCATTACCAACAGTTTCAAACTCGTCAATACTGATATCCATACCAGCTGTAATATTAACTAAAATACCGCGTGCGCCTGCTAGATCAACATCTTCTAGTAACGGGCTAGAAATTGCAGCTTCTGCAGCTTCTTCGGCACGATCCGGTCCTGATGCTATACCAGACCCCATCATTGCCGTTCCCATTTCAGACATTACAGTTCTAACATCGGCGAAATCCACATTTATGAGTCCCGGACGCGTAATAAGTTCCGCAATACCCTGTACCGCACCTAACAAAACATTGTTAGCGGCTTTAAATGCGTCAAGTAAACTAGTACCAGGGCCCAACACTTTCAGTAGCTTTTCATTTGGAATAGTGATCAGTGAATCAACACTTTTAGCTAAAAACTCAATGCCTTGATCGGCATAGTTCATACGCTTTTTACCTTCAAATGGAAAAGGCTTAGTGACTACGGCAACTGTTAAAATACCCATTTCTTTGGCTATTTCGGCAACAACAGGCGCTGCGCCTGTACCTGTACCACCACCCATACCAGCCGCGATAAAGATCATATCTGCGCCTTGTAAAGTTTCTTTTATGGTTTCTCGGTCTTCTTCAGCACTTCGACGACCTATTTCAGGGTTAGCACCAGCACCTAAGCCTTTTGTTACGTCGTGGCCTAATTGCAAGGTCACATTAGCCGCTGAATTACGCAATGCTTGTGAGTCAGTATTTGCCGTAATAAATTCAACACCTTCAATGGTTTGTGAAACCATGTGTTCTACAGCGTTGCCACCGCCGCCGCCAACACCAATAACCTTGATGACAGCTTCTTCGTTGTGGTCTTCCATTAATTCAAACATTTTTATTATCTCCGATTTTTATTACGTTTTGTTCCACCAAAACTCTTTC
>CAJXQJ010000018.1 GCA_913058245.1 uncultured Colwellia sp.
GAAATTAAAGAGATGCCTGCGAGCACATGGTGGAATTAGGCCAATTTAAGAGCTTAATCATAGAAAAGGATACTTCGCTACAAGGAAGTTAGCGTTTTTATATTATCAAGCTACTGAGTTTGAATAATGGCAAGGAGAGCTCAAATGCCTAAGCAGAAAATAATAAACAATCAAATCCAAAGCGTTGATAGGTTTTTACTCGCTTCTTCATACAAAACATTGGCCATACAAACGGCCCAAAAACTAAACCAGCCGTAGCCCACCGTTTAGCGCCTAAACCACTACTAATTGCCTGACAGTAAAAAAACACAGAGAAAACAATCGCTAATACTACTAAAACTAACAACATCATGCTCAACTCACTTCAAAAGATTTAAAGGCTTACTAAATAAAACGAGCGCATATTAACAATTTTAGAGTATATATTCAAAACAATTATCGTATAAAAACACATCGCAACTTTTATCATATCTATCGGTAATCCCTTTAAAGCAACATAAAAAAAGAGGCAATAACTTGCCTCTTTAACATGCCAACTATTGCCCAGTATATGGCAAAATTATTCCATTTCATTACTTCGCTATGTTAATGAATTAACAGCTCAAATTACGCATAGTAGCCTTCGCCTTGCTCAGCCATTTTAACTAAGGCGTCACATGGCGTAAAACGCTCACCGAATTCAGCTTGCCATAGGTTTAATTTACTTACTAAGGCCGCTGCACCAATTTTATCTATGTACTGGAACGGCCCACCCAAAAATGGTGGAAAGCCAATACCAAAAATAGCACCTATGTCACCATCACGAGCATTTCGTATTATGCCTTCATCTAGACAGCGTGCTGCCTCATTAAGCATCATATACACACAACGCTCAACTTGCGTTTGAGAAACAGATTTATTGTTTGCTTGCAATCCAAGTAAGCTATAAACACTTTCATCAACCAGTTTCTTTTTGCTTTTGGTGTTATATTGATAAAATCCTTTCTTCGTTTTTTTACCTAGCCGGCCATCATCAATAAGTTTTGAAAACGCTGCTGGTGGCGCAAAACGCTCACCTAACTCTGCTTGTAAAATAGGGCCAATTTTCGAACCAACATCTATCCCAACTTCATCAAGCAGCTGCATCGGGCCAACCGGAAAGCCAAATTTAACCATAGCTTTATCTAGTGCTTCAATCGAACAACCTTCAAGTAATAGCATTGCAGCTTCGTTCATATACGGCGCTAGAATTCGATTAACGTAAAAACCGGCTTTATCTTTGACAACAATCGGTGTTTTACCTTGTTTCTTCGCGAAAGCTACCGTCGTGGAAATAGTTTGATCAGAAGTTTTCTCATGAGCAATTATCTCTGCCAAAGGCATTTTATCTACGGGTGAAAAATAGTGTAATCCAATAACATTTTCTGGTCGTTGTGCTTTTGCCGCAATTTGTCCAATCGGTAAACTAGACGTGTTACTGGCGAAAATAGTGCTTTCTTTACAGTGACTTTCTATATCTGCCACCATATTTTGCTTCAAAGTTAAATCTTCAAAAACCGCTTCAACAGCAATATCAACATTATTAAATCCCGTAAACTCAGTACTGCCAGTAATATTCGCAAGTTGATTTTGCATCTCACTATGACGCATAAAGCGACGTTTCACTTTTTTGTTTAACAAGTCGTAACCATATTTAAGCGCATGGCTAATACCTTGGTGTGAAATATCTTTAATACGAACCGGTAATTTAGCTTTAGTTGCGGTTACAAAAGCGATACCACCGCCCATCAAACCACCACCTAGTACAGCAACATTTTCAATATTCTCAGGTTGAACACCTTCAATACCCTGCTCTTTTTTCATATCCGTTGTCGCAAAAAATATTTGTCTAAGCTGCGCTGAAACATCAGTCATGACCAGTTGACCAAAATGCTCTGCTTCAACTTGATATCCTTTCGATGACGCCTGCTCAGCACCAGTACGAATACAATCAATAATTTTCAGCGGTGCCGGGTAATTGCCTTTTGTTTTTCCCAACACCATTTTGGTTGCCTGATTAAACAAAATACCACGGCCAATACGGTTGCCTTCAAGCAACTTATCCATCAATGACAACTTACGTGCTTTCGGTTTTACGTTACCTGAAAGCGCCAATTTTTCTGCTGTTTTAACTAAAATACTGTTAGGCACCACATCATGTATTAAACCTGCTTTTAAAGCTTGTTTTGCGCGCAACTGCTTTCCAGTAAGCATCATATCCAATGACTTTTGTATACCAACCAGCTTAGGAAGCCTTTGTGTTCCACCACCACCAGGTAATAGACCAAGCTGTACTTCAGGTAAACCAAGCGCAGTTTTAGCGCTGTCACTACAAACACGAGCATGACACGCCATTGCTAATTCTAAGCCACCACCTAAACACGGCCCATTCACTGCCGCAACAACAGGAATAGACAAGTTTTCTAGCTGATCAAAAATCATCTGCCCTTGGCGAGATAATGCCATAGCTTCTTCAGCTGACGTACAACTTGCCAACATATGAACATCAGCGCCAGCAACAAAAGAATCTTCTTTACCACTGACTAACACTAAGCCTTTTATCGCTTTATCTTCACGAATCTCTTTTAATATTTCAGAGATTTCTTCCGCAAACTCAGCTTTTAAAGTGTTCATGGAGTCGCCTTTCACATCCATGATCAAATGCGCGATGCCGTTTTCTTGGCGTGCCAAACTAAAAGTACTATTATTATCTTGCATTGTTACATCCGTCATTAGTCTGTCTCCACTATCATAGCCGCACCTAAACCACCAGCAGCACAAGCCGTGGTTAAACCGGTACCACCACCTCGGCGGTTTAACTCATTTAATGTTTGCACAATTAAACGTGTACCTGTTGCCGCAAATGGATGCCCATAGGCTAGTGAACCACCCATGACATTAAATTTATCCATATCAATTTCACCTATAGCCTTATCTTGACCAAGATGAGTTTGTGCAAACTTGTTACTGCCAAACATTTTCACATTCGCTAAAGCCTGTGCCGCAAACGCTTCATGCATTTCAATGAGATCTAAATCCGCTAAATTCATGCCAGCACGTTTCAAAGCAATTGGTGAAGCAAAACTTGGCCCCATTAGCATATCTTCCCACACATCAATAGCGGCAAAACCATAACTACGAATATAGCCTAACGGCTTATAACCTAGCTCTTTCGCTCGCCCTTCTCGCATTAATAATACCGCAGATGCGCCATCGGTTAGCGGTGTACTCGTTGCCGCAGTTACTGTGCCGTGTTTACGATCAAAAACTGGGCGTAATTTTGCGTAACTGGCTAATTCAGAGTTTTCGCGAATACAGTTGTCTTTATCAATAAACGATTTGTAAGGCTCACTGTGCGCCGTCATCACTTCGCCATCAAGATTACCTGCTTGCCAGTTTTTCGTCGCCAGCGTATGTGAACGATGTGCTAATGCATCTTGTTCTTCCCGTGTGATACCATGGGTTTTCGCCATTTGCTCTGCAGTTTGTCCCATTGACAAGCCAGTTGAATATTCAGCGACGGCTGGTGGAACAGGTAATATATCTTTAAATTTAAGCTGACGGATTAACGACATTTTAGCGCCAAATGAACGCGCTTTACTTAAATCTAATAAGGTACGAGCAAACTTCTTAGAAACTCCAATAGGCGCAACAGAAGATGAGTCAGCGCCGCCAGCAATACCTACATCAACAAAACCTGACATAATTGACTCGGCAACGTTCACTGTCGACTGGAAGCTAGTAGCACATGCTCTTGAAACACTGTAGGCATCAGTATGTACATTCATACCAGTGCCTAAAACAATTTCACGGGCAATATTTGGCGCTTCAGGCATTTGAACCACCTGACCAAAAACCAGCTGATCAATAATTTTCGGGTCAACATCGTGCTTTTGAAGTAGCTCATTAACAACAATTTTGCCTAAATCGACGGCAGGGACACCATGAAAGGCTGTAGCTTGTTTTGCAAAAGGTGTACGTAAACCTGCAACAACTGCAATACGTTCGCCACTTCCTGTAATTAGTTTTGATTTTGTCATTTTTGTTTCCATTTTATTGCAACACACAAGAGGTCAGACCTCTTTGGTTTTACAATAATTCTAACCAGATATAAAAATAATACAATGTTTAGCTGTCAAAATTTAAACAAATTGTTTCCAAGGCATTAAAAACTTGAAGGAAATTAATTAGAATTAAAAAATTAAACTTGTTTTTTTTGGCATGAACCTTATATCAATTAAAAGGTCTGACCTACTGACGTTAAACTTACCAACAATAAGAATATTGAATTATGGCTATTGAACACTTTTCCTCTTTGAAAGAACATTTATCTTCTCAAATTATCGGACAACCAGCATTAGTAGAAAACTTACTTATCGCCTTATTAGCAAACGGACACTTAATTGTTGAAGGGCCACCAGGTTTAGCAAAAACTCGTGCCGTTAATGCATTAGCCGAAGGTATAGAAGCTGACTTTCATCGTGTTCAATTTACCCCCGACTTATTACCTGCCGATTTAACTGGCACCGATATTTATCGTCCGGAAGATGGCAGCTTTGTTTTTCAGTCTGGCCCTTTATTTCGTAATTTAGTACTCGCCGACGAAATTAACCGCGCACCTGCAAAAGTACAATCAGCATTATTAGAAGCTATGGCTGAAGGGCAAATTACTGTTGGTAGAAAAACCTACCCATTGCCTGAGTTATTTTTAGTGATGGCAACACAAAACCCGCTTGAACAGGAAGGTACTTATCCATTACCTGAAGCTCAATTAGATCGTTTTTTAATGCACCTTGAAATCGACTACCCTGACGCACAAGCTGAGTTAGAGATTTTAAAATTAAATCGCGGTGAAGCATTAAAAGTAGAAAAAAAGGCAGTACAGGAAATTAGCCAAAACGAAATATTTGCTGCTCGCGATGAAGTCATGAAAATTCATATGGCGCCAGCAGTTGAAAGCTATATTGTTGATTTAATTATGGCAACTCGTACGCCAGAAAAATATGATGATAAATTAAAACAATGGCTAGCTTATGGCGCCAGCCCACGTGCTACCATTGCACTTGACCGATGTGCACGTGCTCGTGCTTGGTTAAATAACCGAGACTTTGTTAGCCCTGAAGACGTACAAGCCGTATTCCATAATGTATTACGCCACCGAATTTTAATGACCTATCAAGCAGAAGCTGAAGGGATCAGTAGTAACCAACTACTCGATCATATCCTCAGCTTGGTTGCTGTAGCATAAAGCGTTCATCAAATGTGGTTTAGTCAGAAAAATACAGCCTCGCATAGCTCCGTACAAGAAACACTCAACGAGCTGCACAGTAACGGCATCGAATTAACAATCGACGAGCTTATTCGTTACCAAAGTAAAAGTTCGCTCATCAATTTAGCCGCAGGCAAAAGTCTGCATGGTAAAATGTCGGGCAACTACCTTGCCCGCAGTAAAGGCCGTGGCATGGAATTTGATGAAGTTCGCCATTATCAAAATGGTGACGACATTCGTGCAATCGATTGGCGTGTTACTGCTCGTACGGGAAAAACACATACTAAATTGTTTCGTGAAGAAATTGAACGTCCGGTACTTATTGCAACTGATTTAAGTGACAATATGCATTTTGGTAGCCAATTGCTTTTTAAATCAGTTCAGGCGGCCCACGTAGCGTCATTAGTAGCATGGCACGCTAAAGGTCGAGGTGATCGCATTGGCGGAATAGTGTTTAACCAGCAGAAACACAGTGAACTAAAGCCGCGGAGTCGCCAACAAGGTGTACTACATTACTTACATGCTTTGGTGAAAACACACGCTAGTACTCTAATACATACAGACTCTATAAGTTCAAAGGAGCAAGCAGAACAAGCTTTTGAGCAAAACTGTGCTCGCATTCGCCAAGTATCGAAACCTGGTAGTTTAGTTTATTTAATTACCGATGCATTTCACTTAACGGACGAAGCAGTACGGCATCTTGCCAACGTTTCTCGGCACTGCGAACTGGTTATTTGTTTAATCAGTGATCCACTAGAGCAGCAATTACCCGACTGTAAACAAAAAGTAAGTGTTGCCGTTACCGACGGTCAACAAAAACAACAATTGGTACTTGGCGATAGAAAAATAGCAAAAGACTATCACCAACAAGCAATCGCGTTAAGTGAAGCTATAGAGCATAAGTTAACGAAAGCTGGGGCTCGCTTATTACATTTTTGTGCCAGTGAAGCATTGGAAACCCAGTTGCATAGAGGAGTCGCTTCATGGATCCGTTAGCACAACTTAAAGATATTCATCTACCTGGCAATGTTCACAATTACCCTATTGCACCTGGCTGGTGGTTAATCGCATTATTGTTATTAGCTTTGACTATTTTTAGTGTCATTAAACTCAGGTCATTTCTACGTACGCGGAAAGCGAAAAAGCTAGCGTTAAATCAACTAAATAATGCGAATGATAATAGCACTGTTGTAACCATCTTAAAGTGGACGTTATTACAATATTTCCCACGTCAACATGTTGCACAATTATCCGGCGATAATTTAAGCGCATTTCTAGTTTCAACCTTACCTGAAAAACAACGAGATATATTCGAGCAGTTAAGTGCTAACAGTTTTAGTAATGTTTATCAAAAGCAGGTAAGTCAAGATATCACTGACTTCAAACAAGCAGTCACGTTGTGGGTAAACCAAGCATTACCACCGAAAAAAGATCTCGCTATTATCAACAACAACGCTGGTATCAATGTGCCGAAACCACTTATTGAAAAATCATCGAATGAAATGCTAACAACAGAAGCGACCAAAATTGGTGGGGCGCAATCATGATTCATTTTGAGTTCATTTGGGCATTGGCAGCTATTCCTTTACCATTATTGGTTTATTGGTTACCAAGTAAAAAACAAGTGGAAGCAGCACCACTTAAAATGCCAACCTTACATAAAGGAATTCAAGCGACAGAATTTACACCGGAAAAGAAAAAAGCCCCACTACTGATATTAAGCCTAGTGTGGATTTTACTTGTTACCGCCAGCACCCAGCCACAATGGTTAGGTGAGGCAGTTAACGTGCCAACAGAAGGCCGTGAAATGATGATAGCGGTTGACTTGTCGGGTAGTATGCAAGTAGAAGATATGAATTTAAATGGTAGAAGTGTTAATCGCCTCGATATGTTAAAGGTACTATTGGGAGATTTCATCGAACGCCGCAGTGGCGACCGTTTAGGGCTAATTCTTTTTGGCGACGACGCTTATATGCAAACCCCTATGACCTTTGACCGAAAAACAGTGCAACAAATGTTAGACGAAACCGTACTGGGACTAGTGGGTAAGCAAACGGCTATTGGTGATGCTATCGCCCTTGCAGTAAAACGTTTTGATGAAAAGAAAGAATCTAATCGAGTGTTGCTGTTATTAACTGATGGTCAAAACACCGCTGGAAAAATTACACCCGAGCAAGCTTTAGAGCTAGCTGTGGCGAAAGACATTACAATTTATTCAATTGGTATTGGCGCCGACGTCATGGTACAAAACTCACTATTCGGTGCACGTAGGGTTAACCCTTCGAGCGAACTAGACGAAGAATCATTGCAACAACTTGCCGATAAAACTGGCGGACAATACTTTCGCGCCCGCGCAAGTGAAGATATGAGCCAAATTTATCAATTACTTGATAACTTAGAACCCATAGAGCAAGAACAACAGCAAATGCGACCATTAACAGCACTTTTTTATTGGCCATTGGGATTAGCTTTACTGTTAAGTTTCGGCACACTGCTCGCTAGCACCTTGTCAAATAGCCAGCTTTTCCAAACGAGAACATTAAGCAAACAGGAGCGTAACTAAAATGGCCGATTTTCATTTTATTCGTCCATTATGGCTAGCAGCTCTTGCTATTTTGCTATTGGCCATTTGGCTGTTAAGAAAAAACAGAGTAAAGCAGTCAGGATGGCAAAATTTACTACCGGCACATTTAGCTAAAGTACTCGTTGACGGTGATCAGCAAGCTAAATCAAAATCTTTACTGCTGCCATTTATTATCGGCTTAATTGCTATTATCGCGATGGCTGGCCCTAGCTGGAAAAAACTCCCTCAGCCGGTTTACCAAGTTGCTCAGGGCTCGGTGCTGGTAATGGATATGTCATACTCAATGTATGCCACCGATGTTACACCAAATCGATTAACTCGAGCACGTTATAAAGCTATAGATTTACTCGATGGTATTAATGAAGGGGAAATTGGTTTAATAGCCTATGCTGGCGATGCTTTTAGTATTAGTCCGTTGACCGATGATATCAACAATATCAAACTGTTATTGCCTTCACTTAGTCCAGAACTGATGCCAGAACTCGGCAGTAATCCATATGCAGCACTTACATTGGCAAATGAAATGTTAGTCAACGCAGGTCATAACGACGGCGACATATACTGGTTTACCGACGGCATCGACAATGAGGATATCCAAGACCTTACTCAGTGGTCGCGCGAACATCCTTATCGACTCAATATTTTAGGTATAGGTACAACTACTGGCGCGCCAATTAAACTCAGCAATGGTGAGTTAATGAAAGATGACAATGGCGCGATTATAGTCCCTAAATTAACAGAAAATGCCTTGCGCGGCGTTGCCAAAAGAGATGGTGGAAATTATGTCACTCTAACCCACAACAGCAGCGATATTACCGAGCTCACCTATAAACCGATAGTTACTAATGCGGACGAAACAACAAAAAGTGAAAACACAGGGGATCAATGGCAAGAGTTCGGTCCCTACATACTCTTAGTGATTCTCCCCTTAGTATTAAGTTACTTTAGACGCGGCGCCTTACTCGTTACTCTGCCATTTGCGTTAATGTTGATACCAAACCAAAAAGCACATGCAGATATTTGGCAAGACCTTTGGAAAACCAAAGATCAGCAAGGGCAAGAACATTTTAAACAAGAGCAATTTCAACAAGCGGCTGAGCAATTTAAAGATCCATTATGGCAAGGTAGCTCACACTACAAAGCTGGAGATTACGAACAAGCGTTATCAGCGTTTCAGCAAGTTGACAGTGCTGAAGCCCTATTCAATCAGGGTAACGCTTTAGCTAAATTACAAAAATTTGATGAAGCTATTAAGCGCTATGAACAAGCGTTAGCCAAAGATCCAGAGCTTACAGATGCGAAAGTGAATAAAGATCTGCTTGAGAAACTTAAGCAGCAGCAAGAACAGCAAAAGCAAGATCAACAATCTGGTGATGATAGCCAGCAAAATGACGAGCAAAACGATGACAGTCAAGAGCAGCAAGGTGAAAACCAAGACAGTCAGAACCAAGAAAACCAAGACGGTCAAAATTCTCAAGATCAGCAAAATTCAGAGCAAGATTCTTCTCAGCAGCCATCAAATCAGCAAAACCAAACTAGCAACGAAGAAAGGAATGATGAGCAACAACAGCAAGAACAAAACCAGCAAGATGGTTCTGATAACGAAACAGAGAATGAAAACGAAAAACAAACGCAAGAGTCAGCTCAGCAGCAAGGCGATACAGAAGAAACTGGCGAACCTGAGCAAAATGCTCAGGCCCAACGCTTAGCTGAACAACAAGCTAAAGAAACTGAACAAAAGCATCAGCAGCTACTTAATAAAGTTACCGACGACCCATACATGCTATTAAGAAATAAAATGCAGCTTGAGTATCAAAAGCGTCGTCAAGATCGAAGAAATATAGGAGTTAAGAAAAAGTGGTAAAGGTTATTTTTTCATTGGTGTTTATTTTATTATCACTTAATAGTTATGCCTTAACGCAGGTTACAGCCTCTGTTGATAAAAACCCAGTTGTGGTAAATGAGTCACTAATATTAACAGTCGTTGCAGACGATAATATTGATAATAACGCGCTTGATACTTCCTCATTATTAGCAGATTTTATTGTTGGTAGAACTTCAGTTAGCTCGCAAACTAGTATGGTAAATTTTAATACCACACGCACCACCACATGGACCACGGTATTAATTCCTCGTCGTGCTGGCGAATTGCTCATACCAGCCCTAACAATTGATGGCCAAAACTCTCAAGAGATTAAAGTTAAAGCAATTGAAGCTAGTGATATGCCAGGCAATAGTCAGCAAGATTTATTTATCACGACAAAGGCATCAGCGACTGATATTTACGTGCAACAACAAATTACCTTAACGGTAAAACTGCACTTTTCTGCTGAGCTAAAACGTGGCAGCTTGACGGAGCCAGCATTAGCAGCTGCTAATATTTTGCAAATAGGTAAAGACAAAGAGTCTGAGAATATTATTAATGGCAAACGTTATCGTATTATCGAGCGTGTATATGCAATCAGCCCACAACAAAGTGGTAATGTGCTTTTGAAATCACCAGTATTTTCCGGTGAAATTATCATGCCGTCTTCACGACGTTCAAACTTTTTAAGTTTTGCTGAAACTAAACCTGTTAGTGTCGTTGGTGAGGACATTTCCTTGACGATAAAAGCAATACCCGATCAAGTAGCTGGTACTTGGCTCCCTAGTGAGTTACTCGCTTTACACCAAGAATGGCACCCCCTGCCAGCCAAGTTTAAGGTTGGTGAGCCAATTACCCGCACCATAACCTTAACTGCAGCTGGCCTTTCCGAAGAACAATTACCAGAAATAAAAATGACAGTGCCTCAAGGCTTAAAAGTATATCCAGATCAAGCAGAGCTGCACACAGGCCTAAATAACGAACGTTTAGTAAGCCAAAAAGTCATTAATTTTGCTATTGTTGCTAGCCAAGCTGGTGAATATCAATTACCCGAAATTTCTATTCCATGGTGGAATACGGTTACAAATAAAGCAGAAATGGCAAAAATCCCTAGCCAAAAAGTTACTATTATTCCCAATCCTGAGTTGGCACAAGTGCCAGTAACAAATGTAGATAGAAAGCAAGCAGAAGATCTAACCCCAACAGCAGCTACTAAAACCATTGTTGTAGAAAAAAACTCATTGTGGCCTTGGATATTTTTACCACTTTGGTTATTGACTTTACTTGCTTGGTATATTTCTGCAAAACGTTCTTCAATACAAAACAAAAAACAAGACGCAAATGATGCCGATATCAATAATGGCTATTTATCATTAATGGCGGCATGTAAACAAAACAATGGCGAGCGTGCCTTAAATTCCTTATTACCTTGGGCAAAGTCGTATAGCATCGACAATAATCGACCATGCTCGTTAACTACCCTTGACGCTTTGCATGATTACTTCAATAGTCCTGCACTTTCGCAGGCTATTATTGAATTGCAGCAAAGTTATTATGGCAAAATGCCTGGCCAGTGGCGCGGTGATAGCTTGCTTGTGGTTATTCAAGCTATCCAAAAAGATAAAAATAGTAAGACAGAGCCACAGAGCTTATCGCTAAACCCGTGAGTTGAGGCAAAGTCGTGATACAGGGCAAGGTTAACTTGCCCTACTTCTATTGTCTGTCGTAACCACCTCAACAGCACTAATCAGCCCTTCTTTGTACTAAATCTAGTTATTCTCATGATTAAGTAAAGTTTCTGTTAACTATCGGGAAGTTATTCGCGCTATAGTTAACATATCTAAAATATTTGCATTAGTTCGAAATAAAATGACAAAGCCTCAGGTCTCTTACAACATGGCGACAAAACAAGTTAGATACGAAGCGCTAGTTAAGGCGTTACATGCTGATTTATATCGATATGCATACTGGTTATGCCACGATAAGCATGTAGCGGAAGACTTAGTGCAAGAAACATTTTTACGTGCATGGCGCGCACTCGATTCGTTGAAAGACGAAAAGGCCGCGAAGTCATGGTTAATTACAATTTTACGTCGAGAAAATGCTCGTCGGTTCGAACGAAAGCGCTTCGATATGAGTGAATACGAAGAAGCGACAATTACCGATGTAAAAGCCACCAGCAACGAGCAAGAAATTGAAAACCACTGGTTGCGAGAAAAAATAGCACAAATGCCGGAAGAATACCGAGAGCCACTTGTTTTACAAGTTATCGGTGGTTTTAGCGGCGAAGAAATTGCGAAAATGCTGTCATTAAATAAAAATACCGTAATGACACGACTATTTCGCGCGAGAAATCAATTGAAAGAGGCCGTAGACGACGAGCCAAAATTAAGAGGTCTACACAATGGATGATTTGCATATTAGACGCAGTATATTAGCAGATCCGAATGCCCGTGATGAGGCAATGACTGAAGCTATAAAAAGCGATCCAGCAAAACAAAAGTTTGTAAATGAAATAGAAGCATTGGATGAAAAAATATTTAGTGCGATGAATGTGCCAGTACCTGAGGATTTGTGTAATAAACTTATTCTTCGTCAAACACTAGCAAGCCATCAGCAACAAAAAAGCAAAACGCGTGTTCGTTTAGCAATGGCGGCATCAGTTGCCTTTGTTTTAGGATTAACCGTTAATTTTATGATGTTTTCTAGCACTTACAAAAATTTGGGAGATTATGCGATTGCCCATGTTGACCATGAAGCATCACATTTTTCTAACACCGATAAAGCAAATGTTACATTAGCATCGCTAAACCAAAAAATGGCGTCTTTTAAAGGCAGCTTCGATAGCACGTTTGGTACGCTAATTTTTGCCGACTATTGCCGTTTTGATGGCAGTAAAAGCTTACATTTAGTATTCCAAGGTGAATCAAGCCCAGTAAATGTTTTTATTGTACCTAATGATGAAGAAATAGAATTTAATGCTAAATTTTCTAATGACCTTTTAGAGGGGCGTTCGCTAAATTTTAATCACTCAAATGTGATAGTTGTCGGCGATAAATCTGAGCCTCTTAACCAATGGCAAGAGCGCATTAATAACAATATTACCTGGTCAATTTAACTTCCAATCATATTAACAAGCATTAATTGTTCACTTTTAATGCTTGTTAATACCTCACTATCAATTCTGTAATTCACTGACAAATAAACAATAATAAGTTTTCGCTTATTTTTATTTGCTACCTTTTATACTAAAGCAAGAATACTCAACAATAATTTAACTTTGCTGATGGTTTTGGAGATATATTCTTCTATTCACTATACACACAGATTAGCCCTAACATCACTTACTTCCATGTACTTACATACTTATTATCATCCATAAGCTCGCTTTATATTGTATGCCTAGCTACATACACGCTCCTGCTCATCCATGTTGATCGCGTTATACCTTACATCCATGTACATATACGCTCCTACTCATCCATGACCTCACGTTATACCGCACTTCTATGTACATAAAAGCCGCTAATGATTCATTAACGGCTTTTAGTATTAATAACTAGCAATCTAATTGCTAGTTATAGAAAAATTGATTATTAATGCTGGTCAGCAACCTTATCAAACATAGCTTCTAGCTCGGGCTGAGATTTTGCCGTAAAACGACTCACTACAACTATCGCGATACTCGCCATAATAAAGCCAGGAACTATTTCATACATCACTGAGCTTAATGATTGGCCGTTCAACGTAATCGGTGCGTATATCCACACTAATACAGTAATTGCTCCTGTTAGCATACCTGCAAGAGCGCCCTGCTGAGTCATCTTCTTCCAATATAAGCTAAAGATAACTAACGGACCAAAAGCTGCGCCAAAACCGGCCCAAGCATTACTAACTAAAGTTAAAATTGAGCTATTACGGTCATACGCTAAAAATACAGCAACAAGTGCAACAACAGCAACAGATAGTCGACCAACAAATACTAACTGCCTATCTGAAGCATCTTTATTTAAAAACGCCTGATAGAAATCTCCTGTCAACGAACTAGAAGTAACTAATAATTGCGAAGAAATAGTACTCATAATTGCAGCAAGAATTGCAGCTAATAAGAATCCAGCAATTAGCGGGTGGAATAAAACTTGTGATAACAAAATAAAAATTGTTTCAGCATCGTTAAGCTCAACACCTGTTTTAGCAACGTATGCTACCCCGGCAAAACCTGTTGCCATAGCGCCAAACAATGCGACTATCATCCAACTCATGCCAATTTTACGCGCCGTTGGTAAGTCAGAGGCTGAACGAATCGCCATAAAACGTACAATAATATGGGGTTGACCGAAGTACCCAAGTCCCCATGCCATGGCTGAGATAATTGCCACTAGGCTAACACCACTAAATAAATTTAACAATTCAGGGTTAACTTGCTCTATGCTAGTAAACATCGCCTCTGTGCCACCAACATCATTTATCACCACAATTGGTACTAAAACTAGCGCAATAAACATAATACAGCCCTGTACAAAGTCAGTTAAGCTAACCGCTAAAAAGCCGCCAAACAAAGTGTATAGCACCACAACACCTGCAGTTATGTATAAACCAGCTTCATAGGTTAAGCCAAATGAACTTTCAAATAACTTACCGCCAGCAACAATGCCAGAAGAAGTATAAAGGGTAAAAAATAAAATAATGACAATTGAGGAAGCAATACGCAATGTATGAGAGTTATCAGCAAAACGATTTTCAAAAAAGTCAGGTAAGGTTATTGAGTCGCTGGCAATCTCTGTATAAGTACGCAGTCTTGGCGCAACAATAAGGTAATTTAAATAGGCTCCTATGACTAAACCAAAAGAGATCCATGCGCTACTTGCACCCGTTAAGTACATAGCACCTGGTACCCCCATTAGCATCCAACCACTCATGTCTGATGCACCTGCAGATAACGCAGTTACTGATGGGCTTAAGCTTCGACCACCCAACATAAAACCAGCAGCATCACTTGTAGACTTTCGATAGGCATATAAACCTATACCCAACATGACAATAAAATATAGCGCCAAAGAAATCATTGTTCCAACAGCCAATTTAACCTCCAAACCATAATAAATGAGCAATTAATCTGCAATATGCGATTTAATTGCATCTGATAACGGATAATATGCCGAGTTAATAGAGGATTACCATGTTTTTTCGTGAGTATTAGTATTTAATTGTGTTATAAATACCTTACAAAGATGTGCTAAATGAGCTTATCGCACAATAATACTAACTAAAATAATAAAATTATTAGTCGTAAAATCGGATTATCAGGAATTTTTATGTATTTTTATGCTGCAAGGCAACCGATATTAGATATAGATAAAAAGCTATTTGCCTATGAGCTATTATTTCGCGATAGCATAGATAATGTTTTCCCGGAAATAGATGCTGACGAAGCCACAACCAAAATGATTGAAGCCAGTAACTTCAACGTTGGTTTGAGTGAGTTTACCGGTAGTAAACCAGCATTTATCAATTTCACCTTAGAAACTTTATCTAAAGGCTACCCAGAAACGCTCAGCACTGACGAAGTTGTTATTGAAATTCTAGAAACAGTAAAGCCGGGCAAAAAACTTCTAGAAATATGTCAGGACTTAAACGAGAAAGGCTACACCATTGCATTAGATGACTATATTCATCAACCGGTGTGGCGCCATTTTTATCCTTTTATAAAAATCATAAAAATTGATTGGCAAGACACCTCAATTGATATCATTAAAGAAGTAAAAACGGCCATTGCCGACTTCCCACACATAAAATTGTTAGCAGAAAAAGTAGAAACCTACGAAGAATATAATCAAGCTCTAGAATTAGGCTTTGAACTGTTTCAAGGTTTCTTTTTTGCTAAACCTGAAATGGTGAAAACCAAGAATTTATCACCTTCGCAAATTGCAATGGCTGAGCTTTTATATGAAACCTCTAAGCCAGATCTGGACTTAACCAGCATCACATCTGTGTTTGAACGTGATGTGACCTTGTCATATAAGTTATTGCGCTACGCTAACTCGCCAATATTTAGGCGCAGAAATGAAATATCAACAATCAAGCAAGCGCTAGTTATACTGGGCTCAGGCGAACTTAAGCGATTCCTTGGCTTAATGTTTGCTGCAAATGTTAACCCCGACAAACCTTCAGAGTTAATTAACTCTGCAATGGCTCGTGCTAAATTTTGTGAGTTAGTTGCTGAGCAAGTTAATACATCGCTAGACACTTCTATTGCTTTTTTAACTGGCTTATTATCGCTTATTGATGCCATTGTTGATGAAGAGCTTGAGGGTATTTTAGCTAAATTACCGTTAGCGCAAGAGATAAAAGATACGCTATTAACTCGCAAAGGCACTATGGCCGCACTGATTAAATTGGTTGAGTTAATTGAACGAGCCGATTGGCATAAAACCAGCATTGTAATGGAAAAGCTTGGCGTGGAAAAATCTAAAGTAGTGCGAAATTATAACCAAGCTATTGCTTGGGCTGATGAACAATCGAACGCTAATAATTACTAATAAATAGCACTATGCATGAAAAGAAAAACCTAATACTTATGTATTAGGTTTTTTTAACTCTATTACATCAAAACGCTGTACTTACGATCATTCAAAACCATTAGGGTTTTCAGATTGCCAACGCCAAGTATCTTTGATCATTACTGACAAATCTCGTTTTGCCTGCCAATCAAGTAATGAATTTGCGACTCTTGCATCGGCATAAACAGTAGCAATATCGCCTGCACGTCGAGGGGCGACTTTATAAGGAATATCTTGCCCTGAAATCTCTTTAAACGTATTAACAATTTCTAATACTGAAGTACCGTTGCCGGTACCTAAGTTGATTGGTACACAGCCTTTAATATCACTTAATTTCTCTAATGCTTTAACATGACCTTGTGCCAAATCAACAACATGAATATAGTCACGCACTCCAGTACCATCAACAGTATCGTAATCATCACCAAAAACTTGTAATTGCGCTAAACGCCCTACTGCAACTTGTGAAACGTAAGGCAATAAATTATTTGGAACTCCATTTGGGTTTTCACCAATTAAGCCAGATTCATGAGCGCCAATAGGATTAAAGTAACGTAAACAGGCAATAGACCATTCTTCATCACTTTCAGCAAGATCAAAAAGGATATTTTCAATCATCAACTTAGTTTGGCCATACGGATTGGTCGCTGACGTTGGCATACTTTCATCTAATGGTGAAGGGTTATTTTCGCCATAAACCGTCGCTGACGAACTAAAGACGAGGTTTTTAACACCATATTCAGCCATAACTTGCAACAATGTTACAGAGCCCGAGACATTATTATGATAATAGCTTAAAGGTATCGTGCTTGATTCGCCGACAGCTTTCAAGCCAGCAAAGTGAACAACAGCTTCGATGCTATGCTGTTGAAAAACCGCTTGCATTGCTTGACGATCACAGATATCTGCTTCTATGAACGTAACAGATTTATTAGTAATTTGTTTAATCCGATCAAGTACTAGCGTAGACGAATTAGCAAGGTTATCAACTATAATAATATCTTTATCTAATGCTAATAACTCGACAACGGTATGACTGCCAATATACCCAGTACCGCCGGTGATCAATAAGCTCATGTAACCTTCCTTTAAAAATTATTTCCAACTCAGCTCATAAGCGAAAGAGAAGAACTGATGGACTATTGATAATATTTTGACACTAAGTCGATAAAGTTTCCAAGCTTTTCTTGCGGTAGTCGATTAATTCCCGCAGCCCCAGCGCGCCCGCCACCAGTTTCAAATTGTGCGCAAATATCACCAGCTCCTTGCTTATTTTTTAATGGCGCACGTAAACTCACTAAATAGCTATTATCTGAGTTTAACGTTAACACTGCGTGCGCTTTTTCCGGCGACTTATTAGCGAGTTCATTACCGAAAACACCACTCACTCGTCTTGACCAAGCGGCATTTTCAAGCTCAAGGACTTGTAATTCACTACTCTCAAAAAGTGTTTTAGCATTATTAGCTAGCTTCATATCGGCAAGGTAGGCTCGCTCAAGCTGGGTATATAACGAGCCTGGCTCAGCAATTAAAGTAAAAGGATCTGGGTAAGCGAGTAAAGTTTGAAAAAGCTGTCGTGGGTGAATATGTAAATCAACAACTGTTCGACCGTAGCCATTATAGTTTATATAAATTCCAAGCGCTTTTAATTGCTCTTGTTGATTCAACGAAAGCCCGCATTGTGTAGATAGTTTTTCAGCAGCAGCCATCATATTATCACCAAATGCCGCGACAATAGCCCATAACGCAAATTTTCCACCTAAATACTGGTTAACCAATAGGCTTGTGCAAATATTAGCATCGGTGTTAATAATAGCAGTTAATTTATCCGAATTTGGTATATCACCGCTGCGATGATGATCAACATAAAATACGTCAATGTTGTTAGTTAACAAGGTATTAAGTGGCTCTAGGTTCTTTTCCATTGAAATATCAAGCACAGTTACAGAGCTTGCTATAGTACTTGGCACTTGCTGCAATAACTCGATATCTCGCTTTACGCCAGTAATTAGCGTTGATTTCCTCGGCTCAGCCAAACGCAGTTGTAATAACGCTAATATGCCATCTGCGTCGCCGTTAAAAACATCGTAATGCACACTATATTCCTTGTTAAAATAATCAGAACTTTTTTATTGAATGATTTGTTGCTTAATAAGGTAATTGACAACTTGTTGCGCACATTGCTGTACGCTTTTGTTATCAGTATCAATGTGAATATGCGCGGTCTCAGGAGCCTCATATGCCGAACCAATACCGGTAAAGTCTTTAATTTCACCTGCTCTTGCTAGCTTATATAACCCTTTTGGATCGCGTTGCTCGCAAACTTCAATGGGAGTATCGATAAAAACCTCAATAAACTCTCCCTGATTTAATTTGCTTTCCGCAAGAGCTCTGTCTGCTCGAAATGGCGATATAAAAGCCGTAGAAACAATTAAGCCAGCGTCAACAAAGAGCTTAGCTACTTCACTTATTCGACGAATATTTTCGACTCTGTCTTGATCAGAAAAACCTAAATCCCCATTTAGGCCATGGCGAACATTATCACCATCCAACAAATAACTATGACATTGCCGTTCAAAAAGCAGTGCATCAACCGCATTAGCTATTGTAGATTTACCTGAGCCACTTAAGCCGGTGTACCAAAGTAGAGCCGGTTTTTGCTTTTTAAGCTCAGCACGTTGTTTTTTATCAATGTGCTGAGGGTGCCAAACAGTATTTTCAGTTTTCATACGATTCCAATTAATTAACAAAATGCATTGTTATATCATGATACTAAGCTTAGCTAACTCGATAGTGTACTCATCGTCATATTACATAAACTAAGATATATCCACGCTACTGATTCATCAAACAATAAGTTAACTCTAAAACTTATAAACTTGCGGTAGCATCACTAACACAACGACGCTATAAACTGCAGTTACCGGCCAGCCATACCTTATAAAGTCAGATATCTTATAGTTACCAGCATTAAACACCATAATGTTAGTTTGATAGCCGTAAGGACTAATAAAACTACCACTTGCAGCAAAGGCAACTGCCATAACTAATGGTAATGGGTTAACGCCTAAGCCAATGGCAACATTATAGGCAACCGGAAAAATTAACGCAGCCGCAGCACTGTTAGTAATAACTTCCGTTAAAAATAAGGTAACAAAGAAAATAACCACTAGCGCAATAATAGCACTTTGTTCTGCGAGTAATAGCTCAATTTGTCCAGCAAAAATACCCGCTACGCCACTATTTTCAAATGCCTGCGCTAATGTAAGCGCTCCCAAAACGATTAACCAAATTTCAATTGGGAAACGACGTTTAATTTCATTTACCGTTAAACAGCCAGTAAGAATAAGGATTGCAATATAGAACATTAAGCTAGACAGCAAGCTTATGCTGGTAAATAACGTCACACCTATTGCGATAATAAAACCAAATATCGCGAGTGAGTCTCGCCAACCGGTTAGCATGCTGTCAGGTGTATGACCGGATAAAATAAAAAAGTTTTTACTTAGGTTCGTTCGGGCACTAAAATCGTTACCAACGGCAAGTACGAGAAAATCACCCGCTTGAATTTTAATCTCACCAAGTTTACCGGATAATGACGTTCCCTCACGACGAATTGCAACAACAGCGGCATCAAAACGAGCACGAAAACCTGCCGTTTTTAGCGTTTTGCCAATTACAGCCGAGTCAGGTTTGATCAATACCTCGGTAAGGTTTTCACGTAATAAGCCGCTTTGCTCAGCAAAGAGTGATAGTCCATCAAATTGCTGTAAGACAAGTACTTTGCTTATATCACCACTAAAAATAAGTCGGTCATGACATTGTATAATTTCATCAGGAGCTACTGGAGAAATTAAGCGGCCTTCTCGTACTAATTCCACCAAAAACAATGCATCTAAATTACGTAAACCATTATCTTCAATACTTTTACCAATTAACTTTGACTGTGCCTTAACTTCCGCCTCGACAAGATACTCTTTTACCTTTAAAGCGTCATTTTTCATATCTGCTAAAGTGTTTTGTCGGCCAAGAATAACGAGTAAACATAGAACTAATGCAACAATGCCAATTAAACTAAATTCAAAAAAACCTAAACTTGAATGCCCCTGTTCAATCCATAAAGAATTAACAATTAAGTTGGTTGAAGTACCAACCAGCGTTAAAGTGCCACCGATTATCGCCGCAAATGACAAAGGCAAAAGCAATTTACCAGGGTTAACTAAGGTGTTCTTTTTAACCGTTGAAATCAAAGTTGCAACGACCGCGGTATTACTGATCAATGCAGAACTTAACGCGGTAAAAATTAAGGTTTTAGCGCTTGCTGACTTAGCATGACCACTTAGCATTACTGCTGACATTCGCCGTAAAATACTTGTACGCTCATAGGCAAATGAACATAACACTAATAAAAGTAAAGTTACTAAACCAGGGTTAACAGCATTATTTAAGATATCGTTAGAGGATACAAATGAGCTTGCTAAGCAAACTAAAGTTACACTACCGAAAACACGTTCAGGAATAGTAGGAAAGCGAATAAGCGCAACCAGCGTCATCAAAAAAATCACAACAAATAGCCACTGAGATAATATCATGTCAGTGGCCTGGTCAACTGCGGAAGAGAAAATATCGTATTGAGCATTATTTTTTCAGTAAGTCGCGTGCACCCCAATGTGGAAAATGCTTACGAACAAGAATATTTAGCTCTTTTTCAAACTCCGAATATTGATGTTGCTGCTGAGCTTCTAATGCACCGTTAATCATACCAGCACCGACAGTGATATTGCTCAATCGGTCAATAATAATAAAAGCGCCAGTTGCCTTGTTTTGTGAATATGCATCGAAATGCAATGCTTCTGCCACTTCAATATTAATGACACCAATTTCATTTAAAGCGAGTTGATCTACAGCGCTTTCTTCTAGGGTATTAACATCAATTCTATGGGCAATACTTAAAGCATGCCCCGTGGTTAGCTTACTACCATGTTTAATATAATACTCACGGCCTGGCTCAAGTTCATCTTCATGCATCCAAACAACTGTTGCACTAATTTCTTTTGCTGATGTTGGCACATTACCTTTCTTAACAATCATTTCGCCACGGCTAATGTCAATTTCATCATCAAGCGTTAAGGTAATTGCCATGCCTTGATCGGCCCTTTCTAATTCACCTTCAAAGGTCACTATCGATTTAACAGTACTTGTTTTACCGGAAGGTAAAGCAACAACTTCATCACCAACACGAATATGACCTGAAGCAACGGTACCAGCAAAGCCCCTAAAGTTTAGATTTGGACGATTAACATATTGCACTTGTAAGCGAAATTGCGTGAAGTCTTTTTTATCATCTACTTTAATGGTATTTAATAGCTTCATCATTGTTGCGCCCGGATACCAAGGCATATTGACACTTTCTTCAACAACGTTATCACCATTTAGCGCCGAAATAGGCACAAAACGTACATCGTCAAAGGCAAGTTCATCAGCAAATTGACGATACTCTTTCTTAATGTCTTGGTAACGTTCTTGGCTATAGTCCACCAAATCCATTTTATTCACCGCTACTAGTACGTGCTTCACACCCAATAATGAACAAATAAAGGAATGACGGCGAGTTTGTACTTGTACGCCATGGCGAGCATCAATTAAAATAATGGCTAAATCACAAGTTGAAGCACCCGTTGCCATATTACGTGTATATTGCTCATGGCCCGGCGTGTCAGCAATAATAAATTTACGCTTGTCTGTTGCGAAGTAGCGATATGCAACATCAATGGTAATACCTTGTTCTCGTTCCGATTGTAAACCATCAACCAGTAAGGCTAAGTCAACTGAATCACCGGTGGTGCCAGACTTTTTACTATCATTTTCAATTGCCGCTAATTGATCTTCAAAGATCATTTTCGAGTCATGCAGTAGTCGCCCTATTAAGGTACTTTTACCATCATCAACGCTGCCACAAGTGAAAAAGCGCACCATTTCTTTATTTTCATGTTGCTTTAAATAAGCTTCAATATCTGTTTCAAGTAAGTCTGTTTGTTGCTGACTCATGTTTATTCCTTGGAATTTATTACCGGCAATGGCCGATTCATTAAATAGCTAAAATCAAAAGTTAAATGAATAAAGGACTAAATTAAAAGTACCCTTCCATTTTCTTTTTCTCCATAGAGCCCGCAGAGTCATGATCAATCACACGGCCCTGTCGCTCAGAGGTTTTTGTTAGTAGCATTTCTTGAATGATTTCAGGCAATGTCGATGCTGTTGATTCAACCGCGCCAGTTAACGGGTAACAACCTAAGGTTCTAAAGCGAACATTTTTCATCTGCACTTCTTCGCCTTCTTCAATTGGCATACGGTCATCGTCAACCATAATTAAAGTGCCGTCACGCTCAACGACAGGCCTTTTCTCGGCTAAATATAAAGGAACAATTTGGATATTCTCTAGGTAGATATATTGCCAAATATCTAACTCAGTCCAGTTTGATAGAGGAAATACGCGAATGCTTTCGCCTTTATTTACCTTGCCATTGTATACATTCCAAAGCTCAGGTCGCTGGCTTTTAGGATCCCAACGGTGATTTTTATCTCGAAATGAATAAACACGCTCCTTGGCGCGAGATTTCTCTTCATCACGACGTGCACCACCAAATGCCGCATCAAAGCCATACTTATCAAGTGCTTGTTTTAAACCTTGGGTTTTCATCACATCGGTGTGCTTCGCACTGCCATGAACAAATGGACTTATATCCATTTCGATACCTTCAGGGTTTTTATGAACTAATAAATCAAAGCCATGCTCTTTCGCCATTTGATCGCGAAACTCAATCATTTCCTTGAATTTCCAGTTGGTATCAACGTGAAGCAGTGGGAACGGTATCTTTCCAGGAGCAAAAGCCTTGCGAGCTAGGTGTAATAATACTGCAGAGTCTTTGCCAACGGAGTAGAGCATTACAGGGTTATCAAACTCTGCAGCTACTTCACGGATAATATGGATAGACTCGGCTTCAAGCTTTTGTAAATGTGTTAAATGCATCGCTGTTCACTAAAGGTGGTGGCATAATATTGTCAAATATCATGCCACAGCAACAACGCATTATCCATATAAGTAAAAGCTTGTTTATATCAAAAAGGTATAAAAAGAAAAAATAGTTACCATCAATGTACTAATAAGGAGGGTTTTCTAAGTTATTTTTATAGCGACGAATTAACGATAAAGACGAGGACGACAATGTTTCACTTTCAATATCAGCCATAGGTTTTGTCATAACATTGAGCACCTCTTTTCCAAGCTGCTTACCTAGTTCAACCCCCCATTGATCATAAGAGTTCACTTGCCAAATAACGCCTTGAACAAATATTTTATGCTCATATATGGCTAATAATGCACCAAGTGATTTAGGATCAAGTTGTTCCATTAGTATGGTATTACTTGGCGTATTGCCTTTCATAGTTTTATGACTTGCTAAGCGCTCTGCCTCTTGCTCTGTTGCGCCATTTGCCAATAATTCAGCATGAGCCTGCGTCAATGTTTTCCCTTGCATAAGCGCTTCACTTTGGGCAAAACAATTTGCCACTAAAGCGTCATGATTGGCTAAAAATTGGCTGGTAGGCGCAAGGGATAAAATAAAATCGGTAGGAATAATATCAGCACTTTGGTGCATCAACTGCATAAAAGCATGTTGTCCGTTGGTACCTTCTTGGCCAAACACAACAGGTGCTGTTAAGTAATCTAGAGCTTCGCCATTTTTATTTACCGACTTACCATTACTTTCCATATCTGTTTGCTGTAAATAACCAGGCAGCGCTCTAAGGGCATGATTGTAAGGTAATATAGCTAAACTTGGATAACCTAAACCATTGCGGTTCCATATGCCCAGCATTGCCATAATTATTGGCATGTTTTGCTCAAATGGCGCACTTTTAAAATGTTCATCCATTTCATACGCACCGGATTTCAGGGCATTAAAATGTTTATTGCCAATAATTAACGCTAACGGTAAACCAACCGCAGACCACAGTGAAAAACGACCGCCAACCCAATCCCACATTGGTAGTATATTTTTTTCATTAATACCAAATTTCGTGGCCGCAGCAACGTTTGAACTTACCGCGTACCAATGCTGGGCAATAATGTCCTGCGGCTGTTCACCTATGCTAGTTTCAGCGTTTAACATCCACTTTTTCACGATCGTGGCATTTAATAAGGTTTCTTGGGTAGTGAAAGTTTTAGATATAACGACCACAAGTGTTGTTTTAGGATTAAGCTTATTAAATTTTTCTTGAGCTGCGTCACCATCAACGTTGGCAAGCACGTGCGCTTTTAAATTCGGCTGATGAAAAGGAACTAAAGCTGATAGTGCTACTTTGACACCATAATAGGAGCCACCAATACCAATGGCTAAAATATCAGTAAACTTTTCATCACTGATTGAACGCACCTTGCCTGATTGCACATCATCGACGATGCTTGCCATTCTAGCTTCGGTATCAATAACTTCTTGGGCTTGTTGCCCTAAAACCTTAAATTTAGCTGAATTGGGTGAACGTAACACCGTATGTAAAACCGCACGATTTTCAGTATTATTTATCAATTCACCTGAAAATTGTGCCGATATACTTTCTTTTAACGCTAACCCTTTAGCAAATGAGAAAAGGTTTGAGAGCTCATTGTCAGTTATATTCTGTTTAGCATAATCTAAGTATAACCCCGCAGCAGATACTGAATATTTTCTACTTCGATTACTCTCGTCGAATAACGAAAAGATGTTTCGCTTACTTGCAAAAGCGCTTTGCTTTGCAAAATATTCAATATCCATATACCTACCGCAATACCCTACTATTTTCTAAAAACAATCGAACTACTGATTAGAAATTAACTGCTTTAAATAAACAGAAAACTCTTCCGCTAATTCAGGGTGGCGTAAACCGTATTCAACATTAGCTTTCATATAACCAAGCTTTGAACCACAGTCATGCGATTTACCCGACATATGAAATGCTTCTACGGTTTCTTTTTCCATTAACATGGCAATAGCATCTGTTAATTGAATCTCATCGCCCGCCCCTGGAGGGGTTATTTTTAATAGCTCCCAAATTTTTTGAGATAGCACATAACGCCCAACAACCGCAAGGTTTGACGGTGCTTCCTCAACAGGCGGCTTTTCAACAATTGCCGTCATCGCCTTTGATTCACCAGGGGCAAGTTCAGTGCCACCACAATCAACCACACCATAACTGCTAACCTGTTCCATAGGTATAGGTTCAACCATAATCTGACTATAACCACCTACTTCATTATAACGGGTTAGCATCGCCGATAAGTTTTCTGTTTTCAAATCAGCCGAAGCTTCATCTAAAATAACATCAGGCAAAACCACAACAAAAGGCTCGTTACCGATAATCGGGCGTGCTTTTAGTACTGCATGTCCAAGCCCTTTAGCTTCACCTTGACGTACATGTAGTATAGTAACGTCTTTAGGACATATTGCTTGAATTTCATCTAAAAGTTGACGTTTTACACGTTTTTCTAACGTGGTTTCAAGTTCAAAGGATTTATCAAAATGATTTTCAATAGCATTTTTTGAAGAATGAGTAACCAATACAATTTCTTTAATACCAGCATCAATACATTCATTAACGATATACTGAATTAAAGGCTTATCAACAATCGGCAGCATTTCCTTAGGGATAGCTTTTGTTGCAGGCAGCATTCTCGTGCCAAGACCAGCGACTGGAATCACGGCTTTTTTTATTCTATTTGGCATTTTTATCCTCAATTTATACTAATTAAGATTATCCTAATGACAGGCTAATACATTGTCACTTTAAATAAAGCATTCTCTATCTAAAAATGAAAAACGATATCAAATAATACCGTCTATAGATAAATACTTACTCGTATTGCTCAGTTATCCAGTTTTGGTACGAGCCATTCATCACACTTTGCCACCATATTTCATTATTCAAATACCACTGAACGGTTTTTGCAATACCAGTATCGAAACTTTCTTTAGGTGTATAGTCAAGTTCATTATTTGTTTTGGCTGCATCAATTGCATAACGGCGATCATGACCAGGGCGGTCTTTTACATAGGTAATTAACGACTCGGTATTTTGCGCAATTGCCGCTTTTGCGGTTGGGAAACGTGCCACTAACTCCGAATTGTTAACAAACTCTTGTTCAACCAATTTAGAGATAGTTTTAACAATATTAATATTGGCCCACTCATTATTACCACCAATGTTATAGTTTTCACCAATACGACCATTTTGAAGCACTAAATCAATACCATAAGCATGATCTTCAACATATAGCCAATCACGTATTTGCTGGCCATCACCGTAAATAGGTAAAGATTTATCATGCAATATATTCGTAATAACTAAAGGAATCAATTTTTCAGGGAAATGAAAAGGCCCGTAATTATTTGAACAGTTGCTAGTAGTAACATTTAGTCCATAAGTATGATGATAAGCACGTACTAAATGATCACTCGCCGCTTTACTAGCAGAGTAAGGTGAATTTGGGGCATACGCAGTATCTTCTGTAAATGCCGGGTCGGTAGGCGATAAAGTACCATATACTTCATCAGTAGAAACATGATGAAAGCGATGTCCTTCTAGTACTGTGTCACCATCTAACCACACTTTTTTGGCGGCTTTAAGCAAACTATAAGTGCCCATAATATTCGTTTCAATAAACGCATCTGGCCCCGTAATTGAACGATCTACATGAGATTCAGCAGCAAAATGAACTAATGTGTCAATTGAATGCTCAACTAATAATTTTTCAACTAACGCTTGATCACAAATATCGCCATGAATAAAAGTAAAGTTATCTTCGTCTTTAATACTATCTAAATTAGCAATATTACCTGCATAAGTTAGTGCGTCTAATACAACAATTTTATCGGATTGATATTTATTCATCCAATAATGAACAAAATTGGCGCCGATAAAACCCGCACCACCAGTAATTAATAATTTTTTCATATGTGTACTTTTTATAATTAACCTAATTATGACAATTCTCGTTTAAATGATTCAATCATTTTTTCAAGTAGATTCTCAACTAAATGAGGCTCATAAGAGAATTCTTTTTGTATTTTAGAGATATCAGTAAGAGGGAATATATCTTCACAGTTGCTATCATGCCACTTTACAGAGCAATTGGATTTTGCTTTCAAAATACTGGCAATAGAAGCAGCACTTACATTTTCCCCTGAGGCAAGGTTATAAATTACACTCTGACTATCTTTTGTAATTTTGAGCGTCATATCCACAACATCATCTACATGAACATAATCTTTAGAGTATTTAGGAGGTACATACATATTAACCTCACCCTTTATAACAGCATCTCTAACTATCGATGGTAAAAATAAAGGACTTTGCAAAGCGCTTCCATAAACATTTGATGGTCTTACTATTCGATAATTAACCCCCGATGCCTCGAGATATGATTCTGCAGTCAATTTTGAAAGATTAAATAACTTACGATTATCTGTAGGAGTAATATTGAGTGAATCATTCTCTTTTGAACCTTCAGCGCCCATATATACTCGAGTTGAAGAAACATATGTTATCCGATCAAAACATGCTTTAGATACAATTTCTGTCAAAATAAATAAATGAGAATTCAAAACATCATCAGGACGAGAACAATCTCCTACTCCTAAGCAAAAAACGATATCTCCCATATCTTCATCTAAAGGTATATTCTGCCAATCCCCTCTAACAGAATTATAGCCATATTTGCTAGCGGCGTTCATTATTGCACTACCTATAAAGCCACCGCCACCGAAAACTGTTAACTTTTTCTTACTCATAATAATCCTAAAAATAAAAGTTCACTTAAACATTAAAAAAAGGAGCATCTTGAAATCGGAACGCTTCATTGTCCTTTTCTGATAAAATGGGGTTAGCATTTCCCATTAAAGGCCAATCAATTGCTAAATCAAGATCATTCCAAAGTAAGGAAACTTCGTATTGTGGAGAGTAGTAGTCAGTGCATTTATATACAAACTCTGCTGATTCACTCATAACATAAAAGCCATGAGCAAACCCTTCAGGTACCCATAATTGACGCTTATTTTCTCCCGAAAGTATAACACCAACATGCTGGCCAAAAGATGGTGAATTCTTACGCATATCAACTGCGACATCATAAACCATACCTGAAGTTACACGAACTAACTTACCTTGTGGATTTTTGGTTTGGTAATGTAAGCCACGTAAGATTCCGTGGCTTGATTTACTATGATTGTCTTGTAAAAAAGGTTTTGATGAACAATGTTCAATAAACTCATCTGCACGAAAGGTTTCCATAAAGAAACCACGTTCATCACCAAAAACAGTCGGCTCAATGATCTTCACTTCAGGTATTGCTGTATCAATATAGTTCATTAAAAAACTCGATCTGAAATGAGATTCAATAAATATTCACCGTAACCACTTTTACGTAATGGTTCAGCAATTTCCCGTAGTTTATCAGCAGTTAACCAACCACTTCTAAAGGCAACCTCTTCCGGGCAATTAACTTTTAACCCTTGTCGCTTGTCAATAGTTGCAATAAATTGTGCTGCTGTTAATAAGTCATCGTGAGTTCCTGTGTCAAGCCATGCGGTTCCACGTCCCATAATTTCAACCTTCAGCTCATTAAGCTTGAGATATTGTTCAATAACATCTGTTATCTCCAATTCACCGCGAGCAGATGGTTGTACGTTTTTAGCAAATTCAACAACCCTACTGTCAAAAAAGTATAAACCGGGTACAGCGTAATTAGACTTAGGTTCTACAGGTTTTTCTTCTATCGATACAGCTGTCCCACCTTCATCAAATTCGACAACACCATAAGAACAAGGATTTGCAACATGATAGCCAAATATCGTACCGCCACTTTCCTGAGCACATGCACTTTTAAGTGATTTTACCAAGTCATGGCCATAAAACATGTTATCACCTAGCACTAAAGCCGCAGGCGAGCCAGATAGAAAGTCTTCAGCCAATAAAAATGCTTGAGCAAGACCATCAGGGCTAGGTTGTACTTTAAATGAGATAGAGATACCAAAATTACTACCATCACCCAATAGACTTTCAAAACGAGATATCTCATCTGGCGTTGAAATAATAAGAATTTCTCTAATTCCTGCCTGCATTAAAGTCGCAAGCGGATAATAAATCATTGGCTTATCATAAACAGGCATTAATTGCTTGCTAACGACCTTTGTTAAAGGGTACAAGCGAGTTCCGCTACCGCCGGCTAAAATAATTCCTTTTCTCATAATTCTCTCAATTGTTGTTTTCTTCAGACGCATTGATCTACCATATACTCAAAGTAAATTTATGTTGTCGTTTGCTCTAGTGCTTTAATATTATTTTCAATATTAACTTTCTTTGAACTACCAAAAAGAACGCCTGATAAAGACGGTACAGTCGATAGAACTTCCTTTAATTCACTTTCTTTTCCGCCACTAAATAATGACATTGCAATAGTTTCTCTATCACTATATTTAGAAATACATTTCTGTACCTCTGATTTGGAAGGATTGGTCCTAAAGCCATTTTTATTATAATTAAAAATCAATCCACAATCTGTATAACCACTCCCCCATAAGCTTTCAGCCATTAAGGGAAAGTTCATTGTATAAAATATTGGTTTGCACTTAAGTCTATCTTTAACTACTCGATAAAAGCTGTGCAAGAGATCTGCACGATTCAATCCTAATACGAAATCAGCGGCTACATTTAAAAGACCAACTGATTTAACATATTTCATCGGTATTCCTTCAAGCTCTGAACGAACGAGGAGGTGAAAAATATTATCATACTTTCCAAATAACCCTGTTCCACCCGCGCGTATAAGGTTTAATACGCCAAATTGCCCTACCTTTTGGGTCAATGTGCCAATAAGCCCTTTTTCAAGTAGTAATTCATTAACTCTATGCGCATATGGCAATGCTGGATGAAGATTGAAAGGACACTCTGATATGACAAGGTTAATAGCATCAATAGTCTTTTTATTTACCGTGAAACAAAAATCACGTATGCCAGCATCCCAAGCATCTCTAAGCGTAATTGCAATATCTTCTACGCTTTCATATTTCGATAAATAATCGAGCCCTTTACCCTCAGAATGATTTACACCAATGAATTGGTTGTCTCCGAAATAAGCTTTCATAATTTTGCCTCGTAAAGCTCTGAAATTATAACGTCACACTTTACAGCATCTGCAACATCTAAGTATTCAAATCTGCAATTAGAAGTGCTATTAATGAATGTATCCATTTGACTTTGAAATTCTTCACCACGCAAATAATAAGTAACATCAGTATCCAAATCTTTAATAGAATACCGCTCATCATGTGTGCCTTTGATAGTTATTGCCTGACCATCAGTAGTGATAATGTTATCTTCGGTATGAACCTCAACTGTTAAGCCCGCTTTTCTAACCGTTTTATCAGCCCAATTACAATAAATTTCTGTTTCCGAATACACTGATTCCTCATAGTGTAGTTTCGCAGTAAACCGATCTATTACTCCTGATTGAAAGAGTTCATCTTTGGAAACACAAGTAACAGAACTTGGTTGTCCGAAAAGAAACATCCCGAGATCAATTGCGTGACATCCGTAATCATAAAGACATCCTGACCCCTTACCCGTACTTCTCCACGTTTTGGGGCTGTCAGAGTTTACAACATTACCGACCATTCTTATACTGCACCTTACGGGTTTCCCGTACTCACCAGAGTTAACAAACTCTTTTAATTTCAGATAAATAGGGTGATGTCGATAAACATAACCACAGGTAAACTGAACACAGTTGTCTTGTGCTAACTTTAAAAGGGACTCGCTGTGTTTTGGGTCTAGAGTAAGTGGTTTCTCAAGAAAAACATGTTTTTTCTTCTTCAAGAAATCTTTCGACAAATTGTAGTGAACATTCGGAGGAGTCAAAATAAAAACAGCATCGAATTGTATGTTATTCAGACTTTCAATCGATTTATATACAGGTACCTTAAGTAATCTTTTCATCACAAAACGCATGAAAAAATTGGGCTCGACTACTCCGACCAACTCCGTTCTAGCATGTGTAATTATATGAGGTATGTGTGATAAAGCAATGCGCCCTGCTCCTACCACAATACAATTTAAAATATTTTCTTTCATTTATATGGACTCTTAAAACTAAGGAATGAACTAGCAATTGGAATAGTATGAGCTATCTACTGGCTAGAATGAAAAATGAAACGAAAACAAATGAAGTCGTTATTCTTTATGAACATCCTGTCACTTCGAACTATGTCAATTAAGTTTAAAGTTACGTATCACTGCATTTAACTATATCCAAATTGAAACACTACGAGTATTCGGGTAATGCTCCTATTTATTAAAGCTATTTTATAATATTTTAACGACCTGAATCAATGTCTTTACTCACATTCTATATTTTGATTAAAGCGATTGCTTTAAGTTGTGCGCCCTTTTTTAGTTGTAGAATAAGCTTAATAAGAAATTAGTTTTGTTTTCTTCATAATTATGATATTTGACAGTAAAATCTATAATTCATTTACTCCTTTCTCTTCACTAATAACGTCAAACCACTAAAAATAAATAGTAGAAAAAATGGAGTAAACACTAAAGCCTCTGTGAACAAAGAAATAAAAACCACTAACGCCACTAGAAACCTATCATCTAATAACTTCTGTTTGAATAGTCCGAATATAAAAATTAAAGCTAAAGGTGTACCCATACTGTAAAAAAGCATCACTATTCCATTGGTATTGTCTCTATTTTTAATACGTTCACCATTAAATAATGTGTCTCTATACCCTAATTTTTCTGCGGCAACATAATAGTTTTCGTATTTAAACCCAACCCCTAAAAGTGGGTTTGCAACGGCAACATTGAAACCAGTAATGGTGTCATATTGCCTTGCTAAAAAAGATCCTTTTGATTCACCATGCATTTTTTCATTGATATTGTCCCAAGCTAAAAACACAAAACCAAGTAACAATACCGTTGCGATTAGAAGTCTTGCAAAACGTTTTAGTAAATTCCCATTATTTATATAGTATCTCATAAAATACCAGCCAAGTATCATTGCTAAAACAAGTACCCCCGTTGATGACTTGGTCAACAGTATTGCAATAATCGCAAGATATGTGTTCAACTTATTTTTATAAACAAAAAGTGAAAGATAAAGAAATAGATTCAAATAAAGTTGAAATACACCCGGTTCAAAAAAAAAGCCATTTGGTCTTATCAGAGCACCATTATCAATAATTATGTGATAATTAAACACACCTAAGAAGGTATAAAAACTTGCGCTATCAGTAGTAATATTGATAAATAAAAAGTTCAGAAAAGTAGCAATTAAAACGGTTAAAATCGCTTGTAAAGGCATAAATTTTAGTAAAAAATACAGATCATGTTTAAAATTAGAAAGCGAACTTTTTAGATATATATCAAGTACTAGTAAAGCCGCAAAAAAATTTGCGAAACGAATAGCTAACGATGATAAATCATATCCATAAGGGTGAAAAATCGAAATGATAAAAAGTAGCGAGAGCAATAAAATGAATGGTACTGTTGCTAGTTTAAGAGAAAACCGCCCTTTAAAATATATAAAATAACAAAAAACAACCACTCCCAAAATAAACAGTCGTGGAAATAATAAATTCCCCCCACTGATAAGAATAGTCAAAAATAGCATCAATCTTCTTGTAAATGTTAAACTTATAGTCACTTAATTATCTTATTAATTTTTTTGTAATATGTTTTCAATTATTTTATAGAAGTTACTAAATGAAATTCAAATGTCACTAGAAATATCTACATCTTGATTTTCTATAAATTTTTCAACATTATAAAGTAGATGGCCATTATTTGATATTTTACATTTGTCCCAGTCCCACCACTGAATTTTCAGCAACTGCTCTATTGTACTTTTATTGAATCTGAATGAGATGTGTTTAGCTGGTATGCCTCCTACTATAGAATAAGGTGCAACATCCTTTGTTACAACGGCACCAGCGGCAATAACTGCTCCATCGCCTACAATTACACCACGTAGTATCACTGCATTTAATCCAATCCATACATCATGACCTATTTTAGGTGCTTCCTTTTGTGGCTCTTCTATGGCTTTACCCACAAATCCATATTCAGGAGAGCAAGCAACAGGGCTCGTTGTAAGCCAATTATAATTATGATCGGATACACCAATGATTACTCCTCGCGCGATGGAGCAGTACTTACCAATAATAGCATCTTCCACATAAGCATTTGGCCCACTTATATAAGAATAGTCACCTAAATCAACCCTTATTACTTGTGACTTTCTATTAATGCGAGCTTTAGTTCCTAATTTACTTCTAGGAGAGAGCTCATAACAATGATTTGAAACACCATCAACATAATTTCTTACCAACCAATAAAGAAACAAAACACACTTTTTGAATATCGCTTTCATTTACATACCAAATAATAAAAATATAAAATAGACCGTATTACTTATCTTGATTACATTTCAATCAAACTGAAAAAGAGATTTACAGATTATAAAAATGCCTTTCTCATTGAAGAACTTAAGTAAACACTAAAAACTATTAGAAACCTTATAAAAAAATAGAAATCAAATAAATATACAGCATGGATTAACTGAAACTCATATATAGCAATGGCATAGGCACCTGCCAAAACATATAAGACAAGGCTTATAACATCGCTCCAGAAAATTGGTTTTAACTTGACTGTACTATTCAAAAAAACAGCGACAGGGTCTGCTAAGCTTCTAAAAATAAGACCAGGCAATGAAATAATAACTAAATCAACATAAGGAAGATGAGCTTCAAAAGCTAACTTGACCATTGGAGCTAAAAAAAAGTAAATAGTTATTGAGGCAATTAAACAATACAACATAACCACATAAAAATGAGTGCTAACAATCTTGTTCATTGACACCAAATCGTTAGTAGCAAAGCTCTTCGCTGCACGAGGAAAGAAAAGATTCATAATAGAGGTTGGCACCAATACCCACAGGGCTACAATCATAAAATAGAGATAAGCATGTCCTAAAGCTTCGGTACTGATAAACATACTAATACCCCAACGTTCAACTTGAATGTACAGTAAGAAAAACAGTCCAGATAGAAATGGAATAAATCCAAAACGTAAAATATAGTGAATTATTTTGAATTTGAACTCAAATTTAGTTGGTCTCGACTCTTTATTCTTAAGGAGCACCAAACATATAAAAAGTACAGGCTGAATCGCTAAAGATAAAATGGCTCCGAAGACTCCATAATAAAAAACAAGAAAAACTGAAGCAAACCCAAATACCGAAGATATTAAATTAATTTTATTTAAATAATGATAATTTCGCCTTGCTATTAAATAATTAGTTAACCATATACTTAACATACTGGAAATTGACAAAAAAATAACAAGAAGTAAATAATCAATTATGGCTGACAACTCAAATTTATAACTTAATAATGTAAAAACTAATAAAAGTATAGTTAGCACAAGCATATATGAAAAAACGGTATTAATAGTTCGTTGTACAATTCTTCCGTTATCTTTAACAGCAACAACTCTATATCCGCCGTTAATAAGTCCTATTTGCAAGAAGCCAACAAGCATAGCAGCCGTTTGCAAAATGGTTATCAGCCCCAACTGTTCGAAATCTAACGTTTTCATAAAAACAAAGGATCGTAAAAACCCCAAAAAAGCTACAATTATATTAATAGCTATAAAGCTAACAGAGTGCTTATTCTTTGAAATTTTTTCAAATGTATTTAAAAGCATGAGCTTAATACTGTTCACATTCGGCTCTATTTTATTAATCACTTTGATTGGAATGGCTAAAATACTCTAAAAGTTCTTGAGATACCATTACTGCATTTTTTTCTTCATCGATCCCCACTCGTTTAACATAATCAATAAAATAATCCGTAAAGCCTCGATGTGAGCTGGATAAAAAGTCGCTGACGAAGCCTATCAATGCATCATCATCTTGATATACGTTTTGATAATTAGAGTAAACGACACTTCTAAATTCTCTTATATGTTCTATTTTATTGACTCTTTCACACGAATCATAAAAACTATTCCCAAAAACATAAACCTGTTTATTTAGAAGTAATGCTTCAAAGCCACTCGTACCATTGATTGTGATTACTCCTTTTGATTTTAATATTACCTTTTTTCCCTGAACAGAAGGATTCAATAACTTTATGTTTGGAATTGAGCGTAATTTTTTATAATCATCAACTGAACGATATGCTCCTGCATGAGGGTGATCTTTTACATATAAGTAATGGCCTGGTGGAAGTTGAGCCGCTATATTCTCTATTAGCTTTATTTGATCTTTATAAATACCGTCCCCCCAATAAAGAACAACAGCCTCGGGCTCAAGGTGCATCGGGTAATAGAAATAATTTAAAGATTCATCAAAGGTATCGTAATTTAATAAAAAGTATTGGCCCCAGTCATTTTTTAACGAAGAAAGTAAACTAAAATCTCTATAATGGTAATACTCTATATGATCGAGTTCTGTGAACTCAGTCATTTTTAGCTTCGTAGAGTACTTTATGTATTTTCCAATTGATTTAACTGTATTTGATAACAACGTTCCAAAGCTTCTATTTTTATTGTAACTATCTACAAAAGTATTAAAGTCACCTCGAAAATCCGTTAAAAATTTAATTGCGTTATCAAACTTTTTATCTTTAATTCCGCTTCTACTTTTTGAATTTAAAATCTTATCGAATCGACAATCATCACCTGATACCGTAATGAAGTTAAACTCATCTTGCCCATAAACCAATATTTGTGTTAGATATTTTGCATTATTTTTTTTACAGATAAGAGCTGATATTTGATTCAGAAATAAAGAAGTTGGCTCATGTACAACAAAATCCACCTTTTCATGCTCTATAAGTTGTGACCAAAACTTATAGTAAATTTGGCAAAGTATTAAAGAAGCATCTAAAGATTGATACTGAAACGTTCGATCATATTGAATTGCACTATTTAAGTTGAAGCGCCCCAATGATTGCTCGATAATAACCTCATCAATAAGTTTACAGTAATCTAAATTAACACTTTCATTTAGATGGAGCTTTGTAATTTCAGCACTAAAGTTAATTACTTTTTTGATATTGTACTTTTTTTCTAATATTCTTTTTTCTACATCAGAAAATGCGATGTGTATTACTGTATGTTCACTTGATAACTTTTCACTGATCCTTCCATACAGGTTTGCTAACTCACATCGACTAAATAAAACAATAGTTTTCATTAATGGGTAATACCTTTAGTGAGGCTATAATATCCAAAGCCTAATAAATAAATTCTTATCAACAAGTGAAATAATTTCACTTAAAACTAACGAATTCTATTGATTAATAGAATCCGTTCTTTTATCGTAACTATTTGATTTTTTAAAATGAAAGTCATCTAATTTCACAAAATACCTATATTTTATTCGTGTCCATAATGATCTAAATTCTATCCATTTTTTAAAATAAGTAGGAATGTATTCAGAAATATTATTTGATTTTTTGTTTTGGTTTAAAAAATCTAAAACGGTACTTACAGGCACATACCATCCAGAGTTTTTACTACCAAGATACTCTATCATTTTCTTAAAGTGTGGATCGATAACTCCATCTACCATGTAATATCCTAAATGAGTATAGAGAATGCATACCCCACCTTCATTTTCAAGTCTGTCAATTGACATTTTATTTACTTGTTTTTTAAACATCCATTGATTAGATGCAAAAGTTGAAGAAAACCAATAATTGGCATATTCATCATATTGCTTATCTCTATATGGCATATAAGGGTTTTTTTTAGACGTATTTATATCATCAACTTCATAGTTTCGACTAAAATCAATATGCTTCTTGTGTAAATCCCCCCAAAAATGTTCTGACTCGACTATTTCTCCTGAAAAATTGCTGTAGTTCGAATACATTTTTTGAACAATATAGTTAAAAGGAAAACTAAATCTCTTACTTCCACAATAAATATTATCCGGATTATAAGAGTGATTTATATGTACTCTGGGCATTGAAGCGAGTTTCGATTCAAAAACGTTTAGACCATCGATAATTTCACTACGAACAAAACTACCGCTACCAACATTATGTAGAGATATTTCAAATCCATTTTTCTGAATATCTTGAATAAACTCCAAATACTTTGCTCTTGATAAAGAATCTCCTTTTGAAGCCTGTTCATCTCTGACAGGATATACCCAAACCGTTTTAGTTACTTTGATTTGGTTTTCTGCAAGTAGATCATAAATTGGTTTTATATTTTCTAAGTATGCGTCATCTGTATCATCAACGATGGTAAAAGCAAATTTTTTATTATTAGGAAATTTAAACATTTTAAAAAAACTTATTCCCTTGCTTTAAAAAACAATCTACATCCTCTCTGGTTGGAAACCTATTATAAGAGTCATCGCCAATGTTTGGTTTGCGATCAACAGTACCGTTTTTCAGGCTATTTAATGCATCTATTAGCAGTTTGTTTGCCATCTCTTTAGACTCTATTATTAAGTCTTGTTGTGTTGTATCTTGATTAATTTTTATTTTCCCCTGGTTTATTATAGGTCCATCATCGATACCTTCTGTAAGAAAAAATACGGTCACCCCTGTAACATCATCTCTATTCTTGAGCGCCCAAAACGTTGGCATTAACCCTTTATGCTTTGGTAATAATGAAGAATGGGCATTTATGACTCCAAATTTAGGTAAGCCTAGAACGTCTGATTTGATAATTTGGTTCCCGGCAATAATGATTATTGCGTCTAAATTCATTTTTGCAATTTTTGCAACATTCTTTTCTATATTTATACTATCTCTCAATTGCCAGACAGGTATTCTTCTATTCTCTAACTCTTTAATAACACTCTTTCTTAAAATAAATTTTCTCAAAATAAAATTAAATGTATACCTTAAAAAAAACACTAACCCGAATATATTATAAGTTTTAAGAGCTTTATCTAGAAATGATTCACGCTTACCAAAAGGAGAAGCAGAAGAAACAATTGCAGTCACAAATTCAATATCATTTTCTTTTACAAGTTCGGTGAATTCAGCGATGGCTTCCGCTAAATAGAAAGGGTCATCTTGTGTTAATAGCGCTATTCTCATATTTTTCTCTTTGCTTCGTTTATTTACGTAAAACTACGTTATTAGAATTTAAATTTATTTAAATCAACAAGTCATCAACAAACTCTGATACACCTCTATGCACTGTAATAGGCTTTTTACTAATATTTTTTTCGATAAATGTATTCAACAAAGCACCATTACCTCCAAGTTCATGCACAAATATATCTTGCTTATTCATGGTTGTAGATGAAAGGCAATATTTATTGTTTGTAATTACCTTTGCCCCACAAGCTTGGGCTTGAAAACACCTCATTGTGATACCTGTTTGACTAGGGTGTGCATAATCTAAAGTATATATGGACGATGACAGCACTTTTTCGTAATCGTAAGCACTGAGGCTTTTAAATGAAATATATTTCCTCCACTTATAGAAGAGTATAGGGTGAGTTAGAAAGCCTTTTATATAAGTAAATATATTCTTTTCGAAAATATGTATATTGAAAGAATATGAATCACTCAGTATTTCATATATTTCATCTAAGTACTTCAAACGCTGGGAGTGGTTTTTCATCACGCATGAAAAATCATTTTTCTTTAGAGGAGATTTTCCGAATGTAGTTCCTGAAAACAAATCAACTCTCTCAATATCATATTCTGAACTATCGTAAAAGTCGAAAGTTTTATAACTGTCAACTTTATCCATCCATTTCAAAGGATAAGGAGAGTAATGAAAAGAATCAAAATTATAAGCAACTATTTTCTCACTATGCTTTGAAAGCAAATTTATTAATTTACTGGAGACACCTCGGCCTTTAAATATTAAAACCACATCAAAATTTGAATCAGAGCATGATAAATGTTTTCTATATTTAATATACGTTAATTCCCTTGCTAGTTTATTAAATAAAGTCCCCAAGATTGTGCCTATTACACCTTGGGGATACTCATCATTCATAATCTCTACAGCGTAATCACGAGCAATAAATTCATCACTAATAGCAGTATGCCAACTATAAAAATGGAGAGGACTTATTATCAGACACTTTTTCATAATAAAACTTTTTTTACCCAAGAGTTAATTGCAAGTTCAGAGGATTTCGTTGGAATATATTCACCATCAAGAAAGCTCTTAAATATTTCAAACCTTTCAACAGGAAGAATTAATACTTGATTTGGGGAATAGAAATTTTCAAGTTTTATATTTTTATTTGTTGTAACAACTTTTTTACCAATGTAGATATTCTCAATAATTCTCATTGTCAAGCCACTTTGCTTATGGTTTGTCACGTCTAGTACAGCGCGAGACCTAGAAATAATCGATTTCAGCTTTTCAGTATTAATAGAAGTAAAGGATACATTTTTGGGGATTATTCCTTTCATTAGCAGCCTCAAGAATGTCACAGGAGTAACCTTTAAATAAAAATAAAAAGTAATGTTATTTTTCATGCAAAACTCTCTAAATTCATTAACTAATATATACCTTTCCGGTTGTACGATTGTTCCAACAGTATATATATCCAAGCTGGGCTTGACTTTATTCTGCATTTCTTTTGAATAGTTACCACTCGCAAACAGGGGGAGATAGTTAAAACCATGCTTTTCACAATCTTCTCTATCGAACGAATATACTTTTTCAAAAAAAGGGGTTGTTTCTAAATAATCATATTGAGAAATACTATCCCAATGATAAGCAATAAATTGAGCAGTTGGATGTGCTTTTTTTAAAGCATTTAAATTCCCATTAGACATAAAATGTGACGTTATAAAAAACACTTTGTCATAGTGAATTGATTTTGTTTCTTCTATTATTCTTTTATGGTATTTATCTATATTCTTCTTGTATGATTTCTTTGCTACATATCTAGAAGCTTTATAAAAGAAGCTACGAGGCTCTATTGGAAAAAAATCCACTTGGTATCCAATATTTACCATTTCTTGGCAAATCATTTTAGGATAATGATAATAATCCAAACCAATATATAAAACTCGTGCCATTGTTCACTCTTCAATCTATAATTTTAGGTATGTGTACTTTGAATATTGTACTTACTTAACGTTTATCCATTCAGATTTATCAAAATCATATGTTTTGATTACTTTTGCTGGAGCACCGACGGCAATAGAATAATCAGGTATATTTTTCGTCACTACTGAGTTCGCTCCAATTGTACAGTTACGTCCTATTTTTGCACCAATAATACAAACATTTTCACCTATACATGTCCCTTCCCCAATCCTAACTTTGGAGACAAACTCCAAAGGTTGGTCAACTATTGGCATGTCAGGCTTCTGATAACCATGAATATTATCCGCAATAAAAACCTTATCAGCTATCAACACTTTATCTTCAATAATGACTTCACTGATACAAACAATATGTGCAAATCGACGAATCTTAGTACCATGACCAATAAACAAGTTAGGGGGGGTATTATTTTGACTCAACGCAATAATTGATGATTTATATCCAATATAAACATCTGATTTGATAGTTATGAACTCATCCCCAACGATATAGTCAGGCATAAAGATATGAGATTTCCTTCCATATTCTTTAAAGTGCTTGGAGAAAACATGCTTCCAAAACAGTCTGTTTATCAAACTAGTAATTCTTTGGTAATAAATATGCTTGAACATGTAAATCTATAACACTCTATTTTATAAAACTATAGTGATAACTTTGTTTGACTAAGCAAAAAGTCTGTACTTTCATCTTTAGCTACCAGATGGCAATACAAATCCTTAATAAACCCCAACGCCATTACTATATTGGACTTATTATTCACTTATGATTTAATGAGAAATAATAACATCTAACACAAATTAAAACTATGACACTTCCTCACAAAATTGAATATTCAAACGTTAAAGAGACAAAGTTTAGAGCTAATGGCATTGATAGCACGACACCTATTACAGGACCAAAGTTTGTAAAATAAAAGTAATTGGGGAGGGCTGATTAAAGTATATTCGAGCTAATGATCATGAATTAACACAATTATTTATCCACCCATCTTATAAATAATTCTTCCTATAAAGCATTTTTAATATAGATCAAACGTTTTTATTTTTGGTCTTGCTACCCTGACTTTCAATTAGAAATTCCGCATAAGAAAAATCGGTTTCATTATCAATATCAACTGAATTTTGAACGTTCATTTTATAAGCATAAATATTATCATTAAGAAACAACGAGTTTTGCTCTACAAACTTGGTAGTTTCAACAATATAAATCGCACCATTAAGTCGATAGTAAGTAGCTAAATCCTGGCTTCTTATATTCTTAACTTCATCTTTTATAAAAGATTTTAGGCTACCAGTTAAAGGAATTGTATTTGACCAAAGTGGTGAATGTTCAACTTCACAAACGGATATTATTGCATCGGCACTCTTTTCTTTCAACAATTCAATCGCATTAGTGATATCCGCTGAACCTCTCAATGGTGAGGTAGGTTGTAATAAAATTATAAAATCAAAAAACTGACCATTTTTAGCATAAAAATCAATGGTGTGCTTAATAACATCTACAGTATTTGCCGTATCAGTAGATAAGTTATATGGCCGGATAAAAGGAACTTCAGCGCCCGATGATACTGATACTTCTGCAATATCATTATCATCGGTACTAACCACAACCTTACTTACGTTAGGAGATGCTAAGGCAGCGTCTATCGTCCAGGTAATAAGAGGCTTACCATTTAACTCTTTTACATTCTTCTTAGGAAGCCTTTTACTCCCTCCCCTCGCCGGAATAATGGCTAAAAAGGTAGGATCAGACATTAAACAGGTTTCCTGCATCTACTTGCGCTCTGTTGAAATCCTCTTTTCGTCCTATATCTAGCCAATACTCATGAATTGGAAAAGTTGATACAGAATTTCCATTTTCAATCTCTTGTTTAAGCAATGTAGGCATATCTACTTTTGTACCGTTATTAACACTTTTTACTAACTCAGGAGATAAGACATAAATCCCAGCATTAACGTTAAATTTTTGAACTGGTTTTTCGGTCATTGATAGGATGTTCGTCCCATCAATTTCAATCACGCCAAAAGGAATCTGTTGTTCATATTCACGAATACACATCGTACCTACTGTGTTAGTCGCGATATGGAAATCAACAAGCTCGACAAAGTTAACATCGGTGAGTAGATCACCATTCATCATAATAAGTGGCTGATTTATATCATTGTGCGGCAGTAGCCCTAACGCACCACCAGTACCCAAAGGTTCATCTTCATAGATATATTCAATACTTACATTCCAATCACTACCATCTCCAAAATGTGCCTCTATTATTTCAGGCATATAATGGGTTGAAATATAAAAACGATGAAATCCTGATTTAATAAAACTTTCCACTATAAGCTGTAATATTGGTTTAGAACCTATTTTTAGCATAGGTTTAGGGCAACTATCCGTAAGGGGCTTTAACCTTGTTCCAAAACCACCAGCCATTAGGAAAATAGGGTTATCTCTCCTGTATTCAATATGGACATGATCTTGGAGTGTCTCTAGTCCACATAGGGTCCCTTCATCATCGACAATAGGCAAATGAAGTATTTGGTGTTTATCAAATAATGTTCTAAGCTGTATTCTTGTAGAATGCGGAGTAGAGCAAATTGGATTAACTGACATTATTTTTTGACAAGATTCTCTAAGTGAAACCCCTTTTAGCATTCCCCTGCGAATATCCCCATCTGTTATAGTTCCTTTGAGGAGCTTAGAGTCATCAGCAACCAATACAATACGCTCACCTTGGTCATCTATCAATTTAATCGCATCTTCTATAGAGCATTCTGGACTAATAACAACACTTTGCCAATCAAGCATTTAACTTACCCTTCATTATCTTCATCCCAAATTGGTTTTATTAATTTCCACGTACCAGATTCTTTTGACCATAAATGTGGCGTTCTATGGGCTTCAATAATTTCGTTAAATCGTTCTTCGCTAAGCCCCATATACTCAAGACAGTCATTAAGGTAGATCTTAGGTAGTTCACCATCAAAACGTTTGATTAGCGCAACACCTTCTTCACGAGTAATTTCTCCATTCCTTACTTCCTGAGCACTATCATAAGTAGCCCTGCCAAGACCATACTTGATGTGTAAAGTATAATGGTTTAACCAGTCGAATTTATCATCTATAGAACTGTATTTACTATAGCTGCCCTCAGTTCTGAAGTCGTTTGGCATGAAGTTGGTGTTTTCCACGCTAAAGTAATACTCTTCCATCGGGTGCCATTTTAGGTAATAGCCTAAAAAGTGTAACTCTGTGCCGGTACGATTTAAATCATATGGGTTAACCGGTAAATAAGGTTTCAGATCAGCAAGCGAAAATCCGTACTTGTCGATAATTTCCTTTGCACTTACTCCGCCAAGGAAGATATCTTCCAGACCAGTATTCGATGAATAGTAAGATTCGTCACGGGTTGGTTTTTCATTATATTTTATATTGTTTCCATACTCTGCACCGTTCTCACCATACATCACCAACGGAATATCAAGCAAGGTGGATAAGTACATGGGGGCGTGATTTTGTCCCAAAGTAAACGGTTGAAACGGATGACAAAGATTTTCAAATGAAAGCCTTGATAATAGTTTATGTAATTTTTGATTAGGCGTAATTGTATAACAGGCAAAACCAGCATCGAGCCAGGACTCCATATTCTTTCTACCCATTTCTGTTAGCAGTTGCGGTGGCCAAGTAACCAACAACGGGTTCATATTATACATATACTTCATTTCATAGGCTGCTCGAACACTATCTTTACCTCCGCTCCCTGGTACTAGGACATCATAACGACCATCACTTCGTCTAAATTTATCACATAGTTTTACCAGTTCTTGATGGCGAGTTTCCCAGTCGATATTTTTTTTCTTTTCAGACCATCGACAAGCTTCACAAATACCATCATCACCGAAAAATACTGGTCGTTTGACTTCGTCTTGCTTATTTTTAAAAGCAACGCTCGAAGAAGGTCGCTGATTACTTAGCGTACATTTTTTACAGTATTTCACATCTAAAGGTAAACCGTACATACCAAATTGCTTGTCCATATTAGTTCATCTCCAACGCAATGAAATTTCTAAATAATTGTATACCAGCTTCACGGCTTTTCTCCGGATGAAATTGCACCCCATAGGTCATGCCTTTATTGATGGCTGATACAAATGTGTGACCGCAATAGTCAGTTAATGCGATAACATCTGTATAGTTGACTACTTCAAATGAATGCATAAAATAAAACGCTTCATTCTCAAGTCCATTCAATAATGGTGTACCGTTAAGAACATTAATGTTATTAAATCCCATATGAGGAACCTGTCCATGACAGATTACGGGCCGAACTTCTCCATTAAATACACCCAATCCTTCACTTTCACCATATTCAAAACCGACCTTAGCTAATATTTGCATACCCAAACATATCCCAAGAGTAGGTTTAATAGTCACATGTTCTTTTAATGCCGTCATCAAGCCACTTTTTTGCAACTCCACCATGGCATCGGAAAAACTACCGACGCCTGGTAACACAATCTTATCTACTTGTTCGAGCTGTGCGGCATTCTTAACAATTGTGACATCTGCACCCGCAGTTACAAGCGCCTTGGTGATACTAGGAATGTTACCTGCGACACCATAATCAACTACACCAACTAAATTACTCATTTCGCAACCTCCACACCATGCTCGGTCAAAAACGCTTTTAATTGACCGATAGTGGTTATGTCATAATGTAATACAGAAGAAACAGCAACGGCATTGGGCTTCGCCTTTTTAATCACATCTAGAATATCTTCTAACTTACCTGCACCACTTGCGGCTACAACAGGAATATCAACCTTCTCAACCACTTGTTTGATTAATTCGATATCAAAACCTCTCTTCCTGCCATCTTTGTCAACAGATTGCACTACAATCTCACCGGCACCGAGTTTTTCCACTTCTTCCACCCATTCAAGTACATTTCTCCCACTGCGGATACGCCCACAATCTGTATAGCACTCCCACCAGTTATCCCATTTTTTAGCTTCAATATTTACCACGACGGCCTGAGCACCAAAGACTCTTGAGGCGCGGCTTATAATTTCAGGATCGTTCTGCACTGCATGTGTGTTAATCACCACTTTATCTGCACCGGAGTGAAACAACTTAGAAAAATCTTCAACCGAACGCACACCGCCACCAACAGCAAACGGAATATAAATATCTTTTCCTGCTTCTTCTATATGTTTATATAAAATTTCACGCTGATATAATGAAGCGACAATATCGATATACATGATTTCATCGGCCCCTTGCATATAATAGCGCTCTGCTAACTCATCTGGTCTGCCAATCTTTCGCAGGCCTTCAAAGTGAACTGGTTTAACTATATAGGGCGGTTTAGCGTCCAATTTTGCAATTATTCTGGTCTTCATTTAACTTATACCTTTACCTTGAATCAAACACGATGGTAAACAATATAGTTTACCTGCATGTATCAAATTAAGTTGTCTAAAAATACTTTTAGCACTATCTCATAC
>CAJXQJ010000019.1 GCA_913058245.1 uncultured Colwellia sp.
CGAACAACTTCATTACTCATTGCTTGATAAAGTTCTGGATCAAAATCAGCAATATTCATATCACGTGTAAACATGTAATTTCCTCAAATAGTCTGCCAGCGGCATTAGTTGGCTTAATGTTGTTAACATTAGCAAGGTCAATATAATTGCGGCATATTCTGCCTGAACTTAGCTGGGTTGTATACGATAAAACAACGCTGCTTTAGTTCATTTTGCAATCAATTATGCTTTGAGGTTAGCGATAAAAGCTTTTAACGAAACCTTCAAATAATCATCCGAACTAATATACTGCTTAAAAAAGACAAAGACAACAAATTAAAAACAGACAATCAAATGAAAATCAAAATTTAATTCGAGGTATGGAGGATTATTCATTTTTTATAGCTATTTCATCTGTAAAAGCTGTTGATACTCTTTTTTGCGTTTTCTATATAAGTAATCAACAAAAAGATAAACAACGAGCATAAAGCCATTAGCCATTAAGTACGCAGGAAGTGCCGCTTTATCACTGGTTTGGCTGACGGTGTAAACAAACCAATTGACCAAAGGTATAAAGGGCAAAAATGATAACTTAGTGATCCACATATAACGCATAGATGATTCACTGCCGGCAATAGCATGATCAATCGCCTTTTCAGGGCTATCACAAAGTTGTGACCATATGGCGAAACGGATTTTTGCCTCAAAATAAATGAAAACTAGTGAGAATAAACCACCAAACCCAATATATATATTAACGGGCTCTCCCCATTGACCATCGTAAATGCCATACAGAAATACCACCAACAAGCCAAAAGTTGCAATAATATTTAATGCAAAACAAAGCTTTGCACCGCGAGTACGTCGACGAGTGCGCTTCATTAACGCCTGTATATCAGTTTTAGGTGTAGCTTGGCTTTGCCAATCATCACTTAACTTCGCCCAGGTTTCGTCAAAAATTTCTGTAGACTCAGTTTGCTCATCTTTCTGCTTATCTGCCCGAGCTTGTGTTGGCAGCTCTTTGCTTTTTTCTGTTTCACTAGCTATTTTAGCTTTACTGTTTTCTTCGCTCATAATGCCTCCAATACTTGCATTAAAGCCGCTTTTGCTCGCTGTAACCGCACACCAACTAAATTGGTGGTAATGGCCAAAACATCAGCAATTTCTTGGTAGCTCATTCCTTCAAGCGCTAACGTAATAACTTGCTGTTGTTCAAGTTTTAATAAACGAATGGCTTGCGCTAGACGTTGCTGTCTTTGCTGTTGATCGAGTTCTTGGTAAGGGGTTGCTTGGCGGTGGTCTGCGGCTGATTCATTATCAAGATCGTTAATATCTTGCTCAGCCTTGATGGTTTTAACTGACTTAGCAACATGGGTTGCTAAGACGTTGTGCGCAATACGTGCAACAAAGGTTTTTGGGCTAGACTCCTGCCTAAATTTAGGTAAAGCCCGCCATATATTTAATGCAATTTCTTGAAAGAGCTCATCTTGAATTGCCGCTTTGGCTTCAAAGCCATTAATAATATGGCGCAGAAGACTTTCATATTCTTCTAACCACTGTTGAAAAACTGCTTGATGATCCAAACTACTATCCTTGTTTTCAACTTGCTTATAAATATTCACTGTTTTATAAGGCGCTGATATTTTTATTGGCATAGAATTTAACATGATAGTAGTTTGGTGATCATTAAGTTTTCTCGCTATTTAGCTTAATGCCATAACCACTTTTTCTGACTTTAACTTATTCGCCAGCATAACAACTAATGCCACCGTAATACCTATAGTTACGCCACTTGTGGTTAACATCGCCAACCAATTTACTTCAACGCCTTTAAAAATGTCTTCCATAATTAGCGACTGACCGGCAATTGGCAGCCAATCTAACCATTGCGGGCGATCATCCATTAACATTAATGCCACTGGTACAAATGCAGGTATTGCAATAATCATATTGACGGTAGATTGTGCTTCTTTAAAACTTTTAGTTTGGAATGCCAAAAATAACTGACATGCGGTAGCAAAGAAACAAATAGGCAGTAATAAAAATAACAAGGTTAATGCTTTTGGTACGCCTAAGCTAAAAGTTGCACCTATTTTAGTTAAATCGACAAAACCTATAGAAATAGAAGTTAGTACCAACACCATAACTACACCAATAACTGAAATAGTTGAAGCACTACACAGTTTTGCTAATACTATTTTCATAGTGCTTACGGGTTGGCAAAGTAACATTTCTAATACATTACGCTCACGCTCTCCCGCACTAGAGTCAATAGCCACTGAAAGCCCCGACATAAATGCAGCCATCATCATATACAGCCCCATCATCATTGAAATCATAATAAAAGTTGCATCAGGTTTTGCCGTATCTTGCTCAACGACTTTCACAGCATTTAATAAACGAATATCAACACCACGTAATAGCAGTCGCTTATAGCCAATCGATAAAGAGAATTCGCGTACAGCATTATTAATACGTCGTGTTGGTGGCCCTACAGCCTTATCATTGAAGTCTGCTTTTAAGTGCACTTTTATGGTTTTACCTTCAGCCATGTTTTTCGCATAGTCTTCAGGGATATCAATGATAATATTGCGCTCGTCCCAAATCGCTTTATCTTCCTCAGGAGTATCAGCAAAGCTCAATAAGTTTTGTTCTTCGAAATGTTTGATTAATTTAGGAGCATATTCAGCACCAGTAAATTTAATGTAGACTGGCGGTTCATCTATCGCTTTTTCAATAATTATTTTTGACATAACAGTGATCATTATTGGTGCCATAAATGCCATCATCAATGCAACCATTAACGCCCGTTTATCACGAAATGCTTCTTTGTATTCTTTTAATAGCAGAGCTTTAAACTGTATCATGCTGCTACTCCTTCATCTGAACCAATTAATTTAACAAACGCTTCTTCTAAATGCGTTTCACCCGCTAAGTCACATAACTCTTGCGGTGTTCCTTGTGCGGCAAGTTTGCCATTTGCAACAATAATCACACGGTCACATAACGCAGCAACTTCTTGCATCACATGTGAAGAAAATAAGATGCAATGCCCTTTAGCTTTAAACTTTGCCAAATGGTTGCGTAAAATTCGGGTGCTCATCACATCTAAACCACGAGTTGGTTCATCAAGCACAAAATTTTTAGGCTGATGTACCAAAGACTGCGCTAATGTTACTTTCATACGCTGACCTTGTGAAAAGCCAACCGTTTTCCGGTGTGCTAAATCTTCTAGCTCTAAGTCTTTAATTACTTGCTCAATGGCCTGCTTTTTTGATTGCCCTGTCATACCATGAATGCTGGCAAAATAATCAATTTGTTCGTAAGCAGTTAAGCGCTCATACAACCCAAATTTATCAGGGAAAATACCTAGGTTTGCACGTGCCGATAAAGGATCTTCAGTCACTTTAATACCATCAATTGTCGCAAAGCCTTCATCAGCAGAAAGTAAGCCATAGAGAGTGCGCAAACAAGTTGTTTTGCCTGCACCATTTGGCCCTAAAATACCGGTTATTTCACCATCTTTAGCGGTAAACGATAAACCGTCTAATGCCTTTACAGAATTTTTTTTGTCAATAAAGCTTTTATGTAAGTTATTTACTTCAATCATTTTAATTTCCTTTTTCTTATCACTTTACGTGCTTTATTGAATGCCATTGACGCTGGTCATAAATGTTTCTGCCGGTACATCTTTAAGGCAAGATTCATCAAGCGCTTTGGGATCTTTCTTGCTTAAGAACTCATTGATAATTACATTCGCACAAGTGCTCATAGCAACAGTATGTGAAGCATTTTCAACAACAATATGATGACTATTAGGTAAAGTTCTTGCTGAGTATTCACCATTGCTCGGCGGCGTAACAGGGTCTAAATTACCTGACAAAATCAGTGTTGGCACATCGGCGGTCACGCTTTGATAAAAGGCTTCACCTGGGCGGTATTCAGGGAAGAATGGACAAATCATCTCCCAAGCTTTTTGACTATCCATGCCGTCGAAATTATTATTAGCATCAAGCTTTTTATCCGCTTGACTCACTCGTGGCATATCTTCATTACAGACAATATTAAACAATAAACCGGTATAGACTAATTGTTCGTCTTCAGTTCTTGCCATCAAACCAATAAGTGGCTTGTAATTTCCAAGGAAAGCTTGATGAATAACTAACGGCACCATAGAGCGTCCTTCCATACCATAAAGTTGAAAACGCAGGTTACCGGTAAACTTAACTTCATCGAGAACAAACTTAGTTGGCTCACCTAAACGAGGGTGTAGAATATCAAGCGTGACATTTTTTTCAGCTAAACGCTTTTTCACCGCTTGGAACTCTTCAGCTAGGTTCGGAAATGCTTGATGGCAAGAAACATTATTTTTACAGTTTTCGATTAGTAAATTAAACGATCTCGCACCACTTCGGCCAAATAAACCAATTGGCACTTCAATTGGCCCAACGCTGTCAAGTACAGCACTTTCCAGAGAGTCAGGGAACATACGCATATACACTAAACCAGCACGCGTACCATATGAACCACCGTAAATATTAATTTTTTCATGCCCTAATGCGGCACGAATACCGTCAAAATCACGGATAGCATTTTCTGAATTGTACTGGGTAACATCGCCTTTAAACTGAGCGATACAGTCTTTAACTTCCTGCGCATTAAACTCACTAGCTAAAGACGAGTAGACGTTTTCAACCGCTTCAAGTTCGCATGCTAGTGCGCTACTTTCACCGGTACCGCGTTGGTCAACCAAAATAATATCGCGTGTTTTTCTCACTTCACGAAAAATTCGATTTAAGCCGGTTGCTAATTCAACAGCAGCTTGCCCTGGCCCACCCGCTAAAAACATTAACGGAGCTTTATATTCGCTGTTGTCTATAGCAGGTAAAACAGCAAAGTTTACAGAGATTTTATCACCATTAGGCTGCTGATAATTCTCTGGAACTTGCAACTTACCACACTTAACTTGTGAGCGAATTTCACCTAAATGGCAATTTTCTAATGTCAGGTTTTCGTTTTTTATATCATTTGCTAGTGATTGTTGTGCAAAGCCCAATAAGCCAGCAACGAACATCTTCTTCCACGTTATTTTCATTTTATCCTTCCTAATGATAATGTTGCTTGTATAGTCTGAGCAGTTGCAAATTTATTACAGTTATTTTTAAATAAAATAAAAATAATCAATAACGCACTGATAATTAATAATAAAAAGGCTCATCATGAGTGATAAAAACGAAGAACAGGCAAAATTAATTCAAGAAAACGAAGATAAAAAAGCAGGTATTAGTAGCGAAAAGTTGAACCTAATAATTGCCTTATGCGCAATTCTAATTTCTGCTGCATCATTTTATGCAACGTATCTGCAAGCAGATGCCGCAGAACGACAAGTAAAAGCAATGACCTTACCCTTAGTGCAATTTTCCAGCGGTAATTGGGACAATGAAGCAAGGAAACAAGAGCTAACGTTAACACTGAAAAATGCTGGTGTTGGTCCTGCAATAATTAAGCGAGTTGATTATAAATATCAGCAGCAAAGCTACTCTAGTTTAAACGCGTTTTATAAAGCTTGTTGTAGCGAGGAAGCAACTGAATATTTTTCCAGAGTCAAACAAAACGCAGAAATGGGTAAAGCCAACACTGATGGTTTATATATAACGACTCCACTAATAAATAGTATTATTCCCGGCCAAGAAGAGACGCCTTTTCTGACCTTTGCATTAACAGAAGATAATCAAATATTCTGGCAAAAGTTAAATGATGAGCGCTTCAATTTAACCTTAAAAGTATGTTATTGCTCACTGCTAGATGAATGCTATAACACGGAACAGAATGGTATTGTTGAGCCGATAGAATTTTGCCCTGCTCTGTTAAGAAGTGACTGACCTTAAAAACCACCTTCATACTTCTTGATCAAAAAAAGCCGCTAGGGAGAGTTAGCGGCTTTAAGTTCGACAGATTAAAATAAGAACGTTAACTTAAAAGTTAAAAGTCATATCTTGCACTGAATAAGAACGAACGAGGTGTTTGGTAGCTTGTTGAGTTGCCATAATTAGGATTCTTGAAACCATTTAAGATGTAACCACCTTCAGCAAAAGGTGGATCATAAAATGAAGCACCTTGACCTCAATCACAGCTAGATGCCGCGGCTAATAACAAGCCTAACGCCAATAATGTAACGGGTGTTAAGTCCTAAAAAACAGACGATATTGCTGAATCATTAGCAGTTAATATAAGTTAATTCGCCAGGTTTTCAAAGTCAATAAGTTGAATATTTGTTTCGGTGACACTGATATATTCAACACCATCGGAAAACGTAACAACATAAAATCCAACCTAACTAACGACTCAATATCAACATACTCTTCCATCATGGTTTCAAAGCCACTCTTAGCTCAAGCAGTAAAAACGTAACAGACGTAACAGACGTAACAGACGTAGCAACTTGGAATAAGACGTGTTTATTAAGGGCTAGCGTAATATTTTTTTTGATAAATCTCTTTTATTGTACTTTTCACTGATTAATAACATGAAAAACAAGACATTTAGTGAATAGTTATTATTTTTTGTAGGGCTAACTTGCCGGAATAAATAAAATTCGCTCATAAACATTGCATATAGCAACCTCTAAATGGCTTAACCATTGCGGTAAAAACAGGCAATCATGTGAAATAACATAATTAATCATTCACATATCACTAAAATAACGATAAAGTCAGTAGTAGATATATTTCGCCAAAAAGAGGATAACTGATGGAATTAAATCAGTGGGTTGATGAGCTATTTGAAGTATTTGATGAAGACAAAGATGGCGTTATTAATAGAAGTGAGTTTGTTGAATTAATTGACTGCCTACTTCAAGACAAAGGCATTCGTATGTGTGAAACCATTTTTAATCGCTTCGATAAAAATCATGATAATTCTATCTCTAAAGATGAGTTGCGTGAAATGGTTATAGACTTAGCACTTTAAATAGTCATATTTGCTACACATCTTCTTCGCGCTTATAGAGTTGAATCACTTATATAAGCGCATATAACACTTTCCCTCTCTACTTCTTGTAAATTTCTGCTTTCGCTTATAGCTATTTTTGCTCGATAATTAAGGTGTTTACTTCACCTAAATATGCCTGTTAACAAAGCTAGATAACTATATAAAACCTCAATATATCCTTCCTATACTCTATATCGGATAAATAAGATTCGTGCTTTTCTCAAACCTATTCACCCATCCAGAAGGTCAGACCACTAGCGTTGCATGCATGAATTTGTTATTATCATTTTGTGTACACGTGTACGCTGAAATTTACTAAGGTGTTTATAAGTGCAAACTCAAAGCTACGCTCTATCTGAAGAAATCGTTAACGCAATTAGCCACGGCTTAGCGGCTTTACTAAGTGTTGCCGGATTAACACTATTAGTAACTCTTGCTTGGCTACAAAATGATGTCGTAAAAATTGCAAGCTTTAGTATTTATGGTACGAGTTTAATACTACTTTTTAGTGCCTCAACCTTATATCACGCACTGCTGAACCCAAAAGCAAAAAAGCTATTTAAACTGCTTGATCATTGTGCCATTTACATTTTAATTGCCGGTACTTATACACCGTTGATGTTAATCACACTGTCAGGTGATATTGGCATGATAATGCTGACGATCATCTGGGGAATAGCACTGCTAGGCATACTTTTTAAAATTAAGTTTGGTAATAAATATAAAAAGCTATCACTTAGTACTTATTTAGGTATGGGCTTAATTTCTTTAACCATAGTGCATAAACTAAATGAAAAACTAGCTACAGAAGGGCTTGTATTACTTGCTTTAGGTGGGCTAATTTACGGCTTAGGTACTATTTTTTATGTCAGAAAAAATGCCATTTATAGTCATGCGATATGGCATATCTTTGTATTAGTGGCAGCCGTTTGTCACTTCTTTATGATGCTGTTTTACGTTTTGTAATACCCTAGTATTCCACCTAATTAATAAACACTTAACATTATCAACATTTTATAAGAACAAGATAATGAGTATTCAAGTAGTCATAAATAGTTGAATACCAATGTTCCCCAACGGCATAATCAACCATCATTGCATATGCCATTTAAACTAGCATGACGTTTTTAGGCTATTTTAACTGCCATGTGCTCATTTGGCACAAATCTACATTATAATTTCTAGCACTGCTCGCTACAACGCGGTGAAACTCTTGTCGATCAACTGGGCTAAACTTCTCACTCAAATGTATAGCTAGTGCATCATTTGAAAATAAATTTTCACCATTAACCTTAAGCCCACTTAACCATTTTTCTCGCGGTGTATGCTCTGTAATATATTGATGATCTGAAAGTATAATCATTATCCCTCGGGGATTTAACCGTGTTGCGACATGACGCAGTAAACTTGCCGGATCATAACCATTCTCTAAACTGTGCTGAATAAAAATAACATCATAGTTTTGAAAATGCGCTTTTAAATTGCAACCATCTCCTTGGCTAAATAATATTCGCTGGCAATTAGCGTGCTTTACGACCTGTTCAAGCGTAAATTCCTTATACTGGCAAATATCACCTTCAATGGTTTTGGTATAACGAACACTTTCCCCTGATTGCAGCCTTACACCGTGTTGAATAGTTCGCGCTGAAAAATCAACTGCATCAATATGCTCAAAGGTATTACTTAACTCAAACGCAATACGCCCTACGCTGCAGCCTAAATTTAACAACCGTTTTTTTCCTACCCCACATTCCGTAAGCAAAAATAGAATATGGTCGGCAATCTTTTGACCATAATCACCATACTCTAAAAAGCTATCACCAAAGTAACACTCTAATTGCTGACAAATATTTTTATCAGTTTCAAATTCATTAACCTTTTCATTTGGTACTTTGCTGTTGTCGCTTTCAATATAACGGAAGCCTGCATGCTGAAAAAAGTGCCGGCGAAAAGCATACCTAGAAGATAATAAGGTTTCATTGCCAGTCGAAATCCAAGAGCCACCTTTGATTAAATTATGATTGCCATCAAAGGTTGGTGTCGAAAAATCGTCATAAAGAGGGTGTACTGTAAATCCTGAAAAGCCGTCAATAGCGGACTCTGTCCATTGCCAAACATTGCCAATAACATCAAAAAATTCGCCATGTTGATAATAGTTAACAGGGCAAGAAGATGCATAATAAGCTAAGTTAATATTTCCTGGCGTATCACTCAATTGCTTTTGTTCACTCGCAACATTATCGGTTAAACAATACCATTCAGCTTCGGTTGGCAAACGAATATAGCTGTCACTAAAACTTTCTCGCCATTGACAAAATGCCTTAGCTTCTAAGCAATTAACCTCAACCGGCCAACTAAGAGGTAATGGTACTTCGTTTAGTAAATTACGTTGAAAGTACTGCCCGTCAATATTAAGCCAAAACTTAGGCATTTTAGCTTGAGTAAAAGTTAGCCAAGCTTGTCCTTCTTGACACCAAAATTGACTATTTTGATAGCCGCCTACTTGCACAAATTTTAAAAACTCTTGATTAGAAACTAAATATTTACTGGCTTTAAATTTACCCACTTCAATGCTAGCACGGCCATATTCGTTGTCCCATCCAAAGGTTTTATCATTATCTTTTTTCCCTAGTGCAACTGTTTGTGCCGTCACATTAATTAGACTATTTTCTTCACTTGCTGCAGAAACAGTGCAAGGCAACCAAGCATCATTTTGCGTTAACCACTTTAGCGGTAGCATGCGCATAATCACTGACGATGTTTCAAGATGAATACGCTCATGTTCACAGCCCATCAAAATAATCCAAGCAAGGGAATTTTGCTTAATGGGTAACGACAAATCCATGGTTTCAATTAATGTTAAAACCAACTGATACACAGTTTCACGATAGTCCCGTAATTCATCAATACTGGGCCAGTCATAATGCTCACTATTGAGATCATCCCAGCTCATTTCATCAACACCCACCGCACAAATAGCTTCTAACCTGCTATTTACTCGTTGACTAATATATTTACCAAGGATGAGTTTATTAATATAAAATGTTGCCGTATGACCGTAATAAAAAACCAGCGGATGTCGTAACGGCTCAGGTCTAAGGAAGTAGGCATCGTCGTGATTAATTAATGAAAATAACGACTCATAAGTCGACCAAGTGTTTTTAAAGTATGCTGCCAACTCCATTCGCTTTTCAGCAACAGAGCTTCCATCAAGTGTCGGCGTAGTAAGTTGAGTTATCATATTGTTCATTAACTTATATTGTTATTTCTATTCGTCTAATTTCATCTAAACATGAATTTATTGCAATTAGGCTAAATAATAATATCGGCCTGCTGAAATTGCTTTAAATAATATTGTTTTAACAGCTGACCATCACTGATTTCGCTTACTTGTTGAGTCGAGGAGTAGCCTATTTGTTGCGCTAACGTTCGATCTATTGTCTGACTAAACCACGAATCACCTGCAAATAACGCGATAGCGCCAAAGCAATCACTCTTATCATATAATGACGCCGGCAATTGCGTACTTTTGGCACTTAGTTGAGGTTTAACATCATCAAGGGTATCAATAATATTTAACAGCGCATAAATAACATTAAGGAACGGGTTATACCGCTCACTTGACGCACCAAGCCTATGCTCGATACGCGCGGTTTTATGCCAATTGTCACGACTTAGTAAAACATTATTTTTATCATCGTATAATATAGGTTCGACACCCATTTTTTGGTTATGTTTACCAATATCACGATAAAGGGCGACGCTACCTTGGTGACCACCAGAAATATCAACAGGTGAACATAACTCTGCTGCTAAACCATACTTTGTTTTTAACGCCAATCGCTCAAATGCATCTTCTTCAGGTAAATACAATAAGCAACAAGGTAAACTGGTCGCCATAAAATTTTCTTGTAAGCGTTCAGCAAAATCACCTGAAGTAAGTACATTGCTGTTATTTTTATCTTGCAAACTAACATTAATTTGCACCGCATTAGGAATGTGCACCGCGCGCTTATCAAGGCTGAAAATATTATTACAGCCTGATGCTAGCTTGCCGGTATCACCAGCCCAAACAACCGGCTTAATTAACGTATTATCGACCCCTTGCCTAGCAAATAATTTTGGTAAAATATGAATTGCGTTATGTAAATTTTGAGCTTCTTTTAACGGGCTTTGGCCATTAAACAGAGAAACATATTCCCATTGATTACTCCAGTATTCAGCGACAACTTCACCATCAATACCCAATTTTGATAAACTCTGGTTAACATTGTTATAGTCAACACTAATATTGTTTCGCTTCTGATAACAGCCCTCTAGTTCAAAATGAACTACTGGACGGTAACCTAAGGTATTAATATATTGCTGCAAGCTTATAATTATGCTCTCAGCAAGCTTATTCAGATTGGTCATAATCATTCAATATGTTCGGGCACTCACTACTCTCTTACTTACATATCAACAAAAATCGCAGTAAAAATTTAATACCTAATCACTCTCAGTAAAAGCACTAATTTGGTTTTTCCCCAGATGCTTAGCTTGATACAATGCAGTGTCAGCATCAATGTATAACTGTTTAGCGTCTTGGCACTGTTCGGTTAATTCAGCAATACCAATACTTACCGTTACGGTATCATCGCTGCCTGAGATCATTTTTGCATTATTAATTATCGTTAAAAAGCGTTGTGCTACTTTTTCTGCTTCAGCAATATTTGTCCGTGGTAAAATACATAAGAACTCTTCGCCTCCAATACGGGCAAACGCATCTCCTTCGCGAAATACCTGCTTGCCAATGTTAGCGACCTGGCAAATAACTTCATCACCGACCGGATGGCCAAATTTATCATTCACCTTTTTAAAGTTATCGATATCAATCAAGACCACGGCCAACTCAACTTTTGCTAAGTTACTACTGCTGATAATTTTATTTAAATTTTCAAAAATATAACGACGATTAAATAAACCCGATAATGGATCTCTAATAGTTAGTCGATGCATTTTTTTGTTATTTCGGTATTGAACAACAATGACAGCCAATACAACTAACACCATACAAATAATAAAAATATTAAAATAAATTTGTTGCGTGCTAATACTCTTGCGTTTCTCCAATTCTAATAACTCTACTTGAGAGCGTTTTTTCTCTAACGCCTGCGTAATCTGCTGTCGCTCAACCTCTAAGCCAGCTCTTACTTTTATCAATCGTTCTGAAGAATTCTTTAACAATAATTGAGTATATTTTCGATAATATTGCTCAAGCATTTTATAACCTAAATTATAGTCACCACGGGCATGCGCCAATTCTCCTGAAATTTTTATGACTTCTAACTGCCAAGCTGTACCCATAATTTCAGGCACTTTAGAAAACTCCGCTGCAGCATTAAACAACGCCTGTTCAGCATTATCTAACTGGCCTAAAGCAATAAAACAATTCGCTTTTCTTTTATACAACTCAGCGTTGTAATCTACTAGACCATCCAAAGCAAGCGCCTTATCAATAGTTACAATAGCGAGTTCACAATCACCTTTTTCGGCATAGGTCATGCCTAAACCATAGGCTGAAAAAAAGCTAATATTTGAATTTGGCGTATAAGAAATTTTCTCTTGATACAATTGAAAGTACTCAATGGCTGAATCAAATTTCTTCCAATAACGATAAGTCGACGCTAAGCCGTAAATGGCTTCTGCAATATGCGCGGGGTATTCTAAATAAGTATAAACTTCTAAGGCTCGTTGATAATACTCAATCGACTTTTCGTAATCGTTTAAGTAGCCGTAAATAGCACCATAAGTTTCATTGATTGACGCGATTAAAAATTGATCTTTTAATGCAAAAGCTTCTACATAGGCTTCTTGAATATCAACCAACGATGTTTCAAATAACTCAGTTAAGGTTTTGGTATAAGCAAGCTCTTGCTTACCGTAAACATATAAATGGCTTAACTTTGCTTCATTGGCTTGTAGTAAGGCTTTAGCTAAAACTTCTTCAGATAGGGAATAATTACCCTGACGTTGATGAATAATACCTTGATACACATTTATTTTGGCTTGAATAGTTAAAGGTGTTTCATCATTAACAAGGCTTACCGCTAGCTTAATTGTCTGATTAAAATCATCATAAAAATAAACTAGGTTTTCAGCTTGCGCTTTTCGTACTAACCACCAAAGATATTGAACCTCATCATAACTTTCTGCCGCATCTTGCAACCCTATAAGTTTTTGATAAGAAAGCCAAGGGTGTAGATTTATTTCGTTATCCATTTGGCTAAAGTCAATTTTATCATTCGCTCTAGCATCAATAAGTAGGCTCAAGAAAAACAAAATGCAACTAACACAATATGCAGCTATAACCTTCCCCATTTCGTTACCACGCATTACATCCATCAAACCCTTAACATTAAGCTAACACAAATAAAACAATTAAACGACTGAAAACCAAGCAGCTTATTTCAAGGTAGTTTTACCAAGTGTTTGGGTTAAACCTTCAGTTAATGATCTGAAAAATCGGAGGAAAAAGAATCAAGCTTTATAGATACGGTTAAAATCTTTGACACTAAAACCATTGAGAACTTGATCAGCAATTTTAACTACCGGAACCCCACGTCTATTTAATTTAGAAAACTCTTTTTGACCTGCTGGGGTTTTAATATTACATAAACGAAAAGGAATTTTTTCTTGCTCAAGATATCGTTTAGCACTTTCACAATGAGGACAATTTTTCATGGTATAAAGGGTTACGCGTTTCATTTTTGCTATTTTCACTTATATAATAAATTCTCTCAAATTATCTCACATTAATGCGAGTAGCGAAAATACTCATAATAAAACATCAGTGCTGCTGTCGGTGCTATTGCGCCTGCCATCGCTGGGCGGCAATAACGGCTTGCCCATTTAACACTCGCGCATCAAACACATCACCAATTTCAACTTCACCTACACCAGCGGGTGTACCCGTCATAACAATATCGCCATCTTCTAAATCAATAAACGACAATATCTCTTTGAGAATTTTTTCGGGTGAATATAACATCATAGCAATACTGCCTGTTTGCTGACGTTGACCATTAATATCAAGTTGCAGTTCAAAGTTTTCTGTTATTGAGTCGATAGTAACAAAGTCACTAAACAGTGCAGACTGGGTGAATGCCTTTGCACGCTCCCAAGGCAAGCCTTTCTTTTTAAGCTCGGATTGTAGCTCTCTTTTTGTTAAATCGAGCCCTACACCGATAGCGGTAAATTTACCTTGTTGATACATAAAACAAAGTTCTGCTTCATAGTGCAGTCTTTCTTCGTGAAAGGCGGATAGCTGCGAGCCAATAGCAGCGTTGGGTTTGAAAAATAGCACCATATTGTCAGCGACCTCATTCCCTAGCTCACTGATATGGTCAATATAATTACGTCCAACACAAATAATTTTAGACGGAGTAATATAACCATTGTCGACTTTAATTGATTTCATTTGACAGCCCTTTCAAATATTTAACATCATTTACAATTATATCGACTCATACGGATACTTGACTAGGCTTTTACTAATTTCAATGCTGGCTTTTCATTATTCATCGGCGTTATTTTTACCGTGTCAGATACACGTCGACGTTGTTTAAAACGATCAAAATTAACATTTTTTACTTCTAGCTGCTGAGTCATTTTAACAAATGTTTGATAGTCTTCACGGGTGAAATCATCATCTTCTCGAGTCAACAATCCGTCAATATATGCGCTATTACCGTTTAGTGTAAAATTAGCAATGGCTGAGTAGGGTTTACCAAAGTCATCAACACGTATTGCGCGAACCGATTTCACTTCAAATATCCACTTATCAATTTGAACATAACGAGATAGTGTTTGCTCAGAAGACTGATTATTCATATTGGGGGCCTTAAATTTCAGTATAAAAAGGCCGACTGTTTGGCTGGGAATGAATGCTTGCAGTCGGCAAAAAAGGGAGCTGTTAAACAGCGTTTGCTAAGAAACTATGACAATGATTTTTTCATGTTCTCAAGATAAATATTAAATTCTTGCTCACTAATTTGTTGATCACCGTTTGTATCAACTTTCTTAAAATTTTTACTTAGTACCTTGTTGGCAGACAATTCCTTTGCACTTAAGGCGTTGTTTTTATCAGCATCATAACTGGCAATAAGTTGAGAAAAAGACATTGCAGGTTGCTTGGCTTTTGGCAGTACCTTATTGATATCGCTATTTGCAAAAACAACATTTGATACCAATGAAGCAACAACTACAGTTATCGATAATTTTTTTAAGCTAATAGTACTCATGTTTACATCCTTCTCTTAGGTTAACAGCACATCAATCAATATGCTTACTATGGCAATCGCCATTTACATACGGATATTGCACATCCTGTACCAAAATTATAAGCAATTGAAATATAAGGATTAACTAAAAAAACGCTCATCTAAACTGTCACCTATTAGCAACAGTATAATTAATTCATTTTTTACACTTACATAATCACAATAAAAAAATCAATTTTTATACTTAAAAATCAATAAGTAACAATAAAAAATCACAAGAAAATTAGATGTCTCCATATTGAGACAGCATTGTTTTTTAGTCAAAATTGACTGACACTAAGGCTGTACTTACGAGTTAATAAAAAATGAAATTGCCCCTGTGAATAAAACAAAACAACATCTTTCCACAAATCAAGCAACTCAGCTGTCTGTGCTAAATATGTCGATAAAGTCGCTGACATTATTAGGGTTCAGTTTAGTGGCAATTCCGCTCGTTATTGCACTGCTATTCGGTGCTTCACAAGTAAATTCTCTATCGAGTGCCAGTGAAGGTGCTATTAATGACGTTAAAAAGCTACTTGATAGCCAGCAGCTATTGAAAAGCAATCAAATAAAAATGGAACGAAGTGCCGCTCAATACATAGTATTAAGAGATGCTGCTTTATCAGAAGTTTACTTAGCACAAAGCCAACAAATTTTATCAATCATTCTGCAATTAAGCGCTACTAGCAATGACGATGAGATTCAAAAATTATCAAAAAATTATATGGATACAATTACTGAACTAGTAGAAAGTACCATACCGCAAGCTGAAGCACAGCCCACTACTAATCAAGATATCTTGCAACCAATACAGAAAAAATTTGGCATGCTTACCACAATTTCGGAAAAGATAAATCTACGAAGTAATGCGTTAAACAGCCAGCATATTGACCACATAAAGCAAGCTGCTCAGTCAACACGCGATATAATGATACAAAGTTTGCTCATCATTCCGATTAGTGTGGTGATTGCTGCATTGTTTATTTTTCTAATCACCAGCCCATTAAAAACATTGGCACAAAGTATCTATCGTTTACAGCAAGGTAAATTCGACCAAAAAATTACTGCAACAGGCTCGCCTGAAATTCAAGAAATAGCGCATGCATTAGAGCATATGAGAACTAGACTACATGCGCTTGAGCTACAAAAATCTAGCTTTATTCGGCATATTTCACATGAATTAAAAACTCCACTTGCTGCCATTAGAGAAGGAACTGAACTGCTTTATGACAATAGTGTTGGTGAGCTAAATGCAGAGCAACAGGAAATATCTCATATTATTAAAAATAGTGTTTTCCGTTTACAAAAACACATTGAAGATTTGCTCGACTTTAATATCGTGCTCGACTCTACAAGCTTACAAGACAGTGAAAAAATACTGATTGTTCAAGAGATAAAACAGGTAGTCTCCGCGAGAGCATTAGATATAAAACGTAAGAAAATTCAACTAAATATAAAAGAAAATAGCCTAGGTATAATTAGCAACCGCAAACAAATTAATGTCATTATTGACAACTTGTTATCTAACGCGATTAAGTATTCACCGAGTGAAGGCATTATTGATATTGATACCTTGCTTACCGACGGCCATTTAGAATTATCAATTACCGATTACGGTGTTGGTATTAACGAAGAAAACCAAAAACACGTATTCGATGCTTTTTTTCAAGGTCCTCCACCTAGCGATAGTTTAATTAAAGGCAGTGGCTTAGGTTTAACAATTGTTAAAGAACTTATCCTTAGACTCAATGGCGATATATGGTTAAACAGCCAACAAAATCAGCCAAGTGGCACTAAAATTACTATTAACATACCGCGCGCATTCCAACAAACGGAGCCTGGCTAATGTTTCAATTCCATTATATTTCAATATCAGCTTTCTGTTTGGTTGCAACGTTATTGCTGTCAGGTTGCCAACTTACCAGCAACTCGCCCGACTCAGTTAAAAGTTACGGCGAATACTATCTTGCATTACAACAACTCACAGAAACTCAGCTGATGGAGGAAGTTAATGTACTGCAAAGCAAAATGGCTGTAACGGTAACGGAACCAACCAAACAAGATTACGACAGCCAAATAAAATTATTACTGCTATACAGCTTACCTAAGTCGCCTATTTACAATAGCTTCAACGCTAAAGCTTTACTTAACCAGATGCAACAAGAAGGAAAAAACCTCGCTTTTGCCAACATAAATCCAAGTGAACAGGCATTTATCACCTTATTGCGAGACCAATTAAACCAACGCTTACTAATGCGCAATCGATTGCTACTACAACAACAAGAACAAGCAAAGTTAACATTGAAAAAGCATCAGTCGCTAATTGAAAAAATAGCTATTTTAGAACAAACAATCATCCAGTTAAAAAAGATTGACCAAGCTATAGATAAGCGCCAATAACACCTTAATAGCTGTATATTTCCAAAAATAATTGAGATTAATTAATGATATCAAATAACGACTTATCAACAGAAAACACCAGTAAAATCCTCATTGTTGATGACGATCCAAGCTTACTGCGTTTACTTGGCATTCGCCTTTCTGCCGCTGGTTACCAAGTCGAGTCAGCTAAAAATGCTAAAATTGCCTTAGGCAGGTTAGAAAGTTTTCATCCGCATTTAGTGATCAGTGATTTAAAAATGGAAGGCATGGACGGTATGGCGTTGTTTGAACAAATTCGTTCTAAGCACCCACATATTCCAGTTATTATTATGACGGCACATGGCACCATCCCAGATGCGATCAATGCCACTAAGCAAGGTGTATTTAGTTTTTTAACTAAACCGTTTGAAAGTAAAGAGCTGCTAGAAGTTGTTCAACAAGCGATACGATTACAACCAGCAGAGCTAAATCATAGCCAAGCTGACAACCAATGGCGTGATCAAATTATAAGTCGTAGTACGGTTATGGAGTCACTGCTTCAGCAAAGTAAACAAGTTGCAAAAAGCGATTTCAGTTTACTGATTCATAGTCAAAGTGGCACAGGTAAAGAGCTACTCGCCAAAGCAATTCATTTAGCTAGTCCTCGTCATGATCAGCAATTCACCGCTATTAATTGCGCTGCTATTCCAGAACAACTATTGGAGTCAGAATTATTTGGCCATAGCAAGGGTGCATTTACCGGTGCTGAGAAAAATCACATAGGTTTGTTTCAAGCCACAGACGGCGGCACGCTATTTTTAGATGAAATAGGCGATATGCCAATGAGCTTTCAAGTAAAACTATTAAGAGCTTTGCAAGAGCGAGAAGTTAGGCCTGTAGGTAGTACACAGTCAGTTAAAGTAGACGTTAGAATCATCTCTGCAACTCACAAAAATTTACAGCAGGCTATTATTGATAAAACCTTCCGTGAAGATTTATATTACCGATTAAATGTTGTCGAATTAGAATTACCACCTCTTACAGAACGTCGCGAAGATATTCCGTTATTAGCTCAGCATTTTTTATCACGTTCAACCGAACAATCACACATTAATATATCCGGATTCTCGCAAGAGGCCATGGAGATTTTAATCAGTGCCGCTTGGCCAGGGAATATCAGACAATTGCAAAATGTTGTCGAGCAAACGGTGGCACTTTCTACAGAGCCCTTGATCAGTGAAATGTTAGTTAAAAATGCCCTGCGCGACAAAACCACAATTTTACCGTCATTTGTGCAAGCTAGAGATAAATTTGAACGAGACTATTTGGCGAAACTTTTAAAGTTAACAGCAGGCAATGTATCTCAAGCAGCTAAAATCGCACAACGTAATCGCACCGAATTTTATAAACTATTGAATCGACATCATTTGAGCGCAGAAGCATTTAGAGATGAATAATAATTTCGGAATAATTAAAAAAGGCTTAATTCATCTCACAATGAACTAAGCCTTTTTTTACAAAATTAACTACCTTGCCAGAAAATAGCTCCTTAGTTAATTGCGAGTAATTCAACGTCAAAAATAAGCAATGATCCTGGTGGAATTTTTCCTGCGGCGTTATTACCATAACCAAGCTCTGCCGGAATAAACAAACGTGTCTTTTCACCTACAACCATCAACTGTAGCCCTTCGGTCCAGCCTTTAATCACTTGCTTTAAGCCAAAACTAATGGGGTCGTTTCTTTCTACAGAGCTATCAAAGACCGTTCCGTCAAGCAAAGTACCATGATAATGTACTTTTACTTTCGAGCTTGCACTTGGGCGTACATCACCTTCACCAGCGGTTAATACCTGTAACTGCAAACCTGACGCTGTTTCAATAACCCCTTCAACTTGCTTATTGGCCTGTAAAAATTCAGCCGCTTTTATCGCATTAACTTTAGCAGCTTCACGATTAGCATTATTGCGGACAAAAAAGCTAACAATTAAGCCAAGTACAATGATTAATATTATGTATTTAGTCACATTTATTCCTTACGATTATCTTTAAGTATTTACCTATTAGCTCAGCGCAGAGCTACAAATAAATTCTTAGTTATTAATATTACTAACTTCATTATCTGTTAGCTGCCGACTCAAGCCAACAGCCAATTCATTATCAAGCTGCAATTTCCCAATCGCACTGCGATGTAAAGCCATAACAGGATTACGAAAGCGCCCAAACATGCGTTTTATTTGATGATAACGCCCTTCAATGAGTTCTACTTCAGCTTGGTATTCAGAAATGATAGTAAGCTTGGCTGGTTTAGTGGTGATATCTTCATACTCAAAGTACATACCGTTAGCAAAAGCATCAATATAGTCATCAGTCAATTTATTCTCCAAAGTGACTACATAGCGCTTAGTGACTTTATTCATTGGCTGGGTAAGTTGCTCAGACCATCGGCTGTCATTGGTTAGTAACAGCAACCCGGAGGTATTCAGATCAAGACGCCCTACAATATGCAATTGCGCTTTAAATGTATAATCTAGTAGATCTATAACTGTTTTATGCTGTTCATCTTTTGTCGCACTAACAACACCAATAGGTTTATGCAGCATAATATAGTGCGGCGTATTGGCTTGGACGATTTGACCGTCAATAACAATATTAGAAAAACTCGTGATAATTTCATCTATATCGCGAGCAATCACACCATCGACTAATACCTGACCTTGCGCCAGCATAAGCCGCACATCACGACGGCTTATTTGACAATGCATAGCAATAAAGCGATCTAAGCGCGATTTACCTAACGACATATGGTTATTTATCTAAGCACTAAATTAACTTGCTTCTTTAATAAGATGCACATCACGTTGTGGAAACGGTATTTTAATTTTAGCTTGCTCAAGTGCTAAATATATTTCTTTGTAAGCTTTATATTTTGCACTATATAAACTAGCCGTCGGCGTCCATAAGCGTATAGCTATAGTGATAGCACTATCAGCAAATTCATCTATACCAATTTGCGGTTTTCGAACATCACTAATTATGTCTAAATTACCTAATGTCTCTTCTAACAAAGCAACCACTTCTAACGGATTTTCCGCATAATCTATACCGACACTTAACTCAAGTAACGAATCATTTTTTGAGTTATGTAGTACTTCACCGACAATGTGTTTATTAGGTATGGTAATTTCAACATTGTCTTCGTCTGATAATATTGTATAAGCCAATAACACTTCTTTTACTTGCCCAGTAACTCCCTGTACTGTGATGGTATCGCCAACAACAAAAGGTCGAATAATAATAATATTAAAGCCAGCAGCATAGTTGGCTAATAAACCTTGTAGCGCTAAGCCAGCACCTAAAGAAATAGCACCAATAGCCGCAATAAATGGTGTAACGCTAATACCTAATTTACCCAACGCGATAATTGTAATCATTACCACAATCAGCATTTTGCTGGTATTCGCCAAAAACCGACTTAAAGTAACATCTAGTTTATGTCGCTCACAAAGGCGTAAAACAAGTTTTGCAATTTTTCCAGCAAACATATAACCAATAATGAAAATAATGAATGCACCAACAAGTTGAAAACTATAGTTAGTAAAAAATTCAACAATAACATTATAAAAATGACTAACTTGATCAAGCTCGTCTTTTAGTAGGTTAGCCGGGTCCAAAGTTTTAGCAGCTTGTTCGGTGGTATTTTCACTGTTAGATTCAGCCATAAATTAATTCCATTTTGTGTTTTAGTTATCTTGGTAGTGATATTAAGGAATTAAAGACAAAATTAACAATAATATTGATGTTATTTGGTGAATAAATTTAACGTAGGAATTTGCGAAATGAGTTGGACATCCATGTCCGGCTCAGTGAGGAAAATGTTATTAGCGTTTAGCTAAAGTTATATCTGCAAGCTGATAACTAATCGTATGGTGTAATTCATTATCAATGTAAATTTCCATTTGATAATCGCCAGGTAAGTCATCAAAATCTGTACGCATAAATATCGCGCCACGCTTTTTAATAATCATTGCCTTGCCCATAACTTTCTTCAAACTACCACGCTCACTTTGTATTGGTACTATATGCACTGAGTTTAAGTTAAATTGTTCATCGTCAGCACTGGTAACAACTAACCCATATAATGTGGTTTCAACACCATTAACGATTGGGATTTGGGTTGTTTTTTCAAATGCAATTGGCTCACCAACATCGTTATGACGAATAACGCCAAAATCGAAAGAAAAGTTGCTTGTCGTCGCAGCCTCTGCTGCACCAAAAAATAGAGCAAAACACAGGGTCATTAGATTAGTTACTCTCATGATATATTCTCCTCAGTAGCGCGCTTTCTAAAACAAAGAAATAGTGCAGGAATGGCAAATAAGCCTATTGTTCCTGGTTCAGGTACAGAAACAGCACCAGTAGGTTGAGAACCTTCTATTTCAGCGACAATTTTATTTTCTATCGCGGTTTGAAAATCATCAAAATTGCCTGGTGCAAGTAAAAATGGACTTTCACCTGCAATTACATCATCTAAGTATTGATCAACAACATTTTGGTTAGTGGTAATAACGATACCATTTATGGTATCAACACCCGCATCAATGGCATTATCTGTCGCTACACTAGGTGAAACACCAGAGTTATTAGTACCATCTCCTGATATATCAATAATTTGCTCAAAGCCCTCAAAGCCGTTGTTTTCAAATAATGGGTAGGCATATTCAACAGCTTCACCAATGGCCGTCCAGCCAGAGAACGGTCGGGCAATCGCACCAATACTAGCAGCTAAGGTATCAGCACTTCCTTCGCTATCTACTAACGTCCAATCAATCATTACACTTTGTTGATTAGGTCCAGACCACATAATAAGTTGAACCGCAATTTGCCCTTCAGAGCCATTGATAATGGCATTTTGCACATTATTGCTTTCAAAAGCGGCTTGATAACCTTGAAGTTGTAAATCATATTCTTGCGTATTGATACTCCCTGATATATCGACTAGCAGCTGCAATTCAATATCAACTTGAGTGACACTGTATGCAGCGCTACTCGTCGACAACAAGATAACAGCAGTTGCTACCTTCAAATAATTAATTCGCATACATTACTCCTCACGCTTTCTTGTCTTTGTATTGACAAAAATATTAATAAAATTTCATTCACGAAAACTGTTGCAGTTTCCTTGCCTAAAATTTTATTGTTTTTTATCAACAAGTTAACAATATTACGTATTTAGAGCTTGCATAATGCGGTTGTCACCATTGCAATTTGCAAAGCGTTATCCATTAAAAATCTCACTAAAAAATCTATCTACATGAAATTTAACGAATAAATATATGGCAGAGCATTTGCAATCTTTGATAGACAAAGTTCAAATGCAAGAAAAGTGTGAGGAGAACGTTATGAGTGGTTATTATAGAAAGGAAAGATATAGTCGCCGAACTAGTTCATTTACCGAGTCTTTAATAAAAGTGACTATATTAGTTATTTTTACATTGTCATTAGGTGGAATTGCGGCATTACAATGGAAAAAAGCCAGTTCTTTCAGTGCTAGACTAGATGACAAAAGCTTATTACTAGCGAAGGCAGAAAATGAGCTAGAAATACTAAGAACACTTAACCCTTATCATGTTGGCAGTAATGAAGTGTTAGCACAAGCCGTCAATAAGGCTGACTTATTTCCAGGTTGGATAACTCGTGTTTACCCGTTACCTTCAAGTGTTGAACAGGCAGCTTATAGCAATGATGTAGGCTCATTTGTTATGAATGAAACACGCTTTTCACTAGCAAGCCATAAAAGCTACGGCATTGCTCAACCAAGTAAAAGCATGTATCGCCTAAATGGCTTATTTCCTAATCGTACTAAAGGACGTTTACAAGTTGGTGTTGAGTTTTACGTTAAAAACCAAGCTATAACTGCTAAATCAGACACTATGTCAAAAATTAGTTCTTGTTATGCTCGCATTGACATGAATAACAAACGGGTAATTGATAGAAAAATTCATTTAATGACTCGCTTTGAATCAGAGCAAGTTTTGACCGGTTCATTAGAGTTAAATAAAGGCTTATTTCCAATTAGCGCGATACTTTACTGTGATAGAAAGTCAGAAATAAATGGCAGTGATATTGAGGTGTCAATTTCGTTTAGAACACCTCAACAACATAACTTAAGTACAAGCCGCTATGATATTTTTCATATTTATAGTCCGAAAAATATTGTCGCAAAACTTTAGTAGAACCAGTGGTTAAACACTCAGTCACAAATTAGCAATAGGAAATTTAAGCGTAAACGTACACCCTTGCTCTGGTTGTGAGTTTACGCTTATCATCGCATCATGTTTCTCTACGATAGCATAGGAAACCGATAACCCTAATCCTGTACCTTCACTTTCATTTTTAGTGGTATAGAAAGGCTCAAACAAATGGCGCATGACTGAAGCATCCATACCGCAACCAGTATCGTGAACATTAACCTCGATATAATTACTTACGACAGCACTGTCAATTCTCAACTCTCCACTTTCATTCATCGCTTGGGCAGCATTAACGAATAAATTAACAAATACCTGCTGTAATTGACCATAATTCCCTTGGATTATTGGTAAATTATCCGACAAATTTCTAATTATTTCATGGTCATACTTGAGCTTATTCCAAACAATTTTTAATGCACTATCGATAACATCATTAATAACAACATCAGAAAACTCATCTTGCTCTTTACGGGAAAAGGTTTTCAAACTTGCAACAATTTCTGTAACACGCTCAACGCCAGTTATACAAGCATTTAGTAATTCATTAATGTCTTCACGAGCAAATGACAACTCTCGGTTATTTTCAAGCTGTATTACAAGTTTTTCAGGTAATTGTGCAAAGGTGTTTTCGTAAATATTTAAGTAATCCTGTAAGACATGTAAATTACTCGAAATATAACCAATTGGATTGTTGATCTCATGAGCAACTCCAGCGGCAAGTTGGCCAAGCGAACTCATTTTTTCACTGTGTGCTAATTGTTGCTGTGTGCTTTTTAATTCATCAACAGTATTACGTAAGTCTCGGTAATTATAGGCAAGTTCTATTTTAGTCATACGCCGCTTAATTGCTGACGTAAATTGTTGCGCGGCGATGTCTAAAGTTTGTTTAAAATCATCGCTATAGCAAAAATGACTAATATCAAACAAGATTAATCGACGTTCTTTTTCACTAACTTTAACCAATAGGTACAACACAGTATCATTAACAAATAAATTGGAATAGCTGGGACGCTTATCGGAATCCTTATACTCAAAACGGTGCCATATCGACTCATTTGTTGCCAGCATTGGTTTAATTGGCGCTTCATATTCTTTTTGCCAAGTTAAGCTTTGCCAATGTTCACCAATCTCACGTAATGACCATATTGCATGGTTTGAATCATGGTTGATACGCATAACAACCACAGAACAATTATCTAGCAATCTCGCTACATTTTCCGAAAACTGCTGAAAAGACTCATCAATACTTTTGTCTAACAATAGTTCTTGTGTCAGGCTCGCTAAAAATTGCAACTGAACTTGTCGGCTGGTAGCTTTTTCATATGAGTCAAAAAACTCTTTATTTTCAGCTAGGGTTACCTGTGCTTTTTGATCTAGTTTTGCCTCCAACTTCTTCTTGGCATTACGTTCTCTAATCAGAGCTTTTTCAAGTAATGCGACCTTTTCTTCGACAGCAATATTTAAACTTCTACTCGGATCAGACAATGATCATCTCCCTTGCACATACATTTGCTTTGGCTTATTGATGCTTTTTGATTAAAGTGCGTTGCCGCTCCTAGAATCAAACCTTCAGCAAAATGGCACATTTTTCGATGAGACATATAACGCACCACAAGCAAGTTATTCTGCGGTTGGTCATAAAGTAATGTAGGTGTATATGCTAATGGGTCACTTTTTTGCACTTCAATATGAATAACATTATCAACCGCCCGCATAAAGTCGAATAAATTGTCTATATCTTTGACCAAAGAAATACCCAGTGACATTAATACTGGAAAAAAATGCTCACCGTAACCTCGAAGAAGATGCTCTCGGTCTGAGTCAACTATGGCTGATAAAGCATCAATAATAATATTAAATTCACTATCATCGTATAGCTCAGTCGCTAAATATTCACCATTAGATGAAAGCTCGCAATTATCGAGCGCTTTAAGCCACGCTGTTAAACCAAACTCCTGTTCGGCATATTCCGCAAAGCCGGTAAAAATAGCACCTTTCATTAGTTAATAATCCTTAAAAACTTCACATAGTGTTAACTATAATGCTAGCATGAGTTTATGCAACTAATTCATCTTTAACTATATTTTTTTAGGATTAAGAAATGTTACCGTCAGTTTTACTGCTAGATGATGAACAAGAAGTACTTAACGCGTTAAAGCGTGTGCTGCGTATTGATTATCAAGTGCATGCCTTCACAGACGCTAACGAGGCGTTAGAGTTTTTTCAGCGTACACCTACACAAATTGTCATTTCTGACATGAAAATGCCACAAATTAACGGGGCAGAATTCTTAAGCCATATTGTTAAAATAAATAGCCGCAGTAGACGCGTAGTGCTGACCGGTTATGCGGATACAGAGTTAGCGAAACAAGCAATAAACGATGGAAAAATTTCAGCCTACTTAAATAAGCCTTGGAATAACGACGAGCTAAAAAAAACATTAGCGAACCTTATTAATGAGCTGAAAGATGAAAATAAAAAGCTTGCTGTGGTTAAAAGCTTAAAGCTTGATAATCAAAGACTATCAGCAAACCAAGCATCAATGACAAAAGTCAGCCGCTTTATCCAAAGTAGCCATGACGATATTGTTAATCAAAGTCAAAAGCTGTCTTCACTTAACAATGAACTCCTCCAGTTAAGTGCGAATTTAGTCGCCATGCAAACCCACGACACATCAGGTCATACATTCCGAATTGCCCAACAGGGTAAAATGCTAGCTAATAGGCTCAAGTTAAAGGAACCACATCGTGTACACGTATATTTGGCTGGCTTATTTTATCGTATAGGTATAAGTAGTTTACCACCCTCGCTAGGGGCTTTGCCTTTACATAAAATGTCAGCTCAAGAAAAGCTTAGTTGGATGAAGTTCCCACAAGTTAGTGCAGATATTTTAGCCTCTGTAGCATCTTTAGCACCTTGTGCTAAAGTGGTACGACATATTTATGAACATGTTGATGGCTCAGGGATTCCTATGCACCTTAGTCATGAAGATATTCCAATGACGTCACGAATTTTATCAATCGTTACTCATTTTGACTTATTGATATCTGGAAACATTACCGAGCGAAACATTAGCCCACAAGAAGCTATTATCGTTATGAAAAAAAGCCTGGGTAGCTTATTCGACAATCATGTTTTTAGTCACTTTATTTCGATGCTTTCAGCGCCATTAACCACTGAAAACCTGGAAATAGCGAAAGGCATAACAGAACTTGAGCCAGGAATGATCCTCGCACAAGATATAGTAAACCATGAGCAACATAAGCTGTTAAATGAAAAAACAGTATTATCACAAGGACATATTGATAGTTTAACCAAGCACCAAGAGCATACAGAGAAAGTACTTATTGCCTATATATTGCATAAGGGTGAGCAAGAAAATGATACTCAAAAAAGTGAAGGAGCAACTAACTAATGGAAATTGTAGATATTCGCCCTTTAGTCGTTATTGTAGATGACGAGCAAGAAATACTCTCGGCAATAAAACGGACCTTAATGCGTGTTGATGTGCGCATTGAAGCTTTTACTTCACCTAGATTGGCATTAGAGTTTATTTGTGAGAACCAACCCGCATTAGTCATATCAGATCAACGCATGCCTGATATTACGGGTGATAAACTTTTATCCGAAATCAAACAGTTATGGCCTGAGACTAAACGTATTATGTTGAGTGCTTATGAAGATTTCGACTCAGTATCGGCAGGATTTAATCAAGCTATTATTGATAAGTTTATGTCAAAGCCTTGGAAGAATTCAGAATTGGTTATGCTGGTACAAGACAGTATCGATAGTAATAGCAAATCGCCAAATAAGAGCTTAGTTAATAAATCAATTGTCGGTGAAAGTACAAAAATAAAACAGTTAATTGATAATATTAGTATTGCTGCAGGTGCAAATGTGCCGATTTACATCCATGGGGAAACAGGTACAGGTAAAGAGCTAGTTGCTAAAGCTTGTCATCAATCTGGCTGTAAACGAGAAGGCAATTTTGTCGCAGTTAATTGTGCCAATTTTTCAGAAACATTAATTGAGTCACAACTTTATGGTCATAAAAAAGGCGCTTTTACCGGGGCTGTTAGCGATCAAGAAGGTCTTTTTGCTCAAAGTCATGGTGGCACTATATTCCTCGACGAAGTCACAACTTTACCTATGCCGCTACAGGCAAAGTTATTGCGTGTTATCCAAGAACGTGAATTTACCGCTTTAGGCGATACAAGATTAATAAAATTTGATGCGCAAATCGTTGCCGCATCATCTATTAAATTGAGCGAAGCTGTTAATAGTGGTGAGTTCAGAGAAGATCTTTATTATCGTTTGAATGTTATTCCATTAAGTTTGCCACCACTACGTGAACGCGAGCAAGACGCTTTTATCTTAGCTAAGCACTTTTTAGAAAAATATAATCAACAACAACAAAAGCAGTTTGCAGCTTTTAGCGAAAGCGCCCGTGATTTTATTATTTCATATCCTTGGCCAGGCAATGTTAGGCAGCTAGAAAATACTATTCATAGCGCATGTATTATGAACCGCGGCAAGGAAATAACCTTGCCTATGCTGCAGTCATTACTTGCTGAGCAGCTTCATATAAAAGAAGCCTCGGGTAATAATAGCCTTGGAAATATCACAATTACACCTGAATTAGACTCAACTACCCAAGAAACTAATTCAACAATTATTCCACTTGAGCAAGTAGAGAAAAATGCCATCGAAAATGCTATCGACCAATGTAATGGAAACATCACCAAAGCCGCAGCTTTATTAGAGGTTAACCCTTCAACAATTTATCGAAAAATGCAGAAGTGGTCGTAATTACTTTATAGCTTTGCCTTACTAAACCTCGAATAATTGGCAATTAGTAGTTGCCTAGCTAATAACATTGACGCTAGAATCTAGCCTCGTTTAGCATAACTAAACGTATTGACTTGTCGGAGTGCCATAGGGCTGAGATCGCGAAAGCGGGATCCGTAGAACCTGATTAGATTAACATCTGCGAAGGGAACAAGTGGGCAACGCTTAAGCAATATCATCATTGTTAATAGTTTTGCTCCTCGTTACTACCCCAATATAGCTCCGCCTAACTTTTATTTATAAAAACAGGTGAGAGACCATGAGTTCAATTTCTAGACGCGAACGTCGCGACCAAGCAGCAGATTTTTTAAAAAATGTTGCTGATCAATCATTTCCAAATTCAAAAAAAGTTTATGTATCCGGACAAATTCACAACATTCGTGTGGGCATGCGAGAAATATCTTTATCTGACACCTTAGTCAGCGGCAGTAAAGATAATGCGGTTTACGAAAAAAATGCCCCGTTATGTGTATACGATACTTCAGGTTTCTATACTGACGACAACATTGAAATAGATGTTCACAAAGGTATTCCACGTTTGCGTGATAACTGGATTGAAGCCCGCGCTGATGTCGAATTTTTAGCGGAAAAAACCTCTAGCTATAGCCAACAACGTCTAGCTGATGAAGGCTTAGACCATATTCGTTTTGAACATTTACCTAAAGTGCGAAAAGCAAAACCTGGGAAAAATGTTACCCAAATGCACTATGCTCGCCAAGGCATTATCACGCCAGAAATGGAATATATCGCAATTCGTGAAAACTTAAAACGCCAAGAAGTAAAAGATGAAATATTGCTACAACAGCACCAAGGACAATCATTTGGCGCCAGCATTCCAGAGCAAATAACGGCTGAATTTGTCCGTGACGAAGTTGCCCGTGGCCGAGCAATAATTCCTGCCAACATTAATCATCCAGAATCTGAGCCGATGATCATAGGTCGCAATTTTCTGATTAAGGTAAACGCGAATATCGGAAACTCTGCGGTTACGTCCTCCATTGAAGAAGAGGTAGAAAAGCTTGTTTGGTCAACAAAGTGGGGAGCTGACACGGTAATGGACTTATCAACCGGCCGCTATATTCATGAAACACGTGAGTGGATCATTCGCAATTCACCAGTACCTATTGGCACTGTGCCAATTTACCAAGCATTAGAAAAAGTAAACGGCATTGCCGAAGACCTTACATGGGAAATTTTCCGCGATACCTTAATCGAGCAGGCAGAACAAGGTGTTGACTACTTCACCATTCACGCAGGCGTATTGCTGCGATATGTCCCTATGACCGCAAACCGTGTTACAGGCATAGTTTCGCGCGGCGGTTCAATTATGGCAAAGTGGTGTTTAGCGCATCACAAAGAAAATTTTTTATATACCCACTTTGAAGATATTTGTGAAATCCTCAAAGCCTACGATGTTTCGTTTTCATTAGGTGATGGCTTACGCCCTGGTTCTGTTGCTGACGCTAACGACGAAGCTCAATTCTCAGAGTTAAGAACATTGGGTGAATTAACTAAAATTGCTTGGCAGCATGATGTTCAAACAATTATTGAAGGCCCAGGGCATGTACCATTGCATATGGTACAAAAGAATATGACTGAGCAGCTTAAACATTGTGGCGAAGCACCATTTTATACTTTAGGACCATTAACCACTGATATTGCTCCTGGCTATGATCATATTACCTCAGGTATTGGTGCGGCAAATATTGGTTGGTATGGCTGTGCAATGCTTTGTTATGTCACACCTAAAGAGCACTTAGGCTTGCCAAACAAAGAAGACGTAAAAGAAGGCTTGATGACCTACAAAATTGCGGCTCATGCTGGAGATTTAGCCAAGGGACATCCTGGCGCACAAATACGAGATAATGCCATGTCAAAGGCCCGCTTTGAATTTCGTTGGTATGATCAATTTAATATTGGTTTAGATCCTGAACGCGCACGTGCATATCATGATGAAACGTTGCCACAAGAGTCGGGTAAAGTAGCCCACTTTTGCTCGATGTGCGGTCCGAAATTTTGTTCAATGAAAATATCTCAAGAAGTTCGCGACTATGCCGCTGGGCTAGACAATGAGAATAACGAGCAAGCAATTGAAATCAAGCTGCTAGATGAAACAGTTACCATTTCAGCGCAAGGTATGGCGAAGAAATCACAAGAATTTAAAGCCAGCGGCAGTGAAATTTATCATAGTGTTGAAAAAGCGACTGTGAAATAGCGACGGGTAACATACTCAATGCCTTCCATCGCAATAATCGGCGCAGGAATAATGGGACGCTTGGTAGCTTTGTCGTTAAACAGACAAGGCTATCAAGTAACATTATTTGATAAAGACGATAAAAACGGTCAGCAAAGTGCTGCTTATGCTGCTGCAGGCTTATTAACGCCTCTCGGCGAAGCAATGCATTGCCCAAGTAACATAGTTGCTATGGGCTTTGCTTCGTTACAGCTATGGCCAGAGTTACTGGCGAGCTTGTCCGGCTATAACTTTTTTCAGCAAACGGGTGCGATAGTTGTTAGTCATGAGCAAGACATTGGCGATTACCAACGCCTAAAGCGCTTTTTGGCCAACAATTATCGGCAACATCAACAACAACAGTTAAACCGTCAACAACTATCAGCCCTTGAACCTGAGCTTGCACGCCGTTTCTCACAAGCACTATTTTTACCTGAAGAAGGACAAATTGGAAACCGTAAACTGCTACTAGCATTAAAGCAGCAGTTATTAGCAGAAGGTGTGAACTGGCATTGTAAAACCACAGTGATTGGTATTGAGCATGATCATCTTCCAAAGAAGGGAAAACTAACCTTTAAGTCAGGAAATGCTATTGAAAGTACTATTGAGAGTGCTATCGAGTCAACACAGATGTTTGACTTAATGATTGACTGTCGTGGCACTGGCGCAATGTTATCGTCTGGCAACAGCCAATGTAATAATGCTGTTCTTAAAGACTTACGAGCGATACGTGGTGAGCTATTTCAACTATTTGCACCAGATGTAAATATTTCTAGGCCTGTCAGGCTCATGCATCCGCGCTACCAGCTTTATATCGCACCAAAAGGCAAAGGCCATTTTGTTGTTGGTGCTACTGAAATTGAAAGTGCTGATACTAACCCAATGACGGTGCGCTCGGCGATGGAACTATTAAGTGCCGCATATAGCATTCACCCTGGGTTTGCCGAAGCTAATATTCGCCAGAATGTGAGTCAACTTCGCCCTGCTTTTAATGATAATCAGCCAAAAATAATCTCGAATGGCAATTTAATACAGGTGAATGGCTTATACCGTCATGGCTTTTTAATTGCTCCGGTGGTGCTATCGCAAATTCAAGAGCATGTAGGCCACTTGCTGCGACCAACAAACCAAGTAAGAAGTGCTTACCAATACTCACATTTGCTACCAATTACCAAAGTGGCAACGAATTAATGATTTATCTTGATTAAAACATAGAGACATAACATGAAATTTTACCTAAACGGCACCGAGCTTGAGATAAGTCATTTGTCTCAACCCATTAATATTAAGCAAGTACTCTCACATGCATTAGCGGAAAAGAAACAGCAACAAAGTTTTGCACTAGCACTCAACGGCGAGTTTATCGGCAAAGACGATTACACCTCTACTGAGGTTAAAGAGAGTGATAGCATTGACGTACTATTTCCAATTGTTGGAGGTTAAATTATGGCACTGAACATTTACGGCCGGCACCTTGATAGTCGACTACTGATTGGCTCGGCACTTTATCCTTCTCCGGAGGTAATGAAGCAAGCAATACTGGCAAGCGGCTCACAAGTAGTCACGTTATCACTTAAGCGCCAAAATCCACATGAACAATCAGGTGAAAAAATATGGACTTACATTCAAGAGGTTGTTAAACAGAATCAAGGGTTTCTCCTGCCCAACACGGCTGGATGTAAAAGTGCTAAAGAGGCCGTGACACTAGCGAAAATGAGCCGAGAACTCTTTCAAACCAACTGGATAAAGCTGGAAGTTATTGGCGATGACTATAATTTACAGCCCGATCCAATTGAATTACTTGCGGCCGCAGAGCAACTATTAGCTGATGGCTTTAAAGTATTACCTTATTGCACGGACGATCTCGTTATTTGCCAACGCCTATATGATTTAGGCTGCCAAGTAATCATGCCGTGGGCTTCGCCAATTGGCACTGGTAAGGGGTTAATGAATCCATATAATTTAGCCAGCATACGCTTGCGCTTACCTGATGCCACGTTGATACTCGATGCCGGTATTGGTAAACCGTCAGATGCTTGCCTTGCTATGGAAATGGGTTTTGATGCCGTGCTTCTTAACAGTGCCATTGCTCTTGCAGATAACCCTGTATTGATGGCAAAAGCTTTTGCGCAAGCAATTAATGCGGGTGAGTCAGCTTACATAGCTGGCACTATGCCTGAACGTCAAACTGCTCATCCAAGTACCCCGACTTTAGATTTACCATTTTGGCATCACCCAGAGCACAGCTAATGACAAGATTTAAAGCTAAAAGCCCATCTAAAAAACAAAAACCTATTGTGTGGACGATTTCGGGGGCTGATTGCTCAGGCGGTGCCGGCATAGCCGCGGATATTAAAACGGGTCATAATCTAAATGTCGAGGTATGCCATTTAATTACCGCTAATACGGTACAAAATTCCACCAAGCTTTTTTCAATTAACTCAACACCAACAAAAATATTAACTGAACAAGTACATGCTTTGCGTTTTGATAAGCCACCAACAGTCATAAAAATAGGTTTGCTAGTTAATAACGAACAGGTTATCTGGCTGACAGCACTACTATCAGAACTTAAAAAGCAATTAACTAACTTAGTGACAGTTTATGACCCTGTTGGTCAAGCCAGTGTTGGTGGCAAGTTATCAACTTTATTACTACCCGATCTCAAGCCTTTATTACCATTAATTGATGTGATTACACCTAACCTTAACGAAGCCGAACAATTGCGTGAGTTGCAAGATATAAAGACTGACCAAAGCGCTGCTGACAACATACTAGCATTAGGCTGTAACGCGGTAATTATTAAAGGTGGACATAATCTAGCTAGCTCAAACTGCATTGATGTATGCTGGCAAAAATCAGCAATTGGTACAGTTCAAAAGTATCAATTACAATCAGCGAAAATAGCAACTAATGATAGCCATGGCGGAGGTTGTAGCTTTGCAACGGCTTTAGCAAGTTTTCTAGCACACGGTTATTTACTTCGTGATGCCTTCACGCTAACAAAAGCATTTATCAACCAAGGTTTATCAGCAAATGTTAATAACACCGTTTCAAATAGTACTGACACTTCAGCTGGGTATTATGGCGCTTTCGAACAAGGATGCTGGCCCAATGAACCAAGCCATTTTCCATTAGTTGTAAGTTCACACAGTCATAATTTACTTAGCAGCAGTAACTTCCCTACTTTAGGTTTAACCGCGAAAGAAAGACTCGGATTATATCCAGTTATTGATTCACTCGAATGGCTAGAGCGCCTACTACCACTAAATTTTAAAATTATTCAGTTACGTATCAAGAACATGTCAGATACAGAGCTAGAGCCCATTATTGAAAAAGCAGTGGCATTAGCTCGCGATTACAATTGTCGACTGTTTATTAATGACCACTGGCAGTTAGCAATCAAATATCACGCATACGGTGTTCATATTGGCCAAGAAGATTTAGCCAACGCTGATTTGCAAGCGATTGCAAAGGCGGGGTTACGATTAGGGATCAGTACCCACGGCTGTTATGAATTCTTATTGGCAAAGCAGCTACAGCCTTCTTACCTTGCTATTGGGGCAATATTTCCTACCAAAACTAAAGATATGACAGGGCAAATTCAAGGAATAGAAAATTTACAACATATATTGGCGTTATCAAGCGATATTCCCGTTGTCGCAATTGGCGGAATTAACGAAGCACGGCTACCGCAAGTATGGCAAACAGGCGTCAGCAGTATTGCCGTGGTAACAGCAATAACAGAGGCTGAGCAACCTATTACAGCCGTCAAGGCATTGCAAAAATTAGTTTCGAGTTAACCTAGAGTCTGATTACTGGGTCATCGCGATAACTTCAGGGTGATGAATAAACTCATCCAGTTCGTCTTGAGCATTTGGAAACTGTGCTCGATATTGCTGCAATACGGCAATGGCGTTTGTCATTGCCAATCGAGTTTCATCAGTAACTTGCGAACTTTCAACATCGGTATGACTCACAGAGCTAGAGATCTGCTCACGAATAAAATCCATATCAATTTTTTTGCCCGGACATGACTTACTTGTACGATAACGAGAAGATATGATCTCGTTGTCGGCGAGTATGTTTAATTCCCTATGCCCAATAACCTTGCTCACAGGAATAAAAAACTCCGACATTAATTTTCCAACGAGTCGATATAAGCTTTCATATTGCGCCGGTGTAAAGTCATTAATATCGCCATGACCGATACAGCAAATTCCCAGCGAACGACTATTTAAACCAAGAGCATGAGCGCCAGTCTTATTGGTTGGACGACCATTTTCAACCGTGCCATCAGCTTTACTATTGTGTTTATTATTTATAATGACAAAGTGATAACCAATGCCTGACCAATTTCGATCTTTGTGCCATCGGTCAATCATATCTCGGTCACAATTATTACCATTAAAAGCGGCAGTATGAACTACAATATATTCTGGTGTCATAATCAATATCCTTAAATTGCTAAACCAACAAATTTCCTTAAACCACACTTCATTTTGATTACCTCAACTACGCGAGGTACAAATGCTAATAGTGAGTTAGCAAACCGTCAGAACAACATATTAGACATAGCATACTAATAACTTTAGCTATTGATTTTGATGAGAGAGGTGAGAGAAGATTTGATTTGCAATATTGACAACAATTCAAATTTTGACGTTTTTGTTGAGAAATTCTGCCGTCACTTTCGTAATTGCCTATCACCCAAGTTTTCCAACCTCCATGTGGCTTTCTACCTAGAGGTTAGTAGGTTTTTTATGCATAGCAATTTTAAACGCTAGAATAGATAAATTAGAAAAGACTCAAAACAAATATCTTGAGTCTTTAACTTTTACCATATGCCTTTTAAAATTTGATAAAGCTTATCTAGGTCATTATTCATAATCAGCAATTAGCTGTGTGCCGGTTCCTTGTCCTGTTACCATCAAGTAGTGCCAACCAGAACTAGGGTTGTTAATGATTAAATTTTCCTCGCTAACGCCAGTGGTAACTGCACTGTTTTGATAATTATTGCTACTAGGCCAGCCTGCCGCTGATTGGTAAATACTGGCATCGCCAACACCACCTTGTGTAGAGATTGTTAATGAATTTTGCCCACTAGCAACGTAAATAGCCATATAAACAGTTTGGCTACCTAAACACACAGCTCGATTATCTTCTAAATTACCTCGGGTAATTGCTGATTGAGTTTCACATACATTAGTATTGCCTGCTCCACCGCTGCCTGTCCCGTCATCAAGTGTCCAACTCGCTGTTAAACTTACATTGTCAAATACTCGATTTCCGTAAGGATTGCCCATTACGTACCAAATGCCCTGCTGAGGAGTTGCAACATTAACGGTTTCATTATTCCCGCCTTTATAAGGTCGATAATCCCAGTTGTTTAATGTTGCTTCACTACCAGCTTTCACATAAAGATCAACATCCCCAGTACCGCCGGATGATTGAATAACCAGATCGCTGGCATTCACGGGAATATCAAAGCTGTAAGTTGGTTTCTCTGCGCCATCGGAGTTAATCGTTATCGTTTGACCATTAGTTAGTACATTGTCATCAGGTTCAACAGTAGCATCCTCTGTACTTTCTACCGTTTGTAACCAAGTAGCAAATTGAGTATCTAAACTTATACCTATATTATCCAAAATGGTGTTGTAACCCGTAAAGTCGCCGACTCTAAGCTCTGACAAAATGTTGTCAACATATCCCGATTGCTCTTCAAACATAAAACGTACGGCTAGATAACCCCATTTATAAATACGCGTGGAATCATGGTCATCGTAATTAGTGCGAAATAATTCGCTTAATTTATAAGTATTCTTACGAGCTTCAGCAATAGCTTCATCATCAAAATTTTTCTTTGCAATATACTCTGCTATACCTTCACCCCACCACACAGAGTCATGGGCATTAAAATCTCTAAAGCTGCCATAAGTATTGAACCTGCCATCTAAATAATGCACATACTCGTGGTTTAAATTCCATACTTTAAATTCGGGTAACAACCATGCCGCTTCATGTGCAAAAAAACGTGGAATATTGCCAACAATCGATGGGTTACCTTCTAAATATTGGCCACCGTTATCAACACTATTACCGAATATATTGTAAGAAAAACGCTTATATTGATCAGTATTGTTATAAATAACGAGTTCTAATGTTGAGTTATTATCATCTGCAACAGGCGTGTTATTCGTGTTTAATTTTTCATGAAAGTAACTTTCTCGCACTGCGAGTTCATTACAAACTTCTGCAAGTTGCGCATTGCTTAACTCTTGCGCGCGAATTCTTAACGTAGCACTACAAGAGTGTGTAATAGGCAAAATTGTAGCTTCTAACTCTGCTTTGTAATTACATGTATTGTAAAAGCTGCAATTATTCGGCTCATAATAATTAACTTGATTAATTACTTTAAACCAAGACTTTGACGTCATACCTGTCATGCTTGTCCGCGTTAAAAAATCTCTGATATCATTTTGTGCTTGCGTACGAGTTAGACCTGTATATTTAAGCATTCGACCAAACTCTGAAGCAACGTCGTTGAATTGTGCTTCCTGTGCATGACCAACCATTGAAGTGTTGTTTTTCAGAAACTGATCCATAGCATTAATTAGTTTTTGGTCAGCTTGAACGGCATTAATAAACTCGGCATCGTCTTTTGCACGATATATATAAATTAATGATTTAGTAAACCAGTTTTGAGCATTTGCTCCCCATTCCTTTTGATAACGCTCCAATAAACCAATTACTTGCGGCAAATAACGATAACGATCTGTGACATCAGTGGTATACATCAAAATCATAGCTTCTTTCGCTAAAAAAGCATGAGTTTCATCAGTGCTATAATAATGCTGATTAGCAGCTAATTCGTTCAAAAAATTAACAATTGCTGCATTAACCGCCGAACTGTAATTACCAATAATTGCCGTATTAGCAGACAGCTCTTGTGTCCAACGACCAGCTCGTAAATAAGTTAAGAAATAACGTAGATTATTTGAAGAGCTGCCATCGTAAGCCTTAGCAAGTATCGCTGCTTCGTTGGCAATATCAATCATGGCACTTTCTTTAAAAAGTGCCTGCATATTCACTGACTCAGTAGACCAAATGTTATCTTCATAACACTGATATTGAGTTTCTGACTTCATTCGGTTAGCGCGTTCCATCCCAGATACCGCTGCGAGATCAGTTGTAGTAATACATGCATTTACCGCAGCTTGATTCATACTCGGACTAAACGAAAAGCTTTCTTCCAATGTTTGATCAATTGACATAACAGGTTTACTTAAGTCGCGTGCACTCACGTCTTGCTCGCGAATATCAACTTCGACCTCAGTTAAAGTACTAGGCTTATGATCATGTGCCATTCGGATTTCATTATTAACTATTGTTGCTTCAGCAGCAAAAGTTGCTGATACCGCTAAGAATAGACTCGTTAGTTTCATTTTACTTCCCTTCAAATTTATTGTGCGTTTTATTATTTATTAGATTTATTACGCCGAGGGCTCTAATTAATAATCAAGTGGTGTGCTATAACCATTTAAAAATTAAGAAAAAATCAGCGTGTATTTTTTAAACACAATCATTTTATATTGTATACAATATATCCAGTCAAGTTTTCTTAACGACCTAAAACCACCAACCACTTAAGTTTCGTCAATTGAAAAATATTAAATTTTCGTTAATCTATTGTTAAATAAGGAAGTAATAGAATGAATGGAGCAGATATGCAAATGTAATAACAAAGTTAGCTAAGTAAGAATTAATTAGCATATGAGCAAAAAATTATTTGTTTTTGAGTAGTTAATTAAATAAAGAAAGGGCTATTTTGAGTTTTAAAGTATAAAAATGTAACTAGCCATATATTTAAATAGAGGATTAACAATTCTAATTTTCAACCAGCAAAAAGCTACCTTGCTCTTTTACTCGAGATTTCATATTTTCAAGGCGAGCATCAACTCCACCTAACATTTGACTGAAACGCTGCGTTGTTGCAATGTCTGCTAATATCGGTTCAACGCCTACTTTCCAAGCTTGAACCCAACCAGCATCTATAGCACTTTGAAAAAAACTAAACGCTTCATTTTCATCATTTTGCAACGCCTTTACTAACGTCATATTATAAAAAACTTCTGGATTATTATTACTATTTGAAATTAGTTGCAGTAAATATTCTTCATAATCAGCAATTAATACCTTAGCTTTTTCAAGTTGCTCAATTTGCTGGTATGCGAACGATAAATGTAATACGGCTTGACCATCAAGCATGTGGTAAAAGAAATTGTTATGCTCTACTTGGGTGCTTTGTAATTTCTCATACGCAGTCACTGCCTGTGCATAATTTTCCTTGTAATACGCTACTTCGCCAGTAATATAAAAGTTCATTGCAGGTCTTGAGTCATCAAAATTGACTTGTTCAAGCAATGACATTGCCTGTTCAGTATCGCCTTTACTGGCAGAAAATCGCGCTTGCAGAAAAATGATTTCAGCCTCAGAAAATAGGTTTGCATGCGTACTCAAATAAGCAAACCATTGCTCTGTATCACTCTGGTTGTTCAAGTCCATATTAGCCCATAATAAGCCTTTAATCGCACTTTTATTGCCAGCATCGACTTGTAATGCTCTCTCATACATTTCCAACGACTCGTCGAGCCTACCGCGAGTTTTTAGAATATCGCCAGCTAAATTATATGCACCAGGATAATACGGATCATTGGCTATAATTTGTGAAAATAAAGCCATTGCTTTACCTTCGCTCCCCTCTTGGTAATAACACCAAGCAACATTATACGCGGCCACCGGAGACTGAGGATCTAACTCAAAAGCTTGTTCAAAAAGTTGGTGAGCAGAAGAGATATCACCACGATTTCGAAACAAAGATCCGTACCACATATAGGTCATGGCATAATTAGGGTTTAAAGCAATCGCTTTTTTAAACGACAGCTCCGCTTTTGCATCATCAATACCACTTAGTAATAAGCCTTTTGACGCATGGGCATCAGCAAGCTCTGGCGCTAACGCTAAAGCTTTTTCTATTGCTGCCTCAGCACTTCTAGTCGCCTCGTCTTCAGCCAATGTGCCATAAAGTGCTAATAAAATATTTGCATTAGCAACACCAACATAAGCTCGTGCATATTCAGCATCAGCTTCAATAGCTGTCTTAAAATGGATTAAAGCTTTGGTTAATGATGCTGCTGTACGATGTGAAAGTTCGTTTTGGCCTTTACCGTAAGCAACCATAGCGTCAATACTATGTGTGCCTTTCTCATGATTTTTATTTGTTTTTTGACCTAATAGTGTGAGCTTTAATTTATCAACCACGGCATTAGCTATTTCATCTTGGATTTGAAAAACATCGCGATATTCGCGGTCATAAGTTTCAGACCAAATATGCTCACCCGACTCAACATTAATTAACTGCGCCGTGACTCTAATTTTATTAGTTGTATCATTTTTTCTTATGCTCCCTTCTAAAATTGTTTTAACACCTAATTCTCGGCCAATTTCTGGAATCGTTTTCTTGGTAACATTTTTATAAGCGAATGACGAAGTACGTGCCGCGACTTGTAGTTCAGAATTTTTTGCTAATAAATTCAATAACTCTTCAACCATGCCATCAGCAAAATATTCATCCTCAGGGTCGGAACTTAAGGCAACAAAAGGCAAAATGGCGATGGACTCTTTACCATTTTCATCTACTGTTTTTGATAATAATTTATTGCTAGGAGGTGCAGGCTTAGACGATGCTTCAAGTACAACGTCTGGTGTCGAAAAAAATACTTGGCTAAGCAGTGTCACCGCCAGCGCTAAGGCTAAACTCCCAGCTACAGTCAGCGTAGTTCTTAAATTAACTTGTTTACGGCTTTCATCTACTGGCGATTCAGACTCTTCTGCTCGCACTATGCCGCGACTAGTAAAGTTAAATAACCACGCAAAAATTAAGCTAACAGGGAAACCAAAAATAAAAATTTTCAGTAATAAAGTCATAACACTATCGGGTAGGCCAAGCGCAGGTACAGCGAGGTCGGCAATTTGAATTAAAGGCCAAGCAGAAACAGCATATATTGTCGCGACTTTAAATACTTGTCGCTGCTTTAATTGCGCTAAAAACTCTTCCAATGCCCTTCCTTGATATTAAGCATTATAAAACACCAAAGTTACTAATAACGTTAAGTTCGCAACTCATTTATTTGTAATTCACCTTAAGTATACAAAATTAAGCTGTTAATAAAAGTGTTAAAAATTAACAAATTATTAATATTAATCAGTTAGCTCTACTCTAGTGATAATACAAAACACTAGTTAAAGCCCTTCTAAGCCGACAACTAGCACATAACATTACAACTAAGATATATGATTAATTACAAGCGGTTCACTTTAAAACTAACCAAATCATAAGCAGCACCCTACAATAAGTCGCAGTTAACGTCATTAAGGTTTAGATACCTATTAAACTAATTAGCTTTATATTCACTTAATGGTCGCTGTCGATAAGAGATGAAGAAATTGAAGCTGATAACTAATATCTAATTAAATTTCAGGCACAAAAAAACCAGCGCTAAGCTGGTTTAGTATTTCAATATTTTTAATAATATATTGAAATGGTACCGGAGGACGGACTTGAACCGTCACGCTCGAAAGCAACGGATTTTGAATCCGTCGTGTCTACCAATTCCACCACTCCGGCGACACAGTGACTTCGCTAATGTGAAACATCATTGAAGAGGCAGGCATTATACGAAAAAACTCAGGCTAAGCAATAGTTTTTCCTTGATAATAGTGCAACTGATGTTTATTTATTCACATTACTAATGAACTTACTGGCTTTAGCTCTGCTTCTAGCCACTGGCGAGCATCGAAGTTGTTATCAAAGAAGGCGTGTTTAATACCAGCAGCACGATATAATTTCGTAAATAGACTTTCTGTTAATAGTGCTGTCGTGCAATGCGCAAGATTCAATGCCACAGCTTTTGTATTGCCTTGGCGAATAAAATTTAAATGATATTCAAGACCAGCTTCAACACTAATAGCCTCGCCTTTAGGCGTAATCAGTATTGCATAGTTATTGATATCAACTTTTGATACGGCGATCCGTAATTGCTCATGTAAATAATCCAAATACTCAATATTCCATGGGCCTTGTGCCTCAATCAGAATTAAGTTGTCTTCTATGACAATATCCAACGTACCGTGTCGGGAAAAAATGGTCATTATTAAACCTCCCTGTTTATTAATCTATCAGTCTTATTTGTGATTAAACTATAAGCCTAGCTGTGATTGAGCATCGTTATAATCTATGAAATATCACATCTCACATATACTTTTATATGTGTTTTGCTACACTAGCGCAAATTTTTTCAGTGAAATACTTATGTCATCTACTACTCATGAAACATTTCCTCGTGCAGGATTTCGCCGCCGCATAGCCTCATGGCTCTACGATGGTTTAATTGCCATTGCTGTTTATATGACCGCAGGTGCCGCTTCATTTTTACTGATTTCTTTATTCGTGCATTTTGGTGTTTTTGATCTTCAAGGTTATCAGCATTTAAGCGACACCATTACCAATACTCATTGGTTACTTTGGCCTAATGAATTTTGGAAGCTTGCCTGGGTCGGCTTATTCTTTGTTTGGTTTTGGTCAAAAAGTGGTCAAACATTAGGTATGAAAGCTTGGCGTTTACGTGTGCAAAATCAAGACGGTACTCGCATTAGTAAAAAAACGGGTGCAAAGCGTTTACTACCCACTTTATTGGGCTTAGGAAATTTTGCAGTTCTGTTTGATCGTAAAAATAAACTAAGTTTACAAGACCGTTTGACAAATACCGAGGTGGTACTGCTCACTTTAGAGGCAAATCGAGGCAGGTTGTAGAGCTTTATCTCCCAAATAGTATTAGGCTACTTGGGAGCTTACAGCGTAATTAGCTGGCGCGTTTTTTCAAAAAATATAACGCAACGGAAACAAATATAACACTAGGCATAAAGGCGCCCAAAATAGCAGGTAATTGGTAAACTAAGCTTAATGAACCTAATACTTCATTGACAATGAAAAACAATATACCAGTTGCGACCCCCATCATAATTCTTGCGCCCATTGATACAGAGCGTAATGGACCAAAGATGAATGATAGTGCTACCAATAACATCACGGCTAGGGTAATTGGCTGGGCTATTTTACGCCAAAATGCTAATAAGTATCGGCTGGGATCTTGTTTATTGGCTTCAAGGTAGTCCAAGTAGTCATTTAATCCACGTAATGAAAGCGATTCAGGTTTTACCGTTACCACACCTAACTTGTCAGGTGTTAATGTTGAGGTCCACGACATTAATGGCTGACTTTCTTTGATTACTTTTTTCTCAGTTATTGTTGTTTCTACGACATCACGCAATTGCCAGGCATCTTTTTGATAAACAGCACTGTTTGCTGATACCCAGCTGGATAACTTTAATTGCTCATCAAAACGATAAATTTGAATTTCTTTTAACGAGCCCTGATCTTGTACTTCACCAATATGGACAAAAAAATCACCATCTTTCGCCCAAGTTCCTCCGGTAGAAGAAATTAAACTACCACCAGAAATAGCTTGTGCACGTACTTGCCTAGCAGCCGCTTCACCTTGTGGCGCTAGCCATTCACCTACCGCCATACTAACAATAATGAGTAATAATGCGGACTTCATAACAGATTTAATAATATCAAGACGTGACAAGCCAGCGGCTTGCATAACAACCAACTCGCTGTTAGTTGCCATCATGCCCATACCTATTAAGCCACCAATCAATGCCGACATTGGGAAAAATAACGAAACATCTTGTGGAATAGCATAAAGCACGTAAAGCGCTGCATGCGCAAGATCATAATTCCCCTTGCCAACAGATTTCATTTGTTCAACAAATTTTATAATGCCACTTAAGCTGACAAAAACCGCTAAAGTAATAAAGGTCGTTGAGGCAATAATACGGCCAATATAAAGATCTAAAATACGCATTACACGGCCGCCTTGTTAGCTTTTTTTGGAAGTAGTGATTTTAATTTTCGACCACTTTTCCTACTTTTCACCAGCAAACTAGAACCTAATATCAAAACAATTAAATGTACTGGCCATAGCCCAATTAATTGCGGAACCGTGCCCTTTTCAATACCCGAGCGAATTGCTGTTAACAATAAGAAGTAACTTAAAAATAATAATATTGCCGGTAACATTTTACCAAACTTACCTTGACGTGGATTCACCACACTTAACGGCACTGCCACTAAGGTCATAATTATACAGGCCAATGGAAATGCAATGCGCCACTGGCTCTCTGCGCTAGCTTCGGGTGTATCTTCTTGAAACAGCTCAGCACTGGGGATAGCACTTAACTTACGTCGTTTATGAGCAACTTTTTGGTCTTGAATTTGAATATAGTATTTATCAAACGCTACTTGGCGAAATAGCTTATTCTCAATATCATTTTGGTAACGTGTCCCTTCAGACAAAATCAATCGTTGTGTTCCTGATTCATCTTCTACAACTTGCCCGTTTTGTGCGTACACTAAGCTTGAGTCGATAACACTTCTAGTTGATTTATCTTTATCAGGTAATTGCGCCACAAAAACTTTTTCAAAGGTATTATCTTCACGGTTTTTATCATGAATAAATACTACTGCTTTCTTATTGCCTGTGGTTTGAAAGCGACCTGCAATTAATGAACTTAAGCCTGAGTCTGCCGCTATTTGCTCTTTAATTTGATACTCATATTCATTAGCCATTGGTGATAAATACAAAGTAAACATGCCAGTGATCAGTGCTGTAACTACACCTAAAATCAGCGTTACTCTCACCACATACCATTCGCTGACACCACAAGCATGCAAAACAGTCATTTCATTTTCAGCGTAAATTCGTCCGTACGCAAGTAATACACCAAGGAAAAAACTTAGTGGTAAAATCATACCAGCAAGATCAGGTACTTTTAGCGCAATAAATGTCATTACTAAATGCCCTGGAATACCACCTTCTGAGGCATCATCTAGTACACGAACAAATTTATTACTGATAAATATCGTCATAATAACGAGAAATACCGCAATTTGGGTTTTAGCAACTTCTTTAAGCAAATAACGAAATATAATCACACAGTGATCCTATAAAAACTTTCTTTAAAACATGGTTTTTTTCTGACATGCCGGCATTTTTTCAGTAAACTTGTCATTTTTAGCAATAAATTAAATGTAAGCTTAACGGGTAATGCTGTGCAATCCAGCTATAATTATAGCCTTTAGCCGAATACATTTAAAAGTAAGCTTAGCGATTATTTACTGTTTTTAGCAAGCTAAATAGTATATTTTCAATAAAATATACGCATTTGAGTCAAATTAGGAGACCTCATGGAGTTCAGTGTAAAAAGTGGCAGTCCGGAAAAACAACG
>CAJXQJ010000020.1 GCA_913058245.1 uncultured Colwellia sp.
CCAGTAACTACTGTTGGCTCGAGCTTAAGTTCCGAGAACTTTATTTCAGTTAAGTGTGTTTTTTTCATACCGCTAGCTTAACAGGTTACGCTATTTAATAGAAACGAGAATTAGTGAATTTCATTGTTATATTGACACTATTAGTTGATTTTGAAATTAAATGCCCATAACTGTTATATATGATTGTTGGTAATTCAAGATGATGAAGGTATAATCTTAACCAATTGGCATAGTGCCACCATTAATGGAGATATAAATGAGCGATAAAATTGTTCAGTTAACTGATGATAGTTTTGACTCTGATGTGATCAATGCATCAGGCCTTGTTCTAGTTGATTTCTGGGCTGAGTGGTGTGGTCCATGTAAAATGATCGCGCCGTTGTTAAACGACGTTGCTGAAGAATACGCTGACAAGGTGACTGTTGGTAAATTAAACATTGACCAAAATTCAAATACTCCGCCTAAGTATGGTATTCGTGGTATTCCTACCTTGTTACTATTTAAAGATGGCGTAGTTGCAGATACTAAAGTTGGCGCCCTATCTAAAACTCAACTTAAAGAGTTTATTGATAACAACTTGTAATAAAAAGGTCCGATTTTCGGGCCTTTTTGTTTTTTAGTCAAAGATCAAGCATGTGATCCTTTACCTGTTTTGTTTTTAGTGCTAAGTTTAACATTCGAAAGAAAATAACATTTCAAAAATCATACTCAAACATTCTAAATTGCCAAACGGCACAGCATAACAACCTAAATAGTTTAAGAAACCTCCACTATGAATCTTACCGAACTTAAAGAAAAAACCATCAATGAATTGGTTAAACTAGCTGAATCTATGCAGCTAGAAGACCTAGCAAGAACACGTAAACAAGACATTATTTTTGCAATTCTTAAAAAGCATGCTGAAAATGACAACGACATTTTCGGTGGTGGTGTTTTAGAAATACTGCAAGACGGCTTTGGTTTTTTGCGTTCGGCAGACTCATCGTATTTAGCGGGTCCTGATGATATTTATGTGTCTCCAAGCCAGATTCGACGCTTTAGTATGCGTACCGGTGACACTATTCATGGCAAGATTAGAGCACCTAAGAAAGGCGAACGTTATTTTGCCCTGCTAAAAGTTACAGAAGTAAACTTTGACCGCCCAGAAAACTCTCGTAATAAAATCCTTTTTGAAAACTTAACGCCGATTCATCCAACTGATCGTATTACCATGGAACGTGGTAATGGCTCGACAGAAGATATTACAGCACGTGTTCTAGATTTAGCGTCGCCAATTGGTAAAGGTCAACGTGGTTTGATTGTTGCTCCGCCAAAAGCTGGTAAAACGCTATTGCTACAGAATATTGCGCAAAGTATTGCTCATAATCATCCTGAAGCAGAGTTAATGGTTTTGCTTATCGATGAGCGTCCGGAAGAAGTTACAGAGATGCAGCGCTTAGTTAAAGGTGAAGTAGTTGCTTCAACATTTGATGAGCCAGCAAATCGTCATGTGCAAGTTGCTGAAATGGTCATTGAAAAAGCCAAGCGTTTAGTTGAACACAAAAAAGACGTAGTGATTCTACTTGATTCAATCACTCGTTTAGCGCGTGCATATAACACGGTTATTCCATCGTCTGGTAAAATCTTAACTGGTGGTGTTGATGCTAATGCTTTACATCGTCCAAAACGTTTCTTCGGTGCCGCTCGTAATATTGAAGAAGGTGGCAGCTTAACTATTATTGCTACGGCGTTAGTTGAAACTGGCTCTAAAATGGATGAAGTTATTTACGAAGAATTTAAAGGTACAGGTAATATGGAATTACACCTTTCTCGTAAGATCGCTGAAAAACGTGTATTCCCAGCTATTCACTTTAACCGCAGTGGTACTCGTCGTGAAGAGTTGTTAACTAAGCCTGATGAATTACAAAAAATGTGGATTTTACGCAAGATTGTTCATGAAATGGGTGAAATTGATGCGATGGAGTTTATGATTGATAAACTTGCGATGACGAAAACGAATAATGAGTTTTTTGATTCAATGAAACGTCAATAGACTTAGTTGTTAACATAAAAATGCCAGCAAATATGCTGGCATTTTTTATGTCTGATAATATTATTTTTCGATGTTTTTTGTATAAAGGCCATCAAAGGCTGTTTGCCAAGTTTTGCCATTATCTTGGCTAAATTGCCAATGTTGCTGAACGGTACCATCTTTATGCGGCGTCCAACTTATTTTATTTATTACTACTTCTTGGTTTTGCCCTATGGTTTCTCCTGTCATCACCATTGAACCTTTCTCGATACCACCTTGCAATTGTAGCAGTAAACCTGAGCTATCTGTCCAAGTTTGATGCCATTGCTTGGTTTGTTTATCGTAAATATTAAGGCTTTTTCCAACATAGCCACTTGGCGAACTATATTCTTCTATAATTGTGCAGCCATTATTAACTTTATTTATGGTATTAAAGCGGGTGATATTATCGGCTGAGCTTGTTACATGCCATTTTCCTAGCCAAAAATCGAATGCTTGATAGTTTTCATCACTACAGTTTGCATGTGCGATATTTGGCACTAAAAAGAAAACAAACAGTGTATAAAGTGCTTTTTTCATTAAAACGAATCCTTGATAATGATTTTCTAAGTTGTAAATGAACTTGTATAAAAATTATACGACAAATTAAAGTTAATAGTGTAGTATGCGCATTTTTTTAATCATATGCTGTTATTTTAATCATGCAAAGACCATTTATGCGTTGTGCTGCTGTTTTTTGTCTATTGATATCACTTGTTAGCTATCGCGCGCTAGCATTTGAAGAGCAAGTAGATATTCACATCAAAGTGGTAACAGAAGACACCTTTCCCGTGCAGTATATTGAAAATGGAGTAATTACCGGCCCAGCGACAAAGCTCGTGGAACAAGTGTTAATTACCGCTAACCTTAAATACGATATTGAAGTGTTACCTTGGGCTAGGGCTTATTATTTAGCAAGAACAGAGCCTAATGTGCTTATTTACTCATTAGCTAGAACTCCTGCACGAGAAAAACATTTCAAATGGATTGGGCGTATCATGGCATTAGATTACTATTTGTACGGTGCGGTTGACGCAAATATTGGTTTTAGTACACCAATAGCAGCTTTAAAGAACTATCGTATCGGTACAGTAAGAGATAGTGCTGTTGATCAGCATTTAAGAGCTAATGGCTTTAAAAATTTAACAACCGTTGTACAAGGCACACAAAATTTCCATTTATTTGCGCAGAAGCGAATTGACTTATTACCAGCGAACCAATCAAGTTTTCAGGCGATATGCCTGCAATATGCTTTTAATTGCGAGGCGCTAAAACCTTTGTATAAGCTAGATATTTCGTCAATTGATTTATTTATGGCATTTAGTAGGCTTAGTAGCGATCATATCGTTGAGAAGGTTCATAGTGCATATCAACAAGTGATGAAAAAACGAAAAGCATTGCTGGCGCTTTAGTTAAATGAATATTACTGATTAAAGAATGATATTAATTGGTATTAGCGTTCTTTGGCTTGTTACCGTTATAATGCATGAAAAATTTTTAGTCTATATCGATTATGAAATACAGTGATTTAAGAGATTTTATCGATCAACTTGAGAATTTAGGCCAGTTAAAACGTATTAGTCAGCCTATTTCTACTGATTTAACTATGACAGAAATCAGTGATCGTACTCTGCGCCAAGAAGGTCCCGCATTATTATTTGAGAACCCAGTTGATAAAGATGGTAATCCGCATGGTATGCCTGTTTTAACTAACTTGTTTGGTACCCCTGAACGTGTTGCACTTGCCATGGGTCAAGAAAATGTTAGCGCCTTACGTGATGTTGGCAAGTTGTTAGCGACATTAAAAGAGCCTGAACCACCAAAAGGCTTTCGCGATGCTATGGATAAGTTGCCGCTTTATAAGCAAGTGCTAAATATGCCTGTTAAAGTGGTCAAGAAGCCAGTTTGCCAGCAAGTTGTTATTGAAGGTGATGATGTTGATTTAACTAAATTACCTATTCAAAAATGTTGGCCAGGTGATGTTGCACCACTCATTACTTGGGGTTTAACAGTAACGAAAGGCCCACACAAGGAACGACAGAATTTAGGTATTTATCGTAATCAACTTTTGGGTCGTAATAAAGTGATAATGCGATGGTTATCACATCGTGGCGGCGCATTAGACTTTCAAGAATTTAAAAAAGCATTTCCAGGGGAGAAGTATCCAGTTGCCGTGGCGTTGGGAGCTGATCCTGCCACTATTTTGGGCGCAGTAACCCCGGTTCCTGATACGCTATCTGAGTATGCTTTTGCTGGCTTGCTACGTGGAAGTAAAACCGAAGTGGCAAAATGTATTAGCAACGAATTGGAAGTACCTGCTAGCGCTGAAATTGTTTTAGAAGGTTACATTGACCCAGAAGAGTTAGCACCTGAAGGTCCATACGGTGATCATACCGGTTATTATAATGAAGTTGATGACTTCCCAGTATTTACTGTTACACACATTACTCATCGTAAAGAGCCTATTTATCACAGTACTTATACTGGCCGCCCACCTGATGAGCCCGCTATTTTAGGTGTGGCATTAAATGAAGTGTTTGTACCTATTTTGCAAAAGCAGTTTCCAGAAATTCAAGATTTCTATTTACCGCCGGAAGGCTGTTCATACCGTTTAGCGGTTGTAACCATTAAAAAGCAATATGCTGGTCATGCGAAACGGGTGATGATGGGCGTATGGTCATTCTTGCGTCAATTTATGTATACCAAATTTGTTATTGTTTGTGATGATGACGTCAATGCGCGTGATTGGAAAGATGTGATTTGGGCAATGACCACTCGTATGGATCCAAGCCGTGATACTGTATTAATAGAAAATACGCCGATAGATTATTTAGATTTTGCTTCTCCTGTTTCAGGGTTAGGTTCTAAAATGGGTATGGATGCCACTAATAAATGGCCTGGCGAAACTGACCGAGAATGGGGTGAACCCATTGAAATGACACAATCAGTTAAAGACCAAGTAGATGATATTTGGCATGAACTAAATATTTTAAATTAGATAAGTTAAACACCTACTTTTTGCCATAAAGTAGTCATAAGGTAATAATTAATGAATGAGATTACATGTCAGGTAGCGGCAATAACGCCGTTAACAGAGTATGTTTATAAAGTGCTGTTAAAGCCAAATCAAGCGGTTGATTTTGCTGCCGGACAATATCTAAACTTTGTTATGAGTGATGAAGACAAGCGACCATTTTCTATTGCTAGTGCACCTGGAGCAGAGTTAATAGAATTGCAAATAGGTGCCTTTGGTTCGGATAGTTACCCAATGCAGGTCATTGAGCGTATTAAAGCCAATACTGAAGTAACTATTGAAATGCCGTTTGGTAATGCACAATTGCGTGAAAGTAGCGAACGTCCGTTATTGCTTATTGCCGGTGGCACAGGATTTTCGTATATAAAATCAATGTTTGAACACTTAGTGAATAAAAATTCACAGCGTGAAGTTATTGTTTACTGGGGCTTACGTGATCCAAGTGCTTGTTACGAATTAGAAGAAACTGCTGCCATGATCAAGCAATTGGCTAATGGTAAGTTTATTCCGGTCATCGAAACACCGCATGATGATTGGAACGGTAAGTTAGGTATGGTGCATAAAGCGGTCATGAACGATATTGATAATTTAGCTGATTTTGATATCTACTTAGCGGGGCGCTTTGAAATGGTTGGTGCTGTGCGTCAAGATTTCGTAGCAAAAGGCGCGTTAGTGGAACATATGTTTGCTGATGCCTTTGCGTTTATTTAATTACAATATTTTATCAGACATTTTATAAAGCTGAGCACCTAGTGCTCAGCTTTTTTATTTTCAGAATGAATAGTACGAAGTAATCGAACCGATGTGAAAAAACGTCGATGTTCAAAATAAGTTACTGGCATATAGATATCTAATAAATTCAATATGATGTGCATTATCTATAGGCCAGGTTAGATCTATAAATATCCCACTTTTTCTTTAGCATTATTTAAGTAGTCATTTGCTAAAACTACAAAGTTATTAACTGGACTATTTAGGTTATTGGCTGCAATAAATATGTGTGCGCCATATGTCTGATGTAATATTTCACAGTGATGTAAAAATGCTGCTAAAGGTCCTTTAATAACCTCTCCATTCTTCAATCGGAAAGGCTCAAAGTTTATTATGCCTTGCTCGAAAGTGATTAAATTATGCTTAATGGCATATTGAATTAAGGGCTTTTGTTCATGAATCAGTCGATTCGCAAGGCGTAAAGAAATATTATTTACCAGCACATCGATACAAGGCAACTTTAAACCGACATAGTTTAACTCCTCTCTAGTTACACCGACCGTATTTGTTACGCTATGTACGTTATGTATTTGATGCCATGAAAGTTGCCATTTGCCATGACGGTGATAAAAGCTTATATCTTCAGTATTAAGAATTAAACTGTGTTGAGGTTCGGCTAATTTTAGTAAACCAATAAATATAGCGACACCACTAGTTAAGAGCATGAACATTAACGGAAAGCGCGCTTGCTGCCAAAAATAGCTAGATAAAAGAGTCACTAGCAATAAAGCAATAAAGCCCATTAAGGTGATAAACATGCCGTGATGTCGAGCTATAGCTTTTATTTTAATCGTTTTTTCTGGTCTCAGAGCAGGCGACTTCATAAGGTAATTGCAAACTGAATAATTTTCATGAGTGTTTATATATTACGCATATTTGGTTGCTTAAGATATAATGCGTTTTGAGAGTGAATATTGATATTTATTCTCCATTAACTAAAGTAATAATTTAAAAAGGAACTAGCTTTATGGCTAAAAAAAATAAAGTTCAGCGAAACAATGCTGAATGCGAATTAGGGCGAGGAATTATAAAGGATAACTTTCTAGCAGCAGTGGTCACTTCTCGACTGTATAAGCAACAAGTTATTAATGCTAAAAAAGGAAAGGGCTCGTATCAGCGTAAGCAAAAACACAAAGGACAAGAGTCCTATTTAATAGCAGCCTAAAAGGCTTTTATTAAATAGGGTTTTTATCATTTTGTGGTAGCAAGTGGTAACGATTATATTCGTGTTTATGTATGAATTTTACGTAAAACTTGATTAGCTTTTTCTAGTTGATTTTGATGTTCTAACACTTCGGAAAAGGCCAATAAATCCACGTTGTCGTAAGGTGTGCCTTCAAGGTTAACCAAAGTATTAAACGCTTTTTCAGCTAAAGGCCATTGTTGAGAAAATACTGCAAAATGTGCAACAAGTGACAGCCAAAGGGCATTGTGTGGGTCATTATGTAAATGCTTTTGCGCAGCAGAAATTAAGTCATCAGCTTGTGTAATTGGTAAGCTTCTTATTGCTTTTAACAACTTGATATCAGCCCCTTTCTTAATTACCGGTAATAGTATTTTTGCTAAGGGTTGGTGAATATTGTTTTCGGCTAATACCTGACAATAAGCTAGAACAATGACATCAACTTGTTTAGTTTTTCTCGGCAATTGTTGCCAGTATTGAGTTAATGCATTGTTGTCATGTTGTGCTATCTGCTGATTAAAAGCGCCATAGAATGCAATGTTCTGCCACTGAGTAATGGTTGTTGAAGTAATCGTTTTTTGTTTCTTTGCCGCACTCAATTGCTTAATAACGTAGTCAAAGCGCTTTTCGATTAAGCTTAGTTCTATTTCTAATGACAATAAACGAGCATCATGGCCAATATGCTTGTGATGTTGATCAATAACCTCACGTGCCTGTTGATAATTTTGCTGACCGATCAGTAATTTAATTTTAATTAAAATGGCTTCCAAACCTGCCGCTTTTAACGTGTCACTACTTTTTTCTAGTAATGTTAAATAGTGTTCGGTGTTAGGTTTTAACGATTGTTTTTGCGCGGCATCAGCAGCAACTAAATAAGCAATATGCTCTAATGATGATGCATCAGCCGACTTTGCCAATAAATGCTCAGCTTGTTTGTAGTCGCCTAATACATAAGCCGCAATACCTTTGTTTAAATCGCGTAATGCACGGCGACGGCTAGCAAAGGCCACTTTATTCCAAGCAGCAAAGCTGAAGTTAATACCACCCTTGAGAAGCTTTAAAAGTAGTGATAAAACGATGAACAATATAATTAGTCGAATAAACATTGCGACAACTGTCGATTCGAGTATTACGTCACCAGTAGAAATAAGGATATAGCCAGGATCTTCAATTAGTGTTGGTGCAACAGAAATCATAATGGCTATGGCAATAAGTATTCCGAGTATTATTAAAAGTCCACGTTTCATTTTGAACCCTCAGCTGAATCTGGATTGTTTTCAACTTCCGTAGGTATAGGTTCATTTATTTGTTGGGTGCTTCTATTAGATGAATCTGCTTTTATTTTTTTCGGTTGAGTTAACTCGCGTATACTCTCTCGTATTACCGATAATGACTTTAAGTCGTTTGAATATTCGAAAGTAATATTTTTTGTCTTAAGGCTTATAATGGCCTCATTAAAATTTTTATTAACTTCGCTTTCTATATCAAAGTAGCTTATTAACCAAGATTGAATATCATTTAGTGACGCTATAAAAATATCTGACTCTGCCTTACGTGCACTCCATATTGCGTTCTGCAATTTTAAACTAAAATTCTCACGTAAATTTTGTTGAAAGCTTGGAGACATTAGTGGCTCTACATGGCCCGTGCGTCTTCGAACAGTAATATAATCATTAATAAATTTTTGCCATACTTTTAATAAGTTATCTTTCCAATCGCTAGTGCTGTTAGATATCTCATTTTTTGCAGGATCACTCTCATCTTTAGCCATTTCTACTTTTGTTAAAGGTAATGTTTGAACCTGCTGTTCAAGCGCCATCAATTTCAGGATCACTTCATCGGTGTCTAATTTTGGTAACAGTTGCAGGCTAGTAATGTCCTGTTGAATCGTTTGGCGTAATGGTAAATATTGCGGATCATTAAGCTCTTGAATACGTTGCTCTGCGTCATTTAGCAGGCCTATTGCTGCTGTGGTGTCTTTTTCTAACCATAAGGTGCGTGATGCGATACGAATTAAATACTCGGCTTCGTGTAATAACCAATCACTTGGTTGATTCTGATTTAAACTTGCCATTTGTCGTTTAACTTTAGCGAGCTCTTGCTGCTGCTCAGAGATATTGTTCAGTGTATCGTGTTGAATGCTTTTTTCTATGGCTTTTAACTGCGCACTGCTTTGCTGATTTTGTTGCTGAAGTTGCTGTGAAATCTGTGTTTGGTTTAATTGCAGTTGTTTTTGAAACTCAGTATTTAATTGTTTTGTAAACTGTATTTTTTGTTGCTCTGCCCAAAAATAATGCCCAACGCTGGCAGCAATTGCCAGCAAAGCAAGCAGCAATGCCAATACTGCCGTTTTTGATAGTTTATTTGGTTTTTCAGCTGCTATAGTTGCGGAAGTTTTTGCTGAAGAAGCCGCAGATGATTTATTCACAGGTGTTTTACTCTTATCATTGGTTTTTGCAGTAGTAGATACTTTTGTTTTTTTGATGTCGGTATCGGCTTTGTTTTCTGGTGTTTTATTACTTTTGGTTGTTGTTAAATTTATCGATGCAGATAGGTCTTGCTGATTTTCCGAACGCTCAGCGCTAGAACTACTCGAGGTAGTCTTATTGTCTTGGTTACTATTTTCTTGCTTGGGCTGATTTTTATCGCTCATGACTGATCCTATCTTACATGTTGGCGCAGGTGCTTGCCTTTCTAACTAATTGCTCATTGAGAGCACTATAATTTTATATTCTCAAAATAACGCCAAAGACAGTGCTTGAGAGATAGCGTGTTTATTAGCACCATCAGCGTTAATAACCCGCTTTAGCCCTAATTTTTCGGCGTTTTTAGCAATGCGCTTGCTTGCCACTAACCAAATACAATCATCTTGCCAGTAACTGTCTGAATCTTTAACTAAGTTTACTATGAATTCCAATAAAGCGTTACTGGTAACTAAGATACAATTTATCTGCTGTTGTTGCCATGATTTGATGACACTAACAGGGAAATTTCGCCAAACACGTCGATAACTTTCAAAATAATGAACATTGGCACCACGAGCCGTTAGTGTTTCGGCAATTAATTCTCGTCCACCATCACCGCGAATAATAATAACGTCTTTGGTATTAATATTATTTAGTCGTGGTAAGGCTAATAGCCCTTCACTGTCGTGTTGCTCAGGTATGCTTGCTGAGACATTTACCGTTTTGAGTTTTTGCTGTGTGGCACTTCCTACTGCAATAACATCTGATACTGGCCATTGCGCAATAGGCATAAGTTTTTCAGCAAACTCAACTGAGGCGACACTGACAAAAATAATGATAGGCGCCGCTAACTGGTGTTGTAAGTTTGTAAGTTGTTCGAGTGTATCTTTAGCTTGATAATCAAAAAAAGGCTGACAATGACTTGCAATACCCTGACTTTCAAGGTGTTGTTGGAGCTCACGCCCAGCAGGTTCTGGGCGCGAAATTAAAATATTAATCTTATTGTTGGTCATAAACCTGGCGAAGAATTTTATCGGCGCCATCTGCTAATAATGTTGTTGCCAGATCGTTACCAAGCTGTTCGGCATCGGCAGTTTTACCGCGTACTTCACTGGTTAAAATTTCGCTGCCATCAACCGCACCTACTAAACCGCGTAAATAGACTTCGTTATTTTCAATAATGGCGTAGCTGCCAATTGGTACCTGGCAACCGCCTTCAAGTGCTCTGTTCATGGCTCGTTCTGCGAGTACGCGAATGCGTGTTTCATCACAGCCCAGTGGCGCAAGTAGGTTTTTAATGGTGTTATCGTCAGTTCGGCACTCAATACCGACTGCACCTTGACCATTTGCCGGTAGCATAACTTCTGGAGCAATAAATTCACGAATACGCTCAGGCATTTCTAAACGAATAAGACCAGCTGCCGCTAAAATAATCGCGTCATATTCGCCGTTATCTAGTTTCTTAAGGCGAGTATTTACATTACCGCGTAAATCACGAATATCTAAATCAGGACGTAATGCTTTAATTTGGCATTGGCGACGTAAGCTTGAGGTACCAACAATGGCGCCTTGTGGTAAATCTGCGAAACTTGCAATGGTATTTGAAACGAAAGCGTCACGAGGATCTTCACGCGGACAAATAATTTCTAAGCCTAAGCCTTCCGGAAACTCTACCGGTACATCTTTCATTGAGTGTACGGCAATATCGGCGCGGTTTTCTAACATTGCCACTTCAAGTTCTTTAACAAATAGTCCTTTACCACCAACTTTAGCAAGTGGAGTATCAAGAATAATGTCACCTTTGGTGGTCATAGGGACTAATTCCACGTTAATACCTGGATGAAAGTGCTCAAGTTGCGCTTTCACGTACTCTGCTTGCCATAGTGCTAAGGCACTTTTTCGCGTTGCAATACGAACTGTTTGTTGAGTCATTTCGGTTACCTTATTTATTGTGCAGACAGGACAATGGTTTCTTCTGCTTGTTTACTTACTGCGTCAGATAGAAACTGCCATAGTTCATCGCCGCCACGCTTATCAAGCCACTGATCATTTTCAAAGTGAAAGTGGTGACCATTAAATTTCGTTGCTACCCATATTTCGTGTAATGGTGCTTGTTTGTTAATGATGATTTTAGTCGCATTCTTGAAGGTTAGCGTGAGTAAACCACCAACCCCTTCATAATCGATATCGCAGCCACAGTCTTCAATGGCTTCTTCTACTGCTAATAAGATATCATCGGCGGCTAAATTGTATTGACTATCATTCATTAACTATTCCTTTTTACCTAAGTGTTATGATTGTTTAATCTTTGCTTGGTAATTATTGGTCATGGGATTATAAAACGTCTATCATGGGAAAAAAATCGAATAAATCAATTATGCGTAAACAAATTGCAATTATTTTCATCAGTTTGCTTAGTTTAGCCACAATATCCGGCTGCGGTATTAAAGGACCTTTATACCAAACTCCCGAGCAACAGCAAGAAAACTCGTCTAAAACAAACGATGAAACCAATAAAAACAGTGAAAATACTAAGCTGACTAATTAATTAGCGCACATAGCAAAGATATTAGCAGCGGTATTATTTATTAAACGAGTATAAAATAGTAGGAATAGTTCCTTGGACTTTTTCAATCGTAAACAAAAAACCTTGTTTGCTGAACAATGTTCGGTACCTGCATTAGCAAAAGAATACGGCACGCCGCTTTACGTTTATTCTAGAGCGACTATTGAGCGACATTGGCATGCCTTTGATCAAGCTGCAGGCGATCGCCAGCATTTGGTGTGCTATGCGGTTAAAGCCAATAGTAATATTGCCGTACTTAATGTGATGGCGCGCTTAGGCTCAGGCTTTGACATTGTTTCAAAGGGCGAGCTATTACGCGTACTGGAAGCCGGAGGCGACCCTAAAAAGGTAGTTTTTTCTGGTGTGGGGAAAACGTCGGATGAAATTGCTTTTGCACTCGACTTAGGCATTTACTGTTTTAATGTTGAGTCGGCTGCAGAGCTAGATCGTATTCAAGATGTTGCTAAAAACCTAGATTTAGCCGCGCCAATATCACTACGTGTTAACCCTGATGTTGATGCCGGCACACATCCTTATATTTCTACTGGCTTAAAAGAAAATAAATTTGGTATCAGTATTGATAAAGCGCCTGAACTATACGCTTATGCCGCGTCTTTATCGCACGTGAATATTCAAGGAGTTGATTGTCATATTGGTTCTCAATTAACAGAAATACTGCCATTTTTAGATGCTTTAGATCGCGTCTTGAAGTTGATTGATATACTCGACGCGCAAGATATTTCAATTTCACATATTGATGTCGGTGGTGGTTTAGGTGTTTGTTATGATAATGAACAACCACCGCACCCAAATGAATATGCTAAAGCTATTGCTGACAAACTTGCTGGCCGTAAACTAAGCTTAATTTATGAGCCAGGCCGTGCAGTTATGGCAAATGCCGGCATATTAGTGACGGAAGTAGAATATATAAAAACCAGCGAAGATAGAAATTTTGCAATCGTTGACGCGGCAATGAATGACCTCATTCGTCCTTCTTTATATCAAGCTTGGCAAGCAATTATTCCCGTAGAACAACGTAGTGATATTACTGAAGCTCAATATGACGTAGTTGGACCGATTTGTGAAACCGGTGATTTTTTAGGTAAAGAACGTAATTTAGCAATTGAGGCCGGTGATTTATTGGCAGTGCGAAGTGCTGGTGCTTACGGGTTTACCATGAGTTCAAATTATAACAGTCGACCACGAGCAGCAGAAGTGATGGTTGATGGCGATAAGAGCCACTTGATTCGACAACGTGAAACCTACAGCCAACTGTGGCAAGGTGAACACTTATTACCGTGATGGTGTGAGAATAAATAGTAATGTTAGTAAATTTTTCTAAAATGCACGGCTTAGGTAATGACTTTCTGGTGCTTGATAATGTCACGCAAAATGTTTATTTGTCGAATGAACAAATTAAGCAATTAGCGGACAGAAATTTTGGTGTTGGCTTCGATCAAGTATTGGTGGTTGAGCCGCCGTATGATCCTGATTTAGATTTTCACTATCGTATTTTCAATGCTGATGGTAGTGAAGTGGGTCAGTGTGGCAATGGTGCTCGTTGCTTTGCTAAGTTTGTACGGTTAAAGAATCTAACCAATAAAAACAAAATTAGAGTTTCCACCCAATCGGGCAAAATGACATTATTTATTGAACGTGACGGTAATGTATCCGTCAATATGCCAGTGCCGCAATTTGAACCAAATAAAATCCCTTTTACCGCTCAAAAAGCCGAGGGCACATACATACTGCGCAGTGAAGAAGAAACCGTATTGTGTGGTGTTGTATCGTTAGGTAATCCGCATTGTGTACTCACTGTTGATGATGTTAAACAAGCGCCGGTTGAGCAGCTTGGTAAGGCTTTATCGCATCATGAACGTTTTCCAAAACAAGCAAATGTGAGTTTTATGGAAGTGGTTTCGATGGAATATATCAAACTACGAGTATACGAACGCGGTGCTGCAGAGACCCTTGCTTGTGGCAGTGGTGCTTGTGCTGCAGTTGTTATTGGGCAAATGCAAAAGAAACTTAATCGACAAGTTTTAGTCGACTTGCCTGGCGGCCAATTAAAAATTTATTGGAAAGGGCCAGGTAACTCAGTGAAAATGACAGGTCCGGCGGTTCATGTATTCGACGGGCAAATTAATTTATGACACAAGATAAAAATAAATCTATGCAATCAAAAGAACCTCTATCATCTAGTGCAGCTGAGATGATATCGAACGATATTAGTTTAACCGATGAATTGGTGGTGACTTATTTACAAGATCACCCTGAATTTTTTAATCGCCAAGCCGAGTTTGTCACGGGCTTACGCTTACCTGATCATCAGCGTGGCGTAGTTTCTTTAGTTGAGCGCCAATTGTCACAACAGCGACAAAAAATTCATAACCTAGAAGAAGAGATCACTCAATTAATGGTGATCGCTAATCAAAATGAGCAATTATTCGCTCTTTACAGTGACTTGTACTTACGATTATTAGATTGTTCAACCGCTGAAGAACTCTTGGATTGTTTGCACTTAGCTACGACGCAATTATTATCATTAGACGCGTTAAAACTATGGCTAGCTAAACCAACTAAGGTTGAACATAATTCTATTGTTGACTCGGACTGTAGTGAAATTGTTGAAAGTAAATTAAGCAAAGATGGCTATTACTTTGGCCGTTTACAGCAAAGTGAACAAGAGCTGATTTTTGCTGAACCAACGCAAGGTTCTGTAGTATTAGTACGACTAACGCACCATGATCAAGATATTGGCTTTTTAGCAATTAGTAGCCGTGATGCCGAGCATTTTGATCCAAGAATGGATACTTTGCTACTTAACCAATTTAAAAAGTTGGTGGCTAAATTACTTCATCAGCAACTTTACTAAGTAAATTTAATGAGATTTTATCGTCGCTTATTACCGTTTCAGGCTATTAGCTTTGATTTGGACGATACCTTGTATAGTAATCACCCGATAATGTTAGCGACCGACAAAAAAATGGTTAGCTACTTTGCTCGGGTGTTGTCAGACTTTGGTATCGATACCACGAAAAATATTTATAACTTTCGTTTTTGGTTTCCATATCGTCAGCAAGCTATTTCACGTTGGCCTAGGCTAAAACACGATGTTGGTTTATTGCGTCAAAAAAGTTATTTTTTAGGGGCGCAAGCGTTAGGGCTAAATAGTAATGCTGCAACGGAAGTTGCTGACGCAGCCTTAGCTTATTTTGTTGAGCAACGTAGTAATTTTACTTTACCTCAAGCTACCCATGATTTTCTCGCTTATCTTAAAAGTAAAAAACCATTAGTTGCTATTACCAATGGTAATGTTGATACCGATAAAATTGGTATCTCCCAGTATTTTACGCACCACTTTCATGCTTCAATTGAAAACCGCTTAAAGCCAGATGCCGATATGTTCAATAAAACCTGTGTGGCATTGAATATTAGTGCTCAACAGCTATTACACGTTGGTGATTGTGGTAAAAATGACGTTTTGGGCGGCGTTAATGCTGGTTGTCAAACAGCCTGGTTAAATAAATATTCTGTTGGTAAGCCATTAAAAATCATACCCACCTTAATGCTTGATAACGTTGAGCAATTGACAGAAGTTGTTGGCTAAAGTGAATTCTAAGTAAACCTCTGCAGTATCAAGTTTACATATAGCTTTAAGCCGCCGCGCTAAATTTTAACTAAACTTTTTATAATACAAGGCTCTAGTTTTCATTGTTAATGTCGAAGCTATATTGGAGATAACAATATAATTATCAATAGCGTTATTAATAAAGTGCTGAGCTTGCTATGATAGCGCCATATTTTTGTTATTAATTTTTACCTGTTATGGACGTTTCTGAATTACTTGATTCGCTAAATGATAAGCAACGTGATGTTGTGGCCGCACCCTTACAAAATATGTTGGTGCTTGCCGGTGCGGGCAGTGGTAAAACACGAGTTTTAGTGCAGCGCATTGCTTGGTTGATGAAAGTTGAACAAGCCTCTCCTCATAGTATTTTAGCGGTAACTTTTACCAACAAAGCCGCTGCAGAAATGCGTGCTCGCGTTGAGCAAACTGTTGATGGTAATGTTCATGGCATGTGGGTTGGCACTTTCCATGGTTTAGCGCATCGTTTGTTGCGCATGCACTTCCAGGAAGCGAAATTACCGCAAAGTTTTCAAGTATTAGATTCTGATGATCAATTACGGTTAATTAAGCGTATTGTGCGCTCATTAGAGCTTGATGAAAAACGCTGGCCAGCGAAACAATTTCTTTGGTATATCAATGGTAAAAAAGATGAGGGCTTGCGTCCTCAGCATATTGATACTCAGTTCGATGTTACTGAAGAAATGTTTGTTAAGGTTTATCGTGTTTATCAAGATACCTGTGATCGTGCCGGCTTAGTAGACTTTGCGGAATTATTGCTAAGAGCCCATGAGCTTTGGTTGAATAACCCTGAATTGCTACAACACTATCAACAGCGTTTTTCACACCTACTTGTTGACGAGTTTCAAGATACCAACGCCATTCAATATGCTTGGTTAAATATGCTCGGCCAGAAAAGCGGTAATGTCATGATTGTGGGTGATGATGATCAATCTATCTATGGCTGGCGTGGTGCAAAAATTGAGAATATTCAACGATTCTTAAAAGATTTTGATGGCGCAAAAACCATTAAACTTGAGCAAAATTATCGTTCGACTGCCAATATACTAACTGCCGCAAACCAATTAATTGGTAATAACAATAATCGCCTAGGTAAGGATTTATGGACCGATGGTGATGCGGGTGAAAAAATTTCTATTTATACTGCCTTTAATGAAATTGACGAGGCACGATTCATTGCAGGTCGTATTGCCGATTGGCAAAAAAATGATGGCTCGCTTGATGATGTTGCTATTTTGTATCGTAGTAATGCGCAATCGCGATTAATGGAAGAAGCGCTAATTCAAGCCCAATTACCTTATCGAATTTATGGTGGCCTGCGATTTTTCGAACGTCAGGAAATTAAAGACGCTTTGGCGTATTTACGATTATTAAATAATCGTGATGACGATGCGGCATTTGAACGTATTATTAATACGCCGGCTCGAGGTATAGGTAATCAAACCTTAAGTTTAGTGCGCGATGCGGCGCGCAGTTTAGAGTGTACTTTGTGGCAAGCGTGCCAACATATGATGCAAAATGAACAACTTAAAGGGCGTAGCGCTAAGGTTATTCAACAGTTCATTCATTTAATTGATCAACTAGAAGATGATTCATGTAATTTGAACTTAGATCAGCAAGCCAATTTTGTTATTCAACATTCCGGTTTGAAAGCTATGTATCAAGCGGAAAAAGGCGAGCGTGCAGAGGCGAGAATTGAAAACTTAAATGAATTAGTTACCGCTTGTCAAACCTTTGAGGTTGATCCTGAGTTAGAAGAAGAACAAAGTGAATTAACGGCGTTTTTAACCCATGCTGCATTGGAATCTGGCGAATCACAAGCAGATGATTACGAAGCTGCGGTGCAATTAATGACTATGCACTCAGCCAAAGGTTTGGAGTTTCCTTTAGTTTTTATTGCCGGTTTAGAAGAAGGTATGTTCCCTTCGCAGCAATCGGTAGAAGATATAAGCCGCTTAGAAGAAGAGCGTCGCTTGTGTTACGTTGGTATGACACGTGCTATGGAAAAACTGTACTTGTGTCATGCCGAAAGTCGTCGTTTATATGGCCAAGAAAAATATCACAAGCCAAGCCGTTTTCTTAAAGAACTACCTGACAAGTGTACTGAAGAAATTCGTATGCAAAATCAAGTGAGTCGTCCGAAAACTACGGGACGATTTTCATCAACCATTACTTTAGAAACTTTTGAGAGCACAGGCTTTAAGTTAGGTCAAAATGTTCGTCATAAGAAATTTGGTGATGGGGTTGTGTTAAATTATGAAGGCAGTGGTGCGCAAAGTCGTATTCAAGTAAATTTTGCAGATGTAGGCAGCAAATGGTTGGTTGTTGCCTATGCTAATTTAGAAGCGATATAAATAGATTTCGAGGAAATGGATTGGTTATGTCAAAAAAATTATTGGTAGTGGAAGATAGTCGCCCGATAGCTCGTGTTATTAAACAAATTGGTGAAGCACTAAATTATCAAGTTACAGTGGCGGCGAGCTTAGCGGAAGTTGAAGCGATATTACAAGGTGGTGAAAATGAATTTTTCGCTGCGACTATCGATTATGCATTACCTGATGCTACCGATGGTGAAGCGATCCCATGTATTTTATCGCATGGTATTCCTGGTGTAGTAATGACAGGAAAAATGGACGATGAAACTCGTCAGAAAATTTTATCCCAACCCGTTATTGATTATATTCCAAAAGAAAACAGCCAAGCATTTTTGTATTTAAAGCGCATTTTACATTGGCAGTTAACTAACCAAGGTAATGGTATTTTGGTGGTTGATGATTCATCGTCGGCGCGAAACCATGTTGTTGAATTATTGAAACGTCGTAACTTTAATGTTTATGTTGCTGAAAATGGTCAGCGAGCGTTAGAGGTGTTAGCACAGCACAATGATATTAAAATGGTGATTACCGACCTTGAAATGCCGGTAATGGACGGTATTGAGTTGACCAATGAAATTCGTAAACTCTATAGTCGCGAGCAACTTGCTATTATTGGGATTTCAGGGGCCAGTAATGGCGTACATTCTGCTCGATTTATTAAAAATGGTGCCGATGACTTCTTACGTAAGCCATTTTGCCCGGAAGAGTTTTATTGTCGAATTACCCAAAATATTGAAAGTTTGAACAATATTGAGCAAATTCAAAAAGCAGCTAATACTGATTACTTAACCGAATTGCCGAATCGACGTGCCTTTATTCGCGATGCACAAGCCGCTATAGCTGAATTTACCGCCAATAAAACACCTTATGCGCTTGCTATGCTTGATATTGATTTCTTTAAACGTGTAAATGACAATCATGGCCATGACGCCGGTGATCATATTCTAAAAGTACTTGCCCTTTATATGCGCAAGCATTTCGGTAATGGCATTATTGCCCGATTAGGTGGTGAAGAGTTTGCTGTTGTTATCTCAGGAATCGATGAAGATCAGCTGTATAATCGTTTGGACGATTTTCGTCGTACCATTTCTGTAGCGCAAATATCATTTGAGCAACAGCACATTAGTTTTTCGGTGAGCTTAGGTGTGGTGTTTAATAGTGAAGAGCAACTTGCTAAGCAAATGAGTGTTGCCGATGGCGCGTTATACTATGCAAAAGAAAATGGTCGTAACCAAGTTAGTATTGTTGGCGCGACTGAGGAATAAACATTTCTCTGGAAAGCGCGTATACGATAGTTAATTCTAGATAGAAAAAAGCAGTGAGTTTCACTGCTTTTTTTATTTGAAAGGTTATCTGTTTTAACTTGTAGCTACTTTTCTTGAATTTTTTCGTGCCTTAATTGAGTCAATGCTGAAAATTGCTAGTGCGGTCCAAATACAGGCAAAAGTAACAAGTTTGGCAAAATAAAGTGGTTCTTGATAATAAAATGTCGCTAATACAAACATAATACTTGGGCCAATATATTGGAAGAAACCTAAGGCAGAAAGTGTCATGCGTTTAGCGGCAGCAGTAAAGCACAGTAATGGTGCTGTAGTAACAATACCTGCACATATTAATGTGGTATTTAGCGACCAGGTATTGTTTAAAATATTACTAGTAGAGGTTTCGAGAAATAGTAGCCAGTACACAATTGCGATTGGCAGCATCATTAATGATTCAATTAATAATCCCACAAAAGAATCAACATGCATTTTTTTCCGCAATAAGCCATAAATACCAAATGTGCCTGCTAATGCAAGTGAGACAATGGGTAATGAGCCAATCATTACTAGCTGAATAAGCACGCCAATAAGCGCTAAAATTACTGCAAATATTTGCCAAGGTCGTAAGCGCTCACCGAGAAAAACAACACCCAAAGCGACACTAAATAACGGATTAATGTAATAGCCTAAACTCGCGTCTAACAGATGGTCGTTATTAACGGCCCAAATAAACATAAACCAGTTAACACCTAAAAACGCTGCTGATATCGTCAAACGTATTACCATGCTAGGTTGGCTAATAACGCTGACAAAACTACGCCATTTCCTAGAAATAATAACTACTAATAAAAGTAATAGTGTTGACCAAACCACGCGATGAACAAGAATCTCATCGGCGCCTATGTGCTGAATAAGTTTAAAATAAAGCGGCGCTATGCCCCACATAGTATAGGCGCTTATGGCACTGATAATTCCGCCACGTAGGGCCGTTTGTTGCGTAGTTGACATGAGATAATAATTTGCGCTGGTGATATTCAATGAAGTGCAATGATATCATTAATCACGTTGAGGAAGCATCAATGTTAATTAGCCCACCATATAGGTACCAGTACCAAAGGCAATATGATCCCCTTGCTCATTATGCATTTCCATTCGGGCAACCGCGACTTTATTGCCACTTCGGATGATTTTTGCTGTTGCAACAAAAAGCTCGCCGCGGCCTGGTCTGAGAAAATCAGTACGTAAGTCAATAGTACTTAAACGGCTAAGGCTCTGCGATATTACTTCCGGTGTTAGCGTTGGTAGTTGCATTAAAATATTAGCTGCTGCGACTACGCCACCAGCAAGATCAAGTGCCGATGCCGTAACACCACTATGAAGAATCTTTTGTTCCGGATTACCAATAAGTTTATCGTGCCAATTAATGCTAACGGCTGATTCTTGAGCATTAAAGCGTGTTATTTCTAGCCCCAATAGCTTATTGAATGGCATAGCTTGGTTCCAATAATGTGCTATTTGTTGAAATGATTCTTCCTTTGTCATGATATCTCCTTCTGGTCGGATGAGATTAAAGAATAACAATATTTATTGAGATTATGAAAATAATTCTCTGCACATAGCAGCGACTGGGTTAAAATGGCGGCTGATTTAACCTAGCGAAGATTATCTGTTGCACGCGACATCATCCACAACATTGACTGAAGCCTTGAAGCATCATTTCGGCTATCAAGCGTTTCGCCCCGGACAAGAAGAAATTATTCAACAGGCACTACAGGGCAGAGATAGTCTAGTATTAATGCCGACCGGTGGCGGTAAGTCGATGTGTTATCAATTACCGGCCACAATAATGTCAGGCGTCTCTATTGTTATCTCACCATTAATTGCTTTAATGAAAGACCAAGTGGATGGTTTGATCAGGCAAGGTATCTCTGCAGCGTATGTCAATTCGTCATTAAGCACTGAAACAATAAACGATATTTTTCAACGTTTAGGTCAAGGTGAAATTAAATTGCTATATGTTGCGCCTGAACGTTTAAAAAATTATTACTTTATTCAAGGCTTGTCGCAGTTAAATATTAGCTTATTTGCCATTGATGAAGCGCATTGTATTTCTCAGTGGGGACATGACTTTAGGCCGGCTTATACTCAACTGCACTTATTAAAACAACACTTTCCCAATGTGCCATTAATGGCCTTAACAGCCACGGCCGATGTAACTACTCGACGTGATATCTTGCAGCAGCTTGCCTTAAATGATCCTTATATTCACCTTGATAGTTTTGACCGACCCAATATTCGCTTTACCTTGGCCGAAAAATATCAGGGTGAGCAACAAATTTTGGGTTATGTTAAAAAGCGCAAAGATGAATGTGGCATTATTTATTGTAATAGTCGTTGGCAAGTTGAAAAACTCGCAAAATCATTAGCGAGCTCAGGTGTTAATTGCGCGGCTTATCATGCGGGCTTAGAGGCCGAAATTCGCAATATTATTCAAGATAAATTTGCAAAAGACGACGTGCAAGTTGTTGTTGCGACTGTAGCATTCGGTTTAGGTATCAATAAGTCTAATGTCCGTTATGTTATTCATTATGAACCACCAAGAACGTTAGAATCGTATTATCAGGAAATTGGTCGTGCTGGCCGAGATGGCTTACCCGCCGAAGCATTATTTTTACATGATGATAAAGATGTGGAACGTATCAGTAAACGTATTGCTGAAGGTGAAAATGAACAACGCGTGAATGTTGAAATGCAAAGATTTCAAGCGATGCGAGGTTTTGTAGATGCACAAACTTGCCGACGCCGTGTTGTCCTTAACTATTTTGCAGAGTTTACTGAAAAAGGCTGTGGCAATTGCGATATTTGTTTAGATCCACCTAGCCAATTTGACGCCACACAAGCGGCCCAAAAGGTTTTGTCATGTGTTTATAGAATCGCACAGAGTGGTGATATTGAACATGTAATTGCCGTATTACGTGCAGATAGCAACGAAAAAGTACGTCAGTTTGAGCATGATAAAGTGTCAACCTTTGGTATTGGCAAAGATAAAACTCCGGGTTATTGGTTTTCGATTATTCGACAACTTATTCACTTGGGCTACTTACAACAAGATATCGCTGAACAATCAAATTTGTGCTTAACACAAGCTGCTGGCGATGTTTTAAAAGGGCAAGAGCCATTAATGCTTGCAGCTCCTCGACTACAAAAAGCAAGTTACTGGCAGCGAAATAAACAAGGAAAAGTATACGACCGAGCTTTATTCTCTAAGTTAAGGTCACTACGCAAAGAGATTGCTGAGCTAGAAGATATTGCGCCATTTATCGTATTTAATGATGCGACATTAGCTGAATTAGCACGAGTTAAGCCGATGAGCTCTTCGCAAATGCTTAATATTAGCGGTATCGGAGATACTAAGCTTGCGCGTTATGGTGAACCCTTTCTATCACTTATTAAGCAGCACAGTAGTTAGGAAATTAAAGACAAAAAAAGCGCTAATTGCGCTTTTTTTAGAGATCGTACATCAGGTTGTGCTCACGTATTAGCGAAACCTAGATATGCACGAAAGTATGAAAGAGACAATCTTAATAATCGTCTATCACTTAACTTTACTTAAGGCTTGCGTAGTATGCTGCAATGTTTGCAACATCTTCGTCAGATAATGCCATTGCCATTGGTGCCATTACTGGATCTTTACGGCTACCCGATTTAAAATCTTTTAATTGCTTAGCTAAGTATGCTTCTTTTTGGCCAGCAAGGTTAGGATACATAGGAACAGCAGAAATACCTGCAGCACCGTGACATGCGGCACACATACCTGATTTAGCTTTACCGGCAGCTGCGTCGCCAGCGAAAACAGGTGAAGCCATCATAACAGTAGCAGCAACAGCTAAAGTAAGTTTTTTCATAAATATTATCTCTCTTTGATAAAGAATTTTAAAGGATCCTTACTTGATTATATGTAAAAAGTAGCCAATTGTCCTTGCTTTTTTTGGTATCGTGCCAGTTGATAAAATTATCTGATATTTAGTTGCGCTAGCACAAGTTTTGGTCAATAAAATAACCTATTCGGAACATTAAATTACTATGCAAAACCAGAATACAAACGAAATATCGTCAGTAACTTTAATTGATCAGCGTATATTGCAAGTGCAGTTTAGCCAAGATTGGTCGATAGATGAATGTGCGCAGCTTAGTGAAAAGTTGATTTCATTGACATCTGCAACGGTGACCGAGCAAATATTAGGTGCTGATCTACAATGTACCCGTTTAGACTGCGAAGACGCGCAGTTAAACTTAACTTTTGAAGAATATAGTCAGTCATGTTGGTTTGAATGTGCAACAGAGCTAGATAGCCGTGGTTTAATATTCGTTCAACAACGATTATTACCAGCAGTGGTAGGGTAACGAAAAAGTTAATTTTATTTGAGCGATAACTGTGGAAAAAATATTAATTAGTAGCTGTTTTTTAGGCAATAGAGTGAGATATGACGGCGCAGACAACTTGTTAACCGAAAGTGTTATTCAACGTTGGCATCTTGAACAAAGGCTTGTTGTTATTTGTCCTGAATTGTCTGGCGGTTTATCAACGCCTCGTGCGCCAGCAGAAATACAAAATAGTATTGAAATTCAGGTGCTTACTAATCTTGGTGAAGATGTTACATCTGCCTTTGAGCAAGGCGCTAAGGCAGCATTACGTTTATGCCAATTACATAATATTCGTTATGCCCTATTAAAGGAGTCGAGCCCGTCTTGCGGTAGCACAACTATTTATGACGGCTCATTTAATGGTAAAAAAATTGTTGGGCAAGGTATGACAACGCGATTGTTAACCGCGAATGATATTCAAGTGTATTCTGAAAAAAACATTGCGGCGTTAGCAGCGCAAATCGAAAAATCACCAATGTAAAATTGCTTTTAAGCTTTGGCGATATTTACATGGTTAGTGATATTGCTGGCAATGTTGTCAATTAGTTTTCGTGTTTGAGCAACAATTGTATTGGCACTTGTCGCAACATTATAATCGCTAACACCTATGCTAAGGGTCATTTGCGGTAAACGAGCACCAGACTTACTACTTACAAATCTTAATTTTTCAACGCCCTGCCGAATTTTCTCTGCAATTTCACCCGCAATATTACGTTCGACATCAGGCAGTAAAATTAAAAACTCATCACCTGCAGATCTAACAGGTAAACCACTTTCTCCAACATAACTACTAATTTTGTTCGCGACCTTGGTGAGTAATACATCACTTATTAACGGACCAAATTGCTCATTCATTGTCGAAAATTGATCAATATTGACAATAATAGCGGCTACTTGCTTGTTCGGGTCATCAGACAGCCAAACATCTAAGTGCTTACTCATAGCTTTACGATTATATAAACCTGTTAGTGGATCTAAATAAATTTCTTTTTTAACATCATCTAACTCTGTTCTCAAAGCGTCTGTTGATTGTTGAGAAACTTGTAATTGCTCTGCAAGTTTTTGCTGTTGCAGTTTAAATTGTTGTGCTGCGTCACGTATTTGTTTTATTGCAGTGAATACTTGGCGCTTATCCGATGATTTCAAGTTTGAAATGTTATCATCAAGCTGGCTAACAAGTCGTTCTGTGCAATGTTTTGATTTCTGGCTATTATCTTTCAAATCGACGAGTACATCGTCTAGATCATCAATAAGATCTTCATTAAGCGCACTTTGCCCTAAGACATATTGGCGATAGAGTTCTTCTAGAAAAAAGTTATCGAGTTTTTTACCAGTGGCAAGTTGCTTTTCAATGGCACTATTTAGTGCTTTTGAGGTTTTATTGAGGTAATCGTAACTAACAGCGTAATTAATTGGCGTCGCAGGTATATGCCATAACTGCAATTGTTTTATGGCGGCGTGCATTTTCTGTTCGGCTTGTACTATGGAATCATGGTACTTCACTATTCCAACCTTTTTACACCTTACTGAGTTAACCTTCTATTGTTAGTATTCTCTAGTAAATTGCGCAAAAGTGCCATAGCTAAATGCTTTTAATACAAATATAAATGCAAAAATACTCATACAAAATTGTAAATATGCATTTGTCGTGTGTGAAACAAATAAATACTTTATAAATGTCATTGTTTTGTTATGGTTAATAGCCATTCACTGCCTTAATTCATTCACTAATGAGATTTTTAATGAAAGTACTGCTACCTACTATCGCTATGTTAGTTTTTCTAACAGCTTGCCAGTCAAACTTTACACATGCGCCAGCACCAAGCCTAGAACAAGTTATTAGTGAATATCAGCAATTTAAGGATCAACAAAGCCCATTTAATCAAGATGTTGCAGGTGGCAGTAATAGCTTATTGCCTGATTTGTCTCCAGAAAATTTAGCTCAGCAACATCAGAAACTCAGTGTTATTTACCAAAATTTATTGGCAATCGATAGTAAGCAACTCGGTCGCTCTGCTCAAATCAACCATTCTGTATTGTCTTATACCATTAAAAATCAATTAGATAGTTATAATAATAACGAGCATTACATGCCACTTACAGCTGAGTCTGGTTTCCATGTTTGGATCAGCCGAATTAATCAGCAAGTTAGTTTTAAAACTGAGCAAGATTATCGCGATTATTTAATGCGGCTTGCCGCACTTCCTCAGTATTTCGACCAACAAATGGCTTGGATGGATAAAGGCATAGCTGAGGGGGTTACTCAACCACAAGTAGTTTTACAGGGATTTGAAGAATCAATTGCTGCATTTATTAAAGATGATGCAACTCAAAGTGGTTATTATCAGCCTTTTAAAAAGATGCCGAACCATTTTTCTAAGCAATTAATAACACAATTACAATCACAAGCCGTTAATGTAATTTCTGCATCTATTATCCCTAGTTATCGTAAGTATTTTGATTATATGGTAAATACTTATCAGCCTAATGCTCGAGTAAATATTGCGGCAAATTCACTTCCTAATGGAGAAGCTTATTACCTTAATAGACTTCAGCATTATACGACCTTACCTATGTCGGTTGAGCAAGTACATCAAACAGGTTTGGCGGAAGTAAAACGTATTCGCCATGAAATGGAGCAAATTATTGCTCAGGTGGGTTTTGATGGTAGCTTTGCTGATTTCGTACAATTTTTGCGTACTGATAAGCAATTCTATGCAACAAGTCCTGAAGGTTTGTTAAAAGAGGCGTCATTCATTGCTAAAAAAATGGATGCGCAATTACCTAAGCTTTTTAAAACCTTACCTAGAACGCCTTATGGTGTAGTTCCTGTGCCCGCCAATATTGCGCCTAAATATACTACTGGCCGATATTCTGGACCATCAAGGGATGACCAACCTGGTAATTATTGGGTAAATACTTATCGCTTAGATCGTCGACCATTATATGTATTAGAAGCGCTTACTTTGCATGAAGCCGTTCCTGGTCATCATTTACAAGGCTCACTAGCGCGTGAAATGAAGAATGTACCTAAGTTTAGAAATCGCACCTATATCTCAGCTTTTGGTGAAGGCTGGGGTTTATATTCTGAATATTTAGGAATTGAGGCTGGTTTTTACCAAGACCCATACAGCGATTTTGGTCGTCTAACATATGAGATGTGGCGCGCTGCACGCCTAGTTGTTGATACTGGCATGCATGCACAAGGTTGGAGTCGTCAGCAAGCAATGGACTTTTTAGCTAATAACACCGCCCTGTCATTACATAATGTTAAAACTGAAATTGACCGCTATATTTCTTGGCCTGGGCAGGCGCTCTCATACAAAATGGGTGAGCTGACTATTAAGCGACTACGTGCCATGGCTGAAGAAAGTTTAGGGGAGGATTTTGATTTACGTGACTTTCATGATCAAGTCTTGAAAAATGGTTCTATGCCGCTATCTATGCTTGAAATTATTATTACGGAATATATTGAGGAGCGTAAAGCGCTCATATTGAAAGATAAAAACGAAAAATAAGATGACAAAGGAAAGGCACGCAAAGTTACCGAGGGTTATGATGGCTGGCTGTTCAATAAAGACAAGCCCCCACTATATCTAAATCTGGCAGTCCCGCTATCATAGGTTTCCCCTTAGATCGGTAACTTTGCGTCTCCAGTTTTCACTGGGTTTGCCCTTGTCGAGCTTTAGCAGCTCAACGACGATTATAGGCAAAGAATTTTATTTGTAAACTTTTTTTACAATTATCATGTAAATTCAAAGCTTAATACTTTCAATAGTAAGCAAAAGCATTAGTATATTAATTGCTATATGTTTGTCTTGTATGGAATTTTTATCACTACCAGTTAAATTCGCGTGCTATTTGATGACGATAAATAAATTAAAGGTGTTTACGTTTAATGTTCAACACGGAAGTCAGTTTTAAATGACGGCAATACGACAAGGCCTATTTTCACTGTTTTTAGTTATTTTCACGAGCCAAGTTAATGGAACTGAGGCTAGTAAGGAAACTCGCTTAAAGCTCAATAATTATTATGAACAAGATAAAGAGTCGCTGATTTATCAAGATGTTGTTCTGGTTGCTCAAACTGTTGTTAATAATAGAAAAATCTATAGTCGAGATATGGTTGCTAAAGCCTTTTCTTTGTTGTCTGATATTGCCTATAACCGTGGAGATTTAGTTGCCGCGCTGCAGTTTGCACAATATGGCGGCAATATTGATGAAACAACAGTGTTAATCCGACTTGATTTACTCCTTAAAGTGGCGCGTGGCTATTACTCACAAGGTAAATATAGTCAACTAAGAGATATCTCCCAAGAAACTGCCTGGCTGGCAGAGCAAGTGGGTAATATGAACTACCATTTACAAGCGAGTGCCTATTCTGTAGTAGCCTATGCCTTGAGTGCTGATTACGGTTTAGCAATTAATGAGTTGAGTAAAGTTGAAAAGCTTTTAAGCCAAAATCAACACCGTGTTGAACAAATAACTTTATTGGAAACCATTGCCGAAGCACATTTCTATTTAGCAGAATATGACAATGCCACCGAATTACTCAATAGAGTATTGACCCTGCGTATTGAGCTGGAAAAAATGAGAGGTGTTGCGCGAACTTATCACCTATTAGCAGCGGCATATTATCAACAGAAGCAGTATGATGATGCTTATCATGCTTATTTTGAATCACAGCAGTTTGCTGCGAAATTTGGTTTGAATATTCGAACATCTTACGCTGAACTTGGTCTTGGGGAGGTGTTATATCAACAGCAAAACTTCATACAAGCGAAAGAGCACCTAATAAGTGCTCAAGCAACTTTTGAACGTTATAACCTACCTAGAGTTAATTTAACGACACAAATTGTTTTAGCTAAAGTTTATTATGCATTAAATGAAGACCAACTAGCGATTTCGCTACTATTGGATGCTGAAAAAACTGCAGAAAAACTGGTTTTAACACCTGAGCAAATTGCTTTGTATACGTTGTTAGCAGAGTATTATCAAACGCAAGGTGAATTTCAAAAAGCGATAGCAATGCAAACTCGTTTTATTGAATTACATCAAGGCTTTAATCATACCATTGAAGCTAAAAATGCAATGGTTTCTGCAGCTATAAATGCCAGTAAAAAAACCAAAAATTTAGCGCTAAATTTGGTAGAGCAAAGCGAATTGAGCATCCAGTTCAATGAAAAATACCGTACACAAGCGCTACAAATTAAGCTATTAGTGGCTGCATTAAGTATTATTGTGTTGCTATATATTTTGCGGCGTTTTCGACAGTATCGTGAAAAATTGCATCAAGGCTACGATGAAATCGAGTTACCAAAAAATCAATTAGCACGGCCAGTAACCACTAAGCAGTGGTATCAACAGCAATATAAAATGGCGCGTAAATATCAGTATGAAATTTCAATAGCTTATTTGGTTGTGGAAAATTGGCAGGAATTGTCATTTCACTTTAATGCAAAAATATTGGCGGATGTATATCAGGCTATTGCCGTTATTGTTAATGATAATTTGGAAGAAGAAGATTATTCAGGAGAAATTTGTGCTGGCGAATATTTGTTTTTATGCCCACATCAAGGTGAGAAAGAAACGCAAATTAAATTAACAAGGATTAAGCAGGCAATAAATACCAGATTTTTTGCCAATTTAGGTGATTATTCGGTTAAGATTAGTTTTTCAGTTGCGTCGCCCAATATTCAAGATATTGATCCGTATGTTTTTCTTTCTCGTTTAAGTGATGATACCGGCGCAGAATTTACTGAGTAGATTGAAGGGTAAATAATGGTTTTTGTTTTAATTGTAATCGCAATATTTGTTGCCGTTAGTATCTATTTCTTCTTCAAAGCAGAGAGCTTGCAGCGTGAAGTTTTATTAATGAAGAGAGAAGTTTCAAGTGCTAAAAAAGAAAATAAGGTTTATATAGAAACTGTAGCGATTATTGGGCAGCGTTATGAAGATATTGCCAAGAAAAAGCTTAATAGTTTGCGTGAGAATGGCAATGCAGATGCCAAGGAGCTTGATTTAATTGCTCCTATGATTAATAACTATGCAGTGATCTTTACTGACAGTATTAATGGTAAAGGCAAATTGCAAGCGGCGGTTAAAAAGGTCTACGAAGGATTTCAAAAAGGCTCTTATAAAAAGTTAGCTAATCATATTAGCCAATCGAGTACAGAAGTTAAACGAGCGTGGTCAAGTAATAATATCAATGGTTGCATTGTTTTAATTGAAGCATTAATGCAAAAAGATAAGCAAAAATGATGTTTTAAAAAGCAAAAATCCACCGTTTGTGGTGGATTTTTTGTAAACTTGGTAGTTACCTAAGGACGAATAGTAATGTCGGGTGAGGTATCTATTTCACCATCATCGGTAATAGTCGCTGCGTTACTATCACATAATAGCACGGCTATATTGCCGGCTTTACTACTACGAATAAAAGCTAGGTCATAGCCAAATTGCGTTAAGCTACTGGTAGCGAATTTTTGTGCAAGTGACAGCTTATCCCATAAATTAGATTGCTCGGGTATATAATGACGTCTTTCAAGTAAAACTTCGCGTTCAAGAACTGCTTGCACAATGGCCTCTTTATTTATCTTTAAATCAAATAACATGGTTGTTACATGTAGCAACTTATATTAGATATTTATCAATTACAACCTTAAATTAAATAAAATTGCCTATATATTGTTCTGGTAGACCAGATTGCAAATAAAACATTTACTTTATAATGTCAGTTTTATTGAACTAGCCTTTATGAATTGTGCTTTTGCTCGTTATAATGTCGATAAATAATGTTAGTAATAAAGAGTATGTATGAGTCAGGTATTGAATGATTTATCCGCGCTATTAAAATTGGAAGTGATAGAGCAAGGTATTTACCGTGGTGAAAGCCAAGATTTAGGTTTTCGAGCCTTGTTCGGTGGCCAAGTTATGGGGCAAGCTTTGTCTGCTGCGCAAGAGACCGTTGAAGCAACTCATCATGTTCACTCACTACATTCATATTTTTTAAGGCCTGGAGATGCTAGTAAGCCAGTGGTCTATCAGGTGGAAAATATTCGTGATGGCCGCAGCTTTAATACTCGACGAGTTAATGCCATACAAAATGGTAAAGCAATTTTTTATATGACAGCATCGTTTCAGCAACAAGAAACGGGATTTGATCATCAAGATACAATGCCAGAGGTTCCGGGTCCTGAAGAGCTTAAATCTTATACTGATTTTATATTTGATAATCAGTCGGCAATTCCTGAAGAAATTCGTGGTAAATTTTTATCTGAAAAACCAATAGAAATACGACCAGTAGAGCAATATAACTGGGTTAAACCAGAAAAAACAGCAGCTAAATGCCAGATGTGGATTAAGTCTAATGGTTGTTTGCCTGACGACTTACGTATTCATACTTATTTACTTGCATATACGTCTGACTTCTTATTTTTACCAACAGCACTATATGCTCATGGTTTAAGCTATTGGCAGCCAAATTTCCAATTGGCAACCATAGATCATTCAATGTGGTTTCATCGTCCATTTCGTTTAGATGAATGGCTACTGTATAGCATAGATAGCCCGTCAGCTAGTGGTGGCCGAGGGCTAGTGAAAGGGCAAATATTTAACCGTGAAGGTTTGTTAGTAGCCTCAACAATGCAGGAAGGCGTTATGCGTCAGCGTTAGACTTTTGCCAGTCATAACCACTTGGGTGTTGAAAAATACGAAGCTCAAATAAAGGGGCTGCCGCATATAAATGATCAAATATATCAGCTTGTATTGCTTCGTAATTGACCCAATTTTTATCATTACTGAAAAAATACAACTCTAGAGGTAAACCTACTTCAGTGGCTGGCAGTTGTCTAACCATGCAAGTCATATGTTGGTGAACTTTAGCATGTTGTCGTAAATATGCGGTGATATAGGCGCGAAAAGTACCAATATTGGTAAGTTGCCGAGTATTTATAGTACTGGCGGTTATCGTAGCACTTTGCTCACTTTCATTGTTAATTTCTAATTGTTTTTGTGCCAAATAGTCAGTGATAAGTTGTACCGATTTAAGTCCCTCAATTTGTTGCTGGTTATAGAAACGAATACTGGCAACGTCAATTACAATGGCCCTTTTAATCCGTCGACCACCAGAGTTAAACATGCCACGCCAGTTTTTAAATGAGCCACTCGTTAACGCGTAAGTAGGTACAGTGGTGATAGTATTATCAAAGTTTTTAACTTTCACAGTATTAATACCAATCTCAAGAACGTCACCATCGGCACCATAGGTTGGTAGCTCTATCCAATCACCAGGAGCTACCATTTTATTGGCAGAAATTTGAATGCTAGCCACTAACCCTTTGATAGTATCTTGAAATACTAATATAAGTACTGCAGTTAAGGCACCTAAACCACTGAGTAAATACAGTGGTGATCTATCTAAAACTTGTGATATTGCGAGTATTGTCGAAACTAGGTAAACCGCAAGCTTAATGACTTGCAGTGTTGAATTTAGCGGTAAATAGCGCTCACTAGCAGTTTGTCGATATAGGCTATTAATGACATTTAAGACTGAGCTAATACTACGGGCTATTTGAAAGCAAATAGCTACTTTAGCAAAAACAATTAAACTAGTGGCTAGTAAGGTATTAAGTTCAATAAATATAGGCGTGAGAAATAATAATAGAACAAATGGAACTAATAATGCGATGCGAGAAAAAACGTGATGATCAAATAATAAATCATCCCAAGTGTTTTTTGAGGCTGTAATAAGTTTTTGAATAATCACCAACACCTGATGTTTGGTCAGGTAAAAGCTAATACTGCATAGCAGTAAAATAATAGTGCAGCCGATTACCGCAGCGCTTAGCTCGATATAAGAACTATTAACACCTTGTTCAATTAACCATGCAGTGATTATTGCTTGCATTACATTTCCTTGTTTGCCTTTTCTTCAAATTGCAGCATTTTTTGGTCTTTTTCAAGCCAAAGTTGGTTTACCCATTTTTGAAATTCAATTTTATAAGCACGATCATTAACGTAATCGCCCTTGAGTGAATCGTCAATATCTTGTGTCTCAATGCAAATATTCACCTGTTTAATGCGACCGCATAAAAAATCAATAAAGTTCGGTGTGCCATCTGGATAGTGAATGGTTACGTTAACCACTTTGCTTAAATTACCTTTCATGGCTTCTAATACAAAGCCAATACCGCCAGCTTTAGGCTTCAGTAAGCATTGAAAGGGCGAATTTTGTTTCTTATGTTTTTCATCAGTAAAACGCGTTCCCTCAATAAAATTCATCACACTAACAGGTTTGTGCTTGAATTTTTTACAGGCCTTTCTCGTCGTTTCTATGTCTTTGCCTTTTAGGTGAGGATTCTTTTTAATGAAGTGCTGGCTATAACGCTTCATAAATGGAAAGTCTAGAGCCCACCAAGCTAACCCCAAAAGAGGCACGTAGATTAGCTCTTTTTTTAAGAAAAATTTTAGAAATGGAATTCTGCCATGTAATACACGTTGCAGAACAACAATATCTACCCAACTTTGGTGATTACTGATCACTAAATACCAGTCTTTCATTTTTAGTTGCTCTAAACCAATAACATTCAATTTCGTTTTAGTGAATAACTTTTGATTAAAGGTGTTGAGTAATACCCAGTTGCTAGCCATTTGATCAAGCAAGTAACTAAAAAGTTTTTGCCAAAAGTTTAGCGGTACTAATGCTTTTAAAAGTGAACAAACTAAAATAGGAATTAGCCATAATATCGTATTGGCAATATAAAGTATCAGCGATAAACAGCCGATTAAAGGGCTAGGTAAAAAATGAAACATAGAGCAATAACCAAAATCTGTAGAACCATAATCACGAACCATAATATTAATGGGTTTCAATTAGGGTTTCAGTAAAAATCGTTAAAAAATTATTTAGTATTTATTAGAGCCGGAGTATTGAATTGTGATGAAAGTCACAAAATTTACAGTTATTACAGGCTAAATTTCTATAATTTAAGCTTGAGGGCCTACAACTTGGTATTTTTATTATCAAAGAATAGTGACCGAAAACGCATCACATTTTTATTGCATCGTGGTGTTAATCACTAAATGCCTTTTTTAGCTTAGTAAAATTGTTGATTAGTGGGGCTAATTCCATAAAGCGTTAGAAAATAGCAAACAAGTCTATATTTATTGTAAAAGTTGATTGCAAATCAACCATCTTTCAAGGCAAGCTTATTGAACATTAAATAGAGGAGTCGTCATGAAGTTTAATCGTGCGGTTATTAAAGTGGGCAGTGCCTTGGTTTCTCCAGACGCCAAGGGATGTAGTGGTAAGTATTTACTTGCAATAGCTCGCTTTATTACTGAATGCCAACAAGCAGGTAAAGAAATTATTCTGGTCTCATCCGGCAGTGTTGCTGCGGGCAGAAATTTGATTACGCACGGTTCACCCAACCCCTCAATTCCAACGAAGCAAGCAATGGCGGCCGTAGGGCAAATGAAAATGATGGCTAATTGGCAACGCTTTTTTGATGTGCCATGCAGCCAGCTATTGATAACTCATGGAGATTTAAAAGATCGTCAACGCTATATTAGTATTAAAAACACCCTAAGAATACTATTAGAAAACGGTGTTATTCCCATTGTTAACGAAAATGATACCGTTGCGACTGATGAGCTGAAAGTGGGTGATAATGACAACCTCGCGGCGTTAGTTGCTTTAGTCAGTGAAGCGGATAGTTTATTTATTTTAAGTGATGTAAATGGTGTTTATCAGCAAGATCCAAGGATAAATCCACAGGCAAAATTATTACCTGAAATTACGAAAATTGATCAATCCGTGTACGCCATGGCTGGTGCTACTAATAATCATATCGCTACTGGCGGTATGAAAACAAAAATTCAGGCGGCAGAGAAAGCGGTAGAAAATGGCATTGAAACCTTTATTTTGAACGGTAGCAATGGTGATGTCTTTGAAAAAATTCTCCGGGGGGGAAATCCAGGCACACATTTTGTTGCTCAACAAGGTGCAATGCGTGCGCGTAAACATTGGTTGAAACATACCTTAAAAAGTAACGGTAAGATAATGTTGGACGCAGGAGCAGTGCAGGCGTTGATAAAAAAAGGAGCTTCTTTACTGCCATCGGGAATTGTTCGTATTAGTGGTGAATTTACTGCCGGTGATTGTGTTGATCTTTATGATGCTTCTTCTGAGCAGTATATTGCTAAGGGTATAAGTCAATACAGCTATCGAGATTTACAACGTATTCAAGGTCAAAAGAGTGATGAAATAACAACTATTTTAGGTTGTTGCCCTAGCAAAGTTGCTATTCATCGAGATGATATGGTTGTGATTGAAAAATCAGAAATAAATTAGCAGAGTAAGAAGTTATGTTTGATATTGTAAAAAGCGCTGCCTTAGCAAAACGAGCAGCATTAACAGTTGCACAATTAACAAGCCATGAAAAAAATCAATTACTTGTGAAGATGGCTGATGCTATTGCTGAAAATAGCACAACAATTATCGCGGAAAATGCCAAAGACATAACTGCTGGCAAAGCAAAAGGTTTATCGACAGCAATGTTGGATAGATTATTGTTAACACAGCAAGGCGTTAGAGATATTGCCGAAGCGATCCGAGATATTGTACGTTTAGATGATCCCGTCGGCCATATTAGTAATTTAGCGTTAAGACCCAATGGTATCCAAGTGGGTAAAATGCGTATTCCGCTTGGGGTTATTGCGATGATTTACGAAGCTCGGCCAAATGTGACTGCGGAGTCTGCGGCCTTGTGTTTGAAGTCAGGTAATTCGGTCATTCTGCGTGGCGGCTCTGAAGCTATTTATAGTAATATTGCTTTGGCAAATTGTTTACATCAGGTATTGGAGCAAGCTAATGTTGATAAAAATTGTATTACCGTAATTCCTGATACTAGCCGTGATGTGATTGAGCAGTTATTAAAACAACGAGAAAGTATTGATTTAGTAATTCCACGTGGTGGTGAAGGCTTAATCCGATATGTGACTGAAAATAGTCAAATTCCAGTCATTCAACACTTTAAAGGTGTATGTCATCTATTTATCGATAAGTATGCTGATATTGAAAAAGCGAGTAATATTTTGGTCAATGGCAAAACGCAAAGGCCAAGTGCCTGCAATGCCCTTGAAACTGCATTAATTCATGCCGATATTGCAGAAGAAATACTGCCTAAAATAGCCTGTGCATTAAAACCTGCGGCTGTGAAAGTACACGCCTGCGCCGATAGTATTGATTATTTCGAGAATGCGCAGCCTGCCACTGATGCCGATTTTGCAGCTGAATATTTAGCACAAGAAATTGCTGTTAAAATTGTGCCTAGTTTTCAACAAGCGCTTGAACATATTCAAACGTATAGTTCTGATCATACTGAAGTTATTGTTACGCAAGATACGAGTCGAAGTCAGCGCTTTATTCGCAGCATTAATTCTTCAGTGGTAATGGTAAATGCTTCATCACGCTTTTCTGATGGCAGTCAACTTGGTCTTGGTTCAGAAATTGGTATTTCTACCAGTAAGTTACATGCCTATGGGCCGATGGGGCTGACAGCATTAACGACGGAAAAATTTGTAGTATTAGGAGACGGGCAAATTAGAGGTTAAGTGATTTATTAGTTGTATAGATCAAACTTCAGCATCCGTTAAATATAAAAATGGCATTGAATGGGAGTTCCAATGCCATTTTCGTAAGCTATGTTAGTGGCTTGCTTCAACAATACGCTTCATATCTGTCATGTAACCACGTAACTCTTTACCAATAACTTCTACTTGGTGACTACGAATCGCTTCATTCACTTCAATTAAACGTACGTTATCGACACCGGTATTTGTTGCTGATAAACCTTCGCCTAATTGTTCTAAGCTTAAATTACTGGCGTAGTCAGCTAATAATGGCACTGCGGCATGGGTGAATAAGTAGTTGCCATATTCTGCGGTGTCAGAAATAACAACATTCATTTCATACAGTTTATTACGCGCAATACAATTAGCAATTAATGGCGTTTCGTGCAGTGACTCATAATAAGCTGATTCTTCAATGATCCCTGCCGCTACCATAGATTCAAATGCGAGCTCTACACCTGCTTTGATCATAGCAACAACAAATATACCTTTGTCGTAATATTCTTGTTCGCTAATTTCGATATCACAGTCTGCAGCTAGTTCAAATGTTGTTTCAGCTGTTTCTGCACGCCATTTTAATAAGCTAGCATCATCGTTTGCCCAGTCTTCCATCATAGTTGATGAGAAACGGCCTTCAATAATGTCGTCCATGTGCTTTTCGAATAATGGGCGTAGAATGACTTTTAGTTCTTCAGACATATCAAACGCTTTAATTTTAGCTGGATTTGATAGGCGATCCATCATATTGGTGATGCCGCCGTGTTTTAGCCCTTCTGTTGTAGTTTCAATACCATATTGCAAAAGTTTGCGTGCATATGCAGCGTCAACACCTTGGGCAATTAGTTGTTTATGCCCTAAAACAGCGGCAGTTTGTAGCATGCCACATAAAATGGTTTGTTCACCCATAAGATCTGATTTTACTTCAGCAATAAATGAAGATTCCAAAACACCAGCACGGTCACCACCAGTTGCAGAAGCATAGGCTTTTGCAATAGCTAACCCGTTACCTTGCGGATCATTTTCAGGATGCACTGCAATTAGCGTTGGTACTCCAAATCCACGTTTATATTCCTCTCGTACTTCTGTGCCTGGGCATTTAGGCGCAACCATAACTACAGTAATGTCCGGGCGAACTTGCATACCTTCTTCAACGATATTGAAACCGTGAGAATAAGACAGTGTTGCACCTTGCTTCATTAAGGGCATAACGGCGCTTACAGCTGAGGTATGTTGTTTATCTGGTGTTAAATTAAGTACCAAGTCTGCCTGCGGAATTAGTTCTTGGTAGCTGCCCACTTTAAAGCCATTTTCATTGGCCCATTGATATGATTGGCGCTTTTCGGCAATGGCCGCATCACGCAATGCATAAGAAATATTCAAGCCAGAATCGCGCATGTTTAAACCTTGATTGAGGCCTTGGGCACCACAACCTACAATGACAATATTCCAATCTTTAATGAAGTTACAGCCGTCGTTAAATTCTTCTCGTTGCATAAAACGACATTTGCCTAATTGCGCCAATTTTTCACGCAAACTTAATGTATTGAAATAGTTAGCCATTTTTGTCTCCTGTGCTTGGCCATGAACCAAGAAATGTAGTGAATCAGTTAAATTATTACCAGTTGATATATCCTAACGAAATTTTTATGTTGCTTAAAATGATATATTTGCACTGTAGTGTTGCTAAAAACGCAATATAAAATTAATCTTATCTAATTCTCATTAAGTTAAAGGTTTGAATATGGATTTGAAAGCATTGCGCATGTTTGTTGATTTAGCTAAATCACTACACTTTGCAAAAACAGCAGAACTTCACCATGTTAGCCCTTCAACCTTGAGCCGAATAATTCAGCGCTTAGAGCATGAAGTAGGGAGTTCGCTATTACATCGCGACAACCGCACAGTGGTATTGAGCGAGGCAGGAAAGCAGTATGGTAAATTTGCCGAGCAGCAGCTTGAGCAGTGGCAAATATTGCAATTATCGCTGAATCAAAAACAGGCTGAACTGCAAGGTAAGTTACATATTTATTGTTCGGTTACTGCAGCTTATAGTCATTTACCTCCCTTGCTTGAACGCTTTCGACAACAACACCCTTTGGTTGAAATCATGCTGACAACAGGTGATGCAGCAGATGCACTAGAGCAAGTTGAGAAGCAAGCGGTTGATTTTGCGATTGCTGCACGGCCTGAGCAATTATCTCGTATTTTTAATTTTCATCATCTTGCAGAAATTCCTCTCTCTGTTATTGCCCCGACTATGATTTGTCAGGTGCAACAGCAGCTACAGCAAGCGTTTTTATGGTCTGAAATTCCAATTATCTTGCCTGAGCATGGTCCTGCACGTAAACGTTTTGAACTCTGGTTTCGCAAGAAACAACAGGGGAAAGCTAATATCTACGCTACGGTTTCTGGTCATGAAGCATTGGTCAGTATGGTAGCGTTGGGTTGTGGCGTTGGTATTGTGCCACAGGTTGTCGTTGAAAATAGTCCGGTAAAAGAGCGAGTGGACTATTTGACCAATGTAGGAGAAATTGAGCCATTTGAATTAGGCGTTTGTTGTTTAAATCAGAGTAAAGATCAGCCATTAATTAAAGCTTTTTTTGAGTCAATAAAGTAGTTAATTATACTGAAACGGCTTCGGTTAAGTGACGTAAAATCCTATCCATGGCGCGATAGGATAAGGCTTCAGTTAAATGTTTTCGTTCAATGTTTTCTAGCGCTTCCATATCAGCAATCGTGCGCGCAATTTTAAGTATTTTATGGTGTGCTCTGGTGGATAAATTTAACTTTTCAATTGCTAATTCTAAAAACTCATTATCGTCGGCATCTAGTTGACAGTTAATTTTAAGTTCAGTGCTAGATAATTGAGCATTCGCTTTTCCTTGGCGTATCATTTGTCGTTGATGACAGGAAAATACACGTTGTTGAATTACTTCACTGGATTCATTTTTTTCCGTACTGTTAGCCCACATTCCCTTTGGCAATCGTGTAACTTCAATTTGAATATCGATACGGTCGAGGAAAGGCCCAGAAAGACGATTTAAGTAACGTAATACTTGTTCTGGCGTACTACGATGGTCGTTGTAAAAACCGGTCGGGCTGGGATTCATCGCCGCTACTAACTGGAATTGAGCGGGAAACGTTTGCTTGACCAGTGCTCGTGATATTGTTACTTCGCCAGACTCCATAGGCTCACGTAAAACATCAAGTACTTTGCGTTCAAATTCAGGCAATTCATCAAGAAATAATACACCGTTGTGAGCAAGTGAAATTTCTCCTGGCTGAGGATGACTACCGCCGCCAACTAAGGCGGCAGATGAAGCGGTATGGTGTGGTGCTCTAAATGGCCGAGTTAACCAAGAATCAGGGCTAATGCTTTTGTGGCAAATAGATTGAATGGCAGCACTGTCAAGTGCTTCATGCTCAGTCATTGGTGGTAGAATTCCCGGTAAACGACTGGCTAACATCGTTTTTCCGGTGCCTGGTGGGCCAATAAATAATAAATTATGACGGCCACTTGCAGCTATTTCTAATGCACGTTTTGCTAATGGTTGACCAACAACATCAGCAATATCTTCCTGAATATTAACTTGTGGTTTGTTAGTTAAGTTTTTTTCAATAAAGGGTAATACCTGTTGATTAAGAAAATGTGGAAATAGTTGTGTTAAATGCGACAAACTCAATATTTTTGCCTGTTTTACCCAACTTGCTTGGTTGGCATTTTCATTCGGAATTACTAATGTTCTGCCACTTTTTTGGCATGCCATAGCCATTGGAATTTCACCTATGATGGCTCTAAGCTCGCCAGAAAGTGCCAATTCACCAGCGAATTCATATTGCTTAAGATCTGTTTCGGGTAATTGCTGGGCGGCTGCCAAAATACCAATTGCTATGGGGAGATCAAAACGGCCACCTTCTTTGGGTAAATCGGCTGGCGCTAAGTTAACGGTTATGCGCTTGGCGGGAAATTCATATCCGCAATTAATAATGGCACTTCGAACTCGGTCTTTCGCTTCCCGTACTGAAGTTTCCGGCAAACCAACAATATTAAATGCCGGTAAGCCATTCGCTAAGTGCACTTCCACAGTAACTAAAGGTGACTCGAGGCCAATCCTTGCCCGGCTATAAACACATGCTAATGCCATAAAAGTCCATTTCGATTATGTCAGGTTTAGCCTGTAGTTTAGCCAATAACAGTTTTTTTGCGCGAAAATTTATTGAGAAAAGTACCTTGATATAACTAATTAAATAACCTTGCTTAAAAAAACTATAACAAAAATACTTGCGTTGGAGATTAGAGCTATGGTACTAATTTAAATAGGCTGGAAACAGCAAAACTAAAATTAATAAATTTACAGAAAAATTATATAAAAATGCAAAACTATAGCTCAGTGATTATTAACATTCTCGTCGTGGTGATTATTAAATCGTCGCGAGGTTGTTTGTTGAGCTAAAGAAAAAGAATTCAAAATAACAAACCCCTCGCTCCGAAAGGACCGAGGGGTTTGTTTTTTTTAGGGCTTTAAGAAACTTATTACAACTTACTAGTATCATTAATCTTGGAGAAAACTGGAAAATTACGAAATTTTAGAATATTTGTTCAAATTGAATGGTTTCTGAATAAGTGATAATTGAAAAGTTAAATGAAACATGGCAACAGAAAAGAAATTTACCGGTGGGAACTTGCTATTTAAAGTGTTGGAACAGCACGGTGTTGAGCATGTTTTTGGCTACCCTGGTGGTGCGATTATGCCTATTTACGATGCACTTTATGACAGCAATGTAGAACACTTTTTATGCCGTCATGAACAAGGTGCTGCCTTTTCTGCCGTTGGTTATGCAAGGGCTTCAGGGAAAGTTGGGGTGTGTTTTGCCACCTCGGGTCCAGGTGCAACAAATTTAATAACCGGCCTTGCTGATGCATTAGCTGACTCTATCCCAGTAGTTGCTATAACAGGGCAAGTTGCTACATCAGCTATGGGTTCTGATGCTTTTCAGGAAATTGATATTTTTGGTTTGTCATTGGCCTGTACTAAGCATTCTTTTCAGGTAACAGATATCAACGATTTAGCTAAAGTGTTGCACAAGGCATTCGCGATTGCTTTAGAAGGCCGACAAGGCCCAGTGTTAGTCGATATTCCGAAAGATATTCAGTTAGCAGAAGTTCAAGGCTGCTTAGATGAATTGGTTAGCTTGAAAAATAAAGTTAAGTTGCCACCAGCCAATGTTGGTAGTGCTATTGCGTTATTAAGCCAAGCAGAGCAACCGGTATTATATGTTGGTGGCGGTGTTGGTATGGCAAATGCTATTGATGAACTGAGAGAGTTTTCGAAAGTAACCAATATACCCAGTGTTTCAACGTTGAAAGGTTTAGGTGCCATTGCACCAAGTGATGAAAATTATTTAGGTATGTTGGGTATGCATGGTACGAAAGCTGCTAATTTAGCGGTACAAGAGTGTGATTTATTGATTGCAGTTGGAGCCCGTTTTGATGACCGAGTAACCGGTAAATTAAATGAATTTGCGCCGCATGCGAAAGTGATCCATTTTGATATCGATACCGCTGAAATTAACAAACGTCGAATGGCCGATGCAGCTATTTTAGGGGACCTAAAAGTTAACTTACCAGCGTTGGCAATTCCATTGGCCATTGCCCCGTGGCAAGAAAAATGTCAGCAAATGAAAACTGATTTTGCTTGGGATTACAATCATCCTGGGGAATCTATTTTCGCACCTGCAGTTTTGAAGGAAGTCAGTGAACGCATGCCTGCAAACACTTGTGTAACCACAGATGTCGGTCAGCATCAAATGTGGGCAGCGCAGCATATGTTATTTGATGACCCTAGCAACTTTCTAACCAGCGGCGGCATGGGAACAATGGGATTTGGCATTCCTGCAGCTATAGGGGCACAGGTTAGTCGGCCGACTGACTGCATTGTTGCTGTGTCAGGTGATGGTTCATTTATGATGAATGTTCAAGAATTATCAACCATTAAACGCTTTCAATTACCGGTTAAAATTGTCCTTATAGATAACGCTAAATTAGGCATGGTTCGCCAGTGGCAAGATTTATTCTTTAACGGTCGATTAAGTGAGACTGATTTGGCAGATAACCCTGACTTTATCATGCTTGCAAATGCCTTTGACATAAAAGCACAACAGATCACCAAAAAAGCACAGGTGAGTGATGCAATTGAAGAAATGATGAACCATGACGGGCCGTACTTACTACAAGTTAAAATTAATGCAAAAGATAACGTTTGGCCTTTAGTTCCACCAAATACTGCCAATGATAAAATGATGGAGAATAGCTAAATGAACCACTATCAATTAATGATCAAAGCAGACGATAAACAAGTGGTACTGGAACGAATTTTACAAGTGGCTCGTTACCGAGGGTTTTTAATTGCCGGCATTAATGCACAAGTTAATACTGGCACTCATATTGGCACTATTGAATTACAAGTTAAAAGCGAGCGTCCGATAGAACTTTTGGTCGATCAAATTAATAAACTGATCGACATCAAAGAGGTCAAAGTAGACAATAGCGCATCACAGCAATGCATTGCATAATGCTGGATGACAACTGACAACAACAAGTATTCAAAATTAAATCAGAGAGACTAGCTGAGTTTAGTTCTATCTGATTGATATAAAATAAAATTTAGGAATGAAAAATGGCTAAAGTTAATGCAGAACTAATTTGGTTTAATGGTGAACTCATGCCGTGGCA
>CAJXQJ010000021.1 GCA_913058245.1 uncultured Colwellia sp.
TAGCATCATCTGTACTTATGGCATCAAGCAGTGCGTCAATATCATCTGGGTCTGATACTTCTTGTGCCATGTCTTCTGCTTGCTCTTTGTCTGAAGGACCAGTGCCATTATCTTCTTCTAATGCAGGCGTATCTGACTCTATACCATCAAGTAAGGCATCAATATCATCAGGATCAGTAATATTTTGTGTATTTTCGCTAATAACCTTTTCTTCACTACTTATACTTTCACTTTCTTCCAACGCAGGCGTATCTAACTCTATGCCATCAAGTAAGGCATCAATGTCATCTGGGTCTGAAATTTCAGCATTATCTTCAACATTGTTTGGCTCCTCGCCAACTGCATCTAGTAAAGCGTCAATATCGTCTGGGTCAGTAACATCTTGTGCACTATCATCAATATTACTCGATTCTTCACCGACAGCATCAAGTAAGGCATCAATATCATCTGGATCTGAAATTTCAGCATTATCTTCGGTATTGTTTGGCTCTTCGCCTGCTGCATCGAGTAAAGCATCAATGTCATCAGGGTCTGAAATTTCGGCATTATCGTCGACATTGCTCGATTCTTCACCGGCTGCATCGAGTAAAGCATCAATATCATCTGGGTCTGAAATATCAGCATTGTCATCGACATTGCTCGATTCTTCACCCGCTGCATCGAGTAAAGCATCAATATCATCTGGGTCATTTACAACTGCGGCACTTTCTTCTTCATCGCCTGCTAATAAGCTATCCAATGCCCCTTGATCGACAACACCACCTGCTAATTCATCGATAACTTCTTCACTATCGGCTGCGTCTTCAGTATCTAAGCCTTCAAGTAAGGAGTCTAAATCTCCTTGATCTAACTGGCCGCCTTCAAGCGGTTCGTCTTCAATAATTTCTTCAGATTCATCATCAAGTGAAATAGTTTCAACATCCTCTTCTAGTGATATGTCTTCTAAATCATCAAGATCTTCCAATTCATCGTCTAACTGAATAACGTCATCATCAAGTAATTCGTCGTCTAACGAATCTAGATCATCAGAGAAAAGATCGTCATGTTCTTCATCGGTTTCAGCTAAATCAATTGATAATTCATCATCTAGAGATAATTCGTCATCTAAAGAGAGTTCATCGTCTAAAGACAGTTCACTATCAAGAGGTTCGGCTTCATTTTCAACTTCAGGAACAACTTCCTTCTCAGCAACAGGCGCTTGCTTTTTAGCTACTGGCGTCTCTTTTGCTGGTTCTTCTTTACTCGTACGGCGTCTTAAAATGAAAGCAACTATTGATAAAACTAATACTGCAGGTAATGTTGCCATCAACGCAACAAACCACGAGCTCGACATGAAGTTTTGCTCTTCTAATTCAGCTTTTTGCTTCTCTAATAGCAGCGCTTGCTCTCGCGCTTCCGCTTTTGCCAATAACTCTTGTTGCAGAGCGATCATATCGTCCATCTGCATTTTAATTTCTTTACCTTTGGCAACTTCATTTTGCATCACGCCAAGTTGGTCATTAAAACTCGATAATCGTTGACGTAGCGCTTCATTTTCTTTTAATAGGCTCTGTAAACCATCAATAGAGTCCAAAACATCGTTTTGAATGGTTGCTAACCTTTGTTGCTGGGTATTATCAATTTCTTTCAACTGCACATTAATTTCAGACTTCGCCGCTTCCAAGTCTTTTTTCTTCACCGACATTTCTTCAGGCGGCTTCGTTATTTTTTTCGTGACTTTTACTACTTTCTTTTGCCATGCCTTGTCATCACTGCGCGATTTTTGTTGCGCATTAGCGGTATTAACTGCGCGCATAACATCAATAGATGGGATCTTTAAATACTGACCATTAATCATATGATTAAGGTTATTGTCTTTAAATGAACCAGGGTTATTCTCATATAAAGCTTGCATGACTTGGTAAACTGATAGTCGAGGGTCAGGGCGCACTTTTAAGGCAATATTCCACAAAGTGTCTTTTGCAGTAACAGGACCATAGCGATCGTAAGGAAAGGCATCAGTTGATTTGGGGCCACGAATACGAATGCCACCATCTTCGGCAAAAGTTGGCAAACTAAAACAGCTAATGCTTATAATAAATACCTGCCATAGGCACAGGCGTAACAATCTTTGCATCAAGATTTCCTAATTATAATAATTATTCGCCAATAGATTGGCGGCTCCAAGTCAGGAGAATGTAAAGCAATGTTTATTCCAATTGTAAAAACAATCGCTTAATACCCGGAGTTATTGTTTTATACGATCTAAATTCATAAAACGAATTCTTCTTCTAGGCTTATATTATCGTTAATTTAACTAAAGATATATATGCCACAGCAACTAACAAAAAACCCGTCGTTTATTATAACGACGGGTTTTCATTTTTCTTTAGTAAATCTGTGGTTTAACTGAATTTATTTTAGTATTCAGATAGATGTTCTTTAATCAGTAATTCTGCAATTTGAATGCTATTTGTAGCAGCACCTTTGCGCACGTTGTCAGCTACTATCCACATATTAATACCGCTATTGTGGCTAATATCTTCGCGAATTCGACCAACAAAAGTATCATCTTTACCGCTTGCATCACCTATTTGCGTAGGGAAGTCTTCATCGTTATGACAAACAACTAAGCCTGGTGCTTGGCTAAGTAAATCTTTCACTTCTTCTGCCGAAATAGGCGAGTCAGTTTCAATATGCAACGACTCACCATGACCAAAAAATACCGGTACACGCACTGCAGTTGGGTTAACAAGCACGTTATCATCCCCCAATATTTTCTTTGTTTCCCAAACCATTTTCATTTCTTCTTTGGTGTAGCCATTTTCAAGAAACACATCAATTTGCGGAATAACATTAAAAGCAATTTGACGAGGGAAATTTTTCGACTCAACCGGCTTACCACATAATAAATCAGCGGTTTGCTTTGCTAATTCGTCCATGGCAGCCTTACCACCACCAGAAACCGATTGGTAAGTGCTAACGTTAACACGAGAAATGCCAACAGCATCGTATATCGGCTTTAGTGCCATCATCATTTGAATTGTTGAACAATTTGGGTTAGCAATAATATTACGGTTGCGATACTCAGCAAGTGCATGCGGGTTAACTTCTGGCACCACTAATGGAATGTCAGCTTCATAACGAAACTCTGAAGTGTTGTCGATAACAATACAACCTGCATCACCCGCAATAGGTGCATACTTTGCCGAAATTGCTCCGCCAGCAGAAAAGAAACCTATTTGTGCTAGGCTCCAATCAAAATTATCAGCATCTAATACTTCAACATTTTCGCCATTAAACTCAATAAATTCACCTGCAGAGCGAGCACTAGCAAGCGGATAGAGTTTATTAATCGGAAAATCACGTTCTTCAAGTATTTCAATAATGGTTTTGCCAACTAACCCTGTTGCACCTAGTACGCAAATATCAAATTTCTGTGCCATGATCCTCTCTCTTTTATGCAAGTTTTTTACTAAAGCCAAGCTGATGTGGCGCATCTGAGCTTAGCACGTTATTCAAGCCAACCATGATAGAAGAAAACTCCCGGCGAGTCGGGTAAGTTTTACGAATATGGTCAAACCCTTGAGTTTTTATTTGCTGACGAAAAATAGCGTCGTCACGCCTAACATCGTATACCATTTTCACCAACTGGTTTAGCAGTATTTCATTAAACTCCTGCTTAATTTCAACATAGTCAATCAATGGTGTTGGTAAAAAGTCTTGTAACTGCTTCGTTGGCGTAATTTTCAACTGTTGACATAATGCCCGATACAAAATTTCAGTGCCACGAGCTTTTCCTTCTAAGCTATAACCAGCAATGTGAGCAGTAGCTATTTCGCAATGCTCAATTAGTGGCATTAAAATATTTGGCTCAGCTTCCCAAACATCTAAAACCAATTTCAACTGGTGCCCTGCTTGTTTCACTTCTAACAGAGCCTGATTATCAATGACTTCTCCTCGACAGGCATTAATAAGTATTTGATTTTCATTTAATTGAGTTAAACGTTCAGCGCTTAATAAATGATAGGTAGGGTGTTGACCTTCACGAGTTAACGGTACATGCAAAGAGACAATATCGCAACTAAGAGCTTGTTCAAGCGAAACGAAGTCTCGCTTATCATTTGCATCGTCTGCCAATAATGGATCACACAATACATGCTTAATATTTAGCGCGGTTAATTTCTCGCTTAAGCGTGAACCGGTATTACCAGCGCCGACAATACCAACGGTCATATTTGATAAATTAAGTAAATAACGCTCAGCTAGAATGACCATGGAACTTAACACATATTCAGCAACTGATACCGCATTACAGCCTGGTGCAGAATAAAAACTAACATCTCGCTGTTTTAAGTAGCTTTGATCAATGTGATCCACACCGATAGTTGCTGTTCCAACAAAACTAAGTTGCTTATTATCATTAAGCAGCTGTTCATTTACTTTAGTGATAGAGCGAACCAATAATGCATCAGCTTTCGCAACATCGCTTGCGGTTAGAGCTCGGCCTGAAAAGGCGGTCAGTCGACCAATATCTTGAAAAAACTCTGCCGCAAATGGCATATTTTCATCATAAAAAATATTCACAGTATTCTTCCAGAATTATTAAGGTAATACGACTATTCAAGTGCTATGCAGTTAACGTCAATTTCTTCGCGTAACTTTCTTTTTCAATATTAGTCACTTCAACAGTAATCGCTGCATCTTCGATGCCTAAGCGTTCAAGTTGATTACTAACACTTGCACTAAGGCTTTTACGTTGTGGTAAATCTCGACCAGAAAGAATTTTCAAATTTACATGAACAAAAACTTGCTCTGAGCCAGGAAGATAAAAGTCATCAAATGCGCATGCTCTTACTTTAATATCACTTGCAACGAACAATTCACTTTGATTAGCACCTTTATAAACAGCGTGCATTAGCTGTTCTACCGGTAAACTTTCGGTAATTTTTGCAGAATACTCAATAATACAATGTGGCAAAGGAAACTCTTAAACCAAGTCAATAGACAGATATGGCATTGTAACGAGTTTTATCGGCAAAAAAAATCAAACTCACGCGATTATTTAATCTATTTTATAAGACTTTAGCCTAACTACAGGCGACTTATTGAAGCTTTTATAAGTAGAACTCTGTATCAGTAAACTTATTTTGCTTTAATAAATCAATAAACTTTCTAACTTTAGGAATATTGATAATATCTCGATGCACTAAAACCCAAGTCAATACTTGCCAAGTTTTATCAATATCAATTGCAATCAAGTCTTCATTATTGTCTATCGTTCCTTTAGTGCTAACACCGATACCACAACCGCTATTTAATGCATAATTTAGCACTTGTGATGCTGAGCTTGTTACGATAATGTTTTCTTCAGGTGTGTGCTTATAAATCCATTCATTCCATGGTAAGTGTTCTAAACGTTCAGCAAGCGCAATAAACTTATGCTCTGATAAATTACTTGCATTCGGCATACCATAACGTTCAATATATTTTCTATGTACACAAAGCTCCAACTCGACGCTTACAAATGGCATGACTATATTATCTAGCGTCTCAGGTTTTATACCTGTGCGTATTGCAAGATCGGCTTCACCATATTCAAGATCATATTTGCGAGTATCACCGACAATATCAACTTTCACTTTTGGATAAAGCGATTGATATTCAACAATGGTGGGGAAAATTAATTGCGACAATTCATTGATACAGGTGATGGTTAATGTTCCCTCTAACAATTCTTCTTTGCTTTTAGCTCGATTAGCGAACTGTCTAAACTGTGTATCCGTTATTTCACCTAGGCGCATGACTTCTAGCCCTACTTCAGTAGGAATATAGCCTTTATCATTTCGTTGAAAAAGCTTCGCTTGTAGGTTTTCTTCTAAGATGTCGATATGACGCATTACTGTCGATCTATGCACACCAAGATCAATAGCCGTGGCACTCAATGTTCCCAGCTTTGCAAGTCGATAAGCCGTTCTAAGTTCAGTCCATTTTTCCATAATCAAGTCACGTTGCAAATTCGCACACATGAGTTGAATATTCGCTCATTAACAACAATATCGCAACGCATTATTATATTGTGCATTGCTTAGTTATTATTTAGGAATTTTACATGAAAACGCAGGTACTCATTATTGGTGGCGGTTTTGCTGGAGTAAGCACAGCCCAAAGATTAGAAAAGCAAGGCATAAGAACCAGTTTAGTTGATAGAAAAGACTATTTTGAAGTTACTTACGCTGTTCTACGTGATGTTGCCGATCCAAAAAAAAATCAGGGTAATTCGCGTAAATATTATAATGACATTCTTACTGGTACTTTTACTCAAAGTGGTGTTAAAGAGCTAAGAAAAACATCAGCACTATTAGAAAACGGTGAAACAGTAACATTCGAAAAAGTTGTTATAGCATCGGGATCGCGTTATCCATCTCTGCCTTTAGCGAAGTCTTCAAAGGCAATGTCGTTAGCAGCGCGAACAGATGAACTTAACGAGTATCACAATAATTTAAAGGGTGCATCAACTGTGCTCGTTATTGGCGGTGGAGTCGTCGGTGTAGAGTTGGCTGGAGAAATTGCCTACGCCATGCCAAAAGCCCAAGTTACCTTAGCCCATAAGAGCGGAACATTGCTTGATGGCTTTAAAGAAAAAGCCCAACAAAAAGCACTTAAACAGCTAACAGAAGCCGGGGTGACTGTTGAATTTAACACCTTCTATCAAAAGAAAGGTGACGTATATATTGATGTAAACTCGAATAAATCTATTTCTCCTGATGCAATTTATACTGCTATAGGGACGCTACCAAATAATGATTTTCTAAAGCAAAACTTTAACCATACGCTAAATGATAAAGGCCTAGTAATGGTCGGAGGGAATTTAGCTGTTAAAGGAGAAAGTAACTTTTATGCCATCGGGGATATTGCTGACGTCGGTGAGGCAAAGCTTGGCTACCTCGCATTAGAGCAAGGTAAATATTTAGCCAATGTTATTGCCAAGGACTTTATTGGAAAAACTTACAAAGCCTATAAAAGAAATCCATTTATGGCCTTAGTTCCTACGGGACAAAAGACTGGCGTAGTGCAGTTCCCTTTCATGGTTTCGACTTGGAAAGCACTAGTTAACATCAAACAAAAAGACCTATTTATTAGCAAAACCTATAACGAATTCTCTAAGTAAAGCCTAAGTAAATTGGCGATGAAAATTATCAGATCACGTTATTGCCTACATGGATGAATATACTTAGCTTTTGCCCGAAACAAAAAGCTATGCCTGCATGAATAAACTAATGCTTAGCAAGGCAGGAAGAGTGAGAAAGGCCTAAACATCGGCGCTCTTTCACATGACAAGCAAGGAAGCTTTAATGCCATGAAGCCATGGATGGCTATAAACGGCCATATAATAGCGTCATTGCCTACAGGGATGTAGGTACTTAGCTTTTGTCTGGAACAAAAAAGCTGACCATTCATCCTGAGCATAAAAAAGCCGCTATCAATAGCGGCTTTCTCTTAAATAATTAAAATTAATTATTATTTATATTTTTGCATCAATAACGTAGCGTTTGTGCCACCAAAACCGAAACTATTAGACATCACAAGATTAAGTTCAGCGTCACGTTTTTCAGTAACTATATCTAAACCTTCAGCTTGTTCATCTAAGGTATCAATATTAATTGAAGGAGCAACGAAGTTATTCTCCATCATTAATAATGAGTAAATGGCTTCATGTACACCAGCTGCACCTAATGCATGGCCAGTCATTGCTTTCGTTGCACTGATTGCAGGAGAGTCTTTACCAAAAACTTCTTGAATCGCGCCAAGCTCTTTAACATCACCTACCGGTGTAGAAGTACCATGAGTGTTCAAGTAATCAACTTTGCCTTCAACGCCGTGCATTGCTTGTTGCATACAACGAATAGCGCCTTCACCACTTGGAGCAACCATATCGTACCCATCAGATGTTGCGCCATAGCCAACAATTTCAGCATAAATATGTGCGCCACGTGCTAATGCATGCTCAAGTTCTTCAACAACAACCATACCGCCGCCGCCAGAAATAACAAAACCATCACGGTCAGCATCGTATGTACGTGAAGCTTGTTCAGGCGTTTCATTGTATTTAGACGATAATGCACCCATGCCATCGAACATCATAGCTAATGACCAATGCACTTCTTCACCACCACCGGCGAATACCACATCTTGCTTACCTAACTGAATTAATTCAGCGGCATGACCAATACAATGGGCACTAGTTGCACAAGCAGAACTAATTGAATAGTTAACACCTAAAATTTTAAATGGTGTTGCTAAGCAGGCTGAAATGGTGCTCGACATTGTTTTTGGTACTGCATAAGGGCCAACACGTTTAACGCCTTTTTCACGAAGCGTGTCTGCTGAATTAACAACATTTTCTGATGATGCGCCACCAGAGCCAGCAACAATACCTGTACGGAAGTTCGACACTTGCTCAGGTGCTAGCTTCGAATCTTTAATCGCTTGATCCATTGCAATGTAAGCGTAAGCTGATGCTTCGCCCATAAAACGTAAAGCTTTACGGTCAATATGATCTTTGATTGCGATTTCCGGCTTGCCCCAAACTTGGCTGCGTAAGCCTTTTTCTGCAAAACTTTCTGCGTTGGTAATACCTGAACGTCCTGTTTGTAATGACGCTAAAACTTCTTCTGCATCATTACCAATACTTGATACAATACCTAATCCGGTGATAACTACACGTTTCATTTAAATAACCATACTTAATTAAAAAATCTGGGCGTATCATACAGACTTTTGCCCCCTATACTGGTCTGTCCAGCGTACACTTGTACACTGAATTTTTGCATTTTTATGACAGAGCTCAATAATACGCGGTAAAATAACCTTTTTTTGGCTATAACAACAAGTAAGAAGATTGTAAAAAAGTGATTGAACAAACAAAAATTAGCTTTCAAAAAGATGGCTCGCCATACTCTACTCAGTTTGACGACATTTATTTCGATACCGCTCAAGGCACTAAACAAAGCGAGTGCGTATTTATTGAAGGCAATAATATTGAAAATCGATTGGCAAATAACTCAGGAACATTTGTTATTGCTGAAACTGGTTTTGGTACTGGCTTAAATTTTTTGCTGACCTTAAAGATTTTTCAACAATTACAGCAAAAAAATGAAGACGTTACTAATAAAAGTCATCTACACTTTATCAGTGTTGAAAAATATCCATTGTCAAAAGAGCAGCTGACTCAATCACTCACCATTCTTCCTGAGCTTAACGAATTAAGTCAGCAACTAATTGCGCAATACCCTGAACAACCCGCAGGCGAAGTAACACTCACATTTCTTGATGATACAGTCACCTTACAACTTATATTTAATGACGCCACCCTTGCTCTTTCTTCTTTAGCTGTAAAAAAACATCCTCGACATATGGCAATGGTCGACGCTTGGTTTCTTGATGGGTTTTCGCCTGCAAAGAACCCAGAAATGTGGCAGCCTGCATTATTTCAGCAAATAACTCGGCTCTCCAAAGAACAAGCAAGCATCGCCACTTTTACTGTATCAGGTAAGGTCAAACGATTGCTTATATCAGCGGGCTTTAGAGTTGAAAAACGTCTTGCTGATGGTAAAAAAAGTGAAATGCTGTCAGGAGTATTTCAGCGAAACTCAAACTCAGGAAAAGGTTATCAACAACGACCATTAATTACCAAACCTCAACATGTCAGTATTATTGGTGGTGGTATTGCCTCAGCCTGCGCTGCCTATGCATTAACAAAACGTGGCGTAAAGGTTACCGTTTATTGCCAAGATTTCAGTGTTGCTCAAGGCGCATCAAGTAATAACATTGGCGCTCTCTACCCGCTTATTCATCAACAGACCGATGACATTAGTTTATTTTATCAGCAAGCCTTTAATTACGCTGTTAATCACTATAAAAACATTGCTGAGCAAGGCTTTAGTTATGATCATGATTGGTGCGGGTTATTAGAAATATCATACAAGCCAGCTTTGGAGTTACGTCAACAGCATATTGCCAATTCCAACATTTGGCCTAATAGTCTGCTACACGGCGTCAATAAAAAACAAGCTTCTGAATTGGCGAGTATAGAATTAGCTCACGGCGGTTTATTTTTCCCAAAAGCTGGCTGGATTGCACCCGCACAACTTGTCAAAGCCATATTTAAGGCCGCAGAGTCGACCAATCGTCTTCGTATTGAAACAGGTTATAAAATAGAAAAAATTAGCCAGCAAGTCGACGGTAAATGGTTATTACACAGCACAACAGAAAATATTAAAGCCAGTGTGCTAATTTATTGTGGCGGCGCGCAAGGCATTCCATTAAATACCATTAAAGAGTTACCATTAAGCTCCGTACGCGGGCAAGTAACGAGTATGGCAAGCAACGAAAAATTTAAAAATTTATCAACGGTTATATGTCACAAAGGCTACTTAACACCTGCAAATAACAACTTACACTGCATAGGCGCAACATTTCAGAAAAATAACTTTGATACCGAGGCAAAACCAGAAGAAGACCAATTTAATCTTGATATGCTTGAAAAGTGTTTACCTGGCTTAAGTTCTTGGCAAACCAGCGATATTGTTAGCAGTAAAGCCCGCTTACGTTGTATGACGCCAGATCATTTGCCTATGGTTGGCGCTATGCCTGATATCGACGCCCATAAAATAGCATATGCCCATTTAAGCAAAGACAAGCGCTGGCGCTATGATCAACAAGCGCCGATTATTGATAACTTATATATGATGACAGGCTTGGGTGCGCGAGGCTTATGCACAGCTCCACTACTGGCTGAAATTCTAACTGCAGACATTTGTGGCACACCTTACCCGCTCAATAACGAGCAGCTATTTAACCTAGCGCCAAACCGTTTCGTTATTCGCGATATTATTCGCAGAAAATTCGATTAAGGCAATTAAGGTGAATTTACGCGGTAAATGCAGTATTTAATTGCTGCCAATATTCTTGCACTATCTGGCGATCTTGCGGGCTAAGTTCCGTGCGGGCTGCCTGTAATTTTTCACTTATATTGTCAGCGAGTGCTTGCGTAAGTTGCTGTGATTCATCTCCATATTCACTGCCCGCTAAACTAATAAAACCACGTAAATAACTGCCCGCGAATAGCTCATCGGCACTAACATCTTGCGATACTTGCTCATCTAGGTAGTGATATAACGCGGTAAGGTTTTCAAATGTCATACTTAATTCCAAAGTCTAATAGGCTTAATAGTCAAAGCCTGTTCTATATATTAAAAGATTTACTTAAAATGCCTGAAAAATTATTGTGGACTCGCCACCGGGTATAAAACTTGATCATTGTAACCGGTAATAACCGGCAAATAGCCTGATAACTCCATATCGAGTTCACTATCACCTGTATCAGCAATTAACGGTCTTGCGGTTAACGCATTCAGCTTTGTTTTAGTGGCAATAATGTGTATGTTTTCTTTACCAATAGCACGAATAACTCTAGGGCTTAATTGTTGATTACCTCGACCAAAGATATGCCCTTGGCCACCAATTAAAGTGATCACAAGTTTAATACTGCCCTGAGTACGATTTTGAATTAATTGCCATAATTGCGGCTCAGTTAAATCACTGGCGAGTAATTCTTGCTCTTGCACTGCATCAACACCTAGTAAAGTATTATCTAATGCTAACTCTTCCATGACAAATGCCGTAGTAGAGCCTGAGCCGATAATAAATAGCTCATCATCCATTTTAGAAATTATATCGGCAGCAATATCCTGCAAAACCAATTCGTCTGACTCTTTACCACCAGATTTCACCGCCTGAATATAGCGTAACTCAGATGGCACTTGCATTTCACCATAACGCTTGGCTTTGACAATACCTTGTCGAAATAAGCTTTCGTCAATATCCATCACATCAGCATCAGTCAAACTGACCAACTGATTAGTGATCATTAACTCTACCACTCGCCCTGCCGCTTTTGGTGTAATTGCGTAAACCCCTGAATGGATTTTACAACCAGCAGGAATACCAAGTACTGGAAATTTATCACCAACAATATGGCACACGTTACGCGCCGTGCCGTCACCGCCAGCAAATAATAATAGGTCAATATCCAAAGTCATCAGCTTAGCAACTACTTGCTCGGTATCACGCTCATTGGTGACGTCACTTTTTAGTTGATATATCACCTCAGTGTCAAAACCTAACGTTCGAGCAGCATTCTCTCCCATCTCACCAGATGCAGTATGAACGACAATATTATCTCGATAGGGCTTAAGGATTTCTAAAGCCAAAGCAGCTCTTGCATTAGATTTCGCTGTGGCGCCAAGTGCTAGCGCTTGCTCAGCAACACCTTCACCATCACTGCCTTTTAGTGCAACACTGCCGCCAATACCAGCAATGGGGTTTATCACTAAACCTAAGTTAAACTTTTTCATTAAGTTATCTCATATTATTCTTGTTAACATGTTTCAACAGTATTCGCTGTGTAGAGAAAATGTTCTGTTATTAACGGCCAAGGGCGTTGGTAATGTTCTGCAAGCACCTTAATTAAAATTTCGGCGTCTTTCGGAAAACCTACATTTAAATAACTGCAGACCTGTTGATAAACTTTTGCTTTAAAGGCAAAGCGGTCAGTTTCTCCTGAGCCCGATAAATTATCAGTTGAAACATCAAAGTCTTTACCTGCGGCAACACATAATGCCCATTCAATGGCTTGCGGTTTAATTTCAACTTTTTCAAAAGCTAGCTGTTGTTGCTGATCTCGACCATCCGGAACATACCAATAACCAAAGTCTTCTAGCTGACGGCGTGCTGCCCCTGCCAAGCACCAATGAGAAATTTCATGTAGCGCACTCGCATAGTAGCCATGGGCAAATACAATTTGGTTAAACGAGCAACTTTCATTTACAGGAAGATATATAGGTTCATCATCGCCTTTGATTAAGCGTGTATTATATTGGTAAAAGAAAGTACTTTCGAAAAGCTCGATAAGATCCTGATAGTGGTGAATAACTTCAACACTTTTATTTTCTATACCTGACATAATTACTAAATAACCTAGCTATCAACAGCTTTACTATACCTAACTTCATTAAAAGCTATTCTAACATTGTCGCTCTTTCACATCCATGTAATCACGATATGTTGTTCATCCTAAACATATACGCTCCTGTTCATCCATACACTCGCGTTATACCGTACTTCCTGTACATAAAACGGCGATGATAACATCGCCGTTATTTCAACAATATTGGTTTATTCAGTACTGGTTTATACAATATTGACTTAAACAACAAAGCTTATTTTTTCTCAGTTCTCATATCTAAAATTGGCATATTACCACTTCCTAATACCGTTGCTGGTAACTTGCCATCCCAGTTTTGGGCTTCAGTTAATTTCACAATGAGTGGATTGTTACCCAATGCTTTTGCTTTTGCGGTTATAGCCTGTGCTTCTGCTAAACCTTTAATACGAATAGACTCTGCTTCAGCAATGGCAACAAGTTTAATACCATCTGCTTTAGCTTTTGCAGTATTTACATCTCGCTGAGCTTCTAGGTTTTGTCTTGCTAACTTATGCTTTTCTGCGTCTGCTAAGTTCTTTTCCGTTTGCTTTGTTTCGATTGAGGTTAAATATTTCGCTGGTAATTTAATGTTTTCAATCTGAATATTATCAACAGTAACGGGAAAATCTTTCATTTCTTCAATAAAATTAGCTTCAATGGCCTGAATTGCACTAGCACGATCTTGAATTAACTTTTCAGCATCATACTGGGGAATGACATCTTTAGTTGCCGAACGAAATCTTGGATCCAAAATACGACTTTCAAACTGAGATAATCCGCCATATTGTCTGAAAAGCTCTAATGCTGCAGTTTTGTCAACTGTCCAGTTTACTGAAACACTAATAGTAACCGGCATTTGCTCTTTAGTGCTTGATGCCATTCTTTCTTCATTTTTACGTGTTCTAACTTCAATTTCTTCAACACTATCAATAAAAGGCATTTTAAAATGCAGGCCTGGGTTAACTTGCTCTTTCGCTTCACTAAAGCGTTTTACAATTCCGATGTGCCCTTCGTTTACCGTATATACAGAGCCAACACCAATAATCACAGCAACGGCTACCGCCGCAATTGACTTAACAGGTACGTTTAATTTCTCAACATTCATAACTATTCCTTTTTATTTTAAAACCATTTTATTATTTTGATTACTTTCCTAAACTTTCAGCTTCTTTTTCAACGCCACCTTTAATCACAAAATAACCGAAAACACCCGAAATTAATGAACCGATAACAATGCCTAGTCGGTCTTGAAAAATAAGATTACCACTACTTCCTGTCTCAAAAGCTAGCGAACCAATAAACAAACTCATAGTAAAACCAACACCACACAAAATGGCAGCCCCGTAAAGTAAACGCCAATTTACATGTTTAGGTAATTGTGCAAAACCTAATTTAATAGCGATAAAACAAAAGCCAAAAACCCCAATTTGTTTACCCACAATCAAGCCAACAATTATACCAAGTGGTACAGGTGACATAACTTGCTCGATACCTACACCTGAAAAACTGATACCAGCATTAGCAAAAGCAAATACAGGCAGAATAATAAAGGCAACTAATGAATGCAGATTATGCTCAAGTGATTTCAACGGTGAAGGCTCATCTTCTTTACCTTTAATAGGAATAAAAAATGCCAAAACAACACCTGCTAATGTCGCATGCACACCTGATTTTAGCACTGCTACCCAAAGTACAATTCCTAAAAAGATATAAGGTGCAGTACTGGTTACGCCACGTTTGTTCATGGTAAATAAAATGGCTAAAATAACCGCAGCAAAAATCAACGACAACATAGAAAGCTGGTCGGTATAGAATACGGCGATGACAATAATGGCGCCCAAGTCATCAAAGATTGCTAATGAGGTTAAAAATACTTTCAATTGCAACGGCACCTTACTGCCAATGACAGACAATATACCTAACGCAAAAGCAATATCTGTCGCCGTAGGGATCGCCCAACCATTGATAGCTTCTGGATCATTATAATTAAAGGCGACATAACATAATGCTGGAATTAACATCCCCCCTAATGCGCCAATTGCTGGCAAGGTTATTTGACCTGGTTTAGATAAATCGCCTTCTAAGAATTCTCGTTTTAGCTCTAGGCCAACGAGAAAGAAAAATAACGCCATTAAACCATCATTAATCCACAACAAAAGTGGCTTCGCTATTTCAAAGCTACCGACGGCAACTTTAACAGGTACATCAAGTAACATGTCGTAGTATGTTATGAGTGGAGAATTAGCAATTATCATTGCTGCAACTGCAGCAAACATTAGAATTATTCCACTTGCCGCTTCTAATTTTAGGAAATCGTTAATACTTTTAATTATCATATGTTCTTATTTTTCAAATATGCGTCTCGACATAATATGTCACAAAACAGAATTATACAAACTTGTAATCGTATTAAGATGTAATAGCATAACAAAATGATAAAAATTCGGAAATTGATACAAATATCGAAAATTATTCATATTTATAGTAAATGAACTAGCAATGTGGGATTTAATAAGTGTAATATTTAACAAATGAAAAATATCAAACTGACCCCGTCAAAAGGCACCAGCATTAATGAAAAAACTAGATGATATCGACTTACGTATATTAACGTTACTCTATAAGGATGCTGATATTACCAATAAAGAATTAGCATCGAAAATCGGTATTGCACCATCAACTTGTTTAGAGCGCGTAAAGCGTATGAAAAGCAATGGTGTCATTAATAATGCGTTTATCGACATTAACTTTAAAAGTATCGGCGGCAATATCGAAGCAATAGCAGCGATCAAGCTACAGCCCTATTCAGAGCTCATAGTTAACCAATTGCGAGATGATTTATTAAAGCTGCCAGAAATTATCAGCTTGTATCATATGGGTGGCAGCTATGACTATTTTATTCATATGTCTGTTAAGGATAGTGAACACTTACGTCAATTTGTTTTCAATGCTATTACCTCCCGTGAAGAAGTCACCACGGTAGAAACATCACTGATTTTTGAGCATAGCCGAAGCGGCGTACTGCCTAACTTTGATGACGAGTAGATTGTAGATATTCGTAGTGAAAAATATAGGGCCTTATTTAGCTTTCTCACCGACCAAATAAAAGTCTTATTTCAAACAGTATTGATATAAGTTGATAAATAGCTCCCTTAAATAAAAAACGCCTAGCATTTTTACTAGGCGTTTTTATCTGCAACAATTGTCAGGACTTATCTGACATGTTCATTATCTTCAAATTAGAAGTTATAAGTTGCTTTTACGTAGTAAAAACCACCATTGTAATCAAATGGACCACTTTCGTAATATTTAGCACCTAATTGACCATAAGACTCTGCTGGTAGCTTTTGAGCTTCTTGGTCGAAGATGTTATTTGCACCTGCAGATAACGTAACACTATCATTTAAGAAATAACTAACTTCAGCATCTACTGTAACAGCCGAATCCGCAATTTCATTCCAACAACCAATAGCACACGTATCATCTGCATGAGTGGCAAAGTATTCACCGAAATAGTTGACACGTACAAAGCTTGTCACATTTTCCCATGACTGAGAAACAGTGAATGTTGCACGATGATCCGGCATGCCTTCTTCTAAACGATGTACCTTACCTTCATCTGTCGTTAACGGATTAAATTTGTCCACTTCCGTCTCGTTCCAGTTGTATGCTAACGATAGTAAAGTATCACCGCCCAATAGCTCCATGGTATAGTTTGCAACAACATCAATACCTTGTGTAGTAGTATCAAAATCATTTGCAAAATAGGTAACAGCAGAAATTAACTCTGGATTAACAACACCTAACGCTTCAAGTGCAGCATGGTCTGAAGCCAAAACATCAATTTGACTAGATTGCGCCAATCGATCCGTCACTTCAATATTGTAGTAATCAAGCGTAAAGAAGAAGTCTCCATCTTGGAAAACAAAACCACCAGCGAAGCTCCTTGACTCTTCTGGAGTTAACTCTTTACCGCCATAAAAAGCTGAAAGCGGGTTAGTAGGTGGAGCCAAGAATGTTTGAATCAACTCACCATTTACTAATGATGTTTGCGTATTTACAACATTCGCTTGACCAACTGTAGGAGCTCTAAAACCAGTACTATGAGATAAGCGTACTGAAATTTCATCATTAACAGTATATTGACCCGTTAACTTGTAATTTGTCGTGCTACCAAAAGTATTAAAATCTTCATAACGAACAGCAGCACCAACAAGTAAATCTTCAGTTAATTGCGCTTCAACATCAACATAGGCAGCGATATTACGACGATCATTTCGACCTTGTGTTTCAGGGCCAAAGCCTTTAAAACCATGTGAGCCGATATTAAACCCTTGGTCTGCAAATGCTCCGGCTTTCCATGAAGCTTCTTCACCTGAAATAATTTCAAAGCTTTCCTCACGCCATTCTATACCTGTAGCAACATTAACAGGCTCTTCTAAGCCCATTTCAAAACCTTTAACCAAATCAAAGTTAAAAGTTTTCTCCATTTGAATATAGCTACCAGTTTCAAAATCAACCGGTGTTTCTAAGCCAAGTGAAGGGTTTAATGTATTCTTTAAATTAAACTTAGATTCATTTCGACCAACAGAGCCACTTAAGTCAAAATACCACCCTTCTAAGAAACCACTATTAATATCACCTTTAGTACCCATAGTTAATGACGTATCAGTAATATTGCCACCAAATTGAGGTGTATAACCACCTGGGAATATTTGGTTCATTGAGAAACAGTTCGGATCCGCCACCATAGCTTGGTATTCAGAGCTATCGAGTATATTCCCATCTCGAATCGACCCATCAGGGTTTGTAATTTTTGGTATATTAACAACATCACAGGTTCTAGCGGCCCCTTGAGATTGTGCTATATCACCAACAAGTAATGTTTTACCACCATCAACCGAATATACATTACCGCGATTATGCGGATTACGGTAATAAAACCCACCGGTAACATCACGTTCAGAATAGTTACCGAACATGTAAAACTCTTTATCATCACCTAAGTCTAAACCAACATTACCAAATAAAGTGATGTCATCTTCAACTTCAGGATTACCCCATATTTGTGCAGGGTTTTGAATTGATGAATTTCCTTCACTGGCTAAGTTAGCAGCATCCGGGCGCTGCACACTGCGGCTAGTTGCATCCGCATTTTTTAATTGAAAGCTTAAGTTAACAAAACCATCATCAGTGAATGGTAAACCAACATTACCATCAATAATGGTTGAGTCACCATCCCCTTCATAATATGAACCTTTCTTAACAGAGACTGAGCCACCATCAGAATCATCTTTTAATACAAAGTTCATAACACCTGCAATCGCATCCGAACCATATTGAGCGGCTGCGCCATCACGCAATACTTCGACTTGTTTCAAAGCGACAGAAGGAATTACTGAAATATCTGGTCCTTGAGCTCCGTCATTAATACCACCACCTTGGAATGCAATAACAGAAGCACGGTGACGACGTTTACCATTTAAAAGCACCAATGTTGAATCTGACGGAAGACCACGTAAATTTACCGGGCGAATTAATGATGCGGCATCTGATATCGGTTGAGTACGGGCATTAAACGATGGAATTGCACCAACCAACATATCTAACATATCGCTAGAAGCATTTTTACCTAATTCATCACCACCAATAATATCAATTGGAACAGGTGATTCTGCAACTGAGCGAGGTGCTGAACGGGAGCCAACCACCGCTATACGCTCAACTTCTTCAGTTTTAGCCGTTTCTTCAAAACCCGCAGCAAAGCTAGGTGCAGTTCCTAGCGCTAAGCCCACGGCAAGGGCTAACGTACCAGTACGAAATTTAGTAGACATGTTATTTCCTTCCTAATATTTGAATAATATTCTTATAGTTCTGTATTTTTATAATTATGTATTTTTATCTTTTTATTTAGCCAGTTGTGCTTATAAATTCACGTTGACATTATTAATAGTAGCGTGAATAACACAAAAGGCTTGATTATTTATAAAACAGCTAAAAATTCTTTACAAGTGGGTAATTTTCAAGATGGACAACATCAAAGATTCAGATGCCGAAAAATAGCAAAGATATACGAAGTGCATGAATAGTTAGATTAACAAATGTAACCAACCTGTAACCAACACCCTATACGGCTTATAAGAAAAGTTTCAAACATGTATTATGCGAAAAACTTCGTATTAAAATATTTATTTGATGAATAATTAGTCAACAAAAATAAATTGAACTTTTTTTGTTTCAATAATAGGCATACAAAAATTATGGTTGAATTCTCAATAATTAAGTTAACAGCTTGTTAAAAGCATTACTCTTTAAATTTGTGTTGTATTCATTTTTTAATTTATAGATAAAAAAAGCTCCTTAATAAGGAGCTTTTAAATTAGAAATTTAACTTACATTAGCTGGCAGGTAAAATTGTCGCAGTAACTTCACCAAAACCGATTCGAGCAGCGCCGTCTTTTTTACACCAGCCAGTCATAATCACACAATCACCATCTTCTAAGAATGTGCGAGTTTCACCGTTAGGTAAGCTAATAGGCTCTGAGCCGGCATTCGAAAGCTCAAGCATTGAACCTGCTTCTTCCGGATTAGGTCCAGATTGCGTGCCACTACCGAACATATCACCTGCACGTAGGTTACAACCATTGACAGTATGATGAGTTACCATTTGTGCAACAGTCCAGTATGAGTCTTTAAAATTTGACTGAGATAACTGTACAGCAGCTTGTTCCGCCTTGCGCATAGCTTCTGTTGCAATTAAAACTTGTAAATTAAGGTCTAACGAACCTTGTGCTCTGTTTTGTTGAGACTCTAGGTACGGCATAGGTTGTGGATCAGCTAAATCTCTTGTCCATGCAGTTTTATATGGAGCCAATGCCTCTGAAGTCACAATCCACGGTGAAATTGTTGATGCAAAGCTTTTTGACAGAAATGGCCCTAGTGGTTGATATTCCCAGCCCTGAATATCACGTGCTGACCAATCATTAAATAAACAAATACCAAAAACATGGTCATCAGCATGTTCGATGTTAATTGGCTCTCCTAAGTCATTACCGTTACCAATAAATACACCAACTTCTAATTCATAATCTAGACGTTTACAAGGGCCAAAAGATGGCTCTGTTGCCGTTGGCGCTTTGGTTTGTCCTTTTGGACGTTTAAAATCACTACCCGAAACTTCAATTGAAGAAGAGCGGCCGTGATAACCAATAGGTACCCATTTATAGTTAGGTAATAATGGGTTGTCTGGACGGAATTTTTTACCAACCGATGTAGCATGATGAATCGAGGTATAAAAATCAGTGTAATCACCAATGTGACAAGGTAATGCATATTCAACACTGTCTTGTGCAACCAAGCAATCAATCAATTTTACTTCTAATGCAGAACCTTGAGTTAACGCCTGAGATAAAGCTTGACGTAACGCACTCCAAAAGTGCTTCCCCATTGACATAAAGTCATTTAACTGTGCTTTGCTACATGCTTCTAATGCCACTTGCACGTCGCCCTCAAAAACATTAAGTGCAAATACGGCTTGCAAATCTAGCACTTGATTGCCAATTGCTACACCACCACGAAACTCCTCATCACTTGCTTTAGTTTTAAAGCTCGCAAAAGGTAAGTTTTGTATAGGAAAATCACAATTTTCCACATTGGCAGATTCAACCCAACTACGTAAAGCCGGATTATGTGTCTCATTAAGTAAACTGGTGTTAGACATGTGCTAAACAACTCCAAAATAAATTGTAACGTGAATTTAAAAACACGAAAATAAAGTTCATTGGCGCCATAATATAACAAGCTACAACATTATGGCTATGCAAGAAAAATTTACTTCACCACAAACTGTCAACAATATTTTGCAGAGTTAGCTTTACAAGTAGCTTTTAAATAGCTCATAAATAAAAACTATCAATATTACTTTTTATTTGGTGATTTTTTGTTAAAATTCCGCGCGATTTATTTTGACATAAATCACATTACCACTTGCAATGAAATGTAAGTAATTTTCAATCTACAGCTCCTGATTTACTATCAGGCTCGCTCAATGGGTCAAATTATGAATAATATTACCGTTTGTGCTTTGTACAAATTTGTTCACTTAGAAAACTTCAAAACTATTAAACCTACTTTACTTAATGTTATGGAAGAAAATAATGTTAAGGGCACTCTTTTATTAGCGCTTGAAGGCATCAATGGCACTATCGCTGGTCCAAAAGCAGGCGTAGAAAACGTCCTAACGTTTCTTAATAGCGACGAACGTTTAGCAGGCGTTTCTTTTAAATGTTCTTATCACCAAGAAAATCCATTCCAACGTACTAAAGTTAAACTGAAAAAAGAAATAGTAACCATGGGAGTTGAGGGAATTGACCCTAATCTAACCGTAGGTACATATGTTAAGCCAAAAGATTGGAATGCTTTAATTTCTGATCCTGATGTTTTACTCATTGACACCCGTAACGACTACGAAGTAGAAATCGGCACCTTTGAAAATGCAGTTAACCCAAATACTGAAACATTCCGTGAATTTCCTGAGTATGTTGCGAAAAACTTGGATAAAACCAAGCATAAAAAAGTTGCGATGTTTTGTACTGGCGGCATTCGCTGTGAAAAATCAACGGCATATTTAAAAGAACAAGGTTTCGAAGATGTTTATCACCTTGAAGGTGGCGTATTAAAATATCTTGAAGAAGTTCCTGAACAGGAAACTATGTGGCAAGGCGAATGTTTTGTTTTTGATGGTCGTGTTGCTGTTAATCATAATTTAGAACGTGGTCAGTATGATCAATGTTTTGCTTGTCGCTATCCAATTACTGAAGACGATAAGTCAAGCGAGCACTATATTCAAGGCGTTAGCTGCCCTCGTTGTTTTGATAAATATTCAGATGAGCAAAGAAGCCGCTTTCAAGAGCGTGAAAAGCAAATTAATTTAGCAAAAGCTCGTGGAGAAGATCATATTGGTGGCGAGATTAAACAAGTGATTGCTGAGCGCCGAGCGGTGAAAAATGCCAGTAAGGAAGCACAGAAGAGTTAATTAACTGACTAACCTTTATGCTATTAGCCCGCCCTTACCGCGGGCTTTTTTATAGCTAGAATTTATTAATAACTTAATACGTTAGAGTCACTAAAATTCAGGCAATAAAAAAGCCTTAACATATTACTGTTAAGGCTTTTAAACCCCGAAGGGAAATATGGTGCCTTGACCCGGAATCGAACCAGGGACACGAGGATTTTCAATCCTCTGCTCTACCGACTGAGCTATCAAGGCACTATCTTAATCAACGGCAGCATTAGCTTTCGCGTCAAAAGAGGCGACATAATATAGTGATTTTATTATGCCCGCAAGCCGTTTTATAAATTTTCTATAAAAAAAATCAACTTACCGTAAATAATAAAAAAGCCAGCATAAATGCTGGCTTAAATTTAATGCTTTTCAATTTAACTTTTTAGCTAAATATAGCTTTCATTATCCAGAAGAAGATAATTGAAAGGCCTGCACCTACAGGTAAAGTAATTACCCAAGAGACAACAATGTTACGTACAACACCTAAGTTGATTGCCGCAATACCACGTGCCATACCTACACCTAATACAGCACCAACTAAAGTTTGTGTTGTTGATATTGGTAAACCAGCACCAGAAGCGATAACAACAGTACAAGCAGCAGCTAATTCAGCCGCAAAGCCACGACTAGGTGTTAAGTGTGTAATACCTTTACCGATAGTCGCAATAACACGATGACCAAATAAAGCAAGACCAGCAACAATACCTAAGCCACCTAATGGTAAAATCCACCAAACTAATGCAGCTTTCTTGGCAATTTCACCGCCGTTATCAACGATACTAACAACAGCAGCCAATGGACCGATTGCATTAGCTACATCGTTTGAGCCGTGAGCAAATGCCATACAACAAGCGGTAACAACCATTAATACAGCAAACACTTTTTCCACATTTGCATAGTGAGTTGTTTTGTCGGCATTGGTGTCAAAATTAAGGCGACTAATAAAGTACTTACCAATAATTGCCACAATAACAGCAACAATTGCAGCCAAAAAGAATACGTCAGCGCCTTGAAGTGCAAAGTCATAAAAGCCTAAATTTACGCTGTCTAAGCCGATGTGCTTTAACCCTTTCTTAATTGTCACGAGCGACAATACGAAACCAGCTAAAAACATGTAAAAAGGTACATAACGCTTTGCTTGATCTAAAGGCTTGTCAGTATCAAAAATAAGCTTTTGTGCACTATTGAAGATAACAAACGCGATAACACCGGATATAAGTGGTGTTACAATCCAACTACCTACAATGCCACCGACTTTACCCCACGCCACGGTATCAGGACTAATACCAATAGCAGCGAAACCAATAATGGCACCAACAATTGAGTGCGTTGTTGAAACTGGCCAACCTAAAATAGATGCAACTAATAACCAAGTTGCTGCCGCTAATAGTGCTGAAATCATACCAAAAACAAGTAATTCAGGAATATCGACAAAATATCCTGGGTCAATAATACCTTTACGTATTGTTGAAGTAACTTCACCGCCTGCTAAATAAGCACCAGCAAATTCAAATACCATTGCGATAATAATCGCTTGTTTAATGGTAAGTGCTTTAGAACCTACCGAGGTGCCCATTGCGTTAGCAACGTCGTTTGCACCTATGCCCCAAGCCATAAAAAAGCCTACGGCAGCAGCGATCATGACTAATAAAGAGCCATTTGTGAGTAAAATATCCATGAAAGGGCCCTATTTTCTAGCCAAAAGAATTTCTAAACGTGCACCAACACGTTCTGCAAGATCGGCTAATTCGCCAACCCAATCGATGATTTGATATAAAAACATTACGTCAACACAATTTAGGTCTTTTTCAATACCTAACAGGTCTTTACGTAATTTAATTTGCATACCATCTGTATCATCTTCAATCGCATCAAGCTGGCTGATCATTTTGTTAACCAACTCTACTTCACGACCACGAAATCCAGTCTCTAATAAGTCATCCAATTCATTAATCGCATCAGCGGCTTTTTCAGCAGCGTCAACACTTCGTGCAACATAAGCAATAAATTGCTCTTGTAATGCACTAGGAATTGTTAACTTACGACCAAAAATACGGCCAGCAATATCTTTTGCTCGGTTCGCTATTTTGTCTTGTTGAGTTAATAATTCCAATAGATCAGCACGATCAACCGGCATAAATAAACCGCCTGGTAGCTCTAAACGAATTTGACGTTTCAAATCATCAGCGTCACGTTCTTGTTTAGAGATTTTCGTACGAATTTTTCCTGCGGTACTCCAGTCTTCCTCAGTCACAGCTGCAAAGAATGGGACTAGTTGATTACAACACTTTGTTACCATTCGAATATGTTTTTCTAATGGTTTAATTGGTGATTTTGCAAATACACCAAGTATTGAATTTCTGGCCATAATTAGTTTCCAGGAGCTTAATGCTCTTTATTGTTATTCGCGGCGGATATTAAACCATTTGAAAGTTAATTCAAATGGTTTATATCAAGATAACCGCTGTTTATAGAATGATTAGTTATTAAGACTTCACTTAAAAGTATATACGCTAATTGCTATACAGTAGGCTATTTAGTAATTAGCGTAAAGTGCTCAATAAGTAAACATTAAGAAAGGGACTCTAAATCTTCAGGTGTGGTATGACGTACCACTTTACCTTTAACAAAATAGATAATGTATTCACAAATATTTTGACAGCGATCGCCAATACGTTCTAATGCACGTGCTGACCAAATAACACTCATTACTTGTGGAATTGAGCGCGGGTCTTCCATCATGTAAGTCATTAACTGGCGCATTAATGCCTCATATTCACGATCAATTCGGTCATCACTTTTATGAGCCGTAACTGCAGCATCAAAGTCCATGCGGGTAAATGCATCTAAAGTTACTTGTAAAAACTCTAATACATGGCGGCCTAGGTTATCTAAGTTAGATAATAAATCTTTATGCTTACCTGATAAACTTTCTAGTGTTACATTTGCAATTTTACCCGCTTCATCACCAATACGTTCTAAATCGGTAATGGTTTTTACTATTGCCATCACTAAACGTAAATCACCCGCAGCAGGCTGGCGTTTAGCGATAATGCGCGTACATTCATCGTCAATACTAACTTCTGCGTTATTAATTTGGTAATCATTATTAAGTACTTTTTTAGCAAGCTCTTCATCCGCATCACATACCGATGTTAATGCGTCGGTCAGTTGTTTTTCAACTAAGCCGCCCATGTGCATTACATGGTTAATAATGCGTTCTAAATCTTCATTAAATTGGCCAGAAATATGACGACCAATATTTAAATTATCCATGGTAAATTCCTCTGTCTCTCGTCAGTGCTAACGGTAAATTAACCGTAACGGCCAGTAATGTAATCTTCAGTTTTCTTTTTCATCGGGGTGGTGAATAAAGTATTGGTATCACTATATTCAATTAAATCACCCATATACATAAAGGCAGTTTGGTCAGAAACACGCGCTGCTTGTTGCATGTTGTGCGTTACAATAACAACGGTAAACTGCTTCTTTAAATCATTAATTAGTTCTTCAATCGTTAATGTTGAAATTGGGTCAAGTGCCGATGTAGGTTCATCAAGTAATAACACTTCTGGCTCAATGGCGATGGCGCGAGCAATCACTAAACGTTGTTGCTGACCACCAGAAAGGCCTAACGCACTTTCATGTAAACGGTCTTTTACTTCATTCCAAAGTGCAGCGCTTCGTAATGACTTTTCAACAGCTTCATCCAAAACACGGCGATTATTTTCACCAGTAATGCGCAAACCGTAAACAACATTTTCATAAATTGATTTAGGAAATGGGTTAGGACGTTGAAAAACCATACCTACTTTACGACGCAACGCAGCAACATCGGTATGCTTGTTATATATGTTTTCACCGTGAAGGTTAATTTGCCCTTCAATTTTACAGCTATCAACCAAGTCATTCATGCGGTTAATGCATCGCAATAAAGTTGACTTACCACAACCACTTGGGCCGATAAATGCTGTTACCTGGCCTTTTGGAATCGACATCGAAATATTCTGCAATGCCTGCTTGTTACCATAATATAAATCTAGGTTCTTAATTTCCAACGCCACTTGCTCTGGCGAAAGGTTGTTAAGATCGAGTTTAACATTTTGTTCTGATAAATTTTTTGGGGTAACAGAAATCATAGTGTTCTCTTTAAATCTTACTCTGTAATTGGCCAATAAAGGCCGTTAATCTTGGTCATTGTGCTTAATGCCTTCATTAAGCACGTAATGCGAATATTGTTAATCGTTATTTTACTCAGCACTAATATTAGTGCTCTAGCATACGATATTTTTCACGTAAACGGTTACGTATGGACACTGCAGTCATGTTAAGTGTCACAATAATACTTACTAATAGCAATGCCGTTGCATATACTAATGGACGCGCCGCTTCAACATTTGGACTTTGGAAACCAACATCATAAATATGAAAACCTAAGTGCATAAACTTACGATCTAAATGTAAGAACGGGAAGTTACCATCAAGCGGTAAGTTAGGCGCCATTTTCACTACACCAACCAACATCAGTGGCGCAACTTCACCAGCGGCACGTGCTATCGCTAAAATAATGCCGGTCATAATGGCAGGGCTTGCTATCGGCAAAATAATACGCCACAAGGTTTCTGCTTTCGTAGCACCTAGAGCTAAACTACCGTGACGCATTGCCGAAGGAATTCGTGATAAACCTTCTTCAGTGGAAACAATAACAACAGGTAAGGTTAAAATAGCTAAAGTTATTGCCGACCACATTACACCTGGCGTACCAAATGTAGGGCTAGGCAAAGTTTCGGCATAAAATAATTGGTCTAAACTGCCACCAACCATGTAAACAAAAAAGCCTAAACCAAAAACACCGTAAACAATAGACGGTACACCCGCTAGGTTAATTACGGCGATTCGAAGCAGCTTAGTTAGTGCATTATTGCCAGCATATTCATGTAAGTAAATTGCAGCTACAACACCTAATGGCGAGACGATTACTGTCATTAACAGTACCATTAGTACAGTACCAAATATTGCTGGAAATACGCCGCCTTCGGTATTTGCTTCTCGTGGGTCATCAACAATAAATGCCGCAATTTGACCGAAAAACATTTGAATTTTACCTATTAAACTTAACTTATTGTTAAAGCTAATCTTCAGTACATTTTCAAAGTTTATAGTAACTTTTTGCCCGTCCATTGCTCGCATAACAATTTGGTCACGAGATATTTTCTTGCGCAACCCCATCAAAGCTTGCTCAAGCACTTCATAATCGGCACGTAAGCCAGCCACCTTATTTTTGAATTCTAATTGCAGTTCAGGTGTTAGTGTTTCGTCTAACTTGTGTTTACGTTCTTTTAAGCGTGTACGTTCAATTTGATAGTTAATGGCACCAATATCAACTTTTTGTAACTCTTCAATTTCTTCCTGAAATTCGCTAACACGTGCAACTAGTTCCGGCATTTTTTCAATACCAACCGACTTGCCATCAAGAATGATATCTTCAACAAAACCGTAGAAATTGCCGTTGGTGCGACGCTCAACCACAACCACATCTTCAGGTTGAGTTTGCTCCTTAACTTGTGGCACTAATATCCAACGAAAATCTAAGCTAACAAGTTCACGGTTACCAGTTTTAATCAATAATCGTTCTATTGAATCTTTCGTTGGATCCAAATCAAGATTTAAGTGTGCTAATTGTGATGTTGGAATGCTTTCACGGTCATAAATTTCACCGATTACGGTATTGTTTTTGCCATGTTCATCAACCATATCAAATTGATGAATTTGTGCCGGCCAAAAGTAACTTAAGCCGCGTGATGCAATTAACCATAGTAAGCCCAGTACAGAAATCAAACTGATACTTACACCACCTGCTGACAACCAAACCCAAGGAGAGCCAGATTTAAACCAATTATTCATGCTACTGTCCCTTCTTTACAACGAGCTATACTTTTCACGCAAACGCTGACGTACAAACTCAGCAAGCGTGTTAAATACAAAAGTGAATACAAATAAAACAAATGCCGCGAGGAATAAAATTCGATAATGCGAACTTCCTACTTCTGATTCTGGCATTTCTACCGCAATGTTAGCCGCTAACGTTCTCATGCCTTGGAAGATACTCCAATCAAGAATTGGCGTATTACCCGTTGCCATTAATACAATCATGGTTTCACCAACTGCACGGCCTAAGCCCATCATTACTGCAGAAAAAATACCTGGACTTGCCGTTAATAGAACAACTTTAATTAAGGTTTGCCACTGGGTTGCGCCTAACGCCAATGAACCACTGGTTAAGTGTTTCGGTACACTGAAAATCGCATCCTCTGCCATTGAAAAAATTGTTGGAATAACAGCAAAGCCCATGGCTATACCGACAACAAGTGCATTTCGTTGGTCAAAGTTAATACCTAAATCATTGGTAATAAACTGTCGTACATCACCACCAAACATGTGAAGTTCAAGTACTGGCGACAACGCAAAGGCAGCGTATGCCGCTAAAGCAATAGCTGGAATTAAAATAATAGGAGCCCATGTCTCTGGTATTTTAGCTTTATATTCTCGTGGTAATTTATGCCATGCAAATGCGGTAATAAACACTGATGCAGGAATAAATATCAATAGCAAGAATATTGCTGGTAAATAAATTTCAATAATCGGCGCTAACCAAAGGCCTGCTAAAAAACCAAGAATAACCGTCGGTAATGCTTCCATGATTTCAATGGTTGGTTTTACTTTTTTACGTAAACCTGGCGTCATGAAATAGGCGGTATAAATCGCGGCCGTTAACGCAATAGGTACCGCAAAAATCATCGCGTACATCGCGGCTTTAATGGTACCAAACGAAATAGGTACTAAAGAAAATTTAGCTTCAAAGTCATCTGAGCCAGACGTTGATTGCCAAATGTACTCAGGCTCTGGGTAACCTTCGTACCAAACTTCTTGCCATAAAGCTCGCCATGTCACTTCAGGGTGTTCGTTTTCAACGGTAAAAATTGATAACTCTTGCTCTGAAAATATTACTAAACCGTCAGCACGTGGTGCAATCGCAAATGCTTGCGCGTTACCTTGGTGCAATTGGCCACGCCAAAGGTCTGCGTCACTTGTGGTGTAGAACATGCCCATTTCACCTGACGGTGTTTCTGTATAAAAGCTTTTACGAAATTGTTCGGTGTAAATTGCTGTTACGGGCTCACTTTCACTAACTTTAAAGCTACGAACCTGCTTGAACTCTCTTCCTTGCTCAGTTGCCACTTCAAACCACTGACTCACTTCACCATTATCAGCACCCAACAATATTGAACTACCACCAGACAATAACGCCATTGATGTAATGTGATTAGGTGTTGATTTACTTTGCGCAAGTTGTGGGATAATCGTTGCTTTAAGTTCACTTTCTTCATCAAGAGAATAAACAGCAACTTGATCAGCCTCACGAATAAACACCATGGCTAAATCTGGTGTGACTAAAATATCATCAACCTGTGTAGCGGCGTAATTAATCTCTTCGTATTCCGCTTCAAACTCAGTGTCATAGCTGAAATCATCTTCAGCAATTAAGCTAGTCTTAATTAAGCGACTATCTTCAGTAAAGCCAACAAATATTGCTTTTTCATCATCCATTGCGAAAGATAATTTCTTCAACATTGCATTATTTTCGTCAACAGGTAAATAACCTTCACCTAACGGATAACTAACACTAGGAATAATCTCGCGCGCGCCGCTGTCAAAATTAGAGGTAAACTTTGGGGCAATTAACTGCACATTACCGGCACTATCAAGCAAGAGTTTTTGCTCTTGACCAATATTAATAAGTTGCTTTAATCGCTCCCCATCAGCTACTAATTTTTGGCTATGAATTTTAGTGCCCGCTTTATTACGTGCACTATCAACTAGCTGATAAAAATTAATTATGCCTTGCTCGTTAATGCTATAGGCAACTTCTTTTAATTCATCAACTCCAGTTGATAAAACTTTACTAGACTCTGTGATAGCAAATTGAGCATGAGGCTCAACTTTTGCCGATTCAAATATAGGTTTAATCACGTACAGTAAATACATGAAAATCAACACTAAGGTAAACAATACGCTGATACCACCTAAAGTAATAACCCATTTTGCTAATGAGTTTTTAACTTTACGGAAGTCTGCTGACTTGGAAGCAATGGCCACTTAAAAATACCTTCAACTATGATAATTCTTAAAACTGCCGCAAGTATAAGACAGTTATGTGACACTTTTGTGACAGACTAGATTAATCTATTGCAATAAAGTAGAAACATTGCTGGATAACAAACGTTATAATATGATTTATAAATAATTAGTTCATTTTAGCAGGGACCCAAAATGGCAATCAGTCAAATAATGCGTCGTAATTTAATAACTCTCGATATGGATGACACCTTAGCTGACGCTAAGGGATTATTTGAACATCATGATATGCACCATATATTGATCACAGACAATGGTCAGTTAACTGGCGTAATTACTGACCGAGATCTGCTTCAACACTTGAGCCCTACTATAGGTACGCGTAAAGAAACCCCGCAAGATGGATTTATTCTCAATAAAAAAGTTCACCTGATAATGAGTAGAGACGTAATTAAAGCAAGTGCCGACATTACACTTAATGAAGCAGTGTTAATTTTTTATGACCATAAAATATCTTGTATTCCAGTCATTGATGAAAATGAGCGCCCTATAGGTATTATTACTTGGCGCGATATCATCAAAGTTATCGCTGTACAGTATCGAAAAAAAACTCAAGCTAGCATTAGCCAGCCTGAACATTAACGTCACTTAACGCTGCAATTAATCACTTAGTAAAGTGGTAGCTCGTTTACTGCGGCCTGCTATGAACTGCATGACAACATTGAGCAACCTGCTTTGTTTCTTGCCCACTCTGGACGTTTTTGCGCGAAATGTTCAAACTCAGTTTGCTCATCGTAAGGTTTTTCAAGTACCTTTTGTAAGTCAGCTATCATCGAGTAATCGCCTTGTTCAGCAAGCTCAATTGCTTGTTGTGCCAAATAATTACGTAGAATAAATTTTGGATTAACCAAATTCATACTTGCTATTATCTCTACTCTAGAACTGGTATTTTGATTTCGTAAGGCGACATAATTAATAAGCCATGTGTTTAGATTTATTTGATAATCATCAGTAATTTGTTGCTCATTATAAAAACACGGCATTAAATGGGTAAGCCATTTTGAATTTTGATCCGGCAATGTCGCGAGTAAACGATAGAAAATAGTCATATCGGTCTCAACTAACATTAAAATATCTTCAAGTGACACAAAAAGGTTAAGCTGTTCTTCAGTTAATAACTCGGATGTTAGCTCTATTCCTAATTTACTCGCCATCATTTTTTGCCACATTTGATGATAGTTTTTTGCAAAATTATTCAGTGCAGTTTGCAAAGGCTCGGCATCTTCAATAAGTGAAAAAATAGCATTGGCGAGTTGAAATAGGTTCCATTGTGCGATTTCTGCTTGTGCGCCAAATCGGTAACGTTTCCCTTGAGCATCAGTTGTGTTGGGTGTCCAATTAAGATCAAAATCATCTATCCAACCATAAGGGCCATAGTCAATAGTCTCACCAATAATTGACATATTATCCGTATTCATGACGCCATGAACAAAGCCAACTCGCATCCAATCAACAATAAGCTGACAAGTTCGCTGGCAAATTTCTTCAAACCATTTTAAGTAAGCAGCCTTACATGGTTCACCTAGATGTGGAAAATCCCGATGAATACTGTAATCGACCAATTGCTTAACTAAATCGGTATCCTTACGAGAAGCAGGCAGTTGAAAGCTGCCAAAACGTATAAATGAAGAAGAAACACGACAAACAACAGCACCAAACTCAGCTTGTGAATTGCCATCATAAAACATATCTCTGACAACTTTATCTCCAGTTAAAGAAATACTTAAGGCGCGCGTTGTTGCTATACCTAAATGATACATGGCTTCAGAGCAGAGAAACTCTCGAACTGATGAACGCAATACGGCAAAACCATCGGCGGTGCGTGAATATGGCGTAGGACCAGCGCCTTTTAGCTGTAAAACTTTATGGCCATCAGATGGAGTCTGTATCTCGGCTAAGTTTATTGCTCGGCCATCCCCCAATTGCCCAGCCCAATGGCCAAATTGATGTCCGCCATAACACATAGCAAATGGCTGCATTCCTGTTGGTACGTTATTGCCAGAAAATAGTTGTAAAAAATCATCTGATAACGCCTGTTCTTCCGTCAAGCCAATTTGCTGTGCAGCACTTTTACTGTATGCCAATAACATTGGAGCAGCGGTTTTTTTAGGGTTAACGAAAGAGTATGCCGAAGCGACTTGCCGTGGGTAATTATCAATTACTTCATCACTTTCAAAGGTAGAAATAAATTGGTTATCGTATGTAAATATTAACTTTAACAATATGTTTTTCACTAATCATGATTGAGCTTAATATAGTATCTGCTGCCTTGATATCGAATTCAAGCTGACACTTTTAATTTACTGTTCTACTCATAAAAAATAAAATGTATAAAAAACACACAAAACAACATTGCAATTATATTTAATAATGGCAGTATTAATAGCTGATTAATTATTGCTATATTACAGGGAAGGAATATGGAATTGCTCTTATCGGTGGCGTTAAATTTAGCGCACGAATTAAAGCACCAAACGCCATCAATACTGGATGAATTAGAAAGCCAGCCTCAAGCCTGTTTAACTTTAATCAAAGAATTACAATGCCGGATAGAAGGCTATGAATTAAGCGATTATGTTAAGGCAATGAGCCACGCTATCAAAGTCAGTACATTTATCACAAGACAATGAGGCACGCCTGCACCCTACATCATCTAAAACAAACATTTAAGAAACATAATTGTCATTGAAAATAAACATTAGACTCTCTAAAATTATTTCTTAAATTTTTGCAAAGCTCCAAAACATAGTACGACAAGCCGAAGCAATATATTCAATATCTTATATTTGATAAACTTTAAATTGCATTTATTAAAAAATACGCCGATATTGATACCTTCAATGAATTACTGCGCTCTAATATCTTATGACTAAATTGTACTAGTTAAAGCTTTCAAGCATTAGTTACTAGATATAAAATTCAAGAAAAGCATTAAAAAGTGCTAAACACAGGTACAAAAATGATAGTTAATGAAAATCACGATATAACAGCCTTGTTAATGCAAGTTGAAGCTATGTCTGAGCTACTCAACAGTATCGACGCTTGTGTTTTTACTAAAGATCTAGACGGCAAATATGTTTATGTTAACGCAGATGTCGCAGCATTATTTCAAACATCCATAGAAAATATTATCGGCAAAGACGATAGCCATTTTTTTGACCTTGAGCAATCAAAGCAATTACGTAAAAATGATTTAAAAGTTATTAAGGATAAAGTTACCGTTGAATCTGAAGAAAGTAATTTTGTTAGGTGCACAGGAAAAGTGCACATTTATAAATCGATAAAAAAGCCATTATTTAATAGCGATGGTAAAGTCATAGGTTTATGTGGAATATCGACTGACATAACAGATAAAAAACTACTTGAAGCAAAAAACCAAGAACAAAAGCACTTACTCGATGTTATATTAGATAATGTCGATGCCTACATATATATGAAAGATGCTAATCGACATTTTAGATATGTAAATAGCAAGGTAGCTGAGCTTTTTGGTTTACCTGCCAATGAGATTATAGGTAAACGTGACACGGATGTGATCCCACAGGAGTTCGCGGATCATTTTTGGCAAACCGACAAATTAGTATTCGAAAACGACGATAAAGTTGTTATTAACGAAACCTCACTAGGTGCTGACAACCAAGAGCATCATTATCTAAGTATAAAAGTCCCTTGTGACTTTAAAACCGATAGTAAAACCTTAATTGGCTTTTCAACCGATGTAACTGAACTCTATCAACTAAAAGAAAAGTTCAAGCAACTTGCAAACACCGACGAATTAACGGGGCTTTATAATCGTCGTTATTTTTTCGATAATGCAAAACGCGAATTTAATCGTGCCACTCGCCATCAGCAAGCGTTAGCGGTGATTTCAATTGACGTTGACCATTTTAAGGCCATTAATGATAAATACGGTCACCCAATAGGCGACCAAGCACTTATTAAAATCGCAGAAATAATTCAACCGACGACAAGAGCTGAGGATATATTTGCTCGTATTGGCGGCGAAGAGTTTTCGATATTGTTACCTAATACTTCTAAATTACAATGTCAGCAGGCTGCTGAACGCCTGAGAAATATACTCGATACCAGAAAAATAGAATTAACATGTGGTTTAACCTTATCAATCAAAATAAGTGTTGGTGTATCCATATTGAAACCAAGCGACAATTGCTTTCAAGATTTGTATGCCCGCTCAGATATTGCACTTTATAAGGCAAAATCTATCGGAAGAAATCAAGTACACATGATTGATTAAAATAAATTATTTATCTACGAAATTAACCAAGCCATTTGATAACCATTTTTTGATAGTCTTTTGATTGTTTTATACGATTAATCGATTGTAATAAAGTTAAAACAATACTTGCTTCAGTGTTTTTACTGCACGCTAAATACAGTTCAATTGGTTTGCTATCAACCTTAAAGTAAGATTTATACTTTACTTTAGATAGTTCGTGTTGCTCAGATATATAATTAATACGACCTGTGCCCGAAACAATAAAATCAACCTCCTTTTTTCGCAATAACCGCAACAACGAAAAAGTATCATCAACTAAAAATAAATTATCTCCTTCGGTAAAGCCTAAGTTTAATAACAATGAATGTGTACGATCATTTTTTATTACCGCAACCCGATGCTGCTTTGCTTGTTGCAAACTATCAATACTTTTAAATTCTGCATCAGCTAAACCAATTAAATCGTCGCGGGTTGAGTACACAGTAGTAACCCATTGAAAGTTATCTTCTCTATCTGGGCTTCTAAATATCAAAAAAATACAGGTGTTTTTTCCTTCAACTGCCATGTTATATGCACGGTACCAAGGGTAAACACTTACTCGATATGAAATATTAGTGGTTTGCAATGCTTGCGCAATTAGCTCAACACTAAAACCAGAAACCTTTCCAGCATTATCACTAATTTGATATGGTGGGTAGTGTTCAGTAACAAACTGTAAATCAACTGCTAAGCTAGGGCGAGAAAACAGTAAAATAGCCAATAAAAAATAACGAGAATACTTTCCCTTACAAATATTAAATGTCGGATAGTGAAGCTGGAAAAACTCAAACACACTACCCTCCTTGCATACACGTGATATTATATTGCAAACGTTTATAATGTATAAACTAGGCTAGATATATTAGTTACGCAAATTAGATTCAAATTTGCTCTAAACAATGGCTTTTTATGAGTAGCTTTTCAAATATGACATCTATAAAGAAAAACAATAAAAGCTCAGTTAGCCTGCAACCACCACAATCATTTTTTTATTTTAAAACAACAAACCAATACAGCTTTGTGTTAACCATTATTAAATTAATCTTAATTATTATCGTTTTCTTTTTGTTCTCAGCAGCGAACGCTAATGGCAAGACTTTCCGACTAGTAAGTGCAATATACCCGCCCTATAATTATGTTGACGGAGAAATAAAGGGATTAAATATCGAGATAATTAAAGCGGCATTTACCGCGGTAGATTATCAAGTAACGGTAGATATGCTGCCTTTCGCAAGAGCTCTGCTGTATGCAAAACGCGGGGATTTTGATGGTATGACTCTATGGCACTCAAAGCAAAGAGAAAATTGGTTCCAATTCTCAAAACCATTCACACAATCAGACTTAGTATTCTTCAAAAGAAAATCTCTTCAAGTCAATTACCTAGAATTAGCAGACCTGACTCCGTTTACCATTGGCACAGTACAAAAATACTCCTACCCCAAAGCATTCTCTAAACTCCAAGCACTAAGAAAAGATGAAGTATTAACAGACGAACAAAATTTAAAAAAGCTGATCTCCGGTAGAATTGACATAGCATTGATCGATAAACGCATGGCGCAATTTATAATGAAAAGGGATCACACTGCACAACAGCCATTGTTTGATTCCGCAGGCGTATTAAAAATTGAAAACTACTACCTTGCCGTATCTAAAAATACCACTGAGAGTCAAGATAAACTCGCTAAATTTAATTTAGGTTTAAGCATAATCGAAAACAATGGCGTACTTAAAAAGATTATTGAAAAATACGACAGCGATAAATTCTAGTAATATCCGTTACAGATATTAAGCCCCAAAAACAATTTCATACGTAACACGCGGTAAAAGCAGTTTGCTAATCAAGCTCATATTGACCTAAAATATCGCCAATATAATTTTATTAAAACAAAAGGTTCCAACATGGCATTGCCAGATAAGTTTATTTTTTCCATGAACCGCGTTTCCAAGGTGGTTCCACCAAAGCGCACAATTTTAAAAAACATTTCGCTTTCATTTTTCCCTGGCGCAAAAATTGGTGTTTTAGGTTTAAATGGTGCCGGTAAATCAACACTCCTACGTATAATGGCTGGCGTTGATACAGAATTTGAAGGCGAAGCAAAAGCACTTGCTGGCACTAACATTGGCTACTTACCGCAGGAGCCTGTGCTTGATGAAGAAAAAACTGTCCGTGAAATTGTCGAAGAAGCGGTTTCAGAAGTTAAAAATGCGATGGCAAGACTAGATCAAGTCTATGCTGAATATGCTGAGCCAGACGCAGACTTTGATGCCTTAGCTAAAGAACAAGGTCAGTTAGAAGATATTATTAATAGCCAAGACGGCCACAATATTGAAAATGTTCTTGAGCGTGCTGCCGATGCTTTACGTTTACCAGCATGGGAACAAAAAATTGGTATTTTAAGTGGTGGTGAACGCCGCCGTGTCGCACTTTGTCGTTTATTACTACAAAAACCTGACATGTTATTACTTGATGAACCAACCAACCATTTAGATGCTGAATCAGTGGCTTGGTTAGAGCGCTTCTTACACGACTACCCTGGCACTGTCGTTGCAATTACCCATGACCGTTACTTCCTTGATAATGTTGCCGGTTGGATTTTAGAGCTTGACCGTGGCCACGGAATCCCATGGGAAGGTAATTATTCTTCATGGCTTGAACAAAAAGATGCCCGTTTAGCACAAGAGCAAAAATCAGAAAACGCATTGCAAAAAACCATAAAGCAAGAGTTAGAATGGGTGCGTTCAAACCCTAAGGGTCGCCAAGCAAAAAGTAAGGCACGTATGGCGCGTTTTGAAGAACTTAACAATCAAGATCACCAAAAACGTAACGAGACTAACGAATTGTACATACCACCTGGTCCTCGATTAGGTGATAAAGTTTTAGAAGTTAACAACTTAACTAAATCATTTGGCGATCGTGTACTAATTGATGACCTAAGCTTTAGCGTACCCAAAGGTGCGATTGTTGGCATAATTGGCGCGAATGGTGCAGGTAAATCTACATTATTTAAAATGTTATCAGGCGCTGAAGCGCCAAACAGTGGTAGTGTTGAATTAGGTGATACCGTTAAGTTAGCAAGTGTAGATCAGTTCCGTGACGATATGGACGATACAAAAACTGTTTACCAAGAAATATCTGAAGATTTAGACATTTTAGAAATCGGTACTTACCAAATTCCAAGTCGTGCTTACTGTAGTCGATTTAACTTCAAAGGCAACGACCAACAAAAATTTATTGGTGACTTGTCTGGTGGTGAGCGCAACCGTGTGCATTTAGCAAAACTTGTTAAAACCGGTGGTAACTTATTACTGCTTGATGAGCCAACCAATGACTTAGACGTTGAAACACTTCGTGCACTTGAAGAAGCACTACTAGAATTTCCAGGTTGTGCTATGGTTATTTCCCATGACCGTTGGTTCCTCGACCGTATCGCCACACACATTTTAGATTACCGCGACGAAGGGCAGGTGAATTTCTTCGAGGGTAACTATACTGAGTACGAAGAATGGTTAAAGAAAACTCTTGGTGCAGAAGCTACTCAACCGCACAGAATTAAGTACAAAAAAATTGGCTAACTAATACGTTAACTAATTAGTAATTAACAAGATAAAGGCACCTTAATGTATTAATTAAGGTGCCTTTTTTTTAAAAGCAAGCTATGCTGATAAAATGACCTAGCGGAACTAATACCAAGTTGGTTAATTAATTGATCAACTTAAAGTTACGGTAGTAAGCTTAGAACAAGCAAAATTATTTAAACATAGTTCACTCTATATTTCATTCATTTTGAGCAGTTATCAGCTTACCACTGAACTCCCAAAGGGCGAGTTTAAAAGGTTTATATGCGGCGTTATTGATTTGAGCAAGGGAATAACCATTGCTTAAAATATATGTCTTGCCTCTAAACCTTTTAATTCTCGTTAAGTAGGTAATTAATTAATCAAATTGGTATAAATAGCAATGCAAAATAGACGTCAATTTACGCGAGTTCTTTTTTCTATGAAAGCAGAACTCACCATGGCAGAACATCAGTTTGATGTAAAAATACATGATATTTCCTTAAATGGTGCATTAATCTATTTCGATACTCGTGGGTTAACGCTAACCCGACAAATTGGTATGTTATCTTTCCAACTCGAAAATACTGATGCCTCTATTACTATGGATATCGCCGTTGTTCACCAAGAAGGGAATGAAATTGGTGTGCAGTGCAATGGCATTGATATCGATAGCATTAGCTTATTACGCCGCTTGGTTGAACTCAATTTAGGTGATGATGAACAACTTCATAAGGAGCTTTCGCAATTATCTCGCTCTTCTGAATAGTTAACCTAATTTGCTTATTTATTTTCAAAGGACATGTTATGAATTATCTTGTTATTTCGTTTATCTCTGAAGACCGTCCAGGCTTAGTAGAAACACTATCCGATGTTATTAATCAACATCAAGGTAATTGGCAAAAATCCAGCCTACACCACATGTCTGGCATTTTTGCTGGTGTTATTGAAATTGCTTGCCCAAGCAAAAACTTAGCGGCACTGTCCGAGCAATTGTCTAGTCTCGATAATTTTAAGATGCAAATCGAACAAATAAATCAAGTTGATAATAAACCAGAATGCCAATTAATACTTGAACTAACGGCGAATGATCGCGCCGGTATAGTACAAGAAATATCGTCAACTATTCACCAACAAGGTGGTAACTTATTGAAGCTTGTTAGCACCCAAGAAACAGCTCCACATGCAGGGCACGAATTATTTAAAGCTAAAGTATCTGTTGCTGTGAACAGTAACAATATCGACAATATGGTTGAAGCTTTAGAAAATTTAGCCGACGACTTAATGGTTGATATTTCTCGCTAAACCTCCAGTAAAGTTACGGTTTGCCATAAAACCGTAACTTAAGTTTTATATTATTGTTTTATTTAATAAATATTTCATTAAATATACGGCACCATTATGTTTTTCGACAAAGAGTTAAGTTGGCTATCTTTCAATGAACGGGTATTACAAGAGGCGCAAGATAGCACAGTACCACTAATAGAGCGTATTCGCTTTCTCGGCATATATTCAGCCAATCTTGACGAGTTTTTTCGTGTGCGCGTTGCTAATATTCGCCGACAAGCTTTGCTTGAGGGTGCACAGGAAGGCGGCAAAAATACTTGGCGAGAGTTACATCAAAAAATTATCGATAAAGTTAAATCACTTACTCAGCAGTTCGAAAAAATTTCTGCGCAATGCTTTAATGAACTTAAACAAGAAAATATCGATGTTATATTTGGCCACAATGAAGAGCTCAGTTTTAAGAGCCAGCTATCTGATTCGCAGCTCACTTGGTTAGAGCAATATTTTGATAACCGTATACTGCGTCATATCACGCCAATTATTATTCACTCTAAAACTCACTTAGT
>CAJXQJ010000022.1 GCA_913058245.1 uncultured Colwellia sp.
TAGACGCGCTGGATTTAGGTTCCAGTATCGCAAGATGTGAGAGTTCAAGTCTCTCCTTCCGCACCATTTCAAAATTTCTTATTATTTTTCTATTCTTTTGAATTCCTATATATACATCCCTGCTTCTTTTCTTATTATCAACGATCTTTCATGTGACGAATTATTAGCTCTACCGATTCTCTGTTTGATATTTATTAAACTAAATACCTAACTAAAGCACTCTTGGTTACTGAGACATAAAACCACATAACAAACACTACGGTACATTATTTAACTACTGCGAGTGTTCGCTATAGCTATTGCGCTCAAAAAAATTAAATACCACACGCATATGCGAGAGCTTTATTTTTTATAAAAGGAAATTTATTCACCATAGACAATGCAGAATTACGGGCGAACTTAGCCAATGGCGAAACATGGCCAAATGATAGGTATAATGCGTCCATAGTGGTCATCATCAATAAATTGTCTTTTCGACGCATTTTTTCGTAGTCAGTCATCACTGACGAGCTACACCATGACTCTCCATTCCCTATCGCTTTAGCAATCACGTTTTGTAATGCCTTAACATCCTTAAAGCCTAAATTTACACCTTGGCCCGCCATAGGATTTATTGTATGAGCAGCATCACCTAGTAAAACAACACGACCTTTGCTGTATTGATTTGCATGTCGACGGGTCAATGGGAACGCTGCTTTTGTCACCACTTCCACATCTCCAAGACGCTGTGGAAACGCTTGCTGAATTTCTTGTAGCAAGCTCGCATTCGAAAGCGCAGATAAACGACTAATTTCATCTTTTTCATGGTACCAAACCAAAGATGCACTATTACCTGGCATAGGCAACATAGCGACAGGCCCAGTTGGAAAATACTGTTGCCAAGTAATATCCTGCTGCGGCAATTGAGTTTTAACATTCACGAGCATGGCAGATTGTGCATAATCCCAACCGGTAATACCTATATTAACTAATTTTCGCACCTGAGAGCTTGCCCCATCAGCAGCAATAATTAATTTGGCCTTAATGACTTTAGAGGATAATGTTAGTAATGCACTTGTGGAATTCTGTTCGATACCGAGTAAAGATTCTGGACAGAATGTCGAGACATTTTCGTGTTCATCAAGTTTTTGCCACAATGAAAGTTGAATTAAGCGGTTTTCAATAATATGGCCTAAATGACTTTGCTCGATGTCTTTAGCATTAAACTCAGTATAAGCTTGTGCATTTTCCCATACCGCTAAACGCTTATATGGACACATACGCCACTGTTTTAGCTGTTGCCACGCACCAAGTTGCTTTAATAATAGCTCTGAAGCTAAAGAAATGGCAGAAACTCTTAAATCAAATGCTTGCTCTGGGGCATACGCTGCTGGCAGTGAGCGTTCAATAACTGCAACTTTCAAACCTAACTCGGCCATAGACAACGCACTCGCAGCACCGACCATACCACCACCAACAACTACACAATCAAACTGTTTCATAACCACATTAATATGCTGACAAATATCGCTTTATTCTACCCAACCTGAAACAGTAATTCGATGTTTATGTGCTGGGTTCGATAAAACCTTAACACTATGCGGCATCGGGTGTGCCAATTTTAAAATGGCTAAACTATTAAACTTAGGTTCGAGCTGCTTTTTAAAGAATTTAATCTTTTTCGGGTATAACTCTAATTGGCCGCCATATTTTTTCTGCCAGCCCTGTGATAATTGGTAAATAAAAGCATACTTACCGGCACTGCCATCAGTATGGTAGCTAATAAACTGCCCAGCCTTGAAATCAGCGAAAAATGAATCTTGTAACTGCCCTACTATCAATTCCTCTTCTTTAAGCAAATTAATGACTTTTTCACCAATACCTTTATGCAATTGAGACTGTCCATGCTGTTTTGCATGCTTGTTACTCGAGCGATAAAATGAAAATGAAAACTGTCGGCGCTTTAACGCTTGCCCTGCTTGCTTGTGACGGTGCTTATCAATGATATCTGACGAAATTCGATCTTTAATATTCATTAGTGGCCGGTAAGGAGTCGTTAATAAATTCCATTTTTTAAAGTGATTTTCTTTAATAATTTTACCCCGCAATTGAAGTGCCTCATCATAAGGTAAAAAATTATTAATTTGTACAAAACCATTTTTATCCAAGTATTCAATCCATTTCATATTAAAGTCATGTAGAAATATAAATTAACCTGCTACTACCATTAACATTTTTGTTCGCTATAATCAAAAAGCAGTTAGACAACAGTTCAATAAAAACACAAGTACTTAAAGGGAATAATTATGTCAGCATTACGAAAAGAAAAAAAAATTGCTAAAGATATTAACTTAGTTTACGACCTATCTGAAAAACCTAATTTAAGCCAACTTAAAGCGCACGAAGATCGTGCGGTTGTTGCGAAGCTAAAAGCAGATTTAGTATTACCTAACAATAAGATTTTAACTGTTGATATAGATTTTGACACCACAAGTGGCTACCATGATAACGCCATCATGGTGATGGATGATTTTGGTGTCGAAATGGTCGCCACAGCATTTGAAACAAAATATGGAAAAGAACATGCCGACAAAGTGCGTAAAGCATGGGCAAAAAAACAGCATGATGATTCACCAAGGAAACCAACTTATATGCTGGTTCAGAAACCTGAACTTGCTGATCAAGTACCTAATGTTTATGCTGCCTGTGGTGATGTTAGGCATCCCCCAAAAGAAGCTCCAACAAGCATTACTTAGTTTAATTTTTATACGTGGGATTAGATTATGGCGAAATATTTCGCCATCTATTCTGTTAGTGTTTTCCTTATTTAATACTGCAGCTGCTCAACAATTTGATAATCATTTCCCTAATGCTAGCACTATAATCCAAGATAATAGAGGTTTTATTTGGTTAGCCTCCCCTTCAGGATTAATCAGACACAATAGCAAAGATAATATAGTATTTAATTCAAGTAACAATAACTGGCCATTGCCATTTGATTGGATCAATGACATCCATTTTATTGATAATAATAATTTACTGTTGGCAACTGAAACACATCAACTATGGCTGTTTAATACAACTCGAGGTGAGGCAAAAAAACTTGATATAAGTATCCACCGAAACAGTATTTATCAAGTTATAGCACACGGTGGTTATTATTATTTAGATGTCCCTAATAAACTATACCAAATAGACGCTGCAAACTTATCAACAAAAATATTAGCTAACGACTTTGATATCAATACACTCAAGAGTACAAATAAATATGTATATATATCATCAAGTAAGGGTTTATTCAGATTCAATGGGACTGAGATAAAATTAATTAATGCGGGCAAAATATCGGCAATGACAACCATTGAAGATAAAGTAATCTTTGCCAATGCAGATACCAGCCAAATCGTCATGTTAAGCGATAATGAAAATAAATATAGTATTAATGTCGACTCTCAAATTTCAGCTCTAACCGTATCGAATAAACAAGATAGTATTTATAGCGTTGATAAAAAAGGGGAGTTAGAAAAATATACACTTAATGAATTAACAAAAATCCCTCACACTTACCCTAATATTAAAGCGAGCTACGTAAAAAAAATATTTCATGATGAATCAGGCGTTTTATGGATACTAAATAACAGAGGTATAAAACAACTTATTCCTTCTATTACACAAAATATTTCTTTAATTTTTGATGTATTTATCAATTACATTGTACTTACACCACATCATAATAAACTTATTATAGGTAGCTATGGGGAAGGATTAAGTGAACAGCCTTTATCTAACCCAACTTTACCTGAAAAAGTTAACAATAACTTCAGTAAGCGCGCGAAGATCATTACGGATCTATTTTCAGATGGGGAAACAATTTACATTTCAACTTTTGATGGTTTATGGCAATACAGCTCTACGGGTCAGCAACTATCACGAGTAAACTTCCTAGAGAATAATAAATTATTATTAGACATGACTCATAAGGATGGCTTGCTTTATTTGGCATCAAATAATAATGGTATTTATATTTATGACATTGCTAACGCAAAGATTACCAAACATATTAAAGGTGAGCAGTTATCTTCAAATGAAGCCATTAATGTATTGCCACTCAGTAATAATGAAATATGGATAGCAACGTCCTCAGGTGTTGATATATTCAACCAAGAAACAAATAGAAGTAATCCGCTAATAGGCTTAGGTGAAAATAAAGTTATTTCTTTGCTTGAATACAAAAATAAGGTTTTTGTAGCAACAAAAGGAGATGGCTTTTTTGTTTATAATCAGCAAGGAGAGCAGTTAGCCCATTTCGCAAAAGATCTTAACTTTAGCTATATGTCTCTAATTAAAGGTGAAATATGGGTTTCCGGACACCCTGGTTTATATGTTGTAAACCCTGAAAATTATCAAATTAAGATGGTGCCGAATACAGAAAAACTCACATTTACTAAAAAGCCAAAACTATTTAACGATATTGTTCATGTTGGCCATTACGGTGGTGTATTAAAGGTATCTTTAACACCTTTCAACAAGCTAGACCCCAAAGTATATATCAGTAAAACTATCGCTTCAGGTAAAGCACAATTATTAAGTCGCTCTATAGAGATAGACTCCGCAAATGATGTGGTGACATTAGAACTTGCCAGTTTAGACTTTAGACCCGGGCAAGAAAAACAATTTAAATATCAAATTAATAATGGTGAATGGCATGCAATTAACGGTAACCAATTAACATTAACGGGGTTATCTTCAGGTACCTATAGTATAGAAATAATGGGCACGAATAGCCTTGGCCAATGGAGCGACTTTAAAGCCTACGCTGATATTAAAGTTGCATATCCTTGGTATTGGCATCCAAATATTAGAATACTCTATGCTGTTATCATTACTCTAATAATCACCTTAACATTTTGGCTTCTGTATTTACGCAGTCGTTCCATTAGTCATATTCACCAATTATTAAATGAAGAGATCAAAACCCATGGCCAATCTGCTGCAATCATTCATCGTAAATTGCAAAAAGTACAAAAGCTGATAAAGCCAAAAGAAGCAATAAACTCAAACAACTTAAAAGCAGAAAATGAAGACGGTAAGTTAGCCGCTCAAGCATTAATTTCTGAGTGCATTGCAGAATTAAAAACAAAACATAGTCACGTCGAACCAAGTAATCTATCGGGTAGCTCTTTAACCGTTGCATTGCCTTACTTAGCAGACTATTTTCATCAGCAATATCATGTTTTAGTTTCGGCACAGCTTGATATTGATTGTGAGAAAGTCGACTATGCAATACAAACCGCAATTTATCGGATTGTTTATGAAGCCATATTAGCAGCAATTAACAATGGTAATGGCGGCGTATTTTCAGTGCATGTGAATGAATCAAACGAAAAAATTTGGTTGAAAGTTACTGATAACGAACAAAGCTTTGCCCAATTTAACAGTAAAATTAATTTTGACATGGCAATGTACTATATTCGTCAAATTGCCAATAAATTTAACGCTACCTTTCATACTTATGATAATCAGGAGCATGGCAGTGAAATTATCATCTCAATTCCTTTGATGAAAATGTCTTAAACAAGTAAATTATGTACAATTGGCAGTTACTAAGTCTTACGTTTCAGTTATAACTGCCACAGAAGAAACTCGCTAGCATATGAATTTAAGTCTCGTTAATCAAAAGTCATAGCACTATTATGCCAACTTATTCTCGTCGGACTCGAAGCTTAAAACTCCATTTTAGTATGACTTTCTCTCATTCCTAACAAAATAGCATTGCTATATTTATTTTAACGTCAATTTTCTAAGCTAGCATCAAAGGCAAAGAAAGAGTAAAATATGCCCCCTTAAATTCTCTAGCAAAAACTAGAATCAATTTCATAGTAAAGATTAGGCGCGAATAAATGAGTAAAAAGCTATACATCAAAACTTGGGGCTGTCAAATGAACGAGTATGACTCGCAGAAGATGGCTGAATTGTTAGACTCCACCCACGGGTTTGAATTGGCCGAAGAAGCCGAAGACGCTGATGTGATTTTGTTAAATACTTGTTCTATTCGTGAAAAAGCTCAAGAGAAAGTTTTCCATCAACTTGGTCGTTGGAAAAACCTTAAAGCTGAAAATCCAGAACTGGTCATTGGTGTAGGTGGTTGTGTTGCATCACAAGAAGGTGATGCTATACGTCAGCGTGCACCTTATGTTGATATGGTTTTTGGACCACAAACCTTGCACCGCTTACCTGAAATGATCCAACAAGTAACTGGTGAAAAAAATCCAGTTGTTGACGTTAGTTTCCCTGAAATTGAAAAATTTGATCGTCTTCCTGAGCCTAAGGCTGAAGGTGCGACTGCTTTTGTTTCCATTATGGAAGGTTGTAGTAAATACTGTACTTTCTGTGTAGTGCCTTATACTCGCGGCGAAGAAGTTAGTCGTCCACTTGATGATGTACTTTATGAAATTGCGCAATTAGCAGAGCAAGGAGTTCGTGAAGTAAACTTACTTGGTCAAAATGTTAACGGTTACCGTGGTGATTCACATGACGGTAGCATTTGCCGTTTCTCAGAACTATTACGTTTAATTGCCACTATCGATGGTATTGATCGCATTCGTTACACCACATCGCACCCTATTGAATTTACTGACGACATTATTGACGTATACAAAGATGTGCCAGAATTAGTTAGCCATTTACATTTACCAGTGCAAAGTGGCTCAGACAGAATATTAACGCAAATGAAGCGTGGCCATACGGCAATTGAATATAAGTCTCAAATTCGCAAATTGAAAAAAGCACGCCCAGATATTTGCATGTCATCAGATTTCATCATTGGTTTCCCAGGTGAAACAGATGCAGACTTTGAAGCAACGATGAACTTGATCAAAGCGGTTGATTTTGATTTAAGCTTCAGCTTTATTTACAGTGCACGACCTGGTACTCCAGCAGCAGACATGGTTGATGACATTAGTGACGAAGTTAAAAAGCAACGTTTACAAATATTACAGGACCGTATTAGCCAACAGGCTCTGCATATTGCTCGTCAAATGCTAAATACTGAACAGCGTATATTGGTTGAAGGCCCATCAAAGAAAAATCCGATGGAGCTTCGTGGCCGCACCGAAAACAACCGTATAGTCAACTTTGTTGCACCACATTCGGTTATAGGACAATTTGTTGATGTAAAAATTACCGATGTTTATGCCAACTCACTTCGTGGTGAATTAGTCCGTCAAGAAAGCGAAATGGGCTTACGTATTGCACATTCTCCGGCTGACATACTTGCAAACAACCATCACCAAACGAGTGAAAGTTCAACTAACGAAAATTCTGTTGATGAACTTGGTGTGGCAACGTTTACCCCTTAAAAATAGTTGTAACGGTAACTAACTCGCTTATTTACTGTTTTCATTTTGTTATCTGTATCAGGAATAACTTTTGAGTAAAAATACCAGTATTACCTTTGAATTATCCCCAGCTGATAATAACCGGCTAGCAAACCTTTGTGGTGCTATTGACGACAATCTTAAAACGATTGAACGTCGTATGGGGGTTGAAATCAGCTATAAAAGCCACGAATTTAAAGTTACAGGCAAAACCATAAACTGCCAAGCAGTAAAACAACTTTTAGTTAATCTATACCTTGAAACAGAAACCGTTAAAGGTAAATCGAAAGATATTACGCCTGAGGTTGTACACTTAGCCATTATTGATGCTAGTACCCTAGAAACAGAGCCAACTCAACTTGATGCTAAATTTGACGACATGGTTGCCATTAAAACCAAACGTGGCGTTATTAAGCCTAGAAATGAAAACCAGCAAAATTATGTTCGTAACGTAATCACTAACGATATTAGCTTCGGTGTTGGTGTTGCAGGCACAGGTAAAACCTATTTAGCGGTCGCTTGTGCTGTTGATGCATTAGAACGTCAAGAAATTAGACGTATATTACTTACTCGTCCAGCAGTTGAAGCAGGTGAAAAACTTGGTTTTCTTCCTGGTGATTTATCGCAAAAGGTCGATCCATATTTACGCCCACTTTATGATGCCTTATTTGAAATGTTAGGTTTCGAGAAAGTTGAAAAGCTTATTGAACGTAATGTTATTGAGGTTGCGCCACTAGCTTATATGCGCGGTAGAACTTTGAATGATGCTTTTATTATTCTTGATGAAAGTCAAAATACCACCGTCGAGCAAATGAAAATGTTTTTAACCCGTATTGGCTTTAATTCACGCGCGGTAATCACTGGTGATATTACACAAGTAGATTTACCTCGAGGACAAAAATCTGGGCTACGTCATGCAATTGAAGTACTAGATGATATTTCGGGAGTCAGCTTTAATTTCTTTCAATCTAAAGATGTAGTGCGACACCCTGTCGTTGGCCGTATTGTTGAAGCGTATGACGCCTTTGAACAAAAAGAGAATCGTTTGAAACAAGAAAAGCATCAACGTAAAGCTGATGAAATAGCTCGCGCTGCAAATAATTTAAATGAAAGTTCAAATGAAAAGTAACGGTCCAACTATTGACGTTGATTTACAAATTGCTTGTGACAACGAAAATTTACCTAGCCAGAAAGATTTTCAATGTTGGGCTGAAGCTGCATTAAAACAATTTAACAAGCCATTTGAGTTAACGATTAGATTAGTTTCAAGTGAGGAAAGTCAGCAGCTCAATAGCCAATACCGTGGAAAAGATAAACCAACCAATGTTTTATCTTTTCCATTTGAAGTGCCGGAAGGAATTGAATTAAATTTGCTAGGCGACTTAATAATTTGTATTGCAGTTGTCGAAGCTGAAGCTGAAGAACAGAAAAAAATATTGAAAGCCCATTGGGCACATATGGTCGTTCACGGTTGTTTACATTTACTGGGGTTTGACCACATTAATGATGATGAAGCAGAAGAAATGGAAGCGCTGGAAAGTAAAATTATCACCACATTAGGCTTTCCTGCACCATATGAAATAAACGAAAACTAGCGATAGCGGAAATTGTAGTTAATTAAATTAGTTTAATGAAATTGTAACAGAGTCATAAAATAACGATTTAATACTTGAAATAATTAAAAATCGGTTACAAACTAACCAACTACTTTTTGAATTATACATTCGAACAACAAGGATATAACAAGGCTCTATGAGCGACGACCACCCCCACTCTAGTAACGGTTCTACTAATAAATCAATCTTGGATAAAATTGTTCAGGTGTTTACAGGAGAACCGAGAAATAAAGAAGAGCTCGTTGATGTATTAAACGATGCTGAAGACCGAGAACTCATCAACCCTGAAATCAAACAAATGATTGAAGGTGTACTTGAAGTATCTGATATGCGTGTACGCGATATCATGATCCCGCGCTCACAAATGGTGACGTTAGATATCAAAGATGCGATAGAGAAATCATTGCCAATAATTATTGAATCTGGGCATTCTCGTTTTCCGGTTATTAATGAAGATATTGACCATATTGAAGGCATTTTATTAGCGAAAGACCTGCTCGCCTTTGGTTTTAAGCAAACCGAAGAAGAGTTTACTTTAGATAAAATTATCAGGCCTGCGATTATCGTTCCTGAAAGTAAAAAAGTTGATCCGTTATTAAAAGAATTTCGACAGCAACGTTATCATATGGCAATTGTCGTCGATGAATATGGTGGTGTATCAGGTGTTGTTACAATCGAAGATATTCTTGAACTTATCGTTGGTGAAATTGAAGACGAAACCGATGACGCAATAGAAGAAGATATAAAGCATTTAGCCGGACAAGTTTACCAAGTAAAATCTTTAACTAATTTAGCTGACTTCAATGAATTCTTTAATGTGCAATTTAATGAAAGCGACGCTGACACTATTGGTGGCATTGTATTACAGCACTTTGGCCATATGCCGAAAAAAAGTGAACATGTAACAATTAATAAAGTTATCTTTAAAGTAACGTCTGCCGACAGTCGACGTATACAAACGTTGCAAGTTACAGTACCAAAATCACATCAAGTTACGGGTAAAATCGTTGACTAAACCTACATGTTAAGCAAACTTTTCTCTCGAGTTAAGCGAAATATCACCAATAAAGAAAATGGCCTTAGCTTATTGCTAGGGCTAAGTTTGGTATTTAGCTACGCGCCCTACTCTCTTTACGGTATTGTTTTTATTGTTTTACCTATTTGGTTGTCCACACTTCGAGGGAAATCTGCAAAAATTGCCGCTAAACAAGGCTTTACTTTTGCCTTTGGCTGGTTTGCCGCAGGTATTAGCTGGGTTCATGTCAGTATCGATCAATTTGGCGGCCTACCGTTAGCCATTTCATTATTACTAATGCTATTGCTATGTTTATATTTAGCACTATTTTTAGCTTTAGCCTGTTATCTAAGTGCCCGCTTGTCGCTAAATAATGGTGTAAATTTATGGCTACTCTTACCATTTTGGTTATTAGCTGAATTTTTACGTGGTGTATTCTTAACCGGTTTCCCTTGGCTAACTTTAGGTTACAGTCAAATTAATAGCCCATTATCAATTTTTGCCCCAGTTATTGGTGAGAAAGGAATCAGTGCTCTGGTTATTTTCCTTAGCATTAATCTTCTCTACCTAGTTAAAGGCACTGGTAAAAACACAAAGAAAACACGTTATTTTGCAGCGAGTGTTTTACTAAGCATAACTTTGCTATCAGCACTTCTGACCAATACTTCCTGGGTTACTCCTACAGGTAAAAAAGTAGATACCGCCATTGTTCAAGGTAATATTAAACAGGAGCTTAAATGGGCTCCTGAGCAAACATGGCCAACCATGCTAACTTACCTAGACTTAACACGAAAAAATTTCCCTGCCGAATTAGTTATTTGGCCAGAATCAGCTATTACGGCTGTTGAGCCGAGCACACAAGCACAAGAATTTTTGCAAATAGCACAAAGTTCAGCGTTACTAAATAACAGCGCTATTATTTCCGGTATTATCGATTACAATGTAAACACAAAAAACTACTATAATAATTTAGTTGTTATTGGTAAATACAGTGCAAACGACGAACTTGGTGGTTATCAATACAACAACAGCAATCGCTATGCAAAGCACCATTTATTGCCCATTGGTGAGTTTGTTCCATTTGCGGAATGGTTACGACCATTAGCACCCTTTTTTAACTTACCAATGTCATCATTTAGCCGTGGCGAATATCAACAAAAGAACTTAGTAGCTAATGGCTACCAACTTTTGCCACTTATTTGTTTTGAAGTGGCCTTTGCAGAGCAACTAAGTGCTAACTTCTCAGACCAAACTGACATGTTGTTAACAGTAAGTAACGATGCCTGGTTTGGTGACTCTCATGGTCCGCATCAGCATTTAGAGATTGTTCGCATGCGGGCTTTAGAATTTGGCCGACCATTTTTACGGGCAACCAATAATGGTATCACCGCATTGGTGGATCATCATGGCAATATCACTAATCAAATACCACAGTTTGAAGAAGCAGTATTAAATGGCCAAGTAGCAATCGTTCGCGGCGTAACACCTTATGCCCGCTATACTCGTGTAATTGATTTTGCTATTCCATTACTATTTTTAGCCGTTGCATTAGTACGCCTGTATAGGGAAAAACGACCTGCAGCGTAATTAACGCCAGCATTGTCTGACTTCCACTATTTGTCAACGAGTAAGCGCCGATATAACGCAATTAACCATCCTATCTAGTTGCCTTCTGTAACGAAATAACAATTAATTACATTCTTTTTAAACCTTTTCCTTTCTCATAACGACTTAAGTTTATGTCAGTGTTACTTAGCAAGTAATTTTGCTCAATAACAAACACTGATTATTGACATTCGGGGGAAAAGTCATGTCGATTAAAGACACCAGTGCACAAGATAGTAAAATAATAACAACCACATCCAGCAAAAAACGCTGGCTAGTTTTAACCCTAGCTGCCTTAGTGATCGTAAGTTTTATTTGGCAAGTTGCACCAGCAGCATCTCGCTGGAGTAAAGCTCAACAGTCAGTATCACTTGAACGAGTCAGGCTCGCTACAATTACTCAAGGCGACTTCACACGTGATATTTCGGTACTAGGCCGTGTCGTTGCAGCCGTTAGTCCAACCGTATACAGCCCTGCCGATGGTACTATTACTTTAATGATTGAAGCGGGCCATGAAGTAAAACAAGGGCAAGTTATTGCTAAACTTGAAAGTCCGGAATTAAACAGCCAATTGTTTCAACAACAAGCAACTTTAGAAAGTTTGCAATCTAGCTTTGAACGCCAAAGCATACAAGCAAAGAAACAACGCTTAATTGATCAAAAAGCAGTTGATTTAGCTAATGTAAAATTGATTACTGCAAACCGAGAAAAGCGTCGTGCAGACTTAGGTTATGAGAAAAGTGCTATTAGCCAAATCGATTTTGAAAAAGCGCAAGATGAATTAGAGCAGGCAAACTTACAGCATAAACACGCAGTACAAGACGCGGCATTAAATGCAGAAAGTTTAGACTTTGATAGCAAGTCATTAAAGCTCGATATTCGCCGTCAAACTTTGTTGGTGAAAGAACTTCAACGTCAGGTAGACGGCTTAAATATCGCGTCGCCAGTTAATGGCATTGTGGGTAACCTTAGTACCGACAATAAAACCTTTTTAAGTAAGAACCAAGCAATTCTAACCATAGTTGATCTTTCGCAGTTCGAAGTTGAAATAGAGATCCCAGAAAGCTATGCCGATGACTTAGCCATAGGCATGGAAGTTAATATTCAATTTGAACAACGGCCCTTTCGTGCTCGCTTAGTAACAATTTCCCCCGAAATACTGAACAATCAGGTTACTGGGCGAGTGCGTTTCACCGATGAAACGCCAAGAAAGTTACGTCAAAATCAACGCTTAAACACACAAATTATTTTGGAATATAAAGAAAACGTACTGCAAGTACAGCGTGGACAGTTTCTTGACAGTAGTGGTGGTCGCTTTGCATATAAAGTGGTTAACGGTCTGGCGGAGAAAACAGCTATTACCACAGGTGCCCGCAGCTTAAGTCATGTTGAAATATTACAAGGTTTAAATGTAGGTGACCAAATAATTATTTCGGGTACCGACACCTTTAATGCCGCCGATCAAGTATTACTCAGTGACTAAACGCACTCAAATTAAAATAGCGATAATAAAAGCGCAGTTCGCTGCCTAATCTATACAAGGGAACTTAACATGTTAGTAATGAAAAATATCAATAAAATATTTCAAACCGCCGATATCCAAACACACGCACTGCGCGACTTTTGTTTACAGGTTAACGAGGGAGATTTCGTCAGTGTCACCGGCCCTTCCGGCTCAGGAAAAACAACATTTTTAAATATTGCCGGCCTGCTTGAAACCTACACTAATGGCGAGTTTTTACTTGATGGCGAAGATGTAGGTAAGTTAAATGACAACGGCCGTTCTCGAATGCGAAACCAAAAAATAGGCTTTATATTTCAAAGTTTCAATCTGATCCCTGACTTAAACTTGTATGACAATGTCGACGTACCATTACGTTATCGTGGTTTTAATGCTAAAGAAAGGAAGCGTCGAATAGAAGAAAACTTAGAACGCGTTGGTTTAGCATCGCGAATGAAACATCTACCTAGTCAACTATCTGGTGGACAACAACAACGTGTCGCTATTGCTCGAGCACTTGCTACTGATCCACGTTTTTTGTTAGCAGATGAGCCAACTGGTAATTTAGATTCTGAAATGGCTAAAGGCGTAATGAGTTTACTTGAAGAGATTAATCAACAAGGTACCACCATTATTATGGTGACACACGATGCCGAATTAGCACAACGTGCCAAACGCACCATTCAAGTCAAAGATGGCCGAGTAAGTGAATTGGAAATTGTCGCGTCGAACACCGATAAAGCGATTGCCTAACTTAATTCCAACAAGGACAAGGATAAAAATATGTTTAGTTACTATTTACGACTTGCTTGGATCAGCATAGTTCGACACTGGGGCTTAAGCCTATTAATGGTATGTGCTATAGGTTTAGGCATTGGTGCGGCGATGACTACGGTAACAGTAAATTACCTGATGTCTGCCAATCCTATTCCAGAAAAAAGTGAGCAATTATTTTATGTGCAACTTGATAGTTGGGATGTTAATGACCCATTCGATGACGGCTTAAATCCACCTGATCAATTAACTTTCACAGATTCAACCAACTTAATGCGGGCGCAAAAAGCATTTCGTCAGAATATTCAAGCGCAAGCGTTCGGGGTAATAGAGCCTGAAGATCCAGAGATGTTGCCTTTAATCGTTAACGGCCGAGCAAATTCAGCTGACTTTTTCTCCATGTTTAACGTGCCATTTATTTACGGAAGCGGTTGGTCAAATCAAAGTGATGAAAGCAAAGAGTTTGTTGTGGTATTAAGCAAAGAAACCAATGACAAGCTATTTGGTGGTACAGACTCCGTCGGCAAGTCTATAAAACTTGAAGGCAATATGTTTCGTGTGGTGGGGGTCATTGATACTTGGCAACCTAAACCCCGCTTTTACGATATAACTACAGGTGCTTTTAATGACTCTGAAGACATTTTTGTTCCGTTTCACTTAATTGAAGACGAAAAAATATCTCGGTCAGGAAATACCAATTGTTGGAAACCTTCAGGTGATGGCTTTAAAGCATTTCTTGCTTCGGAATGTATTTGGACTCAATTCTGGGTGGAGTTAAAAACTGAGCAAGATAAACAAGATTATCTGCAATTTCTTAATGCTTATGTTGAAGAGCAAAAGCAGTTTGGCCGTTTTCAACGCCCGTTAGATAACCGTTTAAGTAATGTAATGCAATGGTTAGAGGCACAAGAAGTTGTTGCAGACGACGCGCAAATGATGATGGCTATGTCATTTATGTTTCTCATTGTATGTTTACTTAATACTGTCGGTTTATTACTGGCAAAATTCTTAGGTAAAGCACCAGAAATTGGTTTGCGCCAAGCATTAGGAGCGAGTAAAAGTACCCTGTTTAGTCAGTACATTATTGAATCAGCTTGCATTGGCATTTTAGGCGGAATACTCGGTTTATTTCTGGCTTACTTAGGGCTAAAAGGTGTTGAAAACCTTTATGGTGATTATATGCAAGGCTTAGCAAGTTTAGATACTAACATGGCGATATTAGCAGTTGCTCTTGCACTTATTTCAACCATATTAGCCGGTTTATACCCAACATGGCGGGCATGTAATATTCAGCCCGCCCAACAATTAAAAAGCCAATAAATTGCCAGCAAAAGTAGGAAATAACTATGTTAGAAACAGGACTTATTATCCGCGCCTTAGCGCGCAATAAAATTGGTGCCTTACTTATTGCACTGCAAATAGCGTTAACAATGACGATTATGGTCAATGCGATTTTTATGATCCAAGATCGCCAACAACAAATGCAACGTGACAGTGGTCTAGATGAAGCCAATACCTTTTATCTTACCAATACGATATTTGGTCAAGACTATAATATTCAGGCGCAATTACAAACCGATTTGCACATGATTCGCAATACCCCAGGTGTTGTAGATGCAATTCAAATTAATGCGATCCCGTTAAGCAGTAGTGGTTGGTCAATGGCATTACAACACGAGCCTGGTGAAGACAAAGATGCGGTAGGCACTGCGGTTTACATGGTTGACGAGCACGCCATTAATAGCATGGGACTAGAGCTCATAGCTGGCACTAACTTCACTCAAGAAGATATCGAACTACGTAAAGACGGGCAATCAACATGGCCAGCAAAAACTATTATCACTAAAGCATTTGCTGAAAACTTATACCCTGATGACTGGCAATCAGCTATCGGAAAAACGGTATATATTTCACAAACTCAGCCAATGCAAATTATTGGTATTATTAAAGCATTACAAGCGCCATGGAATGGCTGGAATGGTGTTGAACGCAGCATGTTAGTGCCGTTTCATCGAGAGTCTAAAGGTAGCTATTACTTTATTCGTACTGAAGAAGGCCAGCGTGATGCCCTAATGCCAGCTATTGAAAAAGCCCTAGCAGAAAGTGATAAAGAACGTATTATTCGCCGAGTAACAACAGTTGAAGATACCCGTAAACGCAGTTATCGCCAGCATAATGCAACGAATAAAATTCTCACCACGGTTGTGATAACACTAACCCTAATTACAGGATTTGGCATAGTAGGCTTAGCTATATTCAGTATTAATAGACGCACCAAACAAATTGGTACACGTCGCGCGCTTGGCGCAACCAAAGGCCAGATTATGCGCTATTTTATGATGGAAAATTTTATTATCTCAACCATAGGGAATGTTATTGGTTGTATCGGTGCTGTTGCACTTAACATGTGGCTAGTGAACACCTTTAACCTTTCTCCAATCAGTTTCGAACTCGTCGCTTTTGGCGTTGTTGCATTGTTTATTGTCGGTCAGCTGGCAGTATTATACCCTGCTAGAAAAGCGGCATTAATAGCACCTGCAACAGCAACCCGAACTATTTGATAACTTTGTGTTACTGACCGAAAACAGGAATAAACTATTGCTATCTATATTGGGCCCTCGGGCCCTTTTTTATCTATAAATTCAATAGTCTTTCGACAAAAAATCAAGGTTTATATATTTTTCATGCTAGTATTTAGCAACAAAAAAATAGAACCAAGGAAGTTTAATGAAGAGTTTGTCGACAACAATCAAAAGTGCATTAGTTTTTAGCCCACTAGTTTTTGCAGCATTAGCCCCATCAAATAGTTTGGCGCAAACCACAATCATTAAAAACGTACAAGGCTACACACTTGACGGTAATAAACTAAAGAACTTCTCTGCGATTCAATTTACTGACGATAAGATTGATCACCTTTATTCATCAAGCGATAAAATACCGAGTACAAAAGAGCTCACAGTAATTGATGGCCAAGGAAAAACCTTAATTCCAGGCCTCATAGATGCTCACGGACATATTCTAAGTTATGGCCTGAGCTTACTACGCGCTGACCTTGTTAATAGCTCCTCGGAACAAGATGCTGTTCATAAAACGTTAAAATACGCAAAAGAAAATATTGGTCTAACTTGGATACAAGGCCGAGGTTGGAACCAAACGCAATGGCCCAGTAATGCATTTCCGACGGCAAAAAGTTTGGATAAACTTTTCCCCGATCAGCCAGTCTGGCTCAAACGGGTTGACGGACACGCTGGCTGGGCAAATTCAAAAGCCATGGCGTTAGCTGGCATAAGCGCCGACACCAAGTCCCCAGAAGGTGGCGACATTATTAAAGGTACCGACGGCAAACCTACGGGTGTATTTATCGATAATGCCATGGCACTTATCGATAATGCCATTGCACCACTCACCATGGAGCAACAAAAACAAGTGCTAGTTAAGGCCATGGATACATTGGCTGGCTATGGCCTCACAAGCGTACATGATGCGGGGATTGACTCTGAAAATTTGGCTGCCTTTAAAGCATTAAGCCAAGAAGGAAAAATGAGTATTAGAATTAATGCTATGTTGTATTTACCATCAGATAATTGGCAGCAAACATTAGCAAAAGGTCATTATCAAAGCAGTGATGACATGCTCACTTTTAACAGCGTAAAAATTCAAGCCGACGGCGCCTTGGGCAGTCGTGGAGCGGCATTAATAGAAGATTACTCTGACCATCCTGGTCACAGAGGCTTGTTACTCAATACGCCAAAAGAATTTGAACAGCTTGTCAATACCTCTATGAAGTTAGGCTTTCAAGTTAACAGCCATGCAATCGGTGACAACGCCAATAAATTAGTACTCGATACTTATGAAAAATATATTGAAAAGACTGATAGTAAAGCACTAAGGCACCGTGTCGAACACGCACAAGTTTTAAGGCTTGAAGATATCCCACGTTTTTCTGAGCTAGGCATTATCGCATCAATGCAAGCAACACATGCAACTAGCGATAAAAATATGGCACAGGATAGATTAGGCGCAGACAGAGTACTTGGCGCATATGCATGGCAAAAGCTACTTAACGCAAACGCCATAATAGCTGCAGGCTCTGACTTTCCAGTTGAGTCACCAAACCCATTTTATGGCTTACATGCCTCAATTACCCGACAAGATCATAGTAATAACCCGCAAGGTGGCTGGTTTGCGAAAGAGAAGATGACACCGTTACAAGCATTTCGCAGTTTTACATTAGATGCCGCATATTCAGGTCATCAGGAACAGTTAATTGGTAGTTTAGCAAAAGGCAAAAAAGCAGACTTTATTTTACTTGAGGAGAACTTATTCGACATTCCTCAACAAGATATATGGCAGATTAATGTCAACAAAACCTGGGTAGATGGCAAATTGGTTTATCAAAAGAAATAAACAATGGGGCTAATTAATTTAATCTGTCGCTATTGGCAAAGTTTAACTTATGTGGCGTTAGCCGCTATTACCATTGCTTCGTTATTTCCAGTAGAGCATTTACCTGCTGCACCCGGTAGCGATAAAACGCACCATTTTATTTCTTATTGCTTATTAATGTTGCCCGCAGCGCTTCGTCGACCGAAACATTGGTTAGGACTGGCCCTGTTTTATATCTTATGGAGCGGTATGATTGAGCTTATTCAACCGTATGTTAACCGTTATGGCGAGTGGTTAGATCTATTCGCCAATATCGGCGGTGTGCTTTTAGCAATTATTATCGCCCAAAGCTTGCATTGGTTAATGGCAAAGCGAGCTCGCTAATATATTCGTCGCTATTTTTGCAAATCGCCTACTGTAAGGATGTATTTACTTAGATTAAAAAAGCCCTAATGGGCTTTTTTGCTTTTGACATAAACAGATCGTAATTACGATTGATGCACAGTTACTCTGTTACGGCCACTTTCTTTCGATTGATACAAAGCATTATCAACATGTTCAAGCCAATGAGACACAGAACTAAATGTCGGGGCGACTTCTGCAATACCTAAACTTATAGTGTATTTAATTTCAATATCGTTATAAATCACCACTGACTCTTCAACAGTTTTACGTAAACGTTCTGCAAAAACTTTTGCGTCATCAAGATGAGTATCTGCTAATAATATAACAAACTCTTCACCACCATAACGTCCTGAAACATCAGTTTCACGCACTTGTTCACGGATCACTTTTGCTAAATGTCGAATAACGTCATCGCCAACTAAGTGGCCATAGCTATCGTTGATCTTTTTAAAATGATCAATATCTAGCATCACTAAACTGCTTGAATGCTGGCTGCGAGTATAGCGTTTAAATTCAGCTTCAATACAATGCTGCCAATGATTACGATTAAATAACTTAGTTAAGCCGTCAGTTTGGCTAAGTACCGCCAAGTCAGCATTAACCTTTTCTAATTCTTTTTTATGAATAGCATTATCGGTTACGTCATAAACCAATAAGCACAAATGGCTAACTTCACCTGTGGCCGACATTAACGGAATAAAGGTAGTGTTTTGGTACATAAAATCTGCCGTACCAGTAATTGGCCGATAATTGTTAAATTTGAAAACATATGGCCTTTGCTCCCAAATAGTAAAGGCTTTGTTTTTCAGTAAAAATACAGACTCTGCCTTACGTCGGAACCAGTCTTCTGGGATTTCTTCAAAAAGAGAAAATAGCACTTGCCCTTTTACTTCACGTGGCAACAAGCCACTATGGTTTTCCATAAAACCATTCCAAATTTGAATACTATAATCTCGGTCAAGCACCACTAAGCCAACGTCAATGGTGTGCAACATTTCCATTAACCAATGTAATTCATTTAACTGATCTGTTTGTACTGACATCATTAATCCAATAAGTAAGCAATTTTGTTATTAAGTGTGGTAACCGACTCTTCAGTAAAAAGTAAAAGTAAATCACATTTTATCGGGTAGTTTTCGATACTGTAGCTGATCTCTATGGCGAGAGTTTTCTTCCACTTATTGGTATTAGTCGCAATAAGCTCAGAAATTTTTCGATGCTGCCCCAAAACTACAGGGTGACCTTGGCTAAACGACATATCAAGTTGAGTTGATATACCACTTAAACATGCACCAATTAACAAGTTTGCCATATCCATCAACAATTCTAATTCAATGTTATTATCTAGCTCGTGATGATAATTCATTAATGAAGCTACATCTTTAAAACTTGAGTCATTTAGAATCAGTAATGCTTCACCTGAAATCCCCGCACCGATAAAACCTTGGCATATACCCGAGGTTTTTTCTTTCGACTCAACATCAGACAAGGCCATTGTTAACTCGCTCACCTCAATTAAGTTAACATTAGGAATTGGCAATAAAACAAAAACATCAAGCAAGCGAGCTAATAAATCCCCCGCCTGTCCCATAGCGACGTTGGCAATTTCTTGATAACAATCACGCATATCGTTATCAAGTTCAATAGTGGACTTTTCAGGCTTAGTAAATGTGTCTTGGCTAGGAGAGCTACTTTCTGCAACCGGAGGTAACTCAATATGTTCAGTCTGATTTTCTTCAATGGCAACTTGTGGAACCGCTGCATTTTTTTTCTGTAAATCAGCTTGATTAAACACACCATAAGCTTGCAATATGTCAGTTAGCTTGTTTTTATCAACAGGCTTTTTAATAAAATCTAAAGCGCCTAAACTTTTCACCCGTTCATGGGCTTCTGGTTGAATATCACCAGAAATAACCACAACCAGAGTTGGTAAGTCTTGTTTTAAAATAGTTTCTAATACTTGATAACCATCCATTTCCGGCATATTCAAATCAAGTAAAAGTACGTCTCCTTTTCCTTCTTTAATTGCGGCTATCCCTTCAACGCCGTTTTTAGCAAAGGTTATATCGACATCCCATCCATCGGGAAGCGAGCGCGCAACTTGCTTACGCGCCATATTAGAATCATCACAAATTAACAAAGATGTTGGCATAAAGGAAAGAACCCTAAGTTGCTACTTCAAAATTTAGCTAAATCAAATTACTCAGCAAGGTATATTCACCAATACATATGCACGGTAAAACTGTTGTTACATTATAATAAACAATAGTTAGCTTTTGAAAATAAAACACGTTTTATTCGCAATTTTTCTTATGCAAAGGTAAGCTTGATCAATATTTTACCTCAGCTAAATGACCAAAAAATGAAAGTTTTCAAATTACCTTTAATCTCTGTGCTAAGCAGCCTAATGATATTTACTGCTTCGGCCGAAGTAGCAACCAATAACCTGAACGAAACCAGCAACTTGGTAATGGCTGGAAAAAAGTATGTCACTTTGTTAGGCAATCAAGTTAATTTAGGGCAGCAGGCGCCAAACTTTAAGGTTGTAACTGAATCATTTTCACCCGTGACATTAAATGAATTTAAGGGAAAACATGTATTAATTTCAGTAGTTCCTAGCTTAGATACTGGCGTATGTTCAATACAAACTAAGCGTTTTAATGAAGAAGTGGCAAATTTGCCAAACGATGTTGTGATGCTAACGATAAGTAATGACTTACCTTTTGCGCAAAAACGTTTTTGTAAAACAGAAAAAGTCGACAAAATCAAAGTGCTATCAGATGCAGTATGGCGTGATTTTGGCCACAACTATGGCCTGCTTATTAAAGATATGGGCTTATTAACCCGAGCAATCTTTATCATTAACGCCGATGGCAATATTGCCTATAAAGAGCTTGTTGGCAACATATCTCAACATCCAGATTACGAAACCGCATTAACTAAATTGAAATCACTTAGCCAAGTGGCTCCTGAAAATGAAACACCGGTAACTGAAGATACAGAGTAATAACAGTTCAACTAACCAGTAAGAAACTAATTTATCGCGATTAGTTTCTTACTGGTATATTTAAAAAACCACTTCCAGCATAATCCCACAAACAACAAAACATTAATTAAATAACACCCGATAAAATAAGTTAAATTTTATTTAACTTTTCTCTTGAAAAAAATTGCATCAATCCCATCTTTAATATTGTAGTCGCCGATAGGGTCTACATTAACCGCCTGTTCAATATTGAAAGGCACACTTAAACTCTGAGAGTTTTCAATTTCAGGTGCAATAATTCGCGGCAATAAAGCTGGCTTTAGCATCAGAAAAAACTTAAAGAGACAACATATTGCTAACCTAAAATAGGATATGAATTATGCGTACATCTACAGATTTCAGCCCACTTTACCGCTCATTTATCGGATTCGATCACTTAGCTGGATTAATTGATAAAGCCTCAAGAGCAGACAAACAATCTTCTTACCCACCGTACAACGTTGAATTATTGGCGGAAGATCAATATCGAATTACAATGGCTATTGCCGGCTTCGCTGAAGAAGAACTGGAAATAGAGTCAAAGCAAAACACCTTAATTGTTACCGGCACAAAAGCCAGTAATAGTAATAAAGCCGAACGTAAGTTTTTACATCAAGGCATTGCCGAGCGAAATTTTGAGCGCAAATTTCAATTAGGCGACCATGTAAAAGTTATTGGTGCTTTTATGGAACATGGCTTATTACACATAGATTTGGAACGAGAAATCCCAGAAGCTTTAAAACCAAGAAAAATTGCAATTAATGGTAAAAGCTTATTAAATCAAGAAAATGCAGAGGAAAAAAGTTAACCCTGATACTTGATTAGTTTCTCCCTTTTGTTTTTTGCCCAGTCATTGACTGGGCTTTTTTGTATCTGACACTTCCATTACGGTTAAGCAAGTATTCCTAAATTTAACAATTGCGCTTTTAACAATTGTGCTTATAGTAGAACTATATCACTTTGAAAAACTAGGGTTAGCCAACTGAATATTCGCGCTACCATATACGTACGATTAGCTAAGATAATTTTCACCTTATCGCTATGTAACAATGCCATTGCAGCTAAGTTAAATGTGGTTACTGAACATTTAGCACCATTTCAGATCGTGACTAAAACGGGAGTTGAAGGCTTATCAACCGAAATTGTCGCTACGGTACTTAAAGCAGCGAAGATTGACTACCACCTTGAAGCGCACCCTTGGACATTGTCATACAATAGTGCCCTACAAGACAAAAATACGTGTATTTATTCTTTAGCCAATATTCCTGAGCGCAAACCACTATTTCAGTGGGTCGGTCATATTACTAATAGTACGATTTCTTTGTATGCATTAAGTAGTAATCCAATCAAGATTAATCATTTAGCACAAGCTAAAAATTACAAAACAGCGGTAATTAAAGATGATGTAACTCATCACTTCCTAGCTTCTAAGAGCTTTACTGAAGATAAAAACCTTTATGTGATGAATAATTATGACGCCTTGTTACAACTACTTGAAACTCCAAGTCGTCAAATAGATCTTATTGTGCTTAATGACGATCTGCTCAATCATAGGGTTAAAAATTCAGTCGAAGCAGCAAAATATAAAAGTGTTTATGTTTTGCATGAATTAACATTAGATTTTTATTTTGCCTGTAGTTTAAACACAGACAAAGCTATTGTAGAAACACTTAAAACAACGATGAAAACGCTAGAAAAGGAAGGGACACTTGCCGGAATCAAGCAAAAATGGCAGGGGAAAATGCTTAACCTGATATCGCCGAAATATTAATAATTAGCTTATTTTAATATTTGATATCTATAAATTATCGGCACGCAGCGTTAAGCTGCGCACCTATTAAAATGCAAAAATTACTTAGCCATAACATCAAGTAAAGCGTGCACTGTTGCTTCTACACCGGCCTTCACGGCAGGCTCAGGGCTAACTTTAAATTGCGGACTATGGTGACTTGGCACCGCTGCGCCGCCAGCAGCTGCTCGCTCAAAATCAGCTTTTGGTGTACCACCAACTTTAAAATAAACACTTGGAATATAAGGCTCTGTAGTGAAGAAACCAAAATCTTCTGCGCCCATACCTGTTTCAGCAGGCTCAAGTAACGTCTCACTGCCCATTTTATCACTTAAAACAGTTTTTAAGCGCTTAGCAAGTTTTTGATCATTAAAGGTAGGTGGAAAAGAAAACTCACTCACGACTACTTCTGGTAACTTATCTTCTGGCATACCAGCAGTACGTGCTGTGCCAATTGCAATACGTTTAATTGCTGATAGTAACTGCTCACGCACTTCAGGCGTCAAACTGCGCACGGTTAATTGCAGTTTTGCTTGGTCAGAAATAATATTGTGTTTAGTGCCAGCATGAAAAGCACCAACGGTAATAACACCAGCATAACGTGGTGCTAATTCTCGACTAATTATCGTTTGTAAATTATTAACAATTTGCGCGCCTATAACAATAGGATCCTTTCCTTGATGCGGCGAAGCACCATGTGCCCCAATACCGTGTACCGTAATATCAACAGTATCCGCGCCAGCATAAGGAGAGCCTTCATCAACAACAATCTTTCCTGCTTCTGTATTAGCGCTGACATGAAATGCAAAAGCATAATCTGGTTGACCGAAACGCTGCCATAAATTGTCTGCCATCATTGCAGAAGCACCAGGTCCTCTCTCTTCGGCTGGCTGGCCAATCAACATCAAGGTACCTGACCATTTGTCTTTATTTTCCGCCATATAACGGGCAGTACCAACTAAGCTGGTAATGTGCACATCGTGACCACACGCATGCATAACGCCAACCATTTCACCATTCCAGTCTTTCATTTTTACTGTTGACGCGTTACTTAAGCCAGACTGTTCAACCACCGGCAAGCCATCCATATCAGCACGCACCATCACCATAGGCCCGTCACCATTTTTCATTAGCGCAACTATGCCGGTACCACCAACGTTTTCAGTAACTTTAAAACCAGCTTCACTTAGCTCATTTGCTAATTTCTTTGCTGTTTTCGTTTCCATCAACGAAAGCTCAGGGTTACGATGAAAATGATCCCATAATGGCGCTAAATGCTGTTGGTAATCATTGGCAATATCTTGGCGGGTATTCTTTTCAAAGGCATAAACATTTGATGTCGCTATCGTAGCCAAAGTTAAGCTCGCAGCTATTAAAATAGAAAGAGGTTTACGGTTCATTTATCACTCCATTTAACGCCGAGAAAAATCACCTACTCGTAGTTTATTTCCAGCGTAATTTATATTGTTTTTATTAAATCACTGTAACCAGCTTTAATCGATATGTCTCGCCCTTTTCGACAGATAACAAAATAGTTGCGACTACCAACTGCAGTTTTCTGGCTATTTTTGCTTTCTTTTTAGCTAATTAAAGTCAAATATTAAACAGTTAAAATGTGCTTAATCAGCCAGCACACTGGCTACTTAGCCAGCAAACTGAGACTAATTACTGCAATTTAATACAACTTTTGTTTAATTCTTAATTTATGAGCCTCGGGGATAAGATTTTTTTACCAGCAAGTTAAGATTAAATTATCAACGGCAATTTTTAATGACACTATGCCAACAATTTTTGCCAACATTTTGCTGACATTAAATTTTTTATTGTGATAAAAAAGTGCTAATAAAAAATGACAACTTATATTTTCAGGTCAAGATAATGGCAATTCCAGATTGCAGCCAGCCGAAAATTTAAGCATAAGAATTACTATAAAAAAGGTCAAAAATGGATATTAATTTAACCCAAAAACGTGCATTAGTCTGCGGCAGTAGCCAAGGTATTGGCAGAGCTTGTGCAGTTGAACTTGCCAATTTAGGTGCTAGTGTTACCTTATTCTCTCGCAACGCAGAAAAGCTTGCAGAGGTTCAACAATCACTTAATGTTGCTCAGGGACAGATTCATCAAGTATTAACCGCAGATTTTTCTCAACCAGAGCAAGTTAATAACGTCATTCTTGCTGATGTCGAACAAAATGGTGGTTACGATATTTTAATCAACAATACCGGCGGTCCTGCACCAGGGCCAGCAAGCGCAAGCGATGTTACAGCGTTTATCGATGCCTTTAATTTGCACCTAGTAACTAATCACCACTTAGTTCAAGCGTTGATACCGGCAATGAAAGCCAACCAGTATGGTCGAATCATTAATGTCATTTCAACGTCAGTAAAACAACCTATTCCAGGGTTAGGCGTTTCCAATACTATCCGTGGTGCCGTAGCAAGTTGGGCAAAAACTCTCGCCAATGAACTCGGCCCAGACGGAATCACAGTAAATAATGTTTTACCAGGGGCAACAGCCACAGCCCGACTAGATGCTATTATTGCTGGTAAAGCAAAGAAGCAAGATATTTCAATCGCGCAAGCAACTGAAAATGAAAAAGCGCAAATTCCAATGCGCCGTTTTGCCGCTCCAGAAGAATTTGCTGCCGCAGCGGCATTTTTAGCATCTCCTGCAGCTGGCTATATTACGGGTATTAACTTGCCTGTTGACGGCGGACGTACTAGCTGTTTATAGAGGTGTGAATATGGATACCATAGCAAACTTTATTAACGGTCAATATCAAGCACCACAAAGTCAGCAATATATTGACAATATTGAGCCCGCAACGGGCGAGATATACGGACAGATTCCCGACAGTACTGGCGAAGATGTTGAGCTCGCCGTGACAGCCGCTAAAAAAGCATTGCCTGCTTGGCAAGCAATGCCATTAGAACAGAGAGCTGATTTTCTTAATGCCATTGCACAAGAAATAGAAAATAGAATTGAAGAATTGGCTCTTGCAGAATCAATTGACAACGGTAAGCCAATTTCACTAGCACGCATAGTTGATATTCCTAGAGCTGCCAGTAACTTTAAGTTTTTTGCTCATGCCTGTTCACAATTTGCTAGTGAATCGCATGCTATGGCTGGCGTGGCAATAAATTACACTTTAAGGCAACCTATTGGCATTGTTGGCTGTATTTCCCCTTGGAATTTACCACTTTATTTATTTACCTGGAAAATTGCGCCAGCATTAGCCGCTGGTAATTGCGTGATTGCAAAACCCTCAGAAGTCACACCGAAAACAGCGACATTGCTTGGTGAAATATGTCAAAAAGTTGGTTTGCCTGCTGGCGTACTCAATATTTTACATGGTAGCGGTGCGAAAGTCGGTCAGGCTATTTGTCAACACCAAGCGATTAAGGCAATTTCCTTTACTGGTGGCACAACAACAGGAGCCGCTATCGCAAAGCTATTAGCGCCTAGCTTTAAGAAACTATCTCTAGAGCTTGGCGGTAAAAACCCTGCTTTAATATTTGCTGATTGTGATTTTAACAATACGGTTGATGAAGTGTTTCGGGCGAGCTTTGCTAACCAAGGGCAAATTTGCTTGTGCGCATCTAGACTTTATATCGAAAGACCTATTTATGAAAAGTTCAAACAAGCACTTATTGATAAAGCCAATGCCTTACAACCAAGTGATCCGCTACTTGCTGAGAGTAAAATGGGTGCACTCGTCTCCAAATCACACTTAGATAAAGTGATTAGCTATATTGAGCTTGCCAAAAATGAGGGCGGCAATGTATTAGCCGGCGGTCAACGGGTAACGTTATCGGGTCGTTGCCAACAGGGTTATTTTTTACAGCCAACGATAATCGATAACTTGCCAAATTCAGCAAGCTGTAATCAAGAAGAAATATTTGGTCCAGTAATTACACTACAACCGTTCGATACCGATGAACAAGCCTTGGCGCTAGCGAATGACAGCAACTATGGCCTAGCTACAACAATTTGGACGAAGAATTTATCTCGCGCTCATCAAATTGCGGAGCAAATCAACACCGGTATCGTTTGGGTTAATAGCTGGTTACTACGTGATTTACGAACACCATTTGGTGGTATGAACCAGTCAGGATTAGGCCGAGAAGGAGGCCTAGAAGCCATGCGTTTCTTTACTGAAAGTAAAAATGTTTGTATTAAATATTAATTCAAGGTTTTAAGAATCAAATGAACCAAACTTGTTTTAAATTTAAGTCATCAGGAGCGATATTTGCTAGTGCATTAGGCTGCAAATGGACCTTGATTTGACTGCTCTCCTTTCTTAATAAGCTAAACTGTATTTATAACAGTTGACGCTTGTTGCGTATGTACTTTACGTATACTTTTTACGTATAAAAACCGCTGCTATTTGTCTTAAACAGAATGTTATTAAGATATTTATTTATGCGAACCAACGCAATAATTCGTAATCAACAATTTAGCTCAGCGACAACCTATGCCTAATGCTAGGCAATAAGTGTTCCCTAATTAGCTGTGCTTCTAGATACTTATAATAATTACAATGGAAAACATTATGTCTGAACTTTTTAATGCTGAACAAGCCCCTAAACCTGTAGGTTTATATCCACATGCTCGCCAAGTCGGGAATTTATTATTTCTCTCAGGCGTTGGCCCACGCCAAGCAGGCAGTTCAGATATTCCGGGCGTAGAGCTTGATAAAAATGGCGAGATTGTTAATTACGATATTGCTGCCCAGTGTCATAGTGTTTTTCAAAACATCAGCACAATTCTGGCCGCAGCGGGTGCAAGCTGGATGGATTTAGTGGATGTCACGGTATTTCTAACCAATATGAAAGATGATTTTGCTACCTATAATCGCATTTACGCTGAATATTTTTCGGAGAATATGCCCTGCCGTACTACAGTTGAAATCAACAAACTGCCAACCCCTATCGCCATAGAGTTGAAGTGTATTGCGGCACTACCGAGCGCAAAAGGAGAATAACGCATGTTTAACTTTGCCATGCCATTTAACTTGCAACAATGGATTGACGATCACCGAGAACAATTAAAGCCGCCAGTTTGCAATAAACAAATATTCGAACAAGACGACTATATTGTCATGGTTGTTGGTGGCCCAAATAATCGTACTGACTTTCATTATAACGAAACCCCAGAGCTATTCTATCAACTAGAAGGAGAAATGGTACTTACTGTAATTAATAATGAAGAACAGGATTGTTACCCGCAGTTATGTGAAAGATCAGCAAAACAAGCATCTCAGGCCGCTGATTTCATTGACATCCCAATTAAGGCTGGCGAAATTTTCTTATTGCCACCTAAAGTTTTGCATTCACCCCAAAGGTTTGAAAACAGTGTTGGCTTAGTGGTTGAGCAAAAACGGGCACCAGGCCAGCAAGACGCACTATTTTGGTTTTGCCAGCAATGTAAAGCGCCATTGTATGGCCAGCAATTTTGCCTAGACAATATAGAAACCGACTTGCCAATTGTTTTTAATAATTTCTATAGCAAACCTGAAAACTGCCAATGCAAAAAATGCGGCTTTACAACAACGAAACCATAGCGGCTAAGGGAGTAAAATTAAGTGTTAAAAATTGATATTCACACGCATATTCTGCCAAAAACTTGGCCCAACTTACGCGAGAAATACGGTTATGGTGGCTTTGTTAGTTTAGATCACCATAAATGTGGCTGCGCACGCATGATGGTTGATGATAAGTTTTTTCGTGAAATAGAACATAATTGCTGGGATCCTAAAATACGTTTGCAAGACTGTCAGCAGCACAATGTTGACGTGCAAGTACTTTCAACCGTACCTGTGATGTTTAACTACTGGGCAAAGCCTAATGATACTTTAGACCTTGCAAAGTATTTAAACGACCATATTGCAGGCATAGTAGCAGAACATCCAAAACGGTTTGTTGGCTTAGGCACTGTACCTATGCAAGCACCTGATTTAGCGATCAAAGAACTAGAACGTTGTGTAAAAGATATTGGTTTAGCGGGTATTCAAATTGGCTCTCATATTAATGATTGGAATTTAGACCACGAACAACTATTTCCTATATTTGAAGCGGCTCAAGATTTAGGAGCCTCGGTATTCGTTCATCCGTGGGATATGATGGCAAAAGAAAAAATGCCGAAATACTGGTTACCTTGGCTTGTAGGTATGCCCGCAGAATCAAGCTTAGCAATTTGTTCAATGATCTTTGGCGGTGTATTACAGCGTCTGCCTAAGCTAAAAATAGCCTTTGCCCACGGCGGTGGCTCATTTCCAGCTACAATTGGCCGCATAGAGCATGGCTTTAATGTTCGCCCTGATTTATGCGCCGTTGACTGCCCTGTTAACCCGCGCGAATTCTTACCACAAATTTATTTAGACTCACTTGTTCACGATCCGCTTGCGTTGAAATACCTTGTTGATTTGATGGGGCCAGATAACATCGCTCTAGGTACAGACTACCCATTCCCACTTGGCGAGCTTAGCCCAGGAAAGTTAATTGAAGAGAGTACCTTTAGTGATGACATTAAAGCCAAACTATTGCATGGTAGCGCGCTAAATTGGTTGGGGTTAAAGAAGGAGCAGTTTTTATGAGAACGAAGCCTCATTTAAAGCAAATAAGCCAGCTCCTATCTCGGAGGTTTTGTCATGTTAACTAACATAACGTTAGCAAAACAAAGTTATCGTATTGCTGTTGATAGTGGTGTCTCATTAGCAATTTCAGTCTGTTTTAATGATAGCAAGCAACAACCAAATCATTTCGGTGCTACACCTGCATTAGCGTCGCCTATGCAAGCTGGCAGTTTTGTCGGTGATACTGAACAAGGTGGTAGCTGTAATGTTAATGAACTGACCCTCAACCCTCATTGTAATGGTACTCATACTGAAACTATTGCTCACATTTGTGATGCCAGTGACCATTTAGCAACCAAAATAGCTGCACTTAAACTGCCAGCAATAATGCCATGTGCATTAATATCAATAACACCGATATTGGCAAGTAAATCTCGAGACAGTTACAGTCCACCATTTAATATTCAAGATAGAGTTATTGACCACCAACAACTCGCAACTCAATTAACTCGGTACACGAATGAACAACTACAAACCGTTGCCATAAGAACACTGCCTAACAGCATTACGAAATGCCAAGCCGCCTACCATGATAAAAATCAGCCGGCATTTCTGACTCGTGAAGCGGTTTTGTATCTTAACGAGCGTGGTGTTGAACACTTAATTTTGGATGTTCCATCATTAGATCGTCTTGACGACAATGGCCTGCTGACATGTCACCATTTATTTTGGCATGTCGCTGAAGGCACACATCAAGCTAGTGCCAATAGCTTGTGCAATAAAACCATTACTGAATTAGCTTATATAGATAATGACATTGCTGATGGTTTTTATTTTGTCAATTTACAAACACCAGCCTTTATTAATGATGCAGCACCAAGCAGGCCTGTGCTATATCTAGCAACGCCGATAATCGACAGCGAATAATAATAATAAACGAATACAATTATGAGCAAAAATACTATGTTAGATAATGAAATCAATACATTAAATTATGCCTTAGCACTCGACAAAGCAGATCCTATTGCCCACATGCGTGAGCACTTTGCTATTCCAAAACAAGCCTCAGGTGAAAATGAATATTACTTCACGGGTAATTCATTAGGGCTACAGCCAAAGCTTGCCCGAGAGGCTGTCATAGAGTTGCTTGATGCCTGGCAACAACGCGGCGTAAAAGGCCATTTTGAAGGTGACTTTCCATGGATGCCATACCATGAATTCTTAACCGAGCAAGCGGCAGAGATTGTCGGTGCCTTACCAAAAGAAGTGGTTATGATGAATTCGTTAACGGCCAATTTGCATTTTATGATGGCGAGTTTTTATCAGCCAGCTAAACAGCGCAGTAAAATTTTGATTGAGGATCATGCATTCCCATCAGATCATTACGCTGTTGAATCGCAACTTAAACATCATGGCAAAGATGTCGAAAACAACCTACTACTTTGGAAACCACGCGATGGCGAAGAGCTATTAAATTATGATGACTTGTGGCAAATAATAGCGCAGCATGGCGACGAAATAGCTTTAATACTACTACCTGGCGTGCAGTACTATACTGGCCAAGTACTTGATATGAAGCTTATTACCCAAGTGGCTCATGCTAAGGGAATTAAAGTTGGCTTTGACCTTGCCCACGCCGCTGGCAATATTGAATTGTCATTACATGATTGGCAAGTCGACTTTGCTTGTTGGTGTAGCTATAAATACCTCAACAGTGGTGCAGGCTCTGTCGCAGGTTGCTTTATTCATCAAAAACATGTCGAAAATACCGAACTTAATCGCCTTGCCGGTTGGTGGGGACATGATAAGTCCACACGTTTTAAAATGGAAAATACGTTCAAGCCGATTGCCAGTGCCGAAGGTTGGCAACTATCAAACCCGCCAGTATTATCATTAGCCGCTGTTCGAGGCTCTTACGATACCATTAAACTTGCAGGTGGCATGCAAGTCTTGCGTAATAAATCGTTAAAACTAACACAGTATTTACTTGATTTAATTGCACTAGAATTAGGTGAAAAGATACGTGTTATTACCCCCGCGGATGCTAACCAGCGCGGCTGCCAATTGTCACTAATGGTTAATGTTGCAGGCCTAGACGGTAAAGCAATGTACAATACTTTAGAAGAAAATGGCATCACAACAGACTGGCGAGAGCCTAATGTTATTCGTGTTGCACCAGTGCCTTTATATAACAACTTTCAGGATGTTTATCACTTTGTTCGAATTTTAAAGGAGTGTATTTAATGTCACAAGAAAACTCACTCCAAGGTAGTACAGCCAAAACAATAACCATAGCTGGCGCAGGCCCAGTCGGTACGCTGCTCGCCGTGATGTTAGCCCGCCAAGGTCATCAAGTGAATTTATTTGAGTCTAGGCCCGATTCACGCATTCACAATATCTATCAAGGTAAATCTATTAACATCGCTTTATCCGATCGAGGCTGGTTGGCACTTGAAGCGGTCGGTATTGCTGAGGACGTTAAACAAAATGCCATCGCCATGAATAAACGGGTAATGCATGCCATTGACGGTTCAACTACCGAGCAATCCTACGGCAAAGAAGATCAAGCAATATGGTCAGTTTCCCGTGCCGGTATCAACGAACAACTACTCGATTTAGCAGAGCAAGAAAGTACAATAAATTTATCCTTTGACCAACGTTTAGTTGATGTAGACTTTGATACTGCCAGCGCCAGCTTTAGCCACGAACACAGTATTAATAAAACCAGTGCCGATATTATTTTTGGTGCCGATGGAGCTTATTCAAAAGTACGGCGTTTAGCCCAAGAAACGCCTCGCTTTAGCTATAGCCAAACCTATATGCCGCAAAGCTATATTGAGTTGCATATTCCCGCCAATAATGACGGCTCATTTAAAATGGATAAAGATGCTTTACACATATGGCCACGCAAAGACTTTATGTTAATAGCATTACCAAACCCAGACGGTACATTTACATGTACTTTATTTCTCGATTATGAAGGAAAATTGTCGTTTTCAAGCTTAACTGAACGTGATGATGTAACTGCATTTTTTCAGCAGTACTTTGCCGATGCCATGCCATTACTAGAAAACCCTATTGATGAATTTATGGCAAAAACCGCTAATCCGCTGTTTTTAGTTAATGTTGATCCTTGGGTGATCAACAATAAAGTGGCATTAATTGGCGACGCCGCTCACGCTATGGTGCCCTTCTACGGTCAGGGCATGAATTGTGGCTTTGAAGATTGCCGAATATTAAACGAATTAATTACTCAACATAGCAATAATTGGTCAGAAATATTTCCCGCCTATCAAACCGCAAGAAAAATTAATGCCGATGCTATTACCGAGCTCGCAAAACGAAATTTTATTGAAATGAGCAAATACTCAGGACAAGCAAGTTTTTTATTGCAAAAGAAAATTGAAGCCGAGTTTCATCAACGGCACCCTAAATTATGGACGCCTCTATACTCAATGGTTACCTTTTCGCCATTATTGCCTTACGCGCAAGCACTGAAAATTGGTGATGTTCAGCAAGCAATAATGCAGCAGATAATGAAAATACCTGATATCGAAAACTGCTGGCGAGAGGATTTTGTTTACCATAAATTACAGCAACTTACCGAAGCAGCATTTAGCCATGAGGAAAACAACAATGCCTAAGGATAATGTAAAGGATACCTCAACGACAACAAGCTCAGGTTGCCCGTTTCATCAACAAACAAGCGATACAAATGAAAACTTTCGCCCCCTTGAAGATGGCATTCATCAAAACTTTGAAGATGAAATGTCTTACGGCGACTATTTACAATTACAACAAATACTATCAGCGCAAAAACTAATTAGTAATGAACATGATGAAATGCTGTTTATTATTATTCACCAAAGCAGTGAACTTTGGTTAAAGCTTGCTGGACACGAGCTACAATGTGCTGTTGATTATATAAAATCAGCTAATTTTGGCCCTGCTTTTAAGGTTATTGCACGCGTTAAACAAATATTTTTGCAATTAACCCAGTCATGGAACATTTTATCAACGCTGACCCCAAGTGACTACTTAAAGTTTCGCGATGATTTAGGCCGTTCCTCGGGTTTCCAGTCTTACGGTTATCGGAAATTAGAGTTTCTATTAGGTAACAAAAATGCCGAAATGTTAAATATTCACAAGGCTAACTCTGATGCTTATAACGACTTGAATGAACTCTTAACTCAAAATAGCTTATATGATGAGGTAATTATTGCCTTAGCGAAGGCTGGATTTGATATTGACGATAGCATAACCCAACGAGATATTCGCCAGCCTTATCAACGTAACGATTCAGTATTAGCCGCATGGTTAGCTGTATATCAACAGCCAGATAAGTATTTTGAATTGTATGAATTAGCAGAAAAACTGGTTGATATTGAAGATGCTTTTCAACAATGGCGCTTTAAACACATGTATACAGTACAACGTATTATTGGCTACAAACAGGGAACTGGCGGCTCTTCCGGTGTCGGATTTCTGAAAAAAGCCTTAGATGTTAGTTTCTTCCCTGAATTACTCGAAGTTAGAACACATCTTTAATATCACATGAAAACATTTGAGTATGGTAAGTGCTCAAATGCTTTCATTAATGCTCTAACACAAATAAAAGCTCAGCCAAGTCAGGTTGCCATTTAAACTGAGCTAATTTTACCCGTGCGCCAATGACAACAACTTGCTCTTCTTGTAATAAACCTTTTTGACGTTCAAAGTGCTCACTTCCTAACGGAAACGATATTTTACCTTGTGAATTCAACACTCGATACCAAGGTACTTCTTGCCCGCGCCAGCCAGACTTAGGAACAGCACCTAATGCTTTACCAACAAGCCGTGCTCGGCCAGGTAAACCAGCAAGATCAGCTATTTGCCCATAGCAAGCTATTTTACCGGCTGGAATAGCCTGCACTGTTTGCCAGATTTTAATATGCTTAACATTATATTGGCTATCAATTCCAAGTTTCTGATCATTACTTGAGACTACCAAGGTAATATTTCGCCATTAGAATGTTTAAATACGCCACTCTCAGCCATAGATAACTGGTTAATTAAATTTACCAATCTTAATGCTGATTCATCAGCACTAATATCACCGCCGTAGTTCACCATATCTGTCTGTACATAACCTGGATGATAAATACCGACAGATATGGCCTCATCTGCGAGATCACGTGTTAACGACATTGCCGCTGCATTTAACGCGGCTTTTGACATTCGGTAGCCATAACGACCACCTGAGCTATTATCGGCAATAGAGCCCATTCTAGACGTTATTAATGCAACTTTTGCATTAGGTTGCAATTGCTGTTGCAAATTAGCAACAATGTTGAGCGGCGCTATCGCATTCACTTCAAACTGCTCCCTTATTGTTTCTAAATTTAAATTAGCCAGGTTTTCATCTCGCAATATACCAGCATTACAAACCAAAATATTTATAGTGATATCGGCAAGTGCTTCATTCATATTTTTAATGCCATCTTCTGTGGCAACATCAACCTGTTCGATTACAGTTACGTCAAGTTGCTCAAGTTCAACACTTGTTTGTCGACAAAGGGCAAAAACCGAGTCACCTTGCGCCTTAAATTGTCTTGCCATCGCTAAACCAATACCACGATTAGCCCCTGTGATCACAACATTATTATTCATATTACGACTCTGTCATTTAATCATTTTAATTTACTAAGCATTAAAACCAAAAAACCACTTCAAGTGAAGTGGTTTTTATCTAGGTATAAATTTAGCTTAGAAGTTTAAAGCTGGCCTTATTCGCCACACTTCCCTTCACCACATTTACCTTTTTTAGCTTTTTTCTTACCTTCGCCACATTTGCCTTCGCCACACTTACCTTTGGCTTTAGCTTTACCTTCACCACATTTGCCTTC
>CAJXQJ010000023.1 GCA_913058245.1 uncultured Colwellia sp.
AATTAGGAGACCTCATGGAGTTCAGTGTAAAAAGTGGCAGTCCGGAAAAACAACGTAGCGCCTGTATAGTTGTCGGTGTTTTCGAACCACGTCGTTTGTCGGCTATCGCTGAGCAACTCGATGAAATTAGTGAAGGCTATATCAGCAATTTGCTACGTCGTGGAGACTTAGAAGGTAAATCAGGGCAAATGCTTTTATTGCATCATGTACCTAACATTCTTAGTGAACGCGTACTTTTAGTTGGCTGTGGTAAAGAGCGTGAACTTGATGAACGCCAATACCGACAAATCATCAGCAAAACCATTAACACCTTAAATGAAACAGGTTCGATGGAAGCAGTATGTTTCTTATCTGAATTACATGTAAAAGGCCGCGATACTTATTGGAAAGTACGTCAAGCAATAGAAGCTACCCAAGATTGCTTATACAGTTTTAACAGCTTAAAAACGGTAAAAGAAGAACCTCGTCGCCCATTACGCAAAATTGTATTTAATGTACCGACACGACGTGAGCTACCGATCGGCGAACGTGCAATCAGCCACGGTTTAGCAGTTTCTGAAGGTATCACTACGTGTAAGAATGTTGCCAATATGCCACCAAATATTTGTAACCCGGCATATTTAGCCGAACAAGCACAAATACTTGAAAATGACTACGACAATGTCAGTACACAAATTGTTGGTGAGCAAGAAATGGAAGAGCTTGGTATGGGTTCGTACCTAGCCGTAGGCCGCGGCTCTGCTAATGAGTCACTCATGAGCATTATTAAATACAATGGTGCTGGCGATGATTCAAAACCAGTTGTATTAGTGGGTAAGGGGCTAACCTTTGACAGTGGTGGAATTTCCTTGAAACCCGGCGCTGGCATGGATGAAATGAAGTATGACATGGGTGGCGCGGCCGGCGTTTTAGGAGCAATGCACTCACTGGCGGAGCTTAATTTACCGATCAATGTTATTGGCGTTTTGGCTGGCTGTGAAAATATGCCTAGCAGCAACGCTTATCGCCCTGGCGATATACTCACAACTATGTCAGGTCAAACAGTTGAAGTATTAAATACTGACGCTGAAGGTCGACTAGTTTTGTGTGACGCACTTACCTATGTAGAGCGCTATGACCCTGAACTTGTAATTGATGTAGCTACCTTAACTGGTGCATGTGTTGTTGCTTTAGGCGCACACGCGACGGGCTTATTAAGTAGCCATAATCCGCTGGCTCACGAATTATTAAATGCTTCAGATCAAAGTGGCGATCGCGCATGGCGACTGCCATTATGGGATGATTATCAAGAACAGCTTGAAAGCCCATTTGCTGATTTTACCAATTTAGGTGGTAAAGAAGCTGGCACCATTACTGCGGCATGTTTCTTAGCTCGTTTTACTAAAAAGTATCATTGGGCACATTTAGATGTTGCTGGCACTGCATGGCGCGGGGGTAAGAACAAGGGTTCTACCGGTCGCCCTGTTAGTATGCTTACGCAATTTTTATTAAATCGTTCTGGTGCTGAGCAAGGCGAATAATTTACTAAACTGATACGTGGAATAACGTCATGCAAACCCAAGCAATGTTCTATAGCATTGAAGCGCAAAGTAAAATAACAGGTGTAGCTGAACAGCAATTACACCTGCACTATGCGTGTTTGCAAGCGGCTTACTTTTATCGCCAAAATCAGCGAGTATTTATATATACTCAAAATCAAGAAAATGCTCATAACATCGATGAAATGTTATGGGCATTTGATCCTGATAGCTTTGTACCCCATAACCTTATCGGAGAGGGGCCAAAACAAGGTGCTGCTGTTGAAATAAGTTGGCAGCCACCAACAAACCGCCGCGCGGTTATAATCAATTTAACTAGCGATGTGCCTAACTTCGCTAACCAATTTTCACATCTGATAGATTTTGTTCCAGCCGACGAAACCCTGAAAGAGCAAGCACGCAATCGTTTTCGTACTTGTCGTCAATGGGGTTTTAATGTTGCTCATCAAGTAGCTAACGCCCAACAAACTATCGATACTACAAGTTAAAAATCTTCTGACGGAAAATCTGATGGAAAAAACATTTACCCCTTCTGACATTGAACAATCCCTCTATAAAAGCTGGGAAGAGCAAGGTTACTTTAGCCCAACAGGCGAAGGTGACGGTTACTGTATCGCGATTCCACCACCAAATGTCACTGGTAGTTTGCATATGGGGCATGCGTTTCAACAAACCATCATGGACACTTTAACGCGTTATCAACGCATGCAAGGCAAAAACACCTTGTGGCAAACCGGTTGTGATCACGCGGGTATTGCCACGCAAATGGTTGTTGAACGCAAAATAGCAGCGGAAGAAGAAAAAACCCGTCATGATTATGGTCGTGACGCTTTCATTGACAAAATTTGGCAATGGAAAGAAGAGTCAGGTGGCACTATTGGCAAGCAAATGCGTCGACTAGGTAACTCAATTGATTGGTCGCGTGAACGCTTTACTATGGATGATGGCATGTCTGAAGCCGTACAAGAAGTATTTGTACGCTTATTTGAAGACGACCTAATTTACCGAGGTAAGCGCTTAGTTAACTGGGATCCTAAATTCCATACCGCCATCTCTGACTTAGAAGTAGAAAACAAAGACAAAAAAGGCCACATGTGGCATTTACGCTACCCACTTGCTAACGGCGCAAAAACAGCAGAGGGTAACGACTACTTAGTTGTTGCAACAACTCGTCCAGAAACCATGTTAGGTGATACCGGCGTTGCCGTAAACCCGGAAGACCCACGCTATAAAAACTTAATTGGTCAACATGTTTTACTACCATTAGTAAATCGCTTAATTCCAATTGTTGGCGATGAACATGCCGATATGGAAAAAGGCACAGGTTGTGTAAAAATCACTCCAGCTCATGACTTTAATGACAATGAGGTTGGTAAGCGCCACGATTTACCTTTAATTAATATTCTTGATAAAAATGCAGCTATTTTAGCGACTGCTGAAGTTTACAATACCAATGGTGAAGAATCAGATGTTTATAACACTGACTTGCCAAGTGAATTTGCTGGCATGGACCGTTTTGTCGCTCGTAAAGCTATTGTTGCTGCGTTTGATGAACTAGGTTTATTAGTTGAAGTTAAAGAGCATGACTTAGTTGCACCATACGGTGATCGTTCTGGTGTCATTATTGAACCATTATTAACCGACCAATGGTATGTGCGCGCTGCACCACTGGCAAAACCAGCCGTTGAAGCTGTTGAAAATGGTGACATTGAATTTGTTCCTAAACAATATGAAAACATGTACAACGCTTGGATGCGTGATATTCAAGACTGGTGTATATCTCGCCAACTTTGGTGGGGGCACAGAATTCCAGCATGGTATGACGATTCAGGCAAAGTTTATGTTGGCCGCAGCGAAGCTGAAGTGCGTGAAAAGCACAATATTGCTAGCGACATCACCTTAAACCAAGACAACGACGTTTTAGATACTTGGTTCTCTTCAGCTTTGTGGACATTCTCTACACTGGGCTGGCCAAACAGTATGGAAGATTTAAAGAAATTCCATTCAACTGATGTACTAGTAACCGGTTTTGATATAATTTTCTTCTGGGTTGCCCGTATGATCATGATGACCATGCACTTCATTAAAGATGAAAACGGTAAACCACAAGTGCCATTCAAAAAGGTTTACGTTACCGGTCTTATTCGCGATGAAAATGGCGATAAAATGAGTAAGTCAAAAGGAAATGTTGTTGATCCATTAGATATGATTGACGGTATTTCTTTAGAAAACTTACTTGAAAAGCGCACTGGCAATATGATGCAGCCACAATTGGCTAAGAAAATTACCAAGCTGACTAAAAAAGAATACCCTGATGGTATTGAGGCCCACGGTACTGACGCGTTACGCTTTACATTAACATCTGTGGCATCGACTGGCCGCGATATTAGTTGGGATATGAAGCGTCTAGAGGGTTACCGTAACTTTACCAATAAGCTATGGAATGCCAGCCGCTATGTCATGATGAATACTGAAGAGTTTGATTGTGGTAAAGCAGAAAATTCTGAGATGGAGTTTTCATTAGCAGATCGTTGGATTCAAGGACAATTTCAACAAACAGTTAAAACCGTACATGAAGCGTTTGATACTTTCCGATTTGATATAGCGTCACAAGCGCTTTATGAGTTTACGTGGAATCAATTCTGTGACTGGTACTTAGAGCTAACTAAGCCGGTATTATTCAAAGGGACTGAAGCACAACAACGTGGTACTCGCCATACACTAGTTAATGTATTAGAAAGTTTGCTACGCTTAATGCACCCTATTATGCCATTTATCACGGAAACGATTTGGCAACGTGTTACACCGCTTACTCGCTTTGAGAAAACGGGCGATAGTATTATGGTGCAAAGCTTCCCTCAGTTTGACCAAAGCTTATGTGATCAAACCGCTATTGACGACTTAGAGTGGGTAAAACAGTTTATTGTTGCTGTTCGTAATATTCGTGGAGAAATGGATATTGCCCCAAGCAAGCCGTTACCTGTACTATTAAAAAATGTTAGCGCAGAAGATCAGCGTCGCTTATCAGACAATGAGCAATTTATTAGTGCGTTGGCTAAATTGGAAAGCATTACTGTTTTAGCTGACGATGATAATGGCCCAGCTTCTGCCACCGCCGTAGTTGGAGATTTATCATTATTAATCCCTATGGCAGGCTTAATTGACAAAGATGCAGAATTAGCACGCTTAGACAAAGCCATTGATAAGCTTACAAAAGATGCTGACCGCGTTCGTGGTAAACTGAACAATGAAAATTTTGTTGGTAAAGCACCTGAAGCAGTTATCAACAAAGAAAAAGCTAAGCTAGCTGAAGCTGAGTCAACCTTAGCTAAAATGGTTGACCAGAAAGCGCAAATAGCAGAAATGTAAGTACTTTGTTAAAAAAACACCTTAAAAGCCAGCATCTTAGCTGGCTTTTTTTTGTCATAAAAAAGTAAAGTAATCTTCATTTTTTTTAGAGATTCCTGATTTTTATTGTGGTAACATGTTTTCGCGTTGAGTTTTTGCGTTTCGGGAGAAGGAGAGATCTTCAAGTCTTTAGACTTATAGGTCAGCCTAGACGCTTTAATATGTGTTACTGGAAACCTTTCTCTGTCTGTACTTTAGGTAGAGGGCATTTACTCCGTATATGGCCATTTTGGCTAAACTTTAATTTTTGACCTGCGAGAAATGTTGGTATGTCTGATACAGTAACTGGTAAAGTAAAATTTTTTAACGAATCAAAAGGATTTGGTTTCATCGAGCAAGAGAATGGTCCTGACGTGTTTGTTCACTTCAGCGCAATCTCTGGTGACGGTTTCCGCACTTTGACTGACGGTCAAGCGGTAACTTTCAGCGTAAAACAAGGCCAAAAAGGTCCTGAAGCTGAAAACGTAGTTGCATCTTAATTTAAAAGTGCATATTTACCTTTAGCGTTTGTTAAAGGTAACATAAAAAAACGAAACCTCTGGTTTCGTTTTTTTGTTTCTGTCAGTGTAATATTTATATTTCACATTACTTGTTGATATGGGGCTCTATTAATTCCACCATAGCGGCAATATGCATGTCGTCGTCATTTAACGCTGGAATATAATGGTATTGCTCACCACCAGCACACATAAATATCTCTCTATTTTCGTGTACCAACTCTTCCAACGTTTCTAAACAATCGGCACTAAATGCCGGGCTTATAATGGCGACATGCTTATTATTTTCTGCCAAGCTTGCCAAAGTTTCATCAGTATAAGGTTTAAGCCATTCAGCCTTTCCAAAGCGTGATTGGAAGGTCATAACGTAATCATCGTCACCTAAACCTAACTCAGCTGCCACCAAACGCGTGGTTTTATGACTAAAGCAATAATACGGGTCACCTTGCTCTAGAAAGTACTTAGGCATGCCATGATAAGAAAATACCAGTTTGTCTGGTTTACCATGAACTTCAATATGCTTGCTGATGCTCTGCGCCAATGCTTTTATATATAATGGTTGGTCATGATAGCCACTTTGAAAGTGAATGCTTGGGATCCAACGCCAAGTTTTAATTTTGTTAAACACCGCGTCAAATGTAGAGCCAGTTGTTGGGCCACCATATTGAGGATACAAAGGCAGCACAACAATGTTGTTTACCCCTTGCTCTTGAAAATTTTCTAGGGCACTACTGATTGATGGATTACCATAACGCATAGCAATATCCACCATAACTTTATCACCATATTTTTCAGTTAGCATTTGTTCAACTTTCACTTTTTGCTGTCGGCTAATAACTAACAACGGCGAACCTTGTTCGGTCCATATGCTTTCGTATAATTTCGCTGATTTTTTTGGTCGAACACGCAAAATAATGCCATGTAAAATGACTAACCAAATCAGCCGAGGTATTTCAACCACACGAGGATCAGACAAAAATTCACGTAAATATCGACGCAATGCACCCGCTGTTGGGCTATCTGGCGTACCAAGATTTGTTAATAGCACCCCTGTTTTTGCTGTGCAATCATGAATTTTTTTGCTTTTTCCTGCATACCTTGACATAACGTTTCTCTACAAAATAGTGTTAACGGCGTTAACAAAAACTTCTGAATCCGGTGTTACTCGGCTGTTAAAGTGCTTAATGGTCTTGCCATCAGCGCTAACTAAATATTTATAAAAATTCCACTTAGGTGCCGTCGTTTTATCGGCTAGCTCTTGAAAAATAGGGTGTGCATTGCTGCCCCAAACATGTACAGGAGAAAGCATATTAAAAGTAACACCATAATTTACAAAGCAAATATCGGCAGTATCTTTCTCATCATCTTCTTCCTGAAAAAAGTCATCTGAAGGAAAACCAATAACCACCAACCCTTGGTCTTTATATTCTTTATGTAATGCCTCAAGTGCAGTAAATTGCGGCGTAAAACCACAATGGCTGGCAGTATTCACAATTAACATCGGCTTACCAGCGGTTAACGCACAAAGATCAAGCATTTCCTTAGCATGCAACTTTTTCTCGCTGTGCTGCATAAACGACAAGCATTGTGGCGTGTTTGCTTGATCTTTTGCATAACTATTAAATGAAATTAGCGCAATAAATGCGATCAGCATCAAGGTTTTCATGAATTTCCTTATTAAACGGTTTATCGCGCTATATTATCGTAAATATCAAAGCAAAGGAATTTCCCGTACTTGCAATTAATACTTTCACTCTATAAATATTAATACTTAGCTATTATTTGATTAAATATCATCATGTTACTTTATGCCGAAATTTAATCGTATGGCTGTTAATCGAGCCGGAAAAACTAGCGTTTATAGAATGATATAGTATCATAGCGAGTGTTTAGTGCGATCAAAGTCAAAATATAGTGACATAAGTCAAATCCTAATCGCATTTATTACGCTATTATCACCCCATATCGCAATACATCAGTTAAGTGGATAGGTTTGTCGAATTTAAACGTAAAAGTTGAAACAACAACACAGGCTACAGAAACGTTATTAAGTGCTCGTGATTTAACTTGTATTCGTGAAGAACGAGTATTATTTGAAGCGCTCAACATTAATATTTTTGCTGGCGATATCGTTCAAATTGAAGGCCCTAACGGCGCTGGAAAAACTAGCTTACTTCGCATTCTTGCTGGTTTGTCGCAACCATACGACGGCACCATTTATTTTCAAGACCAAGCAGTTGCTCAGCAACGGGAAAACTTTCATCAAAACTTACTTTATTTAGGGCATCTACCCGGCGTTAAAGGTGAAATGACCGCCCAAGAAAATTTAGAGTTTAATTTGGCATTGCATGGATTAAATGCTGATTGTGCTGAAGAAACACTGGCAGAAGTCAACTTGTTAGGTTTCGAAGATGCTCTCGCGTCACATTTAAGTGCCGGTCAGCACCGCCGTATTTCTTTAGCCCGTTTATGGCAAAGCCAGCATAAAATTTGGATTTTAGATGAACCGTTTACCGCTATCGACAAACTAGGGGTAGAAAAGTTAGAACAATTATTTGTACAGCATGCCAACAATGGCGGCTGCGTTATTCTTACCACGCATCAAGATTTATCATTACCCGCTGAGCGAGTAAAGAAAGTCAAATTAGCTTATCGTTTTTATTAGGGTAATCATTTATGACACAACTTTCTTATCGCGCCGCCTTTTCGTTAATTGTAAAAAGAGACTTGATGATCGCTTTTCGTCATCGTGACGATATCATTAACCCGTTATTGTTTTTCATCATTGTTGTCTCTTTATTTCCGCTAGGTATTGGACCTGAAAGCACAACATTATCACGTATAGCACCCGGCATTATTTGGGTAGCAGCATTATTATCCACCCTACTTTCACTCGATAGGTTATTTAAATCTGACCATGCTGATGGTTCATTAGAACAAATGCTTTTAAGCCCGCACCCAGTATTTATCTTAGTTATTGCCAAAATTTTTGCTCATTGGTTATTAACCGGCTTACCCCTGATTTTAATCGCGCCTTTACTTGCTGTGTTACTACATTTACACGAGAGTAGTTATGGCGCCCTAATGCTAACGTTACTATTGGGAACACCAGTATTAAGTTTATTAGGCGCCATTGGCGTTGCTCTAACTGTTGGCATTAAAAAAGGTGGCGTATTATTAAGCTTACTGGTGCTGCCGCTTTACATTCCGGTACTTATTTTTGCTACCAGCGCAATTGATACCGCAGCAATGAACTTACCTTATAACGGCCAACTTGCTATAATCGCGGCAATATTTTTTGGTTCGTTAACCTTAGCCCCTTTTGCTGTAAGTGCAGCACTGAAAGTGAGTACAAATTAATATGATGTGGAAATGGCTACACCCTTACGCAAACCCAGAAATTAGCTATCACTTTGCCGGTAAAATTTTACCTTGGTGCACACGTTTAGCAGTAACTTTCTTATCGGTTGGCTTAGTTTGGGCACTATTGTTTGCCCCTGCTGATTATCAGCAAGGTGATACCTTTAGAATATTTTATTTGCATGTACCCGCAGCCATGTTGTCGATGGGCATTTATTTAGGTATGGCAATAGCTGCTTTATCAAGTTTAGTTTGGCAACTAAAACTTGCTGATGCGTCAGCTGCCGCTATGGCGCCAATAGGTGCAACATTCACCTTTATAGCACTCGTTACTGGCGCTGCCTGGGGCAAACCTATGTGGGGAACTTGGTGGATATGGGATGCTCGCTTAACGTCAGAACTAATATTACTATTTTTATACTTAGGGGTTATTGCCTTACATAATGCTTTTGAAGACAAAAGTTTGGCAGGAAAAGCCGCAGGTATTTTAGCACTTGTTGGTGTTATCAATTTGCCAATTATTAAATACTCGGTTGAATGGTGGAATACACTTCACCAAGGTGCAACAGTCAGCAAGTTAGGAAAGCCTGCAATGACAGCTGATATGTTTTGGCCATTTTTAATTTGCTTCTTAGGCTTTGCATTTTTAGTTACAGCCTTAATTTGTATTCGATTTCGTACCGAGGTATTAAACCGAAATAGCATGCGCCCTTGGGTACGTGAACTAGTTGCAAAAGAGGAGAATACTCATGCAGTTTGATAGTTTCAGTGCCTTTTTAGATATGGGAGGCTATGGCTTCTATGTTTGGTTATCGTACGGTGTTAGTATTTCAGCATTGGCTTTGCTAGTTATTTCCAGCATCAGTAGTCACAAAAAAGTTAAACAGCAAATTGTTCAGCGACAAAAGCGTGAGGCGAAATTACGCCAAGCAGCTGAGCAACAAAAAGCACAAAACCAGCCCAATGCTGAACAGTTATAAAATTTAAGAGGTAAAAATATGAATCCCCGTCGTAAAAAACGATTAACCATCGTCTCTTCCATCATCATAGGCTTAGCAGTTGTCGCAGGTTTTGTGCTGTATGCATTAAGTCAAAATATCGATTTATTTTACAAGCCTTCTGAGATTTACAATGGCAAAGAAGATACAGGTATCAAAGCTATAAATGGCCAGCGACTACGTATTGGTGGACTTGTAGTACCTGGCAGCGTGCACCGTGATCCAGAGAGTTTAAACGTTAGTTTCAAATTGGCGGATATGAGAATGCCGATTAGCTTTTCAGAATCAGATCCTATGGTTACTGTTACGTATGAAGGGATTTTGCCTGACTTATTCCGTGAAGGGCAAGGCATTGTGGCTAATGGCACACTTGTTCATGGCAATACCATTGAAGCAAGTGAAGTACTAGCTAAACATGACGAGAACTATATGCCAAAAGAGTTAGCCGATGAAAAAGGCGAAAAGCATGTAAAACCTGATTACAGTAAAGCGCAATTAGATCCAAATAACTAATAGCGATTTAGTAAGTCAAACTTTAATAAGAGTTAACAAAAACGAGCTATTATAGGCTCGTTTTTTTATGTTTTCTTCTAAAGCCCTTCAAATTAACTTAGTAAAACAAGAAACTAAAAGCTCAATAAACAGCTAGGTTGTAGCCAATAAAGATTTGTCAGCGGTAAGGTCTGAGTAAAAAAAGCCCTGAGAAATTTCAGGGCAAAGGTACTCTTAAACTTGTATTGTTAACTAAAGGAAAGTAACTACCATGATCTTAATTTATGGCCCTTTAATGCATAGTACAAAATAAACAAGTAACAGGGTAAACCAACAACATAAGCTAACTGCGTACTATCAAGCCACAAAGATAACTTACCAAATATTAAAGGTAAAATTGCGCCACCTGATATGCCCATAATCAATAATGCTGAACCTTGTGCTGTGTGCTTGCCAAGTCCATCAAGCGCTAGTGGCCAAATTGACGGCCAAACTAAAGCATGCGCCAAGCCCATTAAAGCCACAAATGTCACCGTATCAGGTAGCACCTGAATGCCGCTCCATCCCCATAGAATATCAGCAATTAATGTCGACTCTATTGACGAAAACATAATGCCAACAATACAAATTGAGCCTGCAATTGCAGAGCCAATAAGTGCCTTTTCTTGCGAGATATACTTTGGAATACAGGTTACACCAATGATATAGCCAAGTACCATAAATACCATGGTATATGAGGTTAATCCTGAGAAGTTAGGAACCGAAAGTGATGCACCATATAAACCAATGGTGTCACCAGCGATGACTTCAACACCGACATAAGCAAATAAAGCAATAGCACCTAAAATTATTTGTGGGTACTGAACTATGCTAGTTTTATCGCTATCTGTTGCATCATCTTCATTTTCAAAATTTAATTCAGGTAGCGCAGAATATTTAACTAAGGCGATCAGCGCGATTAAAATAACTGCCATAATAATATAAGGCTGAACCAAGCGTCCTGATAATTCCGCTAGCTTTTCTGATTTAGTCACTTCGTCTAGAGTTGCTAAGTAGCTTTCTGAAAAATCCCCCATGCCTGACAATATAAGGACAGTAAAAACAATAGGGACAATAACACCAGCACTTTTATTAATTAAGCCCATAATACTAATACGCATGGCGGCACTTTCTTTAGGGCCGATATGAACAATATAAGGGTTTGAAGCCGTTTGAAGAATTGTTAACCCCGTTGCTAAAACGAATAAGCCAACGAGGAAAAACAAGAAGTTGGCACTTAACGCTGCTGGAATATGTAATAAAGCACCAACAGCCATTATAAGTAAACCTAGCGCCATACCGTTTTTATAACCGGTTTTTCGTAAAACAAACGACATGGGTAATGCCATTACCGTGTAGGCAATATAAAACGCAAAAGTTACAAATAATGCTTGGAATTCATTTAGCTCACAGATCACTTGCAAAAAAGGGATCAAAGAACCATTTAACCAAGTAACAAAACCAAAAATAAAAAACAATATGCCAATTATGGCCATAGGTAATACGCTGCTGCGCCGTTGCTCTGTGATCGTCATTTCCATAATCCCCTCATTATCTTTGTTATAATTGCTAAGGTATGTAGATATTTATACTTTATTTTTCAATAATATGTTCACATTTTATAAATGCATTCACCAGCAAGCCAAGTTGATTTAACACCGAGCTCATCATTAAGCTCAACAAAATCAGCACGCATTCCAGACAGCAAGCTTCCGTGTAGTTCAGCATTAATAAATGTCGCCGGGTAGTTTGAAGCCATACGCAAGGCTTCATCAAGTGGTAAATTTAAATGCTTATGGGTATTTTTAACTGCTGTCGCCATATCAAGCACTGAGCCTGCCAATTCACCTGTACTGGAAGTCAGTTTACCGCTTTCTAAATGGACATGACGATCAAAAAAAGCAAAGCCCTGTGCGTCAGTACCAACTGGTGGCATTGCATCCGTTACCAAAAACACTTTGCCAGCAGGTTTCGCTTTCAACGCAAGCTTACAACTAGCATAATCAACATGATGACCATCAACTATTAAGCCACACGCTGCATCATCATTCATTAATGCGCAGCCAGTAACTCCCGGCTCTCGTCCTTGTAGAGGTGACATGGCATTAAATAAGTGAGTAAAACCTGTAGCACCAGCATCAAGAGCCTGCTGTGCCTGCATAAAGTTAGCATTAGTGTGACCAAGGCAAATGCTGATACCTGCCGCTTTCATGCGCTCTATATCTTGTAAACTTACCGTTTCTGGCGCCAAAGTTACCAATACGTTACCAATATCTTTTCGCTCTAATATTCGCCATTCCTCATCACTAATGGCACGGATAAAGCAAGCACTATGAGCGCCCTTTTTAGCCACAGATAAATGTGGACCTTCAAAGTGAATACCGATAATACCAGGCACGTTTTCTGCTATTGCGGTAGCAATGGCATCTGCGGCTTGTGCCATAACGTCAATTGAGTCAGTAATCAGTGTTGGCAACATTGCTGTTGTGCCAAACTGCGCGTGTGCAGCCATTATTGATTTCACGCCGGCAACTGTTGACGCAGAGTTAAACAATACGCCGCCACCACCATTAACTTGTAAATCGATATAGCCCGGTACAATGAGTCCTTGCAAATACTCATGATAATCACTGATGTCATCATCAAAACCTGTGATGAGGCCATCAGTAATTATCATAACCTTATTGTCTTGATAGCTTGTACCATCAAATAAGCGATCTATGCGCACTCTGAACATAGTCATTATACTGTCCGGGTTACTTTCTTAAGGCCCTTAGGTTCATCGGGGTTGAAGCCTCTCGCTACAGCGACATAGGCAACATCTAGATAAAAGCGCTGTAAAACCACTAATGGGGCTAATCTTGGGTGCACGCCAACATCAAGCTGCTGTAATGCAACCACTTCTGCTCCACGTGATTTCATTTCATTAATTTGTTGTTCATGTACACTGGCGCTTTCATCTTTTACCTGACAATCTAAAATAGCCAACCCTTGCTCAACTAGAGTCGCCGGCCCATGCAAAAATTCTGCGCTAGAAAAAGCCTCTGCATGAATACTGCTGACTTCTTTTAATTTCAATGCCATTTCTTTGGTAATGGCGTAACCCAAACCTCTGCCCAGCACCACCATATTTTTTACGTCTGAGATTGACTCGGGAGTTAATTGCGCAGGTGTATTAACTATGGCTTGCATTGCTGTAGGTAATGACGAGAGTGCCTTAATAAGATCAGTATTCTCGGTCCAGTAAGCGGTCAGTTGCAATAATGCAGATAAAGTTGCCAGATAACTCTTAGTGGCTGCTACCGAAACTTCTTCACCTGCTTTAAGTGGCAAAACATCATCGACAATATCAGTAAGCGGAGAGGTTTCATCATTCACTAGCGCAACACAATACGCTCCAGCCGCTTTTGCCATTTCAGCCTGCGCGATAATGTCAGGACTGCGACCTGACTGTGAAATAACAATCACCAGAGCTTGCTCAAGTTTAAGTTGTTTACCATAGACACTAGAAACAGATGGTGCAGCAGCAAAAGTAGGTACACCAGCTTCAATTTCAATTAAATATTTCCCAAAAACGCCAGCATGATCAGATGAGCCTCGGCCAATTATCATCACCATTTTAGGATTCAATTTACGTAGATTCTCACCAATAGTGTGCGCCAATGCTTGGTTCGATTTAAGTTGCTTCGCGATGACACTGGGTGCCTGTTTCGCTTCTAGCTCCATAATTGTATTTGTGACATTTACTTGAGTCATAGTATTACCTTATTTGCGCTTATTACTCTTGAGAATTTTAAATTTATTTGCCTGCTCTGCAGGTTGAATTAACGTTCTGGCTTTGTTGCTTGGCAAAAAATACGGCACCAACTTCGGGAGAGTTAAGCGGTGCCGACAAACTTTTTTGCACATCGCCAGCAAGCCATGGCAACAACCTAGGAGTTAAACCTCCAATTAAAGAAAGGCGAGGAGGACAACGTTTAGTCAATTGCATTGCTACATTATCAATGTAGCTGGCCCCTTCCTGAATAATTGCAAATGCAATTTGATCGCCCTGCTCTGCAGCGTCAAAAACTAAATTAGCCATACGGGCATAAAATGCCGCAGGCTTGCCTGCAATAGCCTCAACCAACTCAACGCCAGTACTAACATTAAGCATTGTTAATAATTTGTTGTTTAGTGAACTTGTAGCTACCAAGCCATCTAGTGATAGCAAAACTTGTTTTGCTGCTTGTAAGCCAAACCATGCACCGCTACCTTTATCACCATGAGGAAAACCATGAGCACCTACAGTAAACTCTTCACCATCAACATAGGAAAAACCACAGGAGCCGGTACCTGAAATTATAACGGCACCGTCTTTGCCTTGATGAGCACCTAAACACGCGATAAGTAAATCTGTTGCTAAGTGCATAGTTTTAAACGGATGCTGCCAATTTTTCATCTGATCAAATAACACAGGTAAATTGACCCCAGCAAGGCCTACTCCAGCAACAATATTTTGAAGCGATGATTCAGCAATGCCTGCGTCAGCTAAAGCAAGTTTTGCAGAGGTAACAATTGAGCTTGTCGCCTGCTCAAAACCGTGTAGAGGATTACCTGGCCCAGAAATTCCCGTACCGAGAATTTTATTCTCAGCTGACATCACAATAGCTTTGCATTTGCTGCCACCGCCATCGATACCCAAAAATATATTATTGTCATCACTGCTTAACATTTTGACCTCATGTCTTTACCTATTTTCCATGATTAAAAATTAATTATCATGAAAGGCAAAACTCTATTTGTAATCATCTTAACGACAAATGACAGCGTTGTCATTTATTTTTTTAAATTATTTATTCTTTCCGTAATTAAGGTCATAACTCGAATATTAACCTGTTGAAGTTAAATGCTATTTAATTCACTTCACTGGTTTTAGAGCGGCGTTCACCGTTGATAGAGCGGCTTCTCACTCTCACTTTTCCGGTTACTTCGACCGGCTTTTGGTACCGTTGCCATTGACCACCATTATCTTGAAACTCTATGCCTAGTCCAGGAAAAGCAATATTAGCTTTAAGCATGCCATCGACGACAGTAGCACCAACATTTGGTAAACGATAAAAAACCTTATCTATTTCTAATTTTGCTAACGATTTTTGCCCTATGGTGTTAGCAAATTTTCGCCACTGCTGGTCACGTTTACTTTTTCTCATATCATCAAATTTATTGGTATTTTGACTATATTGAGCACCTTGATAATTATACGGCACAGCCCAGTCAGCTTTATGCCAAGCTCGTTCTGCAAGGGCAAATAATCTTGGAAATATTTTATACTCCGCCATAGTATCGCTGCGAGTATTTTCACTCCATAGCTGCCCTTGAATACCATAGAATTTTTGTCCTGCTGCCAAGGTTGTTTTCCTATCATCGGCAACATATGGGTTGTCTTCTCGATCAAGCCATATTTCCGCATGGGCCGGCAAATTGTCAGGCATAAACTGAAATACTTTTTCTGTATTGGTATGTCGTGAGGCCCAATAATAACCATGCTCTTTCGGATCAGCCTCATAAGGAAAATCAAAATATAATGCATCTGGGCTTGATATCACTACCTGCCAATTTCTATTCGTTAACTCGTGTACTTTTTCATGGCCACCCCAAAACAAAACGTCCCATGCGTTTGATTGCACAATAGCTGGCATATTTTCTTTGCGTGTATGAGATAAGCCATCACTCCACCCTGCAGTTTCAATGTCTAAATCGGAAAGAATGCTGGCAACGCGCTCAATAAAGTAAGCACCAAGCTCACTCATATTTTTGACACCATAAGTATTATCGGCAACAAATGCCTGACATGCAGGTGAATCAACCCATGCTCCAGCCGTTTCATCAGCGCCGATATGGTAGCGCGTAAGTGGTTGTCCAGCGTCACTATGTATCTTTTTCACTTGTGTCATAACCTCATGTACAAAGACATATGACGACTCTAAGCAAACATTAATGGTATTGTCATTGTAAAATTGCACTGATGAATATTTTGTCGTGTCGAGTGGGTCATATAGGTTAAATTTCTGCGCTTTCTTTTCATCTTCAGCAATAGCGTATTTTTTAGTTCTAGCAGCCATTGCTTTAATGGCAGCACGTGAATGACCAGGCATATCAAGTGAAGGGATCACCTGAATATGCCGAGCTGTTGCTGCCTTTAATATTTCTTGATAGTCAGCAACACTGTAATAGCCATTAACTTTATTATTTGAGTCTAGACCTGCACCGAGTTGTGGCTGCAAACAATGCGTGTCTTCAAGATCGAAGCAACGCTGAGCACTCACTTGTGTAAGTTCAGGCAATGACGGAATTTCCAACCGCCAGCCTTCGTCATCCCCTAAATGCAGATGAAGCTTATTAAGCTTATAGGCGGACATTTGTTCAAGTAAGCGCAAAATAAAAGCTTTCGAATGAAAATTACGTGCAACATCAACCAGCAAACCTCTAAATTGGTAATGTGGCTCATCGTCAATGCGCACTTGTGCTACCTTCTTATTATTAGGCATCAAGAGACTGGCTAAAGATTGCAAACCGTTAAATACCCCTGCGTTATCAACGCCGGTAATTTCAATGCCCTGATTATTTATGCTCAGTTGGTAACTGCCCACTAACTTATTCGCGTTTTCCTCAATGCGTAATGACGTTTTAATACCGTCAACATTCTGGTTTATTCCTAGACGATTTAATCGCTTTATTGCTGTTACAACCAGATTCGATTCAACATTATTAAATTCAATATTGATACCACTAGAAAGGTCAACAACCTTCGACTTACTATCAACAAATATGTGTTTAGGCGTGGGAATAATAAGGCTACTAACATCAATTAACTCCTCCCCTAACTTTGAATTTTTTTGATATAATTGTGCGCTATTTAGCCATTGAGTTTTGTCATTTGCACTGCGTTTAAATTGTTTTTCAACATCAGTAAAAGGCACAATGAAAGGCAAAATTTCTAAACCGGTTTCTGCATTTATTCCTGCCATGGTACTTTTAATAACAGCCGGTTGAATGGTTTGCTGGCCATTAACACTATTGATGGCGCTAACGATATAATTAGGTATGGCATCTGTCTCTGACAACGACCAAAACATGGCACGATATAAAATTCGCTTAGTTTCATTTTTAGCAAAGCCAGAAAAACTATCTGATAATGATATTTTATGTAAGTCGCCATTAATATGAGTAACCTTAAACTCATCACTTTCAAATGATTGAATTGGCGAGATTTGACTAAAATGAATTTGCCAGTTATTTACGTTTATCGCTTGTTGAGCGGTAAGTAACAATTCAACTTCAAAACACTTACCTTCTGCGATATCTTGATTACATTTGTCACTAGGAATATTAGTAATAACACGGTGTTTAACTTGCAAATTATTAGCAATATCAATGATGTCTTTTGCAGCTACAGGGTTAAGTGCTATTGCAACCTTTAGTTCTGAATCCTGTTCACTTTTACTTTCTTGTGCATCGAAGTCTTTCTTCTCACAAGCACTTAAAGATAAGACGCTCAAAAAAAGTAGCGCCATTGATTTTTTGTACATAGTGACTCTTCAGTTGTTTTATAGAAAATGATGAAATGGCATAGTTCGTCAAATTGACTATGCACTTTGATATTAGCTGAAGCGTTAAGTTAAATTAATTAACCGTGAAATGCGCTGCAGTGAAAAAACACAAGCATAGATAGGCGCTAAAAAATTATCATTCTTTAGTGCCTCAAATGCGTCAGAGGCTAAGGTATTCAATTTTTTTTCATCAACGATATAAAGGCCAGTTAAGTTAACCTCTTCACCTTGATTGATTTTTACCGTCAACGCTTGCGGTGACACTAACTCATTACTAACCAACGTTTTAATAAAATGTTGAGTAGCAGGTATTTGCGCATTAAATTTCGACATTAACTCTATTTTTTCAGTCAATAAAGATGACTGCTGTCCATTATGAGTAAATAGCTTGATACCTTCCAATTCATTGATAGAATCAGCATCAAGATCGATAGCGACAACTTGTTTATCATCATTTTCAGTCGCTTGTGTTAATGCCAATGGATAGCCCTGTAACTGCATAGGAATATACTCAGCTTGCCAACTTTCACCGCTGTTAAATAAATTCTCATTTGGCTTCAAGCCTACTAAAGCAACTAAATGAAACTGTCCAGTTTGTGAGTCTTTAATTAAAACAATAGGGTAATCGGCTTGTGCTTGTGTTAATTCAAAAACAGATAACGGTACAACATGGGAATTTGAAGCATGGCTGAACTTACCATCAGCTTTTATTTTCAGATTCTGATGTTGATGACTATTCAACGCTTGGAAATTTGGCATATTTAATCCTTAAAATTTATTAAATGGCTTGAAAGTTATGATCAACCAGCTGAGTCATTAATGCTCTATTAGTTGGTAACTGTGCCAATAATTGTTGAGTAATTTTTTGATTTTTTTGGTTAATGCTATCAGCCATGGCCTGTTGAGAAAACGAGCTAGTGTTATATGCTAGTTGTTGTGAAAACCCCATACCATGTAATACGTATTGATAGCTGTCTTGCAAGAATGGCTCATAAACATGCGTAAAATCATATTGACTAACAGGATGATATTGCCAGTTTCGCACTTGTTCTTGTAGACGCTCAGGAACGGATGATAATACTTTATTTGCCAACCAAAAATCTTCGCTTCGATTAGACAAAAAGTAATGCAGCTTAATGAAATCAATTGTTTTTTCCCATCGATAGGTAAATGATTCATTAAACTTTTTCTCAACTATCGGCAATAAACTTCGATGGCGAGGAAATTGTTCACACAGCATATTTGCAGAAGCCTCAATAAGAAAAATTGCCGAGGCTTCTAATGGTTCAACAAAGGCTGCTGATAAACCAATAGCAACACAATTTCGGTGCCAGAATTTTTCTCTATATCCGCAATTCATTTTAATTCGACGTGCAGATAATTGCTCAGCTTGCGGACCTACATATGCCCTTAGTGTCGCTTCAGCTTCTTCATGACTAATAAAATCTGAGCAATAAACATAGCCGGTGCCACGGCGATTTGATAATCCAATATCCCATGTCCAACCTGCCGTTTGTGCGGTAGAGATGGTCGCGCTGTTTATATCTTGCTGCTCAGACAAATAAGGCACTTGCATGGCAATCGCGTTATCAGTAAATAATGTGTCTTTTATCGATTTGAATTTAATACCGTAGGTTTCACCTAATAAAAGGCATTTAAAACCAGAACAATCAACAAAAAAATCACCTGGAATAATTCCCGCTTTGTCGGTTTCAACCGCTTGAATATCACCTTGTTCATTGACATTTACTTTAGTGACATTCGCGCTGATATATTTAACACCGAACTTACGACAAGAAAGCTCTTTTAAAAAGTCAGCAAACATACCTGCATCAAGATGGTAAGCGTAATTTACTAGGCCTTCATATGCTCGATTCGTCATACTCTTAGGTGCTAGACCTTGCTGACAAATAGCAGCCTGAGGGCTTATAAAGTCTGCATAAGTTTGACTTTTATCTGACATTGACCAGTACGGACTCAGGTTAAATTCTTCAGCGCTGACAATGCCACTAAATAAATGGTAATAATGATTTTGCTTATTAGAGGTCGGCGTTTCTTTCCAATTAACAAACTTAGTTGCTTGTTTAAATGACGCAAAACAAAATCGCATAAATTCACTTTCATCAATTTCCAACTCCGCTAGTGTTTTTCGCATAGTTGGCCATGTACCTTCACCGACACCTATGGTTGGGATATCTGGAGATTCAATTAAAGTCACTTGTACGGCATTATCAGCAGCGCTATTAAGGTTTTTTGCCAGCTTTGCTGCAGTTAACCAACCTGCGGTTCCACCACCAACAATAACAACTTGATCGATATTATTATTCATCTAATACCTCTAAACCTTATTAAATCCATACTGTAAAACTTGCTCAATCAGCTGTCTTTGTTCTGGCAATTTTTCAATTAACATACTGCTCGCACCATCAATGCGATTGAACATTTCTTGAGCTTTAGCAACATCAGGATATGATGAGGCGTTGTAAGCAATGTCAGTATTAAAATTCATACCATATAAAACATATAAATAACTGTCTAAATTAAAGGGCTCCCAAGCATTATCAAAGTCATATTTTGTCGGTGGCTGTGTTTTCCAAAAATCTAATCGTGCAGCTAAGTGCTTCGGTATGCTCTTACTGTCACAATTATCGATCCAATACTGACTATCTCGACGCTGAGACACACAATAATGTAATTTGATGAATTCAACAGTACGTTCCATACGCATGGTGAAATGCTGGTTAAACTTTTCTTCCACGTATAACATTTGGCTTCGTTTTCGTGGGAATTGTGCGGCTATCATATTGGCTGCGGCATCAAATAAGTATATTGCCGATGCTTCCAATGGCTCAACAAAGCCCGCTGACATGCCGATAGCAACGCTATTTTTATGCCAAAACTTTTTATGGTAACCATGGTTAAGTTTAATTTTTCTAATAGTTAGATCAGCCGAATAGTCGTCGCCAATATAATCAATTAACTGCTGCTTCGCCTGACTTTCATCGATATATTTACTGCTATAAACATGGCCAACTCCACGGCGTTCTTGCAAACCAATATCCCAAATCCAACCCGCCGTTTGTGCTGTTGCAATGGTATGCGTATTAATAGCTTGTTGATTACTTTTATAAGGTACTTGCACTGCCAAGGCCGTATCATTAAAAATAACATCGCTTATGTCCTGCCAATCAATATGGTAGGTTTGCTTTATAATCAAGCCTCTAGCGCCCGAGCAATCAATAAAGAAGTCGGCAGCTATTGTTTGTTCTTCTTTATGATCCGTTTCTACTAAGGATATAAATTCATCATCATCTAAAATAACGTTCGTTACGTTAGCACTAACAAAGTTCACACCTAAATTATTAATACAGTGTCGCTTTAAGAAATCAGCAAATTTATTGGCATTGAGATGATAAGCATATTCTTGAGCAGCACTATACTCTGCCATCACAATTTGCTTAGGTGCTTTACCGGCATCACATAAACGTGCTTGAGAAGCGACTGCTCTATCATATGTTTTTCGTGTATCTTTATCCTGCATTAGCCAGTATGGTGCAAGGTTGAAATCGTAGGAAGAATGGCTAACGGTACTTAACGGATGATAGTAGCTCGCTTGTTTTTTTTCACTTGATGTCGTTGTCCAATTAACAAATTCGGCACCTTGCTTAAAGGTGGCATCACATTCGCGAATAAAATCAGTTTCACTAACACCGATTTTACGTAATGTTGATCTCAAGTTTGGCCAAGTACCTTCGCCAACGCCTAGAATGGGAATATCAGGAGACTCTACTAACGTAATTTTCACGCCATCTTTAGTTTTGCTATTTAAACTTTTTGCCAAAATAGCCGCACTTAACCAGCCCGCAGTGCCTCCGCCAATAATGAGAATATGATTATTTTCTGAGGTCATGATAATTTTCCATATAGCAGTTAATCATGCGATTACTATAACGCGATAATTCAACAGTGGAACGAATTAGATTGGAAATAAAAAATAAACTTGAAAGGGAGGGAGAGCTACCCTTTCAAGTTTAACATTACGACTTATAAACGATACGATACTTTCAAGAATACATTACGGCCATTATCTGCCGCTAAACGCATTGCGGTGTAACCTTCACCAAATCGTTGCGTTGTTGTTTCATTGAATAAGTTTGTACCTTCAATGCTTACATCTAAGTTTTCAGTGGCATGCCATGTGGCATTCATATCGAAAATTCCGTAAGAATCCCAGTTAGTGTTACCACCAATACCTGTCGAAGGTGAAATAAAGCTATCACGGTAGGTATATGCTGCACGTGCTGAAAACATGTCATTTTCAAAGTAAGCACTTAAGTTATAACTAAGTTTTGACAGGCCTGATAGTGGCTTCTCAACGATAGCATCATTTTCTTCTTGTAAACCAAAACCTTCAGTGTAGGTTACGTTTGCAGACCAACCAAACTCACCCATTTGTTGTTGGTATTGAGCTTCGATGCCTTGTAGTTCACCACCAAGACCTTGACCTGGTTCACTTACAATGTAGGTAGTACCATTCGCTTGTATTCTGCTTTCATTGGCGCCAGGAACAATAAATGAGCGTATATCTTTGCTAAACAAGGTTGCAGATAGCAAAGACTCTTCATTAAAGTACCACTCTAAACCAATATCAGCTTGCGTTGCACGGTATGGGTCAAGCTTAATACTACCACGAGTAATATTGATTGATGCTGCACCTGAATTAGAAGATGGAATATTTGCTGCAGGGTTTAAGAAAGTGTAATTAGGACGACTTATTACCTTAGCTGCCGACATACGCAAAATGACATTTTCCGATAAATTTAAAGCTAAATTAAAGCTAGGTAACCAGTCGCTATAGTCACTTTTTTCTGTTTCAATCTTTGAGGTATCGATATAGCCATAATAATCAGCCGATGTATCAGTCGCAACATAACGTAAACCTAAGTTACCTCGATAATCATCACCACTAAAGTCACCCTGCACATACATGGCAAAAATATCTTCTTTAATAACACCATAGCTTGATGTATTTAAGCTTTCACCCGTTTTATGTGCATTATAATGAGCACGTAGTTTTTCGCCACTAACTCGCGCAATTTGGGTAGGAGACCCAGCCAATAAGCCAACACCAGAGTGGTTAAAGTGGCCGTCAGCAAATGTCGCCTTAGTAATTCCCGTGGTTAAACTATCATCAAATGTCCAAGTATTTGAGTAGCTGGTAAATTCATGATCGCGTAATTTAACACCGGTTTTTAAATTAGAAACAGGGCCCCAATCAACTTCAAAGTCAAAGTCAACTTGAGCGAAAGTCTCTTCATCTTTACGGAACCCCGCAGTAACAGCACCGTTATTCAGAATATACTCCGAATGGTCGCTAGCATCGGTGCCATTTGGCGACAATAACATTGCGTCGCTTCCTGTCATATCGAAATCAATTGAAAGATCACTATTACTTGATACCCAGCCTGCATTATAGTTTCCGCCATCACCACCTGTTGCTTCAGTAGTACCTATTTTGGCGTTGACTGTATAAGCATCGGCACTATATTCAATTTCATAGGCTAATACTTCTGTATCCATTTTTGCATTACGAGTGTTTTGATCATCAAACGGAGCGCCAGCATAATTACCATTTAGAGCAAAACCATTTGTTGGAGAAAACTGGGTCGCACCAGTCACGTTTGCATTGAAACCGTCAGGATCTGTACCTGCTATTATCAAATAGTTTTGGTTACTGTTAGCGGCATCCAAATCAACATGAAAGTAATGTAGGTTCATTGATAATTGATCAGACGGGGAATATTCTAACGTTAGGTCAATTGCGTCACGTTCACGTGTTTGTGCAAATTCCGCAATACCTGCACCAGCCCAACCATCATCCATATAATTTTCAGCTTTATGAGCACGGCCGATAGTCTCTAATGTTGAAAAAGCAGCTAAAATACCAAAGTTTTCATCATTGTTTTTCCAGCTATACATACCAGTAAAGCCTTGACCATTCTCATCTGCAATACTGTTATCTTGATATTCAGCTGATAAGAATAATGTATTGGCATCTAAATTAAGAGGCTTTCGTGTACGTACGATTACAGTACCACCAACGCCACCTTCATCTAAAGTTGCTGTTGGTGATTTATAAACATCAACTCCGGCAACTAATTCTGGTGGTAATAAATCCATATCAAATGAGCGTTTTGCTGCTTGTTGTGAAAACCAGCCTGTAGAAGCGACATAGTTACCATTCATACTAACCTGAGTTAGCTCAGAGTTTGTGCCTCGAATTGAAACATCACCACCTTCACCAGCAAAGCTTCTTACAATCGATACACCAGGAATACGTTGCAAAGATTCAGCAATATTGCGGTCTGGGAACTTACCGATGTCTTCAGCTGAAATAGAATCTACAACTGCATCAGCAAAACGCTTTTGATTGAGCGCCTCTTTGAGTGAACCGCGAATACCTGTAACTTGAATTCGTTCTACTTCTTTTTCGGCATTAGCAGCATTTTCTTCTGCAGCCATTGCAAATGGTGAGGCACCACCTGCAAGGATCATAGCGATACTGCTTGCTAATACGCCTTTTTTAAATGTTTTAGATGACATCGACTTTCCCTTACACACGTTTTATATAGTAGTTATTTTGTATAACCTTATTGAAGACAGCGCTGTCTTTAATTCATGACAGCGTTGTCATTAACTAACTAAAACCTTACACAATAATTATCATTTTGGCTACACTTGATTACAAATTAATCTATTGAATTAAACTAAGTCATTGAATTTATAAAATTTAAAGTTTAAAGAACCTTATATCTGTGGGCCAATAAAATTATTAAAAATTAATTATTATTCATTTATTCTGAATAAAGCATTAAATATATATATAAAACTGAATAAAAAAGGAGACCATAAGCCTCCTTCTGTACAACAATTTTTATATTACTGGGCTGCTAAATAATAATTCATCAACTGCCTGGTAGAGCAATCATGGTTATTTGAGAGTTTATGGCTTTCCAATTCTTGTTGAATATTTGCTGCTAAACCTTTACCCAATTCGACCCCCCATTGATCAAAAGAGCATATTTGTAGAATGATCCCTTGGACAAATATTTTCTGTTCATACAACGCAATTAGTTGACCTAAATTATGCGGGTCAATACGTTTGAGTAACAAAGTATTAGTAGGTCGATTGCCTTTATGAACCTTGTGTGGTGCGACTTTGTTAATATAGTCGGCCGTCCGACCTTTTGCCCTCAAGTCTTCACGTACTTGCTGTTCATCAACCCCTGTCATTAACGCTTGAGTTTGCGCAAAAAAATTTGCCATTAAGGTTTCGTGATGACCTTTAACCGGTGTAACACTTGCCACGGAGCCGATAAAATCAGCTGGTACAATGTTATTGCTTTGATGTAAATATTGATAAAAAGCATGCTGACCATTAATACCCAACTCTCCCCAAATAGACGGCACTGTTGGGTAATCAATCTCTTCGCCGTCCCAAGTAACAGATTTACCATTACTTTCCATTTCGGCTTGCTGCAAGTAAGCGGCGAGCATATGCAGCGTTTGATCATATGGTAAAATGGCCTGAGATTTCGCACCCAAAAATGTTGTATTCCAAACACTGACCAATGCCATTATTACTGGCATATTATTTTCTAAGGGGGCGTCACGAAAGTGTTTATCCATCGCCTTTGCACCAGCCAATAATTGCTTAAACTTATCAAAGCCTAAATCTAAGGCAATCGCTAATCCTATTGCCGACCACAGAGAAAAACGGCCGCCTACCCAATCCCACATATCGAAGATATTATCCTCCTGAATACCAAAAGACATCGCATTAACTGGATTTGCGGTAACAGCAACAAAGTGTTTCGCAACAGCTTTATCATCAAATGATGCGGCCGTTAACCAATTTATCGCGGTTTTAGCATTTGTCATTGTCTCAGTGGTGGTAAAGGTTTTACTGGAAACAATAAACAACACTTTCTCGGGTTCAAGTGGCCTAAGAATATCGGCAATTTGCGCACCGTCCACATTGGAGACATAGTGAACTTTCACGCAATCATCACTATATTGCTTGAGTGCTTCTGTCACCATTTGCGGCCCTAGATTTGAACCGCCAACACCAATATTAACAATATTGGTAATACGCTTTCCTGAATACCCTAACCAATGCCCTTGCCTGACTTTGCCGACAAAAGCCGACATTTTATCTAATTGCTGATTTACCTGCTGATGAATGTTTTCACCATCTACCGTTAGCTGTTCATCAACAGAGCCTCTTAATGCTGAGTGCAGTACAGCCCTATCTTCGGTTTTGTTAATTTTTTCACCGTTGAACATTTTTTCACGCCAAGCTTCTAAGTCACACTCCTTTGCTAACTGCAGCAAACTTTGCTTGGTTTCACTGTTGATTAGGTTTTTTGAATAATCGAGCAACATGTTTGGCAACTCAATAGAAAATTTTTCATAACGATTCTTATCTGTACTAAATAAATCATTCATGTGCTGCGACTTCATTTCTTGTGCATGACTAACTAGCTTTTTCCAGCTAGGTAGTAATTGACGACTAGACATTTTCATTCCTCAAACAGTTATACAGTGACTTAATATCAGCACTTTATTAATAAATGACAGCGCTGTCAATTATTAATAAATGAATCTAAAAAAATTATATTTTTGTATTGAGGTAAGAAAAATTTAATATTTAAGGTTGCTGACTGCCAATAGAAACAATACCCTTAGGCACAATAGTGATTTTCAGAAATAATAATTAAGGCGTTAACTTCGAATGAAAGCAACGATTAATGATGTCGCAAAGCAAGCGGGAGTTTCAATAAAAACCGTTTCTCGCGTCATGAACAATGAGCCTTCTGTACGTCAGCCAACACGAGAAAAAGTAATGGCAGTCGTCGAAGAATTAAATTATCAGCCAAATTTAGCGGCAAGAAATTTAGCTGGAACAAAATCGTTCAGTGTTGCATTTATTTATGACAATCCAAATGCCTATTATGTTATTGATATGCAAAACGGCATTTTATCGGCTTGTAAAAAACAAGGCTTTGAATTGCTCATTCACCCATGTGATGCTAAAGCAGAAAACTTACTGGAAGAAATTACCAAGATGGTAAAACATTCCCGTATCGCTGGCTTAGTGTTAACGCCGCCATTTTCTGAACAACCTGAATTCGTTCAGCAAATGAAAGACTTAGACATTGAAGTGGTTAGAATTGTTTCTGGTGATATTGCACCTGATGATATTGCACCTTGTATCATGGTTAACGATAACGCTGCCGCTCAAAGCATTACCCAGCATTTAATTGACTTAGGACACAAAAATATTGGCTTTATCGCTGGTGAAGCTGAACATAGGTCAACGGTAGAACGCCTAAGAGGCTATAAGCAGGCGTTGCTAAACAACTCAATAACTCTGGATCCTTCACTTATTATTGAAGGTGAATATTCATTCGAGTCAGGTGTCAATGGTGCGAAAACACTGCTCAACAAAAGTAAAAAACCAACAGCAATTTTTTCTTGTAACGATGAAATAGCAGCCGGAGCTTTATTTGCATCTCGCTTGATGGGAATTTCAATTCCAGAACAATTATCAATAACCGGTTTTGAAAACAGTCCTTTTTCTCGCCAAACCTGGCCAACACTAACGACAGCCGACCAGCCGAATCAGAAAATAGCAGAAGATGCTGCAACGTTACTTATTTCACGTGCACGTAAACAGAAAACTAGCCCTGAGGCTCAACTATATACACCAGAGTTAGTGGTCAGAGATTCAACGGGGCAAGCCAGCTAACATGTACAAAGGCTACACTTTAAATACTGTAGCCCTTAATAAACATCGCGATGCTAGATTTTAAATAAAGATTAATTTCATCTTCAGATATTTGCTTTTTAGTGTTGAATTCAACGCGCATCCAACATTCACCTTTCGCCATATTTAAGAACTGCAAAGCTGCAAACTTTGGCTCAGGGATATTAAGCTGTTTTTTGGTGTGAAAATTAGCCATCAATTGCGCAACTTCATTAGCAATACGCTCAGGGCCTTCTTGATAGAATAATTCGGACAATTGTGGGTATGATTTTGATTCATAAGCGCAAATTTTATGTATAGCTATTGCTTCTTTAGATGTCAGCATAGCTAAAAAGCGTTTTGCGAGCACAAACAATATTTCATCAGGTTCACTGGCATCGGCAACAGAAATTTCTGTCATATGGTAAGAATCACATTTTTGCTTGATTGATGCAGCAAACAGTTCATCTTTGTTACCGAAGTGGCTATATACAGTTTGTTTCGAAACACCGGCATTTTTAGCAATCAAGTCCATACTCGTAGAGCTATAACCTTGCTCGGTAAAAAGCACCGTGGCAGCTTCCAGTATTTGCTTTCTCTTACTTTCACTTTTACTACGAACATTTACCATACAACAAACCACCACTTCTCATTAAATTACAACAAACATTTTACGGTATTTCCAGCAGGTTATTATGATTCAAAAGCCAACATTTTGCACTTTGTCATTAATTTCCTTTTAATCTTCACTAGTTATACACATCAATAGCTGTTCGCTCTATAACATACCTAAATTAAACTGGACAGTCTAGTTTGATTAAACTAGACTCAACAGTCTAGTTAATAGCTATTCTATATTAAGGTCAGTCTCGTGTTTAATATTCAACGCACTAAAATTTTAGGTTCAGTTGCCAGCATCTTGCTTATATTGTCAGGATTAACAGCTTGCTCCAAATCAAAAAGCGATACAGAACAAACAAATACTTATCATCAAAATGCTGATATAGAAACAATTACCCCTAATACTTTTTACCAAATTGCGCATGAATATATTGGCAGAGTTTCCAGCAAGCAGTTTTCGTCATTAGGTTTCGAATATGGTGGAAAAGTTGAAAAAGTGTATGTAGATAGCGGCGACATAGTAAAACAAGGTCAGCTTCTAGCGGAATTTAATACTGAATTACTAACAATTAAGCTGCAGGAAATTGGTGCCAGTATCCGTCAACTGCAGGCTCAAGCAGAATTGAATAAACTAAACCTTGCTCGTATCAACGAACTAAATACCAAAGGTTATAGCTCCAAACAAAATTTAGACGAGCTAGAAACTGAGAAAAAAGTTATCAAGGCTGATTTATCGCGCCAGCAAGCGGCCAAAGCAACCATTGACTATCAAATAGAAAAGGCACAATTACATGCTCCATTTGATGCTGTTGTTAGTAGTCGGTCAGTAGCTGAAGGTGAGATATTTAGTTCTAATCAAACCGCATTTGAACTTATCAAACAATCACATCATGAAATATCAGTGGGCGTACCTGTCAAGGTTGCACGTGATTTAGTCATCGGGGAACAGCTAACCGTAGAACTTGAACAAGAGCAACTTTCGGCAGAAATACTGGTTGTTGGTAAACAAGTAAACCAAATCAGTCGCACTATTGAATTACGTTTAGCTATTAACGGAAAATCCTCATTTTATAACGGCCAATTGGCTAAGGTGAAAATTTATCAAAAAGTAGCACAAGCGGGATTTTGGCTGCCAATATCGGCATTGACTGATGGCATTCGTGGCCAATGGAATATTTTCCGCGTTCAAAGTGAAAAGAACAACTTATTTAAAATAATCGCTACCACCGTAGAGGTAAAGTACTCAACCTTAGATGCTGTTTACATTACCGGATTACCAACCGAGCAACAGCAGATTATTGTTGCTGGTGTACACCGCTATGTTCCTGGGCAAATTGTAAGAAACTCGCCAAAAATACCAAACCAAACGGCTAAAGTAGGAAACGCTTTATGATTCGTTCATTTGTAAAAAATGGCCGTTTAATGTCACTCGTTATCGTGCTACTCGTCGTCGCAGGTTTAGGTGCGTTAACAAATTTACCGCGAACTGAAGACCCAAGAATCACTAACAGAATTGCCAGCGTTATTACCCAATACCCAGGTGCTAGTGCTGAACGCGTTGAAGTTTTAGTTAGTGAAAAGATTGAACAAAAATTAAGAAAACTGCCAGAAATTAGTTTGCTAACGTCAAATTCTCGAGCAGGAATCTCCATCGTAAAGGTACAACTGCAAGATGAAATCACCGACACTAAACCAATATGGTCACGTGTTCGCGATTTACTAAATGATTTAAGTCCAACTCTTCCTGATGGTGTGCTAACGCCAGTTTTAGAAGATGATCGGGGGTATGCGTATACCCAAATTATTTCACTTAACTGGCAAGGTGATGATTCACCGAATATTGCTATGCTTGGCCGATATGCTAATGAATTACAAAATCAACTAAAACTGGTGCACGGTACCGATATCGTAAATATTTTTGGTCGTGGTGATGAAGAAGTACTAGTTGAAATTGACCCTATAATTGCCAGTCAATTAAACCTTTCCACACAACAAATATCTGCGGCAATAGGCAGTGCAGATGCAAAAGTTTCTGCGGGGCAATTAACCAATCAATTCAATCAGATGCAAATTGAGTTAACTGGCGCATTAAATAACACCGAGCGCATCAGTAATATTTCTGTCAAAGCAGATCAAAAAGGTAATTTACTGCGCTTAGGTGATATAGCGAATATCCGTAAGACGGTTAATTACCCTCCAACAGAAATTGCCATAGTTGATAATCAGCAAGCAGTTGTTGTAGCCACACGTATGCTCCCCAACTTGCGAATTGACCAATGGAGTGAGTCAGTTCAACAACAGCTAAGTGCATTTTCAAAATCTTTACCGAGCAATATTTCGTTAGAAGTCATTTTTGATCAAAGCAGTTACACTCAAACTCGCTTAAGTGATTTAGTCAGTAATATTGCTGTCGGCTTTGCCATAATTGCCTTGGTGCTATTAATCACCTTGGGTTGGCAAGCAGCCGTTATTGTCGCCTTGTCACTGCCCTTGACCGTATTATTTACCCTTTCTGTAATGAATTTTTATGGTTTACCAATTCATCAAATGTCAGTAACCGGTTTAGTTGTTGCATTAGGCATTATGGTAGACAACGCCATTGTTATGGCCGACACCATCAAAACTAATCGAGAAAACGGTCAACGCCGGTTGGATGCGGTTTCCAATGCAGTCAATCACTTATGGCTACCTCTGCTTGGCTCAACATTAACCACGGTATTGGCGTTTATGCCAATAGTGTTAATGCCAGGGCCTGCTGGCGAGTTTGTTGGCGGTATCGCTTTGAGCGTAATATTCTCATTAGTTGGTTCATATATCATCTCACATACTATAGTTGCGGGCTTGGCCGGACGCTTTATTAGCAAACAGCGCCAAGGAAACCCTAGATGGTATCAAAGCGGTATTACCTTAACGTCACTTAATCGTTGGTTTGTTAATGTATTAACTTGGTCACTGAGCAATAGAAAAACTGTTATTGCGTTAGTTTTTTGTTTGCCCTTATTTGGTTTTATTGCTGCTAAGCAGCTTTCGGAGCAATTTTTTCCTGCATCCGATCGCGACATGTTTCAAATAGAATTATTTTTACCGGCACAAAGCAGCATAGTTAATACTGAGCGTGCCAGCGCTGAACTAACTCAGTATTTAACCGAGTTAAACGGCATAAAGTCAGTACATTGGTTTATTGGCAAAAATGCACCTTCATTCTACTACAACTTAGTACCATCTAAAGATGGTGCACAATATTATGGCCAAGCGATGGTAACAGCGACTAGCTTTCAAGAGGCGAACCGTTTAATCCCTGAAATTCAGCGCTCACTTGATGATATGATGCCTGAAGCTCAAATTTTAGTGAGAAAGCTAGAGCAAGGCCCACCATTTAATGCCCCGGTAGAATTACGCATTTATGGACCCAATTTAGATCGATTAAAAACAATTGGCGACGACATTCGTAGTTTTATGGCAAATACAAAAGACATCACCCATAGTCGTTCAACGTTGCAACCAGGCACACCAAAAGTTTGGGTCAATATCAATGAGGCAGAAGCGAATTTAGCTGGTTTATCATTAATCGAAGTAGCTTCACAGCTCAATACCACATTATCAGGGCTGCATAACGGCTCTATTATTGAATCTACTGAATCTATTCCGGTGCGTGTACGAATTGGTGATGAAAAGCGTGACGATTTAGCCGCTTTAGCAAATATCAATATTGTTACCCCAAGTGAGAATCAAACGATTCCATTAACTGCCATTGCAGATATAGACATTAAAGCGAGCCGTGGAGCTATTCCACATAGAAATGGCGTCAGGGTTAATGTTATTGAGGGTTATATACGCGCTGGTGTTCTGCCCTCTGTAGTACTTAATCGCGTTAAAGAGCACATGAGTGATGCAAATTATCAATTGCCTGCCGGCTATCAACTAGAGCTTGGTGGCGAATCAGCAGAACGCAATAAAGCTGTTGGAAAGCTACTTGCAAGTGTTGGGTTAATTATGACCTTGCTACTCACGGTTGTGGTGTTGTCGTTTAACTCATTCCGCTTAAGTGCCATTATCTTTTTATCCGCTTTTCAGTCAATTGGCTTAGGTTTACTGAGCATTTATATTTTTGACTATCCATTTGGCTTTACCGTCATTATTGGTTTGCTAGGGCTTATGGGCTTAGCAATAAATGCCGCTATTGTCATTATCGCCGAGTTGAAAATGGATGAGAAAGCCGTACAAGGTGACAATAAAGCGATTATACGCTGTGTGCAAAGTTGTGCTCGCCATATTAGTTCAACCACTATTACAACGGTTGGTGGTTTTTTACCATTAATTCTCGCTGGAGGCGGCTTCTGGCCACCATTTGCTGTCGCAGTAGCAGGCGGGACGGTATTAACAACAATATTATCGTTTATTTTCGTACCAGCAACCTTTTCACTTTTTAGTAACCGTCAAGCGTTTGAGCTAACTAAACCGACACCAATATCAGCACAAAGCAGCTAAGCAAGCTCCTAATCATAAATATGTGGTTTCAGTTGTTGGTGTTGATTATTAAGGAGAATACTTAGTAAAGAAAAACGCAAAGTGTTGCCACTTTGCGTTTTTTTTATGAGTCAGGATTAAAGCCGTTCTTAATTTTTTCAATTCGTTCTTGATGCCGGTGATGCGCTTTCAATCCCGCAATCCCAAAAGCACCAACAATGGCAACAATGGGGATCAATAACGATAATGTTTCAGGCCTTAATATTGTTTCTAACCATTCCATCGGGGTAACCTACTTTTATTTTTATGGGTTGTATAATTATTCTTCGAAATATGTTCCCCAACCATCATAATCAACTTTGCATTGTTTTGCTAATTCGAACATGGTTTTTGTTTCATCAAATATAATATCGAAGTCTAAAGCCTGCTCAGTGACAATATCAAAGGCAAATACTTTCTCACCATTTTCTAACTCAGCTTCCTCAGGTTCTTCAATTTCGAAACCCATTTTAAATGCACTAACCGCGGCTTTTTCTAGAACATCAAAATCAACACTCGAAAAGTGGTGTTCAATTGTATGATGGACTTCTTCATTAGTGCCGTCTTCAATTAATGCTTCGATTAATTGTTCAGTGTGCTCTTGCCATTGTTGCAATTCTTCATCGATCATTATTTTATCTCACTCGGTTGTTCTTGCTCAGCTGCCTCACTTTTTGATAAGACAATTTCGCGTCCGGTCTCTTTATTGAGAGCGGTAAGTTTCACTAACATCTCAGCTCGAGTTTGATTAGTGATAGTTCTAATTTTATCTCTTTCATCTTCAGCAATAGTAATAGGGTCAAGTAACTCGATGATCATTTTGCCATTATTCCAACGATTTAAATCGATGGTTTTATGTGTGTTACTTGCACAAATAGGCACAATTGGAACCTCTGCTTTCACAGCAGTGCGAAACGCGCCTGTTTTAAACGGTAATAAACCACGCCCATAACTACGGGTTCCTTCAGGAAATAACCATACTGATAACTTTTTCTCTCGAATTTTTTTTGCGGTCATATCTATGGTATTCATGGCTTTATTTTTATTTTTTCTATCAATTAAAATATTACCGGTTAGCCAATACATTTGGCCAAAAAATGGGATCCATTTTAAACTTTTTTTGCCGACACTAACCGTACCTGGTTGCACTGCGCCGCTAACAGTAAAAATGTCGTAACTATTTTGATGATTACAAATATAAACAACAGGACCAATATTTTTCACGGAATCAGGAATTCGTATTTCAACCTCTAAGCCTAAAAGCTTAGAAACTTTGCCCATATATTTCGCAGTGTGATGCACATTATCTCGATGAAAAGGGCGAATAAGACAGAACAAACAAGAGCAAATAGAGATGATAACTAAAGCAATAGTCATCAAAATAATACGAATAACAGCTAACAAAAGACATTCCTAGAAAATTTATGAGGCGTGATTATACC
>CAJXQJ010000024.1 GCA_913058245.1 uncultured Colwellia sp.
ACTTAACTGAAATAAAGTTCTCGGAACTTAAGCTCGAGCCAACAGTAGTTACTGGCCTCGAATCAATGGGCTTTGAATATTGCACCTCAATTCAAGCAAAGTCTCTTCCTATTCTGCTAACCGGTAAAGATATTGCTGGTCAAGCACAAACAGGTGAAGGTAAAACCATCGCCTTTTTAGCGGCAACATTTCATCATTTATTACAAAAGAAAGATGTTACCCATAATCAACCTCGTGCCCTTATCATGGCACCAACACGTGAACTTGCTATTCAAATTCACCGCGATGCCATTGAAATGGCCAAAAGCACTGGCTTACGCTTAGGTTGTGTTTATGGTGGTGAAGGTTACGAAAGTCAACGCCAGGAATTAGAGCAAGGTGTTGATATTTTAATTGGTACTTGTGGCCGCTTAATTGATTACTTAAAACAGGGCGTTTATAACCTAAACAATATTGAAGCAGTAGTGCTTGATGAAGCCGATCGTATGTTCGATTTAGGCTTTATTAAAGACATTCGCTATATGTTTAGAAAAATGCCGGTCGCAACTGAACGTTTAAGCATGCTATTTTCAGCAACGTTATCATTTCGTGTTAAAGAATTAGCATTTGAACACATGAATGAGCCTGACAGTGTTGAAGTTGAGCCAGAGCAAAAAACCAATGTTCGTATTTCAGAAGAACTATTTTATCCTTCAAACGAAGATAAAATGCCTTTACTACAAACATTGATAGAAGAAGATTGGCCAGAGAAAGCAATTATATTTGCCAATACTAAACATGTTTGTGAAAAAATACATGCACACCTTGATGCCGATAAAATTCGCGTAGGCTTATTAACTGGCGATGTAATGCAGAAGAAGCGCCTTAAGATTTTAGAGCAGTTTACTGCCGGGCACCTCGACATATTAGTTGCTACAGATGTTGCCGCTCGCGGTTTACATATTCCAGCGGTAACACATGTTTTTAACTACGACTTGCCAGACGACTGCGAAGATTATGTTCATCGTATCGGACGTACAGGTAGAGCAGGGGCGACAGGCCATGCCATTAGTTTAGCCTGTGAACAATATGTATTTAACTTGCCAGCCATTGAAACCTACATTGAACATGCACTGCCTGTAAGTAAATATGATCATGACGCCTTACTAACAGATTTACCAAAACCTAAACCTCGTCAACGTCGCCATAAACCTCATAATGGTGGTCAGAACCGCAGTCGTAGCGGTGGTAATAGGCAACAAAGGAACCGTTAGTTCATGGCGTTCACCAAAGAAGAGTCTTTATCGCCTCTGTATGCGGTGATCGACTTAGGCTCTAACAGCTTTCATATGCTGATCACTCGACAACTTGCTGATAGCGTGCAAGTTGTCGGCAAAGTGAAACGTAAGGTTCGTTTAGCATCAGGCTTAGATAACAATAACATTTTGTCTGAGTCAGCAATGGCAAGAGGCTTAGAGTGCTTAAGTTTTTTTGCTGAACGCTTACAGGATATTCCTGCAAAAAATATTCGTATTGTTGCCACTGCAACATTGAGGCTGGCGGTTAATCGCGACTTATTCATTGCTCAAGCTGAGCAAATTTTAGCCAACAAAATAAACTTATTAAGTGGCATTGAAGAAGCGAAAAATATTTATTTGGGTGTTGCACACACCAGTTGTAGTGCCGACAAAAGACTAATTTTGGATATTGGTGGTGCAAGTACCGAAATCATTGCAGGACACAGTTTTGAAGTAAAAAAAGCCCTAAGTCTCGACATTGGCTGTGTTACCTTCAATCAACGATTTTTTCCAAACGGTACCATAAGCAAAAATAACTTTATTCAAGCTATCAGTGCGGCCGAGCAAGTTATTAAACCTATTCGAGATGAATATTTAAATATCGGCTGGCAGTGCGTTTTAGGTAGTTCAGGTACCATGCAAGCGCTCGCTGAAATTCTGATTTATCAACATAAACCAACAACACTTTCCCTAAACTTTTTATATCAAATTCAGCAAGAATTACTCAATTTTGAAAATATAAACGCGATAAATATCGTCGGCCTGTCATCAGAACGCAGCCCTGTAATTGCCAGCGGTTTAGCCATTTTAATCGCCTTATTTAAGCAATTTTCTATTGAAAAGTTAGAGCTTTCTAGTGGCGCACTGAGAGAGGGGTTGCTTTATGAGATGCTACCTAATAGCCGTGACACTAACATTCGTCAGCGAACAATAACTGCATTATCGCAACGATTCCATATTGACCAAGCACATGCAAACAATATCAAGCATCAAGTTGAGAAACTCTTTCTTCAGGTAAGTTCTAACTGGCAATTACCGAGAGATAATGCTTATAAAATTTTATTAGCAAGTTGTGACTTACACGAAGCTGGCCTGTTGTTAGCGTATAAAAATCATCAATGCCATAGCGCCTATATATTGAATCATGCTGACTTGCCTGGTTTTAGTTTTACCGATCGCCAACTGTTAGTCATGTTGGTAAAGTTATATAAAGGCGAAATTGAACATAAAGTGTTAGTCGAGCAATCGGCAGTGAATATCCCTCAAGCAAAAAAGCTGCTAACTTTACTTCGTTTAGCCATTGTTTTATGTCGCCGACGCACTAATGACCCCTTGCCTGATTGCGTAGTAAACGTTACAGAAAAAGCAATTCAGCTAACTGTACCTAATACTTGGTTATCCCAACATCCATTAATCGCCGATGAATTACAGCAAGAAGCACATCACCTTAGCTGTGTGGACATAGCTTTAACAATTAGCTGTTAATAGTTTTTTTCGCCGCCCAAACATTTGCAAAGATAACTATACTGGCCCCTAATATCATTAACGGTGTCAGTAACTCGTTCAGAAATATACTCGCGGCAACAATACCATAAATAGGCTCTAAGGATACACCAATACTGGCAGTAGAGGCATGTAAACGTGTAAGCGATAAATTGTAAAGACTATGCGCCAGAGCAGTGAATACAACACCTAGTAGCACCAGCAACGACAACTCAGTAAATGTAATTTCAAAATCATTAAACAAGATCACGGGAATTAAGAGTAAGCTAGCAAATAGATTTTGGTAACACGCAACGTGTTGTGGTGATATTTTTCGAACATATTTACGGTTCAAAATGGCTAATATGGCAAACAATAGTGCCGAGATAAAACCCCAAAATATACCATCTAGTGTGCTCGTTGTAAGCTCCTCCCAAGGTAAAACAAGTGCTACGCCAATTAAAGTTAGCAGAGCTTGAATTAAGGAGTCTTTACGAAAAGATAACTTAAAAAATAATGGTTCAAAAACACCGACAATAACAGGAAATGTCGCAAAAGTGATCAAACCAATAGCAACACTAGACACTTGAATAGCGTAAAAGAAACTTAACCAATGTAGTGCTAGAACCGCGCCAGTGACTGCCATAAGTACTATATATTTATTGCTTATAATTAACGATTGAGCTTTTATAACACGGATAAAAACTCCCAGCGCTATAGCGGCAAAAGCTGCTCGACCAAAAACAATAACACTAGCCGAAACGGTTAACCATTTAGCGAATAAACCTGATAGGGCAAATAATAAAACCGCGCTATGTAGCGCGATCATTGCAGTGCGATAACTTGTCATCTATTAACTAGTAATTGACAACTAAACGTCTTCTTTTAACCAACGTGCCACTTGCTTGGCAAAATAAGTCAAAATGCCATCAGCGCCGGCACGTTTAAATGCCAATAATCCTTCCATAACACAAGGCTTTTCGGCTAACCAACCATTTTGTATCGCTGCCATATGCATGGCATATTCACCACTAACTTGATAAGCATAAGTTGGCACTTGAAAGTTATCCTTAACACGACGAACTATATCTAAATAAGGCATACCCGGCTTAACCATAACCATATCAGCCCCTTCATGAATATCTTGAGCAATTTCGTGTAGCGCTTCATTACTATTAGCTGGATCCATTTGGTAAGAGTACTTATTACCGCCTTTAATATTTCCAGCTGAACCGACTGCATCACGAAATGGGCCATAATAATTTGAAGCATATTTGGCTGAATAGGCCAATATTTTAGTATTAACAAAATGATGCTTTTCTAATTCTTCTCGAATAGCACCGATACGACCATCCATCATATCTGACGGAGCCACAACATCAGCACCGGCTTGGGCGTGGGATAAAGCTTGTTTCACTAAAGTATCTTTAGTGACCTCATTTAAAACATAACCTTCTTCATCGATAATGCCATCTTGTCCATGGGTAGTGAAAGGGTCTAATGCAACGTCAGTAATCACACCTAGCGAAGGAAACTTCGCTTTAATTGCGCGCACTGTGCGCTGTGCTAAACCATCTTCGTTATATGCCTCTTCCGCCATTAACGACTTACTTTCTGCCGGTGTTACTGGGAATATAGCAATGGCAGGAATACCTAAATCTACTAATTCTTGGCACTCCTCAAGCAATAGATCAATACTTTTGCGTTCAACGCCAGGCATTGAGTCTATAACTTCACGTTGATTTTCACCTTCCAAAACAAAAACGGGATAAATAAGGTCATTAACCGTCAGCTGATGTTCAGACATTAAACGACGAGAAAAATCATCGCTGCGCATACGACGCAAACGGCGTGCTGGATATTGACCAAAGGCATTGTTCATATTAATTTCCTACAGTAATTTAAATTTCGCTTAACAAACTGACTTGCACTTGGTCTCGACCAGCTTGTTTCGCTTTATATAGCGCGCTATCTGCACTTGCAAAAATAGCTTCCGGTGTAATATTCTTTTCTTGATGGTACGTTGTGACGCCACAACTTACCGTTAAACTAATTTGCGTCTCATTACCAAAAACTCGTTGCTCACGAATAGTTTGGCAAACTTCCTGTGCTAATGCCAATGCACCTTTGGCGTCGGTTTCCGGTAAAATTAAGCAAAATTCTTCACCACCATAGCGACAACCAATATCCGTACTGCGTCGTAATAACGATTTGATAATTTTAGCCGTCGCGATAATGCACTTGTCACCCATTAAGTGACCATAATTATCATTCACTTTTTTGAAATGATCTATATCCACTATAATAAGACTCAGTGGTGTTAAATTTCGCCGACTTCGTCTAAATTCCGCCAGTGACTTTTGATCGTAATAGCGACGATTATAAAGGCCAGATAATTCATCTATTGTGCTTTTATCTTTAAGCTCCTGATTAGCAACCTCTAACTCTTGTAATGCAATATTAAGTTCGAGCGTTCGTTCTTGCACACGACTTTCGAGTAACTCTTGTCCTTCTTGTTGCACGGCAAAAAGTTCTTTTTGCGCGAGCTCTGAAGCCTCAGCACTTGCTAGTACTTGTTTTTGTGCCAATTTCACATCTTGTAAATGACTATGATAACGACGTCCCATAATATAAGTCACCATTACCGCCATCGACCAAAAGGCAAACATATCAATACAGTTAATAACTTTTACTGTTACATCAGCAAAGTGTAAGCCATAGGCAACTAAATTAAAGCATATCTGTATGATCAGCATTGCGGAATATATCGCTGACAAACGGCTTTGTTTTTCCGGTAAATTTCTTGCGATATAGAGTAAGGAAAGTAAACCTACACTGGTTAGTACTTGCGTTAATAGAATAATATCTATGCGTGTTAGAAAGTAACTTATTGGAACAAATAAGAGAAAGATTAGAGCTAACCGCTGTAACCATACATAATAATGATAAGCATGTTTTTTAAGCGCAAATAGATTAGCAGTAAAGCTCATCAATATGATGACAGATAACGCAGCGAGCAGTGTGTGCTCAATCTTCATGAAATCAACGTTATGAGTGAATAAAGCCATAATAGAAATGCCACCATCGGCAAGAACCCACAATGACTTAATCGAAAAATATAATGCTAAAATGGCCATGCTAAAGCTACGTAATGCCCGTGCCCAAGCAAAACACATAAATGACAAAATTAAACTACTACCAATAAAGCTGTGTTGGAGGTGCAAGTGCGCTACAGAAGGTAAAATTGACGTTTGCTCAGCAATGGTAGTCATGCCAACAACTTGTGCAACAGCAAAAAGTGGCACTAGCATCATACATATCGCAAGAGCTAATGAAATAACCTTAGCCATGTTCAGCTCTTATTTTAAAAACGCTTTCACTATTACGTCGAGTTTGGGTAATTAACTCCTGTTCACTGCAACCGATTAACTCCGCTAGCATAGCGACAACATAAGTTAAATAACTCGGTTCATTACGACTACTTTTAGGTTTTGGCCGAATAGTTCTTGGCGTTAAGTAAGGCGCATCTGTTTCTATCATTAATTGTTCAAGAGGAATCAAAGGCACAATTTCTCGTAACGCTTGCCCACGCCTTTCGTCACAAACCCAGCCTGTAATTCCAATATACATTCCAGCATCTAAACATTGCTGTAATTCAATTTTATTACCGGTAAAACAATGGGCAATTAAAGCGGGTACTCTACCAAAATAGGGTTTTAAAATATTAAACCAAGGTTCGAAAGCGTCACGTTGATGTAAAAATAGTGGTAGCTGTACGTCATGTGCTAAGGCAACTTGCTCATTAAAAACACGTTGTTGGTTTTCAGAAGTTGAAAAGTTTCGATTAAAGTCTAAACCGCATTCACCTATTGCTTTTACACAGGGTTGCTCAGCAAAATGAGCCAAAGTTTTCAAGTAATCACTTGTGACATTGTCCGCATCATGAGGGTGCACACCTGCAGTGGCATATAAAAAGTTAGGATGTTGCTGGCAAAGGGATATGGCCCGCTCACTTTCATTGACACTAGTGCCCGTTACCAACATGGCACTGATATTTGCACGTTTAGCACGCTCGACAACTGCTAAGCGATCTTTATCAAAACGTGCATTGGTTAAGTTAACACCAATATCAATCAAAAGTGGGCCTTTCTAAATGGTTTATTTAACCCGCTTAACACGAATTTTTCGGTTAGAATCAGGATCGTTCTTTTTCAAATAAACAGCGTCTAATACACCTTTTTTCAACAAAACACTTTCACCAACTTTAACTTTAAAGTAACCAGAGTCACTCTGTTTCCATTGCTGGCCATTTTTAAAGGTAAAGCGCCATCTACCATATTGATCTTTTTTTAATGTTTCAACAACAAAAACCACTTGTAAATCTTCTTCACTAACGTTAGTTTTTTTCAAATGTTCTGCACCAAAGTTGGCTTCTTTGCTTACTGAAGGTGCAATAACAGGATCACGTTTAATTACCGAACCAGCAATAGTTTCCTGTTTAATATTATCAGACGACGAAGTTACTTTTTTTGCTAAATCGTCAAAACAAACTAAACGCGCCAGACTATCATTAACTTTCGCACATTGTGCTAAATTATTTTTTAAATTTTCAGCATTCGCTGAAAGTGAGGCTAACCCAATACATGCCAGTGAAATAAGGGTGATTTTTCTCATTATTCTTCTTCCTTTGGTTCAATTTTTTCATCTTCTTCATCACGATGATAAAAAGAGGCAATGATTACACCTGCCTCAAAAAGTAGCAGCATAGGTACCGCCAACATGGTTTGCGAAATAATATCGGGAGGAGTTAATAACATCCCCATAATAAAAGCGCCAACAACAATATATGGGCGCTTAGCACGCAAACTGTCAGGGCTTGTTACGCCTGTCCAACACATTAAAATAATTGCAATTGGGATTTCAAATGCCATACCAAAAGCGAAAAAAAGTTTTAGTACAAAGTCTAAGTAACTACTTATATCTGTCGCGATCGTTACCCCTTCAGGTGCTACAGAAGAGAAAAAAGCAAAAGCAACAGGGAAAACAATGTAGTAAGCAAAGGCAATACCGCCATAAAACAACAATGTGCTACCAAACATTAGTGGTGCAATTAATCGCTTTTCATTTTGGTACAAACCAGGCGCTATAAAAGACCATAACTGAAACAAAATATACGGCATGGCGACAAATATTGCTAAAACAATGGTCAATTTAAACGGCGTAAAAAAAGGAGAGGCAACGTCGGTTGCAATCATTTGTGTACCGGTCGGCATCACTTCGAGTAAGGGTTGCGCAACATATTGATAGATATCTTGGGCGAAGTAGATCATACAACAGAACACCACTAACACCCCTAAGACGGCATGCAGTAATCGTGTTCTAAGTTCGAGTAAATGATCAAATAAGGTGTAGTTTTGCTTAGCGCCTGAACTCATTAATCCTGCTTTTCAATTTTTTTATCGTCAAGAGACTCAGCGTCTTGAGGAGAGTTGTCTTTTTTATCTTCTGTTTGATACGGGTTATTTACCATCTCTGCAGCTTCTTGTAGCGACTTTACTGAAGCTGCAACTTCTGGTGATAAATCTTTCATACCAGATTGTTCAGCTTTTTTTAAGTTTGCGTGTAGCTCTTGGATGCGCAACTCTTCAGAAAGTTCATTCTTAACACCATCACTAAAACTACGAACACTATTCATCCAACCACGAACCGTTCGAATAGCGACAGGTAACCGCTCTGGCCCAAGTACCACTAGGCCAATAATCGCGATTAATAGTAATTCCCAAAAGCCGATATCAAACATTAGGCTTGATCTTTCTCTTTTTCAGCAACTTTACTTTGTTCAACTGACTTATCCGCTAAACTATCTGCTTCAGTTGTTTCATCTTCCTTTTTAGCCGTATCATCTGTTACAGCATTTTTGAAACCTTTAACCGCCGAACCCAAATCAGAGCCCAAATTACGTAATTTCTTAGTGCCAAACAACAACACGACAATCACTGCAATAATTAATAATTGCCAAATACTTATACCGCCCATAAAAAACCCCTATAATTTAATTGAATTCATTATAAAGTTTATAGAAAAAAAATCATCAACTGATATGCTAAATAATGAGGTAAAACAAATTTTGATAAAAATGTATTGTAAAAAACTATGTTGTAGGTGCTTTAACCTGGCTTTATTTTACTCTGCATTTGCTACATCAGTATTGGCAAACGAAGCGCAAGACGCAAAAAGCCCAGCTGAAACAAAAGATGATCACTGGATGCAAGGATTGCACGAAACGGTTTCAAATTCTGTTTATCAATCAGCACAATGGTTCGATAGTTTTTTTGTTGCAAATGATAGTGAACAACAGCAACAACCTACCACAACGGCTAAAATTCGCTTTGCTTGGTTACCAAAAAGTCGTGATTGGAATGATATCGAGACTCGCTTTCGCATCCGAGTAAAACTACCGCACCTACAAGATAAAGTTAGTATAGTGCTTTCAGATGAAACAGATGATGAGCTTAATAATTTACCGTTAGAATCGGCAAACGCTAAACCTGAAACTGAAACTGAAGATGAAAAATTTTCCCTCGCACTTAATTACACCGAAGAAAAAAGTAAAAAAAAGCTAATAAATTATCGTCTTGGTATATCAGGTGGTGATATATTCGCTCGTGCAAAGCATAATCGTCGTTTTGATTTTTCTGAACAACAGGGCTTTCTAGTTGAGCCATCACTTTATTACTACCTTGATGATGGTCTAGGTGCAAAGTTGCTGCTCGAATATGACTACCAACTGAGTGCAAAGTCACAATTTCGTATTAACTATAGTATTCGTGGCTCTGCCGCTTTTAGTGGTATTCGATGGAAACACGGTATGTATAAATTGCATCAAATTGACGAAAATACCGCTTCAGTAATCAGCTTACAAGTTGAAGGGGAGCGTAATGGTGCACGTGGCTTTGTTATTGATAACTACACATTAGGCTACCGCTACCGATTTAATGCCCTACGCGATTGGCTGTTTTTTGAAGTTGAACCATTTTTAGAGTTTCCTGAGCAAGAAAATTATACCACTACACCAGGTATTGCTTTAAGAGTTGAAGGTTTTTTTCATAAAGGTTAAACAAAGTTATAACTATTAGGTTAGGCTCGATACATTTCAATAACATTATCTTCAACTTTTTCTTTAACAATTTTTCCTGGTCGGCTGATATGGTAGCCTTGACCAAACTCACAGCCAACAGTTTGCAACTTCTGTAACATTTCTTCAGATTCTATGCCTTCTGCCACCAAACGATACCCAAAGTTAGTACCTAATTCATGCAGCGCTTTTACCAAAGATAAATTCTTTTCATTGTGATTTAAACTGCGAACGAAACTACGATCAAGCTTTATAAACTCGAAAGGGTAATTATGAAGGAAATTAAATGATGATAAGCCAGCACCATAATCATCTAACGCGAGTTTGACACCAAACTCTTTCAGTTTTCGCAAGCCTTTTAATGCCAGTTCAGTATGACGAGCAAAAGCAGATTCATTGAATTCTAAAATCAGGCGTTCTGGTTCAATGGTATTAACACTAATTAATTCAATAAGTTTTGCTAACTGGTTTGCTTGAGTTAAATGACGTCCTGACAAATTGACACCAATATACGCGTGTTGATATTCGTTTGATTGTTTCCAAAGCTTTAATTGCAAACACACTTCTTCAATCACCCAAGTTTCAATTTCCAAAATCATGCCGGTTTCTTCCGCCATAAATAGAAACTCACTTGGCGTTAATAAACCTTTTGTTGGGTGCTGCCAGCGCAGTAAAACTTCAAAACCTAAGGTGTTGGTCAGCGATAAATCAGAAATTTGTTGGTAATGTAACTCAAATTGTTTACTTTTAATCGCTTGTCTTAACTCTTGTTCTAAAGTCATACTAGCAATAAGTTGTTCACGCATACTGTCGTCAAAAAATACGTAACGGCCTCTACCTAAGCTTTTTGCTTGATACATAGCAGCGTCTGCATCACGTAAAATTTCATTAGCATCTTTATAGCTGACACGACTTTGCGCAATACCAATGCTGGCGTTCGAATAAAGTGTGTGCCCTTCAAGATCAAAAGGTTGTTCAATAGAGTTAATAATACGTGAGGCGATTTCTTCTACATCTTCTAATGATTGTAGTGAATCTAATAACACAACAAACTCGTCTCCGCCTAAACGCGCAAGAATATCGTTATCTCGGACACAATCACGTAATCTATGAGAAATCTCAATCAAAAATTGATCACCAGCATGGTGTCCTAATGTGTCATTGATCATTTTAAAACGGTCTAAGTCAATAAATAAAACAGCAAATCTATGATTAGGATGACGCTTTAAGTGTCGAATAGAGTAAGTCAGACGATCAGAAAACATTGCTCGGTTCGGCAACTGTGTTAAAGCATCATGGTGGGCCTCGTGATACAAGCGAGCTTCTGCTTTTCGACGCTCTTCTATTTGCATTCTCAAATTAAGGTTTGTTGCTTGTAGCTCTTGCGTGCGCTTATTAATAACTTGTTCTAATGCTTCATTGCTTTTTAGCGCTTGCTGTTGCGTTTTATGACGTAATATTGCCACAGAAATATGATGGCTGATAAAGCGCATTAACTCTAAATCTCTACTTTGATAGGCTGATTCATCCTGATAATGCTGTATGGCAATAACCCCAAAAATTTCACCTTGATCTGATAATGGCGCAGCTAACCACGATTTAGGTAATTCATTTTCAGGATAATTCAAAGTAAATGGCCGCTGAGTTATTTCTCCTTGGGACGCTAAGGTATAAACCACATTTTCAGTTAACAAAACGGGTTTAGCAGTGCTAATAGCTAACTCTGACAAGCCATTACTGAGCTTTCTCGTTTTTGGTGGTGCAAGTTTTTCATCACAATAATAAGGGAATTCTAATTGGCATTTATCTTCAGACAGCAAAGCGATATAAAAATTATTAGCGGCTAATAATTTTTTTACTTCATGATGTAGCGCTTGATAAAAATGCTCAATAGCCTGAGTTTTAGCCGTTAGCTCAGAAACATTTAACAAAACTTGGTGAGTTTTGACGGCTTGTTGACGTTCGACAATTTCTCGTTGTAATTGTTGATTGGTTTCAGTCAGCTTCAGAGTCCGTTGTCGAATACTCGACTCTAGTAATTCTCTACTACGTACTCGATCAATTGCAGTGACTAAATGTTCAGCAATAAACTCTAAAATCTGGCAGTCGCGTTCGGAAAAAAATAACTTTTCATCGTAACTTTGCAAGGCAATAACGCCAATCACTTGCTGGCCACGCATTAATGGTACGCCTAACCAATCAACACAAACCGAGCCATATAAAACGATTTCATCAGCTTTCGCTAGCGCCATTCTTTCATCGGCAGAGCAATGCAGTGGTTGTCTTCGCTGTAGAACCAACCCTGTTAAGCTTTTCCGCCAATCAGCTAAATCAACATGTTCACGTAATCGCATCTCAACAGGGTTGTGACAATAGCTTAGCTGTAATTCATCGTCGGAATTTAATAAAGCAATGTGAAAACTATCAGTAACAAGTAAAGTTTTGATAACTGATTCAAGGGCGTGATAAAACGCATCCATGTCGGTTACTGTGCTAGCCAACTCTGACAGCTGCAGTAAACCTGACTGCATGGTTTTAAGTTGTCGATATTTTTTTAATAACGACTTTAGTTTCGGAAGTTGGCGTATCGCATGGATATTATCCTTCGCCCCTGATCCCATTACGGAAATTCCATCTTTATTAGTATTATTTTTGTACGTTTAGTCTATCAAAATAAAAATTTTTCGCTAGACCTTAGTTACAATTATTCTAGGTGATTAGTTATATATCTCACTTTAACCGTAATTATTTACGTACATAATTAAAAAACGGTAGCATTGCCACCGTTTATTATCAAACTAAAAAATGCCAAATGTTAAAAGCTATAAGAAGTACTTACAAACATGGTACGGCCAACCACATCATAAATACTTGGCACTGTGCCCATATCATTACCACCCAATACTTCTTCTGGTTCTGTGTCAAAAGCGTTCTTCACACCACCATTAACTGTCCACTGATCATTAATATGATACGAGGCTGAAAGGTTGTGATAAATAACATTATCAGTTGAGAACTTATCACCATAGTATTCGCCATCCATACCTTGGATAAACTGAGCGCTATAAAGTACAGTAAAGTCTTCTGTCACAAAACCTTGAACTGATAAGTTAGATTTTATTTCTGAGTAACCACCGATATTACCATCAATAGTGCCTGTATAGTCGGTGTCATCCTGTTCAAACTCAATTAGATAAGTCGTATCTAAGGTAACTTTGAATAAGTCATGGCTAAAGCTAATATTCCAATCAACTCCTGATGTTTTTTGTGAGCCAATGTTGGTCAATGCCGATGTCATGTTTGATAAATCACCATCTGCAGTAACATTAATGGCATCACATGAGGTTTGCATACCATCAAAACAGGCATTTAATTCCTTTTGTACATCAACTCGACTTATGGCATTAGTAATATCAAATTTCCAATAATCTAGCGTCGTTGATAAACCATCAGCTACCTCCCACACAGCACCTAATGTGAATGATTCACTTTCTTCCGGTTGTAAGTTTGCATCGCTCGTATAATTTACTTTAATTTGGGCATCTTGTTCATTGCCCCATGGGTCACTAAGATAATCAAACGAGCCACTGTTGCCGCCATACAATTCACTAACATTTGGCGCCCTAAAACCTGTTGCTGCGACAGAACGAACCATGAAAGAATCGTTGAAGCGGTAAGTAGCCCCTAATTTCCAAGTCAATTCACCACCAAAAGTAGAATATTCATCATAACGAGTTGCCGCTTCCACTGTTAATTCATCGGTTACCGGCACTGAAATTTCACCATACACCGACTGCACAGAATAGTTACCGTCGGTTGGATCTTGCTGAGCTGCAGTACTTTCACCATCTTGTGTTACTTGATCTGGTGTGTAGTAACCACTTTCATGGCGAGTTTCAAACCCTACCGCATAGCCAATATCACTTTCCGTAACACCACTGTAGCCAGCGGCTAAGGTAAATTGCTCATTACCACCTTTATTATTTTCTGTATAAATAATACCTTGTGATAATAAAATATCTCGGCTTATAGGATCACCACTAAACCAAAGTGATTGATCCTGATAAATACTATCTTCCATATTGCCCGCATGAATTGAGTTCTGAACGCGGTCTTTTGAGTCATTACGACCATAAGTTGCTGAGATATCCCAAACGGCATCATTTTCTAAATAACCTTTTAAGCCGATTGAAGCACGGTAGGTATCAGTTTCTTGTTCAAATATACGTGGGCCAGCATCCGTCATACGACGACGATACTCTAGTTCTTGTAGTTCTGGTATCAAGCCTTCTCCCATTTCAATACAAGAATTAGGATCTGCTTCTGTTGACTGACAAACAGCGAGATCAATACTTGCTGGTTGTGGTGCCATTTGTTGATTTGACTCACGTCGCGTATACATAAAGTCAACACTGAGTTCAGTATCTGAATCTAATTCTGTATTAAAAGCGGTAAAAAAGCTTAACAATTCATTTGGCGTTTGTGCATAACTGTCTTCAGTGTAATCATACGAAGTATCACGATCTTTAAAACCACCATTACCATCAGGCACCTTGCCACCTAGCGAACCTTCAGGAATAAATGATGACTGACCAGGCTCAACAAAATCTCGGTCAGATTGAATAACTTCACCACGGTCAGAATATTGTAAACCGACGACTAAATTGCCATCACCTATTTCTAAACCATGCAAAATGCTAATACCTTTGCTAGTACCATCGCCTTTGTCAGTTTGACTGCCGTCAGCTGTTAATTCCGTACCAACAAAATCTTTTTTAGTAATGATATTAACTACACCAGCAATAGCATCTGAGCCGTAAACCGCAGAGGCACCGTCTTTTAATATTTCAATATTTTTGATCATGGCAACAGGAATTGTATTTAAATCCACCGCTGAATCAGCGCCAGTACCTGAAGACACCATTCTACGACCATTTAACAATACTAATGTACGTTGTGCTCCCATACCACGTAGGTTAACGGTCGCTGATCCGCCAGAGCCATTGTTAGTAGTAGCACCTAAATTCATACCTGCAGCAGTAGGTTGCGCAGATAATATTTCTTCTACTGAATTGTAGCCACTTTGAGCTATAAACTCTGAAGAAATAACGGTAACCGGGCTAGCCGTTTCAACATCAGTACGATTAATACGAGAGCCTGTAACTTCTATTCGCTCAACATCGGCTTGTTTTTCTTCTGCTGCATTAGCTAAATTTACAATCGATAATGAGCTTGCGGTGCCTGCTATTAAAGCAATGCTAATAGCATTACTTAAGTTTTTCTTTGAATACATCTATATCTCCAACATCAATTAACATCTTTATTATTTATTGGCTTGTTATCGCCTAAATTCATCTTGCGATAAAAGTTCACTCAGGTTTGTTATTTAATGTTGGAGAGTTGTTTTAACTGGCATAACGATGTTATTTGACGTTAAATCGTTACATTTAACTAACAGGTAGTACCAATTTTTCTAATTCACTAGGAAAAAATGGCATAAAAAAACCGGCTAAAGCCGGCTTTAAATTGAATACTTATCTAGGCTTTAAGCTGCCATTGCACCCTTTAACTTAGCTAAAGCGTTTTTCTCTAACTGACGAACACGCTCCGCCGAAATATCATATTTATTAGCAAGCTCTTGCAACGTTGACTTATCATCAGTTAACCAACGCGTGCGAATGATATCTTGGCTGCGTTCATCAAGACCGACTAAAGCATTACTTAATCTTTGGTTTGCATGCTGCTCCCAATTTTGGTCTTCAACTTCAGTGGCTAAATCAGATTGTTTATCTTCTAAGTATTGGGCAGGAGAATAACTACCGGCACCAACATTATCATCATCATCATTGGATAACTCAAAGGCTTGATCTTGATTGCTCATTCGAGATTCCATTTCAAGCACATCTTTGGTACTCACACCAAGCGTTTCAGCAACGTTATTTACTTCGTCATTACTAAACCAGCCTAAACGTTTTTTATTCTTTCTTAAATTGAAGAATAACTTACGTTGTGCTTTTGTTGTTGCTACTTTAACGATACGCCAGTTTTTCAGTACAAATTCATGAATTTCTGCTTTGATCCAATGAACAGCGAAAGAAACTAAGCGAACACCAACTTCAGGATTAAAGCGCTTAACCGCTTTCATCAAGCCAACATTACCTTCTTGTACTAAATCAGCCTGTGGCAAACCATAGCCGGCGTAGCCTTTAGCAACATGAATAACGAAGCGAAGATGCGACATAATAAGCTCTTGTGCCGCTTGTAAATCGTTTTCAGAATATAAACGAGTCGCTAACTCATGCTCCCTTTCAGCAGTCAGCATAGGAATGCTGTACGCCGATTGCACGTATGCTTCAATGCTGCCACTTTGTGGAACTGTTAGTGCCATCGATTGCATTGTATCACTCATTTAATAATAACCTCTTTATCTAACCTAGCTCGCGATTATAACACAAGTTTTGTTACTACCACGACTTAATACGCCAACATTAGCTTAGAAGACAGGGGGAAACAATAGTCTCTTTCGAATTTTCTATTAAAAATTTGTTAAACTTTGTCACTGAGTAGAAAATCAATAGCAATAACAAGGTGATGTTATGATCGTAAACGATCCTCTAAATGCGCTAAATTAATCTGCGGTAGGTTCAATAGCGCGAATATGTTGACGAACGGAAATAAAGCTCCCTAACAAACCTAAACTAATAGCAACCATTTGTAGAAACATAAATTCATAAAAAGATAGCCCAGATAATACAAACTGGCTTTGGTATAAGTCGGTTAGCTGTGTCAGGGCTCCCGAAAGATAACTTGCTAAAATCGCCACACATATACCGGCAATTATACCGCCCAGTACGCCGTACCAAATCCCAGCATACAAAAATGGCCGCTGAATAAAGCTATCGGTTGCTCCCACCAATTTCATAACCGCAATAGCATCTTTTTGATTTAAAATCGCCAAACGTATGGTATTGCCAATAATTAACACCACAGATAAACAAAGCAACAGGGCGATGCCAAGCACCATATCTTCAATTAACGCGGCCATTGCTTCTAAGCGAGTTAACCATTCTAAATCAAGCTTACCTTGTTCAACTTCTCGCTCTTTTTCTAGTTTTACTAATAATTCTCGGGCAGCCTGAGCCTGACTAAAGCGTTTAGAGGGTGTCACTAGCACCGTAGCGGGTAACGGATTGGTATCTAAATATTCTAACGCCTGACCAAAACCTGAAATTAGCTTAAAGTCACGTAAAGCTTGCTCTGCAGAAATATAAACAACCTTTTCAACTTCAGGATACAGTTGCACACGTTGAACAAAGTTTTGTGCCGCTTTATCAGCGGTAGATAGTTTCAAAAACAACGTAATTTCTGAGGCAGAATCCCACTGCTCTGTCACGGTTTGAGTGTTTTTAACAAACAAATGTAATGTGGCAGGTAAGGTTAAGCTAATGCCTAACACTAACACTGTCATTATCGAGGTAAACGGCGTGCGCCATAAATCTCCAATGCTACCTATAGCTTGTTGTAGATGGCGAATAACATACGCGGTCAAACGTCCAGTCCAACCCAATTGATGATTGTGTCGCCTAAGATTAGCTGCCATCAGCATGTCCATCCGCTTGCAAGCCATCTACAATGCCGTCTGTTATCATATGGCCTTGTTTTAAGGTTAAAGTGCGATATTTCATCCGTGCGATCAAACCTAGATCATGGGTAGCAATTAACACACTTACACCCATATCGTTAAATTCTTCAAACAAACGGATAATATCTAACGACAATTTCGGATCTAAATTCCCGGTTGGTTCATCGGCCAGTAATATTGGCGGCTTATTTACAATAGCACGTGCAATACCTACACGCTGTTGTTCACCACCAGAAAGCATATAAGGGTAGCATTTAAGCTTACTCGAAAGATGTACCTTATCAAGTGCAGTCTCTACCCGTTTACGGGTTTCTTTCTGACTATAGCCTTCGATAATTAACGGCAATGCAACGTTATCAAATACCGTACGATCCATCAGCAAGTTATGATTTTGGAAAATCATGCCTATACCGCGACGTACATAAGGTATTTGTTGATACTTAATTGACGATAATTCGGTACCATTAATTTCAATACTACCGACACTTGGCTTTTCCATCATACTCATTAACTTGAGTAAGGTACTTTTGCCTGCGCCAGAATGCCCCGTTAAAAACGCCATTTCGCCAGCAGCAATAGCAAAGCTCACTTGCTTGAGTGCTAAAAAACCACCGGGATATGTTTTACTTACGTTGTTAAATCGGATCATTACCGTACTTATTAATTATTGTTATTTTATCTAGCTAACATTAACGAAAATTAGCTTTCTTCGGTAAATAATGCATCAATAAAATCATCGCCGTCAAATGGGCGCAAATCATCAATACCTTCACCAACCCCTAAGTAACGAATAGGAATGGCATGTTTATCGGCGACGGCAAACACTACACCACCTTTTGCGGTGCCGTCTAACTTAGTTAATGTTAAGCCTGTTAAGCCAACCGCTTCATCAAATAACTTGGTTTGGCTTAAGGCATTTTGTCCAGTGCCAGCATCGATAGTCAACATCACTTCGTGAGGCGCATCAACATCAAGTTTTTTCATCACACGAACCACTTTTTTCAACTCTTCCATTAAGTGGCCTTTATTCTGTAAACGTCCAGCAGTATCAGCTATAAGTACATCAACACCACGCGCTTTAGCAGCACTAATGGCATCAAAAATAACTGATGCACTATCAGCACCAGTATGCTGTGCAACAACCGGAATATCATTACGTTCGCCCCAAACTTGCAACTGCTCAACGGCAGCAGCACGGAATGTATCACCTGCGGCTAACATTACCGACTTGCCTCCCGCCTGAAACTGTTTTGCCAGTTTACCTATAGTCGTAGTTTTACCGACACCATTCACACCCACCATTAAAATAACGTATGGGCCATTTTCTGATTTAATAACTAAAGGTTTGCTGACAGGTTCGATAACCTTTTTCAATTCAGCTTTTAATAAATCATAAAGTGCTTCTGCATCTTTCAATTGGTTACGTGATGCTGATTCAGTTAGTGAGTCAATAATTTTAGTGGTGGTTTCAACACCCACATCTGCTAATAACAAATGTGTTTCTAACTCTTCAAATAGTTCATCATCAATTTTTTTACCACGGAATAAACTGAATATTCCACCGCCTAGATTCTGACGGGTTTTGGTTAAGCCTTGCTTTAATCTTGCAAAAAAGCCAAGTTTCACCTCTGGCTCTGGCTCTGGCTCTGGCTCTGGCTCTGGCTCTGGCTCTGGCTCTGGC
>CAJXQJ010000025.1 GCA_913058245.1 uncultured Colwellia sp.
TACTTGAAAGATCATGAAGCGCCAGAAGATTGTGAGTACTACATGTGTGGTCCTCCAATGATGAACGCTGCAGTTATTCATATGTTGAAAGATCTTGGTGTTGAAGATGAGAACATTATGTTAGATGATTTCGGCGGCTAATATTTCAATTTAAGCTTGTTTAATGATGCTACTTCATCGTTGGATGTACTCACCTATAGTCATAGGCTCCATGCATCCATCTTGAACTTACATCATTTTTCAGCGCTTAAATATAGAAATATGTTGTTAATATTATCGAATATTTAAAGGCGACTTCGGTCGTCTTTTTAATATTTATAAGAAAAACTCAGATAACCAAAATTATTTACTTTAGCTAAAACCACTGTGTCCTTCTGCCAAGTAGGCAGCTGTTTTAGCTAAATTAAATTTTATAAAGGATATTGTTATGCAATATAGAGTTAAACTTTTTTTAGCAACAATCGTTATATTTCTACTCGTTGGTTGCTTTCCGAGCAATGATCTTGCTCGTCAAGAATATCACTTGCAAGGGAATACGATGGGGACGACTTATAATATTAAAGTCGTTGGAGAGAACCTTAATGCTGGCAAATTAAAACAAGATATTGATGTTGCACTAAAACAGCTGAATCAAGAAATGTCGACTTACATAGCCGATTCAGAGTTGTCACTATTTAATAAATCAAGTTCGCCTGAGCCAGTTGAGGTTTCTAATGGCTTAGCTCGAGTTGTTAAAGAAGCAATTCGTTTAGGAAAGCTTAGTGATGGTGCTCTTGATGTAACCGTTGGGCCATTAGTTAATTTATGGGGTTTTGGTCCTGGTTACCGACCTGAGACCGTGCCAAGCGATGAATTGTTATTAGCAACAAAAGCAAAAGTAGGTTTAGACAAGCTAACTTTCGATAATGGTCTTTTAAGTAAGTCTACTCCTGAACTTTATGTAGATTTATCGACGATTGCTAAAGGTTATGGAGTTGATTTAGTTGCAGAACTTATTGAAGCCAACGGTATCCACAACTATTTAGTTGAAATTGGTGGTGAGATGCGCCTCAAGGGCTTTAAACATACAGGAGAGCTTTGGCACGTTGCTATTGAAAAACCTCTATCTAATGAGCGAGCCGTGCAACAAATTATTGTCCCGAAGGACAACGCAGTAGCAACATCTGGTGATTACCGAATTTATTTCGAAGCTGAAGGTCAACGATTTTCGCATATCATAGATCCAAATACAGGCAAGCCTATCAATCATAAATTAGTTTCTGTAACCGTGATTCACCCTTCTTCTATGACAGCGGACGGCTTATCTACGGCAATGATGGTGATGGGAGAGGAGCGAGCGTTAACGTTTGCAGAAGAAAACGACCTTGCTGTTTACATTATTGCGAAAACAGATCATGGCTTTGTTGAGCAAAGCACGGTAAAATTCATGCAATACCTTAAGTAGGTTTGCACTTTTTAGATAATTTATGAAAACGTGATTTTAATAGCACGTTTTGAAAAGTAATAAATAGGTTTGTATACATTATGGCTATGTTTTTAATTACCTTAGGTTTTTTTCTCGTTATTGTTATAGCAATGGCGGTAGGGTACATTTTTCAAAAGAAAACTCTTGCTGGTAGTTGTGGTGGTTTAGCAAGTGTTGGTATTGATAAGGCTTGTGATTGCGATAACCCGTGTGAGAAACGTCAAGAGCGCGAACGAAAAGCCGCTTTAGAAGTTGGCGATATTAGCGTAAAAAATATTTAGATATTGTAATTATTTTTAATGTTATAAATATAGAAAAAGGTGAGCTTAGCTCACCTTTTTTAGCTTTAAAGTATTATGCGAGTTTCACAAGCACAATTATTACTCATAGCTTTTAGCACTTACTATATTAGCCTTTCAAATAGCCAATATATTGCCATTACAGCAATCGCTACATTCAACGTCTTAACAAGTTTGCTTTGATACCAAGCTTTTTTCATAAATGGCAATAGGGCAAGAAATGCCAAAGCTATAACAGACAGTTGACCTAGTTCGACGCCAATGTTGAATGAAATTAAGCTTAAGGCATATTGATACTCAGGTAGTCCAACATCACGTAATACTGAGGCGAAGCCTAAGCCGTGCAAAAGTCCAAATACGAATATTATTGGCAACCTTGTTTGGCTTTGAGTGGGGCTATTAGCTCGCACAATATTTTCAATTGCTACATAAGCGATTGAAAGCGCAATGAGCGGCTCAACTATGGCTCCTGAAAGTGTTATTACACCATAAATACCCAATGCAAGAGTAATGGTATGGGCAAGAGTAAATACAGATACTTGCCAAAATAATGTAGATGCTCGCTTAGCAAATAATAAAAGTGCTAATACAAATAATATATGATCTAATCCGCGCGGTACGATATGAATAAAACCTTGGACGATGTAATCAGTAGCAACTGCTATTGCCGATGAAGAAGCACTATTCACTTCTGAGCTATTATTTAACTGGAAGTTTTTACTATAACTATTATTTGTGACTAAGCTGCGGCGCGGTTTAGCAAAGGTCAGTTGCACATCTGAAAATAGCGGTGAAAAACGAATAGCGACTGCTGAACTGCCACTGGGTATTTTACCACTACTCTTTAATGAGGCTGACGAGTTAGTTGTATTGGGTTGAGCTAGTAGCTCTTTAAAGTGGCTCAATGATAAGCCAATCAGTGGCTCGATTGATTGTTCATTTACGTAGCTATCAAATTCTTGTGTTAACGTTTCATTGTTTTCTTGCACTGTTTGATGAAATTGAATTTTAGTTTGTTGTGCTAAATCATTGTGCAGGTCATCAAGTAATTTTTTTTGTTCACTAAATGACAATTGCTTTAAGGCTGCAATGGCCTTATCGTCATCACCTGTGATCTGTTGATATCTTTTTATGACATGCAAAACATCAACAGTAATGGTGAGCTGATATTGCTCGTTACTTTCAATGGCCAAATAGGCCGTGCTGATATCGTTACTGTGCGCAACTGCATTTTTACCCGCTAGTACAGTAATAAATAACGAAAATAAAAATATCCATTTAATGATGACAGACTTCAACGCTTTGTTCCTGAATTTATACGTACTACAGGCGGGCTAAATTAGCGTATTCTTAAAGTAAAAGAAAGCTTTGCTCTGTATAGCAGGTAAATATCTGCTTAACTTTTGGAGTAACTGCTTGCCACAATAAAAGCCGTTAACTTGTTCTTAATAATAATATTGGTATACTGTTTGTATATACAGTTAGTTTGTTGTTGGAAATGCTAGTGAATCAGAGCAGTGAGCAGGTTCGAAAAATAATTCATGTTGATATGGATTGTTTTTATGCTGCGGTTGAGATGCGTGATAATCCTCATTTACGTGATGTACCAATTGCTGTTGGTGGTAATGGACCTCGCAGTGTGCTCTGCACTTGTAATTATAAAGCGAGGGCATTTGGGGTTCGATCTGCGATGCCAAATTCAAAAGCGAAAGTTCTCTGTCCAGAGCTTATAATTGTTAATGGCCGTATGGCGGTTTATCAGCAAGTATCTGCACAAATTAGAGCAATATTCTTGCGTTATACCGACCTAATTGAACCGTTATCATTAGATGAAGCGTTTCTTGATGTTACAAATGCTACGGTTTGTCACGGTAGTGCTACCTTAATTGCTAAACAAATTCGTGCTGATATTTACAACGAACTTCAGTTAACGGCTTCCGCTGGTATTGCGCCTAATAAGTTTTTGGCAAAAATAGCGAGTGATGAAAATAAGCCTAATGGCCAGTGTGTGGTATCACCTCAAGATGTTAGTGAATTTGTTACAGATTTACCGTTAAAAAAAATTCCCGGTATAGGGCCAAAAACCAGCGAAAAATTAAAACGGTTTGGCTTTGAAAGTTGTGCAGATGTTAGGGCAAGCTCGGTGGCAAAGTTACACTCTATTGTTGGCAAGTTTGCCAACTCATTATATCAGCGAAGTTTTGGTATTGATCATCGAGAATTGGAAACTCAGCGTGTCAGAAAGTCATTGGCAATAGAAACAACTATGGCTGAAGATATTGACTCGGTCGAAGAGTGTTTAACGGTGTTGAAAGAACTGTTTGGTAAGCTTGAGTTAAGGCTAGAAAAACACAAAAATCGCGCTATTAACAAACAAACGGTTAAAATTAAGTTTGCGGATTTTCAGCAAACTACTGTGGATGTGCAATCAAGTGTCTGTCATTACGATACTTTTATTGAGCTTTTTCAAAAAGCAATGACGAGATCTAATGACAGGAAAGTACGCTTAATTGGATTATCTTTAGGCTTTGATGTGAAGGAGTCTATTGAGCAACAAAACCAATTAGCGTTGTTTTGATGTACTTTGGGTTGGTTAATAACGAGCATTTATTTGATATGAATTTGGCATTAAATTAGAAGCACAATACTGAGAGAGGCTATATCAACTTAAGCAATTATTAGTGCCTTTTCCATGAAAATATTCTGCTAAGCTACCATCGTTTCGTTTTCGTTCTAAAATTCCGTTAAACTGCACGACGAATTGGCTGGATATATTTTTTTTATTAAAAATAAAGTGAATGCTTGTGTCATATAGTATTTGAGGATGAATAGTCATGCCTTTGTAGATAGAGCGCTCTAACTCATTACACAGTACAAGTTCGTCATCAACAACAATATCAACACGCGCGTAATATAACATTTTTAATCGTTTCGTTATGCTGTCGCTAAAAATGAAATTATTGTAATCGGCCTTCGCTCCTTCTAGTTCTTCTCCGTACCAGCCAGCAAGATTTATGGCAATATTTTTATTTAATTTGATAATATCTTGAAGGCTTTTTGTTTGCGCAATGTCAATGTCATTGTTGCGATAGGCAAAACGATTAACTTCATGACGATATGGAGAAGAGTAATGGTGCAGCTTAATACGATCTTTATTTTTACTCGCACCTAAACCAATATCAAATCGTCCTTGACTTATTTCAAATAGAGAGCGCCGCTCAGGGTATTGCACGACCATTAAGTTACAGCCCATTTCATTTAAAATGTCTCGTAATAGTGCAAGGTCAAAACCTTCATATAATTGATTTTCACTTTTATAGATATAAGGAAACCAGTTGGATGTGGTTGATAAAACCAAGTTGTTTTTACATTCAGGTGTTGCTGAGTAGACCTTATTTATTTGCGCACATGCTAATACTAGTAAGGAAAAAATAAAGTACTGAATGGTCAATGAAAAGTACCTTGGACTCATTTTATCTCGATAATATATCTTGGAGAATAGTTATATATTAGTATGATTGTGTATTTTAAAGCAAAAATAACTCTGTAATCTATGTAATTCTTTGGCCTTGAAGCGGTCAAATCTTTTGTAGAAGCACTAAGAAGTTTGAATAAATAGAAACTAATACTGGAATAGGGGAAGTTATGTTTAAAAAATCGTTAATTGCATTCACCATGTTGTTAAGTATCAACGCTAACGCACAAAGTATGGCTGACGCTGATATCACAGTTCAAGCGGCTGCTGGTGATGTTTACATGCTAAAAGGCCCAGGTGGTAATATTGGTGTATTGGCAACGGATAAAGGCTTGTTATTAGTTGATGATAAGTTCGCTCCTTTAGCGAAAAAAATTGAAGGCGCAATGAAGGGGTTGGCAGATAAAAAGTTAAAGTATGTGATTAATACCCACTATCATGGCGATCATACAGGTAGTAATAAATACTTTTCTCATAAAGCGCCGATTTTTGCTCATGAAAATGTACGAAATCGTTTAAGCAGTAAGGCAGAGCATGCTGTTGATAGTTTACCAGTAGTGACTTATAAAGACGGTATTACTATTCATTTAGACAATGAAGAGGTGCAATTAACGCACCTACCTACGGGTCATACCGACGGTGACACTTATGTTTATTTTAAACAAGCGAACGTATTACATACCGGAGATTTGTTTTTTGAAGTGGGCTTTCCATATGTCGATTTAAAAAGCGGTGGTAGTGTAAAAGGCTATTTGAAGAGTGTTAAGTATATGCTTGAGCATACTCCTGATGATGTTGTTATTATTCCTGGTCATGGCAAATTAACGAATAAAGAAAGTCTAGCTGCATTTGCTAGCATGATTGAGTTTAGTATTAATAAAGTGAGCAAAGCATTGGCATCGGGTAAATCAGAAGAAGCTATTTTAGCGGAAGGTATTGGAGCAAAATACCAACATTTGTCGTGGGCGTTTATTACTGAAGAAAAATGGTTAAAGACTTTAGTTGCTGACTTAAAATAACGATATTCTTGCCCTAAGGCTTTTAACCTTAATAAGTAAAAAAACCGCAATAATGCGGTTTTTTTATTTATTAAGCTATACCCGTCCCACTTCAAGATGCATGATTTCAGCGTGATCATAGGGACTTAATATCAAGACGCAGCTAGCAGGAATGGTGCTCCTTTTCAATTAGCTGCAACACAGAGAGTAAGTGCCTGTGATATGCCTAAAAGGTTGGTTTAAAAACGATTTATGCTACGTTATTGATTTTAACAAGGGAATAACCATTCTTTGCAATCAACGCCTTGTCTAAATCGTTTTTAACTCCAACTGAAACTCGCACTTCGAAGTGGAGTGGGTATATATTTAATTTACGGGTGTGAGCGCAGTTTTAATAATGAGTTATCAGCATCGTAAATAAGTACACGTTGATAAGCTGGCATTAAGTAGCTAACCGCTGTTGCACCTGAAATTACTTGTGACCAAAGTTCAACCTGACTGTTATTGTATTTACTGTATGTAACACCTAGGGTTGGGTCAAAGCGATAGAAGTAGCTATTGTTGCTGGTGTCTGTAGCGGTATTAAATGTTTGTACATTGGCGTTGCCTTGCAGTAAACCATTGTCTGTGTAGATATTGCCGTCAAAACTCGCCCACTCGCTGCTACTATTTGCAGTATAAATAATATTGCTATCATTACTTAACGTAACACCAGATAAGCTGGTAAATGCCGAATTAATATATGCTACACCTGTTGTCGCTGAAATCATTTCGCTTGCATAGGCATTATAGCTTAAGGCATAGCGTTCAAGCGATGTGGTTGTTTGTTTATAAACCATTATCGTATCGGTACTATTTGCCTGTGCAATCGTTGATGCAAAATAAGCGTTTTCTTGATCCCAATATTGACGTGCTAAATTTAAGCCCGCATATTCCAAGGTTTGTGTGATAACGACTGGAGCGCCTGCAACCATTTTGATCATAATAGGGCGATATTCAATGGTGATGTTTTCGCTGTCAATTTGAGTAAATTGATAATCGTTTAAATCAAACTGGTAGTGATTAACACGCGTTTGTTCAACTTCGTTCTCATCTAGGTAGGTTTCACTATTCGAGGCTAATAACATTGAACCGTCAGGGTGAATAACCAAATTAGTCAAATCAACATCAACCAATGGTGAGGTTGTATTGTTTATCAATGCCCCTGAAATTACATGATAAGTATGCAATTCGTCGCCATTTGCAATGTAAACATAAGGGCGCATCGGATCTAATACTATACCTAAATTATTAATGCTTATATCGCTGATATCAACATCACCACCATCCGTTGCTCCCCTGTTTAAGGTAACAGTTATTGTGCTTGGCAGGGCAGTATCAGCCACTGTTGGTGACAAGTTAATAGTGGCGGTATGAACACCGTCAGTGGCAATATTAGCAGGTACTGCCGTAATGCTTAGTGTATTGTTGGCATTATTTGCTGTTAGCGATAACCAATTAGCATCTGTAGATGCTTGCCATGCCACTGCATTTTCACTATTGGTTAGTACATCAACGGTATGTGTTAATGTTGCTTGTGTCGCCAAACTGTTAAATGCTAGCGATGGGTAGTTACTGGTTAATCTAATGGCATCAACAGCAAGTTCAACTGTAATTACTTTAGTGGTACCGCTTGCAGGGTCATATATCGAAATTGATGCAGTCATTAAACCCCAGCCAGTAATTAAACTGCGGTCAATATTAATAAGTAAGCTATCACCGTCTTCATCACTTTGTTGAGATAATATCAACCATGGCGCACTTGCTGTCGCTTGCCAGCCTGTTCCAATATTCGATAGTGTAAGCTCTTGTTGAGCAATGCTACTATCACCTAAGTTGGTGGTGAAGTTAATGTTATCAACAGAGCTAGTAAATTGACTTAAGTTAATTATCGCAACACTTTCATTGCTTGCTGCTGGCAATACAGCACGACTATCACCATTGGCAATCAACATGCTCGACGGTTGAGTGGTACCTAACGAAATACTATTTGCGATACTTTGCTGTTCATTATAAATATCAACCTTAAAGCCAACACCTGATTCAAACCTAGTATAATGTGGGCGATCATTTGCTGTTTTCGTTAGCGCTAAATTAGTAATGGCTTCATCAGCGTTGAGTACGCCATTATCGGTAAATGTTGTGCCGTCAAAGCTAATCCATTCACTGGTTGGGCTAATTGCGTATATATTTTCTTCATTAGCTGAGACAAAAAAGTCAGTGATTTGGTCATTTTCGCCTAACAACTCTGGGCGATAGCTATGAGTAACTTCGGTTGTAATCGGGTTTCGACCAAAATCATTTATTTTAGCTGTTAAGCGTTTTATCGACATTAATTCATCAGCAGTACTAACATCTAAAGCGAAGATGTTTTGCTGATTATCAGCAACATTAAATGCTCGAGCAAAAAATGCATTTGCACTATCAAAACCAACACGCATCAGGTTTTCATCGGCAAACTCTAAAATTGCTGTGGCAACAAAGTAACGACCGTCAATTCGAACAAATTTTACAGGTTCATTAGCAATATCAACATTCTCTAGCTGGGCAATGCTCATATCACTCAAGTTAATTTTATATCTATGGGTTGTCGTTTCACTGGTATTTTCATCAATAACCGTTGTTTCATCTGCTTTCGCGAGCAAAACGCTGCCATTTGGATGAATGATTAACTGCTCTAGAATCGTTTCTTCTGGTGATACAATTGTAGTAGACAATAATTCGTTGCTATATAGGTGGTAGCTACGTAATTCGTTGCCTGTTGCAACATAATACTGAGGCAATAATGGGTTAATAACGACACCGTTAGCATTAGTGGTAACTTCTAAACTATTATTTTCTGTATTCGCGTCACTCTTATAAAGGCTAACTTCAATAGTATTAGCGACTGCTGTGGTTTGCTCATTACCACTTATGATTATGGTTGCCACTGTTGTGGCATTATTGGCTAAGGCGCTAGGGTCTGCTTCTACGGTTAATTGGTTGTTATCATTGTCGGCGGTTAGGGTTAACCAATTTGCTGTAGTGCTTGCCTGCCAACCCCACGCTAAAACACTATTTGAATTAACGTTTAAAACTGTTTTTACATTATTTATATTGCCAGTTTGCGCAAGTGCGACCGTCGCTTTGTTAGTAAATAAATGTACCCTATCTAGGCTTAACTCTACTGGGTAGTTAGTTGTGCCTAATGGACTAGTGATATCAATTGTTGCTTCGCTCAGCCCTGCTGCCGTTAACGTGCTAAGATCTGGTGTTGCTGTTATTGTGGTTACACCGGCAGTAAATGACTTTTCAAGTGTCAGCCAAGGAGCAGATGTTGCTATTGTTAGATTGTCAGCGCTAGAGCTTAACTCTATAGTTTTAGCTGCAATGTTGGCGGTGCCAAAAGTATCGTCAAAAGTCAGTGCCTGCCATACTAACAAAGAAACATTAATATCTTTATGGGCAAAGTTCGTGGTGGCTGGGTCGCCTGTAGTTAATCTTAATTTCGTGCCGTAAAGATTGGCAATTAATCGATTGGCATTGGCAACATCAATATGAATGGTTGCAGAGGTCGCGGTTAGATTTTCAATGCGATAATTGAGCCAAGCTACTGGCGCAGAGTCTGGCGCAAAACCAAGTAGAAGACCATTTCCGTCAAAAGTTACATTTACCGCTATTGTATTGGTTTCTTCTTGCAAAAACTCGTTGGTAAATGCGACAGCAGCAATGTCACTGTTGATAGAGAATGTAGGTGTATTGTCACTCGAGCCCCCACATGCTTGTAAAAATAGTGAGCTAAATAACATTACCAATGCTAAACGCATATTTTTGTATTGTCCCTTCATACAGGTCCCTGTTTTTTATTAATAGCTATGACTTAGCTTTTATTATTCTGTTAGCTAAGTTTATTTTGCGCGATTATTAACATAATGTAAAAACTTATCATCATTAATACAATGTTTTTACTTGTTGTTTTATCTTGCTAGTAATAGCGCTATTGTTTATCACGCTATTAAAGGTAAAATATTTGCCAATAAAAATTGTTAGAAAGCGTCCTTTTGAATAAAGCTATTTTACATACAGCCATTGATTTGCTGTCGCGCCGGGAACATTCCCGTAAGGAACTTCAGCAAAAGCTTTGTCTTCGCGATTATGATTCTGATGAAATCCCCTCGGTGCTAGATTTTCTTATTGAAGAAAACTACTTGAGTGAAGAAAGATTCGCTGACAGTGTTTTTCGAAGTCGTGTGAACAAAGGATATGGCTGGCGATATATTAAAAATGAGCTATCGCAAAAAGGTGTTAGCGGTGAAATTGTGCAAAAAATGCTAAGAAACCAGCAAATAGATTGGTATCTTCAAGCAGAGCTTGCGTATAATAAGCGTTTTGGTGCGTCCCTAATAAAAGATCAAAAAGATAAAGCAAAAAGAATGCGCTTTATGCAACAGCGTGGTTTCTCCATTGATGAGATCATGACAATATTAAACGCGTAAACAGATTTAATTTTTCGAAGAGTTGGAAATTCACATGATTGAAACTAGTGCCCAATTGCGTCAGGCATTTTTAGATTTTTTTGCTTCTAAGCAGCACCAAATTGTTGCTAGTAGTTCGTTAGTTCCTGGTAATGATGCAACTTTGCTATTTACTAATGCAGGTATGGTACCTTTTAAAGATGTTTTTCTAGGTGGCGATGTGCGTAGTTATACCCGTGCTACGTCTTCACAACGCTGTGTTCGAGCAGGCGGTAAGCATAACGATTTAGAAAATGTAGGTTATACAGCTCGCCATCATACGTTCTTCGAAATGCTAGGTAATTTTAGTTTTGGTGACTATTTTAAAAAAGACGCCATTCACTTTGCTTGGGAGTTCTTAACCTCTACGCTGGCGTTACCAAAAGAAAAGTTATTAGTTACAGTTTATGAAACTGATGATGAAGCCTATAATTTTTGGTTAAACGACATTGGTGTACCAGCAGAAAAAATTATCCGTATTGGTGATAAATCTCCAGAGAAAAAATACGAATCTGATAACTTTTGGTCAATGGGCGATACTGGTCCATGTGGTCCATGTTCTGAAATATTTTATGATCACGGTGAAGAAATTTTTGGTGGTCCTCCTGGCTCACCTGATGAAGATGGCGATCGCTTTATCGAAATTTGGAACTTAGTTTTCATGCAGTACAACCGTCATGCCGACGGTACTATGGAAGCATTACCTAAGCCTTCTGTTGATACAGGTATGGGTTTAGAGCGTATAGCGGCAATAATGCAAGGCGTACATAGCAATTATGAAATTGATATTTTCCAAGGGCTAATTAGTGACACTGCAGCATTATTAGCATGTAATGACCTAGAGCATAAGTCATTACGCGTTATTGCTGACCATATTCGTTCATGTAGCTTTTTAATCACTGACGGCGTTATGCCATCAAACGAAGGTCGAGGTTATGTACTTCGCCGTATTATTCGTCGTGCTATTCGCCATGGCCATAAACTTGAAGCTAAATCTTTCTTCTTCCACAAATTAGTTGCATCACTAGCAAAACAAATGGGCGATGCTTACCCAGAGTTGGTTCAGCAACAAGCGGTTATTGAAAAAATATTACGCATTGAAGAAGATCAGTTTGGTCGTACTCTTGATCGTGGTATGGCGTTGCTCGAAGATATTTTATCTGAGCTTAAAGGCGATACGATTGCCGGTGATGATGTTTTTAAACTTTATGACACTTATGGCTTTCCGGCAGATTTAACTGCTGATATCGCTCGTGAACGCCAATTACGTATTGACCATAAAGGCTTTGACGCTGCAATGGCTCAGCAACGCGAGCGCGCACAAAAAGCTAGCCAATTTGGTACTGACTATAATGACACTATTAAGTCTGATCATCGTACTGAGTTTAAAGGCTATACCCGCAGTGAAATGTCATCAACGGTTATTGAGCTTTTCAATAGCGAATCATCAGTAGCGGAATTAACAGCCGGTGAATCAGGTATTGTTGTACTTGATAAAACACCATTTTACGCTGAATCAGGTGGTCAAGTTGGTGATGCAGGTATATTGCATATTGATGATGGTGTTTTTGAAGTTACTGATACATTCAAACTAGGTCATGCTTTTGCTCATAAAGGTATTGCTCGTCATAACATAGGTTTGAATCGCCGTGTTAAAGCTGAAATAAACACCGAACGCCGTGCTGCTATTGTTAAGAACCATACAGCAACACATATTTTACACGCCAGTTTACGTAAGGTTCTTGGTGAACATGTTACGCAAAAAGGTTCATTGTGTGATGCTGAAAAGCTACGTTTTGATTTTTCTCATTTTGAAGGCGTTACGCGTGAAGAGTTGAATAAAGTAGAGCGTATGGTAAATGAGCAAATTCGTAGTAACTTAGCTCGTGAAACCGACTTGATGCAAATTGATGAGGCAAAAGCGAAAGGCGCTATGGCGTTGTTTGGCGAAAAATATGACGACGAAGTACGCGTTGTAACACTAGGTGATTTTTCTACAGAGCTTTGTGGTGGTGTACATGTTGAGCGTACCGGCGATATCGGCTTATTTAAGATAGTATCTGAAGCTGGCATTGCAGCTGGTGTACGTCGTATTGAAGCGGTAACTGGTGAAACTGCATTAAACTACTTTGAAGCACAAGAGCACACCTTAAATAATATCGCTTCATTAGTGAAGGCTGATACGGCAAATGTTTCAAGTAAGGTTGAGCAAGTTATTGCACGTAATAAGCAACTCGAAAAAGAAATTGCTCAATACAAGCAACAACTCGCTAGCCAAGCTGGCTCAGATTTAATTAGTCAGGCAAGTGAAATTAACGGTGTTAAAGCGTTAATTGCTAATTTAGATGGCGTTGAAGCTAAGTCATTGCGTGGTATGGTTGATGATCTTAAGAACAAAATGGGCTCTGGTGTTATTTTATTGGCTACGGCGAATGATGCTAAGGTGAGTTTAATTGCTGGTGTAACCAAAGATCTGATTGGTCAAGTTAAATCAGGCGAGCTTGTTAATGTTGCTGCACAAGAAGTTGGTGGTAAAGGTGGCGGTCGTCCAGATATGGCACAGGCCGGTGGTAGTCAGCCTGATAACATAGAAGCGGCTTTAGCTGCTGCACAAAGCTGGTTAACTGAAAAGCTTAGTTAAACCTAGTTTAAATAAAAATATTAATTAAAGGGGCATTTAGCCCCTTTTTTATTGTTTCTTATTTATTATCTATATTGCGATAAGAATATGTAACGACAATACATTAACTTTGAAAAGTGTATTGTGGTTAAGAGGAACTTACAAAGCATGACTTTAGCTCAAAATAAGCAAGATTTGTTAATGGTGTGTAAATTTAAGTGCAACTATTAATAAATCTTAATAAAAAGTTATTATAAATTACAAAAAATTACCAATATGATGTTTATTGTTTCATCAAGGTTGTTAAAATAACCACTCTAGAATGCAAAGACAGTTTACTTGGGCTTTTTCCACTTTTCTGTTTGCGATTAAAATTGCAGCGTTGTCTTAGGAATATTCAATGTTTGATAAGTATTTTAGATACTTATTGTGATCTTTAGTGCACTTTTGCAAAAATTAGACTAAATTTAATTTGTTACTAGCTTATAAATATTTAGTGGATCTCGTTTTTAAACATAAAGGAAATTAGGATGTTAATATTAACTCGTCGAGTTGGTGAAACGTTGATGATCGGAGACGACGTCACTGTGACAGTATTAGGAGTAAAGGGTAACCAAGTACGTATTGGTGTAAATGCTCCGAAGGAAGTGTCAGTTCATCGTGAAGAAATCTATATGAGAATACAATCAGAAAAAGGAGAGGGTGAAACCTCAGGGAACAAATTCTAATTTTTCTCTCATGTTAAAAGCCGACATCAGTCGGCTTTTTTGATCGTTAAATATAATTTATTTCAGCGCTATGACGATATTTTCTATCTTTAATGTTTGAAAAACGAGCGTGTTGTTTGAATTCTCGACAAACAGTTAAAAAAGCTAAATAAAAGCTTAAAAAAAGTTTGACTTATTTTTTTAATCCCTTATTATTCGCACCCATTGGAGAGGTGGCCGAGTGGCCGAAGGCGCTCCCCTGCTAAGGGAGTATCTGGTTTATCCCGGATCGAGGGTTCGAATCCCTCCCTCTCCGCCATTCTTTTAGATTGGCATCGTTTGAACAACGATATTGAAATTGTTCATTGCGAATGAGAATATTCACTAGGTTGTTTACCTAATTTGTTTATTACTTTATTCGTTATCTCTTGGACTAGAGATATAAAAAAGTAAGTTTATTGCGGACGCGTAGCTCAGCTGGATAGAGTACCTGGCTACGAACCAGGCGGTCGCAGGTTCGACTCCTGCCGCGTCCGCCACTTTTCTTTAAGTGGCTAAATAACAAAGAATAGCTAATATTAAAGCTAGTTAAAAATAAATATATGGTCTTAGTACCTATCTTGAATCAAGATATAAAATAACGATTGACCGCGGACGCGTAGCTCAGCTGGATAGAGTACCTGGCTACGAACCAGGCGGTCGCAGGTTCGACTCCTGCCGCGTCCGCCAC
>CAJXQJ010000026.1 GCA_913058245.1 uncultured Colwellia sp.
TGGTAGTGTGGGAGGTCCCATGTGAGAGTAGGACATTGCTAGGCTCTTATTAAAAGAAAGGCTATCCTAATGGATAGCCTTTTTTGCTATCTGACGTTTAAATATTTTTACTACGGATTAGCAAAGCTTCAACATAATTCATCCTATTATCTTTCTTCTATATTCTATTTTTGAATAAAAAAGCCGTTTCTATTCTTTTTCATTAGGCTGCATTCAGTCTATTCTTGCCTCATTAATTAGTAATGGGCGTATAGTCACATGTTGCCGGAACAGCAAAATTTAAATCAAACAATGCTAGACACCAATCAATTGGCGTCTTTTAAGCAAGTAACTCAGGATCTTTCACCACTACAGTTAGCATGGGCGAGTGGGTACTTAGCTGCTAAAGCTGAAGGTATAAGTGCTGTAGCTGTGCCTGCAGCGACCGCAAATGCTACTGCTTCTACATTAACAATTTTGTATGGTTCTCAAACAGGAAATGCTAAAGGTGTTGCGAAAAGCTTAGCTGCTCAGGCAACTGCAGAAGGCCTGACTGTTGAATTAAAAAGTATGGGTGAAATAAAGCCAAAAGCAATTAAAAACATTAGCCACCTATTAATAGTTGCAAGTACTAATGGAGAAGGCGAAGCACCAGATGATGCTATAGCGTTACATGAGTACCTATCTTCGAAAAAGGCACCGAATTTAGAACATTTACATTATAGTGTTTTAGCTTTGGGTGATACTAGTTATGAGTATTTCTGTCAAACAGGTAAAGACTTTGATGAATATTTAGCAAAACTAGGTGCTAAACGTATTACTGAACGTGTTGACTGTGATGTCGACTACGATGCTGATGTGAGCTCTTGGTCTGAAACCATTATTAAAGAAGCGAAGATATTACTAGATACTGATACCAGTACGAGCAATGTTGTTAGCTTACCAAATGTCGGTGCCGCTGAAGATCAATATAACAAGCAAAACCCATATTCTGCAGAATTATTGTTAAGCCAAAAGATCACTGGTAGAGACTCAGCCAAAGACGTTCGTCACGTTGAAATTGATCTCGGTGAATCAGGCATTTCATATCAAGCGGGTGATGCACTCGGTGTCTGGTTTGAAAATTCTAATACATTAGTTGATGAGCTGATCAGTACACTTGCTTTTGATGCTGGAGCATTGATCAATATTGCAGAGCAAGGCTTTACACTCGCTGAAGCACTAAAAACAAAATATGAAATAACCCAAACTTCGATTAACTTCGTTGAATTTTGGGGGAAACTGTCAAATGCAGAGCATCTATTAACAATACTTGATGATAAATCTGCGTTAAGAGAGTATGCAGCTAATCATCAAGTTATTGATGTTGTGAAGTCTGCGCCATTAACTGGTGAAGCGATATTAGAGCCGCAAATGTTTGTTGATGCCTTAAGAAAAATTACTCCAAGGCTTTATTCTATCGCTTCAGCGCAAAGTGAAGCCGAGGAAGAAGTGCACCTTACGGTCGGGCTTGTTGAATACCAAATTAATGATACTAAACGACAAGGCGGCGCATCGGGTTTCTTAGCTCATGGTCTCGAAGAAGGTGGAGAAGTGAAAGTATTCATTGAACACAATGATAACTTCCGATTACCATCAGATAGCGAAACCCCGGTAATCATGATCGGCCCAGGCACTGGTGTTGCGCCATTCAGAGCTTTTATGCAAGAGCGTGAAGCGACTGATTCAGCTGGTGATAACTGGTTGTTCTTTGGCGATCAAACCTTTACCCAAGACTTCTTATATCAAGTTGAGTGGCAAAATTACTTAAAGTCAGGCTTGCTAACAAAAATTGATTTAGCGTTCTCACGCGACCAAAGCGAAAAAATTTATGTACAAGACCGATTACAAGAAAACGCAAGTGAAGTGTTTGCTTGGTTAGAACGTGGCGCGCATGTTTATGTTTGTGGTGATATGAGTCGTATGGCAAAAGATGTAGAGGCCACATTACTCAATATTATAGCCACGCAAGGTAAACTATCAGAAGAACAAGCTAGCACTTATTTAAAAGATTTACGTAACGCTAAGCGTTATCAGAAGGATGTATACTAATGACCGACTCGACTCATAACAGCCAAACTAATGGGCCATTAATTGTTGAAGGCAAGCACGCTGATAACGAACGCTTGAAAGCAGAAAGTAACTATCTTCGAGGTACTATTACTGAAGACCTAAAAGACAATATTACTGGTGGTTTTACCGCTGATAATTTTCAGCTGATCAGAACCCATGGCATGTACCAACAAGATGACCGTGATATTCGTAATGAGCGCGCTAAACAGAAGCTAGAGCCTCTGCATAATGTCATGCTTCGTGCTCGTATGCCTGGCGGTATTATTACGCCAACGCAATGGTTGGCCATTGATAAGTTTTCTCGTGAAAAAACCAGCTATGGCAGCATTCGTATTACTACACGTCAAACGTTTCAATTTCATGGGGTTTTAAAGCCAAACATAAAGCTGATGCACCAAACGTTAAATGAATACGGCATAGATTCAATTGCAACAGCTGGTGACGTTAATCGAAACGTACTGTGTACAACTAACCCAGTAGAATCGGAATTGCATCAAGAAGCTTATGAGTGGGCGAAAAAAATCAGCGAGCACTTACTACCTAAAACTCGTGCATATGCTGAAATTTGGTTAGATGGTGAGAAAATTGAAGGCGGTACTGAAGAAGGTGAAGTAGAACCTATTTTAGGAAAAAATTACTTACCTCGTAAATTTAAAACTACTGTGGTTATTCCACCACAAAATGATGTTGATGTTCATGCTAACGATTTGAATTTTGTTGCCATTGCTGAACAAGGCAAGCTTATTGGTTTCAATGTGCTTGTTGGTGGTGGCTTAGCTATGACTCATGGAGATAAATCTACCTATCCACGTAAAGCCGATGACTTTGGTTTTGTTGAATTAGCCAAAACTTTGGATGTTGCAGCGGCAGTCGTAACGACTCAACGAGACTGGGGTAACCGAGTTAATCGTAAAAATGCTAAAACGAAATATACCTTAGATAGAGTTGGTGTAGATACTTTTAAAGCGGAAGTTGAAAAGCGTGCCGGTATCACGTTTGCGGAAAGTCGTTCATATGAATTTACTGGCCGAGGCGATCGTATTGGTTGGACCGAAGGATTTGAAGGTAAGCACCATTTAGCCTTATTTATTGAAAATGGGCGTTTACTTGATAAGCCTAATTTCCCGTTGAAAACCGGTGTTGCTGAAATTGCGAAAATCCACAAAGGTGATTTTCGCATGACCGCAAATCAGAACTTAATCATTGCAGGCATAGCCGCTGAAGACAAAGCAGAGATTGAACGTATTGCACGAGCACATGGCTTGATGGCTGATAATGTATCAGTGCAGCGAAAAAATTCAATGGCTTGTGTGGCGTTTCCAACTTGTCCGTTGGCAATGGCTGAAGCAGAGCGTTATTTACCAGGGTTAGTGACCGATGTTGAAGCAATATTAGCAAAACACGGTGCGGCCGACGAAAGTATTATTTTACGAGTAACTGGCTGCCCTAATGGTTGTGGTAGAGCGATGTTGGCTGAGATAGGTTTAGTAGGTAAAGGTCCAAGTAAATATAATATGCATTTAGGTGGCAATATTGCTGGTACACGTGTTCCTAAAATGTACAAAGAAAATTTAAACGAAGAAGATATTTTACAAGAAATAGATAGCTTAGTAGCTAAATGGGTTACAGAGCGTAATGAAAAAGAAGCATTTGGCGACTTTGTTATTCGTAGCGGTATTATCCAAGAAGTTATTGTAAGTAAGCGAGATTTTCATGACTAACATTATTAAGGCTACAGCGGCACCGGCGATAAGTAATCGTTTTCCGGCTTCGTTACCTGAGCCGTGGTTAAATCAATGGAATGAGTTGCTAGAAAAACAAACAGCTACACAACGTGTGGAATGGGCAATGGAGAATTTGCCATCGCAGTTTGTTTTATCTTCAAGTTTCGGTATTCAGTCAGCCGTTATGCTGCATATGTTGACGCAAATTGATCCTAATATTCCGGTATTAATTACTGACACTGGGCATTTGTTTCCAGAAACGTATCAATTTATTGAGCAATTAACAGAGCGCCTAAATCTGAATTTACAAGTATTTAGTGCTAAAGAAAGTGCAGCTTGGCAACAGGCAAAGTATGGCCAAGAATGGGCTGCTGATGAAGCTTCATTAAAAGCCTATAACAGACGTAATAAAGTTGAACCACTTGAACGTGGTTTGAATGAATTACAAGCAGGTACATGGTTTTCCGGAGTTAGGCGTCAGCAGTCTAGTCATCGTGAAGGTTTATCTGTGGTTAGTATTCTAAGAGGACGCTTTAAAGTTCACCCGATTATTGACTGGTCAAATAAAGATGTTCACCAGTACTTAACGTCAAATAATTTGCCGTATCACCCGCTATGGGAAGAAGGCTATGTTTCTGTTGGTGATGTTCATAGTACGCGACCATTATCTGCTGGCATGGATGAAAGTGATACTCGCTTTTCTGGTATGCAGCGAGAGTGTGGCTTACATACCGATGGCGACGGTATTTAGTATAAATAGAGCAGGAGCATTATTATGTTCCTGCTTACCTCGTTTACGTCCTAACGTTGGTGTTAACCCTCAATTGTAAAATTTTCAGAGAGTTGACTTTTAACTGCGTGGAAATAACTTTCGTCTGAGTTATCTGAAATGAGTAATGCCAGTTCAGTTCCAATCGGCGTGAATTTATAGAAAGTTAAAATACAGTCGGCCTTCTTGGCAATAAAGTTAACCACTTTTCCATTGTAGCTAAATTGAATTTGTTCATTTTTGTTAAGATTATGGCTTTCAGTTTCTTGCTCGAATAATAGGTGGTTATCCGCCAGTGTTAATAAGTCGGCATAACCAAACCCTACTTGGTTTAAATCAAGCCTTTGTTGGCGTTGTTTATTAAAGAAGTTAAATAATTTAGGCACTTGGTAAGCACCGCTGATAATTCTAATATTTTTCTTGCGGCTATCGCTCATAGCAATGCTGCAGGCTTTTGCAAGCAACTTCGCTTCAGTAATGCTCATATTTCTAAATGCTTGCAAGGTTTTTAACGAAAAAGAACCCGGCTGACTGACTTCACCAGCTAAAATCTTTGCCCATAAATCTTGCATGGTTTTATTACTGATGCCTTCAGCAAGGGCTATAAATGAACTAAACCAGTCTTGATCGGCGCGATCGGCAATTGTATTATCTGAACAATACTTTATTGCTCGTAAAGTAATTGCTTCGATATTTTGCTGTTGACGCAGTTCGTTTAATTTAATGCGGCGAAACGATCGATCTTCGATCGGGGCTTGTTTTTCTTCAGGTAGTAATGCACCGTCTAATGAAAACTTTTTTGCTAACCCTAATAATTGTTTTTGTGAAGAGGCGTTAGCTGCGTTATTTATTGTGCTTTTATCAGATGACCTTTGTTGCGTATTTTCAGTAGCAACAGGTGCACGCGTATCTGCAACCACTTGAGTTTGTTTGTCATTTGTTTGAGTCACGTTGTTGCCCTTCAAGCCATCTTTGTTTAATTAGTAAACATAACATTGCTACAAAGTTTATTATAGCTTTAATAAAGCGTCTATTAATTGCCTTATATTTCCTCATTTGCTTTACAAAATAAGAAATTTTATCTTTAATTTAAACAGGTTTAAAACTAAAGTTAATAGTTATATTTGTACAAATAGATGAAAATAATTTCGATGTAACTGAAACTGAAAATATTATTGCAACGAATTGTTGAATATTCCTTATCCGACTTTTATTATGTACTTATCTATGATGAAAATTTTTAAAATTATTCATCAAAAAAATTGCTAGTTGTTGTTTACTAGTGCATTGAGGATGATATGCAAGTTTCCGAAAATACAAACGATGATTTTTTGTTTATCGATGACAGTGATGAAGATGAAATATTAGACTCGGCTGTTGGTGAGACATGGAAAGTACTAATTGTTGATGATGACCCGGAAATACATTCAGTCACCCAATTGGCCCTGTCTGATTTGGTCGTACTTGGCCGACATTTAGAATACTTGCACGCTTATTCAGGGCAAGATGCATGTAAGCTCATCGAAGAACATCAAGATATTGTATTAGTATTACTTGATGTTGTGATGGAGAGTGATGATGCAGGCTTAGCGGTTGTTAAACATATACGTGAGCAACTAAAGCGTGATGATATTCGTATTGTATTGCGAACCGGGCAACCGGGTTATGCACCTGAAGAAAGTGTTATCAAAGACTACGATATCAATGACTACAAAACCAAAACAGAGCTTACTCGCCGAAAACTAGTTACAACAGTTTACGCTGCCATTCGTTCCTACCAACAAATTGATTCCGTCACTAAAAATCGTGAAGGTTTAGAGCGCATTATTGGCGCCGCCGCTAATTTGCTTGAACAACATAATGTACACGATTACGCAGCGGGAGTCTTAGCTGAATTTAAGCAACTTGCCGAGTCTGAAACTAGCGTTTTTTGTGCGCGAGGTCAGGGAATTGTTGATGGTGCCGACGACTTAAGTTTATATATTCTTGGGCAAGAGGGCATTGCTGAAAGTAAAGTTAATCAAAAACTCGCATGTTTAGATAACGCTGATGCCGTTAGGCAAATTACCAGTTGCTTTCAGCAAAAACAGCATTTTTTTAGTGCTAACTCAACTTCGTTATATTTCGGCAGTGGTGGTTTTAGAGCCGTTATTCATTTAGAACTTGCGCAAGAATTAACAGATATTGAAAAACAACTAATTGAAGTGTTTTTAACGAATATCGCAACCGGATATGAAAATGTTCATCTTTTTCAAAAATTGCGTAATGCGGCATATAAAGATTGGCTAACAGAACTTCCTAACCGTTTAGATTTCGTTAATTTACTAGATGACTTTTGTCAAAGTGATGACGAAGAACTAGTAGCAGCATTAATTGATATAAACCACTTTAGTGATATCAATGATGGTCTTGGTCAAGATATAGGTAATCAATTATTAATGGCAGTATCGTCACGTATTCGCAGCGTCGGCGATAAGAGCCATTTAGCACGTATAGGTGCTGATGTTTTTGGTATTATCGGACCGAAAAAAGTCGTGAACCCTGAAACCCTTGCAGCATTATTTAGTCGACCTTTTGCCGCTGGCGAGCAAAATTTACCAATTAGTGCGTGCTTTGGTTTTTGTTCCAAGGACTCTGCAGGTACACGTGGCGTTAAAGTATTAAATCAAATCAATATTGCGTTAAATTTAGCTAAAAAATCTCAACAAGAGCCATTTGTTTATTATCAGCAAGAAATGGAAGATAAAACATTGTGGCGCTTAGGGATGATCAGACAGCTACGTACCGATTTTGCTGATAACCGTTTAGAGCTTTGGTATCAACCACAACTAAGCTTGGCAACTGGAAAAATTATTGGTGCTGAGGCTTTACTACGCTGGAGAACTGCTGAAGGTAAGTTTATTTCACCTGCCGTATTTATTCCTTTGGCGGAATATTCTGGCTTAATTATCGATATTGGTAATTGGGTAGTAGAGCAAGCGTGTTCAACATTAAATAAACTGGCCGAGAGCCAATTTGAAGATGTCAGTATCTCAGTAAATGTTTCTATCCCTCAATTTAAGCGTGATAACTTTGTTGAAAGCATTATTCAAGCAACACAAAATAACAAAGTTGATCCAAGTAAGTTGGAATTAGAGATTACTGAAAATGTATTAATGGATGAGCCGCAGGTGATCATTGATGCGTTAGTTCAATTGAAAGCCCAAGGAATAAGTATTGCACTTGACGATTTCGGTACTGGCTTTTCTTCTTTAAGTTATTTACAAAAATTACCGCTTGATAGATTGAAAGTTGATAGATCGTTTGTCAACGACATTGCAGAGCCTGGTGGCTCAGTGATTGCCGAAACCATTATCAATTTAGGTAAGCAAATGAACTTAAAAGTTATTGCTGAAGGTATTGAAAGTGTTGAGCAAGAAGTGCAATTAAAGACATTAGCATGTGACGAAGTTCAAGGGTTTTACTACGCTAAACCTATGCCAGCAGAAGATTTTTTCGCTTGTTTAGAAAAAAGAAACAGATAAATAACCTCGCCAGATAAATGCCGGTAGCACCATAGCTATCGGTTAACGTAACCTTAAGTACTTTCTTTTACTTGTAATTTTTCTTTATAGCTAAACTCGTTGCCAATTGCCGGTGCAAATGGCATCACAAAAGTTAATAGTAACGAGCAAAAAGCAAAACCTGCACCTACGTAAAACACCCAAGATGAGTTTATTATCCATACCATGCCTAGCAACGCTGGAATGACGACTGCAGCGATATGATTAATAGAAAAGCTTACCCCTGCGCTGGCTGCAATATCTTCAGGTAAGGCTATTTTTTGAAAGTAGGTTTTAATTGCAATTGCTAGGGCAAAAAATAAATGATCAATCACATACAGTGCGGCAGCTAAATTGGCATTTTCGACAAGGCCATAAAGAATAAATAATATCACTAAACCAATATACTCAAACCTTAAAACACTGCGCTCACTAACTTTACCAATAAACTTACCTATTTGTGCGGCAAACAACCAATTAAATACATAATTAATAAGGAACAAAGCACTAACATCGGCAACGCTATAGTGAAATTTTTCTACCATTAAAAAGCCTGCAAATACGACAAAGATTTGTCTGCGTGCGCCACTGAAAAAAGTTAAGGCATAAAAAAGCCAATACTGTTTACGTAAAATTAATTTCTTTGATTGTTCTGCTGGTTGAGGAAACTGTGGAAACGAAATTAATAAAAATAATGTAAAGACAAATGCGATGCCGCCAAACATAAGGTAAGTGGCTTGATAGCTCCAGGTAAAGTATTCCATTAATACCCAAATACTGCTGAAAGCTAGTAGAGAGGCGATAGATTTGACCGACAATGCTCGGCCGAGAAAATGTGCTGTTTTATCCTTATCAATCCACTGTAAGGCAAGTGATTGATTAACTGTTTCGAAGTAATGAAAACCAATTGACATGATAACGGTGGTTAAATATAAGCCTACTACAGATGGGAAAAAACCAGTCGCTGCAACACCTATGCTTGTTAGGCCTAAAGAAATATAGGCTAGCTTTTGTTCTCGAATAAACAATAAAACGTAAATTACCGTAAAGGCAAGAAAGCCAGGTACTTCGCGTAAACTCTGCAAAATACCGATTTCTATACCAGTAAAATTTGCTTTCTCTACAACAAAATTATTAAGGAGTGCCATCCATACTGAAAACACTAATGGCATAATAAAGGCCATAGCAAGTAGTAAGTTTTCAGGCGTTTTTAATTTCGCGGCGATTGGCATGTTGTTCCTGTTAAATAGCAAGGTGGGAATCTTTATTGTATGTTAAATATCGTGGCAATACACGCATGCACGATTTATTAATGCTACCAATAAATAGCTATTATATTTTACGTGTAGTTTGCTGATAAGGTTTGAATTAATAAGGTACTAACTAATATGGAAATAATTTCATGAATATAAATAAAATTGCTGAACAAAACTATGACTGGGTTGAACGCATGGGCTGGCATAATAAAACAACCTTAGAAGCACTAGCCTTGGTAGCCTCAGAAGTGGGAGAGGCAATTAATGAATGTCGAGGTGAACAGCCAACAGAGGAGTTTGCAGAAGAGTTGGCTGATATTATTTTGAGAGTGCTAGATATTGCTCATTGGCAAGGTATAGATATGGAGCAAACCCTACAAGCCAAAATGGAGAAAAATCAACAGCGTGGTACACGCGGCCGCGTTAAATAAGCTTATGAATTGGTTAGGTTTACGGTTGCGGTACAGCCTATCATTTCATTGTCAGCAATAGAAAAGTGGCAATGGTATTGCTGACATATATCTCTAACTAGTAATAAACCTAAACCGTAGCCATGTTTTTCATTTTTGTTTGATAAACCAATACCTGTGTCGATAATTTTCAAATAATGCTTATCGGCTTCAATAATAACGGTACCAGATTCCGTGTACGCAAAGGCGTTTTTGATTAAGTTTCCCAATAAAATATGAAATGTAGCAGGTGGCATACTAATTTCTGGTTTAGCAAGCATTTTTATTTTCCATGTTACCTCTTTGTTTGAAATTAGGTGAGCATGTTCTTCTATGATTGAAGATAATTCTTCAGTAGGTACTTGCCTTATTTTCAATGCTAATTCGTCAATTGGCTTAGTAAGATTGAGTAGAGTTTCAACAAATTCATTCATACTGTTACTTGCTTTCAATAGTCGCTGACGCTGCTTTTCGATAAATGCTTTGTCAGTTGATTCGCCAAGTAGGGTTATTGCGCCATTCATTACTGTTAACGGTGTTCTGAGTTCATGGCTAGTATATCTATTAAATGCTCTTTCTCGTTCTATCAAATTTTCAATGCGTTGTTGATAAGCGTTGAATGTTTCTACCATGCCAACAAGTTCGCTGGTTTTGGTGCCTTTAGGTAAATGAATAGGCGTTAAATCTGTAGATTCTTTATTGGCCAACATACGAGCAAAATTTGAAATGGGCTTTGTTAATTTATTTGCGATAGTTAATACAACTAATAAGCTGACAAATAATAACGCTAAAGAAATAGTAAATTGCTTTGACAAGGTAGAGAATAATTGCTCTTCACTGAGTTCATATAGTGAATTGTCTAGCGTGAGCAACACATCACGTGGTTCTCCGTTAATGACTAGCCTTTTCTTCATAACAAAATGTGCTTCTACGTCAGATGCTAACGGCACTTCAATGGCTTGGTTATATTTAATCGTTTTAGGATCTGGGAACTCAGTAGGTATGCTATCAAAGTCAAAGTAAATTATTGGGTTTGGCTCAGATGCAATATTTCCCTGAGTATTAACTTCCTTACTAGTAAGTTTGCTTAAATCATTACCTTGCAAAATTACTTCCGAATAAGTCGCTAGGTTATCTAATCTATTCTTTGCATAAATATGTTCTAAATCTTCGGTGGTTAATTCAAAAACGGAAGCGTGAATAACAATAATAGCAATGGCAACTATTGAGAAATATAAAAAAGTTAAGCGCTTAGCTGAGTGAAATATATTCATTTAATTGGCGTTAGTTTGGCTCAAGTGTTAATTGGTAGCCTACTTTTGGAATGGTACGGATATAACCATGTTTAAAAGGTTTATCAATTTGGCTACGTAACTGGTAAATATGATGGCGTAATAAGTCCTCTTCAGGAACATCATCTTGCCAAACCTGATTAAGTATTTCTTCTCGTGTCGCTATTTCAGGTGCGCGCAACATTAATGTTTTCATAATGGTAAATAACGTTTGGTTTAGTTGAAACTCGCATTCATTACGCGCTAATGTTCTATTTGTAAAATCTAACGTTAGTTTTGAAAAGGTCAGTGATTTTTTTGCTATCTCGCCAGTATTTCTTTTGTGTAATGCACTTAATCGCGCAGCTAAAATATTTAAGTCAAAAGGCTTAATTAAATAATCATCAGCACCATGCTCAAAACCGTCAATAATATCATTGTTATTGTCTCTTGCTGTCAACATTAGTACAGGCGTATCGACCCCTTGTGCTCGGAGCTTTTTGCAAGCACTTAAACCATCCAAGTGCGGCAGCATAATATCAAGAATAATCACATCGTAGTGGTTCTGACATGCTAGCTCGAAGCCTTGCTTACCGTCACGAGCATAATCTAATTGAAACCCCTTTAGTTCAAAGAAATCGAAAATAACGCCGGCAATTTCTTGATGATCTTCCACTAATAAAATTTTCATGATGTACCTTTAAACCTAAATATCAATCTGCACTGACGTTTAGACATGAATATTCTAAATAGTTCGATGTAGAAAAAATGTTAGCAACCTTTTTACGACATTGGCCTAGATACACTGCTGCGTAATCTAGCAGAGTAACACCTTACTCCGCTGAGTTTGATTATGTTTTGGGAGTGTGTTTTGAGACAAAAAATTAGCAATATGTGTCGTTTAAGTTCATTTAATTTAACGGCTAATCAGCTGCTTATGCTGGTAAGTTTATATTTTACCCTGGTAATGAACTTTCCGTTTTTATCGGGTTTTATTGGAGCAATAACTGCGCTAGAGCAATATAAACTGCTATTTTTACTATCGGTGCCAGTATTACTATTTAGTTTGATGATATTGCTGCTATCGGTTTTTTCTATCCGCTACTTAATGAAGCCCGCGCTAATCATACTGACCCTTATCTCAACGTTGGTATTCTATGGCACACTAAACTATGGCGTTGTTTTTGATTACGGCATGATAGAAAACTCAGTTGAAACACACAGCGCTGAGGCAATGTCATATCTAAATGTTGAGTTAGTATTATTCTTTCTCGGCATTGGTGTTATCCCTGCTTTGTTCATTTATTCGGTTAATGTGAACTATCAACGCTTTTCGCATGAGTTATTACAACGGGCAAAGTTAATGGTGGTTTCATTTCTTTCTGTATGTATTATCGCTTGGGCATATTATCCAAGCTATTCTGCGGTAGCGCGTAATAATAACTATTTGAAAAAATACCTTGTACCGTCGCAGTATCTTAGTAGTGGTTATAAGTTTGCCCGTGATCGCTTACTTTATAGTGACATTGAATTTAATATTATCGATGCTACACCTAAATTGTTAACTTCAGATTCGCAAGACAGGCAGGTTACTGTGATGATTGTAGGGGAAACCGCACGAGCGAAAAATTTTTCGCATAATGGTTATGAAAAAGATACTAACCAATATACTCAGCCTTTTGACTTAATCTCTTTTCAGAATATGCAGTCTTGCGGCACAGCTACTGCGGTATCTGTTCCTTGTATGTTTTCAGCCTTAGCAAGAGAAAATTTTGAGCGCAGAACCGCCGACAACCAACAAAACCTACTTGACTTAGCCTCCTTGGCTGGCGTTGATGTACTGTGGGTTGACAATAACGGTTGCAAAGGGGTTTGTGCTCGAGTTCCAACGATAAAAATTGATGTAAACCAAAATAATCCATTATGTGATGGTGAGTATTGCCAAGATGGCGTATTACTTGAGCCATTACGAGAAAAGCTAGCCAATTTAAGTGCACCGTCAACTTTAATTGTTTTGCACATGATGGGTTCACATGGGCCAACGTATTTTAAGCGCTATCCTAAAGAGCATACTGTATTCAACCCAGAATGTGCTCGTAGTGATATTCAAAACTGTAGCGATAAGCAACTACAAAATACTTATGATAATACCATCGCATATACTGATTTCGTTTTATCACAAGTGATTGAAAGCTTGCAGGAGTTACCTGCTAATACTAATGCCTCTATGCTTTACGTATCTGATCACGGTGAATCACTAGGTGAGTCAGGGGCGTATTTACATGGTTTTCCTTATGCATTATCGCCAGACGAACAGCGGGAAATACCCATGCTAGTTTGGTTTTCTGATCAAGAAGCGAAACAAGCCATACAGCAGCAAAACAAACAACAGTGCTTAGAAAATATTGCTCGTAATAATTCGATTAATCACGACTACATTTTTCATAGTATGTTGGGGTTATTAAAGGTGCAAAGCAGTAGCTATCAAAAAGAGCTCGACTTTTTTTCTCAATGCGATTTTCCTATTCATGACAATACCCTGCAATTAGCGCAAACCAAAGGAGCTAAGTAATGTTTGAACCTAGTAATAAGAAGCAAGGGCTTACAAGAATATTGTCAGCATTTATCAATACCTGTAAAGGACTTAGTTGGATGACAAAAAATGAAGCTGCATTTAAGCAAGAGCTAATGTTAAGTGTTATTTTAATTCCGTTAACCTTTACCTTTAATATTTCACCCTTGGAGCAAGCAGCGTTAATTATTTCATTACTTTTTGTACTTTTTACTGAGACATTAAACACCTCAATAGAAGCTGTGGTTGATCGTATTGGTTACGAATATCATGAACTTTCTGGTTTAGCGAAAGACTTAGCATCTGCGGCCGTTTTTATTAGCATGGCTATCGCATTTATTATTTGGTGTGTTGTGTTATGGGCTTAACATTTGTGAAATATTTACAAGAAAAATAGCGATTAATTTCGCTATTTTTTTATTCGTAAATAATATTAATACACTTAATTAAAACGCTTGTTTAAAAAAGTTTGCTTTCGATGTACTTTCAAGGCAAACTCAGTGGCACTTTATTTCTTTTACTATTTCAGTTTTATTAAATTGGTAAGCTAAATATTCACACGCTTGGTAGTAGTCTATGATTACGTATTACCAGTCAATCGACCCATAAAAGTCA
>CAJXQJ010000027.1 GCA_913058245.1 uncultured Colwellia sp.
AACCAGTGACCCCCGCCTTGTAAGGGCGGTGCTCTCCCAACTGAGCTAATCGTCCATTAAAGTTTTAATTCTTTATGGCAAAGAATGGTGGACGATACTGGGCTTGAACCAGTGACCCCCGCCTTGTAAGGGCGGTGCTCTCCCAACTGAGCTAATCGTCCGTCTCTGTGGGGGCGTATTATAGGGAGAACGAAAAAGCTGTCAACAAAAACTCGGTACTTTTTTGCTATTTTTTTAACTATTTAGTTCAACCGCTTCAATTTCCATCATAGTGATGGATTTGTGAACTTTTTTAGCCGACTAAGCGTTATTTGAAATGAATTAAGCCAACGAGTAGGTGTATTTCATATCTTTGCCTGATAAAATGCAGCCAACTTTATTAACCATAATTTTTGTTTTTATTGCTTTCTTGGGCAATTAAACATCTTAGTTGAGATTTTTATGACTTTAACAACTCGTTTTGCTCCTAGTCCAACAGGGTATTTGCATGTTGGTGGCGCGCGTACTGCTTTATACAGTTGGTTATATGCCCAAAAAAATGGCGGTAACTTTATTCTTCGTATTGAAGACACTGATTTAGAACGTTCAACACAAGCTTCTGTTGATGCCATTATGGATGGTATGAATTGGTTAAACCTTGAGTGGACACATGGTCCTTATTTTCAAACACAACGTTTTGACCGTTATAAAGAAGTTATTGCAGAGCTTTTAGCATCAGGTAATGCTTATCGCTGTTATAGCACCGCGGAAGAAGTTGAAGCGATGCGTGAAGAAGCGAAAGCCAAAGGTGAAATTGAAAAATACAACGGCTTATGGCGTGACCGTACAGATCACCCTGCAGGTAAGCCTTTTGTTATTCGATTTAAAAACCCATTAGACGGTGATGTTGTCATTAATGACATCGTTAAAGGCGATATTACAATTAGTAATAGCCAACTTGACGACTTAATTATTGCTCGCTCAGACGGTACGCCAACCTACAATTTAACGGTTGTTGTTGATGATTTAGATATGAAAATTAGTCACGTAGTACGTGGTGATGATCATATTAGTAATACTCCGAAACAAATTAATATTCTAAAAGCGTTAGGTGCAACAATTCCTGCGTACGCGCATATTCCAATGATTTTGGGCGATGACGGCAAACGTTTATCAAAACGTCATGGTGCGGTAAGTGTTATGCAATATCGCGATGACGGTTACTTACCAGAGGCATTATTAAACTACTTAGTACGTTTAGGTTGGTCTCATGGCGATCAAGAGATTTTCTCTCGTGAAGAGATGATAGAGCTTTTTGATTTAACCGGCTGTAACCGTGCTCCTTCAGCGTTTAATACTGATAAGCTTATATGGGTTAATCAGCATTACATGAAAACACTAGCGCCAAGTTATGTAGCTTCTCATTTAGAGTGGCATATGGCTGAGCAAGGCATTAACGTTGAAAGCGGCCCTGCGCTTGAAGAAATTGTTAAAGTGCAAGCTGATCGCGTAAAAACATTGAAAGAAATGGCGCAAATCAGTCGTTATTTTTATGAAGATTTTACCGAATTAGATGCCACAGCAGTTAAAAAGCATTTACGCCCAGTGGTTAAAGAGCCGTTACAAGTGGTAAAAAGTAAACTTGCTGCACTAACTGAATGGTCGCCGGAGCTTATTCACGCAGCAATTAATGATACCGCTACAGAGCTAGAAGTTGGTATGGGGAAAGTTGGCATGCCACTTCGCGTAGCAGCAACTGGTGGCGGTAATTCGCCTTCACTTGATATTACGTTAGCTTTATTAGACCAACAAAAGGTGCTTGATAGAATTGACCAAGCGTTGGTTGTTGTAGAAGCGCGTATTGCTAATAGCTAGTAATAGTAATTTGCTATCAAAAAAGCCAGCTGAACAGCTGGCTTTTTTATATTCAGAATAAATAGTATAACGCGGTCACAATTATGTGAATGAACGTATATATTCAGAACGAATACTATAAAGCAGCCACATATGCCACTTTATACTGTTCTATACTCTGTCGTTTGTTTTATTCGTTATTAAAACTTAGTGGTATCAGTAAATAAACCAACTTTTAAATCAGTTGCCGTGTAAATAACGCGACCATCAACTGAAACAGTACCATCTGCAATACCCATAAATAATTTACGTTTGATAACGCGCTTAAGGGTAATTTTGTAAGTTACTTTTTTTGCTGTTGGTAAAATTTGTCCAGTAAATTTCACTTCACCCACACCTAATGCACGGCCGTGACCTGGACCGCCAGACCATGCTAAATAGAAGCCAGTTAATTGCCACATTGCATCTAAACCAAGACAACCTGGCATGACAGGATCACCTTTGAAATGACAATCGAAAAACCAAAGGTCAGGGGTAATATCTAACTCGGCAATAATTTCACCTTTGCCATGCTCGCCACCGTCATCGTTAATGCTAACAATTCTGTCCATCATTAACATATTGTCTGATGGTAATTGGCTGTTACCAGCACCGAACATTTCACCTGTACCCGCTTTAACTAGGTCTTCTTTTGTGAACGAATTTTTTTGTTCCATGGGATCACTTACATCTATTGAGAATTTGAAAGGCGTTACTTTAGCGAACACTTGTACGCTAAACAACTCCGAACAGTTAAATAAATTGAGTTTTTACTTAACTTCTGTATTAAAATTTGCCAGAATTGGTTATGCGTAACCAATGTGGTTGTGTGCAATGTGATAGGTAAGGTATTGATGAACATAAAAAAGAAAGCATTAACAAATGCTGAAAAGCAAAAGCGTTACCGTGAGCGCCAAAAAGATCGTGGCAAAAAGGAAATGCGAGGTTATTTGTCACCAGAAGCACAAAAATGCTACGAATTAATTGCTGAACAAACAAAATGGAATGACAGCATTATTTTAAGTAATGCCGTGCGATTAACTTATGCCGCCTATAAAAATGGGCAAATTGGCTTATTAAATAGTTGGTTAAATAAGAATGAGTTATAACCTCTGCTTAATATTTGTTTAATAACTGACTGAATTAAAGAAAAAGCGGTAATTTAGATTGTGTTAATGACTGATTCGCTATATTCTTTTTGTCTAATATTTTGCTGTTTCTTAAGAAATTCTAAGGTAATTTTACGTTGATAAATGTTTTGTTAGTTGATGATCACGAGTTGGTTCGTACTGGAATACGAAAAATCCTAGACGAAGTAAAAGGACTTAAGGTTATTGGTGAAGCCAAAACGGGCGAAGAAGCTGTGCAGTTTTGTCGAAAAACTGAGCCTAATGTTGTGCTAATGGATATGAATATGCCAGGCATTGGTGGCTTAGAAGCAACGAAGAAAATTATTCGTTATGCGCCTGACGTTAAAGTTATCGTGTTAACAGTCTATTGTGAAGATCCTATTCCTACCAAAGTTATGCAAATTGGTGCTGCAGGTTACTTAACTAAAGGTGCAGGCCCAGATGAAATGATTAATGCTATTCGTGCGGTAAATAGTGGCCAGCGTTATATTACGCCAGAAATCGCTCAGCAAATGGCATTAAGCCAATTTAAAACGGCAGAAGAAAACCCATTTAACAGTTTGTCAGAGCGTGAATTACAAATCATGTTAATGATCACACGTGGTGAAAAAGTGCCTGATATTTCAGAGCAGCTTGTTTTGAGTACTAAAACCATTAACAGTTATCGTTACCGTATGTTTGAAAAGCTCAATGTTGGTAATGATGTTGAGCTAACGCATTTAGCTATCCGTCATGGTATGTTGAAAACTGAAGCATTGTAGTTTTGTCTGAAGAATCATTATCAAATGAAGATATTACGTTTGATCATAAAGCTTTCCTCGCAGTCGTTTCTGAACAAGCAGGAGTGTATCGTATGTACGATATCACCCAAACAGTTATTTATGTTGGTAAAGCTAAGCACCTTAAGAAACGTCTTGCCAGTTATTTTCGTAAAGATGTTGGAAGTAACAAAACTCGCGCATTAGTCAAACAAATTGCCGCCATCGATGTCACAGTTACCCATACTGAAGGTGAAGCGCTGATCCTCGAAAATAATTATATTAAGAAGTACCAACCTAAATATAATATTTTACTGCGTGATGACAAATCCTATCCTTATTTATTAATTACTGATCACAAGCACCCCAAGCTTGGTTTGCACCGTGGTGGTAAAAAAATTAAAGGCGAATACTTTGGCCCATACCCAACAGTTGGCGCGGTTTGGGAAAGTTTACGTTTAATGCAAAAGTTATTTCCTTTGCGGCAATGTGAAGACAGTTATTATCGTGCGCGCAGTCGACCTTGTTTACAATTTCAATTAGGACGTTGTTCTGCGCCGTGTGTTGATAAGATTTCTCAGCAAGATTATCAACAACAAGTTCAGCTCGCGAAAATGTTTTTAAAAGGCAAGAGCTCAACGGTAATTGAACACCTCGTCGCAAAAATGGAAACTGCGAGTCAAGAGCTACAGTTTGAGCATGCAGCAAAATACCGTGATCAAATAGCTACCTTAAGAAAAGTTCAGCAACAGCAGTTTGTCAGTGGCTCAGCAGCAGAAATGGACGTGATTGGCTTGTTTCGTCATAAATCACAGGCCTGTATACATTTATTATTTGTTCGTGAGCAAAAAATATTGGGGAGCAAAAGTTATTTTCCTACAGTTCCTGTTGATACCAGTGACGCAGAGATAATTGCAGCATTTATTAGTCAACACTATATAGGTAATGAGCTCAACTCTGGTGCTATTCCTAAAGAAATAGTGTTAACAACAGCGATTGAGCACCAGCAAGATATTATTCAGGTAATAAGTGCCCAAGCAGAGCACGAGGTAAAAATATCACACAATGTTCGTACAGAACGTTCACAGTATTTGAAGTTGGCTTGTACCAACGCAGAAACTGCGTTGATGACTAGAAATGCTCATAAAGAGTCGATGCAAGCACGGTTTTCTGCGTTGAATGAAGTATTTGAATTACCAAATGGTATTTCGCGAATTGAGTGTTTTGATATTAGCCATACCATGGGGCAACAAACCGTTGCCTCTAATGTGGTGTTTAATCAGGAAGGGCCATTAAAAAGCGATTACCGGCGCTACAATGTTCATGGTATAACTCCTGGTGATGACTATGCAGCAATGGCCTTTGCGTTAGATAAGCGTTATAGCAAGGTTAATAGCGAAGAAAAAATGCCAGATATTATTTTTATTGATGGCGGAAAAGGGCAACTGGCAAAAGCAGAAGCTTTTTTTAGTAATATTGAACAAGTAAAAACACCTCTTTTGGTTGGTGTTGCTAAAGGGGAATCAAGAAAGCCTGGTTTAGAAACCTTAATTTTGGCGGGTAGCCATCAGCTAATTTCATTACCCGCCACTTCGCCCGCTTTACATTTAGTGCAACATATTCGTGATGAATCACATCGTTTTGCGATAACAGGTCATAGAGCAAAACGTCAAAAAGCCAGTAAAAAATCAACATTGGAAGCAATACCTGGTATTGGCGCCAAGAAACGGCAAGCACTTTTACAATACTTAGGTGGCCTACAAGAAGTTTTAAAAGCTGATAAAGCAACTCTTGAAAAAGTGCCAGGTATAAGTAAGTTACTAGCAGAAAATATTTATGATGCCTTGCATGACAATTAACAAGCAATCTGTGTAAAATGGGCTTTAGCGTCAATTACTCTCGATTTGAACTTATTCGATCAGATAACTATAAGAATAGATATTAGAATTACTATGTGGACAATCCCCAATCAAATAACATTATTTAGAATTATATTAATCCCAGTTTTTATTGTGGTTTTTTATTTGCCGGTATCATGGAACCATTTTGGCGCCTTCGCCGTATTTTGGTTTGCTGCGATAAGCGATGCATTAGACGGCTATTTAGCACGAAAGTTAAATCAGTCTTCAGCATTTGGCGCATTTATTGATCCTGTCGCCGATAAACTTATGGTTGTTGCTGCTTTAGTTATATTGATTCAAGATTTACAGGTATGGTGGATTTCAGTATCAGCTATACTGATGATTGCGCGAGAAATTTTTATTAGTGCGCTACGAGAGTTTATGTCGTCACGTGGTAAGCGAGACGAAATTGCTGTTTCTCAATTAGGTAAATATAAAACGGCAGCACAAATGCTCGGCATTATGGGATTAATTTGGTATCCCACTTATGATATTCCATTAATATTATTTGAATTCCCTCATGAAATTTTAATTTTTGCTGCATATAGCTTCTATGCTATTGCGACTGTGCTGACTTTTTGGTCAATGGTTATTTACTTTAAAGCAGCATGGCCGGAATTAACTAAGTAATATTTGACTAAATAGGTGTAAAGAGGGGAGTTTTAGTTAAAAAAACACCAGATTAGTCGCTTTTTGAGCAGTCGAAATAAAATTGAAATTAAATGGTTGACTCATGAATTTTTCAATGTAGAATGCGTTTCCAGTTGACAGGGAGTCAACAGATGAAGCGGCTGTAGCTCAGCTGGTAGAGCATCACGTTGCCAACGTGAATGTCACGAGTTCGAGTCTCGTCAGCCGCTCCAAATTCTCTTTTAGAGAAGATTCTAAGGAATACTACCTTACTCGTAGATGATGAAAATGGCGGGTTGGCAGAATGGCTATGCAGCGGATTGCAAATCCGTGGACCTCGGTTCGACTCCGGGACCCGCCTCCATTTTGCCCGGGTGGTGGAATTGGTAGACACAAGGGATTTAAAATCCCTCGCCTAACAGCGTGCCGGTTCAAGTCCGGCCCCGGGTACCATTTCATCATTACTGTAGGGTTGTTAATACACATTGGCATGTGTATAGAATGAAAGTTAAATTATGAAGCGGCTGTAGCTCAGCTGGTAGAGCATCACGTTGCCAACGTGAATGTCACGAGTTCGAGTCTCGTCAGCCGCTCCAA
>CAJXQJ010000028.1 GCA_913058245.1 uncultured Colwellia sp.
GCAATTGTTTGTGCTTCCAACCATTGTGTTTGTGTTAGTTTTAATTTTAATGTGCCTAACAACGCTTGCCTAAATAATGGGTGATCGTCAGCTATTATAATTTTTTCTGGCTGAATCATGTCATTGTTTCCTTTAAAGAACCCCAAGTTTAGTTTAGGACGTTTAACGTTATTTGTTTATTAGACTTTAGGCTAATTACGCTAATATTGATCTGGTCGACCTTTTTATTATAGGTAACTAAATAAAAAAGGTGTAGGAATGTTAGCGCAGTATAAGGGTAATACTGCGCTGAAAAGCATATTTCAATGCGTTATGATTTTTCTGGAATATTCGCTAATACTGCAACTAAAAGCTGCCAATATTGCTCAACTGTTGCGATCTGTATTTTTTCATCAGGCGAATGCGGGAATTTAATTGTCGGACCGAATGACACCATATCCCAATGCGGGTATGCGGTTTTGAATAGACCACATTCAAGTCCGGCATGAATGACCATAATTTCAGGCACTTTATTGAATAACGATTGATAAGTGTCACGCACGGTCTGCATTAATGCTGAACTTGTGTCTGGCTTCCAGCCTGGGTAAGCTCCTGAAAACTTAATGTCAGCGTTGGCTAATTGAAATACCGACTGTACTGTTGTTTGCGCGTCTAGTCGACCATCATCATGTAAACTACGAATTAAAGTCATGGCAACAAATTTATTACCTTTACTACGCATTACACCAAGGTTTAATGAAGTTTCAACAATACCTTCAATGTCGTCACTCATACGTAATACCCCGTTAGGGCAAGCGTTTAACGCTCGTAGAATGATGCTTTGTGTGTCGTTAGTCCAACACTCATCAAAGGTTTCTGGCGAAATCAGTAACATCTCAATGTCAGTTTCAATTGAACCTAGTGAATGACGAATAGTTGCTAAGTAATCCGCTAGCTTTGCTTTAAAAGCGTCAACTTGTGTTGCGTTAATAACAAAGCTAGCGTCGGCTTCACGTGGAATTGCATTACGTAAGCTACCGCCATTTAATTCTGTTAGACGTAAATCAAATTCATTAATCGCGTCAAGCAAAAAGCGTACTAATAGTTTGTTTGCATTGGCGCGACCGGTGTGAATATCTACACCAGAATGACCACCTTTTAAACCTGAAATTGATAAGTTAAAAGACTCCACATCAGCTGGAGCATCTTCATATTTAATAGCAAATGTAGCTTCGCCATCAATACCACCAGCACAACCCATGTAAACTTCACCTTCTTGCTCAGAGTCAGTGTTGATCAGTAAATCGCCTTCTAACCAACCCGCTTTAAGACCAAAAGCGCCTGTCATGCCAGCTTCTTCATCAATGGTTACTAATACTTCTAATGGGCCATGTGGAATATCGCCACTGGCTAAAACTGCTAATGCTGAAGACAAGCCAACGCCATTATCAGCACCTAATGTTGTTCCTTCGGCGGTCACCCAATCACCATCTGCCTCAGTAACAATATAAGGTTTGATTGGGTCAACTAAAAAGTCGTGCTCAGTATCCGAATTTTTTTGCGGTACCATATCCATGTGAGCTTGCAAAATAACGCCTTTCCTATTTTCCATACCTTGAGTTGCTGGCTTTTTAATGATCAGGTTACCAACGGCATCTTCTTTAACACTCAGCCCTAGCTCTTTCGCCCAAGATTGGATCCAAAGTGATATTTTTTGTTCGTGTTTCGAAGGGTGTGGAATGCTGCAAATTTTTTCAAAAATTTGCCACAAAGAACTTGGTTTTAGATGTGCTAACTTACTCACGTTGTTTCCTTAAATATTTTAGATGCCAATGTTGATTGGCTTTTTGTCGACAAAGGTACTTTCAACTCAGGCTATTTGTCAGCCATTAAAAATTGCCATTGTTCATTAAAATCAGTGCTCGGCTTTTTGCTAAAGTTAGAGCGTACATATTGGTTTATTTTGCCTTCAGCAAATGCCATTAAAATATTCGCTAATGCTTGTTCTGAAATTGTAAACCCTTTGCCTTCACGCAATTTACGTTCTCGTAATACCTGCTTAAATTGTGATTCAAGTTTTTCAAAAAACTGATTTACACGGGCACGTAAACGTTCATTTTCACCCATTAAGGCATCACCTGCTAGAATGCGGCACATACCGGGATTACGCTCGGCAAAAATTAACAGTACGTGCAAAATATGATGACAACGCACTAATGCTTCTTTGTGATCGGTCAAAATGAGATTAACTCGTGAAAAAATAGACTCTTCGATAAACTCTATTAAGCCTTCGAACATACGCGCTTTGGAAGGAAAATGACGATAAAGTGCTGCTTCCGACACGCCAACTTCAGCGGCAAGTTTGGCGGTGGTGATCCGCTGTCCTGCGCCAGTTTGTAACATATGTGCAAGGCATTCTAAAATTTGTTGTTTGCGATTTGGTTTTTGAGTCGCCGGCATAAAACTGATTCTCTATTTTTGTTATTTTTTCAGAGTGACTACTGAAAAGTTAGCGTAATTGTATAGTGAGAACTGGCTGCGATTCAACAATGAACCGCGCCATTCATATCTTAGATTAACTTTTCAGTGAATTTTGATAGTTGTCTTGAATAAATTGCACTAGCTGTTTGGCAAGTTCTGCTTTATTCGTTAACGGCAAAACCTTTTCATCATTAGCAGTGTATACCGTTAAAGCGTTGTCATCGCTGTTAAAGCCTTGTCCTGAAGTTGCAACATTGTTGGCAGCTATCATATCTAGATTTTTTCGGGCAAGTTTGCCACGAGCGTAGTGTTCAACGTCTTGGGTTTCAGCAGCGAAACCAACCGTAAATGGTTTATTAGTCATTGCTGCAACGTCGGCAACAATATCAGGGTTTTTAATCAGATTTAGCCGCATAGTGTCGTGTGATTTTTTAATTTTTTCATTGGCGATAGTATCAAGGCGGTAATCTGCAACCGCGGCACAGGCGACAAAAATATCAGCATTTTCCGCTAATGTAGTTGCTTGTTGATGCATTTCTATGGCGCTATTAACGGCTATTTTTTGACAAAACTCAGGTGTTGTTAAGTTTACCGGCCCAGAAATAATGGTAACGTTTGCACCGAGTTCTTGTGCGGCAGTGGCAATGGCAAAGCCCATTTTTCCTGAACTGTGATTAGAAATATAACGAACGGGATCAATGGCTTCACGCGTTGGCCCCGCAGTTATTAGCCATTGCTGTCCAGCTAATGGTTTTGCTTGTTCTTTCTCTTGTGTTTTTTGTATTGGTTGTGTGAATTCTTGGCAAGTTAACGTGACTAATTCATCCACTTCTAACATGCGTCCTAAACCAACGTCACCACAGGCTTGTTCACCTGCACCTGGGCCAAATACGGTGTAACCCCAAGATGTTAAGGTGTTGATATTGTTTTGTGTTGCTCGGTTGTGCCACATTTGCTGGTTCATCGCAGGTGCAATGGCAATGGGTGCAGCGGTTGCTAAGCACAAGGTAGTTAATAAATCGCTCGCCATACCGGCGGCTATTTTAGCAATAATATCAGCGGTTGCAGGTGCAATTAAGATAAAATCGGCCCACTTTGCTAACTCAATATGGCCCATCGCCAATTCTGCTTGAGTATCTAATAAGCTATCAGACACCGCGTTTGCCGACACCGCTTGCAACGTCAGTGGTGTAATAAATGCTTTAGCACCTTCGGTCATAACCACTCGTACATCAGCACCTTGGTCCTTGAGACGACGAACTAATTCTGGTGTTTTGTAGGCGGCAATACCACCACTGATACCCAATAGGATTTTTTTACCCTGAAGAATCTGCATAAACTGCTAATCTTAATAACGACAATTGGCGATAAGATAGCATTATTCACACTTTTTTTAAAATCACTTTGCAAGGATGCAACTATGTTAAAAGACTGGCCTGCCTGTGAAAAACCAAGAGAAAAATTATTGCAACATGGAGCAAATAACCTTAGCGATGCGGAATTATTAGCTATTTTTCTTCGCACCGGTGTCAAAGGTTGTCACGTAGTTGATCTTGCTCGTAAGTTATTAAAAAATTTCGGCAGTATTTCGAAAATTTACCAAGCAGAACTCAATGAGTTTTGTCAGCATCATGGCTTAGGTACTGCTAAATATGTACAACTACAAGCCTGCTTAGAGATGTCTAAGCGCTATTTAGCAGAACAGATGCAAATGGGTGAAGCACTTGCCTCTTCAGCCAGTACTAAAAATTTTCTTATTGCAGAGCTACGAAATGAAAATCGAGAAGTGTTTGCGGCATTATTCTTAAATAGCCAGCATCAAGTAATAAAATTTCAGCGCTTGTTTTATGGCACTATTAATGCGGCGGCTGTATATCCTAGAGTAGTCGTTGAAACGGCATTAAAATACCAAGCTGGTGCCGTTATTCTTGCTCATAATCATCCTTCGGGTATTGCCGAACCTAGCATTGCTGATAATCAAATCACTGAGCGGTTAACGCAAGCCTTGGCATTAGTCGATATCAAAGTCCTTGATCATATAATAGTTGCGGGTTGCCATTGTTATTCGTATGCTGAGTATGGTCGAATAAATGAACAATAATTGGTTGTATATAATCTTGCTGTAAACAAGGAGTCTCTATGAGCGTTATTGACAATACATTAGATAAAGAAGAAAACGAACGTCGACAAGCTTTTCGTATTGATATGGAAAAAGAACTTGTTGATATTGTTTGGGCCGATAGCGATGGTAACGAGTGCCGTAAAAAAATTGCTTGCTTAGACTTTTCTCGCGGCGGTTTAAAAGTTGATTGTGATTGTGAAATTGCAGGAAAAACGCCAGTCACTATTATTTTCAAGGCGGCAAATCCGAATAGTCAAAAACTATTTGGGCAAGTTGTACGCTGTATCAAGCAAGACAATGGTTGGTTTGAAGTAGCCATACAGCTAACCGATTTACCTTAAATAACTGGCTGTTAATTATTGAACTATAATGAAATGGTTGTTGTATTAGTAGTAGCAAACAAGGAATTAGCAAAATGATGATTTTAGTAGGCGGGGAAAAAGGCGGTAGCGGTAAAAGCTGTCTAGCACAAAATTTAGCTGTGTATTTTGCCCGAGAGAAAAAAGCCATTGTCTTAATGGTTGATTGTGATCC
>CAJXQJ010000029.1 GCA_913058245.1 uncultured Colwellia sp.
GCTTCGTTAAACTCAGCCAATTCAATATCTGCTAACGTTAAGCCAGCACGTTTTAATGCTTTTTTCGTCGCAGGAACTGGACCAAAGCCCATAGTTGATGGATCACAACCCGCAACACCCATACCGCGAATTTTAACGCGAGGTGTTAAGCCCATTGCTTTGGCTTTTTCTGCAGACATCACTAACATAGCTGATGCGCCATCAGAAAGTGCAGAAGAAGTACCCGCAGTTACTGTACCGTTAACCGGATCAAATACTGGGCGTAAACCCGATAAGCTTTCAACCGTAGTTTCAGGACGAATCACTTCATCATTTTCAATAAGCGTTAACGCGCCCATTGCATCATGACCAAGTGTCGGAACGATTTCATTGGCCCAACGACCTTCTAGCGTTGCTTTGTGTGCTAACTGGTGAGAACGCGCGCCAAATGCGTCTTGCTCTGCACGAGTAACACCATGTTGCATACCTAATAATTCAGCAGTTAAGCCCATGTTGCCAGCGGCACGAGAAATATGCTTGCTTAGTGCTGGGTCAAAATCGACATCGTACATCATAGGTACATGACCCATATGTTCAACACCACCAACCATAAACACATCGCCTTGACCGGCCATAATATTGGTTGTGGCGTCATGTAGTGCTTGCATTGAAGAACCACATAAACGGTTAACCGTAACAGCACCGGTAGACTTTGGAATATCTGTTAATAACTGAGCATTACGAGCAATATTAAAACCTTGCTCTTTGGTTTGCTTCACGTTACCCCAAATAATATCTTCGATTAATGCCGGATCTAAATTTGGATTTCTAACCAGCAATTGCTGCATTAAGTGTGCTGATAAAGTTTCTGCACGAACGTTACGAAAAACACCGGCTTTTGAGCGCCCCATTGGGGTACGGATGCAATCGACAATAACGACTTCTTTCATGATTTTCTCCTTCGCCTAAGCTGTTTTAACGCTGTTAGTTTTAACATCGGTTGTAAAATAAGATTTGCCTGATTTCGCCATTTCGCGCATACCATCAGTCACTTGATAAATTTCACCTAAATGGGCGTATTTATCAGCCATAGCTATAAAGTTATCTAAGCCTAAGGTTTCTAAATAACGAATTGGGCCGCCTCTAAATGGAGGGAAACCTAAGCCGTAAATTAAGCCCATATCAGCTTCAGCAGCTGTATCAACAACACCTTCTTCTAAACAACGTACCACTTCATTGATCATAGGGATCATTAAGCGAGCAATGGTTTCGTCTTGGCTAAACTCTTTGCTTTCAACAGCAAATAAGTCATAAGCGGCTTGCGCAGCAACTTTGGTTGGACGCCCACGCTTATCTTTACCATAGTCGTAGAAGCCTTTGCCATTTTTCTGACCAAAACGCTCATTAGCGTATAACGCACTTACTGGGTCATTATCAATTTTTGCCATGCGAGTTGGGAAACCAGATGACATAACACCTGTACAATGATCAGCTGTATCAATACCTACAACATCAAGTAAGTATGCTGGACCCATTGGCCAACCAAATTGTTTTTCCATCACTTTATCAACCGTAGTAAAATCAGCACCTTCAAGTACTAACTGACTAAAACCTGCAAAGTAAGGGAATAAAACACGGTTAATATAAAAACCAGGACAATCGTTAACTACGATAGGTGATTTACCCATCTTCGCAGCATATGCAACAACTGCAGCAACGGTTTCATCAGAGGTTTCTTTACCACGAATAACTTCAACTAATGGCATTTTGTTTACCGGGTTGAAGAAATGCATACCACAGAATTTGTCTTTGCGTTTGACGCTTTCTGCCAATAAGTCGATGGAAATGGTTGAAGTATTTGAAGTAACAATAGCGTCTTCAGCAACATGGCTTTCCACTTCAGCTAATACCATAGCTTTTACTTTCGGGTTTTCAACAACCGCTTCAACAACAATATCAACACCTTTAACACTGTCGTAACTAAGTGAAGGGGTAATGTTATTTAACACGCCAGCCATTTTTTTAGCATTCATACGGCCACGTTCAACTTGCTTGCTCAAAATGCCTGCAGCCGTTGTTAAACCTAAATCTAGTGCTTGGTCGTTAATATCCTTCATGATGATTGGCGTACCTTTATAAGCAGACTGGTATGCAATACCACCGCCCATAATACCAGCACCCAACACTGCGGCTTTGTTTACAGCTTTTGTCGCTTGTTTACCGGCTTTTTTCGCTTTACCTTTAACAACTTGATCAGCCATAAATAAGCCAATTTGAGCTGTTGCTGCATCCGTTTTGGCAAGCTTTGCAAAACCGGCATTTTCTAATGCCATTGCGCCGGCACGATCCAAACCTGCCGCTGCTTCTATAGTTTTCACTGTCGCCATAGGTGCTGGGTAATGCTTACCCGCTTTCGCTGCAATCATGCCTTTACAAGCATTGAAAGTCATAATGGTTTCAGTCTGCGATAACTTTAATGCTTCCAACTTAGGTTGACGTTTTGCACGCCAATCTAGCTTGCCTGCAATCGCTTGTTTCAGCATATTAGTTGCGGCTTCACGTAAATGCTCAGGCGCAACAACTGCATCAAGTAAACCAACAGCCATTGCTTGTTCTGCTTTATGCGCTTTACCCGTCGACATCCACTCAATAGCATTATCAGCACCAATTACACGTGGTAAACGCACTGTGCCACCAAAACCTGGCATTAAGCCTAATTTAACTTCTGGTAAACCTATTGAACAGCTTGTATCGGCAATACGATAATCACAAGCTAAAGTCATTTCACAACCGCCACCTAAAGCAAAACCATTAATGGCAACTACGGTTGGTAAGTTGATATCTTCAAATGAATCAAATACGTCAGAGCCTTCTTTGATCCATGGGATCAACACATCTTCAGGCTTTTTAAAAGTTTCTAAAAACTCAGTAATATCAGCGCCAACGATGAATGAAGACTTACCAGAGGTAACTAGCACCCCTTTCGCTTCGCTACAGTTATTAATCGCGTTTACAACGGCGATATATTCTTTAAACGTTGCCTGATCAAATTTGTTAACTGAGCCTTGTGCATCGAACTTAAACTCAACGATGCCGTCATCTAACAATTGGGCAGAAAGGCTTTTGCCTTGAAATAACATGCCTACTCTCCTGACTTTTATGGGTCGATTGACTGGTAATACGTAATCATAGACTACTACCAAGCG
>CAJXQJ010000030.1 GCA_913058245.1 uncultured Colwellia sp.
GTAAAGAATAAACCGTCAATTTGTGGATGACTTGCTAATGCTTTACCTGTTTCAACTTCACCTTGCACCATATTAATTACACCAGCTGGTAAGCCTGCTTGTAACCATAGTTTTAAGGTTTCTTCAGCAACCATAGGGGTTAATTCACTTGGCTTAAACACTACCGTATTACCTGCGATAAGTGCCGGTACAATATGGCCATTAGGTAAGTGGCCAGGGAAGTTATAAGGACCGTATACAGCAACAACGCCATGTGGCTTATGACGAATAAAAGCTTTAGCGCCAGGCATTGGGTTTTCAACGGTACCGGTACGTTCTTCATTTGCACGTACAGAGATAGCAATTTTACCTACCATAGCACCAACTTCAGTACGAGTTTCCCAAAGTGGTTTACCGGTTTCACGTGCAATGGTGGTTGCCAAAGCTTCTTTGTTTTCTGCTAATAATTCAGAAAATTTCACGGTAATGGCAATACGCTCTTCAATTGGCATATTAGACCATGTTTCAAAAGCGGTGCGTGCAGCACTTACTGCTTCTTCAACTTGTGCTGGTGATGCAGTATTGCCCTGCCAAATTACTTCATTTTTAGCTGGATTTTTTGAAAATATTTCATGACCTAAACCAGCAATCCATTGACCGTTTATTAACTGTATATTGTGTGACATTCTTTATTCCTCTGCGTGTTTATCGCAAATGAGTATAGTAATTAATTGAGATTTTGATTAGTTAGAAACTAGGCGCACCCAGTCTCCTTCATTAACCATTAACGCATCAGCAACCGCTTGCGTTAAAACAACTTGATTTGCCGTTTCACGTAATAAAACCGGTGCTTGAGTTGCTCTAAAATCTGCTACTTTGCTATTACAAATAATATATTTATTGTCGCTATCAACGTCGCCAATTAATACTTGGCATTTTTGACTTTGACGAACCGTTTTCACCAATGCGGTTTGTGTTTCAACCGTTGGACCACCATCAAAAATGTCAACATAACCGCGACGAGAGAAACCCTCAGCTTCAAGTAATCGCAATGCTGGTACTGTTTTAGGGTGTACTTTGTTGATAACTTTTTGTGCTTCTGGGCTCAATAAATTAACGTAAATCGGGTATTTTGGCATTAACTCAGCAATAAATACTTTCTTACCGATACCTGTTAAATAGTCAGCAGTTGGAAAGTCTAATGAGAAAAAATGCTCTTCCAACCACTTCCAAAATGGTGATGAGCCATCTTCGTCTGAAACACCACGCATTTCAGCAATTACAGTTTCAGAAAAACGTTCAGTGTGTTCTGCCATAAACAAGAAACGAAAACGCGATAAGAATCGCCCGTTACTATTTTTACGGTGACTTTCGCTTAAAAACAACGTACAAATTTCTGATGCGCCAGTGTAATCGTTACATAAAGATAATGTTTCGACGGTATTATAAATATTAAGCTCACGAGAGCTGTGCACAACCTTACCTAAATGGTAATGATAAAATGCGTCGTCTAGACCAACGGCAGCCTCAATACCACTTGTACCAACAACTTTACCTGTTTCGGTATCTTCCATAACGAACAAGTAACCTTCATTACCTGGCTCTGTAACGTTGCTGTCAAAAGATGCTTCAGCGTGAGAAATACGCTTTCTCAATAATTCTTCGTTGACCGGCAGTGATGTAAAACCGTGTCCTGACTCAACAGCAATACGATGTAATGCATCATAATCACTATTTTGTATAGGGCGTATAATAATCATAGAAAACTCTCAATGAGACAGCTACATACCCATAAATTATGATATATAGCTAATTTAATAATAGGTATTTTACTTAGCTAGTTTAGCTACTGCTTTTTCAAAGCGTGCTAAACCTTCTGCGATATCTTCGTTTGGAATAACTAAAGAAGGTGCAAAACGAACGATGTTAGCGCCAGCAACTAAGGTCATTACACCTTCAGCCATAGCAGCATTTAAAAAGTCTTTTGCTTTTCCTTGATATGCTTCAGTTAATACCGCACCAATTAATAAACCTTTACCACGAATTTCACTAAATACGTTGTACTTAGCATTGATTGCATTTAAACCGTCAATGTAAAGTTGCGCTTTAGCTTTTACGCCGTCTAGTACTTCTGAAGTGTTAACGGTATCAAATGCAGCTTCTGCAACAGCACACGCTAATGGGTTACCACCGTAAGTACTGCCGTGTGTACCAATTTTAAGGTGCTTAGCAATCTCTTTAGTGGTGATCATTGCACCAATAGGGAAACCGCCACCAAGAGCTTTAGCTGTGGTTAAAATGTCAGGAGTAACATTTAAGCCCATGTATGCGTATAACTCACCTAAACGACCAACACCCGTTTGTACTTCATCAAAAATTAATAGTGCGTTATGTTCGTTACAAAGTTCGCGAACACCTTGAGCAAACTCATCTGTTGGTGAAACAATACCACCTTCACCTTGTAATGGTTCCATTACTACAGCACAGGTTTTATCAGAAATAAGTGCTTTAACACTTTCAAGGTTGTTGTATTCAGCATGTACGATATCGCCAGGCTTAGGACCAAAACCATCAGAGTAAGCTGCTTGGCCGCCTACCGTTACAGTGAAAAATGTACGGCCGTGGAAACCTTGTTTAAAAGCGATGATTTGAGATTTATCAGCACCGTGGTTATCTAATGCCCAGCGGCGTGCTAATTTTAAAGCTGCTTCGTTTGACTCAGCACCTGAGTTGGCGAAATAAACTTGATCAGCAAATGTGCTGTCAGTTAACTTTTTAGCTAAACGTAAAGCTGGCTCGTTAGTCATAACGTTTGATAAGTGCCAGATTTTATTTGCTTGCTCGGTTAGTGCGCCAACTAATGCAGGATGACAATGTCCTAAACAGTTAACCGCAATGCCGCCAGCAAAATCGATAAATTCGCGATCTTGTTGATCCCAAACACGAGAACCTTGTCCACGAACAGGGATAACAGCCGATGGTGCATAGTTAGGTACCATAACATCATCAAATAATTCACGATTTACCGGGAAGTGGTTAGACATTGTAAACTCCTCT